>CALUTI010000001.1 GCA_944323695.1 Candidatus Gastranaerophilales bacterium
GAAGGGAAATATGTCTTTGAGACCATAGCGGAGCCGAAGGTGAGAGCGTCGTCGAAAAGACATATTCCCCTTCTGGCGTTCTCAAAACCCTTGCTACATCTACCTAGGAGAGATGCCCCCCCCCGTTTCTGAAAAATTTTATTAACTCCATTTGCTTTCTCCTTTTTGTAAAGAATAACATAAATTTTAATCCACATCAACAGGTTCTCGCAGAATTTTTTCGATTGCTTCGCGCGCTGTGAAAACAAGAGATTCCGGAACGTTATCTATGGTCGTAAACTGTCTTAATACGTCAACAGTACGTTTAAATGCTCTTACAATATCGCCTTCGCCCATATCAATTTGTTCGGTTATTGTTTCCCATTCAGCACCTTCTACCCACAATTCAATTAACGAGCTGAAATAAGGATTTATATACATAGGCGACTCAACCATGTATCTGTTTTGAACTTTTTCGATTTTACGTCTGATGTTTCTAATTAAATTCAAGGTTTTTCTGACAGTTTGAGAGAAAGGCAGATAAGGGATATCGATCCGCAAATCTTCTGTTGTAACCGCACAGATAACAGCCGCAAGCTGAGATGGTGTCAGCCCATCCAAAACATTTGAAAAAATTATTTCCGCAATATACAACTCATTTTCTGATCTGATTTGAGATGTTGTAACCCCTCGTGAGGTCGGATAATCGTCTGTAAGATATCCAAAGTCCATCAAAACACTTCTGTGCGCCAAAAATTTATTCCAATAAATATCGCGCTGGCGTTCCATTTCCTTTTCAAGTTTAGCCTGACGGACATCAATTCTTGCAAGCACTTCAAGATTTTTGGCATGTTTTTTGTAACGGTTGCAATTATCGCAAGGGTATGAATGAAGCTGTTCCAAAAGCAGCCTGTTACTGTCACGAAATGCAATAACCTCATCTGACAGCGGACGTTTTTTAGCCTGCTCCTGCTTGCATATTTTTTTATAAGTAAGCCTGTTTTGAACATATAAATGACGCATTTTGTCGTATTTAAGAAATTCTTCGTCGGAAATCTTATGCGGGCACACAAAAGTTCTTTCGGCTCTTTCTTTTTCATTAATTTCAAATTGTTTCAATAAAGGCTGCATTCTTGAGCCGGCGGAATAGTAGCCGAAACTTTTCAAAATAAGCTCTTTTGATTCTTCAAGACTAAATCTTTGAAGCAAATTCAAAACCATGGAATAACTTGGAGAAAAACGGCTTTCAAGAGGATTAGCATCACTCAAAACAAGCTCTGCTACTTCTTCCGGCGACTGAAAAGGCGTCCCGACAATTGTAACATACCCTATTTCATCCATTCCGCGGCGTCCCGCACGTCCTGACATTTGCAAAAACTCGCTTGCCGTAAGCATTCTGTGTCCGCTATCCGTTCTTTTACTCGTAGAGCTGATGACAGTTGATCTTGCCGGCATATTAATCCCTGCAGCAAGTGTTTCCGTTGCAAAAACAACCTTTATCAACCCTTTTTGAAATAATTTTTCAACTAAATTTTTCCAAGCAGGCAAAAGTCCGGCATGATGAGAGGCAACCCCCTGCATTAAATATTCTATATGTTTATTTCCGTAAAGATGCGGGTTTTCCGCAATATATTCATCCACAAACTGTCTTATCTGCGCCTGCTCGCCCGGGGTTACAAGCCCTAATGATGCACATTTTTCCATTTGTTCATCACATTTCTTACGTGAGAAAGTAAAATAAATTGCAGGCAGCATATCCTGATTTGCAAGATTTCTGATAACATCTTTTACGGGTGATTTTTGTTTATTTTTGCCGTGCTTGCCCCAGGCATGCTTTTCAGGCTTAATCTTTTTATTCAACTGACCGCTCGGCGTTAAAAGCGGCAGAAGTTTATTCGGCTGCGAGCTGTCAAAATAGTAAAACCTCAAAGGCACAGGGCGAAAATCCGTATCAACAAGCTCGGTTTTTGAATGTACCGTATTAATCCAATTTGTCAATTCATCAGCATTTGCAACCGTTGCGGATAATGCGATTATTTGAACATTTGTCGGGCAGTAAATTATACTTTCTTCCCAAACAGTACCGCGCTGTTCATCATTCATATAGTGAACTTCATCAAGGACAACATATTTTACGTCCTTCAAATTATCGGCAACAGCACCGAAATTTGTGCCGTAAAGCATATTACGAAAAACTTCCGTTGTCATAACTACAATTTGTCCGCTTCTGTTGATTGAAGTGTCACCAGTCAAAAGCCCGACATTTTCCTGACCGTATTTTTGACCGAAATCGTAATATTTTTGATTGGAAAGAGCTTTTAACGGTGTGGTGTAGAATATTCTTTTGCCGTTTTCCAGTGCGCGGTGGATAGCGTGCTCTGCTATGACAGTTTTTCCGGCACCTGTAGGGGCACAGACCACAACACTTTTGCCTTCATCTATATAATTACAGGCCTCTTTTTGAAAATCATCCAGCTCAAACGGAAATTCGTACATAATAACTATCCTTAAAAATTATTATGCCACAAATTTAGCGCTTTGTAAAATTATTAACACATCACACAAAACGCTTATCCTGAATTTTTAACATAAATTTTAAAGGCCATCTTAATCTTCCAACTGATTGCAATAAATCAACAAATAATATAAAATTATCAATATGACATTAATTGAGATTAAAAATCTGACTGTAGAATATAAAACAAAGCGCGGAATATTAGGCACGCCGGAAATAATACATGCCGTAAATAATCTTTCGCTTGATATTAAAAAAGGTGAAATTTTGGCAGTAGCCGGTGAATCAGGATGCGGCAAATCCACGCTCGCCAAAGCCATAATGCTTCTTGAACCTGCCTGCAAAGGTGAAATAATTTTCGAAGGAGAAAATGTTCTACAGATGAAAAATCCTGAGCTGAAAGCTTTCAGAAAAAAGGTTCAGATGATTTTCCAAAACCCATACGCCAGCTTGAACCCGAAAATGAAAATTTTTGATACTCTTGCAGAACCTTTAAAAATTAATACGGATTTCACAAATGACGAAATAAAAAAAATAGTGGTTGATACAGCCTGCAAAGTTGGCCTTGATGAAGAGTGCCTTAACCTTTACCCGCATGAATTTTCAGGAGGGCAAAGACAAAGGATTGCAATAGCCCGCGCACTTGTGCTAAGCCCGGAATTTATACTTGCAGATGAGCCTGTGAGCGCGCTTGATGTGAGTATTCAGGCACAAATCATAAACCTTTTGCAGGGGCTGAAAGACGATTACGACCTGACATTTTTATTTATTTCACACGATTTGAGCGTGATTAAATACTTATCCGACAGGGTTGCAATTATGTATCTTGGAGAAATAGTAGAACTCGGTAAAACTGATGAAATATTTTTTACCCCTGCGCACCCGTACACAAAAGCATTGTTAAGCTCCGTACCGCAGATTACAAAAACCGGCGAAGAAAAGATTATACTTGAAGGGGATCTGCCCTCTCCGTCAGATTTGCCTAAGGGATGCAAATTCCACACGCGCTGCCCATACTGTATGCCTGTCTGCCGTGAAAAAATGCCTGACAAAACTCAAATTACCGATACACATTATGTAAAATGTTTTCTGTATAATTCATGATATAATCATTTTATGGAAAGAAAAGTTGTCACAACAAACAGAAAAGCATTTCACGACTACACAATTTTTGAAAAATATGTAGCCGGAATTGTTTTGACCGGAACCGAAATTAAATCCATACGCAACAATGCAATAAATCTAAAAGACAGTTTTTGCAAGATTGAAGATAACGAGGTATTTTTATACAAATGCCACATATCGCCTTATGAACAGGGTAACCGCTACAACAAAGAGCCTGAAAGAACCAGAAAACTTCTGCTTACTAAAAAAGAAATCCTGAAACTTCAAAGCAAAGTTAAAAAAGAAAATTACACAATTGTACCTTTGGAAGTATTTTTTCAAGGCAGCCTTGCAAAAGTTGAGATAGGGCTTGCAAAAGGTAAAAAACTTCACGACAAACGTGATGATTTAGCCAAAAAAGACCAAAAAAGAGAAATTGAACGCGCATCCAAAATTAAATACTAAAACGAGGGATTATGAAAGTAGTTATTTTAGGAAAAGGTGAAATGCTCGCAAACCTTATGGAGGGAGTTAACGACTCCGGCTTTGAGCTTTCGGCAGTATTCAGGCATGAACGGACAACAATGTCAAAGTTTAAGCTGTTTTTGCTTGATTTTTTCAAGAGTTCTCCTGAAGTAACCATGATTAAAGAGCGCAAAATCAAAGAGATTAAGTGTAAAACCGCGAATAGTGAAGAATTTAAGCGTGAAATTATAAAACTTAATGCAGATATAATTCTTGTCGGGACATGGCGGGAAAAATTAAAAAAAGAAATAATAGATATGCCAACTATTGCCGCAATAAACGTTCACCCGTCGCTTCTGCCCAAATACAGAGGCCCAAACCCGTATATCCAGACAATTTTGCACGGGGAAACTCAATCAGGCGTCACATTTCACCTGATGACACCTGAATTAGATAAGGGGCCTATACTTGCACAGCAAAAAGTTGACATACTACCTTGTGACACAGCCAAAGAATTAAAAGAAAAAACTGTTTTTCAGGCTCGGCTTTTGGCTTGTGAAGTTTTAAAAAGACTTAATGCAGGAATAATCCAGCCTTTAGAACAAAATGAGGCCGATGCCAGCTATTTCCCGAATATTTCTGGGAATGAAAAAATGCTCGATTTTGAGAACCAAACCTCTGTAGAAATCTTGAACACAATTCGCGCTCTCCATCCTTATTTGCCAACATACATAACTTACGGCAGCAAATTTTTTATTGTTAATCCTTACAAGACAAGAATTTTGGATAAGGCAGGAAAACCGGGGCAAATTATAGCCAAATGTGCCAAAACACGTTCGCTTACCATTTGTGCAAAAGACGGAAAAGCAATTAAAATAAGCGGTTTAAAGCTTTACAAACTCACACCGCTCACAAAATTATTTATTAAATATTTTATAAAATTTTAACTTACGGAATAATATCAAAACCTGTATATTTTCTTAAGACTTCCGGAATAACTATAGAACCGTCAGCCTGCTGGTAATTTTCAACAATAGCGGCAAAAGTTCTGCCAACCGCAAGACCTGAGCCGTTAATTGTGTGAACAAACTGTGTTTTTCCGGTTTCTTTGTCGCGGTATCTGATATTTGCGCGTCGTGCCTGATAATCGCCGTAATTTGAGCAGCTTGAAATTTCTTTATATGTACCGTAAGACGGCATCCAAACTTCCAAATCCCAGCATTTATTTGCGCTGAAGCCGATATCTGCCGTGCATAAGGCTTCTCTGCGGTAAGGCAATTCAAGCAATTGAAGCATTTTTTCAGCATCTTCCGTTAATTTTTCATGTTCATCTTTGCTTGTTTGAGGTGTACAAAGTTTTACAAGCTCAACTTTATTAAACTGGTGAACACGGATTAAACCTCTTGTATCCTTTCCGGCAGAACCCGCTTCACGTCTAAAGCATGGTGTATAAGCCGTCATATACATAGGCAGTTGGTCTTCAGACAAGATTTCACCGGCATAGATATTTGTAACCGGAACTTCAGCCGTCGGAATTAAGTACAAATCCTCGTCAACGCACTTATACATATCTTCCGCGAACTTAGGCAGCTGTCCGGTGCCGGTCATAGTTGCTGCGTTAGCCATAAACGGCGGCAGAATTTCTTCATAGCCCTGTTCACCCGTATGGTAGTCAAGGAAAAAGTTTATAATTGCGCGTTCAAGCTTTGCACCCAAACCACGGTATAGCGTAAATCTGCTCTGTGAAAGCTTTACACCGCGTTCAAAATCAACAAGTTTCTTTTCTTCGCAAATATCCCAGTGGGGTTTGAATTCAAAATCAAATTTTCTCGGTTCTCCCCATTTGTAAACTTCGACATTATCATCCTCAGAAGCGCCTATCGGGGTGGTTTCATCCGGAATATTCGGGATGTGCAAAAGCAAATTGCGCTGTCTTTCATCCAAAACCGATTGTTTTTCCTCTAATTCCTTGATATCTTCACCGATTTTACGAACGTCTTCCTGAATTGCATCAGTATTTTCGCCTTTTTTCTTCAATTCGCCGATTTTTTGTGATTCAGCTTTGCGTTTGGCACGTAAATCATCAGCTAAAGTCTGAATTTTACGGCGTTCTACGTCAATTTCTATAACCTCATCTATTGATAAATCAGGATTTCTGCGTTTTAAAAGTTCGTTTATTTTTTCGGGATTTTCACGTATTAATTTGATATCAAGCATCTAAAACCTCTTTCTTACTACAGGATTATTCTAGTTTAAATAAAAGTTATAATCAAGAGAAAATTATCAAAAACTCAATCTAAAGATTGATAGACATTTACAAAAAAATACAGATAATATAACATGAAGGGATATGTTTATGTTCAAAAAACTTGCGGAAAAATTAAGAGACTACAATACAAAAAGCAACGCAGCACCTGCGACACTACCGTTCGGGGATGCATTTGTCACGCCTAAAAATGAATTTTTGAAAAACATGAGCAAAAAAGCTGTTGAGCTTTATGAAAAACAGACGGATATAAACAATTTTTCAAAACTTGTGCTCTCAAACCCTGAAAACAAATCCCACAACGATATGGTGAAAAAGCTCTTTGACGAAGGTGTGGCAGATCCGTTTGTTGATGAAAAACTTGCTAACCTTGCAAATAATCAAAAATTTCTTCGTGATTTAGGATTGTTATAAATTTTCTATAATCTTTTCCGTGAACTCTGTCGTTGTTGCATTTCCGCCTAAATCAACAGTTTTAACATCTTGAGAAAGCGTTTTAAATAAGGCACACTCAATTTTTTCAGCGTATGAATTTTCACCGATATATTTAAGCATCTCAACAGCAGACAACAAAAGAGCAGTCGGATTAGCTTTATTTTGCCCTTTTATATCAGGAGCAGAGCCGTGAACCGGTTCAAAAACAGCGCAATTTTCACCAATATTAGCGCCCTGTGCAACACCAAGCCCGCCGATAAGCCCTGCAGTCAAATCAGACACAATATCGCCGTATAAATTAGGTAATACAAGCACATCAAACCTTGAAGGATCCTGCACAAGTTGCATACATAAATTATCCACAAGAATTTCGCGTTTTTTAATCTGCGGGTAATTTTCGGCAATTTTTCGGTAACTTTCCAAAAACAAACCGTCAGACATTTTCATAATATTTGCTTTTGTTACAACACAAACCTCATGTCTGTTGTTTTTAACCGCATAATCAAATGCGAATTTACAAATTCTCTCTGAAGCCTTACGGGTAATAATTTTAATGCTTTCAGCAGTATCTTTATCTGCCATTCTCTCAATGCCTGCATATAAATCCTCTGTATTTTCACGTACAACAACCAGATTAACATTTTCAAAACGTGTTTTAACATTCGGAAGATTTTTGCACGGTCTTAAATTTGCATACAAATCCAAATCTTTCCTTAACTGCACATTAACAGAGCGGAACCCTTTGCCTATAGGAGTTGTAACAGGAGCTTTTAAAGCAACTTTATTTTTTCTGACAGACTCTAAAATTCTTTCCGGTAAAGGCACCCCCTCAACAGCTGCAACATCAGCACCTGCTGTTTGAATATCCCAATTAATTTCAAGACCGCTTGCTTTGATAATTTTTATTACGGAATCTGATATTTCAGGGCCTATTCCGTCACCGTTTATTAAAGTTATTGTATGCATTTAAACTCTCCTTTGTAATAATCATATAATAAAAAAATATTAATAAATGTTAAGAAAAATTTTACAGATAGGCAATTAGGAATTTAACAATTTTTTTATATAGATAAGGTAAGGTTATGTAAAGGTAGGTCAATTATGGGAATAGCAAGTATTGCCAAAACAGGGCTGAATTATGCCGGAAGGCTGATTTTTGATGACAGGTTTGCCACAGAAATAACCAAAAGCATCAAAAACCAACGGCAGATTTTAAAAGCATCGGGGGAAAATTCTTTTACAGAATTTCACAAGCAAATAAAAGATGCTTTTATAGGTGCAGAAAAAGTAACCGGAGATAAAAAGATTTTCCAAAGCTTAAAAGATTCCTTAAAAGGTTACAAAACAGATGTTTCCGCATTATGGAAAAGCGATAAAAAGCTCTTATCTAAATTAGGCGGGACATTGAAAGGTCTTGGGAAAAGAGCACCATTAATCGGTACGGCACTAATGGTAGTATTTGAATTGCCCAATATCTTCAAAGCCACAAAAGAGGGCGGATTAGTCAATGGCGCACTGGAAGTAGGCAAAAGTGGTGTAAGAATTGCCGCAGGTATTGCAGGCGGAGCTATAGGTACCGCAATTTTAGGACCGCTCGGAAGTATCCCAGGCTTCATTATAGGTGATCTGCTCGGAAAACTGGTTGTTGGGAAAAGCTATTCAGAGAAAAAAGCAGCCGAGCAGGAAAAAATAGCTCAGGCAATAAATACATCAAATCAGGCATTTAATACTGCTATAACTAATATGCTGCCGCAAATGACAATGTCACCGCAGGAACTTATGCTTCTTCAGCAAATGCTTTATGGCAATAATAGCAATTTTCCATATTATGCAATTAGCAACCAGCAAAATAAATTAAATGTAACAGGATAAAGCCCGATATTTCTCGGGCTTTACATTTCTTTACAAAATAAGCAATTTTAACTGAGCAAAAAACTTTATATAAATACGGGGAATAAATATGAGTAATTATATTAACGGAGTAAGCGAAAGGGATCTATACGTATTAAGTGCAGCCGCGACAGGCGCAGCAATTAACCGTGCAAGCGATGCAGACGAATTAAAAAGTTATTTGCTGTTTGGCGGCGGTTTAATGGCATTGCCAACGGCTTATAGAGCAGGCAAAGCGCTTGTCTGGGATCTTCCGAAATGGGGATACAATAATTACGGCAACTATAAACCCGCATTACAAAAAGTATACAATAACACAATAGGGCAAACAAATATATTTGCAGCAAATAGAGCACCATTAAAAGGCAAATTCTGGGATACTGTAAATAATAATTACCTTAAAAGTGAGCTTAAAAAAGTACAAGTTTCTGCGTTTCAGGATGCTAAAAAGGCTGAAATATATAAAGATGTTACCAAATTAACAAATGAGGCAAAAAACTTGCAAGGAAAAGAGCTTGCTGCAAAATTAGATGAAATTAAAATTGCACAAACAAAAGCTAAAATTGCAGAAAATAATGCAAAAGCAGCAGGTGAAATCACAAAAAGCACAACAGTCGGCAAAGCTGCCTCATGGGTTAAAACAAAAACAGGCGTAAGAGCCATTGAAAATAAAGTTTTGAAAGGTACTATAAGCAGCAATAAAGCAATTAAAGTAATTTCAAAAGGTGCAAAAGCAGGCGGCGCAATGGCTGTTATCTCAGCTGTAGCAGAGGCTCCAAATGTAGTAAAAACATATAAAGAACTCGGAGCTAAAAAGGGTACAAAACAATTAGGTAAATCTGCCGTAAAAGTTGCAGCTGACACAGCAGGTTTTGCAATTGGGGCAAAAGTTGGCGGAATTGCAGGTGCCAAAATAGGTGCAACAATCGGTACATGTATCGGCGGACCTATAGGAACTGCAGTTGGAGGTGCTGTCGGAGCAATAATCGGTATTGCAGGCGGTCTTTTAGGCAGCTGGCTTGCAGGAAAAGCCGCAAGAGCAGTCGTTGGAAAAGATGAGCTTGAAATAGCTCAGGAAGAACAGACAAAAAAACTTGCAGAAGCTGCAAAAGAGAATCCGGAACTTCAGGCAGAACTTGCAATTAACGCAAGTGAAAATCTTCAGGCAGGTAATGTAGCCTCCGAAAAAGATGCTCAAGATATTGCCAAAAGCATTGAAAAAGTTACCGCTTCTCTCAACAACACACCGAATAATTTACAAACAATTGGCACCCCTGCAGGAAACAAAACAAACACTCCGCAGCTCACAGGTTCATATACAGCTGATGCAGGGCTGAATGCACTGTTTGCTCTTGCACAGGGGAAATTTAATTACGGATATAATTCATTTAATCCGTTTAATAATCAATTTATGATGCCATATATGTCCACCCCGTTTATGGGTAACACAATGTTCAATCCTTTTATGAATAATTTTTATAATCCGTTTATGATGAATTATGGCAACCTCGCAGCATAAATAAAAGACCGGTATAAACCGGTCTTTTATTTTTTATAAAGATGTTACATTGTAATCACGTTCCGAAACGCATGACGATGTATTAAAAATCTTATTGAAAAATCTTTCAATGGCTGCTTCCATACCCTTAATTTCGTTTGTTAAAGATTCATAACCCTCTTTTTTCGCGTCAGTAATTGCATTTGAAAAAATTTCTTCCTGATACATTATTTTATACTCCTATCTAGCTTCACATGATTATATACGTATTTTTATTCCTAAATCTTTAATTTTTTAAACAATATTGTTACAAAATTTATTATTACGGGAAAATTTAAAAACTTTAAAGTAAAATAATAATTATATAAGGGGAAGTTTTGATGAAAGAGTTTCAATTAACCAGTTATGACTATTATTCAAGCAGACGCGATATGGAAGTTATTTCACAGATCGTAGAGGCTTTAAAAAAAGTTTTAGAAGAGGATAAACACGCAGTTCAACCGTTATTTTTAAAGACATCAGAAAATCTTATACTGAATATTGCAAGAAAAGTTGTTCAGGAGAAAAAGAAAACATTTTTGATAGGAATTACGGGCGAAAGCGCGTCAGGAAAAACCGTTTTTGTAGATAATACCATAAAAGCTTGTGTAAAAGAAAAAAAGGAAGGTATCTATACAGTTATACGATGCGATGATTATTATAAAGACACCTCTAAAGAGTTACAAGAAGCCGGAAGTTACGAAGAACTTTTTAAAACAGGCTTCAGCTTTGACACACCTGATGCAATTGATTTGGAATTAATGAAAGAGCATTTGCTTGAATTAAAAGCCGGAAGAAGCGTAACTTCACCCAAATATGATTTTGTAACTTGCGTTTCAGACCCTAACGGCGATTTTAAAAAGCCTGCAAAAGTTGTTTTAACAGAAGGTTTATACGTATTAAACAAAGGTCTTGCGGATATAATGGACGTAAAAGTTTATGTATTTACCCCGCTTGAAGTTATCAAAGAGCGCTGGTACAAACGCGCAGCACTTAGAGGGAAAACAGGAACCGCAGCGGATATGCAGTTTAAAGACGTAAACAAAACCGCACAGGAATATATCCGACCAAATTACCAGATTGCAGACGCGGTTATTAACGGTATGGTTAGCCAGGAATATATTCAGCAAATCACAGACAAAATATTTAAAGTTTTACACGACATTGATTACTAAAAAAAAGGCGCAATAAGCGCCTTTTTTAGTAACTCATCCTCTGGCAAGGGCAAGTTTCTTCAGTGTTGAAGGCTTTTGTACACTTTTCACAGCGAGGAACAATTTTAACCTTCTGGCAAGGGTCACATTTTGCCTTTTTAACCTTGTGACATTTAACTTTTTCACACTTATTACAGTTTCTAAATCCCGTGAAAGGATTTAAACTGCCAATACCATCATAAGTCCAGGCAAAAGCCCCCTGTGCCGGTAAAAAGAAAAATGCAAATAAAGCTAGTGACGCAATTGTTTTTTTCATAATTTACTCCTTTTTTCAAATAGCCGATTTACATCAGCCACATTACCATTTTATACATAGCAATCGATATTTCCACATCAAAACGGATAATCTAATTTAAACAAAAGGAGGTGACAAAAAGTATAATAAAAGAGCGAACCCGAAGATTCGCTCTTTTTTAAATTCAGATAAGCAAACTTATTTAGTTATGCTTGCATCGTCGCAAAGGATAACATAAATTTGTTCACCTGCTTTTGCATGGTATTTAAGACCAGGAGTTACAAGACCGGTAATCAAACCAACGCCTGCGCCGATAGGAGTACCGATAGCGATACCGGTACCGATTTTTGCAGGATTAGGTATAAATGCAAAACCAACACCGGCACCTGTACCAACTGCACCAAGACCAACAGTCCATAATGCAACTTTACCTGCAGTCATCCAAGGTCCTTCTTTCAATGCGTAATTTCTATAGAACGGTTTAGCATTCAAATCTACAGTTTTACCGCTTGGTAAGCAAACTTCATTCAATTGAATGTAAACGCGAGCATTTTTGTTGAACCATTTTTGAGGAACAACTTCCAAAACTTCACCTGTAAATACGGAGTTTGCAGGGAATAAAACTGTTCCTTCATCAGTACAAATATCTTGAGGAGCAATAAATTTTACAACCTGGCCTGCTGATGCAGCTTCAGATCTAAATTTGTCTGTAAAGGAAACTTCCAATACGTTACCGCTCAAAATAATATTTCTTTTGTTTGTAATTTTTACAGAATGGTTAGGAGCATTTTTCTTCATATTCAAATGCTCGATAGCAATAACTTTTTCCAAATCAGGTCCGATATATTCTTCTTTAACAAGACCGATTTTGTCTTTTAATCTGGCCAAAAGAACAGCAGCTTCAGCTCTTGTTAAATCATCATTCGGACGTAATTCTTTAGCATTCGGATAATTTACATAAATACCATAAGCCAAAGATTTTGCATAAGGTCTTACAGCCCATGCAGGAACCTGATTTGCATCATCAAAATAATTCAAGATAGAAGTATCAGCTGAGCCGTCTTTTGTAATATGGCTGATAACTGATTGAACTTCGGCTCTTGTCATAACCTTTTGAGGCTTGAAAGTTCTGTCAGGATAACCGTAAACCAATCCTAACTGTTGAGAACGTAAAATGTCTGAATAATCAGGATTTGATGTTGCAACATCAGTAAAAATGTTCTTGATATTTACATTAAGATTGTCATTAGACAATAATTTCAATAATGACTTGACAAACTCAACTCTTTGAACAGTATCTTCAGGATAGAAATTACCTGCACCGTCAAGTGTCATAATGTTGTCAGAGACAACTTCCGCTATCTCAGCTCTTGCCCAATAATCTTTGCTGACATCCATAATTTTTACGGAATCAGCTGCAAGAACCGGAAGCACATTCCAGGCCATCAAACTGAAAGCCATTAACCCAGCAAATAATTTTTTCATTTTACTCTTCCTTTTCTTACCACTAGTAAACAATTTTTGTTTATAGTATAACGTAATTATCATGATTTGTAAAGTGCTAATTATAATTTAAATATACATAAGAGGAGATACCATGAAAGATTACACTATGACGAAGATTGTTGCTACTCTCGGCCCTGCGAGCAACACTAAAGAAAAAATAAGAGAACTTTTTAAAGCCGGCGTTACAATGTTCAGGATAAACTCATCACACGAAACTCCGGAAATACACCAAAAAACTCTGGATATTATAAGAGAAGTAGAAAAAGATGAAAAAACACTTATACCGGTATTACTAGACCTGCAAGGTCCTAAAATCAGAATTGGGAATTTGGATAATCCAATAGAAATAAAAAAAGGTGAAATTTTAAAATTCCGTCATCAGGATAAAATGACAGGAGACATAATTCCGGTAGATTATGCAGGGATTGCAAAAGACGTTAAAAAGGGTGAAAAAATTCTAATTGATGACGGAAAGCTTCAACTTGTTGTGGAAAAAGTCGAAGGTGATGTAATTTACGCAGAAGTTTTAACAGAAGGACTTCTAAAGCAGCGCAAAGGTATAAATATTCCCGGTTCCACAGGCAGTATAGATGTTTTAACAGAACGCGACAAAATATTCATTGATTTTGCAGTAGAAAATAAAATTGACTATATCGGACTTTCTTTTGTAAGAACAGCAGACGATGTTGCTCAATTGAGAGAAATTCTACGTTCAAAAAACAGCGATATAAGAATAATTTCAAAAATAGAAAAGCCGCAAGCCGTAGATAATATTGATGAAATTATTGAGATTTCAGACGGCATAATGGTAGCAAGAGGCGATTTGGGAATAGAGATTTCAACAGAAAAAGTTCCTATCGTACAAAAAACTATAATTAAAAAGGCCAACTTTAAAAGCAAAGTAGTAATTGTTGCAACCCAGATGCTTGAAAGTATGATAGAAAACCCTATTCCGACACGTGCGGAAGCCTCTGACGTTGCCAATGCGATTTTAGACGGAACTGATGCGATAATGCTTTCAGGAGAAACTGCCGCAGGCAAATATCCGGCGGAAGCAGTTAAAATGATGAAATTGATAGCAGAAAATGCAGAAAACAGTCTGTTTTTACACCACAACTGCTTCCCGAAAAGGATGATTGACCAAAATAATACTCAGGCAATGGCAATCGGTATGGCGCTTTCGGATATGATTAAAAAAGTTCCTAACATAAAAGCGATTGTAGCTTTGACCGGAAGCGGATTTACTCCCGTATTTTTATCAGAAAGCAAGCCGTCCGTTCCTATTTTGGCATGCTGCCCTGATTTGAGAATTTGCAGAGCAATTAAATTATATAGAGCAGTATTTCCGATTACTTTCAAATTTGAAAGAAAAATTGACCGTTCTTCACTTGATAGAATGGATAAATTTCTGATGAAAAAACTAAATTTTGAATCACACGACACTGTAATTATAACAGGTTCCGTTCCAAATGTTCTTGTCGGCGGTACGAACTTTATTAAAATTCACGAAATTGATGAAACAGTTTAAAAAAAAGCCCCTTATAAAGGGGCTTAAATTTTTTCTAGGAAATAGGAATAGGAAGTAGTCTCTCTTTACTTAAACGGAAATAATCTCTCTCTTAACATCTCTCGTGTTAATTTAATGTTCTTATATATATAAAGTATATATAAAATATACAAATTCAGAGTTTAATATTTTTGTTACAAAACTTAATATTAAAAAATTGCCAAATAAAGGTGTTTATAATACAATAAAAAAGTAGTTAAGAATAATTTTGGGGTTAAGAGATGCTTGTATCATCTATTGCAAAGCTAAACGCGGCTAAAGACAGCCAAAGTTACAAACGCGACAATGCGTTTAACGGAGATAAAAATACTATTGCTGCAGACAGATGTAAGCCGCGCTATGATATAAAAACAAGTGCAACGACAAATAGAAATGCCGAATGCGGCAGCTTGAATAATGAAAATCATTCTTTAATGCTTTTAGCTTAATTTTTCATCAAATAAATATTTAACAAATACGGAAAAAACTGCAGGGATAACGGAAACGCCCAGCAAGACTTTTGTAATCCCAAAAGTTTGGGCAACGTAACCGTTCAAAGACATAATAAGTGCAACAATTCCCCATGAAAAGCCGTTAATAAATCCGCCGATAATACTTTTATATTCCGGGATAATACTTTGCGCCATATTCATTGTAACAGGCACAGCAAGCATAGTTACAAATCCCATAACAAAATAAACGGCAAATGAAAATGCAGGCAAAGTTTTATAAGTCAAAACAAATAAAAACATTAAAGGCAAAGTTGAAATCATTGAGAAATAAAACACATTGCGAGTTCCGACCAATTTTTCAAACTTGTTGCTGAGCATTGAGCCGATACCGCCTACAAAAATAAAAATAAACAATGCAGTCCCTATAAAAAAAGGGGAATACCCCATATTTTTCCACAAAAATGGCAAAAGGATGAAGCATGATGTTGAAATCAATGACTTTAACATTGAAATCACATTCAAAATATTCAATTTACGATTGCCAAGGATTGCCTTAAATGCAGCCTTAAGCTCATAATGCGGCTTAACTATTTTAAGATTAGAAATTTTAGGCACGAACCTGAACATAAGCCCGGCCCAAATAAGACCTATAACAGACAAAACAGGCATTTTATCCAGTCCCCAAAACTGTGCTACATAAGCAGACAATAAGGGGCCGACCGAATAACCTAAAGTTCCCATACCGAGGAAAATTCCCATATACTTAATCCTGTCAGCACCGGCATATTTATTTGCAAGCCCCAAAGCCTGAGGGTGAAAAAGGCTGGAGCCAAGGCTTCCAAGTATTATAAAAACAATCATAACAGGCAGAGTTTTAGAAGCAGGCGCAAAAGGGATAAAACACGAAGTAAAAAGTAATCCCCAAAAAATAAATGCACGTTTAAGCATGTTATCAGCAAAGAATCCGAATATAGGCTGCAAAAGTGAAGAAAAAATATGCGACATACTCAAAACAACAGTTGCAACCGCCATAGAAATACCGATTTTAGCAGCAATAAACGGCATAATCGGGTTTAAAAATCCCGTATAAATATCATTAACAAAATGTGCACCGCCAAGCCAGATACGGGGTAACTTTTCAGAATTTCTTTTCATAAAAGTATTATTTAAAAAACAAATTAAAAAATCAATTAGGTACTATGTCGATTTATTATACTTTAAAACAATTAAACCGCCAATTGCCGCGAAAATAATGATAAAGGAAACCCACTGTGCGACAGGAATTCCTGCGATATTAAGCACACTGTCAATTCTGAAGTATTCCACGAAAATCCTGACCAGAGAATACAAAATCAAATACCAGAAAAACGCATAGCCAGAGCACCTGTGTGTTTTTCTTAATATAAAAAGCAAGATAAAAAATACAACCAAATCCAAAACAGATTCATACAAAAACGCAGGATGAAAAAGTTCGGAATCAAAATATTGAAGTGGTCTGTTTTCCGGTGGAATATAAACGCCCCAGAGCGCGCCCGTCGGGTAGCCAAAGGCTTCGGAATTAAAGAAATTTCCCCATCTGCCGGCAGATTGTGCCAGAATAACAGAACATGCCAGCACATCCAAAAGCTTTAAAACGCAAACCCGATATTTTTTAGCAAGAAAATAAACGGTAACAATCCCTATAACAATCATTCCATGAATAGAAAGCCCGCCCTGGCGTATATCAAAAATTTCAAGGGGGTGCTGAATATAATAAGAAAAATTCACCATGCAGTAGTAAAGTCTTGCACCTATAATTCCCAAAATAATCACAAGCGGGGAATTATCTATAAAGAAGTTTTCCGGGATATCCGAAAATCTGCGTGCAAGAATTTCAGCACATACAACGCCGATAAAAACCGCGAATGCAAGTATAATCCCATACCAATACACAGGGAAATTAAAAATACTGAATGCAATTTCGCCGGGGGACTGAATAATCATTAATCTTCAACCGCAACAGATTCAGGAGCCGCCTTTAAAGCTTCAATTTTCTGCTTAACTTCTTCAGCATCAGCTGATTGCGGAGCTTTTTCAAGATATGTCTGATAATTTTTCAAAGCCTCTGCTCTTAAATCATCAATCATTTTTAAAACAGCTTCATCAGGCACATATATTTCTTCATCATCAACTAAATCATCAGTATCAGGGGTAAAAATTTCACCATCCTCGTTAAGTCTTACGGCTCCGCTTTTCAAGTCAACCGTCAAATTTTCTTGAGCAACAGCAAGTGAATAATACGAATCCGGCATGTCAGGGTTTAACTCAATTGCATCTTTATAAGCCTCAATTGCATTTGCATAATCTTCATCCTGAGTATATGCAACCGCAAGATTATAATGTGTTTCAAAAATAGTATCATCAAGATCAATACTTGATTTTAAACGTTCAATTGCGGCTTTATAATCACCTTCTTCCATATAAACTTTAGCTTTTGAATTAAGTTCTTGTACTGCAAAATTGTTAATACAGGCAGTTGAAATTACGGAAACAAATAATATACTAGCCAGTAATAGTGCTTTTTTCATTTCATCCCCTCTTACCAAAAAACATCTGTAAAGTAATTATAAGGGAAAAATAAAAATATGGCAAATTTTATTAATTTAAGTTACAATTAGAACAAAAGGAGAATATGTTCATGGCTAAAGTCGTAAAATTAGGGGCAAAAAAAGAACATCACGATGAAGAAGATAAAGATCTTGTGTATTGCAGTTTCTGCCACAGACCAAACACACAGGTATTAAAAATGGTACAGGGCCCCGGAGTAAATATTTGCTCCGAATGTGCTATGATTGCCGTTCAATATTTAATATTAAACGACAGAATGCCGTCTGCGGAAGCACAGCAGATTTTGGACGCTTTTTGGGGGAAAGCTAAAAAATAATGCCGAATGAAATGATAAGACAACTTAATCCTTTTGAGATAAAAGCAGAAATTATTAATCTTATTTCAAAGTTTAAAGATGTTAATGACATATCAAGATATATAGACTGCATAAAGCTTCTTGATGCGCAAAATGATAAAAAAACTATTGCAAAGATTCTTTTTAAAGAGCTTTATAACTTAAAAACAGAAGACGGAACAATTATTTGCTTTTTGCTGGAAAGATACGCTGATAAGGAAGAATTGACCAAGCGTCTTTGGGAGCTTTTAAAAAATCCGGTTGTGCCGAATAACGTAAAAATAGTTACGGTGAATTTTTTGCGCGGGCTTGATACGAACTGGGAACTCGATACGGGTGACGAGCTTTTAGATGCGGAAATTATAGACGCAGATACAAAAAAATTACTTAATAATGCTATTGTGAACCCTGAAGTTCAGATAGATTTTTTGGATTTTTTAACATCACTTAGTACAAATGACAAAATTACGCTTATAAATTCCCTTGCGTCCGACTACAGTGAAGACGCCTTGAGCAACATGCTTATTCCGGTATTTTTATCACAGCCGGACAGTGAAGCAGGACTTGAAGCCTTAAAACTATTGGGAGAATCCAAATCCCAGCTTGCGTTTCATGCTTTGAATAATGCGCTTGAAACAGCTTCAGATAACCTTAAACCGCTTATTAAAAAAAGTCTTTCCACTCTAAAAATTGCAGGAATAAGAGAAGATAATACGCACGAATTTTATAAAAAAATTCTCTCGGAATCAAAGCCCTATAAGTTCTGCATAACATACCCCGACGGTCACGGCAATCAGGCTCTCATTTTTACAAGAAAAACACCGGAGAATAAAATAAGATTTGCGGCTGTTGTTATTGATGATTACCACGGAATAAGAGATTGCTTTGGCTTCAACGAAATTTCACAGTTTGAATGCGACAAGATAATTGAAAGGTTTTATAAAAACGAAAAAGAAGTCTATATTACACCGGAAAATCTAAAAACAATACTTCTAAATGCGGAAAAAATCTCGCAAAAAAGTGCAAATAACTGGCTTTTACCCTATGAATATATCTGTTGGAAAAATCTTTTGAACGATATAGAAGGCAGCACAAAATCTTTTAATGAGCTGCTATCGGATAAATTTGAGAAAAAAACCATTACAAAGACTGATTTGAACAAAATTTTTGACATGGATTTTATGGAAAAATGGTTTTTAGATGCAAACTACAGTGACGAATTTGAGCAATTAACGAGTGAAAAAACCGACGATTTGGATAACCTGATTGACCAATATGTTGATAAGATTTTTTACAACGAAGAAAAAATTATCTGGTCAGAAAGGCTTTTGGCGTCAGCATATTTAAAATTATGCGAAAACAAACCTGATGAAGCAAATCTGCTTTATAATTTGTACTTTGACGAAAGCGCCAAACAGGAATTTTTCAAAAATATTCTAGAAAAGAGCATTTATGAATATTACGTAAGCCTCAAATTCAATACCGAACTTAATAATGGGCGTTACACACTAAAAGAACTGGATGAAATAATTTCAAAGATAGAGGATTTATGGGTATGTACAAAGTAATGGCTCTTGATATAGGCACAAAACGTATAGGAGTCGCACTCAGCGATTACCTGCTTATGCTGGCATCAGGTCATTCTTATATAGAAAGACAGCCCGAAGATAAAGCGCTTGAAACAATCCATAAAATAGCCAAAGAAAACAATGTAAAAAAAATTGTAATCGGTTTACCTTTAAATATGGATAACACCGAAGGAATTCAGGCAAAAGACTGCCGCGAATTTGCACAAAAAATTAACGACTATGAGATAATATTTGAGGACGAAAGATTAACATCAGAAACCGCAGAAGAAAATTTACGCAATAAAAAAATAGATTTCAGAAAAGATAAAGGTCTGGTTGATATTGAGAGTGCTTGTATTATACTGGAACAATATCTTGCAAGAAGAAAGGAAAATTAATTATGGTAAGCGACGAAAAACAATTAATTGAAACAGTAGATGAAAACGGAAATGTCATTAATTTTGAATTATATGATATAGTAGAAGTTGAAGGTCAGGAATATGCACTTTTAATTCCGGCGGAATCAGATAACAAAGAGGAAGAAGAAGTTGTATTAATGAGACTTTCACAGGAAGGCGAAGACTACGTCTTTGAAAGCATTGATGACGATGCGGAATTTGATAAGGTAGCTGAATACATAGAAAGTATGGACGAGGAAGAATAATTTGTTTGAAAAATTTACCGAAAAAGCAATAAATGTAGTAACAGAAGCACAAAATATCGCAAAAGATGAGCATTCGACATGTGTTATGCCTGAGCACTTACTTTTGGCGCTTGTAAAAGAGGCAAAAGGCATATCTTTAAAAATCTTCAAATCTTATAACATAAATTTTGAAGATTTGGAAAAAGAGCTTGCCAAATCATCAAAACTTGAAACAACAGAATTGAATCTGCCGGCACTTGCATTCAGTGATGCAATGAAGGTTATCTTAAGAAGAACCCTTGATTTAGCTGCGCGTTCAGGTAATGCAACGGTTTTGTATGAACATTTATTCCTTGCGGTAATAACAGACAAAAATTCAAACAACTGTAATACACTTGAAAGACTTGGTTTTGACATACAAAAGTCAAAAAATCTTCTGGAAAAACTTGTTCAGCGCAAAACAAAACGCCTTTACCATCCTGAAATTGATGAGGCAAAAGAGCCTGAGATAAACCTTTCAAAAGAAACCGACTCTATTTTTGACAGCAAAGAATCAGCCGCGGTATTTGAACGTGCGGTTTCCAAGCTTTCTGCTTCGAATTACGAAATTTTGGGAACAGAACAAATTATTTCATCAATTCTTGAAGATAAAGAGTCAGATTTAACCAAAATCTTCGCGCAATACGGTATTACAGCTGAAAATTTTGAAGAAAAATTATCAAATATTCAATCCCGCCAATCAGAATATGAAGGAAGGCAGATAATTTTCACGCCGAACGCATTTCGTGCAATGAGTCTTGCGCTTCAAACAGCGAAAGAATTAGGCTCATCTGTTGTGCTGCCGGAACACATTGTGCTCGGGCTTTTAAAAACCAAAAAAGGCGTTGCATACGATATTTTAAAAGAATTACATGTAAATGACGACGACCTTGCGCACAGTATTATAAAACCAATAGAAAAACAGATGCCTGAAACCTTGACGATTTTAAGGCTTGCAAAACAAGAGGCACGAAGACTCGGCAGATCCGTTGTCGGCACTGAAATGTTTCTGCTTGGAATCATAGGCGAAGCAACAGGAATAGGCGCAACCGTACTTACCGAACTTGAAATAAACATAAAAGATGCCCGCGATGTCGTGGAAAAACTAATAGGGTTTGGCAACGAATATTTTGATAAAGAGATAGTTTTCACAAAACGTGCAAAAAGAGTGCTTGAAAAAGCATGGGAGTTTGCCAAAAAAGACAATAAAGAGCGTATTGAATCCGAACACATGCTTTTAGCAATAACAACAGAGCCGACATCTTTAGCCATGAAAGCACTGGAACAGCTTGGTGTTGACGCTGTTGAAATTAAAGAGGGAATTAAAAAACATAAATGTTAATTGACACGGTCAAATCATTTTTAGAAAAATATGATTTGCTAAAGCCCGAAAGTAATATTCTAATTGCTTTTTCAGGCGGCTATGATTCAATGTGTCTTTTGGATATTATGCAAAAACTTGCCCCCGAATACAGATTGAACTTGTACGCAATCCACCTTAACCACAACTGGAGAGGGGAAGAAAGCGACCAGGAAGAAGAAAATTGCAGACAATTTGCATCAGAAATCAATTTTTATTCGGAAAAGTTATCCAAGGATGTCCCGCATACGGAAACTGCCGCGCGGGATGCACGTTATGATTTTTTTCAAAGATGCGCGGATAAATTCAATTCAAAAATTATTCTGACCGCCCATAACGCAAATGACAACGCCGAAACTGTTTTTTACAGAATAATAAAAGGCACAGGACTCACAGGGCTTGAAGGCATCCACGAAAAACGCGGAATTTATTACAGACCGCTTTTGAATGTATATAGAGAACAAATTGAAAAATACTGCCGCGAAAACAATTTAACCCCTAATATCGACAGCTCTAATTTCAATACAAATTATCAGCGAAACAAAATCCGTTATGAAATTTTTCCGTCATTAAAAGAAATTACGCCGGACATTGAAAAAAATCTGAATAAAATCGCACAATCCGCGCAGTTTGCTAACAAAATTTTAGAAAAAAAGGTAAAAAAACTTGAAAATTACTCCCCGGAAGAATTTTGTAATTTAGATAAATTTTTACAAAACACAGCAGTGCATAAATTTGTCAGAAAACTCAATCTTGACTATGACAGAAAAAAAATCGAAGATATAACAGAATTTATCAATGAAAATAAAAATTCAAAATCCGGTAAAAAATATTCCCTGACCACAGGCAAGTGGCTTTTTGTAAATAACAAAAAAATTACCGTTATTAAAGATTCAGCACACATTTCATTTCCAGAAATTCAGATAAAATCAACCGGCAATTTTGATTTAGGCGGCTATAAATTTACAATCAAAAAATGTTTACAAAAACCCGAAAAATACCCGCCGGATAAAGAATTAACAGCATATATTCAAATTGAGAAAATCGATTTTACGCTCAGAACAAGAAAAGACGGCGACCTGATTCAGCCGTTGGGCGCAAAAGGCAGACAAAAATTAAAAAAATATTTAATGTCAAAACAAATTCCAAAACACGAAAGGGATAATCTTGTATTTTTATGCAAAGATAATGAAATTTTATGGGCCCCAGGTCTTGGAATAAGTGATAAAATAAAAGTTGTAACACATCCGACGCATGTGCTAAAATTAGAAAAGAGGTAGGTTATGGAAATAAAACAGGAAGAACTTAAAATATTATTCACGGAAGAGCAGATTCAAAATAAAATCAAAGAACTTGCGGATAAAATGAATAACTTATATAAAAATGAAGAAGTAATAGCTATCTGCGTTTTAAAAGGCGCCGTAATGTTTGCGGTTGATCTTGTAAAGCACCTGAAAATGCCTTTAAAAATGGAATTTATAAGATTATCCAGCTACGGCACAGGAACAGTTTCAACAGGAAAGGTTCATGCCGTGGATATTTCTCTGCCTGATTTGAACGACAAAAACGTTTTGATAATAGAAGATATAATAGACACAGGTCACACCGCAAAATTTCTGCTGGATTTTATAAACAACAACTTCAAAACCAGAAGCACAAAATTCTGTTCGCTTTTAGATAAAAAAATCTCACGGGTTACGGATATTGAGCCTGACTATTACGGATTTGACATAGATGACAAATTCGTCGTCGGCTACGGACTTGACTATGAAGGCTATTTTAGAAACTTAAGATATATCGGATACAAAGCAAGTGTATAAAAAAGCATTAGAGAAACTCAACGACTTTTTTACAATTGAGGTTCGGGAAAAACCCGAAGAAATTTTTGTCGTCTTAAAAAAGATAATCAATTTCAATTCCGGCTTAATTTGTCTCTCCGGCAATCAAAAATACACATTTGCGCCGGAAAATTCACAAAAATTTGAACTTCTTGAGGATTTAAAAATTAAGAATGCAATATTCGGTTACATAAAAATAACCCGCGATACAGATTTTTCGGAAGAAGAAAAAACTATATTTAAAACCTGTGCAATAATAATAGCCAACTTAATTAAAGATGCAGAAATGTCTAAAATTATTTCCGCTCAGGTAAAAACGCTTCAAGAAGGCATTCTGGAAACCAATAAAGCCTATAAATCAGCAAAAACTCAAAATGATTTTTTTGCGAACTTTTCACATGAATTAAGAACTCCGCTTAATGCTGTTATAAGCTCCTCTGAGCTTTTGGCTGAAGGGATATTCGGTGCCCTTAATGAAAAACAGACAGAATACATAAATGACATAAGAATCGCGTCACTTCATCTTTTAGGAATGATAAACGACATTCTTGACCTTTCAAAGCTTGATGCAAAATCCATGAAGCTGAATATTACAAATTTTGAGCTTAAACAAACCGCTGATGAAGTCTGCAATATATTAAATCCTCTCGCCCAAAAGAAAAACTTAAAAATTACAAAACACTATTGCGAAAATACAAAAATTTCAGCAGACTATAATAAAATCCAACAAATACTTTTCAATTTAATCACCAATTCTATCAAATATACCCCGCAAGACGGCAAAATTGACCTGTTTATAGAAAAAGATGAAAAATTTGCTATTTTAAAAATCAAGGATAACGGAATAGGTATTGATAAAAAATACCATAAAAAAATATTTGACAAATTTGTACAGCTCGGAACAGAAAAAAATTCAAACGGACTCGGGTTAACCATTATAAAAGAACTTGTAAAGCTGCATCATGGTAAGATTTTTTTGCATAGCGAACCTGCAAAAGGTACCGAATTCACCATAAAATTACCGTTCTAAGGGTTGTATTTTTTATAATAATATGGTACAATTAAAAATGAACAGTATATTTAGGAGGATAGTTATGGCATCCATTAAAGATGCAGTGGAAGAAGCTATTAATGATGATTTTGCATTTGTAAAATATTTTTTATATGCAATTCCGGTATTTATCTGCTATATGTTATTTAGTCAGGGAAATATGGGATGGTTCTATTTTCTTGGAGCGTTTACTGTATTAATGCTTATAAGCATATTGATAACATGCATATATAATGTCCGCAACGGACAGAACTATGTTTTGCCGACTTTTAATATTATAACGTTTTGCATAACGGCATTTAAAGCAATATTTGCAATTGGTCCTATTTTAGGACTTGGCTTATGGATAGGCAACATGCTTGTTGCAATAAAAATACCTATTCCTGTGCCTAATATACAGCTAATTTATGCAATTATTGTCTGGTTAATTCTTGGATCAATTATTATAACTTCTTTGATTTTATATTCAAAAACCCAACATTTAAAAGATGCTTATAATCTCGTTTTAATTTCAAATACGTGTATGGACATACTTGTTGCAATAATATTTTTTATACCGCAGCTTTTACTTGTAAACGGATTATTTATCGGAATTATCGCATATTTATTTGCAGTATTTCTGTCTTTAGAAAATCCTATATTTATTTTCTTATGCAGTATGGCACTTGCAATTAATGTTGCGATTACCGGAAATTATTTAGCACAAATTGATTATGAATTAGTTCCAAGGGACAACAATAACTAAAGCATTTCACGTAATTTTTTAAGCTTGTCTCTGATTTCGGCTGCACGTTCAAAATCAAGAATTTTGGCGGCCTTATGCATGTCTTTTTCAAGTTTTTCAATAAGTTTCGGCAAATCTTTTGTTTCAATGCCAAGATCAACCATTTCTTCGGCAACAACGTCTTCAAAATCGCGGTAACTTGCAACAAGCGACAACAAATTATTTTCAACAGGCTTTTTAATAGTTTGCGGAATAATTCCGTATTTTTTATTATAAGCTATTTGAATTTCGCGTCTTCTTTCGGTTTCAGCGATTGCTTTTTTCATAGAGTCAGTAATTTTATCCGCATACATAATAACTTCGCCGCAGGCATTACGCGCGGCACGTCCGATTGTCTGGATTAAACTTGTTTCAGATCGCAAAAAGCCTTCCTTATCCGCGTCCATAATGGCGACAAGAGAAACTTCCGGAATATCCAGCCCTTCTCTCAAAAGGTTTACCCCGACAAGCACATCAAATTCCCCCAAACGCAAATCACGCAAGATTTCCACGCGTTCAAGTGATTGGATTTCGCTGTGAAGATATCTGACTCTTATACCTTCCTGAATAAAGAAATCCGTCAAATCCTCTGCCATTTTCTTTGTGAGGGTTGTAATCAATACTCTTTCATTTTTATCAGCGCGTTTTTGAATTTCATTTTTCAAGTCATTAATCTGTGTATCAATAGGGCGAACAGAAATCTTCGGATCAACAAGACCTGTCGGACGGATAATCTGTTCTACCAATTGCTCTGATGTTTCACGTTCAAATTCACCGGGGGTAGCTGAAATATAAATCTTTTGCCCGACTTTTTCAAAGAATTCTTTAGATGTCAAAGGTCTGTTGTCTTTTGCACAAGGCAGTCTGAACCCATATTCAACAAGGACATCTTTTCTTGAGGCATCACCGTGGCTCATACCTTTTAATTGCGGTAAAGTCACATGGGATTCATCAATTACTGTTAAAAAATCACCCTTAAAATAGTCTAAAAGCGTTGCGGGAGGAGAGCCCGGGGGGCGGCGTTCAATAATTCGTGAATAGTTTTCAATCCCCGAACAATAGCCCATCTCCTTAATCATTTCCATATCGTATTTAACCCGCTGCTCAAGCCTTTGAGCTTCCACAAGTTTATTTTCAGCATTCAATTCATTCAAGCGCTGTTTTAATTCGGCATTAATCAAATCCATTGTTTCATCTACATTTTCATCGTAAGAAAGATAGTGAACAGCAGGATAAATTACAACACTTTCCGGCGTTTCAAGAATTTCTCCTGAAACATTATCAATTCTTATAATTTTTTCAATTTCATCGCCAAAGAAATAAATTCTCGTGACAATCTTTTCATAAGCAGGCATAATTTCAACGATATCGCCTCTTGCTCTGAAGGTTGAGCGTTCCAGAACAAGATCATTACGCTTATATTGAACATTAACAAGGTGTCTTAACAAATCATCCCTGTCAACTGCGTCCCCGACTTTCAATTCAACAGAACCTTTAAAATAATTTTCAGGCAACCCCAAACCGTAAATACAGCTTACTGATGCAACAATTATAACGTCACTACGTTCATTAAGACATCTTGTTGCATTATGCCTCAATCTGTCAATTTCTTCATTAATTGATGCTGTTTTTTCTATATAGGTATCCGTTCTGGGGATATAAGCTTCAGGCTGATAATAATCGTAATAACTTATAAAATATTCAACCGCATTTTCGGGGAAAAGTTCTTTAAATTCATTATACAATTGTGCGGCAAGCGTTTTGTTATGGGCAATTATAAGCGTTGGCTTTTGAACACGCTCAATCACATTTGCAATAGTAAAAGTTTTGCCGGAGCCTGTTATACCCAAAAGCGTCTGGGCATCATCACCCTTATTAAGCCCGTCGACAAGAGCATCAATAGCTTTTGGCTGGTCACCGGCCGGTCTGTATTTTGAGTCTAATTTAAACTTTTTGTACTGCATAACAAAAGTTTATAACAAATAACAGAAAAATCCACTATACGGAAGCAAGAATTCTTGTCACAAAAATATCTTTTTCAGCCTCTGTAAGGATTAATGCAGCATTTTCAGGCAATGCAAGCCTTGCATTAAGATAGTCCCTTATAAGTTTTTTCTGCTCGTCTTCAGTGAATTCAAACCAAACAGGCGTGTATGCAATTTTATTCAACACCATGCACTCAATGTCTTCAAGCATTTCCAAATCGGCCTGAACATGTGAAGGGTATGCTGATTTTTTTTCAACAACCTTTTCAGATTTTTTGTCTGATTTTTTTGAAGATGATTTCTTTTTTTCGTCCTTAAATCTGTCGCTTAAACCCAAAATACCTCCTAATTTATAATATTTTCATACTTTTTCATCAAATTTGTTCTGTAAATACTGTCCGTCAAATGCAATGCAAGATCTCTATAGCTTTTTGCAACATTAGAATCCGGATTTATATCGCTTACAGGAATTCCTTTATTAATTGAGGACATCATTGTAAAGTAATTATTCGGGATTTTCCAGTAAACCTTTCTGCCCATAACACTTTCAATATCCTCAATACTTATCTCATCGTTTTCCATATACCGGTTTAAAAGTATCTGGGTTTTATTTTTATCAAAACCTAACCTTTCAAACAATTCAAGACATCTTTGTGCATTTCTGAGCGCAGGAAGATTCGCAATAGTCACAAGAAAGATTAAATCGGATTCAGTGAGCGCCGCAATATTTTTGGCATCAAAACTGGACTCCGCATCAACTATAATATATGAAAACGTTTTTTTAAGCATTGAAAACAATCTCGTAATATGTTCCGGCAAAATATCGGCTGCCTGCTTGAAAAACGGAGGATCCGCAAGCACATACAAACTTGTATTCTTATATTTTTCCATTGTGCTCAACAGGAAATCCTCATTCATTTTGTCAAGATTTTCCAGCATATAAGAAATATTAAAAGACGGCTTTAAATCCATAAAAGTTGTAATATCGCCAAGTTGAAAATTTAAATCCAAAAGCGCAACATTTTCCTTTGTAATTTTTGCAAGCTCCAGTGCCAGATTAGATGCAATTGAAGTTTTTCCGATTCCGCCTTTGTTTGAAAATATGGAAATAATCTTGCATTTTGTATCCTTTTTAGGGGCACAAAAAAGAGATTCATTCAGTTTAGTCAAAACATCAATAAATTCCGTTTTAATCAATGGCAGTGCAAGAAACTCTTTAGCACCGGCCCTCATAACCCTTACAATCAAATCAACCGAAGGATTGTCGGATAATACAAGCACCTTGCAGTTATGAATATTTTGGGTTACAACAGAGATAAATTCAAGTTTTGCATCTGCATTATCAGAAACATCAACAATCAAAACAGATTTATCAAGAGATGAAAGAGTATCGAAAATTTCCATATATTCAGGGAATTTATCCAGCACTTCAAAATGTTCAAACTCTTTCAAATAAAGCTCTAAGACATTACGAGTCTGCTCATTATCCGTTAAAATTATTGTTGAAACCTTATTCTGCATAACCTGATTTTAGCACATTTTTTCAAATCAATCAACAAGAAAAACGGAGCCGAAAATTTCGGCCCCTTACATCCTGGGGGGATGTTAAAAAAGTTTTTCCAGTCTTTCCAAACGCTGTTCAAAATCCTGATTTTGTTTTTTCAGCGTTGCATTTTCAGCTTGAAGAGATTTAACCTCATCCTGCAAAGCTTTAATTTCTTCGTCACGCTTATCAATTCTTGCAATAACTGATTTAACTTCCTCAACAAGGGCTGTTAATTTTGCATCAAGTTCCTTTATTGCATTTACCATTGCGTAAAACATGTCATCACGACGAATTTTTAGATACCCGTCATCACCTTTTATTACCGCATTTGGAAATACTTTTTCCAAATCCTGCGCAATTACTCCGACATGCGGTTTATGTTCTTTATCATTTTTAAATGTAAAATCATATACCTTTAATTCTCGCACTTGTGCCAATCCTGATTTGTTTTCTCCTTTGATATTTTTAAGGCGCCTGTCGGAAGTTTGCGGAGCGGTAAATGTGCCGCTTACGACCAAATTACCGGGGATATAAACAGTAGCGGAGGAGGTTCCCAAATATACAGCTTCCGCATCGTTTTTGGCTATAGAAGAACTATGCACTGGACCTGAATTTGCCCCAATACAAGTTTTATTTGATCCTGTTACCTCTGCACATGCCTTATAGCCGAAGGCCGTATTATTACTGCCTGTACCATTACTAACCAACGCCCTATAGCCACTGGCTGTATTATTTTCACCAGAGCTATTACCATTTAATGCACTGGGACCGATTGCAGTATTATAATTACCGGTATCGTTTCCAGATAACGCATGATTGCCGATTGCGGTATTATTACTGCCAGAGCTGTTACGCCATAACGTCTGATTACCGATTGCAGTATTATTACTGCCAGAGCTGTTCTGATATAATGCTCGATATCCGACGCCGGTGTTACCATCGCCTGTTGTATCGCCGACACCTGCCGCCTCGTAGCCCAATAAAGTATTATACGAACCCTGTGTAATGACTTAATAAATTAAAATAATGCAAGTAAAAAGCCCCAAACGAGCGCGATTTTGTTACCTGCCGGTCTCGCAGGTGGGTGAGCGCCTCGGCAAATCCGTTTCCCGCTGGCGATGGTTAATCGGCGGGTATACTGCAATGCCTGACAGAGTCAACTCTCCCTTTTAAATAAATGTAGGAACAAAATTAACACCCGTCCGGAGCATTAACATTTTAGCATATATGATATCGGTTTTCAATAGCCTACCATCTCATTGCAAGAGTTTCCATTGCCTGTTTTTCTGCCAAATCTGCACGGGCAAGCGCTGCCATGCCGGCTGTTTGATCTTCACCTTGGATTTGCACACCTACAGGTGACGGAATATAAGTTCTTACAGGTTCCAAAACTTTGTCATCATCTTTTTTCTGTTCGCCGTTAATTATGGTAGTGTTATTCACATTATTTGTAACTGTTGAATTAGGGCTTTGATACTTTTGACCGTTTTTATACATGTTCAACAAATTGGTCGGAGTATTCGGAATTACAGTCGGCTGATTGTTAAAAGGATTGTTGCCGGCTTGATTCTGAACAGGTTCTGTAGCTTCCGTTTCTTTTTCTTCGTCAAGAACTGATTTAGTCGGTTTACCAAAGACTTTATTTTCAGCCTTTGTACAAGCTTTTGCAATAACAGGAACGATTACCGCCATAGGAATTGCAAGTCTCAAAGGTACACCGCCTAAATTTTTCAAGAAGTTAGGTATTTTTCTTAATAAATTCAAATTCATTTTTGATGCTGATTTATAAGCGGCACGGGTTTCATTACCCATATTTATAAATCTGCCGATACCTTTAAACATACGTGTTATAGGATTTTTAACATTGGCTCTTAACATATCTGATAAAGCATTTTTAGCTGCTTTGTATTCGGCTTTTGTAGCGAATCCGCCTGCTTTTGCTTTTTCGTTAAAAGCTTTTAAAGCCGCACGATAGTTTACAACACCTTGTTTATCAAGACCGGCATACTTCATACCGCCGACTTTGTGCATTGCAACATAAGCTAACGGTAATGCCATAAAGTATGAAAAATCGTTCACAAAACGCTCCATAAAGGTTTTAAATTTTTCACCTTTTGGCGCAATAAATGAATTTGCTAACATATCACCAAAGATAAATGCTTGCATAAATACCGCAAGTTTACCGCCTGCAAATCTGTTTGTAGTACCTTCAAGGAAATATGAAAATGCTTTCGGCAAAAATCTTCCGAGTTTTGTCTTATTTCCTTTGCCTAATGTTGCAGTAAATTTATTTCTCAATTCAGGAATAGAAACTTTTCTTCCGAAAAAGTGCCCTTTAACCTTACCCAAAGCACCGTATTTTCGGCTTACGGAAATAGCCATTTTATCATCCGCTTTCAACAAAGCCTGATGAATTTTATCGATATTTCCAAGAGCATCTTTAGAAACACTTTCATATTCTGCTAAGTTTCTGAAGCCCAGCTTTCTTGCCTTTATATGTTTTGAATATTCATTTAAGCCATGTATGCCTTTTTTATTAAATATCTTGTCAATACTTGAATCTTTTATACCCAAAGCTTTCAATTCTTCTTTTGCAAGAGCTGCTGCTTTATCGGTTTTATTCAAACCCTTTAATGTTTTTGCCACATTGTCAATTTGCTCTTTTGTATAACCGAATTGTTCAAGTTTATTAACATCGTCAATAGGCTTCATAAAATAACCGAACAATTGATCGGTATCCATAGCCAAAAATCCCTTAAGACCGGCACCTGAATTTTTTGCGAATTTCCACTCAGCCTGTGTCGGTGTATTTTCTAAAGCGTATGCAACTTTACTTTTTCCTGTAAGCCAATGCCAGGCTTTTCCAATACCGTGGTAGACTTTTTGAACACCTTTACCAACTGTCGTATTTGTAAACTTTGTTTGAACATTATCACCAAAGTTACCGATTTTGCCAAGTATTGACTTGTCATATTCTCCTGCACATTTAGGCCCGAATTTATCCATAGCCTGTGCCAAAGCATACCATGTTGCAAGAGTTAAACCTAACGTCGCATTAGGATTTGCTTCCTCTGAAGCCTTAACACGATTTGCAAGATATGAATTATCAACTGACTGCTTCACTGCCTGACCGTCAAGAGCCTGCATTGACGGAGTGTTCCCGCCAACATAAGACTGTCCCGCAGCCTGCATCGGAATATTATATTTCGGATTGATATTGTTACTAACCATACTGCCTACCTATATTATATATAAAAACAAAATCCGCCGTATAATTGCCTTTTTAAACTTAATGTAACGAAATGTAACAAGTTTTACCTTTTTTGAAATCGTAGGAAGAGTATATACTTTATATATATGTAAGAATTGAGAGAGGCTTCACAAATGGCAGTAGCTAATTTAAAGAAGATTGATGAAAAATTAAAAGATATGTATAACGAACAAGTTACAACAACAGCTAACAATGTACAACCGTTTGTTGACAAATCCGATTTATTATTTGAGCAGATGAATTTCATTGCGATGTACAATAAACAAGCTTTACATTTAATCTAATATCCTATATTCCTATTAAAAGTTTTTTTACTAACTCCAATTTATTTTTCCCCTACAAATTTTCACCTGATTTTGAAAAAAAATCAGGTTTTTTTTATAATGATTTTTTTCATTGTGCTAAAATGGATTTATGAAATTATGCGTATTTCAAGGAACTTTTAACCCGATACATACCGCTCATTTAAAAATGGCGGATTATGTGCTGAAAAATTACGGGTTTGATAAAATAATATTTATTCCGGCATACAGACCACCTCACAAAAATTATGACGTGTCACTTACCCCTCACAGATTACAAATGGTAAAGCTTGCAGCGCTTTCCAACCCTAAATTTAAAGTTTCGGATATTGAATACCATAATGAAAGGAATTCTTATACATACCTCACAATACTTGAGCTTTACAAAAAATATGACATTGAAGGGAAAATTAATTTTATCATCGGAACAGATGCGTTTAAGCAGATAGATACCTGGTATGAAACAGAAAAACTCAAAGATCTGGTGCATTTTATAGTATTTGTAAGAGAAAATGAACCTGATGACAGAAAATATAAAGAATTAAAAGAAAAAGGTTACGATTTTACCTTCGCTAAGATGGATTTTCAGGATGTTTCATCAAGCAATATAAGAAAAAACATCAAAAACGGTAAAGATATAACTGGTTTAGTAACGGATAAAGTAAAAGGATACATAGAAAAAAATGGATTATACAAAAATTAGTAAAGAGGAAATTTTAAACTGGCTGAAAAAAAATCTAACTGAAGAACGCTATCAGCATTGTCTTGGGACAGCTCAATGTGCGAAAGAATTGGCGGGTCAATTTTTTGAAGATGAAAATAAAGCTTACATAGCAGGACTTTTACACGATTGTGCAAAATGTTTTGACAATAATAAGCTTCTTGATATTATTCATAAAAATTTAAAAGTAGATGAAAATGAATTAATGAATTACAAAACCCTTCACGCGCCCGTAAGTGCATTTTGCGCTAACAAAGATTTTGGAGTTTGCGATGATGAAATTTTGTCAGCTATCCGCTGGCATACTTTAGGCAAAAAGGATATGACGACTTTTGAAAAAATAATTTTCCTTGCTGATAAAATTGAACCCAACACCCGTGACAAAGAATACCGTGAAGAAATTTGCCAAATTCTTAAAGAAAATAACGGACTTGATAAGGCACTTTTAAGATGCTACAAAGAAACCATAAAAAGTCTTGTAAAACGTGAACTAAAGATTTGTCCGGCAACTATTGACATTTACAATAATCTGGTTGATATAACAAATAGTAAAGAATGTAAATAAAATCCGAAAAAAGTCGCATATTCGTGATAAAATAATTTCACAGAGAGGGAAAACTTATGAAACTTTTGGAGATTAAGAATAATCTTGTAAAAATATCATATAACGATGATGACAAAATAGCACTTGCAAAATTCATTGCACTTGTTGACAACAATAAATCCTATGTAGGACAAATAGTAAATCTCAAAGCTGAAGTCAACACAAACTACGCAATAGCAAGATTAATCTTCACATTTAATGATGACGGCATTGTCGATAATTATGACGGCTCTGTTCCCTCTATAAAAGCGCAGCTTTCACATTTAAATTCTGAAGATATTTTAAAACTTCTTCCTATGGAAAAACCAATTGCTTTCGGAGAGCTTGCCCAGCAAAATATAATGCTGAAAGTTGATCAAACAATATTTGAAAAGAATCTGACAATTTGTGCTGAAAAATTTGAAAATATAGCAACTATAGTAAAAAATTCCGCATTACAGCTTGCACAATATAGCGAAAAAACCGTTGTAATTGATATTGACCATACGTTTGGCGAATTTGAACCAATAAGATTTAAACGTGATTTTAAACTGCCGCTTAACTCCAGAATGATAGATTATATCTACGAAAATGACTTAACCGAAGTTGATGCGGCAAGTAAGGCTGTTATCCAGGATATTTTTTACGAAGTTCAGGAATATACAAAAACAGTCGAAGGGAATTTTATTCCGTTTGACACCTTCTTGAATGTTGTTTCTCAACAATACGAACAGTCAAGTATTCCGGAGCTGGCACTTTTAAAACACAAATTGTTAAAATACCGGGAAGCAAATGTTTTTGCAGAGACAAAAGAGGAACTTGACGGATTAAAAAATGCTATTGACGCAAACCAAATAAGCTATATTGATATTGCAGACGTTCCGGATAATCTTCAAAAAGAGCTTATTGCTTATATTCATAATATACTTAACTCTACTGATGCATATCTTTACACCTTTGTCAAACTTACAAATAAAAATGCAGACAAAAAATTGCTGCTGCAAATTCTTGATAACGAACATATTTTTACAACAATAATATGCAGTCACAATTATAAATATCTTCCGGAATTAAAACAACGCGCGGAAAATTTGATTTTATTTGCTCCGCAGACACTTCAGCATGATTTTGCAAGCTACAATACATTATTAAACAAGCTAAATGCTAACGAATTTATTATATATGGTGCACTTACACAAAATGTACCGTTTGTAGCGGAATTAAACGAATTTTCATCACAAGAGATGCCGGAAATCCCTGAAAAAATTGAAGAAGAACCGGAACCTGCAATGCCGGTGAATACAGATGAAGTATATAATTTCGATACTCCGGATGAATTTGAGATAGAACCGTCAGAGGAATCAGGCGAAGAAACTTTAAATATTGATGAGGATGTAATTGAGCAACATGATGAGCTATTGAGCCATGATGAACTTGTGGAACAAGTTGCCAAAGATGTTGATGAAGTATTTTATACACAGCCTCAACAAACACCGTCTATTGAGGAGATAACTTCTCCCGATACAATAACCGAAGATGATCTGAATTTTATTGATGACTTATCTATTGAGCATCCAATGGAAGAAGAACATCCGTTAGAGAATAATGATTTTGAAGTAACTGATGAATTTCCGTTTGAAGAAGAACACCGGATTGAAGAACCTTCTTCAGACATTCCGGAAGAGATTCCGGCACAGGATGAAACCGTAATATTAGAAGAAGAACCTGTGTTGGAAGATATACCGACTGAATTTGAAATTGATAATTCATCTGATGATATGGCTTCAGCAGATGAACTTTTGGATGAGCCGCAACCTCCGGTTGTTCCGATTTATCCGTCTGATGAGCCGGTTTTAGATAGTTCTTCCCCATCATTTGAACAGGGAGATATGGTTTCACATCCGAAATACGGAAAAGGTGTTATTGAAAAATTAATTAAATACGGAAACAAAACACTTTGCTCAATATCTTTTGAAAATGTTGGAAGACGTCTTTTGGATCCTGCTATTTCAGAATTGCAAAAGGTTGATTAATTATCCGAAGCTAAACATTTGCCTGTAGATTTGTTTTTCATAAAAGACTGCAAAAATACAGAGGAAAGTATCAACACCATTCCGATATAAAATGATGCGTTAAGTTCTTTTGCTTCACCTAAAAATATCATTGCAATTCCTATTCCGTATAAAGGTTCAAGATTGCCGCATAGAGAAACCGTAAACGGCGAAATCACTTTTAATACCTGAATATGCAGTATATATAAGCCTATTGTACAGAAAAATGCAAGAACTAACAAATACCCGAAATCAGAATATGAAGGCAGAAGACTTTTTACAGGATTAAAATATAAATAAAACGGCATTATAATACTTATGAACAATGCACCGCCGCCAAGTTCATAAAAAAGCATACTTTTGGAAGGTTTGTCAATAACTTTATTATATATTGTGTATAGAGCAAACACTGCCGCGGATAAAACACCGAGGATTATTCCGAACCTGTTTCCGGTATCAAAGTTAAATATTAAACCGATACCCAAAACCGCAATCAGGCTGTAACATAAATCACTCCGGCAAAACTTTATTTTTTCAATCAAAGGTTCAAAAATGACCGTAAAAAATCCTACAAGTGAATAACAAACAACCCCCACAGAAACATTTGCATACTTTATGCTTCCGTAAAACAGCAGAAAATGCAAGCCCAAAAGTGCTCCTACGCCCATAAGTTTCAGGGTATCTTTCAAATTTTCTTTAGGGAATTTTCTAACAATAAAAAATAAAACACCCAAAATTATAAAGGCAAGCCAAAGCCGATAGAATACCAAAAGTCCTTCATTAAGCCGGATTAATTTTCCGAAAATTCCCGTAAAACCTGCAAGTAAAACCGATATGTGCAATTTAATATAGTTTTTCATACCCACATTTTATGCACATATTAAAAATTTATCCAGCAAGTTCTTTATAAATTTCCAAATATGTTTTAGAGCTTTTAGCCCAGGAAAAATCAGCTTTCATGGCAGATTTACGCATAGCATCCAAAGTCGGTTTTTCACTGTAGACATGCAAAGCGCAATTAACTGCCTGCATCATATCCCAGCCGTCATAACGCCAGAATTTAAAACCTGTTGAATCGTTTAAAGGATAGCCTGTAATTGTATCCTCAAGCCCGCCTGTAGCTCTTACAACAGGCAATGAACCGTAATGCATAGCGATTAACTGGCTTAATCCGCAGGGCTCAAATCTGGAAGGCATAAGGAAAAAGTCGCTTCCCGCATAAATCAAATTTGCAAGATCAGCTTTATAACCGATATAAGAGCGGATATTCGCAGTATTATTTGAAAGCCAAATCAAAAGATTTTCATAATCTCCGTTTCCGCTTCCCAAAAATACAAAATCAGCATTAGTATTTTTCATACTGTTTTCCGCCTGTCTTATAAGATCAAGCCCTTTTTGTTCTACAAGACGTGAAATAAATGCTATCAATGGTCTTTCAGGATTATAGTCCAGACCAAAAAATTCACACACCGCCTTTTTATTTATTTCTTTTTTGTCAAGAGATCTGTAGGTATAGTTTGCTGCAAGATTTCTATCTGTTTTAGGGTTAAATACGGAATAATCAATACCGTTCAATATGCCGACAAGCTTACCTTGATTCATCCTAAGGGTATAATCCATTCCTTCACCGTATTCACCGGTCAAAATTTCACGTGCATAATTCGGAGAAACAGCAATAACTTTATCTGAATAATTTATTGCACCTTTCATCCAGTTGACTTTGCCGTAATGCTCTACCCCCCACTCATTGTAAACGATATCTTTACGCATATTGGCAAAATCAAGAACATCTTCAAACCAAACACCTTGATATGCAAGGTTATGAATTTCAAAAACTGTTTTTGTATTTTTCCAAAAATCATCATATCTGTAGTTGCTGTGCAGATATACAGGAATCATGGCAGTATGCCAGTCATTTGCATGAATAACATCAGCTTTGAAATTCAAGGCTTTGGCATATTCTAAAACAGCGAGCGAAAATGCAATATACCGTTCATGTTCATATCTTGTATCAAGCCACTTCGGATAAACTTCTTTAAAACAAGTAAAATACCAGTCATTATGGACAAAAAACACATTAATATTTGTATCGGGAAGTTTACACATAAATAATCTGAATTTATGCCCCTGATTTCCGAAAGTAAGCCACATTTCAGAATTTTCAAGTTCTTTTATGCCGTATTTATCCGCATCAATAAGTCCATGAAACGGTGTAAATATGGCAATTTCAGCATCATCTTCCAAATATTTCGGCAAGCTGCCCACAACATCTGCGAGTCCTCCTGCTTTCGAAAACGGTGCCACCTCGGCTGCTGCAAATAATATTTTCATTATTCCTCACTTTCTGAAATATCAGATGTCGCGTCTGCTTGATTTTCTTCTGCTTGTGCCTCAGTGTTTTGCAAAATATCTTCTTGCAAGAAATAATGTTCAGGCGTAACATCAAAATCAAATTTCAAATTATATTTCTGCGTAATATAATAAGCTTGATTCAAGCATATTTGCGCCTTATCAACATGGCCCAGAAACATCATAACCTTAAACATATTATACTTAAATAATAATATTACAAAGTCACTAGCTTTACCGTACCGTTCAAGTTGGATTATTGAATTATTAAGCATGCCGTAGGCTACATCAAACTTTTTCAGACGAATATTCATTTCACTTAAGAAATACCAGCCCAAATGCTGTAAAAGATACATACCTTGATTTCGGACGGATTTAATAATCTTATAAATAATTGACGAAGCTTTTCTATATGAATTCAGATTAATATAAGTATAACCGATTAACAAATCGCAGAATATTTCAATTTGTACGAGGTTATGAGCTTTTGCACATAATTTGGCAAGATAAATTTCTTCAGCGAATTGTTCATTATTTTCTTTATTATTAACAAACGCATTAATTATGTAATATATAACTTTTGAAAACTTATCATCAGATGTCATATCCTCTGAAATAAAGACTTCACGCCCGGCAATAAGCTCTTGCAGCTGTATAATTATATCATAGGATTTTGGAATAAAGCTCAAAGAAGAATATGCAATATCCAAAAATTCTTTCACATTACCTTTCAGTTGAATAACGTTAGCTAACGCTATATAACCTACACAATCAACAATCAAATTTTTAAACTGATCTTCAGACATATGTTCAGGTTTCAACTTATGCATATTTTCGTCGCTTATGACATTCAAAACCTTATACCCAACGTCAAGGCAATCTTCCATAGCACCTATATTAAAGAGTATTTCAACATGCACCAAAGACATCAACAAGAAATACAAATTAAAATTAGGCGCCTCAGGATCAATTGACGCATTAGGAATCAATGACAAAACCTTATGTGTCAAACACAGTGCATGGGTATATTTAGCAGAAGCCAAGGCACCATGAATCATCTTTGAACATAACGTTATAATCTTATCAATATCAGTTGTTTTTTCAAGATTTTTTAATGTTAATTCTGCAATATCCTGTGTTTTCTCAGGTACATATTCATATAAATTATCCGAAATATTCTCATAAAGTTTAAGCTTATATGATTCAATATCCTCATCAGACTCTTCTGTAACCTTTTTCTTTTCCAAAAGATTAAGTATTTGAGTTGAACAATTCAAATATGCACTGAAATCACCGAGTGACAAATTGACCTTGGCCAGCTTTTCCCACTCTAAAAACGCATTGCTTTCGTCAGACAAAAGATTATACAGGTAAGATTTTACAGGGCTCGGCATATTTTCAACAAAAACTTTTGAGAAAAGTTCATTTGCAATCTTTTGTAAATCAATTTTATTCATTACTTCCAAAAGATTTGACCTTAACAAATTATAATTAGGGAAGTACATACAATTGTTATAGAAATAGACATAGCCCATGTCAGAAAGTTTATTAATAATTTCTTCAGCATTCTCATAACCCAGACTATCAATTGTTGCCACATCAATTCTTGTTCCCAAAAGCAGAACGGACGCCAGAAAACGCATAGTCTGAGGATCATCTTTTAACAGATTCAGTCTTCTTCTCATAAGCCTGTCAAGGTTTGAAGGTATAATAATTGTTTTTGGATTCACCATCTCTACACTGTCATCTGTATATTGATACACCCCTGATTCAATCAAATATTGAATAGCAATGTCCAAAAACAAAATACTTCCGCAAGAATACTTCGCAATTCTGTGAAAATAAAAATCATTCATGATATTGCGGTAGAAGTTTTTGTTATCTTCAATAATTCTTTCAAAAGGTGTCGGTTTAAGCGTAATTTCCGTATAATAAGGGCGAGTAATTAAGAAATGAGATTGTTTGTGCAATGAAAAATCTTTATCATAAGAGATCAAATAACTGATCTGCAACTCGTCAAATGCAGCGAATAAATACTTCATAACATCGTATGAACTTGAATCTACTTTATCAAAGTTTTCAATAAATATAAGTGTATTAGGTATAACTTTTAAAAGAGTAAGGAATATATCAAAATATTGATTGCGCGTATCAATAGCATCAGTAATTTCTCTTTCTGTCAATGTCACAAGATCATGTATCATATTTTGAGGATCTATGTTTGAAAAAGCAGAAAAATCATTTTGATCAAACAATTTTTGAGAGACCGTATATTCAAAAATAGCAGACACCAAATCTCTAAAAAACGCATACGGAGAATATTTCATTTCATCGTAACAGGTAATTGAAATAATATTATTATAAATACCGAGCTCTTCTATTTCATTAATAATCTTCAATGAATACGGAACATACATAGGCGCGGTTTTAATAGCCAAAATACCACGCGGTACAGACTGTAATTTATTAACGATATGATAAAACACATCAACATTTTCAGTTCTTATAAAGTCGCAATTAATTTCATTAAAGTTAATAGTTTCAATATCATAGATAGCATCCGGATCTTGAGGATTTTCAAGCTTAATAAGTGCTTCGCCATCCACCTTATCTTGCTCAATAAGCATATTCTGAACAAAATTCGGAATTTGAACCTCATTTTCTTCATCATCTTCAAATAAAGACGGATCGATTTCTACCAGATCCTTAAGATCAAGCTCATAGAACATTTTCATCTCACCGTTAATCAACACTGAATTCAACGGCGACATCTTATAATTTTTTTCCAAAGATTCAAACAGATAGGAATCCGTTATTACCTGAAATGAGTTCAACACTTTTTGTTCATCTTTTGTCTTTTGATAAATCATGCTGATATTAAATCCTGATTTATAATCGTTCGGATCATCTTCAACAGATTTTTTCATTAAAAACATATTGCAGCGAACTGAAGTATTTTTCTTTTTTGTCAGCTTGCAGTTTAACCTTGTAATGAGGTTAAGAATTTCAATAGCGGAATTAACTGCGGTATTAACAGAACCATTAAATGTATAATCCTTATCAAAACGTATCACATAAGTTTTATCAATAATCTGTCTGCGAAGCCCTATTGATTTCACATAATCAAGAATAACTTTATCAAGATTAACCCTGAATTTATTAAACAATTTAACAGATCCCAGCATATCCTTCATTTCGGAAAGGTTTGGGAAATCAATTGTAAGCATGACAAAGTCATCAGTATTTGCCTCATTTAAAATAACACTTTTTTCCAGCGGAAATTTACATTTAGAGCACAATTTGTTCGCGGTAGGATTAATCTTGCCGCAATTATGACACTTAGTTACGATTACGTAACCGCATTTTTTACATGTATTGTTCTCATTAATAGTTTTACAAATCGGACAGACGACTTTCAGCACCTTTTTACAATTAGGGCAGACAATCGTTTTATCATCAATTTCTAAACCACACTTTGGACATTCCATACCAAAATTATATCATATAGAATATCAATAAACAATAATATTAACAACTTTTCCAAAAAAATTAATTATGCTATTATAAATATATGAGTATAATTGCAGATGACAGTGATTTCAAGCATGAAAAATCCGCACGCAATCCGGTAATAAAGGCGGAGACAATTGAATTTGACAAAAATTTTGAAAACTGCATACGTCCAAAGACTTTTGATGCCTACATCGGTCAAAGTGCATTAAAAGACACCCTGAAAATAACAATAGAGGCAGCAAAAAAACGCGGACTACCGCTTGATCATCTTTTATTTTACGGGCCTCCTGGATTGGGGAAAACAACAATCGCAGGGGTAATTGCAGAACAGATGGGTGTTGATATAAAAATAACTTCCGCTCCGGCGCTTGAAAGACCTCGTGATATTATCGGGATTTTAATGTCATTAAAGGGCGGTGAAATTCTTTTTATTGATGAAATTCACAGATTAAACAGGGTTGCGGAAGAAATTTTATATCCTGCAATGGAAGATTTTATCCTTGACATGACAACTGGAAAAAGCAAAACTGTTAAGACAATGCGTATCCCGCTTCCCAAATTCACGCTAATCGGTGCGACAACAAAAGCGGGGGAACTTTCGGGACCGTTAAGAGATCGTTTCGGAATAATCCACAGACTGGAATTTTACACAACAGATGAACTTGCACAGGTAATTACAAGGACTGCTGGAATTTTAAATATTGATATTGACTCAAAAGGCGCCGCAGCTATTGCAAGACGTTCAAGAGGCACACCGCGTATTGCAAACAGACTTGTAAAACGCGTAAGCGACTTTGCGCTTGTAAAACATGACGGCAAAATTACGGAAGATATAGCAAACGAAGCGCTTGATATATTAAAAATAGATGAATTTGGTCTTGATACAACAGATAGAACTCTTTTAAAACTTATAATAGAAAAATATGACGGCGGGCCTGTCGGAATCGAGACAATAGCAGCGGCAATAGGAGAAGACGTCCGAACAATAGAAGATGTCTGCGAGCCGTTTTTGTTACAGGCAGGGCTTTTACAAAGAACCCCGCGAGGGAGAAAAGTTTCTCCTGAAGCTTACAGACATCTTGGCTATAAAAATATTCAAATAGCAGAACAAAAAGGATTATTCTAAAATTTCAACGGATAATCATCAGGGATTTTCCAGTTATTAAGCTGAATTAACTTTGTACAAAAAGCACGCTCATTAGAAACATTTTCTTTACAGCCCAACATATTATTATTTTTCAAATCATCCAAAGTCCCGTCCCAATAGGCCATATAAGGTTCCACCCCTTTACCCTTATGGTATTTATAAGAATTATTATTGGCTGTAGCCGGATTAAAATAAAATGTAAAGAATTTAGTACCACAATCAGATTTAGGAATATCAGTATAGTTAGCATTATAGGCATATGTCCTGAAATCCTCAGCGTAAGGATAAAAAAACCAGCTTGAGCCGCCAATTAAAACAAGACTACCGTTGTTAAAATACACTGCAAGCTTTCCATCTCGATCAGATGTTAATTTTTCAATCTTGGCAGTTTTAACATAAGGTGAAAAATATTTATCAAACCATTCCTGAACATTTGTTGACGGTGTTGCAATAACATTACCCGTATCATCCTCAACCTCATCTTGTTCTATAGAATTCCACAAAGTAACAGAACCATTTTCCATCTCAGACATTTTAACAGCATTATTCATGACGGAATAAAAATTAATTATCCTACTTTCAACAACTTTTTTTTTGTAACTTGAAACCAAAGTCGGAATCGTCATCGCCGCAACCACACCTATTATTCCAAGCGTTATTAATACTTCTGCAAGTGTGAAGGCAGCTCTCTTTTTAAAGTCGTTAAGTTCTTTACTGTCATTACGAGGTGCCAAAGGCACGATATCATGTTTAACAGTTTTGGTAAAACTAGTTTTGTCATTACGAGGAGAATGCGTAGCATTTGACGTAGTAATCCCATTATTATCGTCATCCCGGACATGTTCCGGGATCTCTTGTTGGGCAAGTATGCCCAACCTACTACTATCCTCGTCATTCTGAGCGCCAGCGAAGAATCTCTTGAGCTCCTGAAACGAGTTCAGGATGACATAAAAGATCCTTCGGGCTTCGCCCTCAGGATGACGAATATCTGCATAACCCCTACTTTTTTCCTCACCAACTTCCGGTGCATTCTCACCAATATACAATGTGTTGTCGTGCCTCAGGCTCAAACCCTTGCTATATCTACTTAAATGGGACGCCCCCCCCCGTTTCCGGAATTTTTCATCATCTTCATAAGCTTTTCTCCTTCTTTTTGGATTATTATATCAAATTTTTATAAATTTTGCAATAAAAAAGCGGATTAAAATCCGCTTTTTTAAAATCTCAAATCTCTTGTACCGGATTCAATTTTAACCAGATCCTGCTCGACTTCTGATTTAATCTTACCGTCAACAAGCGTCTGCATTTCTTTATCAATAAGCTTGTAGCCGATTTCTTTAGTTTCCGGTGAGGCATAATCTTCAAGATACTCTTTAAGGGTTAAAATTGCATTCGGCTGGCAGAAATTATGAATTTGCTGCTGCTTGCAGATTTCCATAAATCTATCGCCTGTTCTGCCGCTTCTGTAGCATGCAGTGCAGAAGCTCGGGATATAATCCATCTGCATAAGCCATTTGATAACATCATCCAGCGGTCTTCTATCTGAAACATCAAACTGTGCAGAATTTTCATCCTCGGGCATCGGATTAAAATATCCGCCGACACTTGTTTTTGAGCCGCCGCTGATTTGTGATACCCCAAGGTGCAGAAGGCGTTTTCTGCATTCTTCTGTTTCGCGGGTAGAAATAATCATGCCGGTGTAAGGAACCGCAATTCTTATGCAGGCAACGATTTTTGCAAAAATATCGTCATCAATTCCGTTATCAAAGTCATCAGGATTAATGTCGTCGGCTTTTTTAATTCTGGGGACACTTATTGCATGAGGTCCTACACCGTGAACAGCTTCAAGGTGTTCTGCATGCATTAAAAGCCCTGCAAATTCATATTTATAAGATTCAAGCCCGAACAAAACACCAAGACTAACGTCATCAATTCCGCCCGCCATAGCGCGGTCCATGGCTTCGGTATGCCATTTGTAATTGTGTTTTGGTCCTGTCGGGTGAAGTGTTTCGTAAGATTCTTTATTATAAGTTTCCTGAAACAGAATATATGTACCGATTCCGATATCGTGAAGTTTTTTGTAATTTTCAACGGTAGTTGCAGCTATGTTCACGTTTACACGTCTTATTGAACCGTTTTTATGTTTAACGCTGTAAATTGTTTTGATAGATTCCAAAACATATTCAATCGGGTTATTAACCGGATCTTCGCCTGTTTCAATTGCGATACGCTTATGTCCCATATCCTGAAGCGCAATAACTTCGTTTCTGATTTCTTCCTGAGTAAGCTTTTTACGCGGAATATGTTTGTTTTTGAAGTGATACGGGCAATATACGCAGCCGTTTACGCAATAATTTGATAAATACAAAGGCGCAAACAGGACAATTCTGTTTCCGTAAAAATCTTTTTTAATTTGTTCCGCAAGCTTGTAAATCTCTTGATTTTTATCTTCAAGATCACAAGCCAAAAGAACAGACGCTTCTCTATGCGTAAGACCTTTTTTTTGTCTTGCTTTTTCTAAAATTTCATCAATAAGTTTTGCATTGTGTTTATTTTTTTCGGCATAGTCAAGAGTTTCAAGAATTTCTTCATGAGAAATAAACTCTTCGGCTTCCATTGACTTAGGGTTATACATTTTCCTTCTCCTCTTTTAATTCATGATACACCCGGGAAAATTATTTTACAAGTTATATAACAATCCCGCCTCCTAAAAGGTGTCCGTCATTAATATCATACATAACACCCGATTGACCTGAGGTAACTGATGTAACAGGTTCATAAAACTCTATTTCAACAAAATCTTCCACAATTTTGCATTTAGCTTTTTTGGCCTGCATATTGTACCTTATTTTAACCATAGCGTCAAATTCAATCTTTTCTTGCGGATAAGAAAAATTGATATTTTTTAAAGCAAGACGGGTTTTAAAGTTATCTTTTTCCTGTCCGAGATAAACAATATTGTTTTCAGCGTCAATATCAATTACATATAACGGATACGGCGCCGAAATTCCTATGCCTTTTCTCTGGCCGATTGTGTAAAGAAAAGTTCCGTCATGCCTGCCTAATTTTTTACCTGTTCCGATTTCTACAAAATCGCCCTGCTTTGTGCCAAACCTATTTATCAAATATTTTTTTGTGGTATCGGGTTTTACAATAAAACAGATATCCTGGCTTTCTTTGGAATCTTTTGGCGGAAGGTCAAAATCATACGCCATTTGTTTTATCTCTGATTTATCAAATTCATAAAGAGGAAAAATCGTTTTTGAAAGCTGTTTTTGTCCTAACCTATACAAGAAATACAACTGATCTTTATGAACATCTTTTGCAGGAAATAACTTATAAAAACCGTTCTCAAATTTAATATCCGCATAATGCCCCGTTGCAAAAACATCTGCCCCGAAATTATCAATTGCATAGTCAAAAAGTTTTCCCCACTTAATAAACTGATTACACATAATGCATGGGTTAGGGGTTTCTCCGTTAGCATAAGAATTTTCAAAATAATCAATAATTTGTTTTTGAAACTCCTGCGTAACATCCAGAATATGCAGTTTTATTCCGAGTTTATCAGCAACACGCTGTGCGTTTTCACAAACCCTGTCAGCAGAAGGCGTGTTGACCATTTTTCCGCAAAGTCCGGCAACCTCATACCCTTTATCAAGCAAAAGCTTTGCCGCAACGGAACTATCCACACCGCCGCTCATTGCTACTACTGCTTTTTTCTTTAACACTGCCATAAAATCATTATACAAGAAAAATAGATGTAAAAATACGCTTTACTAACAACATACTGACACACGACTAAACAATATAAAAATATTTCCTCAACGACGCTCTCACCTCCGGCTCCGTTATTGTTTCGGAAACATTTTTATATTGTTTTAGTATATTTTTATGAGCACTTGTGCTAAAATTAAAACCAAAGGAGAAAAGTTATGGAACTTAAATCAATAATTATGGCAGCCGGTAAAGGCACAAGAATGAAATCCGAGACACCGAAGGTTTTGCACAAAATTATGGACAAACCCTTATTGGGCTACATTCTTGATAATGTAAAGAATCTTGCCGATGAATCATTTGTAATAGTAGGTCATCACGCAGAGGATGTGGAAAAATTTGTAAAAGAAAATTACGAAAGTGCCAGAACAGTTCTCCAATCCCCGCAATTAGGAACCGGGCATGCCGTTTCCATGGTTTGCCCGTATCTTGAAAATTACACAGGACAGGTAATAATTCTCAATGGTGATATTCCTTTAATAAAAGAAGCCACATTGAAAAAATTTATTGAATATCATAACAGCATTAATTCAGACCTGACAATAATGAGCGCGATTTTTGAAGATCCTGAAAAACTCGGCAGAATTATACGAGATACGGATAACAGCCTTAAGTGTATTGTTGAGGCAAAAGACGCGACCCCTGAACAAATAGCCGTAAAAGAAATTAATGCAGGAATTTACTGCTTGAATTGGGATAAAATAAAACCGGCATTTTCTCAATTAAAAAACAATAACGCTCAGGGTGAATATTATTTGACAGACATAATCGGCTGGGCTAAATCTCAAAACATGAACGTAAATGCGTTTATTTTAGAAAATAACGAAGAAATTTACGGAATAAATTCAAGGCAGCATCTTGCGCATGCTGCAAAATTAATGAATAACCGCAAACTAATTGAACTTATGGAAAACGGCGTCACAATAGTGGATCCCGATTGCACATGGATTTCTGACGACACGGAAATAGGACAGGATACAATAATTTACCCTTCAACATATCTTGAAGGTAAAAATAAAATAGGTAAAAATTGTAAAATCGGTCCGTTTGCGCACTTCAGAGGCGGAGTCGAAGTAGCCGATAACGTTAAAATCGGAAACTTCGTAGAGGTTAAAAAATCAAAAATAGGTTCCAATACCAATGCCGGACACCTGTCATATATAGGTGACAGCGAGCTTGGCTCACACGTAAATATCGGCGCCGGCACAATTACAGCAAACTTTAACCCGATAACTAATGTAAAAAACAAAACAGTTTTGCAAGACAACGTAAAAATAGGCTCCAACGCAGTTCTTGTTGCCCCTGTTACAATAGAAGAAGGTGCAAATGTTGCGGCAGGTGCGGTAATTACAAAAGACATAAAAGCCTGGGCGCTTGCAATTACCCGCGCGCCGCTGAAAGTTCTTGAAAACTGGGTTAAAAAAGTTTCCAAATAAAAAGCTCTATTTATTAGCTTTTAATGCAGGGGATATAATCATAGATATGTCAACTCCACGGGAAATAAAATGGACAATGTTTATAATAACGGCAATCGGTAATTTTATCGGGATGCTGGATTCAACGACCGTAAACCTTGCGCTTTATCCGATGTCGCAGGATTTGGGAGTTTCTCTATCGCAGGTACAATGGGTTGTTGTAGGTTATATGCTGACGCTAACCATTTTTCTGCCGTTTTTTGGAAAATTAGGAGACATTTTCCCAAAAAACAAACTCTATTCTATAGGTTTTACAATATTTGCTCTCGGTGCATTTTTCAGCTATATTTCGCCTAATTTTATTCTGCTTGTCTCATCAAGATGTTTTGAAGCGCTCGGCGCGTCGATTATGGTATCGAATGCACAGGCCATAATTGCGACAATATTCAAAAATGCACGCAGGGGAAAAGCTCTCGGACTTAACGGATGTTTAGTGGCAATCGGCGGCATGCTCGGACCTGCTATCGGAGGGCTTTTAATAAATAAATTCGGGTGGCATTCGGTATTTTTGCCATGTATTCCGGTTGCGCTGTTCGGAGCGTATTACGCCTGGAGAATTCTGCCGTCACATGTTACAAAAGTTAAAGCATTCAAATTTGATTATAAAGGCTTCATTTACTTTACAATAAGCCTACTTGCACTTTTAATTGCAATATCCGAAGGTTACCAGTGGGGCTGGACATCATTAAAAATCTTTGTTCTCGGTGTTATTACACTTGTATTCGGAAGCTTATTCTACATAAGGGATCACAGAATTCATTACCCGCTCATAGATTTTTCAATGTTTCACATAAGACCGTTTACCTTTGGAAGCATTGCCGTAATGTTCTCTTATATGGCAATGTTCACTAACAGCATTCTTTTGCCGTTTTATTTGATGGAAATTCTAAAACTTGATGCCTTCACATCGGGCTTATTGATTTTGCCTTATTCGGTAACATTATCTGTTGCGGCACCTATCAGCGGAACACTTGCCGGCAAATACGGCTCAAGATACCTTACAATGGCTGGCCCGATTGTTTATATAATTGCACTGATAATCTTTACAACATTTGATAAATCCACACAAATGTGGCAAATTGTCTTTGCATCGGGAATTATGGGGATAGGAAACGGACTTTTCCAATCGCCTTCCAATAACGCAATAATGACAAGTGTCCACAAAAAAGATTTAGGCATTGCAAGCGGAATTCTGGCATTGTCAAGGAATTTGGGCAACATTCTTGGAGTTGCGGTTACAATTACATTATTTGAAGAATTCCGAGAATTATTGATAAGCCGCTCACAGGTGTACGAAACCGCTTTTCTGAATTCATATCACATAACAATGGGATTTGGAATATTATTCGGAATACTGTGTTTGACTTTTGCATACATTGCTTACAAGCCTAAAAAAAATTGACAAAATTTTATAATATTAATATAATAAAGAAAATCAATTGGAGGTACAAAATGGGCAAATACACACATTATAATAACGTTTCATTCATGGAGGGGCATAAGCTAGCATTTACACTTGCTGAAGCACTTATGACACTTGCTATTATCGGCGTTATTGCAATGCTTGTTATTCCTACCGCTGTAATCTCATTCAAAACAAAAATTTGGAATTCAGCTAATGAAACATTTACAAAAAAACTTGATAACGCTATTCAGGATATGCATACACAAAATACCCTTGGCGGACACCAGGACACTATGAGTTTTGTAGCTGAATTGTCTAAAAATTTTAAAATTAACAAAATTTGTGCTAACGATGAGATAATATCATGTTTTGAGGATACAATTTACTGGGACGATGAGCAGGTTGACATGTCAAAAATCAAGGATGCTGCAGATTTAGGACAAGATGATTGGGAAACGGAAACTGTAGGCGTTATGTTTGCAAACGGTGTAACCGGTGTTATTGCATATAACCCTGACTGTGATTTTGACAACAATACAGATGAAGCATCAACAGCAAGTTGTATTGCGATTTTATATGATGTTGACGGCTTTAAAAAGCCTAATACACAACTGAAAGATTTGAGAAGTATTAATGTACTTAGTCTTGGCGGTAACAACTGTGCATTTGAAATTAACGGTACTTGCTTTACTGCTCCGTTTACGCCAACGCCTCTGACGTTAGCAGAATGTCAGATGGAAGTAGAAAAAGGCACTCTTGGGATAAAAGAATGTAGTTATAGCACTGACTACTGGGCAGGGGCTGTTAAAACTTGCGGAGGAGTCAGCAAGATGCCAACCTTGGCACAGATAGCTGATATTGCTAACTATGTATACAACACATCTGGAATAGGCGCAGATACATCAACATCAGGCTCTGGTGGTATAAATGTTGATCTATCCGACTCCTCAAGTTATAGTCTAGATGATGATAAAGCTGAAACACTTGGTTTTAATCTTGGAAATGCTTCTCACAGTAGCTTCCTAATATGGTCTGCACAAGAAAATACTAAAACTGGGAGCAGCTTGCGATACTTCTTTCCGGGTAATACATTTACAGGCAATGTTTCACGTAGTACCAGTCAAGCACAGGCGGTTTGCATTGGTGATTGATATTCGTCATACTGAAGTCGGTAGGTTGGGCATACCTGCCCAACTTGTGAGATGCACAAACCAGTTCAGTTAGTTGTCGTGGCTCAGCCACCTTCACATCGAAATTGATAGGTACACCAACATTGTCAAAAATGTTGTCGTGCCTTTGGCACCGGGTTGAAAAATTTTTATCAGGGGTTTAATATATAAGTGTACAATTTACACCCTAGGGATAAAACTATGACAGCAAACGAAAACATAAGAAATATAGCAATAATTGCGCACGTAGACCACGGTAAAACAACACTTGTTGATTGCCTTTTGAAACAGGCAGGCGTTTTCCGCGAAAACCAGCATGTTGAAGAACGTGTTCTTGACAGCAACGATTTGGAACGCGAAAGAGGGATTACAATTCTTTCCAAAAACATTTCAATCAACTACAAAGGCTGCAAGATTAACGTTGTAGATACCCCCGGACACGCGGATTTTGGCGGGGAAGTTGAACGTGTTCTTGGCATGGTTGACGGTGCTTTGTTAATTGTTGATGCTGCGGAAGGTCCTATGCCGCAGACAAGGTTTGTTTTGTCAAAAGCGCTTGAATTAGGCTTGAGAATTATTGTTGTCATAAATAAAATAGACAAACCTGCCGCTGAACCATTAACCGCGCTGGATAAAGTTTTTGATTTATTTACGGAATTAACGGACAGAGAAGACTTAATAGATTTTCCGTTCATTTTTTCAAGCAGCCTGCAGGGCTTTGCAATAAAAGATTTAGATGACGAAAGAAAAGATATGGTACCGCTTTTGGACTGTATTTTAGAAAATATTCAGCCGCCCGAAGGTGACGAAAATCTTCCGCTTCAATTCAGAGCAGCATCGTTGGATTACAACGAATACGTCGGAAGAATTGTAATCGGGCGCATTGCAAACGGGAAAATCAAATCACAGGAACAGGTTTGTGTTGTTCATGCCGACGGAAGTCAGGAACGCGGTAAAATTACCAAACTTTTCGGCTTCAAGGATCTCGGAAGAGTCGAAATTGATGAAGCTTCAGCAGGTGATATTGTCGGCATTGCAGGATTTTCAGACATTCAAATCGGCGAAAGCATCTGCGATGTCAATAACCCGATTCCGCTTCCGCTAATCCACGTTGATGAACCGACTTTACAGATGAATTTTTCCGTCAACGACAGCCCGTTTGCAGGAACTGAAGGCAAATTTGTAACCTCAAGACAGTTAAGAAAAAGACTTTACAATGAATTGGAAAAAAATGTAAGTTTAAGAGTTGAGGACACTGATTCAACTGATGTATTCAGAGTTTCCGGCAGAGGCGAATTACATTTGGGAATTTTGATTGAGACAATGCGCAGAGAAGGCTATGAATTTGCGGTTTCCAAGCCCGAAGTAATTTACAAAACCATTGACGGCATTCAGTGTGAACCTTACGAAAACTTAATTGTGGATGTTCCGGAAGGCTATGCGGGAAGCTGTATTGAAAGACTTTCAGGCAGAAAAGGCGAAATGAAAGAAATGAATAATGCCAAAGGCAGAACAACTATGATTTTCCATATTCCTGCAAGAGGCCTGATAGGCTTTAGAAGTGAATTTATACGTATGACACGCGGCGAAGGCATAATGTACCATACATTTTTGGAATACAGACCCTATGCCGGCGATATTCCAAGGCAAAGAAACGGTTCAATTATCGCACACGAACAGGGTGAAGCAATTCCGTACGCACTTGCTCAATATGAAGACCGCGGCGTATTTTTCATAACCCCGAAAACAAAAGTCTACCGCGGAATGATTATCGGTGAATGCAACAAGCCGCAGGATATTGTTGTTAATATCTGTAAAACAAAAAAATTAACAAATATGCGAAGTGCAACCGCAGATGTAATGGTTACCCTTCAAGCACATAAACAAATGGCGCTTGAGGAATGTCTTGAATACATTTCTGACGATGAGCTGGTTGAAATTACGCCGGAAAACGTCCGCATCAGAAAAGCTGATTTGAATAGAAAAATTTATAACTAAATATTCTACTTTTCATTCAAATATTTATAACTGCAGCCGGCACCTGGCGCTTCGAATAAAGCATTTATAGCGCCGTCTTCATTTGCAGATACACCTATACTGGCATCACATCCCTGATAACCATCTTTTTCTGTTCTCGTTCCTTCTGCACCATAGGGTTTAAAATATAAACTTTCTATATATTGAGTATTATAATAATTGCCGGAAGCAGTCAGATTTATAGCATATACATCTTTACCTATAATATTCGGTCCGCCGTTAAAGTTATTCACATCGACAACTATTGTCAATCCACTAAATAAACCACCAAAATATATTGACGCACCATTCTTTAACAATGCAGCTCTTTTGCCAAAATCGTAAGAATTCAACTTGCCGCCACTTAAGGTTTTATATCTTGAATCTGTAGAGGAAGTAGGTATACCAGCCCATTTGTATTTTATCTGTTCCGAAGTATAGTTTCCATAATTATCACAAGGATTTGTGTCAAAACCCTCATGACCGCATGTATCCACAACATGCAAATGCGACAATATTACATCTATAAATTGGCTCGAAGGAGAATAATCATTCTGCTTTGACACAATCATTCGCGGATTCTCAGCCACTGTCATTTTGAATGCATTGTTCAATATTGAATAGCATTCCTTCCACTTTGCATGGAAATGTGCCTCCTGTATGTTACTTATTAACGTCGGAATCGTCATTGCTGCTACTACTCCGATTATTCCTAACGTTATTAACACCTCCGCTAATGTGAACCCCATATTTACTTTTATACAACAAGCAGGAATTATTTTCTCGACGACGCTCTCACCTCCGGCTCCGCTATTGTCTCGAAAACAATTCCTGCTTGTTGCTATACCATCATCAAAATACTTGCTATTTTTCTCGCCAACATCCAGTATATTCTCACCAGTATTCAATATGTTGTCGTGCCTCAGGCTCAAACCCTTGCTATATCTATTTAGAGGAGACGCCCCCCCCCGTTCCTTAATTCTTTCATATTTTCCATTTGCTCTTCTCCTTCGTTTGGGTTTATTATATCAATACCTGAAAACTTTTGCAACTTTTAACAAATTAATAAAATGTTTTTTATATTTGTACTATAATTTAGTTATGATAAATATTGCAAACATAATCGACAGACTCCGTGAAATAATGGAAGATGAAACGCAGGATCAGCTGAGGGAAGAATTAAACAGCTATCACAGCGCGGATTTGGCAGATGTATTTCAGGAAATGAAAGCTGAAGAACGTCTTCAGTGCTTTAAGCTGCTCGATTTGGAAAAACAAGCTGACTTGATGGAATATTTATCACCACAGCTGCAGGTTGAATTGCTCGGAGATATTGACGAGGAACTTGCATCAAAGATTATCACAAAACTTCCGCACGACGCGGCAGCTGACGTTTTGGGAGATATGGAAGATGATGAAAGCGAAACTTACTTAGATAAGCTTCCTCACAAATTTTCAGCCGAAGTAAGGGAACTTTTAACCTATAACGAAGATACGGCAGGCGGTATCATGAACCCGTCTGTTTTAACCGTAAATTGCGGGATGACTGTTCTTGATGTTTTAAATCACATAAGAATTAAAGCTGAACAGGACAATATGGAATTGTATTATGTCTATGTTGTTGATAAACAAAATCATTTACTTGGAGTTGTTTCTCTTAGAAGTCTTTTGACTTCACCCATAAACAAAAAAATTGAAGACATAATGATTTCCGACATTGTTAAGCTTCATGTTGATGATTATCAGGATTATATAGCCGACGTATTTATGAAATACCAGTATAATGCTTTACCTGTAGTTGATTTGTATAACAGACTTAAAGGTATGATAACATGGGACGACGTTCAGGATATCGTAGAAGAAGAAACAACCGAAACAATCTACCAGTCATCAGGTATTTCAACCGAACTTGTTGATGAAGATGAAATTCTTTCAGGTAATATTTTTAATGCTATAAGAGCAAGAACCCCATGGCTTTTTATCACATTGATAGGAGAATTTATAGCGGTAAATGTAGCACATCATTTTGATACAACATTATCCGCTCTACCCATAATTGCAATATTTATGCCGTTATTGGCCGGATTGGGCGGAAATATCGGCACCCAGAGTATTACGCTGATGGTTCGCGGGCTTTCAACCGGTCAGGTTACATTAAGCTCTGCCATGTACCATATTATGAGAGAAATGCTTATCGGGCTTTGCATAGGAATATTTTTCGGAACCATGACAACACTTGTTACATGGGGCTGGCAGCATAATATTGAATTAGGAATTGTTGTAGGTATTGCAATGGCGATAAATATGACAATGGCTACAATTATAGGAACTTTTACTCCGTTTGCACTTAAAACCGTAAATGTAGACCCCGCAGTTGCATCAGGTCCGGTTATTGCAACAACTATTGATGTTATCGGGCTTGCTGTTTATTTTACACTTGTATCTACATTTTTATTACACGTTATTTAAAAGGTAAGGAAGAATGAATAATAATTTACAAGAAGACAGAGAAAACTCACAAAACCCTATTGATAATTATTTAAAACGTGCTGAAGATGAAAGAAAAGAACAATCCTCTTTTTTAAAAATTCTTGCAGTGATGTTAATTGTATTTGCAGGTGTAATCTTTGCAATATTTTTATTTGCTGATAACAAGGAATTTCTGGAAGATGAATTCGGACAGGATTCTTTTATAACAAAATTGTTTGTAAAATTAACAAGCAGTAATCATAACAAAGAAAAAGCGGAATTTGCACTTCCCTTCGGACCAAGGAAACAGAATATATTACTTTTAGGTGTAGATTCCAACGGCGAAGGTTCTGATTTGTGGGAAGGAACAAGAACTGATACAATCGTTCTTTTAAATATAGATCCGAGAAGCAAATCTCTAAATGCCATTTCAATCCCGAGAGACAGCAAAGTTTATCTTCCAAAAGACGCCGGAATTCAAAAAATCAATGCAGCCCATGCAATAGGCGGAATTGATATGACAATTAAGACAATTGAGGACACTTTGGGTGTAAAAATTGACCGCTATATTATGGTTCATGATGAAGCTGTAAGAAAGATTGTTGAGGCGCTCGGCGGAGTTGACATTTATGTTGAAAAAAATATGCACTACAACGATTACGCGGGACATTTACATATTAACCTGACTAAAGGCGATCACCACCTTGATGCTGACGAAGTCATAGGCTATTTAAGATTCAGACACGATGCCATGGGCGATATAGGAAGAACTCAAAGACAACAGTGGTTTTTAAGAGGGCTGCTCAAAGATATGCAAAAACCCGAAACTATTGCAAAAATTCCTCAAATTCTGTCAATTGCAAAACAATACGTCAAAACCGATATGTCTTTATATGAAATGTCACAATATGCGGCACTGGCAAAACATTTTGACATAGACAGCATTGAAATTGCAACACTTCCGGGTGCCCCAAATAAAAAGGGCTATACAAGCTACTGGATTCTGGATCCGGAAAAAACACAGGATGTTGTAAACAGACTTATTTATAGAGAACGCGTAAAAAGTGACAAAACACAATTTGTCGCAAGCGTTATGCATTCAAATGGCAATGAACAAGAAGCCCAAACTCTTATAGACACACTTGAGAGCAATAATATAACCGTGAAATGCACAGGTTCATCAAACGCAACTCACGCACAATTTATTGCACACACAAAAGATGTTACACCTGAATATTACAATTGGTTGAAGAAAAAAGTTCCTGATATAAAAACACGGCAATTTGTATATGATCCGGTTAATTATTACTGTGCTGATACCGATTTCACAATAATTGTTGCAGGACAATAATTTATTAGACAAAACAATAAAAATATGCTAATATATAAATCGTGATAGTTGGAGGATAAAATATATGGAACCTATGATACCTGCATCAAATGTTGATATTAACACACTTGTACAACAGGCTGCACAAGCACAGGCTCAGGCACAATTATACGGAACACTTAAAACAATCGGGATTGTTATTGGTGTAATTCTGGTACTTTTGTATGTAGCGTATGTGCAATTAATTGCAAGAAAGAATAAGGTAAGAGAAGCACTTGCAAGTATTGATGTACAGTTAAAGAAAAGATATGACCTCATACCAAATATTTTGTTTATGGCAAACAAATTCATGGAACATGAACGGCATCTTTTAGATGACATTACAAAACTTCGTACTGAAGCTGTCAAAATGACTTCAAACTTTGATAATGTCAGTCAAAAAATTGCACTTGATAAAGAAATTCAAAACAAAATGGGTCAGTTGATGGTATCAGTAGAAAATTATCCTCAGTTAAAATCTGATCAAACAATGCTTCAAGCAATGACAACTTATAACGAAGTTGAAGAACATATTGCAGCTGCAAGAAGATTTTATAATAGTGCAGTATTAGACTTAAATAATGCAGTAGAAACTATCCCGACAAAATGGTTTGCGGAATCATTAGGGATAAAATCAGAACTGCCGTACTTTGAAATTACAGATGAAAAAGAACGCAAAAGTATAGATGCAAAAGCATACTTTTCGTAGATAAAACGTGCCTGTAGCTCAGTTGAATAGAGCGTCGGTCTCCGAAGCCGAAGGTCACGGGTTTGACTCCCGTCAGGCATAAGGGTTCGTAGCTCAGTAGGATAGAGCAACGGTTTCCTAAACCGGAGATCGCGGGTTCGACTCCCGCCGGGCCCTGATTTATATAATGAATAGGAGTAAATTATGTTTTTAAAAATTTTAAATGCAATAAAAAATATAGGATTAACAAGTCTTTTCGGTATAATTGTAATACTCGGAATATTAATTTTTGCATTAATGGTATGGCAAACACCGCGACAAATATATGCATTTCCGTCTGCTGAAGGTTACGGTGCATTCACATCCGGAGGCAGAAGCGGGGTGGTATACCATGTTCGAACACTTGAAGACAAAAATGAATTAGGCTCCTTAAGATATGCTGTAAATCAGAAAGGGCCAAGAACCATTGTTTTTGACGTTTCAGGCATAATTGAATTAAAATCACCTCTTGTAATTCAAAATAGTGATCTTACAATAGCAGGTCAAACAGCCCCCGGGGACGGTATTTGTATAAAAGACTTTCCGGTTATTGTTAATGCTGATAACATTATCATAAGATTTCTACGATTCAGACTTGGTGATAATTCAAATGAAAGTGCTTTAGTTATAAAAAACAGACACGATATCATAATCGACCACTGTTCAATGAGCTGGGCAGCTATTGATAACGCGACTTTATATAATAACAGAAAACTTACAATGCAATGGTGCATATTGAGTGAAGCCCTTAACAAAGGGATCCATAACGGGTTGGGAGCTACTCTTGGAGGCTACAGTGCATCCTATCACCACAACCTATTTGCAAGCAACAGAACAAACAATCCGACGTTTTACAGGTCAACACATACAAATCTTTTAGATATAGAAACCGTTGACTTTAGAAATAACGTCTTATACAACTGGGGAACATCATCAATAAACGGTGCAGAAAGCGGTACCTATAATATAGTTAACAACTATTTTAAATTTGGTCCGGCAACTAACATTCCATCAAGAAGTCAAATTCTCGAAATACCGAATGCTAAACGCAGAGGCATTGTATATGTTAACGGTAATTATGTTCATACAAATCCTTTGCAAACCAATGACAACTGGATGGGGGTATATCCCAATATGGATTACATAAAGACATCAAAAAATCCTGTATTAACACGTTCGGAATTTGATCATGAACCTATTTCTTTGCACACGGCAGAGCAAGCATATAAAAAAGTCTTGAGTTTTGCCGGCGCAAACAACAAACGTGATTTTGTTGATAACCGTATAACTCAAGCTGTTGAAACATACATAACAGGTGCATCAGACAGTAGAGGGTTGATAACCTCAACTGCAGATGTCGGCGGATATCCGGAATACAAAACTGATGTTCCTGCAATTGATTCTGACGGTGACGGAATTCCGGATGATTGGGAATTCAGCCACAACCTTAACCCTTATGACGGAGGCGACGGCAAAAGCATGACGCCGTCCGGATATACAAATCTGGAAATTTATCTGAACGGACTTGTAGAAGATTTGGTAAAACAACAAAACCAAAAATCAATACCGACAATTGACACATTAAAAATGTTTGTTCAGGCGACTGCTAATAAACTGAAGAAACATTAAAAACAGTTGGTAATAAGACTTAAATCTTAATGTTTTTATATCGAGCCTATCCCAAGGCTCGTTTTTTTGTGCTACGCACGTAGGTATGTCTGACAGTTTTGGTGTTCCTATCAATATCAATGTGAAGGTGCCAAAGGCACGACAACATACTGTCATCCTGAACTTTGCAAAGCGAACCAACGAGGAACAAGTTGTGTGAGCCTGTTTCCGGAGCATAGCGTAGGTGAGGGTTAGGGAGAGGGGGCAACATTGAAATATTAGCCAAAGTTTAACATGCCACAAAAATAGATCCCGGAACAAGTCCGGGATGACGTCTAATCTTGTGAGCGAAGAATCTTTTTGAGATCCTTCGGCTTCGCCTCAGGATGACAGATGTCTGCAAAACCCTTGCTATTTTCCTTGCCAACTTCCGGTATATTCTCACCAACATCCTGTGTGTCGGGTCCAGCGGCACGCTGGCTACTTAGAGGAGTCGCCCCCCCCCATTTGGTACGCGTAACTTCATTTTCATAAGCTTTTCTCCTTCTAAAATCCTAATTGTTCACGTGTTTTCATTCTGCCGCAGGATTTGTCCTCATCGCAGAACCCAAATCTTTCACATTTCGGCACCAGATAAGGTTTAAGCCAGGGTTCTTCTGCAACAAGAGCTTCGCACATCATTTTAACCATTGTTCTAATCTCATATTGAGCCCGTGTACAAAGTCTTAAATTTGCAAGGTGAATCATTTCGCGTAAATTCAAACTTGCAACAAGCGAGCTTGCGGCAGCATTCGGCAAAACAAATCTTGCATCTTCAGCAGGAATTCCTGCCTCTACAAATTCCTGATACTGTTCCGAAATTTTATTCATAAAGTCAACAAATTTCGCCTTCAATTCCTCATTTTTTTCGATTGTGGGCGGAATTATATAATCAAATTGCCCTTTTTCTTTAACATATCTTTGGGATTTTTGCGAAAAAGACATGTGTCTGTGGCGTACAAGCTGGTGCGTGCAGGCGCGTGACACATTTGATATTGCAAAAGTCACCTGAATATGTTCTATAGTAGAATAATGACCGGAGGAAATAACTCTGTTTATAAGCTTTAACATTTTTTCCTCATCATCAGCGCCATTATATATATTTATCGGGTAATCCGCGCTATAGCAAGTTCTGCAAGCCGTATAAACAGTTTTCAACATATTTTCCGGTTTGGATATTAAATTTACAACCGGCTTATTATTTCCTTCCATAAATCTTTCTCCCTCAATATAAAAAATTGTAGCCGACTTTTTTCAAAGGGGCTACAATGTAAATTTTTGATAACAATTTTCTATGCTTTTTTATTGCCGTAACGTTTGTTAAATCTTTCAACTCTACCTTCAGAGTCAAGGATTTTTTGCTGACCGGTATAGAACGGGTGGCATTTGTTGCAAATTTCAACAGTAATGTTGTCAACCACAGAACCGGTTTCAATTTCGTTACCGCATACACACTTGATTGTTGTTTTCTTATAATCAGGATGTATACCTTGTTTCATTTTCTACCTCATTTCTTTTTTCTCAAGATTCCAAACTTGAATATTTCGACTAACAATATTCTATACTACTGAATACTAAAACGCAAGTGTTTTTTAAAATTATTTTCATGCAAACGCATGAGAAATCCATGACAATACAATATAAAAGGTTGATGTAATTTTTATGCCGATTTGAAATAATATACAGGTAACCCGTTTTATAGGACAAGCAAATGAATCTGCACGAAGAATGTTTATTAAGATATTTAAAAACTCCTGATGAATTAGCATACACTACCGATATACTAAAATTAAACAACTTTATACTGGAAAAACAGTTTTTGCTAAAAAATTTTGTTGCCAAATCATTTACAATCAGCTATACTGATGACATAAAATAAGATTTGGGAACTTTATCATGCTAAAAAAAATAATGTATTCACTTTGGATAGCAGTGTTTGTATTATTCGTATTTTATACGGCAAAAAGTACGAATTTTAACACCTTTCTAGACGCGGTAGAAAATAAAACATTTGATTTAAGACAAAGTATAATAGTAAATTCCGACTACAAAAAGGCAAATAAAAATATAGTAATAGTAGCCATTGACGACGCAAGTTACGAATATATACTTGACAAATACGGTGAATGGCCTTTGCCGAGAGATATTTATGCCAAAATAATAGATTACATAGAACTCCAGCATCCAAAAAGCATTGCATTTGACCTTATGTTTGTCAAATCACTAAGAAGCAAGCCCGGATCCGATGAGGCGTTGGCAACTGCGTTCAAAAAATATAATAACATATACACCGCAATGAACCTGGATAATCAATCTGTAGAAGTCAGAAAACCAATAGAGCTTCCGCAGAAATTAAGCGTTGATGTTACAAATTACTCACAAGACATAGATTTTGACTCACTTTCATTTTTAAACTGCAGATCAATACTCCCGGAAATTATAAAAAATACAAATAACATAGGTATGATAAATGTCTCACGTGCAGAAGACGGTATATTACGGAAAATGCCGATATTTGTAAAATATCAGGGAAAATTCTATCCTCAATTGGCATTTAAGGTCGGTATGGGATTGATTAAACAAGAAGAAGGCTATAACCCTCAAGAATTTATTATCGACAGAAGTTCAAATCTGCTGTTAAATAACAGAAAAATATATATTGATAAAGACGGAAGTGCAATACTTAACTGGTACGGGCCGACCGGAACATATCAGCAAATTCCGCTTTACCGCATAATTCAAGCCATTGAATCCGGTAAAAAGTTCTCATACAACTTTTCAAACAAAATTGTTTATTTTGGTACAACCGCATCAAGCTTATTTGACATAAAAACAATTCCTGTTGCTAAAATATATCCTGGGGTTGAAGTTCAAGCGACTTATGTAAACAATCTTTTAGACAACAATTTTATTACAAAAGTTGATAAATCAATTACACTAATTCTCGGTATAGTGCTTGCTGCGTTAATCGGCTATCTGGTAATTAATATAGATTCAGCAGCAATTGTTACTTTATCATTTGTTTCAGTTTACTCATTATACATTCTGTTTGCGTATTTTATAATGAAATACCACAACTTATGGATAGGAATTGTGTATCCGTTGATGCTTGGTTTTATAATCTTTGTATCAGCATTTGTCGTAAAATATATTATTAAATCAAGAGACTTTGAACAGCAGTATCTGCTTGCTACAACAGACGGCTTAACAGAACTATACAACCACAGATATTTTCAGGAACAAATGAAAATGCTTGTTGAACAGTCAAAACGTTATGACATGCCGTTTTCATTAATAATTATCGATATAGACTTTTTCAAAAAATTCAACGACACATTCGGTCACCAGGCAGGCGACGCTGTTTTAAGGCAGGTAGCTCAGCTTTTAAAACAAAGTGTCCGTTCAACAGATATAGTTTGCAGATACGGCGGTGAAGAAATGAGTATAATTTTACCAAATACCTCCAAAGATGTATCTGTTTCAACAGCTGAAAAAATATGCAAACGTGTTGCCTCAAAAAGATTTAAACTTAATAACTATCAGGAAAGCAACGTAACAATAAGCCTTGGGGTTGCAAGTTTCCCGGATGATGGAGAGACTCCGGCCGATATTATTGATGCGGCAGATAAAAGATTATACCAATCAAAACATAACGGAAGAAATCAGGTTACATAAAGAGGATATTATTATGAGATTAAAATTATTAACATTGTTTTTGGCATTAATTGCAACAATACAAATAACTTTAGCAGGACCTTTTAATGCGAACGCAAAGACAAAAAGAATTCCTGCAGGTACAAAATTAGAAATGAAGCTGCTCACACCTTTATCTACATCTGCAGGTGTTGAAGGTATGGGATTTTCAGCAATGCTTATAACAGATCAAACAGCCGATAATGATGTAATTCTACCGATGGGGTCTGTTGTTAGAGGTACAATTAAAAAGATTGTACCTGCAAGAAGAATGTCAAAAGGTTCAATAATTTATATGGACTTTGACCACGTTGTAACCCCGAACGGACGCCAGCTGCCGCTTTCTTTAAATATCACCGGCAGAACTGATTTAACATACGATGGCGGAATTACAACGACACGCGGGTATGGCGATGCATTCAAACAAACCTGCCAAAAATCAGGCGAGATTGCCAGAGAATCAACCCAATGGGGATTTGATGTGGGTGAAGATTACTGGAACGGCTATATGCAAATTCTCACGGTTCCTGTCGGAATAATCGGCGCAGGGTTAGGAACTGCAGGCTACTTTGTCTATGACAGCATTGCTGATATGATAAGAAAAGGAAAAGATGTGGAACTTAATAAGGGCGAAATATTCCATGTAATTTTAACCGACCCGATTGATGTTCCGGTAATTTAGAATATGTCAAAACTTGATAAAATTGAAGAATTGCAAAGTATTTTAAAAGAAGATCCGTCCAACTTTCCTGTAAGAAGGCAGCTGGCGGTTCTTCTTCTGGATACAGGATATGCAAAAGAAGCCTTGCAGCATTTTTTATATCTTTCACAAATTTTTCAAAAAGACAGCGGGATTTTTTATAATCTCGGGATTACTTATGAAAAACTAAAAGAGCTAGATAAGGCTGAAAATGCATATTTGAAAGCTTTTGAATATGCGCCGGAAGAAGTCGATGCGATGTATAATCTCGGGCTTGTTTATATTGAAAAAAAAGAATATAACAAGGCAATCCAGTGCTTTGATAAAGTTTTGGAATCAGATGCAAACGATTCAAATTCTTATTTTAACATAGGAATTGCAAACTTTAAAAAAGGTGATTTAATTGAGGCAATGGATAATTTCCAGCACACGGTTGATTTGAATGATGAAGATATCTATGCACATTTTTATATCGGAAATATTTTCAAAGAATTCGGCGATAACGATTCCGCGCGGGAAAAATTTCAAAAAGTACTTGAAATTTCGCCTGACTACAGCTGGGCATACTATAATTTAGGCGTAATAGATTTTGAAGAAGGCAACATTAAAGGCGCCCTTTATAATCTTGAAAAAACGCTTGAATTAAACCCGAAAGACATTGAAGCATATGAGATTTACATAAAAATTATTACCAAAAGCGGTGATTACCAGAGAGCAAATGACCTTGTAAAAACAGCCCTGAAAAACTGCGGCTCAAATGGGGATTTGTTCTACATTTACGCCAGAATCAAAAAGCTTATGAATGATAATGACGCATACATAAAATACCTTAATAAGGCATTGGAAAATAATGACACCTTGTCTGTTGCCCCGAAAATTGTAAAGACAGAAATAGATAAATTTTTAGCACAATAATTTTTAGCATGGTAAAATTAGGTAAAGAGGGAAGAATAATATGAAAATGTCAAAATTATTTGTGCAAACATTAAGGGAATATCCGTCAGATGCGGAAGTAGTTTCCCATAAAATGCTTGCGCGTGCAGGATACATAAGAAAACTAACATCAGGCGTTTATAACTTTTTGCCTTTGATGTGGAGAGTTTTGAAAAAAATTGAAACAATAGTAAGAGAAGAAATGGACGCAGCAGGCGCTCAGGAATTATTAATGCCTTTTGTACAGCCAAAAGAACTCTGGGAAGAATCAGGCAGATGGGACGCATACGGTAAAGAGCTTATGCGATTAAAAGACCGCCACGACAGAATTATGTGCCTTGGTCCGACTCATGAAGAAGTAATAACCGCAATTGCAAGAGACGGCTTGAAATCATACAAGCAGCTGCCTGTAAACCTTTACCAGATACAATCAAAATTCAGAGATGAAGTCCGCCCCAGATACGGCTTATTAAGAGGTCGTGAATTCATTATGAAAGACGCCTACAGCTTTGACACGGACGAAAAAGGCCTTGATAAAGAATACGAAAATATGGCACGCGCTTACAAACGAATTTTTGACCGCTGCGGACTTGATACAAAAATGGTACAGTCTGATTCAGGCGCAATCGGCGGTTCAGTATCACACGAATTTATGGTAATCACAGATACCGATGCCGGCGAAAATGATGTTTTTTACTGCAACAATTGTGATTATTCTGCAAACTCAAATCATGCGGTATCAAAACTTCAGCCTGCAGTTGTTGACGGGAAAGAATATTTTTCAAAAACAGAAATTATTGATACCCCGAACACTCACTCTATTGAAGAATTAAGCAATTTTTTAAATATTCCGTCAACATTGATTTTAAAAACACTTGTGTATATTGTTGATAAAAAACCTGTTTTAGCCCTAATCAGAGCAGACAAAGCCGTTGAAGAAACTAAATTAATGAATGCAGTAGGCGGAATTGAGATAAGAATTGCCTCAAGTGCAGAAATCGCGGAATTAATGGCGAACAAAGGTTTTGATGCTGTCCCGGGATTTATAGGTCCAAAAGGAATCGATGGAATTACGATTGTTGTTGATGAAACCGTAAAAGACATGAAAAACTTTGTAGTCGGCATCAACCAAACCGATAAACACCAGATTGGAGCAAACCTTTCTGATTTAGGACTGGATAGTCATCCTGAGGCACTTGCCGAAGGATCCACAATTTATCATGACATTCGTCTTGTTGAAGAAGGCGATATTTGCCCTGAATGCGGCAAACCGCTTTTTGTAACAAAGGGAATTGAAGTTGGTAATATATTCAAGCTCGGCACAAAATATTCCAAACCTATGAATGCAGTTTACACAGATATAAATGGTGAGATGAAACCATATATCATGGGCTGCTACGGGATAGGGATTTCAAGAACAGCAGCTGCTGCGGTTGAAGCCCACCATGATGAATTCGGCATAAAATGGCCGCTCGCGATTGCGCCTTATCATGCAGTAGTGGTGCCGGTAAGTACAAATGACGAAACCCAAATGTCAACAGCTGAAAAAATCTACGAAGAGTTACTCAAATCCGGAGTGGAAGTTGTTCTTGATGACAGAGACGAAAGAGCCGGCGTTAAGTTTAAAGATGCAGATTTAATCGGATTTCCATATAGAATTACGGCAGGAAAAACCCTTGCCGAAGGGCTTGTGGAATGCAAAGTCCGTGAAACAGGCGAAGTTTTAAAACTTACACCCGAAAAAGCTGTTGAATTTGTTAAAAATGCAGTAGCAAATATCAAATAATTAATTATGAGATTCCGAACCAAGTTCGGAATGACATATAAATTATCTTGCATTCTGCCCTCTGCAGGAGGGCTTTTTGAATGCAAAGTATTTAAACAATACATAAGTTATGACAGATACCAGAAATATTGAGATAAATTGCGCTATATAAGCATTTTTAAAAACAAATTTCATCAACAATTCGAGTATAACGACATTGACAAAATAGCTTACAAGCCATGTTGTACAGCATTTCAAATACTCTTTAACATAATTTCCCTTTGTCAGGAACACAAAAAACTTCTGGTTAAGATAAGAAAAAATAGAAGAAATCCCCCACTGAAGCGCAACACACACCTGATAATGCGCCTCACCGATTAAAAAAAGCGCCAGCGCAAAAATAGCGTAAGATATAGCTGCATTCACGGCACCTATTATCAAAAACCTTATTTTATCATCAATTCTGCACCACAAATTATATAAATTTCTCATCAATAAGCCTTACCCACAAGATTTTCGTGTGTCATATTTTCAATTTCATCATTTAATTTTGACAATTTAATCTTTTCTCCGTAGCGTTTTTCAAGTGCAAGCTCAATCAAAAAATCTGCGAAATGCGGGTTTTTGGGTAGAAATGAGCCGTGAAGATAAGTACCGAAAACATTTTTAAAATAAGCACCCTCGGTTTTATCCTTACCATTGTTGCCGTTGCCTGTTGTAACCACGGCAAGCGGCTTTGTGTCACCCTGAATATAGGTCAAACCGCTGTGATTTTCAAATCCTACAAGGGTTTCAGGAGTAACGAGATCCGTTTTTGCCGTAACATTACCGATAAATCTTTTATTTCCGGCAACCGTATAAGCATCCAAAAGCGAAATACCCTTGAGTTTTTCTTTATTATGCGGCTGATAGTAATGCCCAAACAACTGATACCCACCGCAAATTCCTAAAAACACAGCGCCTTTATCTCTTTGGGCGAGCAAATTTTCTTTGTTTTTATAAAGTTCAGCCGCAACATCCTCCTGCTGCTTATCCTGACCGCCGCCGATAAAATAAAGATCGTGTGCAGCGATTGTGTCACCCATATTAATTTCTTCAAATTCAACGGTAATCCCGCGCCATTCACATCTTTTTTTCAGAGTAATTATATTTCCTATATCACCGTAAAGGTTAAGCAATTTCGGATAAAGGTGCGCTATTGAGATCTTTAAATTCTTATCTTCCATAAGTTAATTATATAACAAAATATCTAAAATATTTTCAAAGGTTCTTTAATTAACATTCTGCAATCATGGTAATCCTTTTTACATAAATCATACTGCTCCCTTCCGTCGCAATATTTATTACTTTTTATATAACCTGTAGCGCAAGCTGCGTTTCTAAAGTTAGTATCAGACATTAATAATTTCACTTCTCTATTACCGCCGCTATATGAATCATATATTACATTTACGCTTAAGTGTTCCGCGTTATTTCCGCCTGCCGGTGATTCTTCTCTGTATCCGGCGAGTAATTTACCCGATCTTAAAAGATAAAACGGAAATACATCTTCCCACAATTTTCCCTTACCTGAGTCGCCGTTAACATCCAAATATACAAGATAACCTTCTCTGTCATTCTCATCTTCAGCATCAGATAATTCGGTCAAATCGCCATAATTTAAGCCTATATACATTTTTAAACCGTTTTGAAAAACCAAATGAGGAGTAATACCAGCAAAATTTCCGCTCGTCGCTGCGGTTTTAACAGTATCAGTGCTAACATCACAATTTGCAGATGCAATATTAAACTCTTGTTTTACTGCAGTACATAAATCCGGAGCCTTATCCAATATACATATAACTTGCGCATATTCTTCTAAAAAGTTTAAGGATTGCAAGTCGTTATAAAAACGTGGACTTTCCATTGCATAAAGCGGAGGCGGCATTGTAACCTGAGAGCCATCTATGTTAAAATAATTATATGTTTGAGAAGTGTTTGACATCATAAGCTCAGTGTTAAAATACAACAAAACATGATCATCAATTCCTCCACCGCTTATGTTATATACATTTAACCCCAGAGCAGCAATCTTATCAGAATCAAATACATATCTGCTAAGTTCTCCAAAATCATCAGATTTAAAAATATAAGGGACTATTTTATGCTGAACATCATACTGCATTGGTATATTGCCAGCACCTCCACAAACCTTTGCCGCACCTGCCCAATAGTCAACGTCAAATCCATAAGGCTGACCTGAAGCACAGTTCTTAAGACCTAATTCATCTTTGGACGCTTCACACTCGGCATTACTAAGTCCTTCTGGAGTAAAAGCTTTACTATAGCATACTCCGTCTATTTCTGCAGCGCAATCACTTCGGTTTGAAAAAAGATTCGGCAATATTTCTTTTGAGATATTAAGCATTGTATTATATCCCATCCAGTATGATGTATAATCAACTTTTTTCATTTTACCCAAAGTTATTGGCAAAGTCACGCATACCACAAGCGTTATTACAACCAGCGCTATAGTCAGCTCACCCAGCGTAAACCCTTGTCTTATATGGCTAAAATCGTCGTCCACTCCCCGAATTTTTGACGCTGTACCAATGTTTTTCATATATTCTCCTTTTATATTTATCATATCAATCTTAATAGAAAAAATCAACATTTTAATTTATGCTATAATCACAATATGACGAATTATTTAATAGATACACACGCACATATAGATATGCTTGAGGGCATGGAAGGCGCGATAAAAAACGCATTTGACAACAACGTTAAAAAAATAATTGTGCCCTGTGCATACCCTAAAGATGTTGAAAAGATTTATGAAATAGCCCAAAGACATGACAACGTTTTCGGGCTTTTAGGCGTTCACCCGTCAGAAGCACAAGATTGGGAGGACAGTCTGATTAACAAAATAAAAGAGTACGCAAAAAATCCCAAAATAGTCGGCATAGGCGAAATCGGGCTTGATTACTATTGGGATAAAAGCTTCAATGACATTCAAAAAGATGTTTTTATAAAACAAATAAAACTTGCAAATGAGCTTAATTTGCCGATATGTATTCATGATAGAGAAGCCCACAAAGACACCTTTGATATTTTAAAAGAGCATAATAAAAATTCAACTGTTGTAATGCACTGCTTTTCAGGAAGCGTTGAATTTGCAAGAGAATGTATAAAAGAAGGCTGGTATCTTGCACTCGGCGGCGTTGTAACCTTTAAAAACGCAGTTAAAATGAAAGAAGTTGCCAAAGATATTCCGCTCGACAGACTGCTTTTGGAAACCGACTGCCCGTATCTTACGCCTGTTCCGTTCAGAGGGAAAGAAAACCAGCCGGCTTATGTAAGTTATGTTGCCGAAGAAATCGCTAAAATCCGTGAAATACCGGTTGAAAAAATAGCAGAAATCACCTCGCAAAATGCTGAAAAGGTTTACAATATATGAAAAAAGAACGGCTGGACAAATACCTTACAGATTTAGGTTATTTTGAAACAAAAAGCAAGGCTTCTGCAGCAATTCTTGCGGGCCAGGTTAAAATTGACGACGAATACATCACAAAAGCGGGCTTTCAGATAAATATTGAAAAGGAACACGACATCACGGTTAAATCAATGCCTTATGTGTCCCGCGGCGGCTTTAAACTTAAAAAAGCTCTTGATACCTTCCCAGTAAAGGTCGAAGGCAGGACTTGTCTTGATGCCGGAGCTTCCACAGGAGGCTTTACGGATTGTCTTTTGCAAAACGGCGCAAAATTTGTTTATGCCGCAGATGTAGGCTATGGTCAGCTTGATTGGAAAATTCGCTCTGACAAAAGGGTTAAAACCATAGAAAAAACTAACCTTAAAATATGCGACTATTCAGATATTTATGATGAAAACGACACACTCGCTGATCTTTTGGTAAGTGACCTTTCATTTATATCTTTGACTAAAGTTTTGCCAAACTTGAAAAAACTTTTGAATCCTGATTTTCATGAAATGATATGTCTTATCAAGCCGCAATTTGAAGCAGGTAAAGAAAATGTTGAAAAAGGCGGGGTTGTAAAGGATAAAAAGGTTCACAGCGAGGTTATAAAAAACGTTATTGAATGCTCTGAAAATTTAGGTTACGCAGTAAAAGGCCTGACATATTCTTCAATAAAAGGACCTTCCGGCAATATTGAATACCTTTTATGGATTTCTACAGAACCTGAAAACTGTGAATATGATATCCGGCAAATAATAGAAGATGCCTTCAAAACATTAAATTAAAGGTTTGATTTAATGTTTACTGGTCTAACAGTGCTATTAAGGTCAATATATCTGAATATATTGAGCACAATCCCCGGCTGGAAATAATAAACATTGTTAGTCGGAGTTATCCTTAACAAGGATGTCTTATTATCAAATTTAACAACCGATGCCAAAAATTCTTTATTCACGGCGTTAAACAAGATATAACCTGTTTTTGACTGGATTTCATCAATAGTAAAACGATTTGCGTTAATACTTGCAATGGTCAGATAAAAAAGACTTTGAGCATCAATATTAAATACATGCGTGCATTCTTCAAAAGGTACATTTTGAACCGTTACAAGGGTACTCAAACTAACCGGCTGTGTCTGTGAAAAGGAAGCAGACGGCATGAATAAAAATATAAAAAGAATAAATAATTTAACTATTCTTGCCAAGTTTCACCTACACTTACATCAATAATCAACGGAACAGACAAAGGCTGATTTAATTCCATTGCTTCACGAACGATTTTTTGTACAATATCAAGTTCATCTTTGTATGCCTCTAAAACAAGTTCGTCATGAACCTGAATAATCAATTTAGATTTAAGGTTATTTGCACACATTTTTTTATCAAGGTCAACCATTGCCAACTTTATTAAATCTGCCGCAGTTCCCTGCATAGGATGATTTATTGCAGCGCGTTTGGCAAAATCACGGACAAGACCGTTTGAACTGTTTAATTCACTGGATAAATATCGTTTCCGCCCGAAAATAGTTTCAACATAACCCTGCTCACCTACCTTTTTCACCATTTCTTCCATATATTTTTTAACCTTCGGATAGGTTGCAAAATATCTGTTGATGAAATTTTCCGCATCAGTAACTTCTATATTTAAGGCTTTTGCAAGTCCGTATTTACTTTGCCCGTACACAATACCGAAATTTACAGCTTTTGCTTTATATCTCATTTCTTTTGTAACTTTTTCCAATGGAACATCAAAAACTTTTGATGCAGTAATTTTGTGGACATCCTCACCGGACTTAAAAGCCTCAATTAAGTGTTCATCACCCGAAACATGAGCAAGAAGTCTCAATTCAATCTGGGAATAATCAGCAGACATTATCAGAGCATTTTTTCTGTCACCCGGAATAAAAGCTTTTCTAATTTTATTTCCTTCTTCAGTCCTGACAGGAATATTTTGCAAATTTGGTCTTGAAGACGATAACCTTCCCGTAGCTGTTGTGGTCTGATTATATGTAGTATGAATTCTGCCATCTACAGGACTAATCAACTCCGGCAACGCATCCGTATATGTTGATTTCAACTTGGCATATTTTCTTGATTCCAAAATAAGTTTTGCGATTTCGTGTTCCTGCGCGAGTTCTTCCAGGACTTCTGCGCTTGTTGAATACTTTGTTTTTGAGCGTTTTTTTAAAGGCTTTATCTGTAATTTATCAAATAAAATTTCCGAAACCTGCTTGGGCGATGCAACATTAAAAGCTTCACCGGCAATTTTATAAATCTTGAATTCAACTGACCTCAATAAATCAGCCATGGTTTTAGATAACTGATTCAAATAAGCAACATCTACTGAAATTCCTTCATATTCCATATTAGCAAGCACTACTGCAAGCGGAACTTCAATTTCATAAAGGATTTTTAATTCCTTCTCATCAAGTTTGTTTATCCAAAATTTAGTTAATTCAAAGATTGTTGCAATAATATCGGACACAAATTCAACTGCATTTTCAATTGAAGCATTAAGGATTGTAGTATTTGTCTTTGCATCCCTTGAAATCGGAGCGATATCACTCATAACATGTTCAACATTTTCTATTGCCTGAATATCCAATGAATGTGTTCGGCTTGAATCTCTCACATAACTGGCAAGCAAAGTATCAAAAATTATCCCTTTTACATTAATCCCGAAAGTAAGTAAAAAATTATGCTCAACTTTAGCATCATGAGTAATTTTTTTAATACTTTCATCTTCAAATAACGGCTTTAATATAGAAAGAACATCTTCCAGATTTAATTGATTTTCAATATAGTGACCTATCGGAATATAAAAAGTCTTTGTAATATTACCACTATCTTCAAATTTCACCCTGTCATCAGCCGCAAAATTATCATTATAACCTAAGGCAATCCCATATAATTTCCCGCTGACAGCGCTTTTAATTTCACCTTCTGTTCTAAATGCAATAATCTTTTTTGTTTTGAGAATTTCAACAAGCTCAAGCAAATCAGCAGTATCCGTTATTAATTTTGAATCAAAATCAATACTTATTTTGTTAATTTCAGCTTTTACAACTTCAGCAAACAACCCGAGCTGCTTTTGACCGGACTGCGGCATAAACATTTCTGACGCTGTTTCATGACGCAATCCAATTTTAGCGTCTTTATCAAATGATGAAAGAATTGAATCGATATTTTTCAAAAAGCTGAAAAACTGTAATTTCTTAAGAAAAGCCGTGACTTTTGCCAAATCCGGCAGCTCGATTTTTGTACTTGAAAAATCAAAATCAATATCCAAATCTCTTACAATAGTTGCCAGAAAATAGCTTAATTTTGCGACTTCTACACCTGAACAAAAACAAGTTTTAATATTTTTTTCTTCAATATTTTCGCAATTATCAATAATATTTTGCAAATGTCCATATCTGCTAAGCAGCTTTACAGCACTTTTATCCCCAATACCTTTTATACCCGGAATATTATCTGAGGCATCTCCGCGTAAAGCCTTATAATCCACAACCTGATCAGGATAAACCCCGAGTTTTTCATGAACTTTTTCCCAATCGTATTCTTTAAGTTCGCCCTTTGACGGTATTATAACTTTAACGCAACCCTCTTTATCCACAAGTTGAAATGAATCCTGATCACCGGTTAATATTAAAACTTTATGCCCTGCTTCACAAGCCTGTCTGGAAATTGTACCTATAACATCATCAGCTTCATACCCGGGTTTAGTATAAATAGGAATATTAAAAGCATCCAGTCCCTCATATATCAAATCCATTTGAACACGCATTGTATCAGGCATTGCTTCACGGTTTGCCTTATACTCGGGATATTTTTTTACACGAAAAGTATCATGGCTCACATCAAAAGCAACACATATAGCATCAGGTTTTAGCGTTTTATTTTTTAAAAGATCAAACACAGCCTTGAAAAAACCGAAAACAGCCCAAGTCGGAGTACCGCTTGACGTTTTCATATTTGTTCGTTCAAGCGCGAAAAACTGTCTGAACGCCAAAGCATGACCGTCTATCAGTATTAAAGTTTTTTGATTTTCCATACACTATCCCTTCGGAAAATTAAGCTATGATTTCTTCTGTGCCGTCATTTCTTTTTGTCGGCAGAGGAATTAATTCCGCAGAATTTCTGTTTTTCACAGCATCAGCCGTAACAACATATTTATCCATATTTTCTTTTGTCGGAACATCATACATAACATCAAGCATAATTTCTTCAACAATGGAACGAAGTGCGCGTGCTCCGGTTTTACGCTTCATAGCTTCCTGAGCAATCAAATCAATTGCTTCAGGTTCAAATTCAAGATCTACGCCGTCCATTTTCAACAAGCACTGATACTGCTTAACAATAGCGTTTTTAGGCTCTGTTAAAATCATCTTCAATGTTTTTTCATTCAACTGGTCTAACACGGCATAGGTCGGAATACGACCTATAAATTCAGGTATTAAACCGAATTTCAACAAATCTTCAGGCTGTAATTTTTTGAGTAATTTGTTGGCATTAGCCTCTTTTTCAGCCTGAGACATAGGAGCTTTAGCACCAAAGCCTACGGTATTACCTTCACCGGCTCTACGTTCGACAATTTTTTCCAAACCAACAAACGCACCGCCCACAATAAATAATATATTGCTTGTATCAATTTCAATGAATTCCTGATGAGGATGTTTTCTGCCGCCCTGAGGAGGAACATGCGCAACAGTACCTTCAATCATTTTTAACAATGCCTGCTGAACACCTTCACCTGATACATCACGTGTAATTGATGTATTTTCTGATTTACGGGAAATCTTATCGATTTCATCAATGTAAATAATACCGCGTTCAGCTTTTGAAGCGTCGAATTCAGCATTTTGATATAATCTTAAAAGAATATTTTCAACGTCATCACCGACATATCCGGCTTCAGTAAGCGTTGTTGCATCAGCTACCGCAAACGGCACATCAAGCATTTTGGCAAGAGTTTGAGCCAAAAGGGTTTTACCGGAACCTGTAGGACCGACAAGGAGAATGTTTGATTTTTGAATTTCAACATCATCTTTTGAGTGTGCACTCTTGTTGTGCTTAAGACGTTTATAATGATTGTAAACAGCGACAGACAAAACCTTTTTAGCCTCATCTTGACCTACAATATACTGGTCAAGATATTCTTTAATTTCATGAGGTTTCGGTATCGGTTTTTCAGCAACAACATCTTCTCCGTTGGCGTTTTCTTTGTCTTTTGACTCAAAAAACTCCTCGTCCAAAATCTCGTTGCAAAGTTCAACACATTCATCGCAGATATATACTTCAGGACCCGCAATTAATTTTTTTACCTGATCCTGTGATTTCCCGCAAAATGAACATTTTAGTCTGCTGTCGTCATGTTTTGGCATTATTTATATTCTCCAAAAATTATTAACCTTTAACTACGTCTCTGGAAACTACTTTATCAATCATACCGTATTCAAGAGCTTCCTGAGGAGTCATGATATAATCACGATCTGTATCTTTTTCTATTTTTTTCAAAGATTGACCGGTGTTATTTGCAAGAATTTCATTCAAGCTTTTCTTAATTCTTATAATTTCAGCTGCCTGAATTTCAATATCGGTAGCCTGACCTTGCGCACCGCCTAAAGGCTGGTGAATCAAAACTCTTGAATGGGGCAGTGCCATTCTCTTGCCTTTAGTACCTGCAGCAAGTAAAAACGCCCCCATAGAAGCAGCCTGTCCCAAACAAATTGTTGAAACATCTGCTCTGATGTGCTGCATTGTATCATAAATTGCGAAGCCTGCAGTAACGCTTCCGCCCGGACTGTTTATGTATAACATAATATCTTTTTCAGGGTTTTCACTGTCCAATAACAACATTTGAGCAACAACCAAATTAGCGACCATATCGTCAATCGGTGTTCCCAAAAATATAATTCTCTCTCTTAAAAGTCTTGAGAATATATCAAAGGAGCGTTCTCCGCGACTTGATTGTTCAATTACCACAGGTACAAAACTCATGATTTAATTTCCTTTCTATACTATTATAACTTTTAATTTATTTTGATTCAACCTTTTGTTTTTTAGGTGCAACAATTTCAACAATATTGTTTGCTACAAGAAAATCTCTAACCTTGTCATTCAATGCCTGCTGTGAAATTGAGCCTAACATTTCAGGATTTTGCCCGATTTGTTTTAAAACATCCTGCTGCTGCAAGCCGTACATAGCTGACAACTGAGCAAATTTTTGTTCCAAATCTTTAGGTTCAAGCTTAATATTTTCAGCTTTTGCAATTTTGTCTATTACAAGAGAATTTTTAATTCTTTTAACTGCATCTTCTTTTAAAGTTTCTTCCAAATGGTCAACACCGCCTTGAGATTTTACAAGAGCTTCCCAATCAATGCCTTGATAAGCAAGTCTTTGCTTATAATCGGCTTTTAAAGATTCAACTTCTCTTGCAATCATTGCTTCAGGGATATCGACTTTTGCAGCGTCGATAACAGTTTTAAACAATTCATTTTCAGTATTTTGTTTATTAGTTCTTTCTCTTTGGGCTTCAAGATATTTTTTAACATCTTCTTTTAAATCATCAACCGTTTTAAAAGGACCAACTTTTTGAGCAAATTCATCATTCAACTCAGGCAAAATTCTTTCTTTAATTTCGTGGATTTTAATTTTGAAAACAGCCGGCTGACCTTTTAATTTTTCATCATGATATTCTTCCGGGAAAGTAACATTAATTTCAAATTCATCATTAACGCTTTTTCCTACGATTTGTTCCGCAAAGCCTGGGATAAAGTTTGAGTGTCCCAAATCCAACGGGTAATTTTTACCTTCGCCGCCAACAATTTTTTCGCCGTTTACAAAACCTTCAAAATCAATTACGGCAGTATCCGTATCATTTGCAGGTCTGTCAACAACCAATTCCAAAGTAGCATGCTGATTCAAAAGATTTTCAATGGATTTTTGTTCAGCATCATCTGCTATAGGAGAATCTTCAACTTTTAAATTCAAACCTTTATAATCACCCAGAGTAACTTCCGGACGTGTTTCAACTCTAACATTTACAGTTAAATCTTTTCCAACCTCAAAATCGTAAGAGGTAATTGAAGGCTGGGTAATAACGTCAAGCTTATTTTCTTCAATTGCTTTAGAAATTGTTCTCGGCATCAAGCTTTCAATAGCTTCAATTTTAATTCTTTCTGTTCCTACGTGTTTTTCAACAATAGCACGAGGGGCTTTGCCTTTTCTGAAACCATCTATATTAACATATTGTGAAATTTTTGCAGCAGCCTTATTATAAGCATCAGCAGCTTCTTTTGCAGGGATCACAATATCCAAATCAACCACATTATCTTTTCCATTTTTCAAAGTAACTTTCATCTGTCTCTTTCCTTTTTAATAACTACATCTTTAGAAATTATACATCAAAAAAGATTATGTGCAAGTCATTCAAAGGGATGAAATATAATATTTTCAGGGTTAAAAATACTATAAAAGTGCATGCCTGCAATTTTATGATACAATAGACGATATGGTTAGGTTAATTAACAACGAAAATATAGACAAAATAGCGACTATTGTTTACAGAACTCTAAGGATTCAGGAGTTTTTTACACACATAATTGAGATAAACAATCCTTTGATTAAGCCATGTATATATGCAATGTGGCACGAAAACCAATTTTGCATACACGGGATTGAAGATAAAGCGCACCTGAATGTTTTGATAAGCAACTCGGCAGATGGTGAAATAATCGCCAGAACAGTCGAAAAATGGGGTTTTAAAGTTGTTCGGGGATCTTCTGCACGTAAGGGTTGTGTTACTTCCACAATGCAGCTAATCACAAGATTAAAAGAAGGCGAATGCGCAGCCTTAATGGTGGATGGTCCAAGAGGGCCGTTACATAAAGTTAAAGGCGGTGCAATTAAGCTGGCAAAAGAAACAGGCGCGCCAATAGTTCCAATGCACTGGTATTCGCCCGAAAAAACTTTTATATCTTTACCCTCATGGGATAAAATGAAAACCCCTCTGGGGCTTTGTCATATAATAAACATCTATGGTGATCCTATCTATGTCAACCCGGAAGATGACGAGGCGGAAGTTGCGCAGAGAGTAAAAGCCTCTTTTGAAGATATTGAAAAACGTGCACCTGAAGAATTCCAAAAGGCAAAAAAACTTAAATTATGGAAGAAAAGAAAATAAAAATTTCCGCGGTACAGATGTGCGCCGCAATCGGGGATAAAAAATCAAACTTTGAAAAAATTGCAAGTCTGGCATCAACAATTCAAGACACTGACGTTATAGTTTTACCGGAGGTTTGGACTGTAGGTTGGTCTTGTGAGGACTTTTTATCAAGCGCGGAATATATTAAAAATTCAGAAACTATTGAATTTTTAAAAGAACTTGCAAAACAAAAAAATGCAAATATCATAGGCGGAAGCTTTATCCAAAAAGTTGATGACACAATATGCTTTAATACCTGTCCCGTTATTGACAGAAAAGGGAATTTACTGGCCTTATACAATAAAAATCATCTTTATTCATATTACGGCTGCTGCGAAGGTAAATATATAACCCCCGGTGATAATGCAGTAATGGTAAATCTCGACGGGGTAAATTTCGGGCTTACTATCTGCTATGACATACGTTTTCCGGAAATTTACAGAAAATACAGACAATCAGGTGCCGATATTTTTATAAATTGTGCAGCCTGGGCATCAACCAAACCTATGCAATGGGAGATGATGACCCGCTCAAGAGCAATCGAAAACCAAACATTTATGATTGCAGTAAACCAATACGGTCCTATGAAAAATAACGAAACAAATCTTGGACATTCAAGAATTATTGATTATAATGGATATATACTTTCGGAAATTTTATCCGGAGAAGGAGTAATTCAATCTGAATTAAATCTTACGCAAATGTATAAATTCAGGGAAAAGTGTACTATATTAAACGACATCAAAAAGTCTTATGAGGTAAAAACCGTATGAAAAAATTCATAAATCTTTTATTTGCAATATGTTTAACCGTAACAACCGCAAATGCAGCCGGCATAGACAAAGCAATTTCGGATTCAACAATAAATAAAGGCGCTGTATCAATTTCCGTTAAAGATATCGAAACCGGCAAAACTTTATATGAACTTAACAGCGATAAACCCGTAACACCGGCATCTACACTAAAAGCAATTACACTTGCTTCCGTTTTAAATGAGCTCGGCAAGGATTATGTTTTTTCAACGGAACTTTATAAAAATACAAACAACGAATTAATCTTGAAACTCGGAGCTGACCCTTTTTTGAAAGCACGTGATTTAAGAGGGCTTTTAAAAACCGCAAAAGAAAAAAATATTACAGAGCCTAAAGCTTTTTACATAGATGATACAATTCTTGACAAAACCGATTGGGGTGAAGGATGGCAGTGGGACGATGATTTAAACCCATTGATGCCTAAATTCAGCGCCTACAATATTGACAATAATCTGCTTAAAATAACAGTGGAACCCACGGCTAAAGATGCTCCGGCACAGATAAAAATGGACGTTTTTTATCCGACAACGTTTGTAAATCTGGTTACAACCGGGACAACAAATGATATAAAAATAAGCAGAAATAATTATATTGCGCCGGATGTTTTGAATATTGAAGGCACGGTTGTAAGACGTGAACAGCGTGAAATTCCTATCAACCACCTAAAAAGATACTTCATATTGAGACTTGAAGATGCAATTCGCGCGGAAAAAATTGAATACTACGGGGATTTTAAAAACATTAAACTCCCGAGACAAAATGTCTATGAAGTCGCAAAAATTACAAACCCAATGGAAAAGGCTATTGATGCAATCATGAAGGACAGCAATAATATGGCTGCGGAAACTGTATTCAAAATAGCCGGCGGTCACTATTCAAATGCTTCCGGCAGTGCTGAAGATGGTGTCAAAATGCTTATGAATTATTGTAAAAAACTCGGTGTCAATACTGAAAAGATAAGGATTGTTGACGGAAGCGGAGTTTCTAAAAACAATCTTGTAACTGCTGACTTTATGACATCATTTTTGATTGCACAATATAAAAATGATCCGACATACAAAGAACTATTTCCTTCAGCAGGCGAAGGGACCTTGAAAAACAGAATGCTTTATTTTGGTCATTACCTTAAAGCAAAAACCGGAACACACTGTGATGTAAGCTCCATTATGGGATTTTTAACAACCGCAAACGGAAAAGTTGTAGCATTCGATATTATGGTCAACGACCCGAGAGCAAAGACTTCCGACAAAAAAATGCTTGAAGAATATATTTTAAGAGCTATACATACATCCTATTAAAATATTTTAATAGGTTCTTTAACTATCATCCTGCAATCATGGTAATCCTTTTTGCACAGATCATATTGAACTTTGTCCCCGCAATATTTCTCACTTTTTATATAACCCGTTGCACATGCCGCGCTTCTAAAATTCGTATCTGTCATCAGTAATTTCACCTCGCGTGTCTCGCCGCTATAACTGTCATATATTACATTGACGCTCAAATTCTCTTTTGTATTTCCGCCGGACGGGGTTTCTTCATTGTAGGCTGGTAATACTTTTCCGGAGCCTAACAAATAAAACGGAAATACATCTTCCCATAATTCCCCCGCTCCTGAATCACCATTTACGTCTATATATATAACAAATCCCGTTCTGTCATCATCCGATTCCGCGTCAGATAATTCTTCTATATATTCGTAATCTGAGCCGATATATAATTTTAATCCGTTTAAAAGAACAATATTTGGTGTAACCTCTGCGAAATTTCCCGATGTTGCAGCACTTTGAATAATATCGTCGGATATAGTGCAATCATATGACTTTATATTGTACCAATCTTTAATTTTTTCGCATATAGAGGGCTGTGTTGATAATTTACAAATAAATTGACGCACTTCAGGATCATTCTCAACTATATGTGAACCATTATTATAAGTATCTAAATAAACATATACAATATTTGTAGTAGGAAGCTCCCAATACCCATAGGCTACTTTATCAAAATGTTGCTCCGGTGTCTGATTAAAAGGAATAACTGGCGGCATGAAAGCTATCAAAGATTGCCTCAAAACAGGAGCACTAGAAATATGTAAATACAAATAATAGGGCACATTAAGATTAAAACCGGCCGCATTCACTTTTTCTTCATCCAATACATATTTCCCTGAGCTTTCATCAAACTTATAAAAATATGGAAAAAAATCGTCAGTAAAATCCGCCAATGTCGGCAAAGCCTTATTACAAGCTTTGTATGCTCCCAGCCAGTAATCAGGATAAATAGTATTATTGCAACTATTCTCAAAACATTCCCCGGCTGCAATCGGTTCAGGATAAAAAGCTTTACTATAACGTCTGCCATTTACTTCTATAGCATAATCCTCAGGAAGTGTAGCTTTAACTTCAGGCAATACATTCGCGGATATATCCTTCATTAACGAATAACCCATATAATAGGAGTTATAATCTACCTTCTTCATCTTGCTTAATGTTATCGGCAGGGTTACGATTACTACAATCGTTATTACTATTAATGTTATAGTCAATTCGCCCAGCGTAAACCCTTGTCTTATGCGGTTAAGAGTGTCGCCCCCCCCCGAGGTCCGCGTCTATAGTTGTGCTCTTTCATACTAACTCCTTTTTATTAATTATATCAGATTTAATAATATTGGACAAGCAAAACTTTCCAATATTTAATTTAGTAGTTAAAATATTTTTACAATTAGTAAATCTTACAATCTTATGCTAAACTAAAAATAATATGGAACCTTTAGTTAGTATAATCACAACAACTCACAATATAGTAGAAAAAGGTCAGGCGGATGATTTCAGTCTTCTGGTTACCCTGCTTGATATGCAGACATACCCTAATATTGAGCATATAATAATAGATAATGCTTCAACTGATGATACTGTTGTTTTGTTAAAAGATTACAAAAACAAAGGCTATATACAATTTTATTCAGAACCTGATACAGGAAAGTTTAACGGATTTAATAAAGGTATCCTAAGAGCAAAAGGCAAATATTTGTCGTTTATAAGCTGCGATGATTTTTATCATGATATTACGGCAATTCAGGATCTTGTAAATCTTATGGAAGCCGAAAACGGCGATTTTTCTTTTTCTCCGTCATATTGCAGACACAAAGAAGGCTTTGTATTTTTATTTACGCCTGCAATGTACAACGCTTTTCAGGTCATGCCATGCCCTAGACAATGCATGTTCTTTAAAAAATCCGTTCTGGAAAAAGAGAATTATTTTGACGAAAAATTTAAACTTATGTCAGACTATGATTTGATAATAAGATTAATGATGAAAAAATACAAACCGGTATTTTTTGATCAGAACTATACAACTTATAAAGTCGGTGAAAAACTTACCGATAACCCGCAGGCCGGTGATAATGAAGCAAAAGCAATTTTCTTCAAAAATTACAGAAGCCTGTACCCTCTTAATGAAGATATCTTAGACCGAATGGTTAAAACATCCGACTTCCCGAAAGAATTGTTGGACAAACTTGTTACAAGATTTCCGGAAGAAGATAAAGATTTGTTTTATGAAAGATGCGAGCAAATGCATCAATTAAGACTGAATGCACTTCAGCAGCAAAATCAATAATTTTGTTATATTATAAAAATAAATATAAAGGGATAGACATGAAAGAACAAAAAATAGCAGTTATAGGATGCGGATTATGGGGAAGAAACATTGTAAGGAATTTTTACAACCTCAATGTTTTAGAAATGGTTTGTGATCTTGACGATGATAACATTGCCAAAATAAAAGAATTGTATCCTGATTTAAAAATCACAAAAGATTTCAATGACATAATAAACAATCCTGAAATAACATCAGTTGCCGTTGTTACACCGAGCCATACACATTATAAAATGGTTAAGGCAATGCTTGAATCAGGCAAAAATGTTTATGTAGAGAAACCGATTTCCACTGTTGCGCAGGAAGCAAAAGACTTAAAAGAACTTGCTGACAGCAAAGGCCTTGTATTAATGGTAGGTCATCTTTTATTATACCACCCTGCAGTAAACAGATTAAAAATGCTTATTGAAGAAGGTACGCTCGGTGATATCGTTTACGCACAAAGCGACAGATTAAATGTAAATTACTTCAAAAATGACAGAAGTGTAATGTGGGATTTGGCGCCTCATGATGTGTCAATGATGAGCTATGTTATCGGGAAAGAACCTGTCAGAATAATTTCCGCAATAGGAAGTTCAACAGACCGAAACGATATTATGGATATAACACATCTCGGTATAGAATTTGAAGACGGTGTAATCGGTCACATTACAGACAGCTGGATAACCCCGAGAAAACACGTTCAGCTGCTTGTAAGAGGTACAAAGGCCACTGCGATATTAGATGACACCCTGCCGGAACATAAATTAACAATTTATGATAACTTTACGGCAGATAACACAAAAAATATTACGCTTGACTATTTGGAAATTGAGCCGTTGAAACTTGAATGCCAGCACTTTATAAGCTGCTGTGAAACAGGCAAAAAAGCTCGTTCCGACGGGGATAACGGATTTATGGTAACTAAAATTCTTGAACAGGCTGAAAAAATGATGCTCGGCGACAGAGCCAAAAAGCTTGATGAAGTTGATTTCGGGTTATCAAGAGTAAAACAACATCTTTAAGGGAGACATTTATGGCTAATTTTATATCAATATTCAGAATTTTTGTAGCATTTTTAGCGATATATTTGCTTTTTATTCCTACAACATGGGCATATATACTTGCATTTATCTTAACGGTAATTGCATTTATACTTGACGGTGTTGACGGATATGTTGCAAGAAAATTCAATGAATCCTCACAGTTAGGATCTGTTTTGGATATTATGGGCGACAGAATTGTGGAGGCATCTTACTGGATTATATTTGCGGTTTTTGGCTGGTTAAACCCTATTTTCCCGATTATCTGTGTAACGCGGGCATTTACGACAGACAGCATTAGAAGTGTGGCTTTAGCTCAAGGTTATACCGCATTTGGAGAAACATCAATGCAATCAAGCAAAATCGGAAAATTCATCTGCGCTTCTAAATTCATGAGAATAAGTTATGCGGTTGCAAAAGTTGTTGCATTTATTTTGATAATTGCTGCAAACACTCCCGGCTTGGAAATCTACCCTGCAGCAGGAATTATGAATACAATAGCCGTAATCTTTGCCTGGATTGCGATTATATTCTGCGTGGTAAGAGCCATCCCTGTTGTTGTTGAAAGTAAAAAACTTTTCGAGAAAAAATAATGTTTAATGTAGTTTTATATGAACCTGAAATTCCTCAAAATACAGGTAATATTGCACGACTTTGCGCATGTACCGGAGCAAAATTGTATCTTGTAGGTAAACTTGGCTTCTCACTTTCCGCAAAATATACAAAAAGAGCAGGACTTGATTACTGGGATAGTGTGGATATTCAAAGAATTGACTCAATGGAGGAATTGTTTGAATTAAATAAAGGTGCTAATTTTTATTATCTGACAACAAAATCAAAAAAATTGTATACGGATATAAAATTTCAAGAGGGTGATTTCCTTGTATTCGGACCGGAGACGAGGGGCTTGCCGGATAAATATGTTCAGGATAAAAATGCAATTACAATCCCGATGAAAGAAGGCCAAAGAAGCCTAAATTTGTCAAATTCAGTTGCAATAGTAGTTTATGAAGGGATAAGACAAAATGGACTTTAAATTACCGCTAAGAAGTGAAAATTCACATAAAGGCACATTTGGAAAAGTTTTAAATATTGCCGGTTCAAAATACATGCCCGGGGCTGCATATCTTTCAAGCGTTGCGGCACTCAAAATAGGTGCAGGCTATTGTTTCTTAGCGGCAGAAGATAGCGTAATTAATGCCGTTGCCGCTCAAACACAAAATATTGTATTTACACCTGAATTTTCCTGGGTTGACAATATTGAAGATTATGACGTTATATCAATAGGCTGCGGGCTTTCCATATCAGGAGATGCAAAATGGAAGTTAAAAAAAGTTTTGAAACATTCTAAGGTACCAACAGTTATAGATGCTGACGGATTAAATATTTTAGCTGAATTGAGGTTACCTGAGATTCCGACAAATACAATCTTAACACCGCATCCGGCAGAGGCGGCAAGACTTTTGCGAACAACCGTTGACGATATTACAAGAGACTTAGAAAAAAGCGCAAAAAGTATATCCGAAATATACAATTGCGTAACTGTTTTAAAATCCCATAATACGGTTGTATGCTCAAAAGATTTTGAAATTTATACAAACAATACAGGGAACAGCGCTCTTGCAAAAGCCGGAAGCGGTGATGTGTTAACAGGGATTATAGCAGGACTGCTTGCGCAAAAAGCCGCACCCTTCGATGCGGCTAAAATTGGTGTTTATATTCACGGATTATGCGGGGAAATTGCTTCCGAAACAAAAACTGAATACTGTGTAATGGCTTCTGATTTAATTGAAACAATTCCCGAAGTTCTTATCCGAAATAGTTAATTATATTACCAACTAAATTTCCAACGTTTTCAGCTTCTTCAGCTTTTTTCTTTTTTTCTGCAATCTTTTCTGCAATTTTTTCTGCTTCCACGTTTATTGGTGTTGTGCCGGGGAAGAACTCATCTGCTTTTTTAGCTGCAGCTTTTTTAGTTGGCACCAAACATGAATCTAATACTACGTCGGGCACTGCTTTTGATATTGAACTAATAGACATTCTTATCTCCTTTTTCTACTTGTAATTTCATTAAGACTCGTAAATTTTCTAATTGCTAAAATTGAAAACTAAAATTTACAATCGTTAATAATATATAGCCAAAAAGATAATTAGTAATTAACAATTTTACCTAAGACAACACGCCTGTTCGCGCCTGTACAAGAAGGAAGGTTATTCGGGATATTATAATAAGTGCAATATCCCAAAACCGCAAAAGCCATAACTTCCTTAAAATTATTTGATATTCCGTAATCTTCATGCGTTTTTAGGGCAATATGTTTTGGTAAATATGACCTCAAAAACTTCATAATTGCCGGATTATATGCACCGCCTCCGCCGATTATAACTTCATCAATATCTACGTCAGGATAAATAAATCTTTCGTAAGCAGAAGCAATAGTTTTTGCCGTTAGCGCCGTAACCGTAGCAATAATATCTTCGGGATTTTTCGGAGCGAACTTGAGTGCATTTTCAATATAAGCAGGTGTAAAATACTCTCTGCCGGTTGTTTTCGGAGGATTTTTAAAATAATATTCATCCTGCATCAAACAATCAAGCCAGCTTTCGCAAATATTTCCTTTTAATGCTGTCTCGCCATCTTTATCGTAAGGCTTTGAATAAAACTTATTCATACAATAATCAATTATCATATTCCCGGGTCCCGTATCAAAGCCAAAAGTGTCATGATCTTTTGAAACGACAGTAACATTGCCTATTCCGCCAATATTTTGAATGGCAGCATTTCTTCCTTTAAACCATTTTTCATCCGCAAAACATACCAAAGGCGCGCCCTGCCCGCCTGCTGCAATATCAGCTTCCCTAAAATTTGAAATTACGGGGCAGCCTGTTTCAAAAGCTATTACAGAACTTTCACCGATTTGCAAAGTACTTTTTAAATTTATACCATCCAGCTTTTCGTCAAACGGATAATGATAAACCGTCTGCCCATGACTTGCAATCAAATCAGGCTTGCCGAATTCTGAAATCAAAACTTTACATGCATCAGCAAAACACTTTCCGATTGCAAAATTCATCTGACAAATATCTTTCACACTCGCATTGCCTGAAAATATTTGAAAAATCTTTGATTTAATATGTTCGGGATATTTGTAATTAATACCGGAAATCAATTTGCATGACAAATCCGGCATGACTTCACACAAACCTGCATCAATAGAATCGCATGAAGTTCCGGACATTAAAGCAATTATCTTTTTATTCTGCAAATCTTCCATATAACCTTAATAATATAAAAAAGCTTGCAAATACACAAGCTTTAATATACAACTAACCAAACTTCCCAAATAATAAAATTATCCCTAAATCTTTTACAGTATATTAAACTGTTTGTGCCATCACCTCTGTTTCTCTTTTCCAATATCTCTCAGCTAATCTCCGGTAGCCATTTCCTATTGATACTAATGTAAAACTAAGTTAAATGTTTGACAAGCAAAAAAAAATTATTATTTATTTACAATCGACCATGCCCCCAGTATTAATACGGAAAAATTCAAGTTCTTAAATCTTAATGAAGGAAATTTAATGAAATTACGTAAAATTTTGACACTTTTTTAATTGACAATTAAAAATTACAAATAAATTATAAAGCATGCTTTTTCAAAAAAATTTGTAGTAAAATATCATGTATGAAAGAATTTTTAAAGACCAAAAAAGTAACCTACAATTTGATGTCCTTTACAGGATTCAAATCCATGCTTTTGCTTTCATATCTTTTGGAAGCACCGCACTCTTATGAAGAAATAAAAAAATATTTTATGGAAAATGAATTTATCCATGAATCAATTTCCATAGATACCTTAAGGGTATATATAAATTCACTTGAAAGATTAGGCTGTGAAATTGTACGCGGGAAAAAAGCAGAGGGTTCAAAATACAAGCTTGTAAAGCATCCTTTTGAACTAAGAATTACCGATGAGCAGGTAAAAAGCTTGATAAAAGTATTTAAAAGTCTCACAAAATCTATTGAAGTAGAGGATTTGCTTGCAATGACCAAGTTTTTTGAAAAAATATCAAGCGGCATTGCAAATACAGATTTGAAACTCACGCTGGAAAATATTTCCCCTCTGAAAAAACTTAATCAGGAGATTATTGAAGCTTTGATAAATGCTTGCAGAAGAAATGATGAAATTACAGTATTATACAATTCACCATCATCAGGTGCAAAAGAGATTGACCTTTTAGCAGAAAAACTCGTAATTTCAAATAATAAAGTTTACTTGAAAGGCATAAGTCCGCAGTATAAAGATTCAACTGCAAGCCTGTTAGTATCAAGGATTTTGGAACCTCCTGTAATAAAATTAACTAAAACAATCCAAAAAGATATTGAACCGCTCGTTATCGGATGCGAAATTTATGATAAAAACCTACCGCTCAAAGATAATGAAAAGATTATTTCTGAAGATGAAGAAAAACGTTTGATAGAAATAACATCAGATAATAAATTTCTTACATCGCAGCGCATTTTATCAATGGGCAGCAGCTGCAAAGTGCTATACCCCGAATCGTTTAAAGATGAAATTTATTCTACCTTGAAAAAGATGAAGGAGGAATACATTGCAGAAAAAGTTTAAAGAAAAATATAATGACGGCTGCATAAAAATCTTCACTCTGTACAAATTATTGTATGAAGACAGAGCCTACTATGACGATGTAATGAAAATTTTCACGGAAGATGAAAACGACAAAGAGCATGTAATTTTAAATAAGTACCTAAATACCCTTAAAGTATTCGGGATAAAAGTAAAAAAAGAAAATAAAAAATTTGTGCTTTTGAATAATTCGTTCGGGCTTAACTTTGACATTAATGATGTTAAATCAGTAAATATGTTTGAGCAATTTGCGCATATACTTCCAAACGGTAAAACAAAAAACAATCTTGAAGCATTTTTAAATATGATACGTTCAAGATTTGACGACAAAACCAATGAATTATACACAACAATAAATTCAACAAACAACTCGGACTATTCTTTTTATTACTCTGATTTACGCGGACAAATCGAAAAATGCGAACGTTTTTGTCAGGAAAACTTTAATGTGGATATTAAATATTTATATAAAGGCAAGGTTTGTTATGCCTATGCAAAAGCAAAGCAGATGATTTACGATAATAAAAACGCCTACTTACAAATATACAAAATAAAAGATCAGCAATTGGAAAATATTTTAGTTCCAAATATCCTGTATCTTGAACAATCCAACAATGTCGAAAATTCAATGGAATTTCTGCCCACAATAACTTATAAAATTACGGGCAGATTGGCAAAGGCTTATAACTTGAAAGAATCCGAATATGTCAGAGAAGTTCTTGATGACGGTTCAAAAGTAATTGTAAACACAAGTGAGCCTACTGATCAAATTTTGCAGAGACTAATAAGATACAACACTGAATGCGTTATTCTTTCGCCTAAAAATTTAAAAAGCAAAATGATAGACATGATTAACGATACTCTAAAAAATTACGAATAAATTATTGCAAATTTTTTTAACATTAAACGTAATTTGAAATAATGCATGCTAACATGTTTATATGAATACGGGATATGTACCATTACACTTACACAGCGAATATTCACTGCTTGACGGAGCGATTAGGGTAAAAGAGTTATGTGAATTTGCAAAAGCAAATAACATGCCGGCAGTTGCCATAACCGACCACGGCGTTATGTATTCTGCGATTGAATTTTACCGTGTAGCAAAAGAAATCGGGATAAAAGCACTTATCGGATGCGAATTTTACGTACATGACGGAGATATTCATGAAAAAAATCCTTCGCATAACCCTTTATATCACCTTGTTTTAATTGCAAAAGACAAAACAGGTTATATGAACCTTGTCAAATTAGTTTCAATCGCACATTGCGAAGGTATGTACTACAAACCGAGAATAAACTTTGAACTTCTTGAAAAATACCACGAAGGACTTGTCTGCTGCTCAGCATGTCTTGGCGGTGAAGTGTTGCAAAACCTTCTGAAAAAGAATTACGACGGGGCAAAAGCCGCTGCAAAAAAATATAAAGATTTATTTGGCGAGGATTATTACATTGAACTTCAAGACCACGGGCTGGAAGAACAAAAAATAACAAATCCTGACTTAATCAAAATTGCCAAAGAACTTGATATAAAAATGGTCATCACAAATGACTCACACTATTTAAGAAAAGAAGATGCAGATTGGCATGACACTTTGCTATGCCTACAAACAAACGCCCTAAAAGATGAGCCTAACAGATTTCATTTTCCGAATAACGAGTTCTATGTAAAAACACCAGATGAACTTCGTGACGCATTTCGCTGGATGGATAGCGAAACCTTTGATGAATGTATAAAAAATACTGTTGATATAGCAGAAAAATGTCACCTTACACTTTTAGGCGACAAAAGTCCGCTTCCTCATTATGAAGTACCTCAAGGTCATACAGTTGAAAGCTATCTTGACCTGAAAGTTCATGAAGGATTAAAAAAACGATACGGAGAAATCCCGCCGGAGATTGAAAAACGTGTTAAATATGAACTCGGCATTATTGAGCAAATGGGATTTTCAGCATACTTTTTAATCACATGGGACTTCATACATTTTGCCAAAACCCATGACATTCCTGTCGGCCCGGGCAGAGGTTCAGCCGCAGGATCTGTTGTTGCCTATGCACTTGAAATAACGGATTTGGACCCGATTGAACATCACCTGTTGTTTGAAAGATTTTTGAATCCTGAAAGATACAGCATGCCTGATGTCGATATTGATTTTTGTATTGAACGCAGGGGCGAAGTTATTGATTACGTAACCCAAAAATACGGCGCGGATAAAGTTTGTCAGATTATAACCTTTGGTACTTATGCTGCAAAAGCGGCAATGAAAGGCGTTGCGAGAGTACTTGATATACCTTTTGCAAGAAGTAATTACCTTTCATCATTAATTCCCTCAGAACCAAAGGCAAAAATTGATGACGCCTTGCAGCCCGGCATGGAATTGAAAAAATTGTACGACGAAGATCCGGAAGTTAAAAAACTTGTGGATATGGCAAAAAAAATCGAAGGGATAAAAAACAACGTCGGAACCCACGCAGCCGGTGTAATTATCGCACACAAACCGTTAAATGAAATCGTTCCTGTTCAGCCTTCAAAAGACGGAATTATTGTTACTGAATACCCAATGGCGGATTTGGAAAAACTCGGGCTTTTAAAAATGGACTTTCTTGGCTTAAGAAACCTTACCATGATTTCGAAAACCATGAAACTCATCAAAAAACGCCGCGGCATTGAGTTTGATATAAACAGAATTCCTCTTGATGATAAAGAGACTTACGAAATGCTTGCCCAAGGCGACACTGATGGTGTATTCCAGCTTGAATCTGCCGGCATGAAACGATTGGTTAAAGATTTGAGACCGGACGTATTTGAAGATTTGGGTGCACTTGTGGCATTATTCAGACCGGGGCCGCTGGAATCCGGTATGGTTGAGGACTTTGTAAAAAGAAAACATGGCGAACAAAAGATTACATACGCCCATCCGCTATTGGAACCGGTGTTAAAAGACACTTACGGGACAATTGTTTATCAGGAACAAATTATGCAGGTATTTCAGGTGCTTGCGGATTACACATTGGGCCAGGCAGATATGGTTCGCCGTATGATGGGGAAAAAGAAGCTTGAGGAAATGGCACAGCAGAAAGGTAAATTCATTGAAGGTGCCGCACGCCACGGTATGAGTGCAAAAGATGCCGCAGCATTGTTTGAACAGATTGAAAAATTTGCATCTTACTGCTTCAACAGATCTCACTCTGCCGCATACGCATTTGTTGCATACCAAACAGCATATTTAAAATGCCACTACAAAGTTGAATACCTGTCATGCCTTTTATCAAGTGTTTCCGGAGATCAGGACAAAACTCAGTTATACATAGAAGAAGCACAGAAAAACGGCATTAAAGTCATGCCGCCGGATATCAACAAATCTTATGCAGAGTTTGCACCTGACGGAAATAACATCAGATTCGGGCTTGCGTCAATAAAACAGGTCGGCGATGTTGTTGTCGAAAGTATTATTAAAGAACGGGAAGAAAACGGCGAATTCAAATCAATTTATGATTTCTGCAAAAGGGTAGATCCCAAATGCACAAATAAAAGAGTTCTTGAAGGTTTGATAAAATCAGGCGCATTTTCTAATATTGAAAAAAGCAGAAAGCAGCTTTTGGAGAATATGGAATACATAGTTGCAACTGCAAACAAAGAAGCGCAGGCAAAAGAACTCGGTCAGGTAAGCCTTTTTGCAGGTCTGGAAGATAATGATGATTTTGCGGGAACAAAATTCCAGCTTGCGGGAAGTGATGAGGAATTTGACCAGAGACAACTTCAAAACTTTGAAAAAGAATTTTTGGGATTTTACGTAACCAGTCACCCGCTGTCTACGATTAGAGATAAATTGCCGTTTTTAATGACGCACAAAATTTCTGAGATTGCGGAACTGCCTAACGACAAGGTGGTTACAATCTGTGGTCTTATCACAACAACCAGACAAATTCCCACAAAAAAAGATCCGACAAAATTCATTAGATTTGTGACTGTTGAAGATTTATCAGGAAAGATTGAAACAATATGCTTCAATAGTAAGCTAGCTGAATTTGGCCCATTTTTGGAAGCTGAACAGAGAGTAATTATCTCCGGCAAAGTGAATAGAAGAAGTGAAGAAGAAGCACCGTCAATTATAATTGATTCAGTAAAACCTGTTGATAATTCAAACATATTTACAATAGAGATAAAAGATGAATTAAAATATGAAGAATTGAATTTATTAAAACATATTCTGTGTAACTATGCCGGCTCAGATCCTGTTATGCTGAAATTACGCGACGAGTTGGGCGAGGTAAAAATTCTTGCAGCATCAATGTTCTGGGTAGATTCATGCAATGATTTGGTAAATGCAATAGAAAATAAATTTAAAGACAGGGTTAGCGTAACCATAAAATCATTGGATAATAATTCAGAAGAAGCGGTTGCCGCATAAAAAAAGACTTGCAAAAAAAAATTGCTCATGTATAATAAAAATACAGCAGAAAACGCGGGGGTAATTCAGTGGTAGAATGCCTCCTTGCCAAGGAGGATGTCGCGAGTTCGAGCCTCGTCTCCCGCTCCATAAAGAAGCTCCACCATAGGTGGGGCTTTTTTATGGACTGAGATAAAGGCAAGAAATCGCCAATTGCGCAGTTCGGCGGATTTCCGGACGGACGATGCACAAAGTGCAAGTCCGGATAGCGAGGAAATTGAGCGGAGTTGGGCCAAAGGCTCAATAGCGAAACTTTCCGAGCGTGGAGGAAATCCAAGACAAGCCTCGTCTCCCGCTAATTAAAAGACCGTAGGACTTTAGTTCTAACGGTCTTTTAATTTGTTGAGATAGTGGATTGACGAAGCCTTTTTGCGAGTTGCGCGAGGGAGCTGAGGCTGGAGCGCTTTTGCTATTGTGATGAAATCACATTAGCAAAACGCGAAACGCCGTTACACGCGACCGAGCAAGACACGAGCCTCGTCTCCCTCAAATAAATAACTCTCATCATCAAATGGACTTTTTTTATTCGGTATTATCAGACAATATTTAAAAAAATTAACAAACAGGACTTTTTGGAAAAAATCACTTAAAATAATAACAGAGGAGAATTCATGAAAAAATCTAAAAAGTTTAAACATATAAAATTAATATTTGGTCTGATTGTACTTATAGTATGCACTTTTTATCTAACAATATACATAAAAAGTAATAACTACATATTTTTATACATTAATCCTGATAATAATACCAAAATTTATCCATATATAGCGAAAGCAACAAACAAAATAAATAATATATTATTTGATGCGGCAAAACTTGTGAAAACAAACAATCCTGAATTAAAAGTTTTATATACAAACGGCTATGGATCAGGCTTTATAAAAAATAATGAAACTTCAAGCGACCTTGATTACGGTGCAGGTGTTTATCTCGGAAAATATTTATATGACGGAAAAAATTCAGTTGAAATATCAGAAAAACTTCTACGAGATATTGCACTCTATCAGGCAACAATTTATAGTCTTGTACAAAATAACGAACACGATTTTTACATACAAAGACTCACTAAAGAACGCATTCTGGGGATAAATAATGATGACAAAATCTATGCCCAATTTATGGCAAAATCGCTTGATACGGCTTTAAAGGGAAAACCTTACAAGATGGAAGTTGCATCCAAAATCTTCTTACTAAAGCCAAATGAAGTTGTGCTGCCGGATTACAAATTTATAAAACTCTACAGTAAAGATATCTCCTACGGTGAAAACTATCGCAAAATGCTCCGGGAACTCACAGTTACTGTAGATTATTATTTTGATCTTGTTGACAGCAAAACAAATAAAACATACCCGATATCCCTAATTGCGTCTGTTAATGACGGTTTAAGGTCATATCAGCAAGATTTGCGTTATTTTGTACCAAATGCATTTACCAGTTTGGCATCATTTAATTATGTAAAAAATATCATGCCTAATCTTGATGATAATAGTTATTTTGATACGAGATTAATAAATTATTATCACCATTATACACTTTTATCATACGGCAACAGCAAATCATGCGGAAATCCGTTAAAAATTATCAAGCGATTATTACAATGTACGGATGTATTAGCACCTATATTACCTAAAGATTCACTTGAACAGATTCACAAAAGTGCATACGCCGTTATAAGCAGCCCGACAGTTGCACTTTTGAATGATTATTATGTCGCAAACGAAATTCTCTACAATATAACAAAGGCAACAAGCTTATATGAAGATATGGAAAAAAATCAGGAAGTATCAAAACATATAAGTAATATGGAATATATTTTGAATGACATGATAAATGATCCGCAATTTTCATATAATGAACTTAAACCGCTGTTTGAATATCAAAGAGAAATTTTTCATTCAAAAAATAATATAACTAATTTACAGACCTTTATGAAAGGAAATTTTGCATCAGCAACACGATATATTGATGATTTGATTTATAAAAAAATGCCTGACAACAGCAAATTCAATAATTATATTATATATTTAAACAAAGTTCTTGAAAGTGCAGGGATTTATAATATAAAATTTTACAACGACAGAGACAATCATATATATGTAATGAAAGACAGCTTTTCAAAGACTTTAGATCTGAAAAATATTACTAAATTGGATATTAAAAACGGTTTTTACACAGAAGTATCTAATTCCAAAACGGAATTAGAACTTTTGCCGGAAAAAGATTTTTATGCTGACACCAGAAGGATTTCGCATGGCTGGGTTAGGTATAATCCGACAGAATTGCAGAATTCAATTTATAATGATATGAAAAAATACATGTTAAAAGATCGTCGCCGTTTTCATTTAAGAATAAGACCCGGAATCCAGAGAGAAAACTCTTGACATAAGATTTTGTTCTTAATAAAATAAGACATGTGACGCCGGCATAGCTCAACGGTAGAGCAACGGTTTTGTAAACCGTAGGTTGTAGGTTCGATTCCTATTGCCGGCTATTTGCCTAAAAAGCCCTTGTGGCTCAGAGGTAGAGCACTCCCTTGGTAAGGGAGAGGTCACGAGTTCAAGTCTCGTCAAGGGCAGATTTTAAACCTCTGAGCGAATGAAAATTAAATATGGGTAGGTGCCCGAGTGGCTAAAGGGAGCAGACTGTAAATCTGCCGTCGCGAGACTACGGTGGTTCGAATCCACCCCTGCCCAAATAAAACAAGGATAGATGCTTTCTATCCTTGTTTTATTTTAACGGGGGATTGATGCGAAACACTTTTTATGGTTCGAGCGCGAGCGAGCCGAGGCTGGAGCGCTTTTGCGGTTGTGTTGAAAACACATTAGCAAAACGCGGAATGCCGTTAAACGCGAGCGAGCAAGATAATCCACCCCTGCCCACCACTTTGAAAAGACCGCAAGGTCTTTTTTTATGGGTGGATGAGATCACAATTTTTTTTAACTAATGCGTTATAAGCTTTAACCCCGTAATGCCGCAGACGATTAACCCTATACAAATAAGTCTCATTGCTGTTGCGGGTTCTTTAAATAATAGAATTCCCAATATAACTGTGCCAAGAGTGCCAATTCCTGTCCAAACCGCGTAGGCTGTACCCAACGGCAGACTTTTTAGTGCAAGTGCCAAAAAATAAAAACTCAAAACCATGCAAATTATAGTAATTACAGTTGCCAACGGCTGGGTAAAGCCATGCGAAAACTTCAAACCTATAGCCCAGCTTATTTCAAAAAGTCCTGCAATTAATAAAATAATCCATTCCATAATTTTTCCCTTTCATTTCAGATACAAAACAGCCCTGAGAGAAGCTATCTCCCGGGCTTTTATCCCTCCGTGTACAAAGACTATCTGTCTTTGCGTTTTCTCTCGGACCTATTCGGAACCCTAGAAAACTTTTCTTTTAATATACATTAAAATTAATTTTTAAACAATATTAGAGAAACTCTCAAGCAAAATTTTTGTGCTAAAATAAAATTACAGGAGGGATATATTATGTTTACAGTAAAAGAAGTTTCTGATAAAATGGATGTTTCTGAACACACTTTGCGTTTTTGGGCCAAAAGCGGATTTTTCCCGTTTGTTCAGCGTGATAAAAATAATATAAGACAGTTTTCGGAAGATGATTTGGGCTGGGTAAAAATAGTTAAATGCCTGCGTTCTGTGGGTACCGATAACAAATCAATTAAACGCTATATAGATTTATGTATAGAAGGTGATTCAACAATAAAAGACCGATATGAAATAATTCATTCAACAAGATTAAAAACGCAACAACAGATTGAAGAACTTAATCGTCAACTTGAATTGTTGAATTACAAAGAAAGCTACTATGAAGATTTGATAAAAAATAAATATGATGACGTATGGAATCCGATGAACAAAAAATATTCTGTCAAATAAAGTATTGACTGACAGCCGCTATCAGGAAAAAGATAAAGAAATTCAAATTCTGAAAAAAGGCGATGTTGTAAAGATTCCGCCAAATGTTGAACACTGGCACGGTGCAGCTCCTGACAGCCACTTTGCACATATTTCAATTGAGCCGAATATTCCGAATAATGAAACAACATGGCTGGATTCTGTAACTGATGAACAGTACAAATAAACTAAAAGCGGTGCCTTTGAGCACCGCTTTTAAATTAGTTTAATCAAAAATATTAAAGCATTGTTTTTCTAAGTTCTTCACCAGATTTAGGGCTTAAATATGCCGGCGGAACATCAAACACGGTTTTGCAGCCGGTTTGCCCTTCTTTATACATTCTGAATGCAGCTCTTGCGTAAGCAAGCAATACACTTGATGTAAATCCGGGGTTTGAATCAAGTTTCAAACTGTATTCAATAATATGTTTTTCTTCTTTATTAAAACCGGTAGCACCGGATCTCAGAACAAAACCGCCATGAGGAATTCCGCTGTGGTTTTTCTTCAATTCTTCTTCTGAAATAAAGTGAACTGTTGTATCGTAATCAGAGAAGTAATTCGGCATTGTAACTATATCATGTTCAACCTGTTTCGGATCAGCACCTTCCTCCAATACGACATAACATTCTCTGGTATGTTTTTCACGGGTAGATAAAACAGGATTTTCACCGTTTTTAACGGATTGAAGAGCTTTTTCAACAGGAACTGTATATTGTTTGCCGTCTTTAACGCCTTTAACGCGTCTTATGGCATCAGAGTGCCCCTGGCTTACGCCTCTGCCCCAGAAGGTGTAATCGTTACCTTCAGGCAAAATTGCATTTGCATACATTCTGTTCAAGGAGAACAAGCCCGGATCCCAGCCTACTGAAATAATTGCGACTTTTCCGCCTTCTTTTGCAGATTTGTCTACATTTTCAAAATGAACAGGAATATTTGCGTGAGTATCAAAACTATCAATACAATTGAACATTTTTGCATATTTCGGAGTTTGTTCCGGCAAGTCGGTTGCACTGCCTCCGCAAAGGATTAAAACATCAATTTTGTCTTTCCAGTTTTCAATTTCATCAACGCTCAAAACTTTTGCAGATTCTGTTTGAATTTTGACTGTTTCAGGGTTCCTGCGTGTAAATACGGCAACAAGCTCCGTATCCGGATTTTGTCTTACTGCAGCTTCTACTCCACGCCCCAAGTTTCCGTAACCTAAAATACCAATTCTCATGCTGCACCTCTCTTTTTTTAATTGTGTAAATAACACTCAAAACTATAACATGAATTTTGGATTTTGGATTAAAATATTAAGAAATATTATTCTTCAATTAAAACGTTATCCTGTACAGCAGCAAAGATGCCTAGAATATGCTGTTCTTCACCTGTAAATGGAGTATTCGGAACAAATTTATTACGGGCGCCGTTTGTAAAAACGCTGTTAATAGATTCAGAAGTTTTTACATTCTGAGTTTTTGAGACTTCACCCGTACCAACCATTTTACCGATATTATTAACGTTAAACTCCATAGAGGCATCCTTTCAAATTTACACTTTAATATATCGGAATTAATGGGAAAAAACTTTAGCCTGTTTGCATAAATATTAACTAATATTTACAATTAATTGATAGAAAAAAGATTTAACTGTATTATAAATAATGTTATAGGGTATATAGGAGTAATTATATGAAAAAGACTTTTAAAGGGTTATTGTCTGCGATAGCTGTGGCTTTAACCATTACTGCGGCAAATGCGTTTCCGGATGTTGCTGACAACTATTGGGCGGCACCTCAAATTAAAGAATTATCCGAGCAGGGCGTAATTATAGGGTATCCTGACGGCACATTCAAGCCTGATGATAATGTTACACGCGCAGAATTTGCGTCAATGGCGATTAAGGCACTCGGACAACAGAATACAAAAGTTGTTCAGCCGGTCAAATTTTCTGATATAGATACAGAATATTGGGCTTATGATGCAATACAAAAAGCGATTTATTTTGATTTAGTATCAGTACCTGAAGAAGGCGAATTATTCCGACCTGATGACAGCGTTTCCAGAGCAGAATCACTTTCTGTGGCTGTAAATGCTCTGACTACAGAACAAATAAGTGAACAAAAGGCAAAAGAAGTTCTGGAAAAAGTTTATATTGATACTCACACCATTCCTGAATGGTTCTTAATTCCGGCAGGTAAAGCAGAAATCTTAGGTATGATGGTAATTATGCCAAGCGCTGATAAGGCAAAAGTAGAAGCCGAAAGACCTGCAACAAGAGCTGAAGTCGCAGCAATATTATTCAAAATGATGGAGCAGGCTAAATTAAATCCTAATGCAAAATTAGCAGAAGCCATGAGAAAGAAAACAGGCGACGGTTTTGTTATTGAAAATGCTACGGTTCAGGGCAGTATCGGGACAATTCCTGCAGGAGCTATCGTTCCTGTGGAATTAACTAAATACATAAGTTCTCAAACATCAGAACCCGGGGATTTATTTGTTGGTATTGCTGCACAAAACTATGTAACAAAAGAAAAATTCATACTTGTAAACAAGGGTGCAACCTTAAAAGGCCAATTGGTTGATGTAAGACCGGGCAGATGGTTTGTAAGAAACGGTGTATTGATTTTAGACAATTCACTGATTACAACCAACAATGACCAGACAACAAGTTTTAATGCAGTTGCAGACGTTAAAAAAGACAGAAACTGGTTTATGAAGTTTGTAAGATTCTGTTTTAAAGGAGAAAAACTGGAGGTACCGGCACAAGGAACAGTTAACCTTAAGCTGTTAAAACCTGTTACTGTTGACCTTACAAACGGTTGGATACTTGAAAAATAAAACTTCAAAAGAGCCTCAATTGAGGCTCTTTTTTAAAATATCTTCAACGGTTCTTTAACCATCATCCTGCAATCTTTTGCCATATCCTTGCACAAATCATACTGAACCTTATCTCCGCAATACTTTTCACTCTTTATATAGCCTATTGCGCACGCAGCACTTCTAAAATTTGCATCTGTCATCAACAATTTTACTTCGCGTTTTTCTCCGCTATAACTGTCATATATTACATTGACGCTCAAATTTTCTTTTGTATTTCCGCCTGACGGGGTTTCTTCATTGTAGGCCAATAGCATTTTTCCACTGCCTAGCAAATAAAACGGATACACATCTTCCCACAATTTTCCCTTTCCGCTTTCTCCGTTTACATCCAGATATATCTTAAAGCCTTTTCTGTCTTTTTCTTCTTCTGCGTCGGACAGTTCCGGCAATTCCTCATAATCCGTTCCTATGTACAACTTTAAGCCATTTACAAATACTATATTTGGAGTTAAGGTATTTAAAGTATCTGATGCGACCTTATTTTTAACATTATCCGGAGTAACACTGCAATCACTGCTTGATATATTATAATCAGTTTTTATCTTATTGCATAATACTTCATTATATGTATCCATTATCTCTTCATCTTCAGGTTCTGAATCATCAGTAGAAACCATGCACAATGCATAAGCAGTTGCATTATTTCTTTGGGAGCTGGCATCCCCGCCAGACGCAGTAGAATCGGTATATATAGGTCCTCTCTTTGAATCCACACTATTCACCAATGAAATCCAAAAAGCTGTATAATCCATCGGACAATCATAATATTCACCGGAACCGGACATACAAAGTGCAACATATTTTGAAGCATTTAACAAATTTAATTTTTCTAAAGTTTCAATATCAGTTCCTTTTTCAACCATAGAAAAAACCTTGCCTGTAACCATCATTTTTGCAAGTGACCCGTTACACGCCTTTACAGCACCTGCATAATAATCCTGTTCGTAATAACACCCACCAATAATGTCATAAACTTCTGCCAATTCCTCGCATTCACTTTTGCTTACCGGAGTAGGAATAAAAGCAGGTTCCTGAATACACTCACCAAAAGATTCAACCAAGCATTGGCTTTCCGGTTCATCCAACGGAGTTGATAAAACCTCTTGTAATATATTAGCCGACATATCTTTTATTAAAGAATAACCCATATAATAGGAGTCGTAATCTACCTTCTTCATCTTGCTTAATGTTATCGGCAGGGTTACAATTACAACAATCGTTATTACTATTAATACTATTGTCAGCTCACCCAGTGTAAACCCTTGTCTTATGCGGTTAAGAGTGTCGCCCCCCCCCCCGTTTCTTCTTGCTATAATTACAATATGCCATATTCGACTCCTTTTTTGTTAATTATATCAGATTTAATAATATAAGGCAAGTTTACTTATCTTTTACAAAACCTATTTGAACAATATCCTTGCCAAATTTCGCCTCAAGTTTGTCGAAACATTTTGAAAGCTTATCTTTTTTAGAATTTAAAGCATCATCCGCAAACAGAAACAATTGTTCTTCACTGTTACAGCGTAAGTTATCAAGTATTATACCGGTACTGCGATAGATAACAGACGGCGAATAGATTTTTTCAAGTAATGAAAAAGCAATATCGGATATTTCAAGTTCAAATGACGTAGGCACAGAAAGAGATTTTTTATCATATATTACTCTAAAATCTTTTGTCCTGAGCATTACACCAATGGTTTGAGCTTTGCAATCAATTTTTCTCAACTTTCTGCACGCTGAATGTATATGATAGTTAAGCTGATTTTTTATAAAGTCCAAATCAGAGGTAAAAATACCAAAAGCGCTTGTTTTTTGGATTGATTTAGGAAGTTTTTCCTCATTTACAACAGGAGAAACAATTTCGCCAAGCAATTCATGCTTCATCTCAATTGCATGAATTCCAACTTTTTTATCAAGCCATATATCCTCTTTTGCAACCAAATCCGCAGCAGACAAAATTCCGGCTTTTTTAAATAATACAGTCAAGTTTCTGCCAATTCCCCAGATTTCCTCAATTTTTGTATTTTGCAGTTCCGGCATAATTTTTTTATTAGAAATTAAATAAACGCCGGTATCAGTTTTTTTTGCCTTATCAGAGGCGAGTTTTGCAAGCGTTTTGGTTGAGCTTACGCCGATTGATACTGGGATATCAAGCTTTTCTTTTATCTGCTCTCTGATATATTGTGCAAGCTCAAGATAATTCTTCTGATAAAGCCTTTTAAGCCCCGTCAATTCAATAAAAGCCTCATCAACGGAATAAACCTGAACCTTCGGGCTGAATTCTCTTAAAAGCGCCATAACCTCAGCAGATATTTCACCGTAAAGATCATGGTGGCAGGACACATAAATCGCATCCGGAAATTCATTTTTAGCTAAAAAATAAGGCTGCCCCATTCTGACGCCCATTTTCTTTGCCTCTTTAGAGCGGGAAATTACACACCCGTCCTTATTGGAAAGCACGCAAACAGGCTTGCCTTTTAATTCGGGATTAACCTTCTGTTCGCAAGACACAAAAAATGAATCACAATCCACCAGCGCAATAACTTTCATAACAAAATTATACCACTAATCTATTACAATTTCTTTTTCGTGAGAATATGTAACATAACCGAGATTAGCCTTTGGCGGCTTTTTAAGATATTTGGCATAAGTATAGATTACGCCTATTTTAGAAGACTTTGCACCGCTTGAATTTTCTTTTGCCAGCTTTGCACATTTTAAAATCAACTCGTCAGTTTTCTTATCAGCCTTCAAAAGCACATGCGAACCTGCGCAATCCCTTGTGTGAAACCACATATCATCATCTTTTGCAAGCTTTGATACAATATAATCATTTTGTTTATTATTTTTTCCGATAAAAATTGTGTAATCATCAGTTTTAATTTCTATTGGCAAGATTGCTGATTTTTTATCTTTTAAAACAGCTTTTTCAGGCTCAACTTCCTGTGAGACCTCGCGTAAATCCGAAACATTCTCCGCTGTTTTTATTGAATACAAAAGCTGTTCAAGATAATCCTTTTCTATATTCAAGCCCTGAGTAAGCTCAAAAAGCTTCTGATTAGAGGTTTTCGCTTTATTATAAAGCTTGTAGAACCTATTTGCATTCTCTTTCAAAGTCTTTGTTTCATCAAGCACAACAGAAATATTTTTGTTATTTTCATAATCAAAAACAGTAATTACAGGGACGAAATCAGAATTGTTATAGAGATTAGCCATAATCAAATCACCATACAGACGGTATTTGTCAGCCTTTTCTACTGAAACCCGCTGTTTTGACATTTTTGCAAGCGAATTTTGAACCCGTTTCAAACGTTTTGAAACAATCTGGCAATACTTTTCCTGAAGTTTTCTAAATTTATCCCCGTAAATACAATCTGCAAAATAGTTATCAATATTGGAATTCACACTGCCGCTTAAGTTAGATAAAGAATTTTCTGCCGCATACCAGAAATTATTTTGTTTAGGCGGATAAACATACGGAAGCCCTCCCGCCATTTCACGTTCACGGCTTTTTTCAGCCCCGACGTTGTGCGCACAGCCGATTATAATATTGGTGTCATAATTATAAAGCACAACATTTGAATGTTTTCCCATTAATTCAATTGCAAGACAGAGATAAATTTTTTCGGATAATTCGTTGTAAGTTTCTATATAAAACTCCAAAATCCGTTCAAATTCGGGCTGATTAACTTTTGAAACACGTGCGTTTTCAATATATTTTCGAAGCAGCATGCAAAACATAGGCGGCTTTTGCGGAATTTCAATCAGACGCTTTTCTTCATTTGCCTGTGTCATAAAACAAACATGAAAAAACTGCGGGTCTATATTTATGTAAAGTTTTCGTGTCTCACCGCTGTTGCGCAAAGTAAACACAAACTCACGCCTTGTCGGCTGCTGAATTTTTTGAATTCTTGCACCGGTTAGGAAGGAGGAATTTTCCTCAAGCCAAGATTTTAAAGTTACGCTGTCTAAAGTAATCATAAATATATTCTACTACAAAGCAATTATTAATATTGACCTTAAATACATAAATTGCTATAATTAAAATCAGAAAACATAATCGGAGGTTTTAAAAAATGAGGGCAAATACGCATTACAACTATATTTCTTTCGGGGGGGGGGGCAGATTTTGACGCCGCATGCCTAACCTCCACGAATTCTATTGACTTTTTAACCATTCAAAACTATAATTCTAGTATATGTAATTATAGTTTTGGAGATCAGATGAAAAAACTTGGTTTCACTTTGGCAGAGGTCTTAATTACACTTGGTATTATAGGTATCGTCGCTGCGATGACTATTCCAACGCTTATCGCAAAGTATCAGGAGCGTCAAACAGTATCACAGTTGACAAAAGTATATTCAACGCTTGCAAGCGCCTACCAGATGATGCAGGCTGAATATGGTACTGTAGACACCTGGGGTATGAAAGCAACCAATACCGGAGAAGTAGATGAAGACGGTGATACGATTTATGACCATAGCGCCCAAAATTTAATTTCAGAGCGTTTAAGAAAGTATTTAAGAGTAGCAAAACAATGTGAGAAAGGGAAAATATGTTTTCCCGGCGCTTCTTATACTTTAGATGGAATTAAACGTACTGAAGCTAATACATTACCATCGGATAAAGCAGACACCCCGGTGGAAGGTAGATTTTTCCTGCAAGACGGGACTTATGTTTCCTTTGGCTGGTGGGTTGGAACGTACGGTGGAATTTATGTTATTTTACCGCAAGGAAAAGACAGTGTGCTTGGCAAAAATAGATTTTACTTTCATATTGATTCAAAAGGTTTGAGACCTTATGGACTAAAAGACGAGCCTGAAACATCATCCAGATCATTTGAAACATGCGATCCGTCATACGTTAGCGTAGCATCAGGTCAAGGCTGTACCGCATGGGTGATTTATAATAAGAATTTAGATTATCTGCATTGCAGAGATAAACTTTCCTGGGACGGTGCTCATAGCTGTAAGGATGCAGAATAACTTTAAATAATTTTTTAACCCTCTCGCAATAATGCGGGAGGGTTTTGGTCTAAACGTTTTAGTAATATTGTATCGTCTATTGACTAACCCTGAAATAAATGTTAAAATTAACCAAAAGGAGAATTATATGGGCGCATGGCAAATTTTGGCAGGACTTGGTTTTATTTTTTTAATTTTGGAAATGTGTGTATCCAGCATGTTTTTCTTAAATTTTGCAGTAGGTGCATTTGTTACCGCAATCTGCGCCATATATATAGTAAATTGGTATGCCTTAATACTTATTTTTGTCGCAATTTCCATGCTTTCGCTGACATTTTTGCGTCCGATGCTTATGAAACAAACGCATAAAAGTCAGGAAACAGGACTTGCTTCCAAATACATAGGCAAAACCGCCAAAGTTATTGAAACAATAACTCCCAACAGCGGTGCTATTTCAATATACGACGAGCGCTGGGATGCCCGTTCCGACCACGAAATTCCGCAAGGTGCAGAAGTTATTATTGAAAGAAACGAGAGTTTAGTTATGTACGTTAAAGAAAGGGGATAAAATGAGCTTATTTTTATTGATTTTAATTGTTGCGGCAGTAATTTTTGTAATAAAAGGTGTTATAATCGTTCAACAGGCAGAAGTTGTTATTGTTGAAAGACTTGGTAAATATGACAGAACACTTGAGTCCGGTTTAAATTATATAATACCGATTCTTGAATCGCCGAGAGCAATTGCATGGAAAGTTACTCAAAAGGGTTATGACGGCGTAAGCTATTCTTACATTAAAGAAAGAACTAAAATAGATTTAAGGGAATCAGTTTATGACTTTCCGCGTCAATCCGTAATTACAAAAGACAACGTCTCAATAAGTATTAATGCTTTGTTATATTTTCAGGTTGTAGACCCGAAAAGTGCGGTATATGAAATCCAAAACCTTCCGGATGCAATAGAAAAGTTAACCCAAACCACTTTAAGAAACCTTGTTGGCCAGCTTGATTTGGATGAAACTCTTGTTTCAAGAGACAAAATTAACAGTGAATTGCGTGCAATTCTTGATGAAGCCACAAACAAATGGGGCGTTAAGGTTAACCGCGTAGAATTGCAGGATATTATTCCGCCGGCTGACATTCAATCAGCAATGGAAAAACAAATGAAAGCTGAACGTGACAGACGTGCAACAATTTTGGAAGCCGAAGGCTTGAAAAAATCAGCTATCCTTAAGGCTGAAGGGCAAAAAGAAGCCGCAATTAATCAGGCAGAAGGTGAAAAACAGGCAGCCATTTTAAAAGCCGAAGGTATAGCGCAAGCACGCGTTATAGAAGCTGATGCGGAAAAAGAAGCTATCTCAAGAATTGTAAATGCACTTGCAGACAAAGGTAAGCCTGATCAGTATCTGGTTGCTATGAAATATTTAGAGACAATGCAATCTATTACAAGCGGTGAAAATAACAAAATTGTTTATATGCCGTATGAAGCAACCGGAATTTTATCTTCCGTCGACGGCATAAAAGAAATGTTTAACGGCACAGCTGCTAAGTAAAAAAATTCCTCGCTCCCGCGAGGAATTTTTCTGCCTCTGGCAGAACATCATATTGTGCAAATATTAGTAAAGGCGATAATACCGCTTTACATAAAAACTATTATAGGCACCTATCAGCATTTTCTTTCTCTTTGTTGCGAAGCAAAGAGAAAGAAAACGCTTGCAAAAGAAAGAGAAACACGCGACCGAAATGACCGAGTGAGCAGGGGACACCCCTGCCACCCCGTTAAAGCCGGCTATGCCGGCTCCGCGCCGTGATTATAGGCGCGGTGAACGATTGCAAGCGTCAGCTTGCAACGGCACGGATGTGCGCCCGTCAGGGCTTGAGCAATCCGAAGGATTGCAAGTAAACACGCGTGTTTTTCTTTTTCGGTTCACTTTTTCTTTTTACATCGCAATAAAAAGAAAAAGTGAACAAAAGATCCCGATAATAGTTTTTATGTATAGACAGCATGTTGTCTTGCCTCAGACAGTTTTATGTAAAACAAAATTCACAAAAACGCCATAATTTTTAATTAAATATGGTGTTTTTTTTATGTTTTTGATAGAATTTCAGGTAGAGATTTACTAGAAGAGGTACAATAATGATAAAAACAAGAATGAAAGACCACAATTGCGGGGAGCTTAACCTCAATAATATTGGCGAAGAAATTACACTATCCGGCTGGGTAGCAACAATCCGCGACCTTGGCGGTATTCTGTTTATAGAATTAAGAGACCGTTCAGGATTTTTCCAGCTTGTTGCAAACCCGCAGATTAACCCGGATGTTCACAAAGCTTTTGAAAAAATAAGAAGCGAATACGTTATTACGGTTAAAGGTAAAGTAACCAGACGTCCTGAAGAAACTTATAACGAAAAATACCCCACCGGTCAGGTTGAAATGTATCCTGAATCCGTTGAAATTCTATCCGAAGCCAAAACTTTACCGTTTGTTTTGGATGACGAAAATGTATCTGAAGACGTTCGCTTAAAATACAGATATCTTGATATCAGACGTGAAGCTATGAAATCAAAATTAATCCTGCGTCATAATATTGTTCAGGCTGTAAGAAATTATTTAAATAATCTCGACTTTCTTGAAGTTGAAACACCTATATTAATCAAAACAACTCCGGAAGGCGCAAGAGATTATCTGGTACCTTCAAGAGTTCAGGAAGGTAAATTTTATGCCCTTCCTCAATCACCGCAAATTTTTAAACAATTACTGATGGTTGGCGGTCTTGAAAGATATTACCAGATTGCAAAATGCTTCCGCGATGAAGATTTGCGTGCCGACAGACAGCCTGAATTCACTCAAATCGACCTTGAAATGTCTTTTGTTGAACAGCAGGATGTAATCAAAGTTGTTGAAGGTTTGATTGTAGACGCATTTAAAGCCGCAGGAGTAGAGGTTAAACCTCCGTTCATACAAATTCCTTGGCAGGAGGCAATGGACAGATTCGGTTCTGATAAGCCTGACACACGCTTTGGCTTGGAATTGTTTGATATCGGAGATATTATCCTTGAATCTAACTTTGATATCGTTAAAAATACCCTGTTAAACGGCGGTATCGTAAGAGGTATAAGGATTCCGGGCGGTGCAAAATTCTCAAGAAAAGACATTGATGATATCACAAAACTTGCTGTATCATTCGGTGCAAAAGCGTTAGCAAATATTATTTATCTTGAAGACGGCACTGCAAAATCTCCTGTATTGAAGTTTGTGACAGAAGAACAGGCAAAACAAATTCAAAACCGTGCAGGGGCAGAAGCCGGCGATATAATCTTCTTTGTTGCAGATAAACCGAAACTTGTTTACGACATTATGGGAAGATTGAGACTGCACTTCGGTAAATCACTTAACTTAATTGATGAATCTAAACATAACCTGCTCTGGGTTGTGGACTTCCCGATGTTTGAATGGAGTGACGAAGAAGGACGCTATATGGCAATGCACCACCCGTTCACATCACCTTGTATTGAAGATTTGGACAAATTAAACAGCGGTGATTTGGGCAACGTTAAATCAATTGCTTACGATATAGTTTATAACGGAACAGAACTTGGCGGCGGCAGTGTCAGAATTCACTCCTCTGAAGTTCAACAAGCTATATTTAAAGCATTAGGATTAACTGAAGAAGAAGCTAAAGAAAAATTCGGATTTATGGTAAATGCACTCCAATACGGAACTCCGCCGCATGCCGGTTTGGCAATCGGTTTGGACAGACTTGTTGCACTTCTTGCAAGAACTGATTCCATCCGTGATGTGATTGCATTCCCGAAAAACTCTGGAGCAAAAGACCTTATGAGCGATGCACCGGGTGAAGCTTCATTGCAGCAGTTAAGAGAATTGCATTTAAAAAGTACGGTTCAACCGCATAAATAACTGAAAAAGAGTCTCAAATGAGACTCTTTTTTTATGCTAAATATCCAAGCTTTTCTTGCAATCTTAAACTTGCAATATTGCTATTATAGCGTTTAAGTGCAGTTCTCATAAATTCCTGACGTAATTTTTCGCATCCCTCATCCATAACCAAGTTCTGGTATTTGCCATGCCAAAAATATACCATTCCGCCGACTTCGCGACCGTTATCCAATTTTGTTTCAACACGCATAATATCTTTATACTCAAACATATCTTCAGGTGTCTTTTTATAAATATAATTCATCATAGATGAAAAGGTTTTAGGCAAATGTGCCTTAAATGAGGGCTGCTTACTCACTCCCACGGGCTGAATTGCTAACATTAGTTTCTCCTTTAATAGAAATTATAAGTCGCCTGAAAATATTTTTTGTCATTTTGTAACAGTATATTAATTTGTATTATAATAAATATATGCAGGTATTTTTTAAATTAATCGAAAATAAAGATTTGGCACTTGCTCTCGGGTACTTTGACGGGGTACATCTTGGACATCAAAAAGTCATAAAATCCGCAGTTGACTATGCAAAAGCTAACGGGAAACAATCTGCTGTTATAACGTTTAAAGATCATCCTTGCTGCCATTTTTATGGTGTATGCCCCAAATATATTCTTTCAAGAAAGCAACGTGAAGAAGAAATTTCAAAACTCGGGGTTGATTATTTGTATGAATTAGATTTTGATGACAATTTGTGTGCACTTACTGCAGATGAATATTTAAAAGAAGTTCTGGTAAAATACTTTTCACCTATTTCAATCTCTACCGGTTTCAATCACCATTTTGGAGCTAACAAATCAGGGGATGCTGAATTTTTACGACAAAACCAATCTAAATACGGGTTCAAATATTTTGAAATACCGCCGCAAAAGATTAATGATAAAATTATAAGCAGCACTGCCATAAGAACTTATCTCCAGCAGGGGAAAATTGACAAAGCAAATCAAATGCTCGGCTCAAATTTTTCTATTAAAGGTGAAGTTATTGAAGGGCAAAAGCTTGGAAGAACTCTTGGTTTTAGAACGGCAAATTTACTATACCCGAAAGAAATTGTTGATATTCCGTTTGGAGTTTATGAAGTTCAAACCCCATACGGCAAAGGCATAACAAATTTTGGAATACGCCCTACAATAAGCAAAACGAAAAAAGCTGTTTTGGAAACGCATATTTTGGATTTTGATAAAGATATTTATGGCAAAGCAATCAGAGTTGAATTTTTGAACATGCTGCGCAAAGAACAAAAATTCAACTCTGTTGACGAATTAAAAAATCAAATTACTATTGATATCAATAGAATTCAGTCTATTTAATAAGTGCCTGAACAGATTTGAAATCAGGATGTTTAGAAGTTTTTAACCATTCAAACAAAACTATCTCACTGCATGTAACTTTAGCACCATTTTGTTTGATTAAATCAACACCTGTTTTAAATTCATATTTATTTCTGCTTGCAGAAGCATCTTTTACCATATAAACTTCAAAATTGTGCTTGAGTAAATCACATATTGTCTGATAAACACAAATATGTGCTTCAATACCGCATATAACAATTTGATTCCTGTGAGTCGCAGCAAGTTTATCCAAAAATTCAGGAGTTAATAAAGCTGAAAAATCCGTTTTTTCAACAAAAGCCGTATTTTCGGCCAGAGATTCTTTTAATGGCGCAACCGTTTCTCCCAAACCTTTTGGATATTGCTCGGTGACAATTACCGGAATATTCAAGATTTTAGCTGTCTGAGCAAGTTTACAAGCCTTGTCAACAGGTGAATACTTGCCGACTGCGTTTACGAGTTTTTCCTGAATATCAATTATTACAACAACGCTATTATCAATATTTAGCATAATTTTAATCCTTTACTGACTGTTTAAACTCTTTTATAAAATCTTCTACTATTTTTGCAAGTCCTTTTTGTGTCACTGCGTTCAAATTAAGACTTATTTCTTTATTCTCCGGAGTATCAAGACCTTCATGGATTATATAAATCATAATTTTAGCGAACCCCGGATATGTGATTTTTAACCGGCTTTCTCTATCACCGTGTTTAAGTTGAAAAACACTTTGCAATTCGTCGGAATATTGTTCAATTTTGGTGTTAAATAACTTCTCTTCATAAGTCTTTTGCAGTCTGAAAAATACAGGAGCGATAACTTTTTCCAGCTTGTTATTATAAGCATTTTGAAATAACTTAAAATTCTTATCATCTTTTTCTTCATCATCAAGCCATTCATCAAGCGTTTTTACATGTTCTTCCAGAAATACGGCTGTTTCATTTGTCTGGCATGCCTCAGAAAGTGCTGCAAACGCTTCTTTTTCCAGCCTGTCAAAAGTTTTATTTTCAATCCTGCAAACACCTGCTCTTACAATAAGTTTTGCACCTAATATATCCTGAATTTTATTAACTACGGCAAAAGCACCAAGTTTATCAACATTTGGCAGTATCATATAGAATTTCCCGCCTTTGGCAACAGAAACCACATCGTCGCAGCGGACGGATTTTTTTATAGCTTGTGATAATTTATCAGCAGAAAAACGTGTTTTACTTGCCTCATCCAAAACAAGAACAATAAACATTCCGTTTTGTACACGTTTATCCTTTATAAATTCAGCTAAAAGCTCACGGCTGTATTTATATTTATAAAAACCGGTTTCCTCATCAACAACGCCCATTCGTACAAGTAAAGCAAAGTCCCTGGAATACCTAACCTTGAAAGAGCGTCTTTTAAAGCAATTTACTGTTCTTATGAGCATTTCATAAGATTCGGATTTCACTGAGTAATAATCAGACAAACCAAGATCATACGCTGCAAGTATAAAATCCTGATCATAATCGTTGACCAATAAAATAGTCTCATATTCAGGCGAAATAATCGTATTTAGAAAACTCAATGTTTTTTCTTTATCTTTATTTTCATGAACAAGTACAATAGATACACTCGGATTTTCCAATAATTTTTTTGCCATTTTATAATCACATACAGCAATACTGTCGCTTTCCCTTAAAAGAACCAACTTGGAAAGCACAGCTTCTGCGACATCTTCATCATCAGTAACCAGCAATATATTATCGTCAATCATCCTTTATACCTGTAAATGCTTTTTAATACATAAGAAACTGCCGCCTGCACCAAATAAAATACCCATTGCAAACATCGTAATTACAACAATATTTTGTGCATACAAAGGTGACGGTATCATAAAAAACTGATGCATATTATTCAAACCGTTTTGAACAATATTAAGCGGGAATAACGCAATTACAGAGCCCATAAACCCGTAAAAAGCACCCTGTATAATTAACGGGAACCTTATGTACCAGTTGCTTACCCCCATAAGCCGCATGATTTCAATCTCATCCTTTCTTGATTGAATAACAAGCTGAATGGTATTATTAATAATAGTTATAGTAAGTATTGCCATAATTATTATTACAACGACTGTAATTGAATTAACAACTTTGTTTAAAGTTTCAATCTTCTGCACCAAATCCTGCGCATAACTCATATCTTCAACTATAGAGAGAGATTTTACATCGTTGAATACTTTGTCAATATTCTCAGGCTTGTCAACCTTTACATGCAAAGTATCAGGCAGAGGATTTTCTATATCAGGAAGCCCCATTTCTCTTTTTAAATTAACCCAAGAAACATCCCTGGAAATTACTCTGACAGCCTCAACATGCTCAAAATCTTTTATACGTTTTTTAGCGGCATTGGTATCAGTTCCGTGCTTTAAGTACACGGAAATTTCAAGGACATTGCCCAACTCATGCGCAAAAGTGGATACCGAGAGCGCAGTTCTGAAAAATGCGCCGAATATCGTAAGAATTGCAGCCATGGTTGTTATGATAACCAAATTCACAATGCCGGTTCTTCTGACATCATTGAAAGTTTCCATTGATATACGATATAATATTCTTAACTCACATAACCAGTCTTTTGGGATGTGTTTTTTAACCTTTTTCTTTATTTGCATTTTTTGACTATTCATAAGTACCTGCCTGAATATCTCTGACAATTTCGCCATTGTCAAGTGTAATTACGCGTTTTCTGAAATAATCCACCATAGCATTATCATGGGTAGATACAATAACAGTAATTCCTCTTTGATTAATCTGATCCAAAATCTGCATGATTTCCATAGAGTTTTTCGGATCCAAATTACCGGTCGGTTCATCCGCAATCAAAAGCGGCGGACCGTTTACAATTGCACGGGCAATCCCGACTCTTTGCTGCTCGCCGCCTGAAAGTTCTGACGGTTTGGCATGCTTTTTATCGTAAAGCCCTACAATTTTTAAAGCACCTGAAACCCTTGCATTAATTTCGCGAGAGCTTATACCAAGAGTTCTGATAACATATGCAACATTATCAAATACAGTATGGTTTTGTAATAATTTATAATCCTGAAAAACAATTCCCATACAGCGTCTTAGGTTTGGGATTCTGTCATTTGAAAGATTAGCGACATTAATTCCGCCTATAGTTACAGTACCGCTTGTCGGCTTTTCTTCACTGTACAAAAGCTTCATTAATGTAGATTTTCCGGCGCCTGATGCCCCAACAATAAATACAAATTCCCCCGACAAAATATCAAGATTAACATTTTTCAAGGCATAGTGATCATTATCATATTTTTTTGTAACTGAACGAAATTGTATCATTATTTTTCATCCTTTAACTTTGATTTAATTCTTTTAGCAAGCGTTTCTGAGGTAAGCCCGTAATATTCCAGCAACTCTCCGGCTTCACCGCTTTGTCCGAACTCATCATGAATACCTATTCTATAAACTTTCGCCGGATAATAACCGCATAAAGCCTCGCAAATTGCAGAGCCCAAACCGCCGATTACGGAATGATTTTCAACCGTAATAGCAAAGTTCGTTTTCTTTACACTATTTATTACAGTATCTATATCAAGAGGCTTCACAACAGGGACATGAATAACTTCTGCCGAAATTCCTTCATCTTTAAGAATTTCCGCAGCTCCCAAGACTTCAGCTAAAGTTTCACCGTTAGTGAAAATTGAAACATCATGCCCTGCTTCCAACACAAGAGCTTTATGAATATTAAAGTGATAATCTTCCCCGAAAACCGCAGGGACATTACTTCTGGCAATTCTTATATACATGGGACCGTCATGCAATGCAGCATATTTAATAACTTCCTCGCACTCTTTGGAATCAGCAGGGACAATTACTGTCATGTGTGGAATATTACGCATTAATGCAACATCTTCCAGCGCCTGATGGCTTGCACCGTCTTCACCAACAGTAATCCCGCCATGGGTGCCGACAATTTTTACATTGAACTCGGGATAACAAACAGAATTTCTAATCTGATCATAAGTTCTGCCGGTTACAAACATGGCAAAACTTGAAACAAACGGAATTTTGCCCTCCGCAGCCAATCCGGCAGCTGTTGCAATCATATCCTGCTCTGCTATTCCGCAATCAAAAAATCTGTCCGGAAATTTTTTAGCAAATATCTGAGTTTGAGTTGAGCATGACAAATCTGCATCCATGACAACTATTTTTGGATTAATTTCACCAATCTCTGTTAAAGCATTACCAAAAGCAGAACGAATTGATTTTTTGTTATCTTTATCTATTCTCATTATATCCCCATTTAAGTCTGTGTCTGTATTTGGAGCATATACTGCCCCCTCAAGAATATTATATCATAAACAAATAACCAATTGTAATAAGTTAACTCAATATTTACAATAATGATAACCCTGAAAAGCCCTTTATATACGCATTTCAAAATTTTATTGTTAAGTTTTATTAAAAAATAAGCAAATTTAAGCAATTAAATTTCTTGAGGAGTATTTAAACGGTAGAATAGAAATATGACAATATTTATTGAAAGGAAGTTTACTAATGTTACAAGTTCCAACTTTACCCAATTATCAATTACCTCAGCCGAACTATAATGCTGTAAAAATTGATATTCACAACCCAAGTGTTGGCGGTCCTGCCACATGCCCTATTCAGCAGCCGCAATACAATCCGCAATATGCACCGGTGACAGCACCTTATTATGCATATCCGCAAACACAATTATATGATTATCCGCAAGCAACACAACCATACTATCCGCAACCGGTTTACCAACCTGTAACACAACCGGTAAATGCTAATGCAACAGCTAACGCAACAGCAAATGCTACAGCAGCAGTACAACAGCCTGCGGCGCAACCCGTAGTACAACAACCGGCACCTCAACCGGTAGTATGTCCGCCATGCCCTCCGTGTCCGGCAGTTCCGGCACCTCAGGTAGCAGAAGCAGCTGCAGCAGCAACCGCTTCAGTAGCACAACCGGCGCCTCAACAGGTAAATATTAATCAGGCACCACAGCCTGTACCAGTTGCAACAGCTCCGGCTGCAGCACCGGCAGAAGCTCCGAAAGTAGAAGTTGTACCGCCTGTAGAGATGGCACCTCAGGTTGATTTAAACGGCTTTATTGCAAAATTGACAAACCCAGACTTTGAAGTTCAGGCAAATGCAATGGAAGAAATTGCCAATATGGTAAATGATGAATCTCAAAAGGCAAAAGCAACCGAATTATTGGATTCAAAAATCGTAGATGCTTTGACAAATATAATCAATGCCGATTCAAGCAAATTGGCAGGTCCTACTCAGGAACAAATTGCTGCAAGACAAAAATTAATGGCAGGTCAGCAGATTTCAGATCAGGAAAAAGCATTGGCTACAACAATAACTCCGATGGAACAAGCTGAAAGGAATAAAAGCTATGCAATGTTCACATCAGCAATCTTAGAAAAATTATACGGTGATGAAGTCAAAAAATTAACCGGAACAACAGTTCCTCTGACAGAATTGCCGGCAGCAATGACAATTGTTGATCAATTAAAAGACAACCCGAACCCGATGGTTAGAACATCAGCAATTGAAGCATTAAGCTATATCCAGAACCCCGAATACAAAAAAGATTTAACAACACTGTTCACGATTGCTAAGAACGATCAGGACAAAGGGGTACAAGAAGCAGCAACAGCAGCTCTTGATAAGTTAAATCAAATCTAATTAACCATAAACCGAATTCCTTTCTTTAAATAGAAAAAAAAAGTCCTCTTCAAAAAGAGGACTTCTTCATTATTTAGGCAAACAATCCCAATAACCTTTTGTATCATCATCCGGACATTCATCATGAAAAGCAAACCAGCTGCAGCCAAGCCCGTTACCGGTTTGCGAAGAATTTTTAGTGCACGGATAACCTCTTTGATTCCATATTGAAGCGCAAGTAGATGGAGTATATCCTTGTGCCAAACAATTCTGCATAGCACTTTCAAGTTCGTCTTCAGAATATGCTGTTGATTGCTTTATCGGCTGCAAATAGTCGTTGTCATCGAGCCAGAATGAAAAAATATCATGTCCGAGCGCATTGGGACCTTTATCAGGACCGTTCATATCAAAAGTAAACCCCAGCTGATATGCATTAACTTTCATATCATAGCAGCTTCCGTCGGATAACAATCTTTTTGGCGCAGTTACAGCACCGGCATTAACACTTGCCGAACGTTTTTTGTCATAGGTTAATACGTCATCTTTATACACGCATGTGCCGGTTTCCTTAAAATATTTGTCAAACATTGCCTTACATTCGGGCTCATTAAAAAAACTCGTACCGTCATATTTAATACAATACTCCTTAAAATTCCCGTTAGTTTCGCTTTTTGCAAGCAGCACAGCCTGTGAAATTTCGGCATATTTTTTGGCAAATTGAGTTTTTAAAACTTTTTTCTGATAATTTGCAACAAGTGTAGGTATTGTCATCGCAGCAACAATGCCGATTATTCCAAGCGTTATGAGCACCTCGGCGAGAGTAAAGGCGACACGTTTTGCGTGAGTCAAGTGAGTGAGGTGAGTAGCGTTAGTAGCATATTTTCTGTGAGCTTCGCTCACTAATTTGTCATCCTGAACTTTGCAAAGCGAACCAACGAGGAACGAGTTGTGTGAGCCTGCATCCGTCGGCGAAGCCGTTAGGTGTTTCAGGATCTCTGATTTATAATTCATCATATTAGAATTATAATTTGTTACGGGGGTTGTGTCAATTCTTTTTGTATCTTGTAGGTCGGCTTTACTAATCCGACAGTAAGTTTTTCTGTCGGCATAGTAAAGCCGACCTACTTTTCTGTTACTTCTTAGTGCCTTAGTGCCATAGTATCTTAGTAACTTTCCCCGAACAGTACCGCCAAAGCCCTTAATAATTTCATGCCCCGACACATTTTTCCAACTTCCTGTTAGACGGGTCCAGCGGCTACGCTTGCTTAGGAGAGTCGCCCCCCCCCCGAGATTTTCCAACACTATATTATCCATTATTTTTCTCCTTTAAATTTACGCTAATACTTTGTCTGTTTTTGCTGTATCCGGTAATTTGGCACAGTTTTCATAGTCCGCATTTTCGGATATGAATTTACACCATTCGTAAATTATTTCATCTTCTGATAATTTGTAAGAAATCGGTTTTCCTATATATATTCTAAATTTACGTCTTGTAAAGGGTTTTAATTTCGGATAGCCTGTAAATTCAGCGATTGCAACAGGGACAATATCGGCTTTTGCATTTTTAGCAATAACCGCAAAACCTTTTTTAATTCCTTCGAGCTTTCCGTAAGGATTTGTACCGCCCTGCGGAAAAACCCCCAGTGACCATTTTGTTGTGAAGATATCACGAACCGTTTTAAATGTTGCGATTTCGGGTTTGGTTCTATTGACCGCAAACGCTCCCAGACGTTTTACAAGCCATTGGCGCTTATCAGTAGGTTCAAAAAGCTCCTCTTTTGCCATAAATGCAATAAGTTTTCTTGTCGCAAAAGAAACTATCGGAGGATCAAAATTTGAAACATGGTTTGCGGCATAAATATATTTGCCGTTATCTTTAGGCAGATTTTCACGGCCATAGACTTTGTAATCATAAAAAATTCTTAAAAAATTATCAACAACTATATTCAAAAAAGACAGATAGAACAACGAGCGGAACCAGTTATATTCTTTTGCATACCTTCTATTGTAATTCCTCAACTTTTTCTGCATTCTTAACTCCTAATCCTTAACATACTTAAACCCGGTTAATTCTTCAATAGCCTTTATCCATTGTTCGACCATTAAATCCAAATTATCATTATACGGAATAACTTTTCCTATTCTTGCGACAATACGTCCTGTGAACGGCCATTTTTTAATTTCATTCGTACCTACAATACCAACCGGCAGAATGCCGCATTTAGTAACCTTTGCAAGACTTGCAAAACCCTTTGTAACATCTCTGATTTCGCCGGGTTCACATCTTGTGCCTTGAGGGAAAAGTCCTAAAACCCAATCAGTCTGCTTAATTGATTTTGCGGTTTTTATAGTAGAGGCACCAAGATGTTCTCTATTAACTGCGAACGCACCAAGCCAATCAAGCCACCATCTTAAAAATTTTATATCAAACAATTCCTGTTTTGCCATAAAGCAAACAGGTCTCGGAATAATAGCCGCAATTAACGGCGGATCCAGTGTAGATAAGTGATTTGCCGCGACAATGTAATTATTATCTTTTGGAATATTTTCTTTGCCGTAGACTTTCAGACGAAATACAAGCTTAAATCTTATCATATATCCGACTTTTGTCACCAAATAAAGAAATATTTTTCTAAACAAATTATATTCGGACGCGTCACGTTTTGTGTAGCTTCTGCGTTCTTTTTTCTTTTTTTCAACTGTTAAAGTCATAAATGTAACTCCCTACAAGATTATACATAAAAATAGTAATTTTAGCAAATAGACACACAGGTATTGTTTATAGTATAATCAAAAAAGGGAGAGAGAAATTATGACAAATGAATTAGAACAAAAATTATTTGACAGTGTTTATGAAAAAACACCCCGGCATATAAAAGAACTTGCGTTAATGACATTTAACGACAAAAACGAATTTATTTTTACGTTAAAAAAAGAACATTTAAAACCTTATGATGAAAAAACAAATCCTGAGGGGCTGAATTTGGAAGAATGGTTTGAAAACTATGCAAAAGAGGCAAAAGTTTCAACAGCCGGCATCAGAGGTCCGCAAAACATTTTATACCCGCAGGATACACGTTTCCCGATTAATCTTGTCGGCATAGTGCTTGCGACTTTAGCAAAGGCGCTTGTGGCAAAAGAAAAATATCCTGACAAAGAAATAGTAAAAATAGCAGGACGTGAGGTAAGATACAATTCTGATTTATATCTGGATGCAATAGCAAGAATCCAGGCGGCACAAGGCATAAGAACACTTGTTCCGCAAGGTAAAAAAACAATTCCGATATGGCTGGCATCATTTTTAGCTTTCAAACTCGATTTATTGGGCGGAGAATACATAACCTCCAGCCACGGGATTTCTGTTAAAAACGCAACAAAAGATTTGAACTCACAAGGCAGCCAGTATCTGCCGGAAGAATCAATGGAATTTGTTGAAAAAATAAGAGAAATCTTTGACCAAACACGAAAAAACGGCTCTTACGAAATCAAAATTGCACGTGAGGACAACCCGCTTATCGACGAAAAGGTAATGACAGAGCTTGAAGACGGTGTCAACTTATATGTTGAATATTTAAAATCAGGTGTAGCAAAAGACATTAACCTTGATTTAATCAAAAAAATCCAAGACAAAATTGTAATTGAAAACGTTGGCGGCTCCGCATACAGAACTCTTGGCAGAGTTTTGGAAAAGCTAAAAATTTCAGATAAATTCATCTGGTTTAATACGGAAGAAGATCCGTTTTTCCATTCAATAGGGAAATATGATACAACACCAAAAGGTGAAAAAGCTTTTTATGATTATTCGGTAGATGCAACAGTTCTTGCACACAAACCAGACGGCACAAAATTTTTCCCTGTAATAGACACAATGCACTATGAGGAAAAATTAAAAGACATGCCGATCGGAACAGCTGTTTTAATCACCGATCCGGATCATGACAGATTAACGATAACTCAAACCGAAGATATTTCACGTATTCCTGAGCTTGAAAAAGCCGGAATTGACTATATAAAATTAAATGACACAACTATTTTGACAATATTTACGGCAAATCAGGCATTTTTAATGCTTATGGATTTCTGGTCAAAACAATTAAAAGCCCAAAATCTATGGAATAATCATCCGAGATTTATGATAAAAACAACCGCCTCAGCCTTATCCTGGGATGAATGGGCAAAAAATAACGGGGTAAAAGTCGTAAACGTCCCTGTCGGTTTTAAAGAAATCGCAAACATAATGAAAAAAGTTGAATTACAGCTTAAAAATCATCCGGAAAAAGATGTCATACTTGATGACGTATTCGGTAACAGCATTAACCTTGGTACAAATCCGAGATTGCTATTCGGCGGAGAAGAATCAGGCGGAATGATTATGGGCTGCGAAGATTTAATCAAATCACAGCATGGCAGATTTGCCGTTGCTATGAGAGAAAAAAGCGCAACGGAAGCAATTGTTGTAGCATCTTCTCTAATCGCAAAACTTCAAACGGAAAATATTACACTTTCACAATATCTTGCAAAAGTATTTGAAGAAAACAATATTATAGGAAGATTTGACACAAGGGTTGATATAGCATACTACAACGAATCCGAACCTGATATTGAAAAATTAAAACTTGCAAAAATTAAAGGTGAAGAATTAAGGACAAAAAATGATTTATTCTATCTTTCACTTGCTATGGGAATAAAGGAAGATATTTTGACGCTTGATGATGTAAAAAATATCTTATCTGACGCGTTTAAAGAGCTTGATTTTTCAAATCTTAAATCAATAAAATTTGTAGGCGACGGAACTTATATGGAATTTTCAGATAAATACATTGAAATCCGTCCGTCAGGAACTGATGCCAAAACAAAAGCATACGGCGGCGGACTTGATAAACAAAATATTGAAAAATATGCATCAATTCTGGGTAACTATTCCGGCAATAGAACTGAATTACATAAAAAATTCATCCCGCAGGAATTTTATGACAAAACCAAAGATGATGCGATGAAATATTATCTGGCATTTGTTGATAAAGACGCAAACAACGAGAAATTTGAAATCCCTGAATATGACTTTTAAAAAAGAGGCTTTAAAAGCCTCTTTTTTAATGTAAAGAATCGGCTTGAAATTTTTTTCTACAATAAAAAAGCGGATACAGATCCGCTTTTCACATATACTCTTATTATTGACCGACTCCACCGTATGAGAAGTCATTTTTAATATTTGTCTGCAGCAATTTAGTCCAAGTGTTTTCAAATGATGTAATCTCATTTAATTGAGTTTCAAGATTATTCTTTTTTAATTCCAGCTCGGATTCCCAAGCTTCCAAACTTGCCAGTTCAAACTCGTGGTCATTTTCGTATTGTTCGACTATAACCATATATTCATCTGTTCCATATCCGTAATCAGGATCATAATAAGCATCTTGAAGTTTTTCATTGTACTGCTGCTGAATCTCAGCATTCTTTCTTGATGCAGAAACCATGTCGAACATTACACTTGATAACTGCTCGTTAATAGCTGATTTTTGTTTGGTGTACATTAACAATGTTTCATGAATGTTTGAAATAGCCATCGCTCTGTCCTCTTATTTTTATCTCTTACATATATAAAAACATCCCAAAACCTCTGATTTCAACAAGTCTTTATTTTGTTACATTTGTTAACATTGCAAAATCCATCTCACGAATGATTAATTTTTAAGATTTATGATATAATAAAAATATATTAGGAGAATTAATATGGATCAGGAAACTTATTTTAAAATTATGGGTTACGTCCCGACAGTTATAGAAGCCTCCTCCAGAGGTGAACGTTCTTTTGATATTTTTTCAAGATTATTAAGAGAAAGAATTATATTTTTAGGTACAGAAATTGATGATGAAGTTGCAAATTCAATAGTAGCGCAATTATTGCTTTTGGACAGCGAAAACCCTGAAAAAGATATTATGCTATACATAAACAGTCCCGGCGGTGTAATAACAGCAGGTATGGCAATTTATGATACAATGCAGTTGATTAAAGCTGATGTATCAACGATTTGTCTTGGTGATGCCGCATCAATGGGTGCATTTTTATTGTGTTCCGGCGCAAAAGGTAAAAGAATGGCACTGCCGAATTCAAGAGTAATGATCCACCAGCCTTTAGGCGGTGCAAAAGGTCAGGCAACAGATATTGAAATTGAAGCTAAAGAAATTTTAAGAATGAAGGATATGTTAATAAGTATTATGGCTGAAAATTCAGGTCAGCCTTACGACAAAGTAAAAGAAGACTGCGAACGCGACCACTTCTTAACTGCGCAGGAAGCTTTAGAATACGGACTTATTGACAAAGTGATTACAAGAGATAACAAATAGTCTTATGTAACAAAACTTAACAAAACCTCGAAAAACATGCAATAACTTGAAGTTGCATGTTTTTATATATTTGTAAAGGTTAAAAAAGGTTAGTTATTAGGTAGGAGTTACGACGATGGCTATTTTAATGTTTATCGCTCGAAAACATGATCTGATCAGCCAGCAATACAAATATCAGGCAAGATTGCAGGAGATCACAAGAAAAATAAGTGATATGCAGCAATATGCCGCAAACATTGCAGACGGATCAGTTTCAATGTATGATATGATGAATACTCCAAGCTCAATGTTCGGTCGAACAATGATGTATATGAATTATTCACATAACATGGCGGTTCAAAATGCCCAGATGAATTTTATGGGAATGCAGCCAATGCTTGCACAACAAATGGCTCAAATGGATCCTAATTCACAAATGATGTATCAGAATTGGGTTCAACAGAGCTTGTACAAACAAGAACGTGAAAGAATGGCAAAGATTGAAGCTAAATTATTAAATGAGCAAGAAAAAGAAATGATGCAGGAAAAAACGAAAATTGAAGCTCAATTAAAAATGATTGAACAGGAACTTGAAAGTGTAAAACAAGCTGAAGATGCAGGAATAAAAGCTTTCGCTCCTAAATATACAGGATAATGATTTAGCCAAATATAGATTTAATCCTTGAACTAACCTTTAAGGACTCGCTTAAACGCGGGTCCTTTTTACATGTATAATACTTTATCGACCTTTATATCAAAATCATCATGCGGCAGTTTTTGAATATATAATTCTTTTGGCACAACAACAAGCTTGAAGGCATTTTTACATAAAGGTAAAAATCTGTCATAAAATCCACCGCCATAGCCAAGACGATAACCGTATTCGTCAGCCATAAGCGCAGGAACGACAACCAAATCCAATACTTCGGGATTTATAGGAGAAGAACACGGCTCCATAATATTAAACCGTGATTTTTCAAGCTTTTCACTCAAAGGGCATACCAAAAGTTTATGCTCAAAAACTTTTGGCAGATAAAAGCTTTTATCATCATTAAATAAACCCCTTAAATCAATCTCATATTCAGTGGGATAAAACATCATGACATGTTTTGCTTTAATGTAATGTTCTTCACTGCGGATTTTTTCACAAAAAATTTGGCTCAAAGATTCTATATCAAGCTTTTTTCTTAATTCTTTTGCATATAGTCTGTAGTCGCTTTTGTTCTTCATTTTTTTAATATATAATAAACAAAGATTAAAGTCCTGATATGAAGGGAGCAAAATGGACAATTGCGAAAACAGATTAATAAATCCAAACTGGGCACAACACGGATACATCCAGGTTTACACCGGTGATGGAAAGGGCAAAACCACAGCGTCATTAGGACTTGCGATGAGGGCACTCGGACGATGCTGGAAAGTTTTAATCATAATGTTTACAAAAGGCGGAGACGATTACGGCGAACTTAATTCTTTTATGAATTTGTCGCCTGCAATTAAAGATAATTTAAAAATTATACAAGCAGGCTTAGACAGAATTGTGTACAAACATAATGAAACCGAAGATGACGTCAGAGAAATTAAAAAAGGCTGGGAATTAGCAAAAACTGCAATAAAAAATGACGAATACCAGCTTATAATTCTTGATGAAGCAAATATCGCAATCGATATGGGCATACTTGACGTTGACGAAGTAGTTGACGTTTTGAAAAATAAACCGGAAGAAATGGAAATAGTTTTGACAGGACGAAATGCGCACCCGAAAATTATCGAAATCGCGCATTTGGTCTCTGAAATCAAACCGGTTAAACATTACTGGGATACAGGTATTGCCGCAAGAAAAGGAATAGAATATTAAAATTTATATGGATAATCATCCGGTATCTTCCAGCCATTTTCCATAATAACCTGCGTACAATTTGCTCCGTTGCCTGAGCCTCCACAGGCGAATGCAGGATTAACATCATTAAAAAAAGGCTGTAAACCCTTTTCTTTATAAAAATAGAATGGGAACACTACAGTGCCGTATGTCTGCTTATCCCACCTATTTGATTCTATAACATAATTCCAGCCCTCACCGCTTATACCAACATACGAACCATCTGTGAAATATACATTTACATTAGTTAGATTATCACTTGACAAATGGGGTTGTAAATCTTTGGAAGTCTTAATATACTTTGCAAGATATTTATTATACCAGAGAAGCGGAGTTTCTGTACCATCTATACACTCTTTTTCTTCCGCCTCAGGATCAACAAATACACATCCAGTGCCAATATCATCCCAAGTTGATATTGGACCGTTTTCTACTTCTGACAACTTAATTGCCTGCTGCATTGTTGAATAAAATTTTACCAAACGACTCTCGACCACTTTTTTCTTGTAACTTTGAACCAGCGTCGGAATTGTCATGGCAGCAACTATCCCAATTATTCCAAGGGTTATGAGGACTTCGGCCAACGTAAATGCAGCTTTCTTTTTGAAGTCGTTAGGACGATAAGTCGTGTCTTGAATTTGCTCCACGCTCACAGAGTTTCGCCTGGGAAGCATTAGCTTCTGCCGGCGAAATCTGCTCGCTATCCGGACTCGCTTCGCTCCGTCCGTACGCAAATCCGCTAAGTCGTTAAGTTCTTTTCTGTCATTACGAGGTGCCATAGGCACGATATCATGTTTCACAGTTTTGGTAAAACTAGTTTTGTCATTACGAGGAGAATGCGCAGCATTCGACGTAGTAATCCCATTATAATGAGATTGCGACGGTCGCTTCGCTCCCTCGCAATGACATATGTTCTCAAAACCCTTGCTATTTTTTTCGCCAACTTCCGGTATATTCTCACCAACAACCCGTGTGTCGGGTCCAGCGGCACGCTGGCTACTTAGGAGAGACGCCCCACCCCGTTTTTGATTTTTTTCATCATTTCCATTTGCTTTTCTCCTTTCCTTAAGTTAATTATAGCAATTTTGAAAAAGTTTAGCAACTATTTATTGCGCTTTAGTTTTTTCTTCAAAGAATTTTTAGCAAAATCAATTGCATCAATTTCTGAATAGAATATGTGATGCTCGCCGATTTCCTTGATGATAGAATGTTTTTCGAGCTGTTCATACAATCTTTTATCATGGATTACCAGAAGTATTTTTATATGCTGGCCTTTTAATCTTAAAACAATATCTTCAAAGGCAAATATTGCTGAAATATCCAGCAAATCATTCACATCATAATTAAGAATAAGGTATTTTGTTCCTAAAAGTTCATCAAACTGCGCAATCAACTGCGTTGCAGAGCCGAAGAAAAATTGACCGTCTATATGCACAACTCGAATTTTGTGGTGATAATCGTGCTCAAGACTTCTTTCAAGCTCGATAATTTCCTTATCATAAACCGTTTTCTGAACCAATTTAGCGCTATCAGCAGTCTTTTTAGCATATAAAAGTGCAGCAAGAACAATTCCCGCACCGACCGCAACTATAAGGTTATAAAACACAGTTAAAATAAATACAACAGCTAAAACGCACAAATCATCTTTTGAAGCGTACTTAATAACCTTAAGTAACTTCATATCAATTATATCGTAACCGATTTTGATTAAGATACCGGCAAGGACTGCAAGCGGGATTTCTGCAACAAACCCGGAAAACTTAAAAAGCAGAAGTAAAAGTACAATCGGACTTACAATTGCAGCAATTTTTGTTGTGGCACCGGCTTTTAAAGCTGCAACAGTTCGCATTGTTGCAGCAGCACCCGGGACACAACCCGTCAAGGCACAGCAAATATTTCCTATGCCTTGCGCAGCGATTAAATGTTTCGGATTATTTTTTGATTTTGTTAAAGAGTCGCACACCAACCCTGTTAATAAACTTTCCGATGATAAGATTACCGCAAGCGTGATTGCGTATTGCAAATTATTTATTATTTGTGCAAAAGTTGCATGCGGTAAAATAAATTTAGGAAAATCAATAGAAATCGCATTTATTTTATCGACATTAAACCCGAAGTTTATTGAAATAAAGGTACAAATTATTAATGCAATTACAGTTGAAGGTATGAATTTATTCACTCTTTTAGGCATTAAAAATACAATTAAAAGAGTCAACACACCCAAAATCAAAGCATCATAATTTATTGCCCCTAAATTAACAAATAATTTTTGAATGCTTTCGATAGTGCTGGACAAAGTAGGATGCCCGATTAAAGGGTTTATCTGCAGAATTATAATAATAACGCCGACACCGTTCATAAAGCCTGATATAACAGGATAAGGAACATATTTAACTATACTCAATAGCTGTGTCAATGAAAGTATTATCTGGAAAATACCCGCAAGCGCAATAATTAAAATAACGGAATTTATATCCTGCCCCATGGCGTGCATAATTGACGCCGTAACAATTGCGGCAGGGCCTGTAATTCCTGAAATCATTGGAGTTTTCGTTCCTAAAATCCCGGCGATAAAACACAAAATTATAGCGCCCCAAAGTCCTGCGCCTGCCCCGAATCCTGTTGCGACACCAAAAGCTAACGCCTGAGGTAAGGCAATTATTGCCGAATTTAGACCGCCTAAAATATCTCCGAGAAAAATTTCCGCTTTTGTCTTTAATGTTGAAATCATATTCAGAATTTTAACATAAAAATTATATGCTATAATTAAATATTATAAGGAGAGATTATGGAAAAATATATTGAACACACACTTTTAAAACAAGATGCAACAGAAAAAGATTTCATCAATTTATTTGAAGAAGCAAAAAAATATCACTTCTTAGGAGTTTGCGTAAATCCTTGCTATGTAAAATTTGCAAAAGAACATTTAAAAGATTCTGACGTAAAAATCGTAACTGTTATAGGATTTCCACTCGGTGCCAATAAAACAGAAGTCAAAGTTTACGAAACAAAATGCGCAATTGAAGACGGCGCAGATGAAATTGATATGGTAATCAACGTGACCTGGCTTAAAGATAAAAAATATGACTTTATAATAAATGAAATTAAAAAGATAAAAGAAGCTGCCGGTTCTCACATTTTGAAAGTAATCCTTGAAACAGACCTTTTGACAAAAGACGAAATCAAAAAAGCATGCGAATTATGCATAGAAGCCAAAGCTGATATCGTAAAAACATCAACAGGATTTGTTAAAAACGGTGTCGGTGCAAAAGAAGAAGATGTTAAGCTAATGTACGAAACAGTTTCACCGTACGGATTACAAGTCAAAGCCTCAGGCGGAATACGCGATAAAGAAACCGCAGAAAAAATGATTAAAGCAGGCGCAGCACGACTCGGAACGAGTTCAGGCGTAAAGATTGTACAATAAAGGTAACCAATGGCAGATGAAGATAAACAGTTTGATGCCACTCCCCGAAAACTGGAGCAGGCAAGAAAAGAAGGTCAGGTCGTAAAATCCAAAGACTTTTCGACCGCTATCTCACTGTTGATTCTTTTCTCGGCAATAGTAGGACTTGCGCCTTTTATCTGGAACCAGATTGTTCAATTATATACACTTTTATATGAGCAAATTCCAAACGGACATCTGTCAAACATAGGTATGACATATATTCTTACCGTAACCCTAAAATCTGCGGTTTTAATTATCGGCCCGATACTTTTTCTTGCATGGTTTGTTGCGATAATGGCTGATTTTATTCAGGTAGGACCGCTGGTTGCAACAGCGCCTCTGGTTCCGAAGCTTGATAAACTTAACCCGACAAAGTATTTTAAAAATATAATGTCTATAAAAACATTATTTGAACTATTCAAAAACATTCTTAAAGTTGTAATTTTGGGCTACATTGGCTGGAGTGTCTATATGTCACACATTGAAAATATTTTAATGCTTGCGGCAATAGATAACAATTTTGCGGTAATGATTGAGTTCGGAAAATTAATAACAGAATTCATTTTCAAAGCATGCATTGCCTTCCTGGTAATTTCAGCTGCCGATTACGGGGTTACAAAATGGAAATTTCTTAAAGATCAGAAAATGTCCTTTAAAGAGATTAAAGATGAATATAAAAACACGGAAGGCGACCCAAATGTAAAAGCCGCATTAAGGCAAAGACGTATGCAAATGCTTCAGCAGGGCATGATGGATGCGGTACCGGAAGCGGATTTTGTTGTGACAAACCCGACACACATTGCCTGCGCTTTAAAATACAATGCAGAAGAAATGTCTTCACCAATGCTTATTGCAAAGGGAACAGAGCTGATTGCAAAAAAAATAATCAATATTGCAAAAGAACACAATGTTCCGGTCATAGAAAATGCGCCGGTTGCAAGGGCTTTATTTAAAATGGTCGAGCTAAACCACATGATTCCGCCCGAATTGTACAAAGCAATTGCCGAAATTCTGCTTTTTGTTTATAATATGAAAAAATCCACCAAATAAATGGGTTAAATAAATTTAAACTGTAATAATATAATTCTGTAATCATGGTTATGCAAGATAAAAATAAGTTACAAGAATATATAGAAATCGTCCAAAAAGTAGCGAGGGTTGAGCACAGAAGGATTCCTTCGCACATGGTCGAGTACGAAGAATTGCTTTCTATAGGGATAATTGCCGTTCAGGTTTTGATTAAAAATAAGACTCCGGAACAGTTAGAAAAATATAATGCCGCATATATCGCAACTGCAGTCCGCTGGGCAATCAGGAACGAATTAAGGATTCGCTATAAATGGTATGCAATGAAGCATAAAGCTGAAGGTGAATATGAAGAAGAGGAAGCAGTAGAAGGAATGGATATGCAGCATGCAAAAGTCCGCGAAGCCGTATACGAAACAATTCTTTCAATCGACGGACTGGCAGCAGCCGCAAGTGACAACGATTCACCGTTTGATTTTGTAAAAGATCCTCATGCACTTCCTGATGAAAATGCAGAGATTACGGAAATGGGAAGAATGATTAGAGAAGCAATCTCTAAACTTCCGCCGAAGGAAAGAACCGTTGTTGAATACAGATTCTACAGAAACATGCAGGTAAAAGATATCGCAAAACAGGTTGGACTTTCATCTTCAAGAGTTACGCGTATCGTTCAGGCGTCACTGAATACCGTCCGTGAATACCTTAATTCAAAAGAACAATACGGATTTTAGTTTGATTTAACTATATTAATTCTTTTGTCATCAACAATGTCAACCGGTCCGTCTTGTTTCTTGATATAGTCACAGGCAAGTTTATCTTTGTCAAAATTATAGACAGCTTCTGCTTCATGTTTTTTATTCAGCATTGAAAATCCGTCTCCGCCTGTTGCGTAAAAATCATCCATTGCAACTCTTAAAATCTTATTCGGATTTGGATTATTAATATCAATAGGGGTTTCTTTGCCGTTATCATCAACATAATCAAGCTTTAACAACTCACCTTTATCATTCATAGTATATTTAAGTCCGGACACCATAACAATTCCCGGCTTGTTATCAGGGTGTACAAAAGAACGTCCGCCGAGTTTTATGGCTTCAACAAGTTCTTTTTCATTTATTTTTGCGACAACAAGATTATTTTTGAACGGGGTTATTTCTGAAACTTTTCTTGTATCGACCTTTCCTGTTTCAAAATTTCCGCGGATATTTGCAGCATTCAATAATGCAACATCAACACCCAGCTCTTTTCTCATAGCATCCACCAGAAAATTTCCGTGCGGATTGTTTTCAATAAGCCTGTTTGCCGGCGCCGGCGGAGCAGAATTAATTTCTCCCACATGTTCAGGTTTGCCGATAATTTGTTCAACTGCGAATTTTGCAGGTAATGTACGATTGAATAAAGCCGTCGGTATAACGTTATTTTGTACAGATTTAATGACACCGTTTTCGTCAAAATCAACATTTAAGACGCCGAAATATTCACCGTCTTTGCCCGCTTGAGTAATAACAACAGGTTCATTATCGAGGTTATAAAATAAATTTTTACCTTCTTGAACATCTCTAATCAAATCATGCGAATGCCCGCCTAAAATAACATCGATTCCTCTGGTCTGCTGTGCTATTTGAATATCATTAGTATAGCCGCTATGAGAAAGGAGGAATATTTTATTTACGCCTTGAGCTTTCAATTTATCAACTTCTTTTTGCAAATTAGCGATTGTAGTCGGCAAATCATCAACAGTCAAATCACCTTTTGAAACACCATCTTTCAATCTTTTAAACATATCGGAAGGGCCAATGCCGACGATACCGTATTTATTACCGTTATGTACCTCTATAGCGGAGTTTACCATAACATCTTTCAGCGCACTTGTATCCTTTGTATGAACATTTATGGCACCAAGTTCCTGATATTTTGCACTTTTAGCATTTTCCGCATGGACAGAAGGCATAACATCAAATTCGTGGTTGCCGTTCTGGCGTTTGGTAATTCCAATCATATCAAGCATTTTGCTGACTGCTCTGCTCAATACAGGATCTTCACCAAGACCGTCATCACCGGAGGAAAGTTTCAACTTGTCCGCAGAGGTTTCAAAACTGTCAAACATTTGAGATGCTGTATACATACGCTCCAAATTAGGAAGCTTTGCATGGAAATCGTTCATGTGTAAAATACTTACACTTGCTGGTTTATTATTATTCGGTTGTGATGGTTGAACCGGTTGTATCATTTTATGCCGCCTTATTTTTCATGTCTTTATATATATTTAAACCTTCTACCCAATTAGGAGTAACAGTTAAGTCATCCGCAACAATACTTTCAGGTAAAGCTGCATGGTGAACTTTTGGGAGAAGATAATCTTCACTGTATTCAACAGGTTTTGTCTGATTATCATCCGTATCATTGCAAATAAAGGTTAATTTACCCTCAGGACTGCGTTTATAGCCGATAATAGTAATTTCATGCCCGTTAATTATAATATTATTTTGATCTACCTGAGTATAGCCGATTATTACATTTTCACCCATATCAAGTGCTGACAAAAGATGCCTTTTCATTGTGTCAAAATCTGTTTCGTAGCCGACAAGTCTAGCATTTTCATCAACAGTTTGATAAGTAACGGAAAGCTTACTTTTATCTTCGACAACAGATTCAGTAAAAGTTTTTTCAAATTCAATCAAGCCTTTGTCGTTCTGGTTAAATTTACCGAGACGTCTGTCGGTTAATGTATTATAAGACTGCTGTGAACCTACCTGCATAAATGTAGACTGCATCAAAACATCCAGAGGGGAGCGTTCCAAAGGATCTTTGTTAGTTGTTTGAATTTGAGCTCGGATGATTGCATTTTTATCCGGTGCAAAAGTTAAAACCGCGCTGTCAAAATTGTCAGCCTCAAACGGGATTTCAAATGCATTCAAAAGCCAGATAGCATCAAGCGCATTATCCGCAAGGTTGCGCAGTTTTATTTCTTTTTGAACCGACATTGAAGGTGATGACAAGCCTTCCGCAAAACGTGCGAATTCAGCCGGCATTTTTTCTGCAAGGTTAAACTCAATACTTGCTGCAACACAAGTTCCGGAATGTTCAACGTCAATATCCTGCCCTTCCTTAAAACGTTTCACAAGATTTGTTTCACCATCAGTATTTGCAGCCAAAGCCCTTTGCCTGTATGATTGAGGAATATCGCCAAACTGCTGGGTAATAACAAACGGATAAGAAATTGTTGCGATTGTATCTTTTAATATGCCTTCCTGGCTCAAACCTTCAGCACGCGGAGTAGTCGCCATTTTATAAAGATTATCTAATACAGTGGAATGGTCATTTGATTCGCTGTTTAAAAGAATTCCGCTTTTCAAAAGCAATTCAAGCTGTTTTTTGGTATTTTTGTCTACCATTTTTAAAAGCTCTGTGTATTTTTGCTTTTCTTCAGAAGACGCAAGAGTTGTACGTTTATTTAATACTCTGTTAGAAGAATTAAACGGAAGAGAACTTATAGGATTAGAAACAGTTGAAGCAGAAAAAGATGTTGCATTCTTTGCATTATTAAGCTTAACATTTGCAACTGTGCTATAATTATATTGTTGAATATTATTAACTGAATCTACCATTCCTACTCCACATTAATATTAAAAATGAAACACAACAAAAATTGCTAAAATAATAATCCATTTATAAAAAAATGTAACAATGAGGGAAATTTGCTAAAGATAAAACCGCTTACAAAAGAACAAATATTAATATCAATAGACAGACTAACAAGATTCAAAAATCCTGAGACTAAATATCTTAGAGTGTTTAAGGATATTATTACAAACAATCTTACAAGCCCGAAATACAAAAAATCCCAGCTTGATATTATGGATTACTATGAAATAAAGAATATAGCGGAAGAAATTATAAATTTTTCACTTGAACAGCTGGGTTTTCAGTTAGAAGATGATTATTTGATTAACCAAAGACTTTTGGAGTATGAAAAATCAATATACAACATAGATAAAAATACCGAAAATTTATTGAAAAACAGAATAAATTATAAGGCATGCCTGAAACTTATTGATGATAACAGTCCTTTCAATTTAAAATGGCTGAAAAATCTTGCAGAGTCAAAAGATTTAGTAAAAGACAGAAAAGCATTCGGACTAAAATTCCCGCTTGAAAAAATTGTGATTTCCGAAGGCATAACGGAAGAAACACTTCTCCCTGAATTTGCGAGGATTTACGGCTATGATTTTGATAAAAACGGAGTTTATATAATATCAGCAGGCGGCAAAAATCAGGTGGTAAAACTTTTTTATAAACTGTCAGAGGAGTTAAAAATACCGATTTTTGTTTTGCTTGATAATGATGCACAGGAAAATTACAAAGAAATACAGCCCAGACTAAGAGATTTTGACAAGGTGCATGTTCTTAAATGCGGAGAATTTGAAGACGCGCTGCCTGTTGAATTAATCAAAAGAACACTGTCTTACGGACTAAAAAACATATCCATGATAGAGCTTGAGGCGGTAAATCAGGATATGCGCATGGTAAAAATATTAGAAGAAATATTCAAACACCGCGGAATGCATGAATTTAAAAAGTCAGAATTTGCTTTAATGGTTAAAGAAAACCTCAAAGACGAGAAAGATATTTCGTCCGAAATTGCAGATATAATCAAGGAATTAGAAAAAACTTCATTGAACTCAAAAGTTATGGTTGACAATTAATTATGCTTCGGTTATTATAAAAAACGTGAATACACTTGCTCCCATCGTCTAGAGGCCTAGGACAACACCCTTTCACGGTGTAGACGGGGATTCGAATTCCCCTGGGAGTAATTTTTTAGGGAAATACAATGTCAAAACAATTACGACGATTAGCAAATAACTTTAAAAAGGGCTTGTTTATATAACGAGAACATTGTTATTTGTTGAAAAAATATACACAAGACCTTTTATAATAGAAGGTCTTGTTTTTTGTTAAAAAAAGTAAAATTCACATACTAACAAAGCAATAAAAATATTTTACGAATTTAAATAAAAAGTGAAAGGAATATACATGATTTATAATCTGCGACGAAATTCAATAAAAAAGGCGAATGCCCCGATCGTCAAATTAATGAACTTAATTTGGGGCTTGTAGTAGGTTATAAAATAAGGAAATAATAAGATGATACCCGCAATTAATGCAAGCAAAATATATTCAACATTAGGAAATAACAGTTCACTTGTCCCGTTAGCGGTAAAAGATGTCGCAAACAGCTTAGGACTAACAACGGGTTCATACATTGTAGGAGACAAGTTAGAAGGCAAAGACAGATTTTTAGATGAATTCGGTACACAGGCAATTTGGCTTTTCGGATTACCCGTATTTAAAAAAATGACCGATTTAACTTTATACAAAGCTCTCAAAATCGACCCGAAAGTCGACGTAAGACTTCTGGATAATCCTGAAATTTTAAATAAAGCTATTGAAATAGAAAAAGATGCAAAAATTAAAAAAAGCCTTGAAAACTTAAAACTTAATCCCAAATTTTCAAAATCGCTTGCACTGACAAAATTCGGGATAGCAACTGCATTAACGATTACATCATACACTCTGCTTACAAAATACAGACACAAGCAAACCAAAGAAGCTGCTAAAAAAGAAATTCTGGCAGAACACGCAAAGTTACAAAAAAAACAAACCAAATTTAACAATACAAGAACATCCTTCGGTGAATTTATTAAAAACGCCGAAGATAACGACGAAAAACAACAAAATAATTCAAATAAAAAAGTCTCATTTACAGGTAATGGAACACTTGTTTCAAAACTTCAGGATTTCATGTTTGATCCTGTTAAAAATCTTATGATAGTTGACGGCTCAATAACAGCAGAAAGACTGTCCCAATCAAGAAACGGACAGGAATTTATAGGCTATGCAATTAAAGAAGGCGCGACTTGGGGCTTTATGTATTTTGCAAGCAAACCTATCCAAAAATTCTTGGAGAAACAAGCTGTTGCAAAACACAACAAATCAATTGATTTGGATGCAAGAGTAATTGAAAGTGAAGAACTCAAAAATGCCTTTAAAAATAAAAATATAGTTGAAGAAAGCCTTAAAAATTTCCCGAAAAATGCAAAAGACGTTGAGATTTTTGAATATTTACACAAAAATCCTGACGATTTCATTGTAAAAATGGCTAAAAAATGCGACGAAATTCCGACACTTCCGAAATCAAATTTAATAGATAACAGAAAATTTATTGATTTTGGAAGCTATGAAAAGAAAACCGGCGTCAAAGGTGTCTATGCAAAAATCGAAAATCTTTTAAAACAATACAACGATTCCGGTGAAACTTTAGACGCATTTTTAGGTAAAGTAAAAAATCTGAAAAGAAAATCCGTACTTAAAAACCTCGGCGCATGTATCGCAGCCTTAGGCGTTGCAGTACCGGCTATAATGATAGCTGTTAGATATTTAAGCGGCAACAAAGATTTTCAGGTAAAAGAAGATTTGGAAAAAGAACTTGCACTAGACGCTTAATTTTTCAATAATACTTTGTGCGGCGACATAAGCGGTTGCCCAGCAGTTTTGCAGGTTAAATCCGCCGCAAAATCCGTCTATATCCAAGACTTCTCCGCAAAAATACAAATTCGGAACTATTTTCGACTGCATTGTTTTTGAATCAACCTCTTTCAAATCCACACCGCCCGAGGTTACAACTTCTCCGCCCTTCGCAGTTCCGGTAACTTCCACCTCAAAACTATTTAATAACTGCAGAACCCTATCGCGCATTTTTGCATTTATATTGTGGCATTTTTCGTCTTTGTCAATACCTGCTTTTACCGTAATATATTCCGCGAAAGATTTTGGCACGAAATCTGCCAGAAGATTTTTTAAAATTTTATGCGGATTTTTATTCAAATAGTCTTGTAAATCAAATTCACCGGTAAAATCAAGATTAATAGTATAAGGAAATTCACGCCGTGCATAAATTGAGGATATCTTATAAATCAAAGGGCCGGATATTCCCTCATGAGTAAACAGTAAATCGTCCTCAAATCCACACGATTTAACATGCTTTATAACAACACCGGGAGGGAATTTTTCTTCAGTTTTCAAACCTACAAGCGCAGGTTTTGGAGATATAATATTATGTCCGGCATTTTTCAGCATTGCATAAGATGAATGCCCGCCTGTCGCAACAATTATGTAATCGTATTTATTAAAATCCAATTCGGATATCATTTCTTTTTTAAGCTTAACCTTTTTTAAGGCGCCCAAAAGCTTTTCACGTACATCCTTAGAGCTGTTTGAGACGGGAAAAATTCTTAAATCATCCTGAACATAGGTTTTTACCCCGATTTTTTCAAAATATTCAATAGTATCTGCCACCCCAAATCTTGAAAAAACCGAATACAAAAACTTTTCACCGCGCGGGTAATTTCCGGCAAGCTCCCTAAAATCGTATTCAGCAAAAGAAATATTACATCTGCCGCCGCCGGTAGGCAAAAGAGTTCTCAGGGGACTAGCGTAATCAAATAACGTCACATCACAAAAATCCTGCAAAAAGTATGCACAAAAACATCCAGCAGGCCCAGCCCCTATTATTGCGGTTTTAGAAATTGAATTCAACTCTTGTACCATATAAAAACACCATCTCAGGGTTTTCTAAATCACTATGCAATTCGGATATAGTTTTATGCAGAACAGGATGCACAAAATCCGGTGCCAATTCCAACAGCGGGACCAGCGTAAATGCACGTAAATGAGCGTATTTGTGCGGGATTATCAAATCTTTTTCGTTAATTATTTCCTGATTATAAAATAATATATCAATATCTATTGTCCTGTCGTCATAAGCATCTTCTCTTTCACGCTCACGTCCTAATTGTTTTTCAATTCTCTGGCATTCTTTCAACAAATCTTCCGGCTTAAGCGTAGTTTTAATTTCAACAACAGCATTAACAAACCACGTCTCAGACGTCATATTCCAGGGCTCAGTTTCGTAAAAAGCAGAGGTCCTTATTATATTAATTCCGTCAACAGCACCGAGAAGGCTTGTTGCCTGCTGCACATAGCCTATCCTGTCACCTTTGTTTGACCCCAAACTTAAATATACTATTGCCATAATTACATTCTATAGATTTTTCAAATCATTGTCAATATACATTCATGTTTGATATATAATAATAATTGAAATGTTTATTTATGGAATTTTATCAACACTTTTATTTTCAATATTGTTGCCGGTATATTATATCGTAAGAGTTTTCAATGGAAAATTTTTATATGGCTGGAGAGAAAAACTGGGATTTTTTAGACATCCTCATCTTGGTAAAAAAGTAATTATGTATCATGGTGTCTCTGTCGGAGAGATTATCGCATTGGAAAATCTTATAAAAAAGACTAAAGAAACTTTTCCAGATTACAAAATTGTTGTTACAACAGGAACGAAAACAGGACAGGAAACCGCAAAGAAGAAATTTTCAGATATTGCAGATTACATAACATATTTTCCGTTTGATATACCATCTTGCGTTTATAGATTTTTGAGAAAGATAAACCCGAATGTTGTTCTGATTGCAGAAACAGAGATTTGGCCAATATTTGCAGACTATTGTAAAAAAAGGAATATACCGTTATTTACAATTAACGGGAGAATGTCCGATAGTACTTATAAGCTTTACAGATTATTCAAAAGATTTTTTAAACATGTCCTTGCAAATTATACAGAAATCCTTACCCAGAGTAACGAAGACCGAGAAAAATTAATATCAATCGGGGCGCCTGAAGAATGCACCCATGTTATGAAAAACCTGAAATTTGATGTTAAAAAATCTGATGAAATCGTACCTATTGATAAAAATGGCAAACGCATTATAATAGCAGGAAGCACACATAAAGGTGAAGATAAAATCATTACAGATATATTTTTGAAATTAAAAAAAGAATTTCCGGACATAAAACTTCTCATTGCTCCCCGCCACATTCAAAGAGTTCCCCAAATAAAAGAGCTATTAAAGAAAACCGGCCTGCCATTTGGAACACGCTCTAACAATGACAAATTTAAAGAAAAAGATATACTAATCCTTGACACGATTGGCGAATTGAGTAAAATGTATTCAATTTGTGATTTCGCATTTATAGGCGGGAGTTTTAACAAAACAGGCGGTCATAATCCTTTGGAAGCAATTGTATATTCAAAACCGGCTATTTCCGGTCCTTCTATACACAACTTTAGAGATATTTACTGTATTTTAGGAAAAACTAACGCAGGAAAAGTCGTAAAAACTCCACACGAATTGGAAGACTATATGAGACTCCTGTTATCTGATAATAAATTTTATAACCAGGCATGCCAGGATTGTGAAACTGTATTTAGGGATCAACAAGGTGCCCTAAATGTCGTCATTGAACGGTTAAAGCAAATTTTATAATTTTTCTTGACATCCTCCATTGTAACGAAATATTAAGAGAATTAATTTAAAAATTAAAGAAAAAAATAAAAATGCCGTAAACATGATCACAAGGAAAAAAACGAAAGGGAACAAGTCATGGGTATGGCAGCATCACAGGCTAGATTTTTAGGCCTTACAGCAAGAAAGACAAACGTAGAATATGAAGGACAGCAGGTTAACCAACAGAGAACCACACTGTCTAATCAATCAGCTAACTACTATAATCAGTTGCTTGGTATGACTGTTCCTGTGCCTCCTTCTACAGCAGATTACACAAAAACCGTTTATACATTCGAAGACGGTAACTTATCTAACTCAATTACCTCTTTGATTGCGCAAGCAAACGGAGAATACTTAGTAAGTTATGTGTCTTCTTGGACAAACGACTTTGCACCGGTTTCAGCAGGTTCAGCAATCATTACAAAAGATAATGCCGGTAATCATTATGTAGGCTCAACAGAATTAAGAGTACTAGGTGAAGATATACAAGCTGACGGCACATATACCGGCGATGATGAATATCTTAATTCTTTGTCACAAGAACAACGTAAAAATTTATTGGAAGAAGAAAAACAATATATAAAAATGTTGAATGACAAGTACTGCGGCGGTACAGATGAAGACTGGTACGTAAGATATGTACTTAATACATCAACTGAAACCTGGACACCAATGTTCTATAGAAAAGATCAGGTTGACGACGCAATATATTCTGATGAAGGAACTTCTCAATCTAATATTAATGCCTATACTATTGGTTCTGCACAAGAAACTGAAGAAATCAAAGGCGTTACTGCAAGATTGGAAAAAGATACTACTGGTCGTTATACAAGCATTACACTGTATTCTGACACAGATCATCCTGTAACTTATGCTTTAACCACTAATACCTTGACAGATCAGGATGCTTATGATGACGCGATGAATCAGTATGAATATGATAAATATCAATATGATCAATCAATTCAAGAAATCAACGCTAAGATTGAAATTATTCAAGCTCAAGATAAAAACTTAGAATTACGTTTGAAACAACTTGATACTGAACAGGATGCAATCCAGACAGAAATGGACGCTGTTCAAAAAGTTATCGAAAAGAATACAGAATCTACATTCAAAACATTCGGTTAATAAACACGGTCTTTCCGAAGTTTGGAAAGACCTGCACAAATCCGATATGCAATTATTTGATTTATTACAAACGTACTTTAACAAATTTTGTAGATTTTTCCAATTAATTTGGAAATCTATGTTCCCCTTTTTTCCTTTAAACGACCGATTGGTCGTTTTTTTTTTTGCATAATGAATATGAATACACCATAAACTATTCTGAAATAATAGATAAATTAGCTATTTCGATGTCATCATAGTCCACATACGCGGTTTGCATAAGGTTTCTGCCGGCTTTTATAGTGACTTCATTCTGCTGATTAGCTCTGATCAAATTTTTTGGGATCTTAATTTTTTGGTTATCACCATTCAAATGAATTTCTGCTATTTTAGCACCGTTAAAATATATTTCAGGAGGACTTGCATAAGAATTTACTATTTTATTCTGCCCCATTGAGCGTGCCATAAGTGTGTCCACACCTATAATAGAGCCTATAACAAGATAATTATTTGACGATATTGCATCTGAATTTAACATAAACGTTTTGCTAAAATATGGTCCATTTGAACGTAATCTAAATGTTCCGGCGCCGGATGAATGTTCCGAATAATTATCATCACCAAGATGAAATACATCTGAGGCAATAACTATATCTGCAATATTACTTTTTTGTATACCTAAAACCATAGGCCGCGCTGCAATTGTGTCATTTATTGTCAACGAAAATGGCCTGTAGCCTTCTTTTTCAACGGACATAATTGTCGGACCGTTCACATTTCCGATATTAAACCCACCATATTCATCAGTGTATGTACTGTAATTGTACTTTGGCAATGAAACTTTAGCATTTCCGATAGGGGCATTCGTTGCAGCGTCTACCACTCTGTTTGTATTAGTCAGATCAACCTTTGATATACCGCCTGATACGGTTGCGGCCTGGGATTGCAAAGCTAATAAAAATATGAACAATATTGCAGTAAATATTTTTTTCATAAAACCTCAATACAAATTTAACTTTAAAATTTTCATTTTAAATTAGTATTTTGGTAATATTTTAAGGATATTTTTAAAAAAGTAAAAATTTTATTTGATATTTGAAAATGTTTTTGTTATTATAATCTTACTGAAAAGTTAATAGCTTGCCGATGTGATGAAATTGGTAGACGTGCCAGACTCAAAATCTGGTGTGGTTCACCCCACGTGCCGGTTCGACTCCGGCCATCGGCAAATAAAAAGAGACACTTTTGTGTCTCTTTTTATTTGGCTTATAAACATTAATCAATCATTTATTTTTATTTTAACTACTGCTTTTTTAACGACTGACGTTTTTCTAACGCATAATTGAGGCATGTGAGCTTCATAAGGATAAAAAATAGCGAATTGCCCTTGTTTTAATACTACTCGCCCTGCATCCAAAGTTTCATGTTTATAAAATATAATATCCTTTTCCGCATTATAAGGGATATCAACAGACAATTCCGAAGTATTTATAAAATCAATACGTTCAACACCTGATAAAATTATTTGTATATCAATATATTTTTGATGAGATTCAAAAACGCCTTTTTCAGGTATTTTTGTCTCATACATTTCAACATTCACATAGTCGTCTTCATTAATCTTATGTTTTTTGCATTCAATATCAAAAGGCATATTTTTTATAAATTCACAAATTTCTTTAGGAAATTCACTATATTTATCAATATTTTTTATACAATCATTAATCATTGTTAAAGCCTCCTAAACATTATTATTTAATTCTTTAATTGCCTTTTCATATTCTTCTTTATTAGGGGCTTTTCCATGCCAGCCTGCATTATTTTCCATAAAACTTACGCCTTTACCTTTTATTGTATTTGCGATAATTGCAGTTGGCATATTATTTTGCTTAGCTTTTTGTATTGAATCATATATTTCTATTAAATTATGACCGTTAATTTCAATAACATCCCAATTAAACGCTTTTAATTTAGCATCCAAAGGATCGAGAGCCTTGATATTTTCCGTACAACCGTCTATCTGTAAGCGATTACGGTCAATTATAACTGTTAAGTTATCTAAGCCTCTTTGGGGCGCTTGCATAAATGCTTCCCATACATTGCCTTCCTGAAGTTCGCCATCGCCCATTAACGCAAAAACATGAGCCGGATTTTTATCCAATTTTAGAGCAAGAGCGATTCCGCATGCTATTGAAAGTCCCTGCCCGAGAGATCCTGTACAAACCTCAACCCCCGGACAAAATAATGAAGGATGTCCCTGTAATCTTGTACCGAGTTTTCTAAAAGTCATCAATTCTTCTTTCGGGAAAAATCCTAATTGAGACAAAACGGAATAATAAACCGGCGAAACATGACCTTTTGATAAAACAAATCTGTCTCTTGAATTATATTCTTTTGATTCAAAACATTCAGGAACAGTTTTCATACACTTATGGAATAAAACTGTCATGATATCAGCAGCGGATAATGAACCGCCTATGTGCCCTGATTTTGCATTATAAACCATTTTTATTACATTTTGACGGTTTTCATTTGCCAACTTTTCTAACTCTTTTACTTCATTATCAGATAACATAACTAACTCCATTTTTCTTTCAAAACTTTTAAAACAAACAAGGGCAGCACAGGAAAAATACGCTTAAATCTTTTAGGCTCTTTAATTGTTCTGTATAACCATTCAAGACCTAATTTTTGATAAATTTCGGGAGCTCTTTCAACAACACCCGACCAAACATCGAAACTGCCGCCAACTCCGACCATTACAGCATTAGGAAGTAATGGCTTTAGGCTATATATAAATTCTTCCTGTTTTGGAGAACCCAATGCAACAAGTATAAGTTCAGGTTTTTTAGCTGATACTTCGCTCAAAATCAGCTCTGTGTCCTTAAAATATCCATCGTGAACGTACACCAAATTCAAGTTTGGCAATTCACTTTTTAAATTTTCGACTGTCTTAGATAAAATTTCCGGCTTTGCACCTATTAAAGCAACAGGACGGCCTTGAAATTCAGTAAGTAATCTTTTGGCAAATTCAATTCCGGGAATGCGCTTGATGTTATGTCCCATAAGCATTAACCCCAGCTGTACACCAATACCGTCAGGTATGACCAATTCAGCATTTTTTATTATATTGGCAAAATCAGGATGTTTCTGAGCATAATCAAGCATCTCCGGGTTAATTGTTACAACCTGCCCGGGATTTGCTTTAGCATAATCTATAGCATCATCAAATCTATATGTATCTATTTCAGAACCTAAAAGCTTTACTCGTTCCATAATTTGATTATAGCCTATTATAGAATTTTGGTAAATACTTAATATATATTAAAATATTTTAATAGGTTCTTTAACTATCATCCTGCAATCTTTTGCCATATCCTTGCACAAATCATACTGAACCTTATCTCCGCAATACTTTTCGCTCTTTATATAGCCTATTGCGCATGCGGCACTCCTAAAATTTGCATCTGTCATCAACAATTTCACTTCTCTTTTTTGTCCGCTATAAGTATCATATAATACATTTACGCTAAGGTGATCTTTTGTATTTCCGCCTGAAGGACTCTCCTCGTTATAGGCAGGCAATACTTTTCCGGAACCTAACAAATAATACGGAAATACATCTTCCCATAATTCCCCCGCTCCTGAATCACCATTTACGTCTATATATATAACAAATCCCGTTCTGTCATCATCCGATTCCGCGTCAGATAATTCTTCTATATATTCGTAATCTGAGCCGATATATAATTTTAATCCGTTTAAAAGAACAATATTTGGTGTAACCTCTGCGAAATTTCCCGATGTTGCAGCACTTTGAATAATATCGTCGGATATAGTGCAATCATATGACTCTATATTGTACCAATCTTTAATTTTTTCGCATATAGAGGGCGGTAATGATAATAGACAAATAACTTGACGCAGTTCTGCATTCCAATCACCATGTGTTGCCCCATCAATCGAAAAAACATATTCAATAGCATTACTACTCTTAAAAAATTGCTCCGGTGTCTGATTAAAAGGAATAACTGGCGGCATGTAAGCTATCAACGCAGAATTAAGTATTATTTCATGTAAATACAACTTATTGGAGTTAGAAAGATTAAAACCAGCCTTACTTATTTTTTCGTCATCCAATACATAGTCCCCAGATGTTTTATCAAACTTATAAAAATATGAAAAAAAATCGTAACTAAAATCCGCCTTAGACGGCAAATTTTTATTACAAGCTTTGAATGCCCCCAGCCAGTAATCCGGGTATCCAGAATAATTGCAAATATCCCCAAAACATTCTTCATGTGCAATCGGTTCAGGATAAAAAGCTTTACTATAACGTCTGCCATTTACTTCTATAGCATAATCCTCAGGAAGTGTAGCTTTAACTTCAGGCAATACATTCGCGGATATATCCTTCATTAACGAATAACCCATATAATAGGAGTCGTAATCTACCTTCTTCATCTTGCTAATTGTTATCGGCAAGGTTACAATTACTACAATCGTTATTACTATTAATGTTATAGTTAACTCGCCCAGCGTAAACCCTTGTCTTATGCGGTTAAGAGTGTCGCCCCCCCCCGCTCCTTCCTTACCAAATCAAGCTTTTCCATATACCCTCCTAATCTATAACTTTTGCAAGTTTAAACAAATAATCATCTTTTGTGGTCAGTTTTAAGCCTTCGGGTACAAAATGATCTTTAAACCTTTCCACAGCAAATCTATCTGTCATACCGGAAATATAATCCGTCACTATTCTTTCAATTTTACTTTCTTCGCAAACGGGTTTCAACATCTCACAATACAAAAAGAATAATTCTCTAATAACTTTACGCGCTTTTTCTTCTTCAAGCTTTGCCGGAGAATCTATGTAAACGTTATCAAACATCCATTGTCTGAGTTTTGTTGTATAATGCCAGCCTTCTTCACTCATCGCGACATTAGGTTTGCCGAGAGAATTTGTAATAATTTCCGTAATCATTTTATTCAAACGCTTTGACTGAATAGAAGAAAAATACTTTATACAATCTTTAGGAAGATCATTTTCAACTATAATTCCTGCCCTTACAGAATCCTCAATGTCATGATTAATATACGCAATTTTATCTGCGAGTTGCACAACTTGAGCTTCCGGAGTTTTCGGGGTATAGCCCCAGGTGTGTGTCAAAATCCCGTCGATAGTTTCCTGACATAAATTCAAATTTTCCAGAACTTCCACAACTCTTACGCTCTGTATATTATGATGGAATCCGCCTTTTACAAGCTCATCCAAAACTCCTTCTCCGCAGTGACCAAATGGTGTATGCCCTAAGTCATGACCAAGCGAAATTGCTTCCACCAAATCTTCATTCAAATCCAATGCACGGGCAATTGTTCTGCCAATTTGTGAAACTTCCAGAGTATGTGTCAGACGTGTTCTAAAATGATCATCAAACGGAGATAAAAATACCTGTGTTTTATGTTTTAAACGTCGAAAAGCCTTTGAATGCAGAATTCTGTCGCGATCTCTTTGAAAACAAGTTCTCAGGCTGCATTCTTCAATCGGTCTTTTTCTGCCCTTTGAAAATCTGCTTTTTGTGGCATATTCGCTTAAATTATCAATTTCACGCTGCTCAAGCTTATATCTTATAGTTTCTTCATTTACAATATTCATATTAACACTATATCACAAACAAAAACTATGATTTTGCAGTATTTATTTCCGCCTTAACATTCTGGGCATGTTTTAAATCTTCTTGCTGTTTTGTAAATTGTTTTCTGGATTTATCGACTTTTGAACCAATAATATTCATTGCCATACCGGACAAACCGCTTATTACCATTGCTTTAATACCTGCGACCAAACCGACAGTTAAAGCAATTGACGTTGCCACACTGCCTATAATCGGAATACCGTAAACAAGCATTGCGGAGATTCTTTCATCACGGTTGTCTGCAGCAGTAAGCCCTAAACCTACACCGCCTATCGAACCTAATAAAGAAAGCACATCCGTCGGACCGGATCCGAGAGTTAAATCTCTCAGTTTATCATAGAATAAATCATTTTCCGTTTTTATTGCTTTATCCAGTGAAGCAAGTGTTTTGTTTGTTTTTCCGCGTAATTTTACATATTCTTCCGTTGGCAAAAGACGTTTATAAATAGTAAGGATTTCCTGTATTTCACCTTTTGAACTTTTCCCAAGAATATTTTCAATTTCATCAATATAAGCAGATACCTGCGTTACTGTAGATTTATTATAATCAAATTTATCGGAAGATTTGGCAAGTCTTTCTGATATTGATTTTAAACCTGTCAAAATTTCTTCATTAACCTTTTCACGCAATTGTTTTTCGTTTGGTCCGGAAAGCTTTTTATAAGTAACAAGTTGAGAACGTAATTTTCTTAACAAATCATAAGATTTTTTGTCGCTTGGATCAATGAATGAGGCGATATTATCAAGAGTCTTAGATGAAGCATTATAATTATCCAAAATACTGTGAGTTATTTTATTTCTGGATAAATCCACCCCGCGCATTATGGCGATTTTATCCGCTGCTATAGCATCTTCAGCGATAAATGTTGTAAGAACCTTATTAGTGCGCTGCTTGTCGGATTTATCAACAAGGACATCCCAAACTTTCTCGTCAAGACCTGCTGTGGCATTTTTCATTTTTTTGTATCTGCCCATACGTGCGGTTTGCCCAAACCCTTCTTTTAATCCTAATTTAACCTTATTTTGTCTCAAAACAAGATCATCTATCCATTCGGAAGCTTTTTTAGTTACATTATTAATTGTAACTAATTTGTCAGGATTGCTCTGTAAAATTTCCTTATTTACATCAGAGTAAGTGCTAAAAAGTTTTGCAAATTTTTTATCTGAAGATTTATACGCATTCACAACAGAGCGTCTTGCCAAACGTTCAAATACTGATGTTATTTTAAGGTGAATTTTTTTAGTAAAGTTGTTTTTATGCATAAGTTTTGTAAATAACAAGTCCTTAAATGAGCCTATGTTATTTACACCCTTAGATTTTTCCGCCCAAACAGTTACGTTTTTGAAAAGTTTGTTATAAAAAGAGGTAACAGGACCGCTCTTTCCGGCTTCTTTACGGCTGTTGACATTATTTTCAAGTCTCTGGCCCCACTTTTGCAGCCATTTGTAAGTGTTCTTTGGCAAGCCTTTTACCACAGCAAAAATACCTAATGCTGCGGCTAATGCACTTGTAACTATTATAAGACCTGTTCTTTTACGTTTTTTTTCTTTGCTTTTTTCGCTCGTCTCAAATATATCCTGTGCCGTTTTTGTTGTAATGTAATAATTACTTTGACCTTTGGCAAAAGGATTTTGAGTTTGAATATTTATAAAACTATTTTGAACACTGCTAACCATAACACTTACTATATATAATAAATGCTAAAATACCTCTAAAATTGCGTGGTTAAAATACAAAATTAAGATTTATTACAAAATTCATCTGCGATAATTTTTGCGGCTTCTTGTGATGAATTTTTATCAGAAAGCAGTTCTTTAACTTCTCCCAACTGTTTTATATAATCTTCTCGATATGAATTGTTGTATAAAATCTTTTCTATCTGATAAGAAATATTTTGCACAGTCACATCTTTTTGAATAATTTCGGGAACAATCATTCTGTCAGCAATAATGTTTGGCAGCGAAACTTTTTTTATACATCTGACCATTAAATATATAAAATAGAAAATCCATGGGCCTCTATATGCAATAATCATCGGCACCTGATATAAACAAGCTTCCAGCGCAACCGTACCTGATGCGAGGATTAACGCGTCAGAACAGCTTAAAAGTGCCTGATTTTCACCTTTTATAACCTTAAAATCCGTATCCTTTAAATATTTATTATAAACATCATCGGATAAATTCGGCGCATGAGAGATGCAAAACTGCAAGTCCGGATGATTTTTTTGAAGATTTTTAGCGGATTTTATAAATATCTTCATCAGCTGCTTTAACTCAAACACTCTTGATCCCGGGAATACCGATACCAATTTTTTATTCACATCAAAACCATGTTTTTTAAAAAACATTTCTTTATCAACTTTAGGCTCCAATTGAGACACGAGAGGGTGCCCGCAATAATGTGTATCAATACCGTAATGCTCATACATAGGCTTTTCAAACGGAAATATACAAAGCACCTTATCAATGTATTTTTTTATGGTGTTAATACGCCATTTTCTGCTTGCCCAAACCTGCGGCGGAATATAATAAAAAACTTTTATTCCTGCTTTTTTCAAAAACTTTGAAACATTCAGATTAAATGCGCCGTAATCAATGCACAAGACTAAATCCGGCTTGAATACGTTTTCCAGATAATCCACAACCCGCTTGCCCAATTGAATATGATTCCAAATAATGGCAGGAGAAATTCCGACTGCTGACATTTTTTTGTGGTCAGAAAAAAGTTTTACGCCGGCATTTTTTAAATTTTCTCCGCCAATACCCTCAATAACCACATCAGGGCAAAGTTTTTTCAACTCTGTTACGACATGAGCGGCATGGATGTCTCCTGAATATTCACCTGTTATGATAAAAAGCTTTTTCATAATTAAACTGCCATAATTACTATATTGTTTTCATCCGCAAATTTAATAACTTTTTCCTGATCTACAATAATTGTCTCATTAGCTTCCACAGCAAGCAATGACGCCTTATATCTTTTCATGGTTTTTAAAGTTCTTAACCCGACTGCCGGAATATCAAAACGTTTATCCTGCTTCGGCTTGGAAACCTTAATAACAGAAGCGTTTTTCTTGGCAAGTTTTGCTCCTCTCTTAATACAAGCATCAGTTCCTTCTATTGCTTCAACTGCCATAATCATTTTATCTTTAATGACGACAGATTGGCCGACATCAACCCCGCCCATTTCTTTTGCAAGCCAGAAGCCGTAATTTACATCTTCAAGCTGCTCTGCAGTAGGTTTATGCTTGCCGAGAACTCCTGCCGGAATCATAAGATTCTTAATAAATATAGTCTGGTCTAAAACCTTTATGCCTGCTTTTTCAAACTCACGGACAATTAAAAGCATAACTTCATCATCATTAAGACGCTTGACTTCTTTTAAAAGCTCGATAGCTCTGGCATCAAATTTGTAAAGCTGCAACAAAACGCGCTTGTGAACCTTACCCAAAAAAGTTGCCTGCTTAATTTCTTCTTCCTTTAAAATCTTTTCTATCTTGTTAATTTCTCCCGGATGGCATGAATATACTTTTGAACAGTATTTCTTTAACTGTTTAACATTATCGTTTGCAAGAGAAATACAAACCACATCAAAACCATTCTCTTTTGCATACTGCGCCATTTTTACCGGTAAGATACCGTCTCCTGCTATTAATCCCTGTTTACTTTCCAACATTACTGACACTTTTATTTACCTCTCAATAAATTTATTTCTTCTACCTGTTTTTCGTTTAATAAAACCGCTCCGCCGAGCATTTTTGTATTAAAAACAACCTGTGCATAAGATTCGGCAAGCTCCAGTTTTAAATATGCTTCCTCTATAGTCTTGCCGCCAGTTATAAATCCATGATTTGCCATTAAAACCGCATCAAAATCCTTAAAATATTTAGATGTTTTTTCAACCAAATCCATAGATGAAGGCATTCCGTATTCTGCAAGCGGTATGTGACCAAAATAAAATACATTTTCCGCCATTATAGGTTCATCCAATGCCATACCGCATGACGCAAATGAGCTTAAATACGGAGAATGAACATGCACAATATAATTTACATCAGGTCTTATTTTATAAAATTCCACATGCAGCATTTTTTCACTTGAAGGCTTTTTATCACCTTCGACAACATTACCTTGAAAATCAATTACTACAAAATCATCTTCTTTCAAGTAACCATTTGCAGATCCGGACACCGTAATTACAATATTATCGCCGTATCTTGCAGACAAATTTCCGGAGACACCGGGTGTAAAATTCTTTTGCCCTGCAATTGCACCGTATTTTATTAACTCTCTTTTTATATCTGCCAATTCTTTCATTATATACTTTCCTTATCAGGATCTTCTATATCAATTACCTCTGCATATTGAAGCTTTTTAGTCACAGGATTAACCGATCCCTGCTCAAATGCGACATTATCATCCTTTTTCCTGTCAGACTGCCCCAGACGTTCCGGATTTTTTATTTCCATTTTATCAAACTCTACTGTCGTACCTTTTGTATCTATCATCATTGCAACAGTAAAATAAGTTGTCTGGCGCATAAAGTCATATCCCAAATTTATTTTAAAATCATCCGGCCCTAAAGACACTATAAACGCATTTTCCTGGAACAATTCACCGTTTGGAGAGTCATTTGTCAATGTAACAGAACCCCACCACCCTACTGTAAGATATTTATTTAATCGCAAAGCTTCTCTTACATAGAGGTTGGAATGACCGTAACGGTACATATCATAAACCGGCATCGGTGTATGATCAGAATATCCGGATATAAAATACCCTATATCCTGCATCCAATATTTATACTGGGTATGAAGTCTTGGCCCGATACGAGCAACAAACTGAGTATCGCCCGTACCATATACAGCGGCAGATCCTTGCATTACCATACTTAATTCCAGAGAACGTCTGTTCTCTTTGTCCTTATATTTATAAAGTGACTGATCTGCTTCTGCCATATATCTGAAACGCATTGTTGAAATTCCGCTGCTTTGAATACTTTCCGTATGCATATTATATTCACCGTCTTGTGCAAACGCAGCTGATGCACGGTGTCTGAAACGTAAATCACGCCCCTCGGTAAGAAAATCGCTGACAACATTGTCTTTATCATATACCAATTCAGCCAAGTATTTAGGCATTCTTCGTCCCATAAACCAGTCATCCATATAAGCATTTGATCCATATTGCAAGAACAAATTATCATCAAGCTGCTGCTTACCGCGTAAGACAAATACATCTGCACCAGATCCGTACATAAACTGAGTCTGATTAAATGCAGACCTATATTTAATTGCACCGCCTATACCAAAATTATCTTTGTAATTGACAAGAGGTATAAGTTTAATTATAGAGCCAAACGGAGCATCAAATACAAAACCCGGACCGGCAAACATACCAAATCTTGATATTGAACCAAATTCAGGATAATTTGCCTCCACATATTCTTGATTTTTATTGGTATGTGCAGTAAATGAAGGCATTGTAAATAAATATCTGTCATTATAAAAAACCTCAGCATCTTTGACCTGCACTGTATCATGCTCTTTTCTCGAATTGACATAGATATCTGATGCAGAAAGTTTCCATTTCGCATTTTCGCCTGTCATAAGAAGATTTTTATCTTCATCACTTATAATCATTTGTCTAAAATCCGGACCTATCATTCTTGAAACAAATTCAAATTTATTAGAGGTTTCGGAGTACATTTTTCCTTTATCAAGAATAATTTTATTATTTTCGCTTGTAGCTTTTTTGGCACGGATTTTCATTGCAGTAGGCGCGGTTTCGATATTATCCATAAATATGTTTTCTTCATTCATATTTACCTGAATATAATCACCGTAAACCGGCATATTGTCTTTTGTCAAAACAACATTACCCATAGCCTTCAAAATATTGGAATCCCTGTTGTAGGTCATCTTATCTGCGGTCAGTTTAACTTTTTGAGGCGGGAATATAAGAATTGGGTTACCAATAGCTTCTATATCTCCGGTATCTTCATTATAAACCATATCATCACAGTCTAATACCATCTCGTTTTCAGTAGACTGTTCTTTTACTCCGCCGGCTAATTCAATAGTTTCATCCGGCTTTTTATTTTGCTTTATATCAGAAACAGGAATTTCATTATCAGAAGCAGTTTCTTCTTCCATTTCCAACAAATCAGCATCTATATCTTTTAACTCGCTTTCACCGCTGAGCCAGTCCGGTTCTTTTAATTCTTTTTTTGGGGAATCCGCGTTTTTATTACGAGCTTGCCACGCACGTTGAATTTTCAACCTTGTTTTTTTGAAAAAAGGCATGTGATCCTTATATTTTTCTTCAGAGACTGTACTTTGGGAAGACTCAACTTTAACTTCAGGTTCAGGTATTACAGCTGATTGAAAAAATTGTTTATCAATATTGTTAAGATCCTGATACATTGTTTCTACTTGCTCTGCAGCAAATATTTCAGAACAGGATAAAAATATTATTAAAATTGTAATTAATGCCTTTTTCAACTTCTACCTTCTTATATATAGTTCAATGGATTATTAGGTTTTCCGTTTATTCTTACCTCAAAATGGCAGTGCGGTCCGGTACTGTAACCCGTAGTACCCTCAAGCCCGACGACCTGACCTTTTTTAACATAATCGCCTTGTTTTACCTTTATAGTTGACATGTGTGCATATAAAGTTGTCATAGGATTACCATTTATTGTACCATGATCAATTATAACAACTTTACCATAACCGCCGTACCAGCCGGAATATATAACTTTACCCGCATTTGAAGCCATTATATTTCCGTAATTAGGTCCGCCTATATCAACACCGGAGTGGAAAGTTCTACTGTTAAATATCGGGTGGGTTCTCCAGCCAAATGGTGATGTTATACGACCGCCTATCGGTTTTATAAAACCGGAAGATGAAACTTTTACTGTTGTATCCTGCGGTTTTTTGCTTATCATTGTCTGAAGATTCTGTGATTGTCTTGCCAATTCTCTTTCGGTCTGCTCGTAATATCTTCTGTCTGTTTTAAGCTTATTAATCATGTTTTGATTTTGAGCAATTGCACGTTCAATGTCTCGCTGCTGCGAATTGATTGACTTAATAGATTGTGCAAGATATTTTTTCTTTGCTTCAACATCTTTTTTCATCTGTGCAATTTTGCCGGCTTTCTCTTTAACAGCCACCATGTGTTTATAATCATTTCTGATAATTAATCTTTCAAAGTATATTACATCCAAAAGTGAATTCAAATCTTTTGCTGATAAAATAAGCTCAAACATACCCGTTCTTTGGGATTTAAAGACTTGTCTTATACGCTGTTTTAACTGGGCATCAATGGAATTAAACTCACTTGTCGCACTTGCAAGCTGGCTTTCAAGCTGATTAAGCTGGCTTTCAATATTGTTATATTGATTTTTGGAAGCTTGAAGGTCATTGGAAGTGGTTTCAAGTTTTCGTTGATTTTTAACCAATTTACTTTTTTCAGCATTTTCAAGAAGCTTCAATTGTCTTATTTTTTCTTTAGTCTGTCTGTGTTTTTGCTCCACACTCGGGGCACAAAAAGCCATTGGTGCTATGATAAAATTAAACGTAAACACCAATAATACTGATATCGTAATTATTTTTAAAGTTCTTGTTATATTCATAATTATTTAATTAAAATCGGTAACAGCATTAAGCCTACAGTCCAGGCGATAAATGTTACTGCTATAATCGCAATTATAATTTTTTGATGTTTTCTGAAAAATTCCATATTTTCCCCATTTATTACTAATATAATACTATCAAAAAACTCAAAGTGCAATTATTTAAAATAAATTTGCAAAAAAATGTAAAATCATTTAATATAGCGATATGGAATACAATTTTACAAGCAGAGAGTTTGATCAAAAGTCACTTTTAAAAAACGATTTAAGCGGCATAAATCCGTTTTTGCTGGAAAACAGCACAAAACAAATTGACTGTATATTTAATTTTTTGCAAGGTAACACTTCTTTGCTTCTTGTGAACGGATTTTTAGGTACCGGAAAATCAAGTGTTGTTAATCACTGCCTTACAACAGCTCTGGCTGAAGATACGATTGTACTTGAATATAATTGTTTTGAGACAACGATTTTGGATGATATTCTGCTTGCTTTTTTTGAAGAATTCAAAAAACTTACAGCACTTGAAAAAATCACTGTGCCAAAGATAAAAACCGAAAACTTTACACAAAAGATTAACGCATATTTCCAATCCGTAAATAAACCTGTGGTTGTGGTAATAAATTCATTTGAAGAAGTTTTAAAATCCAACAAACCGGAAATTTTAGGGTTTATATTGCACCTTTGCGGAATGGAAAATATAAAAGTTGTCTTAATTTCCAGAAGTTTTGACTTTTCTGATTTTGAAGGGAAAATAAAATACGAAAAAACAACTGTTCTTGCGCTTCAAAAATCCGTATTTGAAAAGTATCTTCGCTCTGAAGATTTCAAGCAGATAGGGCCACTGTCCGACGAGTTATACAAATTAACCCGCGGATATTTTTTCTATACGACTTTGTCTTTAAAAATAATGAAGCTCAGGAATTTAGACTTGGGCAAATTTTTAGACGGATATTCAAAAAGCTTTCTAAGCTTTAATGATTTTATACTGCGGGAGGCGCTTGCGCTTGTGGATCCTGTAAGCGGTCACTTATTCAGATTTTTAACTGTAATAAGGCATCCTATCAGCATAAAACTTTTGAAAACAATCCACCTGTGGGATGAAGAAAAAATGTTATTCTTCACGAATAACCTTGTACTTTCAAGGTTAGGAGAATACGTATATTTGCAGGATTACTATAAAATAATTGCGGAAAACTCCATTCCGCCAAACGTTGCCATAAAACTTCATCAGGGATGCGTGGATTTATATAACACCCAATTACCGCTAAAACCGCTTGAAAGAGATATAATTATTTCCAGACAGACTATGCGCAACGAAATTGAATATCACTCAATGTTCATTCCGCAAAAACGTTATATCCAATCTCATGACATAACTCAAAAGGCGGAAGCGGCAAAATACAGCGAAAAAGCAATTGAGTTAAAAAATGAAACCGTTGAACAGCCTAAAGAAGAAAAAATCAAAAACATTTCATTTATTTTTGATGATGATGAAACAGGCGTTCTTGATAAAATTGCGGATTCAATAAAAAATTTCTTAAACTTCAGCGATGAGCGTGCAAAACAGGAGAAAGAAGAAAGCAAGCTATCTCTTACCGAGCTTATGAACAAAGCAAAGCAAGAGGAATCTTCTTTCAATTATAAACATGCAATTTCGCTATATCAAAAATGTCTGGCGCAGAAAAATGATGACGATTATTACACATATCTGCCGACCATTTACACAAAACTTGCACAAAATTACCAGAACCTTTCCGACTGGTATGACGCCCAAAAATATTTTGAAATGGCAGGAGATTTTTACAGCTCAACCGGTGATACGGAAAAAATTAACGAAACAAAATATAATATTGCAAATATTTTCTATATGACATTTAAACGTGATAAAGCAAAGACTCTGCTTTTAGAAATAGAAAAAAATAATATTTCAGACGAATTGAGAATAAAAGTTTTGAATGCACTTGCGAATTTAAGCAATGACAGCAATATAATTTACAGTTATTACAAAAAAGCACTTGACATAAATCCGGTTAATATAAGTAAAAACGTCTTATCGGAATTATATTACAAATTTGCACTGGTAAATGAAGATAGAGGCGACGAAAAAACAGCCGTAGAATATTACAAAAAGTGCATAAGCCTTGATTCCAACCCGAAAAATAATCCAAATCTTTCAAATGCACTTTCCAACATTGCACTTTTATATGACGATATAGGGGAATCTGAAACTGCGGTTAAGTATTATCTTGAAAGTATAAAGCTTGATGAACAGATAAAAAATATAAACGGAATTTATAATTCGTCAATGAAACTTGCGGAGATCTATGCCGCAAAAACTCCTGAAAAAGCTGTTGAATACTACAATCAGGCACTGAATTATGCAAACGTTTTAAACGAACCGTTTTATATAATTTCTACGGCAACAGCACTCGGTGATTTTTATTTCAACCGAAAAGAAAATGCGCTTGCGCTTAAAAATTACAAACATGCTTATAATTTTGCAAATGAAGGGATTTACAAAGAAAACGCACCCAAAATTCTTCAGCGTATAGAAGATATTAAAATGCGGGTTGGGGAAGAAAGGTTTAAAGAGCTTGAAAAATAAAGAAGTCTACAAAGATTATATGGATGCTTTTTTACGTCAAAATGCAGTCGTCAATTTGATTTCTAAAAATGACGAAAAATTTTTGTGGGAAAAACATGTTGTTGACAGCCTTTCTATAGAAAAATTCTTTGAGAAATATTACCCACTATTGGAAGAGGGTATAAAGCTGCTCGATATCGGAACAGGCGGCGGATTCCCCGCTGTTCCGATTGCATTAACATACCCAGGGCTGAATGTAACTGCTCTTGACAGCATAAGAAAAAAAATTAACGCAATAGAAAATATTAAACAGGAATTAAACATCAAAAACCTCACAACAGTTTGCGACAGGGCGGAAAATATTAAAGAAAAATTTGATATCATAACCTCACGCGCAGTAGCTTCACTTGATAAAATTTGCAGCTATGCGCTGCCCTTACTTAAAAAAGACGGATACTTTGTAGCATACAAATCACGCAAAACTCCTGAAGAACTGGATTCTGCCGAAAAAGTGCTGAAAAAATATAATTCAAAGGTAATTGATATTATTGAATATCAATTACCTCTTGAAGAAAATTATACACGGAATTTAATTATTATAAAAAATTAATTGCCTGCTTCTTTACAGCTATGAGGTCCATCCCAGGCAAGATCTTCACGGCAGTGGAGATAATCCATATTTTTGTTATATATTACCCAGGCTGCACATCCCATACCGGCAGTTCTTTCTGTCGCTGCCGGATCACAACCGTAACCTTCAAAGGTATAAGAAGTAGCACCTTTCATCCCTGCAGGGAAAAGACCTTTGTCATTAAACACGAAATAAAATCTGTTTTTGCCTAATACTGCATCTTTTCCAAAAGGCAATATCACAAAAATTGATCCGCTCTTGCTATATGCATCATAATTTCCCATATGAACATAGGTACCGTCACTTAGGAAAAAACGTTCTTCCGGAGATGAATCGCTTGTATTACTGCCGGTAAGTACGCCCCCAGCGTCTTCAGTTTTCAGACCGCCTATCGTATACCATGCTCCCGGAAAACAAACTTTTCCGGTTTCGCATGTTTTCGCAACTTTTAAATACTTTTTCAAACGTGAAACAATTAAAATATTTGCTGAATGGTCATAAATAGGCTTGTCCTCGTCATTTACTTCGCCGGTGACAGTATTTTTTAATCCCCATGTGCTCAATTGCCCGTATTCAGCCTGCGTCATTTGATAGGCCTGGGAAAATGTAGAATAGACCTTTGTAAGACTTGACACAATCTGCTTTTCTTGATATTTAGTAATAAGTGTCGGTATTGTCATTGCCGCTACCACACCAATTATCCCCAAGGTTATCAATACCTCAGCTAAAGTAAAGGCCAATTTACATTTACTTAACCCCATGCCTATTTGAGAATTGTAGTTTTTCTGTTTTACACGTTTTTTTATTAAACTATAATTTGCCATAATTGTATTATAGTTTGCATTTTTAAAAATGTCAAACCCTTCAAATACGGTTACAATACCGCTAAAACCCTTGTAAAATCTACTTAGAGGAGACGCCCCCCCCCCGTTTCCAGAACTTTCAAATCTTATCATAACAACCTCCTTTTTCGGTCTTATTATAACATAAAAAAAAACCACTCAACAAGTGAGTGGGTCGTTTTCTGCATCCTAATGGTCTCTTTTAGTGTTTATTATTTAGGAGTTTATATGTTTTTGGGGTTAATGAATCTATTTATATTTAGTGTTTCGACTACACTTAAATCTTACTCATTTATTATTGCATACACAATTTTAAATGTCAACTAAATGTTTTAATATTTTTTTCATATACCCGAAAAGCTAATAATAGTGTATATTTTACACTTTACAAAACTTAACATTGTCCTAGAAAGTTGTCAAATCAGGGAATAATAGACATGGGGATAGTTATTTTTCTTAACAAAAAGGCAATTATTTTCCCGATATATACTTTATATATATAAGAGTATAAAAAAAGGAAAGAGTATGGCAAATTTTTTCGGTACAAAATTTGCGGCATTAACACAGCCGACATACACACACTTTAAAGGCGCAGACAAGGAGACAACTCAATTTTTAAGAGATGCGAGATTGAACGACTTTTTTGCAGGAATAAGTGTTGGAACAAATACAATAACCGGTGATAAAATTGACGGACTGACAAACAGGAATATTTCATTTGCAGATCGTAAATTTTTCGAAGAAAACGGTTATTATGCAAGCCCGACAGCAGCTTGGATAGCATAACGAGGACGACATGGCAAACGGTGACGATTTAAAAATAGGCGGTTTTAAAGACCTTAATATGCAAGTAATGGGTGCAGATAACGGAAGTATCGGCACAACACCTGTTACGCTGCCGAATAGTGATTACAATTCATTCAGGCCAAACAGGATCAATAATCAAACACAATTTTTAAGCCTTACCGCACAGCATACAACTACCAAATTCAATTCACAAAATTTTGATTTTCAATTTGGCACGACAACGGGATTAAATCCATATCAAAAGCTTACGCAGGATCAAGGGAAATTACTCCACACCATAGGATAATAAACGCGTCCGAGCCGGATATCAAATTGTCTTTACATAAAAACTATTATAGGAAGCTATCAGCATTTTCTTTCTCTTTGTTGCGAAGCAAAGAGAAAGAAAACGCTGGCAAAAGAAAGAGAAACACGCGATTGAAATGACCGAGTGAGCAGGGGACACCCCTGCCACCCCGTTAAAGCCGGCATAGCCGGCTCCGCGCCGTGATTATAGGCGCGGTAAACGATTGCAAGCGTCAGCTTGCAACGGCACGGATGTGCGCCCGTTAGGGCTTGAGCAATCCGTAGGATTGCAAGTAAACACGCGTGTTTTTCTTTTTCGGTTCACTTTTTCTTTTTGCATCGCAACAAAAAGAAAAAGTGAACAAAAGATTCCGATAATAGTTTTTATGTAAAGCGCCTTACCAATGTTGGCACAATATGTTGTCCTGCCTCAGGCAGATAATAGTTTTTATGTATAACACTGTTGGTACAGTAAAAAAAAACGCCCCTTTTCAGGGGCGTTTTAAAATTAATTAAACACCAACTTTTGATTTTGATTTATTGATACAATCAATCAAAGTTTTGGCAACTGTTTGTTGTTCTTCTTCCGTAAGTTCGGGGAACATCGGAAGTGAAATAACCATTTCTGTATTTTTTTCGGAAACAGGTAAAGAACCTTTTCCTACGCCCAAATATTCATGAACCTTTTGCAAGTGCAACGGAATAGGATAATAAAGCATAGCACCTATACCGTTTTCCTGAAGCATTTTGTGAACTTCATCTCTGTTAGGAATTTTAACAGTATATTGGTGGTAAACACAATATGTATTATCCAATTCTTTCGGAGTTTGAATATCAGCACAGTCTTTGAACAATTCATTGTAATAATAAGCATGTTTACGTCTCATTTCATTCCACTGTTTTACATGCGGAAGTTTTACGCGCAAAATTGCTGCCTGAATTTCATCAAGACGGCTGTTTACACCGATTTCATCATGGTGATAACGGATTGCACCGCCATGGTTACGCAATGCGATAACTCTATCTTTTAATTTTTCATCATTTGTCATGATAAGACCACCGTCGCCCATGCCGCCAAGGTTTTTAGTCGGATAGAAGCTTAAGCAGCCAAAGTCACCGAATGTGCCGACCATTTTGCCTTTATACAAAGCACCGATTGCCTGGCAGCAGTCTTCTATTACGTGTAAATTATGGCGTTTTGCAACATCCATAATAACATCCATATCACATGGCTGACCGTAAAGGTGAACCGGAATAATTGCTTTTGTTCTCGGGGTAATTGCTGCCTCTAATTTTGAAGCATCCATGTTGAATGTATCTTTATCAATATCTACAAAAACAGGTTTTGCACCAACAATTCCTATAGCCTCAGTTGTAGCAACAAATGTAAATGCAACAGTAATAACTTCATCACCCGCGCCGATATCTAATGCACGTAAAGCCAAATGCAATGCATCTGTTCCTGAGTTTAAACCGACAGTATATTTACAGCCGATAAAATCAGCCAATTCCTGCTCCAAAGCCTTTGTATTAGGTCCCAAAATATAAGAACCTGAACGTAAAACTTCGCATACTGCTTTTTCAACTTCCGCACCAATTGTTGCGTACTGACGTTTTGAATCTAAAATAGGTATCATATATATCTCCTTCTCTTATGAGCGCCATGAGATTCTTCAGCCGGCAGTCATTCTGAGCAAAGCGAAGAATCTCATAAATCCGGCCTCAGAATGACGGAAATTATCTTCCTATATATTTAAGTTTACCACAGGTTTTTCATGCCTTTATAAAAGCTTTATATTAAACATTTAATTTATCAACATTTTTATAGCTGTATGCAGAAACAACAGCCACCATAATCCAGAAAATAAATTGTATCTGAGGTCTGAAAAATACCGTATCAACAAGCCCGTGAAACATTACACCAAGAATTGATATAACCGCAGCAGAAATAAAAATTACTTTTTCCGTATCAATTGAAATTAATATAATTTTCACGGCATCTTTAACCAAAAGTATTAAAAATCCTAAAAATGCAATGAGTGCAAAAATTCCGCTTTCAACCGCGATTTCCAGAAAAATATTATACGCACTTAAAGCATCAAATCCTGTTTTCATATAAAGGCCGTAAATTTCTCTGAAATTTCTGTTACCCACGCCAATTCCCAAAAGCCAATTATCCTTAAACATTTCCAAAGATGATTGATAAACATTAAATCTGAAAGAATTTGATGAATCTTTTCTCATTGCGAAAATAGATAAAAACCTTGCCCTAAGCGACGTCACAAATATCAAAGCAGCAGTAAACAAAGCGACAGCACCGCCGATTATAGATAAATAAACTTTTTTATAAGTATTCCAGAAAAATTTTGCAGAAACCAAAAATGTTAATGCCAAAATTAAAAGTAATGCCAGATAAGCTCCGCGGCATCCGGTTGCAAAAAGTGCCAATACCGACAAAAGCGAAAGTACAACAAAAACAGATGCACGTTTGTAATTGTTATGGAAAACAAAATACGCACACATCCCAAAAATTGCAGGGATACCGGAAACAAAATACCCGCCCAAAAGATTCGGGTTAAAAGGTTTTAAAGTTCCGTACACGCGCGTCATAATTTCTTCAGGGTTATGACCTGATGTATCCTGCCAGCCTGATATAGCCTCTACATGTTCAAAATTTTGCAATAAAGCAACAATACTTTCAAAACTTACGCACAAGGCAATTGTTAATATAATATAAGGCAGCTTTGATAAATTATTTTTCAAATAATGTGCAGTTGAAAAATAAAATCCAATATATATGAAGGTTTTTAAAAATCCCTTCAAACTCAACGCAAACAGACTTGAACCTGCAAGACTTATCACAACAAGCATGAAATATGCGGCTAAAAACAATTCAAAATGATTGAATGTGAATTTATCGCCCTTTTTAGTAAGAATTTTTACCAGCGACAAAAACATTGTAACAAGTGCGATAAAGCCTATGTAATCCGACGATAAAAACACTGATACAACAATTACAGCCAGAATAGATATAAAGATAAATGTATCTATATTCTGCAAAAACAAGCTGTTATCATAAAAATATTTCAGTTTATCCTGAATTTTAAATATTACTTTACTGAACATCGTATGCTGTACTTTGATTATTAATTACGTCATGGCTGTCCGGAACGGGCATAAGCTGTATATCAGAAACTATTCCGTTAAACTTGTAATCTTCGCCTTCCAAAGTTATCGGCAACCCCATTTTAATCTTATTTCCGCCAACAACCGCACCGTCTTTTGTAATTTTAGCGGTATCTTCTAAAGTGACTATAATATCATAAAGGCTTGCCTGCGAAACATCTTCAACCACAACAACCTTTTTGGAATTAAATGTAGGCAGAACTATTTTTTTTCTGTCAGACTGCACATCAACTATATCCAGATCGGAATAAGGAACATTTCTAATGCTTATAAATGTTTTTTCGCCTTTTGCCATAGGAATTTGATTACTTGTCAGGGTTACACTTCTTATATAAACCTGAAATCTGATTTTAGAAGTTGCTTCAATCTGTTTATCAGCAGTTTGTCTAAAGTTAGTAAACGTAAAAAAGCCGACTATTAATGCAATAATAACACCGACTATGATAATTATATCAATAGGTCTGATTTTTTTTAATAAATCCAAAAACTTTTGCATACATTTCTCCTATAATTTTTGAGCAGCTTCCAACAACTCATTAATAGTTGTTGTTGCGCATCCAAATTGCCGTACAACAAGGCTTGCTGCTATATTTCCGATAATTGCGGCATGGACAAAATCCGCACCGGCAGCTAATGCCAAAGTGTAAACAGCCGTAACAGTGTCACCGGCACCGGTTACATCAAAAACTTCTGATTTATTAAATACCGGAATTTTTGTGTATTGCTTTTTAGGTTCAGTCACAAACATACCATCAGCACCACAGGTTATAAGTATCGCACCGGCTTTTGTTTCGGATAACAATTTGTCGCCTGCCTTTTTCAAATCTTCATCATTGTTTAGTGCAAAACCCACAGCTTTTTCAGTATCCGGAAGATTTGGGGTCATAGATGTAACATTTTTATACATACCCAAATCTTTTTGGGCATCAACAACAACAATTTTGTTATATTTATTCGCTAATTTGATAGTTGTTTCTATAATTCTTTTTGTCAATGTTCCTATATGATAGTTTGATAAAATAATCGCATCGTATTCAGGAATTGCTTTTTCAATATTATCAATAATTTTATTTTCGGTTTCAGCACATACAGGCTGATTTGTTTGTCTGTCAACACGAACTATCTGCTGTGTAATTGACGTTGTAATAGAGCCGGAAATACGGGTTTTTGTAGTAGTTTTTCTTGCCGGATCTTTTACAATATATTTACAGTCAATATTAGCTTTTTCGAAGGCATCAATCATTTGCCCTGATTGATAATCCTCACCGCAAGCACCAATTACACCGACTTTTCCTCCATTCAAGGTTGAAGCATTATGTGCGGCATTTGACGCTCCCCCCAAAATAATTCTGGTTCTTGTATGCTGTAATATAAGAACGGGCGCCTCGCGGGAAATGCGCTCTGCATCACCGTAAATCATTTCATCTATAGCTAAATCACCAATAACTAATATTTTAGGTTCGGTTAGTTTCTTAATGTAAGAAACGAGTTTTTCTTTATCCATATTCATAAAATCTGCTTTCTAAAAAAATCCTCGTATCTAAACTATACCACAAAAATAAAATTACAACTATACATGTCTTACAACAGGATTAATAAGTAATTCAGCCAGTTTATCCGCGCCTTCAAAACTTCTTGCGCGAACCTGTTCAGCTGCCTTTTCTCTATCGTAATCCACAAATTTATGTCTGATGTTAAATCCACCATTTTCAAAATCAATTACCGCATAACAAGCAAGAGGTGTCGGCGTCATCGGGCGCCCCACACTCCCGACATTAACAACTGTTTGTTTATTAGTTGTTTGATATCCGCAAGGAATATGTGTATGACCGCACAAAATTAAATCAGCCTCCACGCCCTCAACAATCTCTTCAATTTCTTCCAAGGGTCTATTGGGCAAAATATCTTCATTGTTTGCTCGCGGAGAACCGTGAACAAAAAGCACCTTTACACCTTCAATATCAGCTTCAAGCTGTGCAGGAAGATCTTGTAAATATTTTTGATTTTCTTCGGTAACATAATTCATGTCATCAACAATGGCATTTGCCATAACCGGATATTTTTCTTTTAACATTTCTAATATTTCAGGGCTGTATTCCGCTATCAATTTATCGGTGTTTCCCTGAATAATAGTCCAGTTTTGCTGTCCTATAAAATCCATAATACTTATAGGCTGAGGCCCTGCAAGGATTAAATCTCCCAGACAAATTATATGCTCGCATTTTTCATTTTCAATATCTTTTAAAACTTCCTGTAAAGCAATAAGATTGGCATGGATATCAGATATAACAGCAATTCTCATAAAACTTCTCCTTATTATAAAGTTAGTATAACATAAAATATTATTTATTAATTATTTTATTTATAATAAAATATAATTATGATAAATAGACGACAATCAAAACAAATTTCAATAGGTAACGTAAAAATCGGCGGGAGTGCTCCAATCAGCGTGCAATCAATGTGTAATACCGATACACGTGATGTAAAAGCAACACTTTCACAAATCAATGAACTGGCAGATAAAGGCTGTGAAATCGTAAGACTTGCCGTATTAAATAAAGATGCAGCAGAAGCGATTAAGGAAATTGTAAAAGCTTCCCCCGTTCCACTCGTTGCAGATATTCACTTTGATTACCGGCTTGCGATACAATGCATAGACAACGGAATAAATGCGCTCAGGCTTAATCCGGGCAACATTGGCAAACGTGAAAATGTTGAAAAAGTAGTAAATCTTGCAAAACAACAGCAAATTCCCATCAGAATAGGCGTTAATGCAGGGTCTTTAGAAAAAGAACTTTTGGAAGAAAATATTCCGCTATCCGAAAAAATGGTCAAAAGTGCCATGAAACACATACAAATTCTTGAAGATTTAGATTTTGATTTAATAAAAGTGTCTTTGAAATCATCAGATGTGCTGACAACAATAGAAGCATATCGCTCAATTGCCGAAAAAATCCCCTATCCATTACATTTGGGTGTAACAGAAGCAGGTACCCTCAGGGGCGGCTTAATAAAATCATCCGTGGGCTTGGGCACATTGCTTGCAGAGGGCATAGGCGACACAATAAGGGTTTCTTTAACAGAAAATCCGACTGAAGAAGTTACAGCAGGTTTTGATATTTTAAAAAGTTTAGGCTTAAGACAAGGCGGCGTTAATTTTATATCTTGTCCGACATGCGGAAGAACCCAAATTGATTTAATCAGCCTTGCAAAACGTGTTGAAGAAAAATTTAAGGACTTAGACAAAAATATTACAATTGCAACTATGGGCTGCGCAGTGAACGGCCCGGGAGAAGCAAAACACGCTGATTTTGGTATTGCCGGCGGTATAAATGAAGGTTATATATTTAAAAAGGGCGAAATAGTCGCCAAGGTCTCAGAAGATAAACTTTTAGAAAAACTGGAAGAAATTATAATAAAATCATACGAATAATACAGGAAAGTGTAACAAAAATATAATATATTTGAATTAAAGATAATAAATAAATATAATGTTACATGAGGTATATATGAAAATCAAACTTTTATTAACAGTTTTAATTTTTACATTTATGATTACTCCTGTTTTTGCGGAAATAGTTGTTGATGAAACTACGTCACCTGAATATCTTTACACACACGGCCACTCTGAAGCTGTTGTTGATATTGTACAAATGACAAAGGCAGGAATTAACGGTGAAGAATATATTACTGCTAATGAGGCTAAACATGCAAATGATCCAAAATTTGTAAAATGGATCAGGAATATTTTTATCTATCTTGATCCTGCACTGGATGACGGGAAATTTATGCACCATGATATAAAAACATCTCCAAATTATGAAGATCTGTAAAAAAATATTAAATTTAGCAGTTTGTTTATTAATCTTCGTACTTCCATGCTTTGCTGTTGAAAAAGGTTCTGTGAAGTACGAAGATAATTTAATGGATTATTCTGTCTTAGACGGTCAAAAAATTTTACAGGAAGCTGACAGTTTTTTTGAACAATACGAAACTACAAAGAACCCCAATTATTTAAGTACTGCAATGGGCAAATATTATATAGTGACAAAAATTTACCCGATCGAAATTTATCCTATGGTACAACTTGCACGCACTTATGATGAAAAAAAATTAGACAAATTTGCAAAAGAATATTTTAGTATTTGTTACGATATAAATAAAAAAGATCCTTATCTTAATTATTATATGGGGGATTTTTATTATAAAAGAAATGATTTTAAAAGGGCATTAAGATATTTTAAACGTGCATATGATAACGGTTACAGCGAATATTACGATTTGAATGTTAAAATTGCTACGATATATGAAAAATTTGCCGATCTCTTGACAGCAAAGTATTATTATGAAAAGGCTTTTTCTTTAGATCAATCAAATACAAATCTGAAAGATAAAACCTTACAAATTGAATCATTAAATTATTATGATTCGGGATATTATAAAAATTCTATCAGGGAATAGAGATGAAAATTAAAACTATTGCGATTATAATTTCAATTTTATTAGTGACATCAAACGTTTATGCATCTGATGAGGTTTATAACCCGGTAAAATTTTCGCGGAATGAAGTCATTTTTTCAAACTCCGCATTACCTATAAGCGTAACCGACCCGACACCAAAAAACAATGCATCGGGCAGCATATTCCCGGGCGGCAGAGGCTCAAATCAGCTTGTAATCTACACATCTGCCTTTGGTGACAGAACAAACACGAATGAATATGGCACCGAAGCCATCGTTCAAAATAACATTGTGACAATGATAAGCGGAGCGAATTCGTTCATTCCGCTTGACGGAATCGTAATAAGCGGACACGGTACCGCAAAAAACTGGATGAATAAAAATATTACAGTAGGCACAAAAGTCTTTATTGATAAAGAAAAAAACACATTAAACGTCTATACAACTTCCGAAAGCTACATGTTCGAAGCCGAAAATAAAATTAATGAAGCCAAGGATATGATGGATTATTATAAAGGTAAAATTCAAAATTACAAAACAAAAACACCAAACAGCCACATAACTGAAGCAGAAAATTGTCTTAAAAAAGCAAAAAAAGATATAGAAGACCAAGAACATGTAAAAAAATATTCAAAACTTGCTGTCGAAGAAGCAAATGATGCAATAATATCTGTTCTTCCATATATGCAGAACGAATTAAAAGGCATCTGGATAAGACCCACGGAAACTACCGAATCTCAAATTATTTCCACACTTAATAAAATGAAAGATATCGGTATAGATAACGTATTTTTGGAAACTTTTTACCACGGTAAAACAATTTTTCCGAGCAAAACAATGAAGGAATACGGCTTTATTGTTCAAAATGAACAATTTAACACATTTGACCCGCTAAAAGTCTGGATAAAAGAAGCACACAAAAGAAATATGAAAGTCCATATTTGGTTCCAGTCTTTTTATGTAGGAAATACGCCGCCTCTAAATAACCCGAAAAGTATTCTGGCCGTTCATCCTGAATGGGGTAACAAAATCAAAGCTGATTATATTTCAAAAACACCAACCAGCTCAAAATCAGAACATAACGGATATTTTCTGGATCCGGCAAATCCGGCGGTTCAGGACTTCTTACTTAAACTTCTGAATGAAATAATAACCGTCTACTGTCCGGATGGGATTAATCTTGATTATATCAGATACCCTCAGGCCATTTCAAAATATGAAACCGGAAGCTGGGGATTCACGGAATATGCAAGAAAAGATTTCAAGGATATGTATAAAACTGATCCTGTTAACCTCAAATGTGATGACGATTTATGGAAGGATTGGGAAAACTACCGCAGAGAACAGATAACAAACTTTGTGGCAAAAGTCGGAACTCTTGGCAGGCAGAATTGCGTTTATATAAGTACCGTAATTTTCCCTGACGTTGAGCATGCCCTTAATACAAAACAGCAAGATTGGAGAACCTGGTCAAAACGTGATTTTGTCGACGGATTTACACCTTTATTTTTAACCTATGACCCCAAAATGGTTTCCTCAATGATGAATGATGTAATGAAAATTAAAGGCGGAAAAACAAATATTTACGCCGGTATTTTTGTAACATTTATGGGCGGCACAAATGAAGATTTGATAAGACAAATTCACGAGACGAGAAAACTGAAAGCAGACGGGGTTATACTTTTTGATTATGCACATACAAAAGGAGAATATGCGCAAACGCTTTCTCAAGGTGCATTCAAGCAGGTAAAACAACCCGAACCCAAACAACCTAAAAAGAAAAAATGGTTCTCATTCTTCCGCAAAAAGAAATAATTTCTATGTTATAATTCCCTTGTTGGAATGATTATAGAATATATAAATTCAAAATTACAGAGCAAAAATGCTGTAATGTTTATAACGTCTATTATGTTTATGGCAGGGATACTGTCATATTTTAACAACTGTGAACTTGTAGCTTCCGCGATTTTAACAATAATAGGCATAGTTTTAATTCTCCAACGGAAGTTATCTGTAAAATATGTAATTTTCTGGATAATAATTTTTTATTGCGGATTTTTTAATTCTTATTTCAGAATTAATACAAGCGATCAATTATATGATATAGCACCTGTTGATACAAAAATCACCGGACAAATTGTATCAATACCGAATACAACAGCAGATAAAACGAGTTTTTTCTTTGAAGTTTTTCAGGCAGGAGACTCTAAGATTAACGCCAAAAGCTACGTAACTTTATACAACAATGAAAATATTGATGCTGATTTTAATATAGGAGATAATCTTGTAATAGACGGTAAAGTAAGACGTCCTTTCAAGGCAGGAAATCCGTCGCAGTTTGATTACGGAAAATATCTTCAAAACTTCAATGCATTTACAACGGTTTATGCTGATTATAAAGATTGCCAAACAATCAATTCAAAACTTTCTTTCAGATGGGAATTTTTAAGACGGTTAAACGAAGTCAGAAACGGTATTTTAGAAAGCCATGCAAAGTATCTCAAATCGCCGAATCTGGAAATTTTGGGCGGAGTAGTTTTCGGAGATGATGCTGTTGCGCCGCCGGATTACATAAAAACAAACTTTATTAATTCAGGATTGCTGCACATACTTGCCGCATCAGGGATGAACGTTGCATTTATTTTCGGATTCTGGTTTTTCATAATGCGATTTTTCCGCGTGCCTTACAAAATCAATGTAACCGGCGGAATGATTATGGTAATTCTTTATACTTTAATGACAGGACTTGGCGCATCAGTATTAAGGGCAGCATTAATGCTTTTATTCATACAAATAGGTAAATTAATTGACCGCGATGCACACAGCGTATCTTTATTATCTTTTGTCGCGTTTTTAATGCTTTTATATAATCCTGCATATATAAATAACGTAGGCTTTCAGCTTTCATTTATTGTCACGTTCGGACTTTTGACCACCGGAATGGTTATTTTTGACAAATGTAAGGATATAAAATTACCGGAATGGATTAAAGGCGGAATTTTAATCCCGATTATTGCACAGTTTTGGGTGGCACCTTTGCAGATGTTTTATTTTAACACCTTCAGCACATATTCAATTATTGCGAATATTGCAACAGTACCGTTTTTAAGTGTAATAAGTTTCGGCGGATTTGTAAGCTCAATACTTGCGACCATAAGACCAATTGCAGACTTTGTATGTATGGTATTTGACAGTGTTTTGAAATACATGCTGGATATGATTGTAATTATTTCAAAATACTTTGCAGGACTTCCAAATTCAATATTGCAAACAACTCACCCGAGCGTTTTTCAGATTTTGATTTTTTACGGAATAATCCTGATGATAACAATTCTTATTGAAAAAGGATTTGACAAAAAACTTTTCAAAACTGTTGTAATAACATCAATAATCCTGCTTTTGACAACAATAAGCCTGCCAAACAGAAGACTTGAAATAATAACATTTGATGTAGGAAACGCAGACGCATTTCTTATAAAAACACCTGACAACAAATATTTTATTATAGATACGGCAAAAATGAGCTATAAAAGTTCTTCGTCAACAGCAAAACTTGTAATTGCAAAATACTTAAAAGATCGAGGAATAAAAAATATTGAAGGAATGATTTTAACCCACTTTGACCTTGACCATGCAGGAGGTGCCGTTGATCTCATACATGAATTAAACATTAAAAATATTTATGTAAATTCGTTAAAACGCGATACTTATACCGTAATCAATATTTTCAAGGCAATTGATGAAGCAGGAATAAACACACACCTTGCCGAAAACAACAAACAAATCTATGAAGAACGTGATTTTGAGATAAAAACATTTATCGCAAACATTCCTGATAATGACAACGAAAATTCCATAATAACAATGTTGACCTTCAGCGATTTTGATATGCTTTTTATGGGGGACGCCGGAATAGTAGCTTTTGAAAAAATAAAAAAAGATTTACCGCGCAATATAGAAGTCTTAAAAGTCGGCCACCACGGCGGAAAAAATGTAGTTAATAAAGAAATGACAGACTATCTGAGATCAGCAGTTTCAATAATTTCAACAGGACCGAATAATTTCGGGCATCCAAATAGAACAACTCTTGATACTTTGCGCCATACAAAGATTTACAGAACAGACATCAACAATTCAATTAAAATTTCTACAAGCGGATATCTATACAACATCAATACATATAACCGAACAACAAAAAAATATCAAAGAATCGAAGAATTAAAACCGGTTAACTGATTTCTTCAGGGATTTCCGGCATATTTTTTGAACCTTTTACACCCAATTCTTCAATACGATTCAATTGATTAATTATATTATCTTTTCCGCTGAGCTTTGTAATAACTGAGTTATAAGCATTTTTCATTTTACCTAAATCCGTCAAAAGATCCGAGAATTTATCAATCATACGAGAACAGATTCTGGAAATTTCAAGCGCATTTTTATTTTGTCTGTCCACAATATGGAAAGAATTTATAATCTTCAAAGCTGCAAGAAGGGTAGACGGAGAAACGGGCATAACCTTATTTTTCCAGGCGAAATCCCAGAGCGCGCAATTTTCGCAAAACATCATTGCATAACAGCTTTCAATAGGAATAAACATTAAAACGTAATCCGGAGATTTTTCATCCGCGGCATAATCACGCTTTGCAAGCCCTGTGATATGTGCTTTTGTGGATTCAATAAACTGTTTAAGATGAACATCCTTTTCATATTCATTATCAGAGTTTACATAGCCTTCAAAAGATGCAAAAGATGTTTTTGAATCTATATAAATACATCTGTTATCCGGAAGATAAACAGTTGCATCGGGACGTCCTTCAACTGCACCTGCCTGAACCTTGTATTCTTCATCTTTTCTTAGACCTGAAGCTTCAAGTACCCTTTCAAGAACAATCTCTCCCCATTTGCCGGAAGTACGGTTATCGGATTTCATAACATTAACAAGAGCATTTGCATCCATGGATATTTTTTTGCCTGTTTCAAGGAAATTTTTAATATTCAAATCAAAAACAGTAAAATTTTCTTTTTCCTGCTTAAAATTATCCTCCGTTCTTTTTTCAAAATCTTCAATACGCTCTTTGAAAAGTTTAAAAAATTCATCCAGCCGTTCACGATTTTGTACGGAAAGCTCGTTAGAGTTTTCTTTAAAAATTCTGTTTGCAAGATTTTCAAAATCCGCTCTGTTGTTTTTTTGCGCCACATAAAACGGAATATAAACACAAACCGCTCCGAATACAAATCCCCCGATAAATATTAATATCTCCATTACATTCTCCTTGTCAAAAATTATACCACAATTGTTGTACATCAAAAAATGTAACGAAAAATAATTTACAAAAAAATCAACCATGCCGCCAATCATGGTCTAGAGCATGGTTGAGGCATTTTATCAATCCAAAGATGTACGCCAATTTCTCAAACTGCCATGACTACAATATCAATCGGGGCATGGATGAATTATCCCCTCTAAAAATAGTAGTATATAAAGTGTAGTTGAAGGTTACTAAAAAAATAAAGGGGAGATAAAATGAGAGAGTTTAGAGGTAAATTAAGAGTATTATTAATTGATGACAACGCAGACCATTTAAGAGGCGTAAAAGAATTAATCACTCTTGAAAGCAGTTATGATGTAGTTGGAGCAACAACAAGTGCAAATATCGGCATAAACCTCATAAAAAAATATCATCCTGATATCGTGTTAATGGACATAAATATGCCGGAAAAAGACGGCTTGCAGGCAATTCAAGAAATCGAAAGACTTGGTCTTGACACAAGAGTAATTGCATTGAGCGGCTATGACGATTCAGATTTAATATTCCGTGCAATGAAGCTTGGTGCAAAAGGTTATATTTTAAAAACCATGGCATCTGCGCAATTAATTTATGCAATAGATGAAGTTGCAGCAGGTAAAATTTATCTTCCGTCAGCACTTTCTTCAAGATTCTTTGAATATTTCCAAAGCTCTTTCAAAGAAGAAGCAAAATCATCAGATGCAGAAAACCTTCTTACATACTTAACAGCACGTGAAGAAGAAGTTCTTGATCTTTTAACACAGGGTAATAACTATAAGGGTATTGCAGGAAAATTATTTATTTCGGAAACTACAGTTAAAACACACGTAAATAATATTTTCCAAAAACTTCAGGTTAACGACAGAACACAAGCAGTTTTATACGCATTAAATAACGGTTTTGCAAATAAAAGACGTGCTAAATTAGCTGTATAAAACGGGACAAAAGTAAAGAGGTTTTATAAGGTTCAGCTGGTATATGGCTGAACCTTATAACTAAGAAAGGCATCAATGAACGATACGGAAATAATAAAACTTCAGGCAAGATGTGTTTCTCATGAAATAAGAAACCACGTTTCAATATGCGAAATGTACACGGAAATTTTGCGCAAAAATCTGGAACGCGACGGATATAAAAATCCATCTGCAGAAAATGCGCTTGAATGTATAAAAAAATCCTTAAAAATCATAGGTAATTCTCTTTTAGACCTCAAGTCAATCAACAACTTATCACCGCAAAACTGCGACTTTAAATTTTTGGTTGAAGAAGGCGTAAGGCTTTCGCAAGCCTACATTCTCGGGAAAAATATAACAATAAACTGTTTTGTAAAAAATACAGCAACAATTTTTGTTGATGACAACAAATTTCTTGCCTGCGTCGTAAATATTATCAAAAACGGTATTGAAGCCATAGATGCCAAAGGAGAAATAAACGTTATCGGAGAAGTTAAAAACAATATCGCACATCTGAGGATTTCAAATAACGGCAAAATGATCTCAAAAGAAAAACAACGAGAAATATTTGAACAGGGATTTACCACAAAACCGACCGGCAGCGGACTGGGTTTACATATTTGTAAATCCAATTTAAAGGCACAAAAAGCCGAATTAAAACTGAATAAATCCACCAAGTCCGTCACTGAATTTGAAATAACTATACCGGTAATAGTTTGAAATATATTTTTTTTATAATAAAATAATTACAGGTAAAAATCTCTAAAAGGAGAAACTATGGATAATATTTCTTTATTGGAAGACGGAATAATAATCTTATGTATCGGTATGGGATTTGTATTTTTATTTTTGGTAATAATGGTATATTCTATGAATATTATGGCTTTTGCTATCAAAAAAATAAATACTATTTTCCCTGAAGAACTCCCTTCTGAAAATAAATACTCAAAGAAAAATAAGGTTTCTTCAGACAGTGAAATAGCTCTTGCAGTTGCTCTTGCTTATTCCAAAAGATAAGTATCAGGTTTATATTTATGGGAAATGTATCTTTAAAGAAATTTATTGTTCTTTTGCTTACACTAATATTTTCATTCAATTATGCGGGTGTATATAATATTGCATCGGCAAAAAACGAATTAAACACACTTATTATCCAGCAGAAAAAACTTTCCGAACCGGTAATTCCGCAAAAAATTGAAAAGGAAATAAAGACATCTTTAGCAAAGGTTTACGGTCAGCAAAATGTAGACATAATTTATGCAAACATTGAACGTATTGCCCTAAAGACAAAACTTACGCGTTCACAAAGCTTAAAGGATGAGGATTTACAAAGAGCTGACGACTGGTACAAAGACGAAGTAATTTATATATTTTACGCCGATCAATTCGGAGTAAAAAATGCCTTTACACCTAACACTTTTAAAGATGACATAAAAATGCTTGATTATTTAAAAGAATTGGGAGTAACGACAATTTATATTCTGCCATTTGCAGATTCCCCGATGAAAGATGCTGGCTTTGACGTGCGGGATCCGCGAGATGTCAGGGCAGACCTCGGCGGGATGAAAGAATTCAAAGAATTTTTAACTGCAGCAAGAGAAAAGGGATTTAAAATAAAAGCAGATTTAGTTCTAAACCACTTTTCAGATGAACACATATGGTTTAAGCAGGCACAAAACGGCGACTTAGAGAAGCTAAACTATTTTGTCGTCCGAGAACAAATTCCTGAGTACAAAAGTTATAAAGATGAAAAACTCGGACAAGTTGTAGAATACAAAGAACCAAGCGGTAAGATTTCAAAACGACGTCTGATATTCCCTGAAATTACCGAAAACCACTACCGTAAAGTAACAATTAATAATAAAGATTACTATTTATACCACACATTTTACCCATTCCAGCTTGATATCAACTGGCAAAACCCGCAGGTGCTTTATTATAACCTTGAAACAATAAGCTTCTGGGCAAACCTTGGAATAGATATTTTCAGGATGGACGCAATCCCTTACTTGATAAAAGAAGAAGGAACAGACGCGGAAAATCTTGCAAATACACATCGTATAATAAAAATATTAAGTTTATACCTGCAAGCAGTTGCGCCCCGCTCTGTAATCCAAGCGGAAGCATGCCAGCATCCGAATAAAATTCTTCCATACTTTGGCACAGAACAAAAAAACAAACAGTCAATAAACGGTCAAGAACGCGAAATAACAAGAACTGATGAAGTTCAAATAGCATATCATTTCCCGTATATGCCGGCGATTTGGGCATCTTTGGTAGCAGAAGACAACAGCTATTTCTGGAAAGCTTATAAACAAACCCCGCAGATTCCGAATTCCGCAGCATGGGGAATTTTCCTGAGAGTACACGATGAATTAACGTTGGAAATGGTAAATGAAAAGACACGTGAACTGTTATTTGAAGGTCTTGCGCCAAAAGGTGCGACATTTAGAAAAGGTTTTGGCGTCAGCGGAAGAATGGCAAGCTTTTTAGACTATGATCCCGAAAGAATTGGCATGGCATTTTCAATCCTTTTGTCACTTCCCGGTGTCCCGATAATTTACTACGGGGATGAAATCGGTGCGCAAAATAATTACGCAAACGCAAGACGCAGTGCAAGAATACGCGAATATAAACAAAAGCACAGTAAAAATAAAGTCAAAATGCTAAGCTACTTTGACAGCCGTGACATAAACCGCGGACCGATTACGGAAGAAACATTTAAAAAAGCCGTTGAAGAAAAGGGTTCTTATAACAATATAGTTTATGAACGCGTCAAAAAGCTTATACGCTTAAGAAAATACTATCCTGTAATGACACGCGGCTCATTTGTCGAAATTAAGACGGAATCACCCGAAGTTTTTGCATACGTGAGAGCATTGGATGATACACGTGTCGTGGTAATAAACAACCTTACTAATAGCAGAATAAAAGCAACTATCAACCTTACCGATGACGATTTCGGCAAAAAAGCTAAAGAAGTATATTTTTATGATCTTTTGACAGATAAAATGACAAAAGCACAGGTTAAAAACAAACAATTAACCGTTCGCCTAAAGCCTTATGATGCAATGTGGCTAAAGATGTAAGACTTAAGCTTTTTTAAACCTAGGCCGATATAAGTTGTTACAACCATTGTTATAACAAAATACAAATATGTATTTTTAACGGGATCATAAATCCAGTATATATCATGGTTTGCTTTTTCTGCGATCGGAATACCGTTGATAAATAAGAAAAATGCTGTTAAAAGATACATAACAAACAAATGATTTGCCATAATATGGTAGGTCACATTTCCCATATCCTGTAAAAATCTTACATTTTTAAGGTAAGGATAAAGAATTTTAACTGTAAACAAAGACGCCCAGATTCCGGTCAGACTTGTAAGAATAGGAACAATTCCCCACGTATTAAACTGTCCCCAAACAAGTATATAGCTTAACCCGATTCCCTGCATAGGATCGTAATCCGTATTAAATAACCACAAAACAGCCTGCAAACCTACTATAAAACCCAGCCACTTTACGGTAAAGATATCATACCTGTCTTTAATATAATTTGTATAAAAATAACCGATATATACAAAAAACATTGAAAATACTGTTCTTATAACAACAAGCATAACCGGCGTTTTAGGCAAAAATTCCGCCATAGGTATTGCAATCAGCGCAAACATCAAAAATGTTGCAAGGTGGAAAAATTTGTTATCCTTCAAGTTTTTCAACTGCCTGAAAACAAATAAAAATACAATAAGCGTCATAAATAACTGTGTTACGAACCACAAAGGACATGTCAAATCCAGTTCATGCCCGTTTAAAAACGGGGTCAGCAAATAATTTTTAAAAGTAACCGGCATTCCCCAAAATTTCCCGGTCAACTTTGCAATTATAACCGTAACAATCAAATAAAATACCGTGTAAAGATAATACGGAACCAAAAGACTTTTAACCCTCTTTTTTAAATATAATGCAGGCTCATTAAGATATTTTTCCTTAAACAAACAACCTGAAATAAAGAAAAATAGCGCAATCTGAAATGAATAAGGCGGGAAAATTCCCAATAGCGAAAATTCCAAATGCCCCGATACCACAAGCATAATAGCAAGTGCTTTTAATAAAGTCATCTCATTTGTGAAAAATTTGTCCATAAAATAATTAAAACACAAAAATTTGTTTTATAATTTAAATATGAAAACAAAATCCGAAAAAGCAGTTGAACTATTCCATACCGGCTACAATTGTGCACAGTCAGTATTTTGTGCATTCTGCGAGGACTTCGGGATGGATTTTGAAACGGGATTAAAGCTTTCATCCTCCTTTGGCGGCGGAATGGGAAGATTAAGAGAAGTCTGCGGTGCCGTCAGCGCAATGTTTATGATAGCAGGACTCAAATACGGCTACATTGAGCCCAATAATGATGTCATTAAACAAGCACACTATGAACGTATTCAAAACTTAGCCGCCAAATTTGAAGAAAAACACAAAACAATTATCTGCCGTGAAATTCTTGGTCTGCCAAAAGGCAAAGACACACCCGTCCCTTCCAAACGTACAGACGAATACTACCAAACCCGCCCCTGCGAAAAATGTATTGCTGATGCAGCCCGAATAATTGCTGATTTTATCGCATAACTATTCACATACATGCTCTAATGCTTTTTCTAAAATCAGCTTAACATGGTGGTCATTTAAAGAATAATATACATTTTTACCTTTTTTCTCTGCTCTGACAAGTTTTGCGACCCTCAAAACCTTCAACTGATGCGATACAGCCGATTTTGTCATATTCAACAAAACAGCCAGATCCCCCACGCACATCTCACTTTCTTCCAATGCCCACAAAAGCTGAATCCGCGTGCCGTCCCCCATTACCTTGAAAAAATCCGACAACTCATACAACAAATTCATCTCCGGCATCTTTGGTCTGACTTTTTCAACAATATCAATATTTATCGCTTCACAATCCGTTCTTCTGTTCTCCATATTTATATTATACCACAATTGAATAATTGTTCAACTATTGTAAACTTTTATTAATTTCTCGCAATGTGCACTTGACAATTGAACAGTTGTTCAATTATAATATTAATAGAATATGAGGTAAAAAATGTGTGACCATCATCATCACGAACATAAACAGGATAGCAAAGAAGTAATAAAGATATCTGCAGCAGTTGTTGTAATGTTAATAGCCATTTTTTCAGGATTGACGGGCGTAAGCAGACTTTTAATTTTTCTTGCTGCATATTTAATTGCAGGCGGAAAAATTTTAGTAACAGCTTTTAAAAACATATTAAGGGGCGAAATATTTGACGAAAACTTTTTGATGTGCGCGGCAACACTTGGTGCAATGGCGATAGGTGAATATCCTGAAGCTGTAATGGTAATGGTTTTGTACAGGTTAGGCGAGTATTTTCAGGACAAAGCCGTTGAAAAATCCCGCAAATCCATTACAGAATTAATGGATATAAGACCTGATCATGCAAATGTTGAAGAAAACGGAGAAATTGTAACAAAATCACCTGACAAAGTGAAAATTAACGACATAATAATCGTAAAGGCAGGCGAAAAAATCCCGCTTGACGGAACCGTTACGGAAGGGAAAGCTGTTGTAGATACATCAGCCTTAACAGGAGAATCCGTTCCTCAAGAAATAACGGCAGGTGACACAGCATTAAGCGGATGCATAAATACAAACGGACTTATTAAAATCCGTGTTACAAAAGAATTCACAGAATCAACCGTTTCTAAAATTCTTGAGCTTGTAGAACACGCAAATTCAAAGAAGGCAAAAACCGAAAATTTCATCACAAAATTTGCACACTACTACACGCCTGTTGTAGTTTTTGGCGCACTACTTCTTGCGATAATCCCTCCGCTGCTAACGGGTGATGACTTCAATATATGGATAGAACGCGCGCTGACATTTCTGGTAATTTCATGCCCGTGTGCACTTGTAATTTCAGTACCTCTTGGATTTTTTGCAGGTATTGGCGGTGCCTCAAGGAACGGCATATTAATTAAGGGAAGCAATTACCTTGAACTTTTATCAAAACCTGACAGCGTTGTTTTTGACAAAACAGGAACACTTACCAAAGGCAGCTTTAATGTAACAAAAATTGTTCCGCTAAACGATTTTACAAAAGAAGAAGTACTTGAGCTTACAGCATTTGCAGAAAACTTTTCAAACCACCCGATTGCGCTTTCAATTAAAAAGGCTTACGGGAAAGTAATACCCCCTGACATTATAAAAGATGTTGAAGAAATAGCCGGAAATGGTGTATCTGCAAACGTAAAAGGCTTTAATATACTTGCAGGGAACTCCAAATTAATGGGAAAATTCAATATAAACTACAAAACTGCTGACGAAGCAGGAACAATTATTTATACGGCAAAAGACAAGCAATTAATGGGTTATATAGTAATATCAGATGAAATAAAATCCGATTCAAAAGCTGCAATTAGTGAGTTGAAAAAAGTTGCAAATAATGTTGTAATGCTCACAGGCGACAACGAAAAAACAGCACTCGCAGTTGGAAAAGAACTCGGGATAGAAAAAGTTTATGCACAATTACTCCCTGCGGATAAAGTAGAAAAGCTTGAAGAACTTATCCAAAACAAAGAGAAAAATAAGAATGTAATCTTTGCCGGCGACGGAATAAATGATGCACCGGTTCTTGCAAGAGCAGACATAGGAATTGCAATGGGCGCATTGGGTTCAGATGCAGCAATTGAAGCCGCGGATGTCGTAATTATGGACGACAAACCGTCAAAAATCCCTGCAGCTGTTAAAATTGCACAAAAAACAATGGCAATAGTAAAACAAAACATTATCTTTGCAATCGGAATTAAGATTCTTTTCTTAATTTTGGGTGCATTCGGGCATATGACGATGTGGGGAGCTGTTTTTGCAGATGTCGGTGTAACCCTTTTGGCTGTATTGAATTCTCTTAGAGCTTTAAGCAATAAAAAACCTCCGGCATAATGTCAGAGGTTTTTAACAGATATTTATTCAATAACTTTAATCCAACCTTCAGGAGCTTCAATTCTGCCCATTTGAATGCCGGTTAAAGTATCATAAAGTTTCTGTGTAATTACACCCATTCTGTCTTTTCCAGACGGAAGATAAATATGTTCCCCGTGGTTTACGATTTCGCCGACCGGTGAAAGCACCGCAGCTGTCCCGCAAAGCGCGCATTCGGTAAAGTCTTTTAATTCTTCAACATGAATTTCTCTTTCTTCCGTTTTCAAGCCCAAATAATGTTCTGCAACATATAAAAGAGATCTGCGGGTAATAGACGGCAAAATAGTATTTGATTTAGGTGTTACAACAACATTATCCGGTGTAACAAATATAATATTAGCACCGCCTGTTTCCTCAACTTTTGTGCGAGTTGCAGAATCCAGATACATGTTTTCGTTGTACCCTTGCTTATGAGCATCAACTATAGCGTGCAAGCTCATTGCGTAGTTCAGACCTGCCTTAACATGTCCTGTGCCTCTCGGAGCTGCTCTGTCAAAATCAGGGACCCTTAAGGTGATAGGCTTGACACCGCCTTTAAAGTATGGTCCTACAGGTGTTGCAAATATTCTGAACTGATATTCATCAGCCGGTTTAACACCTATAACAGGGTTGCTGCCAAACATATAAGGTCTTAAATACAATGTCGCACCCGTACCATACGGCGGAACCCAATCAATATTAGCTTTTACAACTTTTTCAACAGCTTCTACAAATTTATCTTCCGGATAAACAGGCATTTCTAATCTTTCACAGCTATCAGCCATTCTTTTTGCGTTCAAATCAGGTCTGAAACATACAACATGCCCGTCAACCGTTGTATATGCCTTTAAGCCTTCAAAACATGTCTGTGCATACTGCAGCACACCTGCACTTTCGTTCATTGTGATTTCCGAATCAGTTGAAAGCTCGCCTTCATCCCATTTGCCGTCTTTATAGTTTGATACAAAACGGTAATCTGTTTTGATATAACCAAATCCTAAATTCTTCCAGTCAATATTTTTTTTCATAATCTTCTCTCCTATTAGTTTTTTATCACATAAATACTTACATGTCGAGAAAAGATTACAAAATATTCAACTCTTTACAATAAATATTAAAAAAATGACTTTTTAAACAATCAAGAATAGTTTCAGCATATTCATCATGTTTTCCGTAAAAAATGTGCGAAGCCTCAGGCACAACAATGACCTGATTTTTTTCAGGGAATTTACAATAAGAATTAATCTTTTCCATAAAAGCTTTAGGATCTTTGCCGCCCATACTGTCTTTTGAACCTATTATAAAAGAGCCGGGAATTTTTATTGAGGCAAGTGACATTGTTTCACCGTCACCGCTTAATACAGGACAGTTCTTGAGATTAAATGCGTTATAAAAGCTCAAAACAGTTTCCGCTGACATAGGAGAAAATCCGCCGAACAAATACGGCAAAATATCTTTTCCTCTGCCTTTATTTACAAATTCTTGTGCAAGTTCAAGACACTTATCTATATTTGGCATAACTTTCCACCAATAAGCCAAATCAACAGGCGCGCTTACTATAAAATAATCAACAAACTCATCGGAAGTATTCCCCAGATAATTAATTATTCTGTTTGAACCGAGCGAATGCCCGGCAAGAATTATATTTTTAAAACCAAGGTCTTTTGCATATTTTACGTAAGCCTCTACATCTTCATAAGAAAAACTAAAATCGTCATAAACAACACCCGTGTACTTTTGCTTACCAGTTGAAAAATCAGAGTATGCAATACACGAAAATGCATCCATAGCATGACCTGCAATAAATGCTATATTATTTGAACTTAAAAGTTCACCTGTCACAGGTAACAAATCATTCTGGAATACATTACTGCAGATCCCTGACATCATTACGACAACAGTATCCATGGCATAACTATCTCCCCACATTGCACCTTTAAGTTCAATGCCTCTCGGGGTATTTACTCGTATTATTTTCATAAATTCTCCATTTTTCTATATATATTTATTATTTACCATTTTTTAAAAATAGCAAATACTTATATTAAATAACAATAAATGCTTGACAGGCATAGTTAAAAATTTTATAATAAAAATATGGAATTACGTGTACTGAAATACTTTTTAACAGTTGCAAGAGAGGGCAGTATAACAGGAGCAGCAAACTCACTTCACCTTACACAGCCTACACTTTCAAGACAATTAATGGATCTTGAAAAAGAACTCGGGCATAAATTATTAATCAGAGGAAAATCTAATATAACGCTGACTTCTGAAGGGATAATGCTTAAGAAGCGTGCCGAAGAAATAATTGATATGGTTGAAAAAACAGAAGCTGAATTTGAAGCAATTAATGAAATAATTGGCGGAGATATCTATATTGGATGCGGCGAAACAGATTCAATGCGGCATATTGCAGAAATCATGAAAGAACTGCAATCCGAATATCCCGACATAAAATTTCATATCCATAGCGGCAATGCAGAAGACGTAACCGAAAAATTGGATAAAGGCTTACTGGATTTTGGTGTATTAATTCAACCAATTGATCTGTCAAAATATGATTATATTTCATTGCCGGACAAAGATGTTTGGGGTGTAATTATGCGTAAAGACAGCCCATTAGCAGCTAAAAAGGTTATTAAACTGGATGATTTAATAGGTGTGCCTATTATAGCATCACGCCAAATGTCAAAAAAATATTCAGCTCAAAGCGGATTTTTAGACTGGTTTGGGGGAGAATTCGACAAATTAAATATTACTGCCACCTACAACCTTGTTTATAACGCGGCAATAATGGTGGAAGCAGGTCTTGGTTATGCAGTCACTCTTGACAAATTAATCAATACAAGCAGAAATAACAATTTGGTATTCAGACCACTTGAGCCCAAACTTGAATCCGGTCTTGATATTGTTTGGAAAAAGTATCAGGTATTTTCACCTGCAGCAAAACTATTTTTGGACAAACTGCAAAATAAATTCGGACAAAATAATTTGTGATATAATTAGATAAGAAATAAGCACAATTTGATATTCACAAATATTTGAAAAATAATATCATTATAATGGTAGATTATCTGGAACTCACATGCTTGAAAATTATTTAACATATCTGGTATTTTTAAACAACAAATTAACAAAATTTTTCACATCCCAAAAACAATTTATTTTTTGCAAAAAAGGATGCGCAAGATGCTGTAAAAATGCAGAATTTCCTTATTCCGAGATAGAACTGAAATATCTTTTATACGGTTTTTTGCAGCTGGATAAAGAAACACAAAATAAAATAGAAGAGAATATAAAAAGAATAGTTGAAGAAAAAAGTAAATTTAAAGGAAGTACATTTTTATATGACTGCCCGTTTTTAATAGATGACGTGTGTTCTGTATATGATTACCGCGGTATTGTATGTCGAACATTCGGACTTTTAACAAAAGGTATGGATGACAGAGTTAAAGTACCATTTTGTTGTTACCAGGGTTTAAACTACTCTAATATTCTTAATAAAAAAACTAAAAAACTTTCTCAAGCCAAAATAAAAAAACTTAAACTTGTTGATGAACCATTAGGGTTCAATATCAGCTACCAATTTTTGACAGATCCTGATTTTGAAAACAGCTTTGGTTTTAAATTTGGGGAAAAACGTCCAATGATAGACTGGTTCTACGATATGAATGATAATGTTCAGGAAGCTGCTGCCGCGCATACAAATCAATCATAAAATTTTGACAAAACTCTATTAAAATTTTAAACTTATTACAGGGGGTATTAGTATGAAAAAATTTATAAAGTTAGTTTTATCATTTATTTTAATTGTCCCGCTGATATTTACAACTGCTTACGGAAACGGGCTGTCTAAAGAAACTAAAAATATGCTTATTGAAAAATTAGCGGAGTCCTCACTTGTTATCTATAGAGACGGACAAACTCAAACATATACAGAGCATAATCTGGATCCGCTGTTGAAATATCTTGATGATAATACGTTTGAAGGCACATACGCTTTTGATAAAACAGTCGGCAGAGCCGCAGCTTATTTATACGTTTATGGCAATGCAGATTACGTATATGCGGACACTCTCTCCAAGCCTGCCCGCAAAATCTTAAAAGACAACAATATTAAATACGAATACAAACATCTTGTAAATGAAATCCAAAATAAATCAAAAACAGGTATGTGTCCGTTTGAAGAATTAACCAAAAATGCGGCTAATCCAGCTCAGGCTTATGGACTTATTTATAAAAAAATGCATCCCGATACGGCTATAGTTTATTTTACACCGGATATTACACCGGAAAATCTTGTTAATATCTACGAAACAACAGGGAAAAAACTCACCGGCAATGTCGCCGTAAAACTTCACTCCGGAGAACCCGGCGGACATAACTTTTTACAGCCGGACTTTGTAAAACCTCTTGTTGATCACGTAAACGGTACTATTGTAGAATGTAATACCGCATACGAAGGCAGACGAACAACTACGGAAGAACATCTTAAGGTAATGACCGAACACGGATTTGATAAAATTGCAAAAGTTGATATTATGGATTCCGAAGGTCAAATGGAAATTCCTGTCTTTGGCTACAAACAAATCAAAATCAATTATGTAGGTACTCACTTAAGAAATTATGATTCTATGCTGGTTCTATCTCATTTTAAAGGTCACCAGATGGGCGGTTTTGGCGGAGCACTAAAAAATCTTTCAATAGGCGTCGCATCTTCTTATGGCAAAGCATATATCCATGGTGCCGGAAAACCTGAAAACATGTGGACATGTGAGCAGGATAAATTCCTTGAATCAATGGCAGATGCGGATAAATCAGTTATTGATTATTTAAAAGGAAATCTTACATATATAAACGTTATGAGGAGAATGTCCATTGACTGTGACTGCAACAATAACCCTGCAGAACCAGAAATTGCCGATATAGGAATTTTATCCTCAACAGATCCGGTTGCACTTGATCAGGCTTGTGTTGATTTAATATACAATTCAAAAGATCCCGGGAAAGCCTCACTAATTAAGCGTATGGAAGAGAAGCACGGCATCCATACTGTTGAAGCTGCTGCTGATTTGGGTATAGGAACACGTAATTACAAATTAATCCAAATGAAATAAATTATACACAGTAAAGAAGTACATTATTATAGTGTACTTCTTTTACTATATCCAGAACTTTATTTATAAAATTCTTATAAGCCTGTCTGTCAGCTTCACCTGACAAAATAATATCAGCATTATTAACCGTCGGATAGATATGAATTTTCGCTTTATCGGATGCATTTTTGTAAACATCATCAACGGAAGAGCCCAAATCACGTTCTGCAGCACGTCTGTAGAAGCGTTCTTTTTGAACTTCTGTTGACACATCAACATAAATTTTGAAATCAAAAGCGTCAACGACATCTTCCGTTAAAGTAAACAGCCCTTCGGAAATAATAATCTTTGAAGGTTTTGCAAGAGTAACATTATCTTCTCTTTTGGCAGTGCCTGACATATCATATTTGGGAAGATAAACATTTTCCCCACCCAAAAGTGCCTGTATATGCTCTTTCATCAACGAAAGTTCCAATGCCTGCGGAATATCAAGATCATAATGCTTTGCAAATTCCGCAAAACTTCCGGCAGCCTTTACCATATCAGATCTGTCATAATAATAATCGTCTGTGTTAATTCTTGTAATCAAATCAGATATACCAAATTCAATAGCAAAAGCCTCAAGGGTATTTATAATATCATAAGCAATTGTTGATTTGCCGCTTGCAGTTTCACCGGCAATACCGATTGAACAGGAACGTTTTGTAATACCGGTCAAAAACATTGCCATTTTATGAATTACATTAGATGACACACTCTTAAAAATAGAATTTTCAGATTCCATTTCGTCTTTAAAAACCTTTGCCAATCTTTTTTCAATAAAATAAAAAGAATTATTAATACCTCTATCCATATAGGATATTTTCTTGTCAGATTTAAAGGTTTTAGTAATAGTATTTTGCAATTTTTCAAACCTCTTTTCAGCTTTATACCAATAAACCACAAACAAAGTCAAATTTGTCAAAAATGTTACAAAATTTTCAAAATTCTTTACAGCTTACATATTGCTATTAATAAATAATAGCAATATTCGTTCAAAATCGGTTTTATAACAAATATGGTCACAGTTAAAGAAAATTTTCCACAATTTTATTGTGTATTTTCACTTGCAATATTTACTGGTACGCGTTTAGAAGAATAATCTGCAATATGTATTGAAGATAACAATTTCAAAAAAATCAAATATTGATAACCAATCAGAACACATCAAACACAAATGATATTTATTCAGCAATAATGAGCAACAGAAATATAACGCAAAAGATGCAATAGAAAAAAATATTTTGTGAGCATTTAAGAAATTAAGAGGGACGTCCCAAAAAAATAAAAAGCTCGAAAGCCTTTTAAAAACGGAGCAAGAGGGATTTGAACCCTCGAGGCAGGTTAGACCCACCTAACACCTTAGCAGGGTGCCGCCTTCAGCCACTCGGCCATTACTCCGCACCATGTATTATCTATAAGACAAGTATAGCATAAATATTTTTTTTTGAAAGAGGTTAAAAATTATTTTTTAGTTTATAATAGTGTATATAGGAGAGAAAATTATGACAATAAAAATTGCAGACAAAGAATTTACTTCAAGATTAATGGTTGGAACAGGGAAATTTGATGATTTTGAAACAATGGAAAAAGCGCATAGAGCAAGCGGAGCCGAAATTGTTACCGTTGCAATAAGACGTGTTGATATGAAAGCCCCCGGACATGTCGGCTTGATGGATCATATTGATCTTAATAAATACTGGCTTTTACCAAATACAGCAGGCTGTGCGACCGCAGAAGAAGCAATTCGTGTTGCAAGACTTTCAAAAGCTATGGGTATAAATAACTGGATTAAGTTGGAAGTTATTCCGGATCCAACATATTTAATGCCTGACCCGATTGCGACTTTAGAAGCTGCAAATGTTCTTGTTGATGAAGGCTTCACAGTATTGCCATATATAAATGCAGACCCGATTTTAGCAAAAAGGCTTGAAGAAATCGGCTGTGCGACAATTATGCCTCTGGCATCTCCTATAGGCTCAGGTCAGGGAGTAAAAACACTTGAAAATATTAAAATTATTATTGAACAGGCAAATGTTCCTGTTGTAGTTGACGCAGGAATAGGTGTTCCGTCTGATGCCGCAACCGTTATGGAATGCGGTGCCGATTTTTGTCTGATAAATACCGCTATTGCAAAAGCAAAAGATCCCGTTAAAATGGCAGAAGCGTTTAAATACGGTGTAATGGCAGGACGTGCGGCATACGAAGCAGGCAGAATGCCTAAAAAAGAAATTGCCTCAGCATCTTCACCGCTTGTTGGTGTTGTAGGTAAAAATTAACGAAAGGTTTATAATATGATAGAAATGAAAGTTATGGGCATAGCCCTTGATACAAGAACAGGTTCCCCTATAGTTGTCTTGCATGATAAAGACAACCGCAAGGCTTTGCCTATCTGGATTGGTTCAGCAGAAGCCAGCGCAATTATAAGAAAGATTGAAAATCTTACTGTGGCACGTCCAATGACTCATGACCTTATAATAAATATTATTGAAAAAACCGGTTACACACTTGATAGAGTCGAAATTAACGATGTGGAAAAAGAAACTTATTTTGCAACATTATTTTTAAAAGACGATAATGACAACTTTATTGAAATAGATTCACGCCCGTCCGACGCGATTGCTATTGCAATAAGAGTTGATGCGCCTATCTTTGTAACGGCAAATGTTCTTTCTAACGGTTCGGTTTCTACCGATACCGCAAAAGACGAAGAAGAAGCTCAGGAGTTCAAAAACTTTATCCAAAGCATTAAGCCGTCAGATTTTGCTAAACTAATGAAAGACAACGAACGTCACGAAAGCGATCAGTAAATTAAACCAGTAAATCTAATTTGTTCGCAAAAGGTGTACTGCATAATTCTGTACTGCTCATTGCAGGATGTAATTCTCTGTCTTTTACTGAATTAACACCTGATGCCGCACCCCTGTCAAAATGTGCCTGTGCAAATTTTATGTTATTAACGCTGTATAAATTCCCGATTTTTGATAGTGCATTAATTGCCATATTAAATCCCCAATTTTTCCCTATATTATAATAAAGTAATCGGGGATGTAAAAATTGCCTGAATGTAAAGAAATATTACATCAGAAAAAAGTTTTTTTGATAGTTAAAATTATAGATTGGTTTTGCAGGGCTAAACTTTGGTATAAAAACCCCTAACTGCTCCTCTTCTTCTTTTTTAAAACCGCATAAGCCTATTACTCTGTCCTCATCTTTAAACAGTTTTTTTATAAATTCCATATATTCACCTTCTTTTTTTAGTGTATAATGTTATTAATAATGAACTTTAAAAAGTCAAATAAGGAGAAAAAATTATGGCACAAAAAGTAACAAAAGAAATGAACATTATGGATATAGTTCAAGCTTATCCTCAAAGCATAGAAATCTTCCAAAAATACGGATTAGGCTGCATAGGCTGCGCCGCTGCCCGTTTTGAAAATCTTGAAGCAGGCGCAAAAGTTCACGGTTTTGACCCTGATGCTATGGTTGCAGATATCAATGCTTTGATTGAAGAATAATTTTTCAATCTAATAAAAAAAGAGGTTCAAATGAACCTCTTTTTTTTTAATCTTTATTTAAAAAGCCTGCCATAGTCGGCTTATTTGTAACAACCCTCATTGAATCGGGGATTTGAGTCTGTTTAGCCATATTTTGCATTGACTGTTCTTTTTGTTCTGCAATACGTTGTTTTGTCATTTTTTCGCAGTGTTTTGAAATCCATATCATCAATGCCGGAACAAGGAATATTGTTGAGGCAAAGCCAAACAAGCTGTTATATGTTTTTGCTTTTTTAACAAGAGTATTGCTTTCATCGGCAAGCTTTTTGATAATAGTTTTATATGCATCGGTATCTTTTGCATTATCAAAAGCTTTTATGATATCATTGAGCTTCATATTTTTATCCGGCGTTTTACCTAGGATTGTAGTTGCTGCAGACTTAATATCTTTATCAATATTAAGCATTTTACCAACGTTGCCGCCATTATTATCTACAAAACGGAACATATCATTTATACCGTCTTTGTATGAAGCAACATTACTGTAGTTTGCTCTGATTCTTGTATCATCAAGAACCTGAACTCCGCCTGACGGATATACATAATGCCATATTTTCTTGAATATAGATTCATTATGGTTTTGCGGCTTAGTATTCAAAGCAAGACCTGAAGTTTTTGCAAATACGTCAGAGAAGCCTCTTGTAAGAAGTTTCGCCCCAAACAAAATGGATAAGAAACTTGTAACGTCTCTAAATAAAATCTCTTTTCTGTCTGTACTGCTTTGCGCGTGCTTTAATCTCGGAGGCAAACAAAAACCGAATAACAATGTCAGCATAGCAGGCATTGACATAGTTGCACCGTCAAATTCAAATCCGTCTGAAATGCCTTTAAGTGCCTTATTATTTGTAACCGTTTTACCGACTTTTGCCATTGCGCCGCCCAATCCTGTGAATGAAGGATCAGCCTTTACAACATTGTCAGCTTTTTCTTCCTTATTGCCAGAATTATCCTTTGAGAAAGTCGGATTTGCTGTTTTATTTACATTCTGCTCCTGTACACCAAGACCGTCCAAACCGGGGTCACGACCTTTTGTTACGTGGTTGTAAAGTTTTGGAATTATTGTATAGAAACCTACAACAGCCAGCCACATACTTATATTTGACAAGAATCTTGTACCTGAACGGCGTTTACTCAAAGTTTCAACAAATTTTTCAACAGATTCCGGCTGAATATTTTTAACATCTTTGAATTTTTTATTTACAGTTTTTATTGCATCATTAGCATAATCATTCATGTGACCGACAACAGATTTAAATGATGATGCAATCTTCTTGCCATTTTGTCCTGTATATTCTGCAACGACCTTGTCACTATCCGCGCCGAGATATTTTTTACGAATATCAACAAACTCTTTCAACAAGTCATGCTGCAAGTCTTGAGCGGAACCTTCCACACGTTTTCCTGTCAAATGTTTCCAGAAGCCTTTTTTCGGTGCCTTTTCAGCATTTATCAACTTATCAGCAAATGTTTTGGCCGTAGCATCAAGTTCATCGCCCTGCAAAAGATTATTTGTAGAAGTTGCCAACATGTTTTTGAATACATTTTCATAAAAACCATGTTTTGCAACAGCAGCATCCCCAAGGGCTGCAACATTATCTTTTGCATAATTCTTAAATGTTTCACCTAGTCCGTTTATAAAGTCAACAGGAACATTATTGGCGCTGCCGGAAATCCTTTTAATACCTGCCATCAAAAAAGCCGGAATTATAAATGCACTCGGGCCGCTCAATATTTCACGCGTACCTTCTTTTTTAGCGAAATCCCAGTTCAATTGTCCGGTTTTATCATGGTTACGGTACATGCCTGTCAAAACACGGGGCCCTGCCATTCCAAGAAAATCCTGCATAATAAATGACGCAGCAAAACCGCCTCTGTCAATTGCATCCATCAATGTAATCACAGGATTACCCATATTACCGAATGACACATTACTACTTCTTCTGTTTTTTTGCTCATAGCCGCGCTTTGAGTCTGCTGTTGTTAACTGAACTGATTTTACTGACATGTCCCTACTAACTTTTACTATCTACACACATACTTTTTTAAAAAACTTACCGTGACACTTATTGCTTTTTTTTCGCCTAATCTTTAAGAAACATTAACAAAAAGATAAATGTATTTAATAAGTGTATTTATTATACTTAATCCAAAATAATTTTGCAAGTCACCTACTACATTTGTAACATTTAGTTTACAAAACTTTGCAAAGCCGTATATATCAAGAAGAAATACTACTATATATGTAACAGTATTTTAAAATTGACACTTATAGTTGACTATAATAAACTAAAGAAATGGAAGTAACAGTAATCGGTGCAGGACTTGCAGGATCAGAAGCAGCTTTACAGCTTGCAAAAAGAGGATATACAGTAAATTTATACGAAATGCGTCCTAAAAAAACGACAGGCGCACATACGGGGGAAAATTGCGCAGAATTCGTATGTTCAAACAGTTTAGGTTCAGCTGACACAACAAATGCAAGCGGCCTTTTAAAGCATGAAATGGAGCTTCTTGGCGGAGAATTAATAAAAATCGCTTATGAATGCCGTGTTCCTGCCGGAAGCGCACTTGCAATAGACAGAGAGTTATTTTCCAAAAAAGTTACCGAAAAAATAACAAATACACCAAATATCAATCTTATACGCGAAGAATTAACCCAAATTCCGGAAACACCTGTAATAATTGCATCCGGTCCCTTAACCAGCGACACTCTTGCTGAGAATATAAAAGAATTTACCCAAAGCGAGCATTTACATTTTTTTGATGCAATAGCACCAATTGTGGAAAAAGACAGTATAGATTTTGACAAAGCATTTTACGCATCAAGATATGATAAAGGTGAGGCGTCATATATAAATTGTCCCATGAACAAAGATGAATATGATAAGTTCTATAATATATTAATTAATGCCCCGAAAATTGAGTTAAAAGAATTTGAAAAAAATGCAAAGTTTTTTGAAAGCTGCCTGCCGATTGAAGTTCTTGCCTCAAGAGGCGTTGACACCTTAAGATTTGGACCTATGAAACCTGTAGGGCTCGTGGATAAAAGAACAGGAATTGAAAATTATGCGGTTGTGCAGCTAAGGCAGGACAATTCCGCCAAAACTTTGTATAATCTTGTAGGATTCCAGACAAATTTAAAATGGGGAAGCCAAAAAGAACTGCTGCAATCAATTCCGGGATTAGAAAACGCAAATATCGTAAGATACGGGGTTATGCACAGAAACACATTTATAAATTCCCCAAGAATCCTAAACGCAACACTCCAGACACGAAAACGACCGGATTTATTTTTTGCGGGACAGATAACAGGAACCGAAGGTTACACGGAATCCATTGCGACAGGACTTTTAGCAGGAATTAACATGGCAAAATTTTTAAGCGGCGAAAGACTTTTGCAGCTGCCGCAAGAAACCATGCTCGGCGCACTTACACACTATATAAGTAATCCGGAACATGAAAAATTCCAGCCGATAAATTCAAACTGGGGAATTTTACCGCCCGTAGAATTACCTAAAAAAGAACGGAAAAACAAAAAATTAAAAGCGGAGCTAATGGCTGAACGTTCAATTAGCGCTTTAAAATCAGTTTATTAAGCCTTTTTATCCAATTTTGGAACTTCGGAATGTTCTTCTTTTTTCTCCAAACCCAAAGCTCTAAGCATCGGGTGAATAGTTACATGGCTTATTTGGGGAGCTAAAATTGCCAAGCCCAATACTGAGCCGATTAAAGAACCCAACTCGATAGTACCCTTAATCAAAGGATATTTTTCAGGATCTTTTTTGGTTGTTAATTCATCACGCAAACCGTCATGCATGAATTTGTTACGTGAATGATCTTTTATCAATGTGGCTCGTCTGTTAGTTATATTTTTTGAGGCTAAGTTATGATAATCAAGATACTCCGTAGCATTTTTAAACTTTGCAAATTCAGGTTTGTTCTTAAAGAACGTTTTCTTTGCAAGCGTAAACGCACCTTTTTTAAATACAGGTGTAATCAGTGCTAAATAAACGGCTAAACAAGTTGCCTGATATAAAAATTCTTTCGCAGCAGCATATTTTTTGGTGGCAGGACTAATGTCATTATCTATCAAGATAAATCCTGGTCTGCCGATTGATTTCAGAGTTGTTTCAATAGAAACAGACGCAGTTGTATTTTGCGCAATATTTGCAAGTGTTGAATTAGATAAACCGTTAGCTATTGCACTAATCATACGCCACCTACCTTCATCCCGCCAACAGGAGTTCTATGAAAACTGTTTAAATATTTCAAATTATCATTATGTTGAAAATTCGGAGCATAAAATTTTACGGCACTTTCATCAAATGTATTAACATCAAGGTGCCCGTCATCTGATTTATGATTCTTTTTTTGTATTACATTCATTAAAGGTCTTATGGTAGCGGAACATAATGCAGGAATAACAAATAAGGCTGCTGTACATACACCTATAAACATAAGGTTTTTATTCATTTTGGGTAAATTATTTTCAGCCAGTTCTTTTGCACTATCAAAAGCTTTAGAAACTTCAGGTGTAATTTGACCTTTTTTATGTTGTTTATATAACTCTTTATCCATGAAATTCTTTGGTTTAGCAAGAACATGAGCAAGTTTACCTGCAAGCTCACCGCTTGCCCAATAAACAGGTATCGCAATGATTTCTGTCAAACCTTCTCTGATTGCCGTGTATTTTTTTGTTTCAGGATTTTCTTTTTTATCCATCATTGTAAAAATAGGACGGCAAATCCCCTTAACCGTAGCAATTGCCATTACTACATAAGTCGGCTTATTATTTGTACCTAATTTGGTACATATTTTTTCCATTAAATTACTAACGCTCATTTCAAATATTCCAAGTCCGTAAATCTTAAAAATTGCTACCGGAATTTTATAATATTACAACAATTTTACAAAAGCAAGAGAATATAATATAATAAAAAATGAACTTTTTGTTTCCAATTTCGTTATATAAGTACAGAGGTTAAAAATGAACAACAAATGTACAAAATATGAGGCTCTTTTTACATTCGCAGATGAAAAAACTTTGCAGGAGCATTTAAAAACCTGCAAGGATTGCCAGTCTGAGGATGCAAAAATGAATGCCGTATCGGAATTGATAAAGGAGGTTAGACCGCACTTTCTAAAACACAAAAAAGACATGGCTAAATTAAAAATAGCCTGTGCTGTATTTGCAATGTGTCTAAGCGCTACAACATTAGGTGTAATCAATTTTAACACCGATATTTCAGACACCATAAAATACGGCACGACATTAACTGCGGAAGACTTAGGTTTTCCGGTTGATTCATACGGGTTTGTAATGGTAGAGTAAATGGACTTTAAAGAAATAATAAAGAAAAACCGGAATAACGTTCAAAATATAATCAAACTTATTACAAAAGAAGAAAATGAAGACCTTGAGCAAGAGGTCTACATAAGAGCCTGGAAAAATGCAAAAAAATACTCAGAGCAAGGTAACTTTAAAAGCTGGATAAATACAATTGCTAAAAACGTTTCAAAAGATTACCTAAAATCTGCATATACAAAAAATTTTCAAAACTCAACATCGGATGACACAGCTTTAAATAATATAAAAGACAAAAAGGAGACACCAGAACTTAAATTAATAAAAAACGAACGACAAACTAAAATAATTAATGCAATAAATTCACTAAAGCCAAAATTCAAAGAAGTAATAATGCTTTGTGAAATTCAAGGATACAGCTATGAGGATTGCGCGCGCAAACTGAAATGTCCTCTCGGCACAGTAAAATCAAGAATTTACAATGCAAAAAAAGAATTGGCAGATAAATTAGACGACTTAATCAAAGAAAGGATGGATTAATGAAAAAAACACTAATTATAGCAAGCCTTTTGGCATTTTCAATGACAACAGTCTTAGCTGCAGATACAGCAACTGCACCGGAAACCGCAGCTCAACCTCCTGTTGCGCAAACTGAAGTTAAACCTGCAAAACCTGTTTTAACACAGGAACAAATTAAAAAACGTGAAATGAAACGTGAACAATTTGAAAAACGTTTAAAACTTACTGATGAACAGAAGGTAAAAATCAAAGAACTTCAACAAAAAGGTCATGAACAAATGAAACCTATTATGGAACAAATTAAAGCAAAACGTCAGGAAGCTGAAGCGGTTAAACGTTCAAGAATTGCAGTAGAAATGCAACAAGAAAAATTAGACCAAATTCATAAAGAAATACAAGATTTGAAAAAACAGGCTCATGAACTTCGTATGCAAAATATGAAAGATTTCGAATCAATTCTTACCAAAAAACAGAAAAAAGAACTTGAAAAAATGAAACAGGAAGGCAGAAAACGCTTTGAACAAGAACACAGACGTCATCCTATGGGACCGGAATTTAGACCTCCTATGGGACCTGGACCGCAAATTCCTAATCAGGTTCAAACACCTCCATCTGTTAAAGAATAATACTATCATCTCCATAAAATCTAAAGGCTGGCAAATGCCAGCCTTTTTTGATATATAATTTAAATATGAATGCTCTGATTGAAAAAGCGAAACAAATTCACCAACTTTCAAAAGAAGAAATTATTAGTTTGCTGAACGATAATTCAATTAACAACGAACTTTTTAATGCCGCAAATGAAATAAGGCATAAATTCGTCGGTGACGAAATACATTTGAGAGCATTGATAGAATTTTCAAACATTTGTCAAAGAAACTGTTTTTACTGCGGAGTTCGTGCAGAAAACAAAAATATTGACCGCTACAGATTGACACCTGATGAAATAATAAAGCTTGCTGATAATGCTCTTAAAAGCGGGTATAAAACAATTGTTCTGCAATCGGGCGAAGACAATTACTTCACAGCAGAAATTCTTGCTGACATTATAAAAGAAATCAAAAAAAACGATACGGCAATAACTTTAAGTATCGGTGAACGCACCTATGACGAGTATAAGATTTTAAAAGACTCGGGCGCCGACAGATTTCTATTGAGAATTGAAACTACAGATAAAGAGTTATATAAAAAACTTCATCCGAATATGGATTTTGAAAACCGTGTAAGATGCCTTAAAGATTTAAAAAGTTTAGGTTATGAAACAGGAACCGGATGTCTTGTAGGGCTTCCCGGGCAAACTGTGGAATCTTTAGCCGACGACATTTTGTTTTTCAAAGAACTTGACGCTGATATGATTGGCCTTGGACCTTTAATTCCGCACGAAGATACGCCTTTGAAGGATGCCAAACCTGACGGATTTTGGCTTTCATTAAAAGTTATGGCAATCACAAGGCTTTTGCTGCCTGATATAAACATTCCGGCAACAACTGCAATGGAAACTATTCAACCCGAGGGAAGAATTCTGGCACTGGAAAGCGGAGCAAATGTCGTTATGCCAAATGTTACGGATGAATTTCACCGCAGCAGATATGAAATCTATCCCGGCAAAAAATCAGTAGATTACACAAAATTAGAAGAAAAATTTAAACAAATAGGCAGAACTGTTTCAAAAAATAAAGGATTTAGAAGCCAGAGCCGCCCCCTCTCCCTTAATCCCTCTCCCATAGGGCGAGGGACTAAAATGGCAAGACATCTGAGAAAAAATTTAACACCTCAAGAAAGAAAACTGTGGTCAATTTTACGTAATAAAAACTTTTACGGTTATAAATTCAAACGCCAGTGTCCAATATGGAAATATATAGTTGATTTTGTATGCATAGAACAACGATTAATAATTGAGGTTGACGGAAGCGGTCACAACCTGAACCAAAATAAATCTTATGATAAACAAAGGACAGAATACTTTGAAACAAGAGGCTTTACCGTATTACGCTTCCGGAATAATGAAATAGAAAATAATATTGAAGAAGTAGCAGATAAAATTCTCCTCTCCCTACGGGAGAGGGAAGGGAGAGGGGGCAAATGAAAATAGCAAATGATTTAACAGAATTGATAGGAAACACACCGCTTGTAAGAATTAATAAACTTTCAACAGGGAATATTCTGGCAAAAGTTGAAAGCTTCAATCCTGCAGGTTCAATAAAAGACCGTCCAGCATTTAATATGATAGAAAAAGCTGAAAAACAGGGCTTAATCGATAAAGACACAGTAATAATTGAACCAACAAGCGGGAATACAGGAATAGGGCTTGCAATGGTATGTGCTATAAAAGGCTACAAAATGATTTTGACAATGCCTGAGACGATGAGCCTTGAACGCAGAAAACTTCTAAAAGCTTATGGCGCGGAATTAGTTTTAACAGAAGGCTCAAAAGGTATGCAAGGCGCTGTAGATAAAGCAATTGAATTAAGCAAAAAATACCCGAATTCATTTATACCTCAGCAATTTGATAATCCTGCGAACCCTGAAGCCCATATAAAAACGACATCAGAAGAAATCTGGCGAGATACGGACGGCAAAGTTGATGTAATAGTTGCAGGAGTCGGCACAGGCGGAACAATTACAGGTATTGCAAAGGGTTTAAAAAAACATAACCCAAACATCAAAGCAATTGCAGTAGAGCCTGAGAGCTCGCAAGTTTTAGCCGGCAAACCCGCTGGCGCTCACAAAATTCAAGGAATAGGCGCCAATTTTGTCCCGAAAAATTTTGATTACACCGTTGTTGATGAAATAATCCCCGTCAGTGATGATAATGCAATAGAAACTGCAAGAAAACTTGCAACACAAGAGGGAATTTTGTGCGGAATATCTTCAGGTGCCGCTATGTATGCGGCAATAAAAATTACCAAAAGACCAGATTACAAAGATAAAATGATAGTTGTAATCCTTCCTGATTTAGGCGAACGCTATCTATCAAGTGAATTATTTACATAAAAAACTTGCACATTTTATATATGTGCAAGTTAAACATCAAAAAAACGGCACTAAATTTTAGCTTTAAACTCATCGTAAATATTAACAAAACCTTTCACAGGGATGTTGCACTGCTTAAGATATTCAACATGCTGCCTTGTTGCAGAAAGAGCCTTGCGCAAGCCTTCTTTTCCAAATTCAATCAAAATTAATTCAAAATACCTTTTCAAAGCATTACTATTTATATGACGTTTGAACTGTTCACCTTTCAACAGAGACTGTACCACATAAATGTAGATATAGGCTGAACTTTTATTCATTCCGGTTTCTTTCATAACGGTATCAGCAAAATCTTTAATATCAGCGTCCGGATTATTATAAGCCATTTTACCAAACTTGTAACACTCATCAATCATTTTTTGATTTGTTCTTGTGTAATTTTTTTTCTTACTTTTATGTTTATCATCTTCATTCCCATCAGCGGTATTTTGTACTGATGTATTTTGGTTAATAATAATTTCTTTTAATGATGAAACTTCTTCTTCTAAGACTTTAATACGAGATAAAAGTTCTAAAATAATTTTTTCAATTTCCATAATAATTTTCTTTCCTTGTTTTATTAAGCATTCCTTATTTTTATTATGTATAAGAATTTTTCTTTTGTCAACATTACCACCAAAGAATTTACATTTCTTACAATATTCTTTAGAAGAATTTAATTTTCTTCATAAGAATATTTACAATAAAAAAGGACATGAAACAATTTCATGTCCTTTTTTCATTAAAAATGGTGTCAGTCGTTTAACTTACATCATACCGCCCATGCCGCCCATACCAGGCATTGCAGGAGCTTCTGCTTTTTCTTCCGGAATGTCAACAACCGCAGCTTCGGTAGTTAATAACATTGAACCGACAGATGCAGCATTTACAAGCGCTGATCTTGTAACTTTAGCCGGATCTACAATACCTGACTTAAACATATCAGTGTATTCATCTTTCAATGCGTCATAACCATAAGCACCGTCATGAGCTAAGATGTTATCAACAACAACATCTGATTTTGCACCTGCGTTACGTACGATAGCTCTTAATGGAACGTCCAAAGCAGCTGTCAAAATTCTGTACCCGATTTTTTCATCATCGGATGAGAATTTTTCAGTTTCGAGCGCTTTTAACAAACCTTGCTGAACTCTTAACAATGCAACGCCGCCGCCGGGTACGATACCTTCTTCGTTAGCAGCTCTTGTAGCGTTAAGAGCATCTTCAATTCTAAGTTTACGTTCTTTAAGCTCAACTTCGCTTGCCGCACCGACTTCAATCAAAGCAACACCGCCTGAGAGTTTTGCAACACGTTCTTGAAGTTTTTCTTTATCGTATTCACTGTCAGAAGCTTCAATTTGTTTTCTGATTAATCTTACACGTTCCTGAACGGCAGTTTTTGTTTCATCGCCTACAACAATTGTTGTTTCGTCTTTTGTAACTGTAACACGTTTTGCTTTACCAAGCATTTGAGTTGTAACGTTTTCCATTTTAATACCGAGTTCTTCGGTAAACATTTGACCGCCGGTCAAGATTGCAATATCTTCAAGCATTGCTTTTCTTCTGTCGCCAAATCCCGGAGCTTTAACAGCAACAGCTCTTAAAACTTTTCTCATAGTGTTAACAACGAGAGTTGCAAGAGCTTCACCTTCAACATCTTCTGCGATTAATAACAAAGATCTTCCGTCACGCGCAACCTGTTCCAACAAAGGTACAAGATCAGCAATAAGGTTAATTTTCTTGTTGCAGCAGAATACATAAGGATCTTCCAGAACAGCTTCCATTCTTTCAGGATCAGTAACAAAGTAAGGTGAAATGTAGCCTTTATCAAACTGCATACCTTCAACGACTTTCAAGTTAGTACCGAAAGATTTTGATTCTTCAACAGTAATAACGCCGTCGTGACCGACTTTTTCCATAGCTTCCGCAATAAGTTCGCCGATTTCTTCATTGTTACCTGCAGAAATTGCAGCGACCTGCGCGATTTCTTCTTTTGTATTAACAGGTCTTGACATGTCTTTGATATTTTTAACCGCAACATCAACAGCCTTGTCGATACCGCGTTTCATAGACATCGGGTTTGCACCGGCTGTAAGGTTTTTCAAACCTTCTTTTACAATAGCCTGAGCCAAAACTGATGCTGTTGTTGTACCGTCACCTGCGACATCATTTGTTTTTGAAGAAACTTCTTTCAACAATTGAGCGCCTGCGTTTTCCAAACCGTCTTTAAGCTCAATTTCTTTAGCGATAGTAACACCGTCATTAACGATTTGCGGAGCACCGTATTTTTTTTCTAAAATAACGTTTCTGCCTTTAGGTCCAAGTGTAACCTTAACGGCGTCAGCTACTGCATCTATACCTTTAAGAAGCGATTTTCTTGCTTCTTCATCAAATACTATACGTTTTGCCATTTTCTATTTCTCCTTATTATAAATATTCATTCCCTCGTTCCTTGAGGTATAGGGTGAGGGGGTAATTATTCAATTACCGCCAAAGCATCTTTAACAGACAGGATTTTGTATTCAACTCCATCCATTTTAATATCTGTACCGGCGTATTTAGCATAAAGAACTGTATCACCGACTTTAACATCCATAGGTTCTCTTTCGCCTTTGTCGTTCATTTTGCCCAAACCTACCGCAACAATTTCACCTTTTTGAGGTTTTTCTTTTGCGCTGTCAGGAATAAAAATTCCGCCTGAAGTTTGTTCAGTGTCTTCAATAACCTTAATAACAATTCTGTCGCCTAATGGTTTAATCATATTATCCTCTCCTTTTTCTACAAACTAATCACAATTATATTTATAATACATATTTCAAAGATTTAAAAAAAAGTTAAGGAAAAATTAATTATTTATTCAAAATATAGCATAACAAACTTATTCCCTTATTAACTTATTCACATATTGCCTTTTTATGTTATTCTAAAACTATGAAACGGGTTATGTATGTTATCTTAATTCTGGTGTTGGTTTTAGGGCTTTTAAAAGCCTGCATAAGACGTGACGTGCCCGTTAAAGATTCCGCAAAAGTATCGAATACCCAGTCAAAAGAAATCATTTTCCCTGAAGATAAAAAGACAGTGACATTTAACGGGATTGATTATCTGCAATCGCAGGCACCTATCGGGGATTTCGGAGGAACATTTACTGCATCCACAATCGGCGAAGGTCCGAAAACATTTAATCCCTTCAACACAAAAGATAATATTTCATCTACCATGTCAGAAATAATGTACGATGGGCTTTTGACAACACATTCCGTAACCGGACAGCCTATCCCAAAGCTTGCAAAATCATTTTCAATCTCGGATGACGGAAAAGAATACACAATAAATTTAAGACACGGCGTTAAATGGTCAGACGGCAAACCTATTACGGCAGACGATGTTGTATTCACCTGGCGCGACATAATTCTTGCAGGGCTTGGAAACACTTCTATCAGAGATTCAATAATCATTGACGGCAAACTTCCGACCGTCCATAAAATCGACGATTATACGGTAAAATTCATTACGCCGGAACCTTTTGCGCCGTTTATCAGAATGCTTTCAACTCCGGTTGCGCCCAAACATATTTTTGAACCCGCGGTAAAAAAAGGCTCACAATATTTTGACACATTTTTGTCAACAAACACAAAACCCGAAGATTTTGTAACCTCAGGCGCATTTAAACTTAAGGAATATGTTCCGGCGCAACGTGTTGTTTATGAGCGTAACCCGAATTACTACATGATAAACAAAAACGGCGACAAACTCCCTTATTTAGATAGGCTGGTTTATTTGATTGTCGGGGACTTAAATAATGAAGTATTAAAATTTGAGGCAAAAGAGCTTGACACAATTAATCTTCAAGGCTCAAAAGTAGCGCGTTATAAAGCTATGGAGCCTCATTCAGACTTTACAATCTACAATCTCGGACCAAACACCGGAACGCTATACCTCGCAATGAATCTTAACGACCGCAAAAACGACAAAGGCGATTTTTATGTTAACCCCAAAAAACAAGTCTGGTTTAAAGATGTTAACTTCAGAAAAGCAGTTGACTTTGCGATTGACCGCAAAAACATGGTTTTAAATATTGCAAACGGAATCGGAGAGCCGCTTTTTACCGCTGAAAGCCTTAATTCAATTTTTCTGAATAAAAACTTAAAACCCTACGAAAGAGATTTGAATAAGTCACGGGAATTACTGAGAAAATCAGGCTTTTACTGGGACAAGCAGGGTAAACTTTATGACAAATCCGGCAACCGCGTTGAATTTGACATGCTGACTAACGCAGGCAACACCGAACGTGAAGCCATAGGCGTTATGGTTAAACAAGATCTTGAAGATTTGGGTATGAAGGTTAATTTTAAACCCATAGAATTCAATTCGCTTGTTAATAAACTTGTAAACACTCTTGATTGGGATATGGTCATAATGGGCTTTACAGGATCTCCCTTGGAGCCTAACGGCGGTAAAAACGTTATGATGTCCGACGGAACACTCCATGTTTATAATATGAGGCTTGAAAAAGATAAAAATTCACCACGCTACGACTTTGAAAAAAGGATTGACGAGTTATTTATAAAAGGAGCGCTTGCAACAAAATTTGAAGACAGAAAAAAATATTACGACGAATACCAACAAATAATTTATGACGAAAAACCGTTTATCTATATCTATTCACCAACAGTAATTGTTGCAATCAGAGATAAATTTAAAAATATATTCCCGACAACACTCGGCGGGCTTACACATAATATAGAGGAAATTTATATAGATAACCCTCACCCGTCTTCGCATAAAGCTCAGACACCCTCTCCAAAAGGTAGAGGGGAAGGATAAATATTATGGAAATCTTAAAATATATATTTAAAAGAATTTTGCAAACGATACCTTTATTAATAATAGTATCGCTCATAAGCTTTTTTATAATAAGACTTTCTCCTGTTGATCCGCTTGCGGAATTAAGACTTAACCCGTCGGTTTCAAAAGAAACGCTTGAAAAGGAAACTCAGCGTTTGGGATTGGATAAACCCATAATTGTCCAATACGGGAAATGGGCAAAATCATTTATAAAAGGCGATCTCGGCATAACCTCAAACGGCGAACAGGTAAGTACAAAATTAAAGGAAAGAATTCCGAATACGCTTTTATTAACCGTTGTGGTAATTTTTCTCACCTGGGTTGTCGGGATTCCGCTGGGGATTTTAGCGGCATTAAAATGGAAAACTCCTTTTGACAGAATACTAACGGTTTTAACAAGTATCGGGATGGCAATTCCGTCATTTTTCTTTGCGGTTTTACTTTTAATTTTCGCGGTTAGAACAGGATGGTTTCCGGTCGGCGGATTAACAAGCGCAAACTTTGCGGATATGGGATTTTTCTCTCAGGTAAAAGACATTGCGCATCATCTGTTTTTGCCCGTAACAGTTCTTTTTACGCTGTCGCTTGCGGGTTTGCAAAGACAAATGAGGGCAAATATGCTTGACGTGCTCGACAGTGATTATGTGAAATTTGCACGCGCAAAAGGTTTAAGCGAATTTAAAGTTGTATATAAGCATGCATTACGTAATGCAATTAATCCTTTGATAACACTTTTGGGGTTTGAATTTGCAGGATTATTAAGCGGAGCAGCCCTGACTGAATATGTATTCCAGTATCCGGGACTTGGAAGGTTAATTCTTGAAGCGGTTTTGAAATCCGATATCAACCTTGTCATGGCATCTTTGATGATGGGGGCGATTATGCTTATATTAGGTAATTTAATTGCGGATATATTGTTAATTATTACGGATCCGAGAATCAGGGTGAAATCATGAAAGAAGTTTTAAGACAATTATTAAAAGATAAATTTGCAAGACTTGCCCTGATTTTATTGGCAATAATTTATCTTGCATTGTTTTTTGCGGACTTTTTGGCGCCATATACAAAAGATTTTTCGGATAGAACCATGGCTTATGTGCCGCCATCCAAAATTTTTACCATTGACGAAAACGGAAAATTTTCAAAACCTTACACATACAATTACATAAGAGAATTTGACCGGCAAAACCTTGAGATGAATTACAAACTTGACCGTTCAAAAAAATATTATCTGAAATTTTTCTCACAAGGTCAGCCTTATAAATTCTTAGGCTTAATCCCAATGAAACGCCACCTTGTAACCGTTGAACCTGAGGGGAGATTATTCCTTTTAGGCACAGATATAAACGGTCGTGATGTATTTTCAAGACTGTTATTCGGCGGAAGAATTTCAATGACGATAGGATTTCTTGCATTATTTGTATTGTTTCCTATAGGGCTTTTGTATGGCGGAATTTCAGGGTATTTCGGCGGTAAAGTCGACACAATAATGATGAGGTTTGCGGAAGCTGTTATGTCAATTCCGAGCTTTTATTTGTTGATAATTCTTGCGTCAATTCTACCGTCCGGAATGACAAGTATCCAGAGATTTATTTTAATTGTAGTAATTCTTGCCCTAATCGGCTGGGCAAGCTTTGCCCGCGTTGTCAGAGGAATGGTTTTATCAATTAAAAATCAGGAATTTGTTCAGGCTGCAAAATCCATCGGTCAATCAAAACTCGGTATTATAGTAAAACATATTCTGCCGCAGACAACAAGTTTTGTAATAGTTGCGATGACTTTATCAGTCCCGTCGTATATTTTATCAGAATCCGGCTTGAGCTTTTTAGGCTTGGGGATTCAGCAGCCCGACGCAAGCTGGGGCAACATGTTAAAAGAAGCACAGGAATTTACAAACATAATCTATCGTCCATGGCTTTTGACACCCGGATTTTTAATTTTTGTTGCGGTATTGGCATTTAACTTAATAGGTGATACAATAAGGGACGTGTTGGATCCGAAAAGCAGGGTAAGATAATGGAATTATTGGGAATTTTTGATTTAAATATAATAATACGTGTAGTTTCCGCGTTATTATTAGGTTTTGCAGTAGGTCTTGAAAGAGAAATGACCAACAAATATGCAGGTTTAAGAACAAATATACTCGTATGTCTCGGTGCCTGCGTATTTACAATAATTTCAATATACGGATTTCCGGCAATTACCGTAACTTCAGCGGAACTCGGAACCCGTGATACAGCACGTGTTGCAGCGCAGGTTGTAACAGGTATAGGTTTTATCGGCGGCGGAACTGTTTTACGCCATGGTGCAACAGTTTTCGGACTTACAACAGCCGCAACATTATTTATGTCCGCAGCAATCGGTATGGCATGCGGTGCTGGTATGTATGATTTGGCAATTGTTGCAACAATTGTAGCTATAATAACCCTTGTTTCAGTCAGAATTTTTGAAAAAAACGTTCTTGTTTCAAGCACAAAAAACCTTTGCAGACTTAAGATTTCCTTAAAATGCCAAAACAACAATGCTGACGAAATTTATGAACATATTGTAAATAAATATCCGTATTTAAAAGAAATAAGCAAAAAAGCAGATGAAACTTTGACAAAAATTATTGTAATTCTTGAAATGAATGCCAAAAAACCGATGCAATCACTTTATAAAGAATTTCAAAAATTTGAAGGGATTGAATCGGTTTCAATACAGGAATTCTGTGAGGCTTAAATTAATCCCACGGATAATCGTCTTTAATTTCCCAGCCGTCCATCTCAATAAGTCTTGAACAATACGAACCCGGACCGATTATCCCACCAACAGCCTTAGGATTACACTGACCGGACGTGCCCGGTATTAATAAGTCGACTCTTCTAAGCAAGTTACCATTTTGCCAATACTGATCATAAGTAGTTAATTTATCCTTTACAAATGAGAACACAAAAATATCCTTTCCAACAATATTCGGATTAGATTTGCCATTTAAATCTACTATAAGTGTAAGCCATATAACGGTATCAGTAATATTTGGCAGATAAAATAACGTATTCCCGTTCGTCAATTGAGCTACCTGACTTATATTCTTGCCATGCACCTTTCCATCTAGACTTGTAATCTCATATGCATCCGTAATTTCCATAATTTTTACATAAGGAGCAAAATATTTGTTAATAAAAGAAATATTGTCCAAATCATAATCCCATTTTGATGGAGAACCATTTTCCATTACTGAAAACTGCATTATCTGCTGCAATAATGCATATGCCTGTTTTAGCTTTACTACCGTTTGTTTTTTTTGATAATTGGATACAAGTGTCGGTATTGTCATCGCGGCAACAATTCCGATAATTGCTAAGGTTATTAACACCTCTGCTAATGTAAATGCTGCTTTAACTTTTTTGTCATTCCGAACTTGTTTCGGAATCTCTATATGGGATCCTGAAATAAATTCAGGATGACAAATACCTTTTTGACATTTACTAATCTTCTCTCCAACTTCAGGTATCTCACAAGGGGAATATGTCTTTGAGACCATAGCGGAGCCGGAGGTGAGAGCGGGAGCGAGCAGAGGCTGAAGGGCTTTGCGCAGGCAAAGACCGTAACGCCGTTTCATGCGAGCGACCAAGACAGCGTCGTCTCGAAAACAATTCCTGACTATCGCTATACCTTCAAAACCCTTGCTATTTCTATTTAGGAGAGATGCCCCCCCCCGTTTCCTAGGTTTTTCATCATCTTCATAAGCTTTTCTCCTTTTTATAAAAGTAATATAGCATAATTTTAATAAATTTGCAATAAAATTGCTTAATCTTTATTTTTCTGCTACGCTTAAATAAGAAACAGACAAACGGGAGAAATTTATGTCAGGACACTCAAAATGGTCAACCATTAAACATAAAAAAGCAAAAGTAGATTCACAGCGTGCAGTAATTTTTCAAAAATATTCAAGAGAATTAATAGTATCAGCAAGACTTGGCGGTCCTGATCCTGCGGGGAATTTCCGTTTAAGAACAGCAATAGAAAAAGCAAAAGCCGCAGGACTTCCAAATGACAATATTAAACGCGCCATAGAAAAAGGTGCAGGCACCTCAGGCGCTGAAAATTACGAAGAATTAATTTACGAAGGCTACGCCCCGGGTGGTGTTGCAGTTGTAATTGAAGCAATGACGGACAACCGTAACCGCACAGCTGGCGATATAAGAAGCTACTTTACAAAATTCGGAGGAAGCCTTGGTGCAACAGGCTGTGTAGGCTGGATGTTTGATCAGAAGGGTTCAATAGCTTTTGATAAATCAGTTGATTATGAAAAACTTTTTGAAACGGCAATTGCGTTGGATGCCGAAGACATTTTGGAAGAAGATGACGAATACAAAGTTATTACTTCTGTTGAAAACTTCCAAAAAGTAGTTGAAGGCTTGGAAGCTGAAGGTTTTAAAAGTAAAACAGCAGAACTTACAAGAATTCCGCAAAATACCGTTGAAGTTACTGATGAAGCTACAGCCGGTCAGATTATGAAACTTTTGGAAAGAATTGAAGAACACGATGACGTTCAAAATGTCTATGCAAACTTTGATATTTCCGACGATATTTTACAAAAAATAGAGGGCTAAGCTATTTTAGAATTAATCAAAAAACTTTCCAAGCTACTCAATGAAAGTTACAGCGAGAAATCGGTTGTGACCTCACTCGGGGAGTTTTTTGACGAAAATTTCAAAACAGGCGGATGCCAAATTGTGCTTAAAGAAAATTTCGAGTCTGCCAAGCCGAATTACCCTCTCTACAAGCACAACAAAATTATAGGCTATATTGAATTTGATAAAACTAATAAAGAACTCGAAGATTTTTTGGATACAGCACTTTATTTGATATCTTTGAAAGTTCAAAATATAGTCCTTACAAACAGAATGCAAAAAAGCATTGATTTTCAAAACGCGATGAAAAATATTGCAAAAATAATTGAAACTCAATATGAATTAAACTATATCATTCCGCTTTTGGGCGAAATGATTGACAAATTCATCCAAAATCACCTGATTTATATATTTATAAAAGACAAAACCGATTTTAAATTAATGTGGCCCGGAGCATGTAACGATAATAAAATTATGGATATAATAAACGCAGAGCCACGGAAACGTGTTACGACAGAAGAACTTGGCGTATTTCCGCTAATTAACGAAAATAAAATTTTAGGATACATAGTTACAAAAAATATTGACAGTAAACTTACGATAAAAGAAACAGAATACCTTGAAGATCTCTCAAATCAGGCTGCAACAACCATCAACAGAGCAAATGTTTACGCTGAAATTTTAAAACATGCAACACTTGATGCACTTACGGGATTTTATAACAGACGCCAGCTTGAAGAACGTACCAAACAAGAAATTGCAAGTTCCCGCCGTCAAAAAACACCTCTCTGCGCAATAATGACAGATATTGATTTTTTCAAAAAAGTTAACGACACATACGGTCATGCAGTTGGAGATTTGGTATTAAAAACCGTTTCAAAGGTAATGCGTTCCCAGCTTCGTGAATACGATATCGCAGGCCGCTACGGAGGAGAAGAATTCGTAATACTTCTGCCTTTTACAAAAATTGAAGAAGCAAAAATGGTTGCGGAACGTCTTAGAAAATCAATTGAAAGCAAATCTATTGATATTTCAAAAATTAACCCTGATGCGCAGGAAAAAGAAATTCATGTTACTATAAGTTCAGGGATTTATCAGCTAAAAGACGATGATAAAGAACAGGATTTGATACAAAATGCAGATAAAGCCCTATACGAAGCAAAAAATTCAGGAAGAAATAAGGTAGTCATAAATGAAAAATAAGTATGAAAAAATTTGCCATAATCTGAAAGAGACAAAAGAATTAGCCGAAAAGTTTGCCAAACTTATTGAAGATAAAGGCTGTTTTGTAAGCCTATATGGCGAAATAGGCGCAGGAAAAACCGCTTTTGTAAAACTTGTTGCAGAAGCACTCGGCGTAACCGAAAAAGTTACAAGCCCGAGCTTTGTTATCTTAAATGAATATCATACGGCAAAACTTCCGATATATCATTTTGACCTTTATAGATTAGAAAACGAGGGGGTTAAAACAATTCTTGATGAATTGCGCGAATACTCCGAAGGCCGTCAGGCAACCTTTGTTGAATGGGCAGAATTTTCTCAGGATGAAATTCCTTTTGACCATATAAAAATAAATGTAACATATGATGAAGATGAGTCAAGAAAATATTCCTTTGAAGCTACAGGTCATGATAATATAACTATAGTAGGGGAATTAAATAAGTGAAAATATTAGCATTTGATACATGCTTAGACAAAATGTATGTGGTCTTGAGGACGGAAAAGGAGATTTTAACATCGGAAGTTGTTGAAAATACCGAAAGCAAATACCATTCTGCATTTTTAATTTCCACAATAAAAAATATTCTTCGTAAAAACAATCTAAAGCCCGAAGATCTTGATGTAATCGGAATAAACATAGGTCCCGGAAGCTTTACCGGGATAAGAGCCTGTACAACTGTTGCAAGAGTAATGGCGCAACAGCTCGGGATAAAAGCAATAGGCATTTCCTCTTTGGAAATTTTATCAGAACTCGGCGGAGAAAATCCTCTTGTTGCACTTGATGCCAGAAAAAATAAAGCATATCTGTGGTGCGATAATGAAATAAAGGGTGCAGTTGAGCTTGAACAGGTTCAGGAAATAATAAAAAACGGCAGTTATAATGTCATAACAGATGACAGATTACAAAAGCTATTGGGCGGAACATCCTACCAGCAGGGGAACTATCCTCTCGGAGAAATTTTATCAGACTTGGTTATTGATAAATTAAAAACAGAAAGCGGCAATTGGGCGGAGTTATTGCCGTTATATATTCAGCCTCCGCCGGTTTGTCAAAAATAAAATTGTCAGTTACTTACAGCTGGCAATTTTTTTATTTAGGAGTTTTAAAAGGATATGAGAATTTTACCGGTAAATTTATTTAGCATACAAAATAGGCGAATAGAGAATAAGAGTTATGATTATTCTCCTGATAAGTTACTTATCAGGCAGCCGCCGGCTTTAGACAGCATAACATTTACCGGCAAATCTGCAATGTCAATAAAAGACTTCAAAAAACTCGGCAGATATATGACATGCCTGTATTCCGGCGAAAAAATGCTTACAAACGAACAGTTAACCAAAATGAAAAAACGAGGATTTTTTCAGGGACCAATAAGCGAGGTGGTCAGGAAATTACAGCCTTATAAAAACAAATACCTTGAGCCTGTTGAAAAAGAAGTCTTTGAAAGAATTGAAAAAGCAGCAGTTGAGACACCTGACATTGATCTTCCGCAGCTTTTCAAAAATTGGTACAGAACAACACGTCAAAATTTCAGAAGAGTCCAAAAACCCAAATTTGATGCGATAAAAACTCTTGGTGCAGAACTTCCGCAAGAGTATATCCAGCCGTTTTTTGAATTTATGGAAACTGTAGACAAAAAATTGTATGACCAACCAATTAAGCAGGAATTCAGCCTTAAAGAATTCTCATATAAAATTACCAAAATTATTGAGAAAATGTCTGACGGCAACTTAAAAAATCGTATGCAAAAGCTGCTTGATATGCTCCATAATGAAAATATGACAGGTAAAAAACCGCTATCCCCATCTTTTGTAAAACAGGTTTTTGACTTCAAAAATGTAAAATCAACAGGCAGAAAATCAATACTATATGAAAAAAGTTACAAACAATATGAGACGAATAAAGACGCCGTCAGAATAGCCATAATAGAAAAAATGCGAGAGACTGCAGACTTAAAAGGCTACAAAAAACTTGAAAAATTATGCGCGGGAAATATCGGCATGATAGAAGGAATGCCTGTACATGTACCATTCAGTAACAAAGCATTTGTGTATGACTTGGACAAAGTGCTAGAAGGAATGCCGGATGAAAAACTTAAACAAAAAATGATGGATATAGCAATAAATCTTCCGACATCATCAAGAAACGCAGATGCGTTAATTTTGAAATTCCGCGATTCAGACCCGAATATTATAGGTGACAGGCTATTTAATCCGTCTATGGTATCAGTTGAACACTTAAAACCCAAATCTGAAGGCGGGGCAAATACTATAGCAAATATTGCACTTGCGAAAAAACAAATAAATTCAGACAGACAAAGCAAACCTTTGTGGCAAATACTTTTAAATTACCCGCCCAAAAACCAGCAAAAATATGTCGATAATCTTGCAAAACTCGTAAACAGAGGGAAATTAAAGTACGAAGATGCGCTTGCTCAGATTAATACAATAGAACGCGAAGGACGAATTATTCTTGATAAATCCAAATTAAAAAAAGTAGAAAATCCTATTATTGAAAAACTAAAAGAAAAATTTATTGTATTATCATAACATTAACAAATGTAAATTTTTCTTGCTTTTTGTCATAAATCATTAAATTTTTACAAGAAGGTTTCCGAATATTCATGTGTACACAGAATAGGGAATAGTCTCATGGCAGAAGCAGGATTTTCATTTAACAGACCATATAAACCTTTCGGGCTGAACGTAAAAGTTCCGGAAAGGACATTGCAGCAAGCAGGCGAAACTTTAGGCAATTTAGCAAAAGCTCCGGCTGACCCGCTTTTTAAATTTTTGGAAGAAAATGAACAGGTATTTAACGGCGATTTAAATTTCCAAATAAACAGAATAAGCGCACAAAGCTTTACAATAGGTTCTGCAATGCGAATGGAAGACGAAAAAATGAACGGTATGCCGCCAAGCTTTGATATGCATTTCTAAAAACATTTTTATTGTCTATAAATGATAGAAAGGCCCGACGAGGGCCTTTTTAGTAATGTTCATCTTCAAATATTCTAAAACCGTCCGGCATTTTCATTTCAATCTTTCTGAATAACTCGGCCATAGACCAACCGAAACCTTCGGCTATTTTTTTGAGTGTTACAAGCTGTGCTTCATTATCGCCCTTTTCAATACGTGAAAGTGTTGATCGAGGTATATCGTTTTCATAAGCGAACATACAAAGACTTTTTTGGGTGAATTCTTTGCGCAATTCCCGTATAGCATTTCCCACAAGCTGACAGTAGCTTTTTTCGCGTCCGTTCATGTAAAGAAAATTACCTTTCGCTTAACATAAATATTCCATATATGGGATTATAATGTTATAATCAACATGAGAGTATCCCATATATGAGACAAGGAGAATAATATGACAAAAAAGGCTTTTACATTGGCAGAGGTTTTAATAACCCTGGCAATCATCGGCGTTGTGGCGGCGATGACGATTCCGACTTTGATTAGTAATTATCAGGAAAAACAAACAGTTACACGAGTAAAAGCTGCATATTCACTCTTAAACAATGCGGTAATGATGGCAGTTGCAGAAAACGGACCGGTAAACAGCTGGTTCACCGGCAGTCGAACAGAAAGTGGACAGCAGAATTATTACACATTTTCTCCGATGATTTTATATAAAATTACCCCTTATTTAAAGACATTATTTACCTGCGATAATATCTATGACTGCCAACCCTACAGATATACAATGAAAAATTTAATTGGTATCACTGATAACGAAACAAACATGTTGAACGTAACAGGTATCAAATTGCTAAACGGGACATATATAAGAATACTTTCAACCGGAACGTGCGAACAACAATATGAAATTATGGATGCATGCGCAACAATCGATATTGACATAAATGCGCAAAATCCGCCAAACCAGCTGGGCAGAGATATTTTCAGATTTGTAATCAATAAACAAGGTTATGTTCTTCCGAGAAAGTTTGACCCAAACCGTTGTAATCTAACAAGTACAAGTTATGTAAACGGTGGTGCATGTACAGAATGGGTGATAAAAAAAGGAAATCTGAATTATTTAAAATGTGACGGTCTGAGTATTAACGGTAAAGATACTTGCGACTAAATCAGATAACATGTTGGGCATACTTGCCCGACATGCAAGATCCTTTTAGAAATTCGAGTGAGGGTTTCCGTCATACCGGACTCGTTCCGCTTGCCAGATAAAAAATTTTATAATCACAAAAAGACCATTTGTGGTCATTTTTTTATGTTTACGCTATAATAAAAACGAACAAAAGAAGTGTAAATACATAAAAAGCGTTTAGGAAGAACGCAGGAAAGGAAAAGAATTATGACAATTCCTCAAACTCACAAAACTCAATTGGAAATCGGCGGCAAAACCGTTACAATTGAAACAGGGAAGTATGCACAATCCACCAATGGTTCTGTTACCGTAAGATGCGGCGATACAATGTTATTTGTTCACTGTGTTGTATCAAAAGAACCCCGTGTAGGTATAGATTTCTTCCCGTTATTAATAGATTACGAAGAAAGAATGTCCTCAATCGGACGTATTCCTGGCGGTTACAACCGTTCAGAGGGAAAAGCAAGCGATAAAGCCATTTTGGTTTCACGCTTAATTGACAGACCAATCAGACCGCTTTTCCCGAAAGGATACAGAAATGATATACAAATCGTAGCGCAATTATTCAGCTATGATCAGCAAAACCAGCCTGACACACTTGCTATGCTCGGTGCATCTTTTGCATTAATGCTTTCAGGAGCACCGTTTGAAGGTCCTATAGGTGCAGTAAGAGTTTCAAAAGACGAAAACGGCAATATGATTGCAAACCCGACTCACCAGCAGGCTGACAAATCAGACCTCGACATTGTTGTTGCAGGTACTCATGATTCCGTAATTATGGTTGAAGCAGGCTGCAAATTCGTTACGGAAGATGACATTATGAATGCTGTTGAATTTGCTCAAGTTGAAATCAAAAAACAATGCGAAGCACAAGAAGCTTTTGCAAAAGAATGCGGCGTTGTTAAAGAAGAATTTGTAAACCCGTATGACACAACCGAATTAAAGAAAATCATTGACGAAACAGCTCACGACATGATTTTTGATGCATATCACAACTTTGACAGAGAATACAGACAAAATAAACTTGAAGAAGCTAAAAAACTTGTCAAAGAAAAAATTGACGCATTACCTGAAGACCATTACATCAAACAAATTATTGAAGAAACAGGCATTGACTTTGTTGCAGAAGAATTCAAAAACGCAGAAAAGAAAATTATGCGTGCAATGATTTTGGATGAAGGTGTCAGAGCAGATGGCAGAAAGCCGACAGAGGTTCGTCCTATCTGGTGTGAAGTCGGCGTAATTCCTCGTGCACACGGTTCTGCAGTATTCACAAGAGGTCAAACACAGGTATTATCAGTTGCAACCCTTGCAGGCCCCGGTATGAAACAGGAGCTTGACGGGGTTGATCCGGAAACTGAAAAAACTTATATGCACAAATACATATTCCCGGGATTTTCCGTAGGTGAAGTTAAACCTTTAAGAGGTCCGGGCCGCCGCGAAGTAGGGCACGGAAACTTAGCAGAACGTGCAAACGTTCCGGCACTTCCTTCTCAGGAAGAATTCGGCTATACAATCCGCGTAACTTCCGATGTGCTTGAATCAAACGGTTCAACTTCAATGGCATCAACATGCGGTTCATCAATGGCTCTAATGAATGCAGGTGTTCCGGTTAAGTGCATGATTGGCGGTGTTGCAATGGGTATGATAACAGAAGAAGGCAAGGAACCTGTTGTTTTAACTGATATTCAAGGTATTGAAGACTTTTTGGGCGACATGGACTTTAAAGTTACAGGTAACGACACAGGTATTACCGCACTTCAAATGGATATGAAAGCAAAAGGTATTGCAAACGATACTTTACGCCGTGCATTGCAACAGGCTAAAGAAGGCAGATTACATATCTTAGGTGAAATGAGAAAAGTAATTACAGCTCCTGCTGATCACCTTTCACCGTTTGCACCGAGCATTACAACAATGACAATCCCGACTGAAGATATCGGAACAGTAATCGGACCCGGCGGAAAACAAATCAGACAGATTATTGACGCTTCAGGTGCTGAAATCGATATTCAGGATAACGGTGTTGTAACAATTACTTCTAACGATCAGGAAGGTGCTGAAATCGCTAAAAGAATGATTAAAGATTTAACCTTCAAACCCGAAGTAGGTATGGTTATGAAGGGAAAAGTCGTAAGAATTATTCCTATCGGCGCATTTGTTGAGCTTTGCGGCGGTAAAGACGGTATGGTTCATATTTCTCAAGTATGTAATGAACGTATTGAAACTATTGAACCGCATCTTCATATCGGTGACGAAGTCGTTGTTAAAATTATAAAAATTGATGACAAAGGCAGAGTTAACCTTACAATAAAAGGCGTAACCGACGAAGAAAAAGCTCAGTTCAATTAATGCTTTTGATCAAAAAAAATAACCTTCCTCAGGGAAGGTTATTTTTTTAATGCAATATCAAAATAGGTTGCCGCAATAATCCTGTATTCACACATTTTTGCATACAAACCATAATCAAACGGTTTTATATATTTATTCATGTTATCCAGATCAATTGAAGACATTAAGCTAAATAATTCCGGTTCATTTTTTAATATCTCAACAATTATACTTTCAGTCTTGGCAGCTAATAAATTTTTGTCTGCTTTTTCATCTATAAAATAACGTAAAGTTGTATTTTCCGGCAAAACATAAGATTTTTGAAGAATCTGACTTAAACTTGCTCTTAACTGTGGATATTTTGGGATATTATTCTGGGCAGCTTTATACATAAACGTGTATGGTTGCTGTAATACTGAAGAATTTTCAGTATCATAATTTATTAAATTATCAATAAGTTGATATGTTATTTTCTTTATTTCTTTGTTTGTTAAAGGTTGTTGATATTTTAAAGTTTGTTCCTCGACAAATTGTTTTTGCGAAGCTGTAAGATTTTTAAATCCTACAACATCTAACATTTTCGAAATTTGTCTTAAATCTAAAAAGGCAACATCATGCTTTTTTATAAGGCTGGATTTCTTTAATATATCTCTATGAACTATATTATCAATTTCATCATTACAAAGACCGGTCAAATCCATATTAATATCTTCATCATTGTCAAGCATTTTTAAAAGTTCTTCTGACAGACCGTTAGGCATATTTTCAGGTTCAGAATTGGCAAGTTTTACCGCCAACTCCATTAACACCTGATTTGCAATATTGACAGACTTTTTATTAGTTTTAATAAAATCTTTATAAACATCTTCAGTAATTGCATTAACTTCATTAACAGGCATAAGCTGCTCTTTTATTTGCATCGCAATATTTCTGTTTATGGCATCATTTTCTTCAGGATCATCCGATAGTTTTTTATTAGCCGTAACTTCTCCTTTGACCAAAAGATTATCCACCTTATATAACAAAGACAACAAATAATCCTCGTTAACATTAGGATGTTTCATAACAAAATTGGTATACTTTTGAGAAAATGATTTAGGTAAAAATCTAAATTCATTTGCATATTTTTGTGCCATTATTTCCTGAAGGTTTGCCACTATTGAAATTTTAGTACCATCTGCCAAATTAAATGTATATACTTTTCCGTTAAACTTATCCGCTTGTTTTTGCAATTGTTCATCAAAAACTTCAGATTTTTGTTCAGGTTCAATACTGACCAATTGTTCTTCAGGTTCAAAATTTGCTAATTGATCTTCAGCATCAAGATTTCTAAACATTTCATCATATTCTGCCTGAATACGGTTATGTTCAAGCTGCCGGGCTTCTCTTTTAGCTTTAATGCCGCGGGCATACTCCAAAAGTTCCTGAAATTCTTCATTATTTCCGTCAACGCCATAAACGTCAAAGAAAAATCTTATCGTAGATGACATCACAATTGATCTTAATTCTTTTGTTTCAGGAGACTTCCAATAATCCTTAAACTTTTGTTTCTGGGATTTGGATAAATTTTCATAATTATCGAAAAATTCCTTCATTTCTTCCGAAACATGCAATTTTTCAAGCACTACCGAATTTATTTCGCCCATGTATTTTGCAACAAAATTCAAAGATTCCGTATCTTTCAAATTACGTTTTTTTAGAAGTTTTTCAGTTTCTTTTTGATCGCCCATACCTTCAAGCAAAGCATCAGATATTTTATCAATTTCCCAATCTTTTATATCTTCAAAACGCTTTTTAGTTTGAGGTTTTACAGTATTTTCAACATTTTTTACAACAGGAGAATTTGAAGTTTTTCTAACACCTTCAACGGTTCGCGGAATATATACATATGGAAAATCTTCACGGGTTGCAATAAATGACTTCCAAAAATCCTGTTTAGGAAACTTAATTCCAAAAGCTTTTACATCCGTATATTGAATATCACTTAAACCATTATATACAACACTTTTATCTCTTTGAAAATCTTTATTAATCTCTTTTAATGTTTTGCCTTCGACATAAATCTTTTTAAGAATATACATACCAAGATCATCTTTACCGTTTTTAAACAGTGATTTATTGGCATAATCTTCATCCGAACGTAGCAAAGCCAATTTTCCAAGAAGCCCGATTCTTGCTTTTCTTGACGATTGTGAATGTAAGTCACTGAATAAAGGCTCATCCGGAAATGCAGCTTTTACTTCTTCTAAACTTTGCATATCACTAATTGAGCCGAAAACTTCTTTCATTGCCTGAGACGGGGGAATTGTTTTCCTGAAATTGTGGTTATCCGGACTATAAATATATCTGTGGAGAGACTTTGGCATACCGTCTTTATTAAAATCCTGTTCGTAAAAATTTTCAGGAGTTCTGAACAGTCTCGCGCCAAAAGATATATTGAAATCTCTATACGCTGCAGGATTATATGAATAATCCTTAGTTAATCTCTTATTAGGCTCGTGTTTATTCTGCTGCCTATTATTTGTGTATGATTTAACTGCTGGGGTAAAGTATATTTTCATCCGGTTTTCCTTTCACGTATGATACTTAAACACCTAAAAATTTTTTTTTGATAAGGTATCCTGCAAACTTTAATATATTTTAACATTTTTATGATACTATATAACTAAAAGAAGGGGAAAGGATTATGTTTGATGTAATTACAATTGGAAGTGCGACAATGGATGTATTTGTGGAAAGCGACGACGCAAATATAGTATCTGTATGCAGAAAAGATAAAAAAACGGAATTTATGAGCTATCCGTATGGAGCCAAACTGGAGATAACGGATTTTGATTCACAGGTAGGAGGCGGCGGAATAAATACAGCCGTAAACTTTGCGAACCTCGGTCTCAAGACAAGTGCTATATTCAAAGTCGGCAATGATATATATTCAAAAGGGATTTTTAAATCTTTTGAAAATAAAAAAGTTGATCTTTCAAACGCAATTCAACGTGATGACGTCAGCACAGGTTTTTCAATAATTCTTACGAGCTTTGAAGGCGACAGAACGGTTTTGGCGCACAGAGGCGCAAACGCTTTAATCCAAAAATCAGAAATAAATTTTGATGCCATCAAAAATTCAACACTTCTTTACATTGCTCCGCTTAACGGCGATAGCAACAAAGTTCTTGACGACATAGTAAACTTTGCGAAGGAAAACAACACCTTTGTATGCTTCAATGCCGGTACGACAAGCATTAAAAAAGGATTTAATTATCTTAAAAAAATCATAGAAACCGCACAAATTGTTGTGATGAATAAAGAAGAAGCTTCAATGGCAACAGGAATTCAAATCCGTCCGGACACACGTGATGAAAAATTTTCTGAGCAATTAATACATCCCGATTTAAAAACAATGTTCAAAAAATTAAAAGTTTGTGATTACCAGGTAATCGTAATAACAGACGGAGGAAACGGAGCATTTGCTTATGACGGTAAAAATTATTACCACTGCCCGATATTTGACGGGCCTGTAGTTTCAACCCTTGGTGCAGGTGATGCTTTTGCATCAACCTTCTGTGCAGCATTACAAAGAACAAATCGCAACTTGGGAAAATCTTTAATGTATGCATCAGTAAATTCAGCGGGCGTAGTATCACAATTCGGTGCAACACAGGGACTTTTAACCTTTGAAGATATTGAAAAGAAACTAACCGAAAATCCAAAATATCATTACGACGTTATTGAGGAATAAGTCTGTTGCACAAATATATAAAAATTGATATAATAAATACGTATAGAATATTTGGAGGTTAAAAAATGGGCGTAAATACACACCATAACTATATTTCTTTCAGGGGGGGGGGGGCACTAGCTTAACCTCCTGCGGCTTCACTCTTGCCGAAGTCTTAATTACTCTTGCAATTATCGGTATCGTCGCTGCCATGACTATTCCTACTCTTGTCGCTAATTACCAGAACAAAGCCTGGAATACTTCCGCTCAAGTTTTTGAAAGAAAATTAGAAGAAGCTTTAAAAACCATGAACACTCAACAGGTTTTAGCCGGGTATTCCAATACCGCTGATTTCGTTTCCGCTTTGGGTAAATATTTTAAAATTACCAAGGTCTGTGCTAATGACGATATTATGTCCTGTTTTGAAGATAAAGTCTTTTGGGGTGATCAAGAAGTTGACATGACTAACATTAAAAATGCTAAAAACTTTGGTCAGGAAGATTGGGATACCGAAACTATCGGTGTGCAATTCGCTAATGGTACTACAGGACTTATTGCTTACAATCCTGAGTGTAAAGAACAGCCTTTTACTAATCAATTCAACGGCACTTCCTGTTTAGCTATTCTGTATGATACAACCGGTTCCAAAACACCTAATACTCAGCAAAAAGATTTAAGAAGTATTAATGTTATCGCTCTTGACGGCAGCAACTGTGCTTTTGAAATTAATGGCACTTGTTTTACAGCTCCTTTTTATCCTGAGCGATTAACAAAAGCTGAATGTGAAGAAATAAAAGATGATCTGGGAATAAATGAATGTTTACCTTATAATAGGCCTTATGATTCTTGGGCTGGAGCTGTAAAGGCTTGCGGAGGGGTTAGTAAAATGCCAACTAAGGAACAACTAGCATTACTCTCCGAAGAAATTTATGGAAGAACCATAACTGGATCTGCATATGATATAAAAGGCTGGAATAAAGACAAAGTTGACGAAATGGGATTTGACACTTCTTCCAGACCAAACTATTTCACAGTTTGGTCTGGACAGGAATATCGCAACGGCACCGCATACAGCTACTTTTTCAGTACTTCCCAAATGGTCTATAACAGCCATAACCGTACAAATGGCAGTTATCAGGCAGTTTGCATAGGTGATTAATAACACCCTCACCTGTATTTGTAGCTCGCTTTGCTCGCACAACTACTTCCCTCTCCCAGCGGGAGAGGGCTTGGGAGAGGGGGCAGCGAGTAGGTTGGGCATACTTGCCCAACAGTAAATCCTTAGTGCCTTACTGCCTTAGTATCTTTATCGGAGATTCTTCGCTACGCTCAGAATGACATTATCTTGTCGTGGCTTTGGCTCCCCTAACAAAAACATGAATAGGCATACCAAAATTATCAAACATGATGTCGTGCCTTTGGCACCCCTTTTCCCATGACAAAATTTATGCTATAATTCAATTACAGAAGGTGGAAATTATGGGTTATAAAATATTATCAAAAAAAGAAATTTGTCCTAATCAATTTGAAATACAGGTAGATGCACCTTATGTTGTAAGAAATGCAAAAGCGGGACAGTTTATAATTTTCAGGGCAGAAGAAAACGGTGAAAGAGTGCCGTTGACAATTGCTGATGTTGATAAAGAAAAAGGCATATTGACGCTTGTATTTATGGCTGTCGGTTATTCAACAAAAAAACTTGCCGCGCTTAATGTCGGGGATGAAGTTGTAGATATAGTAGGCCCATTAGGTCAGCCGACACACATTAAAAAATACGGTACGGTAGTTTGTCTTGCAGGCGGATATGGTGCAGCACCGTGTTATTTAATTGCAAAAGCCTTTAAAGAAGCCGGAAACAAGGTTTATATGATTATGGGTGCAAGGACAAAAGATTTAATCTTTTGGGCAGATAAAATGAAAGATGCCTGCACAGAGCTCTTTATAACAACCGATGACGGTTCAATGGGTGAAAAAGGATTTGTAACACAGGTTCTGGAACGGTTAATGAAGAATGAAAAAATTGATTATGCAATTGCAGTCGGTCCAATGCCGATGATGAGAGCTGTTGCGGATTTAACACGTGACAAAGGCATCTACACAGAAGCCAGCATGAATCCGATTATGGTTGACGGAACGGGTATGTGCGGAGCCTGCCGTGTTACTGTAGGCGGAGAGACAAAATTTGCATGTGTTGACGGACCTGATTTTGACGCGCACAAAATAGACTTTGATGAGGTTATTAACAGAACCCGCATTTACAAAGATCAGGAAAGAAAACGCGACGAAAATTGTAATTTACTAAAACAAACTGTTAAGTAGGAGAGATTATGGCAAAAAATGATATTCCTTATTGCCCGTTATTAAGTATAGGTTCAGGCGGAATTGACATGGTTTGCACACAGGATAAGTGTGCATGGTACATGGCGAATGTAAAAAAATGTTCAATGTATATAATGGGTTATAATGCACTAATAGAAGCAAACAGCAAAAAGAGACCGGCTAATCAATGAAAATTGCTTTATGCGTAAAACAGGTTCCTGATACATCAGATATCAAATGGACCGAAAATAACACAATGCAGCGTGAAGGGGTTGAAAGCATCCTTAACCCTTACGATGTTTATGCTGTGGAAGCCGCATTAAAGCTTAAAAAAGCATACGGTGCAGAAATTACAGTATTTACAATGGGTCCTTTGCAGGCAGCGGACATGCTAAAAGATATTATCGCATTAGGCGTAGATAACGGGGTTTTAATAACCGACAGAAAATTCGCGGGAGCTGACACTTATGCAACTGGGAAAACTGTTTCTGCAGCAGTCAAAAAAATTATGCCGGATTTTGATATAATTTTGTGCGGACAATTTGCAATTGACGGCGATACTGCACAAACAGGCCCCTGTATTGCAAGCATGCTGGATATTCCTCAGGTAACTTATGTCAAAAAGATTAATGAATATGCCGACGGAATTGTTACTGCGACAAGACTGCTTGAGGATGGAATAGAATCCGTAAAGGTTAAAACGCCCGCACTTTTATGTATTTTAAAATCAGAATTTGAACCGTCACGAGCTTTGATAAACGGGATTATAAAAGCTCAGAATACTGAAATTAAGACAGTAGCCCTTGAAGATTTGGGACTGTCTGCGGAAGAGGTCGGAATAAAGGGCTCGCCTACCTATGTTTCAAAAGCTTTCAGGCCGGAAGTTAAACATAACGGCGAAAAACATAATTGTCTTGAAACCGGTACAGGAGCGGAAATCATCTTAAACAAAATAAAAGAAATCGGGGTGCTGAAATGACGGGCGGAATTCTTTTATATGCAGAAGTTACAAGACAGAATTACATTCATACAGTGTTTTTTGAACTTGCAAACAAAGCACATGAACTTTCACAAAAACTTAACAATGCACCTGTAATGGCTGTATTATTCACAAAACCCGGGATGATGCCCGATTACAAAGAAGGCTTTACCTATTGCGGAATTGATAAGGTCTTTGTATTTGAGGATGAAAAATTCAGTAACTACAATACCGAAACTTATGCAAACCTTATTATTGATTTGGTAAAAGAAATTGAGCCTGATATATTTTTAATAGGTGCAACAACACAAGGCAGAGACCTTGCACCAAGGATTTCATCAACATTAGGAACCGGTCTGACCGCAGACTGTATAGAGCTTGATATAAATGAAAAAGGTCTGCTTGCTGCAACCCGTCCGACTTTTGGCGGTCAATTAATGGCAACAATTCTCTGTAAAACAAAACCGCAAATGGCTACAGTCAGACCAAAAGTTTTCAAACCCTCCGTTGATATAGGTTATGTGGAAACAGAATTCATTTACAGACCAATAAAACCTGAAGATTTCAACACAAACGTTGAGCTTGTAAAATTTATGCAGGTATATGAAAGCGAGCTTAACGAACTTGATTCCGCTGAAATTATTGTTGCCGGCGGCAAAGGAATGAAGGGCGAAGAAGGTTTTAAAATGTTAAAAGAGCTTGCAGATCTTTTAGGCGGAAAAGTAGGCGCAACACGCGGCGCCGTTGACTTGGGCTATGCACCGCATACAATGCAAATAGGGCAAACCGGAAAAACAGTTACCCCGAAATTATATATAGCCTGCGCAATTTCCGGTGCAATACAACATACTGTCGGAATAACCGGCTCTGACCATATTATTTGTATAAATAATGATCAGGATGCTCCGATTTTTGATGTTTCAGATACCGGAATTGTAGGCGATGTATTTGAAGTTGTGCCAAAACTTATTGATATGCTGAAAAATCCCTCTTGACAAAAGATGAAAAATAATATTTAATGAAGAAAAAAGGAGGATTAAATATGTTGAAAAAGGTTGTTACAAAAGCGGTTCAGATAGTCGCCCCCCCCCGAGGTTGACACTATATAAGGGTTTTACCCTTGCTGAGGGTGCTACGCACGTAGGTATGTGTGACAATGTTCGTAGATTTGCCTTTACTTTGGCCGAAGTTCTAATTACTCTGGCTATTATCGGAGTCGTTGCCGCCATGACTATTCCGACTTTGGTGCAGAATTATCAGGAACGTTCATGGAATACTGCATCTACTGTGTTCCAAAGAAAATTAGGTGAAGCCTTAACTGTTATGAACACTCAGGGCTCTCTTGCAGGTTATCAGGATACTGAGGATTTCGTTGCCGAACTCTCTAAACACATGAAAATCTCTAAAATCTGCAAAAATGACGACCTGATGTCCTGCTTTGAAGATAAAGTTATCTGGGGCGCGGAAAATGAAGAAGTTGATATGACTAAAGTTAAAAATGTTTCACACTTTGGACAAGACGAATGGGAAGAAACTGACATTGTTGGCGCTATGTTTGCTGACGGAACTACTGCTCTTATTGCTTACAACAAAGATTGTAAACAGGATCCCTACAGCAACAGAGTTATTAATATATCTGAGCAGGGGATAGGCACTGATTGTTTAGCTATTCTTTATGACACCTCAGGATTTAAAACTCCTAATACTCAACAAAAAGATTTAAGAGGTTTGAATATTGCAAGTCTTGGCGGAAGTAACTGTGCTTTTGAAATCAACGGCACTTGCTTCACTGCCCCGTTCACGCCTACTCCGTTAACTAAAACAGAGTGTGAAGAATTAAAAGGTGACCTTAGAATATCCAAATGTCACTCGTCCTCGTTACCTGACTACTGGGCAGGAGCAGTAAAAGCCTGCGGAGGCGTAAGCAAGATGCCGACAGCTGCCCAGCTAGCAGAGATAGTAAACTATGTATACAACACATCGGGCATTGGCGCAAAAGAAGATGTATCCCATTCAACACTTGACACCGACAAGGTAGTCGAGTTAGGCTTCACTCACAGTAATGGTTACTTCGACGTGTGGTCCGGCGAGGAGTATGTAAGCGACATGGCGTACGTCCGCCGTTGCGGTCCTACCTTTGCATATTGGGGCGGCTACAACCGCTACAATCCCGCTCCACTGGCGGTTTGCATTGGTGATTGATAAAACCCTCACCCGAATTTCTAAACTCACAAGTTCGTTAAAAAGTCAGTAGGTTGGGCATACCTGCCCAACAGAAAACCCTTAGTTGTAGGCATTACTATGCCAAAAAATTTCTGTCGGATTAGTAAATCCGACCTACCATCTACAGCGCTGATTGTCATTACGAGGAGAATGCGCAGCATTCGACGTAGTAATCGCAGTGTTGTGGAGTAATGTCAATGCCTTCCTGCATATAAATAATAATGAGATCCTGAAACGAGTTCAGGATGACTAAATAATGGATTGCGACGGTCGCTTCGCTCCCTCGCAATGACATTGCCTGAGGCAGGACAACAGATTAGGTATTGGTAGTACGTTCATGTGGTTGTGCCTTTGCACCCTTGCAATGACATCATAAATTACATTAGTATCTTACTGCCTTCTGGTATCTTTATCAAAAAAATTAAATATATTTATCTTTTGTGCTAAAATAAATGGGTAAATGACCATTTTTTAGAAAGGACAGAGGATATGAACAGAGTAGTTGTAGGCGCACAGTGGGGAGATGAAGGCAAAGCTAAAATTACAGACATTTTGGCGGAAAAAGCTGATTTGATTATACGTTATCAGGGAGGCTGCAACGCAGGCCACACAGTCGTGACACACAATACTACCTACAAATTTCACTTAATCCCATCCGGCATTTTGTATAAAAACAAAACATGCCTGATAGGCCCGGGAACAGTTATCCTGCCTGAGTTTTTTGAAAAAGAATTGAATGAACTCATCAGTCAGGGCGTTGATGTATCAGGGTTAAAGGTAAGCCCCCTTGCATCCATTACAATGCCTTATCATACGGATATTGACGGCTATAGCGAAGACAATGCCCAAAAAGGTAAAATCGGCACCACAAAAAAAGGCATCGGCCCGACCTACACTGACAAAATGGCAAGAATCGGCTTAAAAATTCAGGATTTATACTCCGATGAAACATTATCCGAAAAGCTTGATATAATTTTACCGTTGAAAAACAAACAGCTTAAGGAAGTTTACGGGCTTGAGCCGTATTCAAAAGAAAAGATTTTGGATTTGTGCAAAAAATACGCTGAAATTTTCAGACCATATGTTTGGTTTGACTGGCAAAAAAATCTTGAGCAGGCAAAAACAAGCAAAAAATCGGTACTTTTTGAAGGCGCACAAGGGGTTATGCTTGATGTGGATTACGGAACATACCCGTTTGTTACAAGTTCAAACCCCATTGGCGGAGGTGCCTGCACAGGCTCAGGTTTCGGCCCGAAAATGATTGATGAAGTCATAGGGGTTGCAAAAGCGTATGTTACCAGAGTTGGGGAAGGTCCTTTTGTAACGGAACTTGATAATGAAATCGGTAAAAAAATTCAAACAATCGGACATGAATTTGGTGTAACAACAGGCCGCCCGCGCCGCTGCGGATGGTTTGATGCCGTTACAATGCGCTATGCGGTTCTTGTCGGCGGATTGACCTCTGTTGCTCTAACAAAAATCGATGTATTTGATACTTTTGACGAAATAAAAGTATGCTATGCATACCGCGACAAACGTGACGGAAAAGTTTACGAAACCTATCCGACAGATGTATTTATGCATAAGTATCTGGAGCCTGTTTATGAAACTTTCAAAGGCTGGGGGGTAAATGTTTCCGGTATCAGAAAATATGCAGACCTTCCTGAAAATTGTAAAAAATATCTTGCACGATTGGAAGAATTAATCGGTGCGCCAATATCAATTGTCAGTGTCGGCCCTGACAGAGAGCAGACAATATTTAAAAATATGTAACAAAAAAGCAATTTTTTAAATTAATTTGTTTTTATAAGCATATAGGTAGAATCAATGCTTAGAATAAACCCGACTCAAAATATAGACTGTAAACAGCCTAAATTTCAAGCAAATCCGTCATTTTCCGTGCAAATTCCGTCACAACTGCAAAATGCGGAATTACCTGCCGTGCAGCCTGATTATAATGTAAAAGTGCCGATGAAATATCAAAAATCCGGCGAGATGAAACTTCCGTTTGATTACACCGCACATTTTTATAAGCTTGCAAACGGGCAGCGGATTGTTGTTATACCTAAAGAGGGCGAAACCGTTGTAAAAACTTATGTAAATACAGGTTCAATGAATGAACCCGATAACCTTCGCGGGATAAGCCACTATATTGAACACAATCTTTTTAACGGCTCAGAAGGGCTTGATGCGGGTGAATTTTTCCAAACAGCTAATAATATGGGTGCAGACACAAACGCATCCACGGGTTTTGCCGAAACAAATTACTATATAAGTTCAAATCTATTGAATGATGATGACTTGGAAGAAAAAATCAAAATCCACGCATCAATGCTTGAAACCCCTAAATTTGCACTCAATATGCTTGAAAAAGAAAAAGGAATTGTTAATTCCGAAATCAACATGATTTTAGGAGATCCGGAAAACATTGTTGCAAATGAAACTTTAAAAAAACTTTATAATATAAAAAGTTCTTCAAAAGACTTGATTGGCGGGACTACTCAAAACATAACAAACTTAACCAGAGAAGACGTTTTGGATTACTATAACAATAACTACTTCCCTGCAAATATGGTAACCGTTATCACAGGCGAAGTTTCCCCGGAAGATACAATGCAATTGGTAGCAAAATACTTTTCTGCCCCGAACAAAATTTCACATTCAAGAAAATTTGAAGAACTTAAGCCGCTTGAAAAAACCGAAAGACAGGATCTTATATCAGATAAAGCAACAGCAACTCATATAATGCTCGGCTTTAACGGACCTAAAAACAATGATACAAAATCCAGAATTTATCTTTCCGCTCTTTCTGCGCTTTTAACAGAACCAAAAACAGGAAGAATTGACAAAAACTTAAAAGATTTGAATACTTTTGCAGATCTTCAGCTGGAAAAAGTCAGCTCAAGACCAAAAGACAATATGGCTGTTCTTGTTTCCGCCGAAACGACAGAAGCCAATTCCGAAAAAGTATTAAAAACTATTTTTGAACAAATTTATTCAGTTATAACAAACCCTCCGACTGATGAGGAGATGAAAATTATTAAAAAATCTCTATTGAATGGCTATTCTCATATTTTCGAAGTTTCACATTCAATAAATGGCATCATTGGCGGGAATATGCTTAACGGAACGCTGGATATGGTTACAGATTACGAAAAAATTGTCAATAACATGACAAAAGAAGATCTTGTAAATGCCGCAAAACAATTTTTAGACCTGAATAAAGCTGCCGTAACAGTTTTACATCCGCAAATCGCAAATAAGGATTCAATTACTAATCAATATAAAAATGCAATTTCCTTTGGCGGTAATATTCAAAAGCAAGCTATAAATCCTTCAAATGTAAATCGTTATGTACTCGGAAACAATTTTGACGTCGTAACAAATAACATAAAAACAAACAATGCCGTTTTCCAAATACAATATAATACTGAAATTCCAAAAGACATAAAACCGGCAACTTTATATGTATTACGCGGAATTTTGGATGAAGGCTCCAAATTTAGGGATGACTTTGAATATAATAATGATTTACATAAAAACGGTATTCTTATGGATTTTTCAAGCGGTAAATCCACAATCATAGCCACATCCCTTTTCTCTGCAGATGATATGGAAACAGCACTAAAAGATGCAAAAGAAGTTCTGCAAAACCCGAGGTTTACGCAAGAGACACTGGATTTTATAAAGCGCGATATAAAAGAATCCATCTCAAAACGCGAAAAAAGAGTAAACGATAAATTATATAAGGAACTCTTTGACGGTTTATCAATAAGTTATACAAAAGAAGATATCCTGAACAGCCTTGACAGTGTAACTTTAGACGATGTAAAAGACTTATATTACCATATCTTAAGCACTGCTCAGGGACATGTAACCGTCTCTGCTCCGTTTGGCAAAAAACCTGAATTAAGTCACATTTTATTTAGAGAAATCGGAGAACTTCCCAATGTTCAGCCGGCAAAGCCATATTTGAAAGATACATTTAAAACACCGGTTCAACAAACCAAAGTGCTGACGGACGTTCATGACAAAAATCAGGCTGAAATTGTTGAAGCATTTAAATTTAAAACAAATGATAACTTGAAAGATACTGCATCAATTCAGCTTTTAAATATAATTTTAGGCGGCAACGCCTCATCAAGATTGTTTAACGATTTACGTGAAAAACAACAGCTTGCTTATCGTGTAAAATCTTCCGTAAGATACTATGACAATTCCGGTCTGTTCAGCCTGTATATAGGCACAACAACAGACAATAAAGAAACCGGAGAACAAAGTTTTGACAATGTTCAAAAATCCATAAACGGCTTCAACAAGCATATCCAAAAAATTATGACTGAAAAAGTTTCAGAAAAAGAACTTGAAAATGCTAAACTCAATTTTAAAAATATGATTTTAAGCAGCACTGAAACAACAGCCGGCAAAAATGATTCTTTATCAGCAAATATAACTGATTTTAACGGACCTCTTGCCGATAACGAATTATTAAAAATAATTGATACTATAACAGTTGATGATATTTATAATGCAGCAAATTATATTTTCAGCGGCAAGCCGACATATTCAATACTTGCCACCGAAAATACACTGAAAGCCAATGAAGAATTTTTCAAAACTCTATAAAAAAAGACCTCTTGCGAGGTCTTTTTTTTCGTTAATCTAAAAGATTATAATTTTTCAGCAACCATCAAAGTAGTTTCAGCCAATCTTGTAGAATAACCCATTTCGTTATCGTACCAAGAAATGATTTTAACCTGATTGCCGCCCATTACACGAGTTAATAAAGCGTCAACAGTTGATGATTGAGAAGTACCGATATAATCAGATGATACCAACGGTTCTTCAGTATAGCAAAGAACGTGTCCGTCAGCACCTTCTTTTAATGCTGCGTTAACTTCTTCAACAGTAACGTCTTTAGAAAGTTCAAATACAACGTCAACCAAAGATACGTCAGGGGTTGGAACTCTCATAGCGAAACCGTCCAATTTACCTTTCAATTGAGGTAAAACAAGAGCAACAGCTTTAGCAGCACCTGTTTTTGTAGGAACGATGTTCAAAGCGCCGGCTCTTGCACGACGAGGGTCTTTGTGACCTGCGTCCAAGATTCTTTGGTCGCCTGTGTAAGAGTGAACTGTTGTCATCAAACCTTTAACGATACCGAATTTTTCATCGATAACTTTAGCTACAGGAGCCAAGCAGTTAGTTGTGCAAGATGCCATAGAAATTACATTGTGTTTTGCAGGATCGTATTCTTTATCGTTAACGCCTAAAACAATTGTAATATCTTCGTTTGTAGCAGGAGCTGAGATAATAACTTTTTTAGCACCTGCAGTGATGTGAGCTTTTGCTTTTTCAGCATCTGTGAAGAAACCTGTTGATTCAACAACAACTTCTACACCTAAATCTTTCCAAGGCAATTGTGCAGGATCTTTTTCTGCAAAGAATTTAATTTTTTTACCGTTTACAATAATGCCTTCTTCATAAGCTTCAACTGTACCGTCAAATTTACCCATTACAGAGTCATGTTTGAAAAGAAGTGCAGCTTCAGCCGGTTTCAAACCTGGGTCATTGATTGCAACGTAATCGATTTTGTTGAAGATACCTTCTCTGATTGCTGCTCTCAATGTGTTACGTCCGATTCTTCCGAATCCGTTAATTGCTACTTTTACCATAAGATTTACTCCTTCTTATTTTAATTACATGTATTTTATAACATTAACACAAAAACTAATCAATAGCTTTAAAGCTTTAGAATATTAAAAAATTGTTAATTATAGCAAATTTTTTCTTGTTCGGTTATTATATGAAAAAGGAGATGTTATGCAAGTTCAAAAAATAAGCACTGGTGTTCATTTTGGCGACAACAGCGGACAAAAGTTTACGGATAAGTTTATAACACATACAAAAAATGCAGCAGATATGAATGATACTGTTGTTGTGCCAAGGACTATTTTCAAAGGCTATTTAGGATTTATGGCAGGAACAACCTTAACGGCACTGGGCGGACTTGCAAAAAACAAAAAGTGGATTAGTTACCCGCTGAATATTGCGGGGCTTTTGTCATGCCTGTATGGTACATGGGCATTTGTAAGACCATTTGTTGTAAAAGATGCACCTGGTGTTGCTCAGAAAAAGTAATTTCATCATTGTGCGGACACGCAGGCAGAAATCGCATCAATGAGTCTTTTTACACGAACTATTTGAATTTTGTCTGAGGTAATTTTATTTGCATAAGGTATAATTGCCTTTTTAAAGCCTGATAAAATAGCTTCATTCAGGCGTTTTTCAATATTTTGTACGGGGTGAATTTCGCCTGACAAACCTATTTCACCGATTATAACGGTCTGGCTGTCGACCACAACATCTCTTGCGCAAGTTGCAACGGCAAGCGCAATGCCCAAATCAGCACTCGGCTCATCCACCTCAATTCCGCCCATTACATTCACATAAACATCTTGTTTTGAAAGGTTAAGTCCGACACGTTTTTCCAGCACTGCAAGGATTTGTAAAAGTCTGCTGGTATCCACGCCATTAGTCACACGACGCGGCGCAGGGTAAGGCGTTGTACCGACAAGTGCCTGAATTTCAACCAAAAGCGGTCTTGTGCCTTCATTTGTAACAACAATTGCAGTTCCTGGGATTGAACCTTGTGAGCGCTCATTTAAGAATAATTCATTAGGATTTGTAACACAAACAAGCCCTTTTGAACCCATTTCAAAAATTCCGACCTCTGATGTATTTCCGAAACGATTTTTCATAGAACGCAAAATTCTATAAGATTTATACTTATCGCCTTCAAAATAAATAACCGTATCAACCATGTGTTCAAGGACTTTAGGCCCTGCGATTGAGCCGTCTTTGGTAACATGCCCGATAATAATTACAGTAATATTCTTATTTTTAGCAATTTGCATCAAAATATTGCAGCACTCACGGATTTGCGAAACACTGCCGGCAGAGCTTGTAATCGTTTGTGAATAAATCGCCTGAATACTATCTATTACCACAATATCCGGATTAAGATTATCAATTTCCGCGCGGATGCTTTCCATATTTATTTGCGGATAAATATAAAGGCTTTTTGAATCAATTTCAAGTCTTTCGGCACGAAGTTTAACCTGACTTGCGCTTTCTTCTGCGGAGACGTACAAAACCTTTTTATTATTTTTGCAAAGCTCGCCGCCTGTCTGCAAAAGTATTGTAGATTTACCGATACCCGGATCCCCCGCAATCAAAACAAGGGAGCCTTGAACAAGCCCGCCGCCCAAAATTCTGTCAAATTCGGGGATATTTGTGCTTACACGAACTTCTTCACCAACATGAATATCAGATAACAAAGTTGGTTTTGTATCGTTTAAAACACCTTGCGGAGAAACCGTCTGCGGCTTCAACTGTGACTGAACTTCTTCGGTAAAAGTTCCCCATGCGCCGCATTCAGGACATTTTCCCAGATAACCAGCCGTTTCATACCCGCAATTTTGACATATCCATTTTGATTTTACCTTTGCCATAAATTGATTATAGTATAAAAATCAAATATTAAAAAGCCACCATTTATAGGTGGCCTTTTAAATTTCTTTTATTTTTTCTTATTCAACGCGGCGACATCAGCAACTCTGAGTGCAAAATACGGTTTGTCTTTTTCCATCAAAAACATTACAAACGTATCGTCAAAGTAGAAGTCTGCCGGTTCTCTGACAATTGGAACAGGCATTGACATTTTCATAATCAATGCGGCTTCGCTTTTAAGTTTTACGCCTTTGTTATCCATTTTAAAATCAATGCTTTGCAGTGCCTGATCAATAGTTAAGTCAGTATCTTTAATAGTTTTACCCTGAAGTTCAGGATACTGATTCAAGCTCTTAAAGCTGATAAAAGGCACCTTCAAGCGGTCTTCATCGCCAAATCTATGGCTGTCAGTGTATTCTTCTGATTTTTTCATCATATCGTCGTACAAAGCAGAAAGTGACTTGTTGTCATCTGTTCTGTAAAGAAGTACTCTGTCGTTTTGTTTTGTGCGTAATTCTACCGCGAAATCATTAGGATTATTATAGAAAAGCACGCTGACATTTTCTCTTAACGCTTTTTTACTATTCTGGTTAATACCGAAATATTGAACTTTTTCTTTGTTCAATTTTCCGAATCTTTCTTTTTTAAGCTCATCAAAAGCATTCAAAAATTCAAAATCTTTTTTCAGCATTGCATAAACAAGATAGTTTCTGCCTGACCAATCCATGCCTTGCAAAAGTTCGCTTGTTTCATTGAATTTTTCCATCAAAGCTTTATCAATCTGATCTTTTAAATTCATATTAGCAACCCCATGAGCTGTATAATATGAATTGTCAGAAAGCATTTCCTTTGTAAATTCCTGTTTATTAAGCTCATCTGCCAGATTTGAAGGACCGTCCGTAAATACAATCGGAGCCTTTACGACATTATCCATCAAATCATTCCATACAAGCTGGAAAGTACCAACCCAAACCTTATTTTGATCCTGGGTTTCAGTTGAAAACATCGGCATAACAACAAGTTCGGTTTCAGGTGCTTTTTTAAAGAATGCAAAAGCAGATGTCGCAAACATCATCATTACAGCCATTGTTAAAGCGATTTTTTTCATAAATGTCCCTTTCTTTTAAATGTTCAAAAATCTGAAAAAACTCTCTAAAAAACCTTTTGTATCTTTTGAGTGAGGGATATTTGCCGATTTATAATATTTTTCATAGCTTTTAATTATATTTTCCGGCAAATCCTCACCTTTTTCCATAATATACGACAAAAATTCTATATAGTCATCCTGCTCTTCGCGGTATAAATTATCGCGATGTCTTAAATCCTCATCAGCCTCGTAATGCACGAGAGCATGATAAGATGCCATAATACTTTTATCCGTTGTCTCGTCAGGAAATGCCAAAAGTGCATCTTTAACATGCATTTCGCCAAGCCTTACTTTTCTAAGCAGCTCCCCGACTTTTTTTCTGTTTTCAAAATTAGACATTTAACTTACTAAAAACTCGCTGCACTCACGTTCAATAAATCTCAACATTTCAACATAACTGCCGTTGAAAAACTGATCGGCAAGGACTTTTACGGACTCCATAGTCATCTCGCGTCTGTCCATTGCAGCTTTATAAAAGAATTTTTTACCAACCTTATATCTTACAAGAATACTTTTTACAGTTAATCTGTCCATAACGGTTTTGATAGTTGTATAAGCTCTTTCAATACCTGATTTTGACAAATCATCAACTATATCCTGTATTGAAATATCCATATCTTCGTTTTGTTCCGTAAGATTCCAAAAAGAATTTAAAATATCAATTTCAAGCTTTCCGCAAACCATAAAATTTTCCTTAATAACTAAACTACTAACATTGTAACACGAACAGATTTCTTTTCAATTGCACAATATAAAAATCTTTACAATCATTCTATATCAAATAAATCGACATCTTTTTTGTAATTTTTTCTGAAACGTTTACGCTCATTTTTTTTCTGGTCTTTTTTAGACATTTTTCTATAGGCGTTATCAACGGAGATTTTAGTAATAGCTTTGCCGGAACGCCTGTCAAAAAACGTCAGCCAGAATTTTCTGTGGATATTGTCAACAGAAAAAGACACCTCACCTGCGACTTTTTCTCCGGGACTAATAGTTTTATACATCATTTTTGTGTTCCCGAAAACCGAAGGTCTGAATGTGGAGTTGTAATCATTCACCAGTGCCATATCAAAACCTGAAAGAGTTTTATCGGACATATTAGATATAGTTAAAGACAAAGTAACCGTATTCATTTCACCAAACGGATCTTCTTCGTGTTTAACATTAGTAATCATAATATCAAGTCCCGGATATAAAAGCTCCTCCTGCTTTAAGGCTTCCGGCTTATAAACAGGCAGAGGAATTTTCGTATTAATTTTAACTTTAATTTCATCCCCCGGGGCTATCAAAACGTCTTTACCTTTGCGGATTAACGCCATACCAAGTCCTACCGCGCCGCCGATTGCGGCTCCGCCTGCAATCGTATAACCTTGTGAAAGTATAGCAGCTTCAAGCCCGAGCCAGTTAAGCGCTAAAAATCCGCCAACGACACCGCCTGCAGCCGTATAGCCCAAATCCTGTGCAACTATTCTGGAGGTTTCCACAATCGGATGAAGTTTAGTTGTCATCTTGCCGTCAATAGGGATTTCACGCCCATCAGGGGTAACAAGATAATCAAACGACAACTCAATCCAGGCTTGTTTTCCCATTTTTCCTGCATCACCTGTTTCGGAAATTTTGCCATGTGCTACAGTACCTTTCGGGATAATAATTCCCTCGTCGCCATAGACATCAGAGGTTACTTGCGCGAAAAATTCATCCCCCTCTATTGAATAAGCACTGTCCAGAACTTGCGAAACAGTCATATTAATGACATCTTTTCTGTCCAGATGTTCAATTTTGCCGGTAAATAATTCTTCTTGCAGCTGCTGATACTCATCATTTTCTTCAATATAACCATGCAATGGCTCTGCTGCAAGTACAACAGAATTCATGAAAAATATTAATGATATAAACAATGCAAAAATCTTTTTCATAAGAATATTATATTACGATTTTTAAAAATATCAAAGCTCATTGCGCTCAAGTTTTGAAATCATAGCCGTTGTTCCGGTGCCGCCTTCCTCAACAGCCATGCAACCGCCCTCCGAATATCTGAATCTTTGACCATCAGATCTAATAATAAAAGAGTACAAATCATATCCCCACTTATTGGGTCCTTTCATACCGTTTGTATCAACAGCAATTAATTTAACGCCATACCCTACTACGTCATATGGAAATATTATGGTGCCATCTGCCAAAACATATACAGTTCTGTCATTTAAAATAGCATTTTTTCTGAAATTAGTACAGTCTCTTGAGACATATTCTCCGTAATCTTCATATCCGTCAGGAACTTCTGCATCCGGATTATTTGCCGTGCTCACCGTATCCATTCCCTCATATTCAGGAATACAGCCATCCACATGGGCGTTTCCTTCACATTTTTTTACCACTTTTAATGATGAAAAAAATTTTTCAGATACATCCACGCAATCCGTTGACGGACCTATCGAAGTACCGCTAAGATAATAACATCTTGGTAAATAATCATATTGTGCCAGTACATTTAATAACGTCTGATTAATCAATGCATACGCTTTTTTAAATTGTGTATTAAGTGATTTTTGTTGATAATTAGCAACCAACGTCGGAATCGTCATTGCCGCCACGATTCCGATTATTCCTAAGGTTATTAACACTTCTGCTAAAGTGAAGGCGGCTTTCTTTTTAAAGTCGTTAAGTTCTTTACTGTCATTACGAGGAGAATGCGCAGCATTCGACGTAGTAATCCCATTATTATCGTCATCCTGAACTGGTTTCAGGATCTCTTTTTTACCCTCACCCGAAGTTGTAACTCGCTTTGCTCGAACAACTTCTCCCTCTCCCAGCGGTAGAGGGGAATTACTTCTGTCATTCTGAGCGGTAGCGAAGAATCTCTTGAGATCCTTCGGCTTCGCCTCAGGATGACGGATGTCCGCATAACCTTTGCTCTTTTCGGCACCAACTTCCGGTGTATTCTCACCAACATACAATGTGTTGTCGTGCCTATGGCACAAGCCCTTGCTATTTCTACCTAGGAGAGACGCCCCCCCCCGTTTTTGAAAATTTTTCTTATCGTCATCAGCTTTTCTCCTTATCTTAAATTTATTATAACACAATTTTTCTGTATTTGCAAATCTGTTGACTTATTTTTGCATGATATATTATAATAAATTTTATGAAAAAACGTTGGTATGACTTAGATGTTACTGTCAGCAAGGCAATAAGCATGTTGGAAAAAGCAGACGAAACAATTCAGGTTCGCTGCGCAGAATATATTATTGACCAGCTGAAAGATATTGATTTTGATATTCCGATGTCTCTGGAAGATCAATACAATTATATTTTAAGACGCTGGTATGATAAAAATATTAAAGTTTCCCATGCAATGGAATATCTTAAGAATTGTCCGGTTGAAATCAGAAAACAACTGGCTCTGGATATTATTGAATACTTAAAACAGGTTCAAAATGACTGATGACATCAATAAAAAAATAATAAACCTTTTTTCCAAGCATGGTAAATCAATTCCTACTGATGAAAAAATCAAATACTATGCGGGATTTAATTATGTAAAAATAAATAAAGATACCAACGGGAACAAATTCAACCCCGAGCATTTAAAAAAATACGCAGAAAAATGCCACTACATAGTCCGCGTAATGAGAGAATTTGACGGGGAAACTTATTTGTATAACTATGATGTGCCGAATAATGATTTATTCAAATTCATGAAATCCTTTGAAGAAAATACTCTTGACGGCACTATAATAGAAATTGAAAAATACTTTCCGGAAGATTTAGCATAAATGAATTGTTTTTTCAGAAAATACCACGAAGCTTTATACAACTGCACAAAACCATATCAATACGTAGGCGGTGAATTTTTGTCCTACAACAAGGATTTTGAAAGCGCCAAAGTCAGATTTGCATTTGCATTTCCCGACAAATATGAAATCGGCGTCAGCAACCTCGGGGTAAGGGTTTTATACGATATGATAAACCGTCAGTCCGATTATATGTGCGACAGGGTTTATGCACCGGAGCCGGACTTTAAACCCGAAATTTTATACGGCTTGGAAAGTAAACGTCCTATTAAGGATTTCGACGCTGTGGGATTTTCACTCCAGTATGAAATGTCATATCCTACAGTTTTAAAAATGCTTGATATGGCGGGAATTCCGTATAAAAATTCTGACAGAACCGAAAATGACCCGATAATAATCGGCGGCGGGCCTTGTGCATATAATCCGCTTCCTATGGCGGAATTTTTCGATGTATTTATGATAGGCGACGGCGAAGAAAGCATGGTTGAAGTCTGCCAAATTTTAGAAAAGACAAAAGGCTTGCCGCGAATTGAACGTATAAAAGCACTTGTTGAAGGTGAGAATTCCGGACGCTGGTCAATAATTACAGGCGGCAAAGTCAGAAAAAGAATTGTACAGTTGGATTATGAAAGAGCTTTAAAATCTTATCCGATACCGTTTTCATCCTCTGTGCACGACAGAGCAATAGTTGAAATCCGCAGGGGCTGCGGGCGTATGTGCAGATTCTGCCAGCCGGGACACGTTACGCTTCCGGTTAGAGAAAGAAGTGCTGAAGATATTATAAGAATTGCAAAAGAACTGGTCAAAAACACCGGCTACGATGAATATTCACTGCTTTCACTATCTTCAAATGATTATTCAAATATTAATGAAGTAATAAAAGAACTTGCAGTTGATTTTAACGAAAAAAAAGTTTCAGTATCTTTGCCAAGCCAAAGAATTGACGGATTTAACCTTGAACTTGCAAACCTTGTTCAAAGCGTCAGAAAATCCACAATGACACTGGCGCCAGAGGCAGGAAGCCAGAGATTACGCGATGTTATTAAGAAAAACATAACGGAAGAGCAAATCCTTGATGCGGTTCTGACGCTCTACGAACACGGCTGGTCCAGAGTTAAATTCTATTTTATATGCGGATTGCCGACGGAAACCCTTGAAGATATGGATGAAATGGCTGAACTTTTGGGCAAAATTAAATACCGCACAAAACAAATAAAAAAAGAAAAAGGCCTGAAACACGGAATGGATATAACCTGCACGCTTTCAATATTTGTGCCGAAACCGTTTACGCCATTCCAGTGGTGCGGACAGATGAACCTTGATGAAGTAACTGCCCACATTCATTATTTAAAAGATAAAACAGCACATTTAAAAGGTGTCAAAATAAATTATCACGAAAAATTTGTCTCCCGGCTTGAAGCTGTCCTAACCCGCGGGGATGTAAATATGTGCAAATATGTTGAAGCACTTTACAAAAAAGGATGTTACCTTGATGCATGGGGCGAATATTTTGATAAAAACGTCTGGCAGGAAACCGCAAAAGAACTTGGATTTGACCTTTCAGAACTTGCAGAACACACATATTCCACAGATGAAACGCTCCCCTGGGACTTTATTGATACGGGTTTGAACAAAGACTGGCTTATTAATGAATACAACACAGCGTTGAAGGTTGATGAAAATTCACCGCATATTGTTCCGACCTGTGAAACCAAATGCGTAAATTGCGGAGTATGCCCGAACTTTAAAACGCATAAAGTTATGGCAAAACCTTTCAAGGCAAGCGAAAAAGCACAGCAATTAGCAAAAATTGAACCCGTTGATCCCGCAAATTCTCACTGCTGCATAAGAGAAACCTACAAATACCGGATTAAATTAACTAAAACCGGGATTTTAAAATATTTTTCACACCTTGACTGGCAAAATACATTTTTTAAAGCTCTTGCAAGAACAGATTTGAATATCGCATTTTCACAAGGTTTTAACCCCTCAATGAAGGTGTCAATGGGTGTTGCGCTGCCGCTGTTTGCAGAAAGCTTATGCGAGTTTGTGGACATTGAACTTTATGACAACCTGCCCTGTGAAACTGTCCAACTAAAGTTAGAAAAAGTTTTGCCTTCACAATCTAAAATAATAAGTATTGTAAAACTTGAAAAAGGTGCGAAATCCATTGACAATACTGTTTGTTGGGCTGAATATAAGGTGGAAATTTTTGATAACACACTTTACGATTTTGAAAAATTAGTATATAATACAAACAGAGTTTTATCTTCTGATGAAATTTATATCGAGAAGAAAAACAAAAAAGGTTTAATTAAAAAAACAGACATCAAACCGTCATTAAAATCTTACAGATTTGAAGATAACTGTCTGTTCATAGTATTAAAAACAGGTCAAAACCTTGAAAACGGCATTCAATCCTTGAGAGCGGATGTGCTGATGAACGTAATTGCAGAAGGTATATCATTTAATATCACACGCACAAGGTTTTTTGACGAGAGTTTAAAAGAATTGTAAGAAGGATTGTAAATTATGGGAAACTACAAAAACAACAACCGTAACAAACAGCAGTTTGATAATTCGACTGCTGAAAAGAAAATTATTATTGCAGAAAGAGACAATATCGCAGCGGTTATGGAAAACAAAAAAGTAACAGACTTTTTTATCCATAGAGGAGACGTGCTTTTAGGAGATGTTTACCTTGCAACCGTTGACAACATTTTGCCGAGTATTGATGCGGCATTCGTAAACGTAGGCAGCGATAAGATGGGCTTTTTGCACGCGGAAGACGTTATGGGAAAAGGAACTTTAAAAGAAAAACTTAAACCCAAACAAAAGCTCATTGTACAGGTAGTAAAAGAACCTACAGGTCATAAAGGCCCCAGAGTAACTACCGAAATCAGCCTTCCGGGAAGATTTTTGGTACTTATGCCTTATGAACCCGGCGTCAGCGTAAGTAAAAAGATTGAAAACTCAAAAGAAAGAGCAAGACTTAAAGCTATAATGAACCTCATTAAGCCCGTTGGAGTAGGCGTAATCATCCGTACTGAAGCTGAAGGTCAGACAGAAGCTGATATTCAGGAGGATTTGGAAATTCTTCTGGAAAAATGGAATAACATCATAACTTCTGCCGAAACTTTAACCCCTCCAAACCTTATCTACAGAGATCAGGATTTGTTATACAGGGTTATCAGAGAAGCCTGCACGGATGATGTTAAAGAAATCATTGTGGATACTGCATTTGCTTTGAACAGAGTTCAAAATTTACTCCAGAACTGGCACATGAATAAAAATATTCAGGTAACATTATACAAAGGAACTGAACCGCTGCTTGTTGCAACCGATATTCATAAAGAAATCAAAGCAGCTTTAAACGTAAAAGTTAACATGCCGTCCGGCGGGTATTTGTTTATCCAGCAGACGGAAGCTTTAACCGTAATCGACGTAAACAGCGGTAAGTTCACAAGCTCTGCCACTCAGGATGAAACTATTTTAAAAACGAATATTGAAGCCGTCCATGAAATTGCACGACAATTACGTTTAAGAAACATAGGCGGTATGGTAATCATTGACTTTATCGATATGATGTCACGCGCGGATAAACTTGCGATTATGGAAGAATTGGAAATAGCCCTTGAGCCGGATAAAGCGAAACCTCAGGTCGGTCAGCTTTCCGATTTGGGACTTGTTGAACTTACCCGCCACAGACAGGGACAGTCTTTATCAGAAATTTTCACAAGAAAATGCCCGCACTGTCAGGGTACAGGATTCTTTATGAATGAATTTAACTTCTCTACCCCGACAGCAGAAGGTGAATATCGCGCAAAACAAGCTAAAACAAAACTTCCTATATCTAATAACTTTAAAAAGAATAAAAATAATAAACCTCAGGAAGTTCAGGCTGAAGCAGCCGTTGATGAACAGCCTCAAAATAACCAGCCGGTTGAAATAGAAGTTGAAAATCCGGCACAGGTTGCACAAAACAATGAAAATGCAAAACGCGACAACAAGCGTAAAAACAACCGCAGAAACAACAAATTCAACAAAAATAAAGAAACTGTTGAAAACGAAATTCCAACGGCGGAAACTGTTTTGAAACCTAACGAAGAAATCAAACCGGTTATAGAAGAAAAACCTGCCGAACCGGAACAAACAGCACAAGAACCCGTTCAGGAAGAAAAACCAAAACGTAAACGCACAACAACAAGAAAACCTCGTGCGAAAAAAAGTGAGGCAAAAGTTGAAGAATAAAAAATTCTTAAAAAGCTTAATTATTCCGGCAGCAGTAATTCTTATTACTGCTCTGCCGGGGTATTGCGCACCCACGGTTTCAATAAAACAGGCTGCTATAAAATTTCTGCTTGCAATGGGCGGTGTTGCGCTATCTTCTATTATAATTTTTGCAGGGCTTTCAATTTATAATAAATTTTTTGTTGAACATAAATCAATCAGCTTTAACAAAGAAGATTCCCTGTCAACGCCTGATAACGTTGATGATGCAGTGAATTTCTTTATAAGAAAAAACAAATTAAGGTAATTGTATGAAAAAAGCATTTGGTGTAATAGAACTTTTAATATCATTTTTACTTTTAAGCATAATCATTGCCGGATTTATGCATATGACCTTAATCCAGATGCAAGACGGGCAAATGAAACACACACGGCTTGAAGATGCACAAGAGCAGGCAGATCAAATGATAGATGAAATTCAGAATATAAAGCAAAAAAATCTTGAATACGAAAAAGAATTACTTAACGACTAAAGATTTTTTAAGTTCAAAATTCTTGTGAATAATCCCGAACATTTCATACATAAACTTGTTGTACGGAACAGGAATATTATGTTTTTTTCCAAATTCAATCATCGTGCCCGCAAACATTTCGACTTCAGTTTTGCGCCCTGCCAGAACATCCTGAAACATTGAGGTTTTTCCGTCAGGAATCATTTTTGAAAGCGCATACATAGCCTCATCAATCATAATATCAGTATTTTTAACGCCTTCAGCCTTTGCAACAGCTTGCACCTCCTGCATTAATTTCTTTGCAAGCTCAAGAAATTTATCATTTGCGTTCATCTCGCCAAATGTCATCCTCAAAAGCGCAGAGGGCTGATTAGTACTTACATTCATCATATATTTAAGCCAAAGTGCATGAAGCATATCTTCAGGGATTTGGTAATCTATACCAACCTTATCAAAGTAATTTTTTACACGGGTTTCGTTGGTTTTATCCGAATCTTTTGAGCCAAAAACAATCTTTCCGACGCCGTCTTGAGTTATAAATCTTCCCTCACGCATTGCGCTATGACCTATAAAATAAGATAATAATAACTTATTCCAGCCATATTCTTTTGCAATTATGGCCTCTGAGGTTACGCCGTTCAAAAGCGAAAGAATAACGGTATCCTCTTTTATAAAATTTTTAATGTTTTGTATAGCAGAATGCAGCCCGTCAAATTTAGTTGCAATAATAATCAAATCCGCCTTAAAATCACTATTTTCCGGCAAAACATAATCGAATTTTAACTCTTTTCCGTTAAATACCATAGGAGATTTTGAATAACGTTCAAGACGTTCTTTATCAACAAGAATTTTTAAATTATCAGGGCTGAATTTATAAATTTTATCGGCGTAAATACTGCCTACTGCACCAATCCCGCATATTAAAACATTTTTAATCTCATTCATAACATTTTTATCGTACCACAAATACATGGTTATAAGAAAGTACCAATATGTTAATTTTTATTCACAAACCATTATATTTTTGCAATTCGCACATAAAAAAATACTTTATATAAACATAGTAGTGTAGATTATTTTAGTGTGGAAAATGGGAATTGACATCAGAAGACCGCTTGGTGTGGGCGGAATCAATTCAAATATAAATATATTTTCATCCCGTGTAGGTTTTGGAAACAGTTTTGGCGGAGACAGTTTTGAAAGCACTTCCGTTAACCGCTTTGTTACGGAAAATTATATTCAAAGTGCCTTAATGTCAAACCCTCAAATCAAAGCTATTCTCAAAGAAATGAACGCTCCGGCTAAATTAAACCTGAAAGAACTGCAAGAGCTTTCCGAAAACCACTCAAAAGAGACCCAAAATATCGCCGCAGGAATAATTAACAACCTGCCAAAAGGTTTAAAACAACATGTTGATGTTAAAGCTGTTAAAGATGCGGCATATCTTCACGATTTGGGTAAAGTCTTAATCCCGACAGAAATTTTAAACAAAAACGGCAAACTTACCGATGCAGAAAAGGAAATTATGCACCGCCATTCAGAATTGGGCTACGAATTATTGAAAAACAGCGGGCTTGATAATAAAACACTAAATTTAATCAAATACCACCACCAAAATGCAAGCCACACAGGTTATCCTAAAGTCCCGGCAGACTTTTTTGCCGACTTAAATTTACAAATTCTGACAGCCGCCGACAAATATTCCGCACTAATTGAACCCCGTGTTTATAAAGCTCCAATGGATAAAGAGCAGGCTCTTACAATTATCTATAAAGACGTTGCAAAGGGAAATCTTCATCCGTTTGTTTTTAAAGCTCTGAAGGATTATGCCGAAAATTCAACAAATATTGCAAAAAGCGCTGGCAATTTTGTACAATAATTTGTTTATAGTATAATTTAAGAATGAATTTAGACAGTGCAATTGATAGTTTGCTATCACCTATAGCCGATAAAATTTCAGGGATTATATTTTACTCCGTAACGATAAATGGTGTTGAAGTTCAATTACTTGTAGCACTTTTAATGTTTGCGGCACTTTATTTTACATTCAGGATGAGATTTATCGGGATATGGGGATTTAAGCACGGGCTTAACCTTATACTCAACAAATATAAGCATGAAGATTTAATAAAACGCAAGAAAAAAGGCGAAGTTTCGTCATTTCAGGCACTAACCGCGACGATTTCAGCATCAGCAGGTATCGGTAACGTTGCAGGCTCTGCCGCTGCGGTTTCAATAGGCGGGCCGGGTGTAATCTTTTGGATGGTTATTGCGGGCTTTTTCTCAATGGCGTTAAAGTTTGCGGAAGTTCTTTTAGGGATTAAATTCCGTAAAGTAAACAAAGACGGCACAGTATCCGGAGGTCCGATGTATTACATTTTAGGCGGATTAAAAGCCCCGTGGATTAAACCTTTTGCGCCTTATTTATCTAAAATTTATGCGCTATGCTGTATTTTTGCAATGATTGGCGGCTGGAATTTATTCCAGATAAACGCGATGACTGCACAGATTACAGAAGTTACGGGCGGTGAAAACAGCTTTTTTGCGGGACAGAGCTGGCTTTTAGGTCTTATCGTTGCAATAATCACTTATGTAACAATTATCGGCGGAATAAAAGCCATCGGCAAATTCACCTCAAAAGTTACGCCCGTAATGTGTACATTATATGTATTTTCAGCATTTATTATATGTTTAATACACATAGGGCATATTCCTCAAACAATTTGTCTAATCATAAAAGAAGCGTTTAAACCTCAAGCGTTGACAGGCGGGATGTTTGCATGTATGTTGTGGGGCTTCAGACGAGCTATGTTTGCCAATGAAGCCGGACTTGGAACTGCACCGATTGCATTTTCCGCCGTAAAAACCAGCAAACCCGTAGCACAAGCCTTTATTGCAATGCTGCAGCCTTTTGTGGACACAATTATTGTAGGTTCCGCAACGGCTTTTGTAATCGTCGTATCGGGAGTTTATCAGCAATCTACCGGACTTGCGGGAATTGAATTGACTTCCAAAGCATTTGAAAGCGTTTGCCCGTTTTTCCCGATACTTTTAACTGTTATGGCAAGCTGTTTTGTTTTATCAACAATGCTTTGCGGATCATATTACGGAATTAAGAGCTGGAATTTTCTCTTTGGCGATTCAAAATTGACAACGAGGACTTTTCAGGTTATATATTGTTTATTCATAATTATCGGTTCTGCTATGAACTTTAAAAGTATAATAAATCTTTCTGATGCATTTACTCTGTTTTTAGCCGTTCCGAACTTATTTGCGGTATTTTTACTATCAAATGTAATTATGAAGGAACTTAAACGATATTGCCAAAAATATAATATTGGGTTAATATTTAACAATAACAAGGAGAGAGATGAAAATGATGATGAAAAAAGAATGCCTGAACATTGTGGAATCTAAATGCAGAGCGTGCAAAGCTTGTGCTCTTGCTAAAACCCGCCACAACGTAGTATTTTCAGACGGCAACCCCGAAACAGCAAGTATTGTTTTGATAGGCGAAGCCCCGGGTGAATTGGAAGATATGGAAGGAAAACCTTTCGTAGGACGTGCAGGACAGTTATTAGATGAATTTTTAACAGATGCCGGAATTTCAAGAGAAGATGATTTATATATCATCAATACCGTAAAATGCAGACCTCCGGAAAACAGAATTCCTACTGATGAAGAAAAATCAGCCTGTGAAAAATTCTTACACGCACAAATTGATATTATGAATCCTAAAGCAATCATATTCTGCGGTGCAACTGCTCTTAAATCTTTCTGGGCAGATCAAAAAGTTCAAATATCAAAAATCCGCGGCAACTGGTTCACTGTAAATATCAACAATAAAGAATACAAGGCAATGGCAATATTCCATCCGTCTTATTTGTTGAGAAACCACTCAATGCAGGAAGGTTCACCAAGAAGATTAATGCAAAGGGATTTAATAGAAATTAGAAACACTATTTTATCCGACAAAATTGCAGAAAATTCAAATGATTTAGCATTAGTATAAAAAAGACGGGAATTAATTCCCGTCTTTTTTTATATTTAATTTAGTTCTTAAATTCTCATCAAATTCTTCAGTGAATCCTAATCTGTTTTTATCTTCCGCAGAAAGATTGTTATACATATTTTTTATACATTCCCTGATAAATTCAGTTGTAGGTTCTATTTTATCTCCCTGCCATTTCGGATTAAAATATGCATTCAAAGCCAACACATTAGGTGTTCTAAACTCGCCCAAATCACAGCCTATATATAATGACCCTTCATTCATTACATTAGTAAAGTCTATAAATTCATCCATAAATGCTTTGCGTTCTGATTCAGTCTTTTGTTTATAATCTTGCATTTGAGCCAAAAATTCTTGTTTGTTTAATGCCTGTTTGTAAAGTTCATTTTCTTTTTTGCCAAACAATTCTTCATTAGTAATAAAAATTGGTTTGCTCCAATAATCTAACGGTATATAATATCTGTAATAATTAATATTTTTTTGTTCACAGGCATCTCTTAACTTATTAAAGCCTGCCAGATCAACAATTGTTTTAATATTAGATTTTTTAAGAAGGTCTAAATATTCCGGATTCCGAAATAATGACGCGCCTTTGTAGGATCCGGCGCCTATATTTTCAATATTAGGAATAAACACATCATCAATTGATGCCGCACATTCCGGCATATACTCATCATAAGGGTCGTTCATAAATAAAAATTGCGGATAAATATGAGCCCTTATGGCACCACGAATTTTTTGCCCGCCATAATCATCTGCCATATGATGGACCGAATCATTCTCCTCCTGCGAAAAATTCGCTCTGAAGTTAATATTAAAAGAATTTAATGCTGAAATTTTCATAAAAAACACTCCTAAACATTTGCAGACAACTTAATCTATCAGACCTATTCCCAATTTTTGACATAAATCTTTTTCAAATTCTTCCGTAAATCCCAAATCACGCTTGTCGCGTTTTGTCAGATTTCCATAGAATATTCTGAATTTTTCCAGTTGTTCATCATCCGGTTTTAAAGATTTATCACCATCCCATTTAGGATTAAAATATTGATTCATTAAAAGAGCCGCATCAGTTCTGAGTTTACCGTGATTACAGCAGATATAAAAATTCCCTTTGTTAATAACAGATACAAACTCTTTAAATTTATCTATGAATTCCCTTGCTATATTATCATAAGCAAATTCCTCACTATCATCCGGAAGACGGGTATTCGGGATTTTATGAGTTTTTGCATATTCTTCGCGAGTAACAAAAGGAGGATTGTCCCGATAAGTTAAAAATATCGGGAACGCATAATAGTCAAACCCCTTTAATTCACATAAAATATCATAATCTGGGAGTTTTGCCAAATCTATGACAGTAGTTACGCCTTTTCTTTTAAGCGGTGTAAGCCGTTTTGGAGTGTATAAAAGAGCCTCACCCCTGTAACAATTTTTCTTAACAGGAACGATAGGCAGCGGCAAATGCGTACGCTTATAATTTTCCATAAGGTTAATGCTTTCAAAATCACGATTTTTTATCTTCTTAATGCGCTTTGGATCATTATATGCCTCACGTATATATTCACTTGCGGACTTATAAGCCTTAGGCGGATCACCTTCTTTTCTTAAAAGATCATCTAAAGTGGATTCTTTTTCAGGTCTGTCATAACAAGAACTAAAAGAAACCTGATTATAATTAAATAATTTAACTTGATTGATTCGCATATCAGAATTAAACCACGTAAAATTTTTTTTTGCTAGTCATTTTCATTTTTTTGTGGAGATTCTATAAGGCCGGGTTCCAATTTTGAACCTGTAAACCATTCTCTGAATATAAATTGTGCTTTTGGAAGGCAATAAGCCAATAAAAAGCTGCTTAATCCTATATTCGCAAGTATGGTTAACGAACGAAGTTTCAAAGATTTATTTGCGAATTTAATTATATCTGCATTTTGTCCTGCTTTACTTACAAATTTAGATTTAATACCTTTTTCTTTTGCATTTTTAACAAATTTTTCAATATTGGATTTAAATTTAGCAAGTTCCTGTACGTCGACATAAGCTCGCGGATCGCGTACTCCGTTTTCAAGGAGCTTAACCTTTCCGCTTTGTCCGGCGAGTTGTGTAAATAAAGCTTTTGGATTGTTATCAATAAACTCCAGCAAATCTTTTGCAGAATCAGATTTTGGCAAAACAAGGCTGTCATTTTTTACACTTGCCAAAAATCGTTTATTTACGAACATTTTTGGATCAAGATTAACATCGGTTATTTTATTAAAAGCCTTTTCAATCCAGTGCGGAGCAACAAAATTTAAAAACATCATTCCTGACATCTTAAATGCAAGATCGATCGCCTCATTTTTCTTCCGTGCGGTTACAATTCTTCCTACAGCATATCCCCCATCAGTAACAGCCATTTTCTGTACGGTTGTAAAGTTTGTAATAACAGAAGTTACTGCACCCTGGAAAGTTGTCATCTTTTCTCTGCCACGGATAAACTGGTCAAAATCTTTTGCTCCAAAAGTTAAACCTGAAATATTTGCGTCCGGATTTTCACGTTTATATTTTTCCATTTTTCTTGCCGTGGATGCAAATATAAGTTTAGGAATAACAAAACCCATTAGCGCAATAGGAACAGCAATTGAGGCTAAAAATTTACCGTTCATTAAATTTTCAAATAATTTTTTATTATTTTTAACGTTGATTAAATCTTTAACGGCCTCTTTTGCCTCAGGCTTATCAGAAAATTTTTTGATATTATACTCAAACCCCTGACAAATTTCTTCAACTTTTTTCCCTGCTTTTAATTTTTTGTTATATTTTTCTTCTTCACTAATAAGTTTAAGATTTACATCTGAATTCAAACCGAGTTTTTTAACCCTTTTTATAATTTTTTTACCGGCATAATCAATCAAAGGAATGCCGCCAAGCCATACTGCAGATACTGCATATTCATCAATAAAACGTTCTCTTGCACCAAGCCAGGCAATTTTTTTATTCTCCTTATTTTGGTTATAAGTCATGGCAATTTTGGTCGGGACTTCTATTCCGCAATCCCTGACTATTAAAGGATAAATGCTGCTGTTATTGCCTATGGCAGAAATTATATTGACTAATGACATAATGTTTAAGACCTCCAATTCCGTAAAAAAATAACTTCTCGTTTTCCCCGGGAAGCCATTTTTACAGAATTGAATAAAGCGTCACATCAATTCAACAGCTACCCGAGGGTGCTATGTGAATGATGATGCAATTTTATTAACGCTTTTTTCATTTTCTTTTCCTTTGTTGTTTTATACTACCATAATTAATTAACTTTTTCAATACCGGAAATCATATTATTCAAAAAATCATCCGCATACTTAGCTTTTTCTTTTAAGCCAAATCTGTAATCAATTAACTCACCTTCAGTCAGATTATCAATTGCAGCGGCAAGTTTTTCATCTGACGGATTAACATCTCCGGTCAATTCTTTTATATATTTAGGATTTTGTGTAATTTTTAAAATTGCTTCCGTTTTATTTTGATTAGCAACTTTAACAATATTTTGTTCTGCATCTATAATATTTTTTTCTTTTAATGATAAGAATTGTTTCAACAAACTGTCATTTGCCTTTGTTCCTAAAATCCCGCCATAGTTATTAGACAAATGGAAATTGTCAAGCGAAAGCGATACAGTACCTTTTTTCAAATCATAAGCTGTACCAATAAAAGATTTCTGACTGCCCCATTTTGCAATATTCTTAAATTGATCAACAAGTGGTCCAAGCATGCCGGCATCTTTTGCTTCGCGAATTAAGGTTTCTTGAAGCTTTGGCATTAAATTTGCCTGAAAGCAAGGTTTATTGCATTTTTGCATACTATAATTTGAATTACCGATTGAATAGTTTGTAGAAATTCTCATTCTTTATTCTCCTTTACGAATAATTTAACAATTCTCAAGATTTTTTTTGCTATTTCAAAAATTTATCTTCAAGAAACTTAACCTTTACATCATCAAATATTTTTAACAAAATTATTTTTTCTTTATTTGTATGACCTTTCACAATTTCAATATAAGATTTTGCGATTTTAAGTTCTTTTGAGAGGTATTCAATCAGGGCTTTGTTTGCCTTCCCGTCGACAGGCTGAGCTGTAAGCTTAATTTTTATCCCCTCCGCAGATTTTATAATCTCATTTTTGGATGAGTTAGGAATGATTTTTAGATGTATTAATAAACCGTCTTTTGTTTGTTTAAGCATAATCTTTCCGTATGAAATTCTTCTGTTTTACTTGAAAAAATTAAAAAAAATTTGTATCATTATTATACCATGTCCGACATAGAACTTTTTCAAGAAATCAAACAAAAACTTATTGAACAAAACAGAAGCGACGAAGAAATTGCTCTTGTTGAAAAAGCTTACCATTATGCAAAAAAACTGCATGAAGGTCAATACAGAATTTCAGAAGAACCTTATATAATCCATCCGGTTGAAGTCGCCAAAATTCTGGTTGATTTAAAAGTTGATACACATACGCTGATTGCAGCATTCTTGCATGACATATTAGAAGATACCGAAACAAAACCGGAAGAAATTAAAAATCTTTTTGGTGATGATGTTTTAACACTTGTTCAAGGTGTTACAAAACTCAGCAAATTAAAATTCAAATCAAAAGAAGAACGTCAGGCTGAAAATTTCCGACGTCTTTTTATTGCGATGGCAAATGATATAAGAATAATTTTCCTGAAGCTTGCCGACAGACTCCATAATATGCGCACACTGAATTTTATGGCGGTCAATAAGCAAAAGAAAATAGCACAGGAAACACTTGATATTTTTGCCCCGCTTGCGAACCGATTAGGGATGGGGAAAATTAAGGCAGAACTTGAAGACTTATCTTTAAGATACCTTGAACCTGATAAATATTTTGAAATTGCCCAGCTTGTTTCGCAAAAAAAAGCAGAAAGAGAGCAGACCGTTCAGCTTTTGATAGATAAGATTTCAAAAGATGTAAAAGCCGCAGGAATTAATGCACAAATTACCGGCCGTGCAAAACACTATTACAGTATTTACTGCAAAATGAAACGTCAAAATATTGCGTTTCACGACCTGTATGACATAACTGCAGTACGTGTAATTGTTGACACCGAAAAGGAATGTTATGAGGTATTGGGTCTGATTCACTCGCAATTTAAGCCGATTCCGGGGCGTTTTAAAGATTACATTGCAATGCCCAAAGGCAACTTATATCAGTCATTACACACCTCAGTTATTGGTCCTCGCTCAAAACCGCTTGAAGTTCAAATAAGAACATGGGAAATGCACGAAGTTGCCGAATATGGTGTTGCGGCACACTGGAGATATAAGGAAAAGGGTTCTGAAAAAGCAAACCACGCATCAGATTTGCAATTTTCATGGATGAGAAAGCTTGTCGAATATGACAAGGAGACAAAAAATGCAAAGGATTATGTAAATTCTGTCAAGCTTGATTTATTTTCAGATCAGGTTTTTGCCTTCACACCCGGCGGAGATGTTTTGGATTTACCCAAAGATGCGACACCTGTTGACTTTGCCTACCGTATCCACAGTGACGTCGGACACCGCACAATCGGTGCCAAAATTAACGGCAGAATAACACCGCTTGATACAAAAATAGTAAACGGCGATATTGTAGAAATTTTAACTTCAAAAACACCTGCACCACGCCTTGACTGGCTTAATTTTGTAGTAACAAAGCAGGCTTCCTCTAAAATCAAACAATGGTTCAAGAAAAATAATCGTGAAGAACATATTGAGCTTGGCAGATCACATCTTGAACATGAACTTACAAAAGCAGTATTTGATGACTATCTGAAACAAGGGGAATTTGATAAAATAGCCCAGCAAATGAATTACCAATCTGCAGAAGATTTGTTTGCCGCATTAGGTTATGGGGAAACGACCTTAAACAAAATAGTAAATAAACTGCAAAAACCCAAAGAAAAAAATATAGAGGATAAATTCCACACATCAACAAGAAAAAAATCCGAAAAAGATATTATCGGACTGGAAGGAATGATGTATTCATTTGCCCGCTGCTGTTCACCGATTCCAGGAGAACCGATAGTCGGCGTCGTAACCCGATCAAAAGGGGTTACAGTCCATAGAATTGACTGCAAAACTCTTGAATACATTGAACCCGAACGAATGATGGATATTCAATGGGCAGGAACCAATACAAACAAAACTTACACAACAACAATCCGTATTGAAACAGCAGACAAACTCGGAATGCTCAAAGATATTATCGCAGCAGTTTCCGATAACAATACAAATATTATTACAGCAAACGTAAAATCCAGAAACAATATCGGTATAATTGAAATCGGGCTTGAACTTGATAATATTGAGACATTGAAAAAAGTAATCAATTGCTTGCAGGCGCTTCCGGATGTTTTCAGTGTAAAACGTATTCAAACATCCGCACAAACTGCTTCTCCCAAACGTCCAAATAACGGCAAACAGCGTCCGCCAAAGAAAAAACCTAAAAAAGGCTGATGATTTTTAAGATTTAGATATGTTGTAACAAATTTAACTTATTTGCAAAAAAGTAAAACCCTGATAACATAATAAGTATGGGGAAAATTTTATTTATATCAAACAGATTGGAAAAAATTCAACAGTATTCGGAGATTTTCAATAAAAAGCCGTATGAATTTTTCACATCCTCAGATGAAAATGCCATTTTTGAAATTGTTGAGATAAATAATCCTGATATAATTATCTTTGACCATTCTTTCGACAATATTAAACAACTTATAAAAAAGCTTAAATCAGTTACAACATCAACTTCCTTCATTTTTTTAACACAAAACGGCAACATTGAAAATGACATTACAAAATACATTAATGCATTTTTAACTGAAGAAATGTCGGATGAGCTTGTATTATCAACTGTAGCTGTAAATCTTAAGACAAAACATTCACTTGAGCAGCTTTCAGATACAAACAAAAACCTTGCTGACAGCCTTTACAGATTGAATGTACTATACAGCACGAGCTCGCAATTTGCAGGGTCTTTAGATAAGGAAAAACTTATAAATTACATGATAGAAGGGCTGGATAAGTCATTGAGTTTTGATTTAACCTGTACACTATGCACCGAAGATGAACCTGTATTGCTGTTAAATTCGTTATATGAAATTTCGGATGAACTTTTGAGTGCATTAAAGCTGCGTACGGTATTGAATTACAAATCACTGTTTGAAGATAAAAAGCCCCCGTTTGAAATTGAAGCAGACACATTAAAAGTAGTTAAGACCGTAAAATACCCTGCAAACAGATTTACTTTCACACTTTTTCAATACGACAACATGTTTGCCCCCATAAGCCTTGGCGACAACTTCTTCGGCTGTATAGAAATCTTTAAAGAAACACCTTTCACATCAGATGATGCAACATGTTTCCAGACTATTGCACAGCAGGTTTCTCTGCCTTTAAAAAGTGCAACTTTGTATCAGGAAATTATGGAAACAAACTTAAAGCTTGAAAAACTTGAAAGATTAAAATCCGAATTTATTTCAATTGTATCTCACGAACTTCGCACACCGTTGACCGCAATAAAAAATTCTCTGGATATTTTATCAGGCGGAAGATGCGGAGATATAAACGAATCAGGGCAAAAGTTTTTATCTATGGCGCAAAGAAATGTACAGCGTCTTGCAGGTATCATAAACGATTTGCTGGATCTTTCAAAAATCGAAGCCGGAAAAATGGATTACCATTTTGCAAATATGAACATCCATTCCGTTATAGATTATGTAAAATCGTCACTGTCAGTTATGGCAAAAGAAAAAGGCTTAAACTTGATTGCGGAAGAAACACCTGATTTGCCGGATATTTATGCTGATTCACAAAGGTTAGAACAGGTTTTGACAAATCTTGTTTCTAATGCGATAAAATTCACCCCGGAAGGGAAAAATATAATAATCCGTTCGCACACCGCAGACGCCTCACAGCTCAATACGCCGGACTGTTTTAAAGAAGATATCCAAAAACTTCAAGGCAAATATATAGTTGTCTGCGTGGAAGATCAGGGAATCGGCATTGCGGAAAAAGATTTACTCAGAGCATTCGACAAATTTGCACAAATCGAGAATTCACTTTCGAGAAAAGTCGGAGGATCAGGGCTTGGCTTACCCATTGCAAAGCAGCTTTTACAAGCCCACAACGGTGCAATCTGGTGCGAGAGCGAATTAAACAAAGGTTCCAGATTTTATTTTGCAATACCGATAAATATAGTTCCTGCAAAAATGGAAAAAAATCTTATTTTAAATTAGTATTTTTTAAAACAAAATCTACCACATTTATATTTGAGTTTTGCTTTTCAAATACCGGAGCCATTTTAGAAAGAGTATTCATATTTTCCAAAATTTTCTGTTTTGGCGCATCCGAACAAATAAAATCGGGTACAACAATAGGTTTATTTGATTTAAAGGTTTCACTTATAAAGTCGGCAAAAGGTTTAAGAAAACCTACTTTGTCGACTTTTGCCTTATCACTTGTCAATAAATTTATAAAGCTAACAAAATTTTCTAAAGACCTATTGGCAAAATATGGAGGTCTTAATGTTGTTTCAGCAATATCCTTAACCATAGGCCTTGCTGCTTCGAAAATTCTGCTTTTATCCGGGTTTTCAAATACATTTGACAAAGACAGTTCCGTCAAAAAACGTTCGGAAGCCATCTGATCTGTATTATTAATAACGTCCATTGCAAAATCCAATGCTTTATGTTCTGTTTTTGCCCCCTTTACAATTTTGGGTAAAAGCATTGAAAGAACCGTTTTACCGTTGGGGAGTCTATCATTAAGATTAGTTTTCTTAAAAAGCATTATGTGTGAATTAGCAAATTCCAACGTGTCAGACACCAGCCCCAAATATTTAGGATTCATAGTTTTAATTTCCGGAAGTAATTCTTTAATATCGTTATCAGCCTTTGATGAAAAATACTCAATCGTATTCAGCAACTCTTTAGTTGAACGGGTATCTTTTTCTCTTACGACAGCGCCCATTCCGCGCCATCCGGAATTAAATCTTAATTTTGGAACTTTAATCATTTTTTCTCCTATCCAAAATTTAGTAAACCACCAACAAACATTTGTTTGTTAAACAAAAACTCTTAGTTTTACAAAATGTAACAAAACCCTTGTCCCACACCAAACATGCTATAATAATGTTGTTAGGGGAAAAGGTATGAAAAAAATTTTAATTGTAGATGATGAACAGGATATAGTTGAAAGTCTTAAATTTGTACTGGAGGCAGCGGATTACATTTGCTACTGCGCTTATAACGGAGAAGACGGGTTAAAATTAGCAAAAGAAATAATGCCTGACATCATTATACTTGACGTTATGATGCCAAAGATTAACGGATATAAAATCAGCAGGCTTTTGAAATATGACAACAAATACAAGAATATACCTATCCTGATGATTACTGCACGCTCACAGGAAGAAGACAAACTAATCGGCGAAGAAACCGGTGCGGATGAATATATTACAAAACCTTTTGACCTTGATGATGTAGTTAAAATAGTAAACAGATATTTGGGACAATAATGGAAACAGTAACTAACAAGACATTAGAAAAGCTTAAATATGATTTAGTCAGAGCAGGGCTTGTACAGTATGAAGTTATTGAGCAGGCTGATGAGATTTCCAATGCCCAAAATATTAATATAGGTCAGGCGCTTATAAATTCCGGAGTTATAACCGAAGAAACTCTGCTGAAGTTTTTGGAATCAAGGCTCCACATACCGTACGTGAACCTTGAGGATTACTCGCTTGACCCGAATTGCCTCAAATACGTAAGCTTTTCCGATGCAAAAAGATACCGTATAATTCCGCTTTTTAAAATAGAAGATACCCTGACGGTTGCAATGGCAGATCCTCTGGATTTGTTTGCGATTGATAAGATTATAGAAACCGCTGAATGCTCAATTGAGCCGGTAATTTCATCCGAAAGTGCCATTATTAAAAAAATTGACGAATATTATAAAAATGACAGTACTGTAGGGGAAATTTTTACGGATACGAATTCCGAATATGATTGGCGTGATGAGCTTCATAGTGAAGATTTAAGCGACAACCACATCCAAAAAATAATCCGTGCGATTTTAAAACAAGCTATCATGGAAGGTGTTCATGAAGTCACTTTTCAGGGTGAAGACAGTGGCTTTGGCGTAAATTTCAAAAAAAACGGTGAAATTTTAAACAAAGGAACAATTCCTTCTGTTTTGACATCATCCTTTACCGCAAAACTTAAAACTATAGCGGAACTTGACCCTTCTGTATCGGAAGTTCCGCAGCTCGGCAAATTGAATTTCAAAGTTGATGATGTTCAGGTAGTTGCAAGCATATCAACTTTCCCGACTATTATGGGCGAAAGAATTTTTATAAAAATATACAAACCGCCTAAAGCCTTAAATAAAATTATAACCGCGGATAAGCAATTAAAACTTGTAAGAAAATCACTAAATGAACCGGGAATAATTTTGGTCTGCGGATCACCTTTAAGCGGAAAAACCCACGTTATTTATTCACTTCTTTTGGAAGCCGTAAAACAGGGCGCAAAAAATATTATGACGCTTGAAAGTATTGCAAAATATACTCTAAAAGGCGTTAATCAATGCGAATTGAACGAAAACATCGGTTTTAATATGGATAAAGCTTCAAGGTTCATCGAATTCCAGTCACCGGATATAATTTATCTTGAAGGGATAAAAACCAAGGAATCTTTTGATTATTTTTCAGGGCTTGTATTTGACGGCAAAACAATTATTATGGAGTTTTTAGCAAACAACATGGAAGATATGCGTAATAAAATGGCATTTTCCGACTTTGAGACACTTAAATCGCTTATCAATTGTATGATATTTATCCACTCAAAAGACAGCATAGAAGTCTTTGACAAAGAAACTATCCAGAAATATCTGGCATAAGTTATTTAGCAATATAAAATACCAGATTAATCAAAAAGTCAGCAATAAGCATATACAGCGTTGACAAAATAGCTGCCTGTGTTGTTGAAATACCGACTTCTTTTGCGCCGCCTCTGGTTTCATAGCCCTGAGTAGCACAAACAAGTGCGATTAACCCGCCAAAAATTGACGCTTTCAAAAGACTTATATAAATATCACGTGTTGAAAGCCATGCCCAGACTGAATTCATATATCTTGCGGGGTGAAGATCAATAGTAACGGAGGAAACAAGCATTCCACCCAAAACACCAATAACTTCGGCAATTAATACTACCATAGGAACAGTAATCATAGCGGCAATTATTCTAGGAGTAAAATAATAACCTACAGGATCAACTTTCAACGTTTTCATAGCATCGACTTGTGACGTAACCTGCATATTAGCGATTTCCGCAGAAATAGCAGTACCTGCACGTGCGCCTATTGCAAGTGCGACAAAACCTGGTGCTATTTCCCGTATCATAACAATAGCAATTGTCCCGCCGATGTAGGTTTCCGCGCCTGACATCAGAAATTGTTTTGCCACCTGAACCGCAATTACTGCTGCAGCAATAAACGCAATTGACAAGGATATTATTAAAGAATCATAACTTATTGATGCTGCCTGACCGATTATACTTGAAAACTTTACCTGCCTTTGCAGCAAATACTTCAAGCTTTTGAATAAGTTTATAACACACAGGCCGAAAAAATTTATCATACAAAAAATATATCACGAACAACTAATTTTTGGCAAGATTTGCGCTTTTAATAAATTGTTTTGCATCGTTAATCGGAATAGCAAACCCTATACCGATATTTGATATATTATTATCCGGATTATAAATTGATTGGTTAATCCCGATAACTTCACCCGCAGAATTCAATAACGGTCCGCCGGAGCAGCCCGGGTTAATCGCGGCATCAGTTTGAATTCTGTTTTTTGTATAATCGATTCTTGATACAATTCCCTGCGTGAGAGTTCCGTAGAACCCGAAAGGATTACCTATTGCAAGAACCTTCTGCCCCACTTTTATTTCTTCGGAATCACCAAAAGCCACCGTCTGCAAACTATTTTCCGGCTCGATTTTTAAAAGTGCCAAATCTTTGCTTTTACCCATTTTTGCAATAACTTTAGCCTTATAAACTTTTCCGTTATACATTGTGACATCAATATCTTTACAATCTTCAACCACATGAGAGCCTGTAAGTATTACCCCGTCTTTTGAAATAACACATCCGGTTCCGGCAGATACACCGTCATCCAATTGCGCATCTATTGCAACTATTGCAGGATTTATCTTTTCGTAAACCGCAATATTTATCTTTTCATCCGGTTCGTAATTGACCGCATAAGCAGGTGATAATCCTATAATTATAGACACAACAACATAAAATATTTTCTTAAACATAATCATATTATGTATAATTTAAAGCGACAAAGTATTGCCGAAAAATATTAATTTTCGGTTACTTCTTGAAATTATTAAAATTTTAATGTATAATTCAGCAAAAAGGAGAATTTCATTATGACAAGAATTGATTTATTCAAACAACACTTACAAGAAAAAAAAGCAGTTAAAGTTATTGCAGGTATTGACAATTTTGATATCGTAAATATCAAAAAAGTAGTATCTTCTGCTGAAAATTCAGGTGCAAGCGCTGTTGATATCTGTGCTAAAGAAGAAATCGTTAAAGAAATTCGTTCAATGACAGAATTACCTTTGTTCGTATCTTCAATAGTTCCTCAAGAACTTGTAAAAGCAGTAGATTTAGGCGCTGATGCAATTGAACTCGGTAACTTTGACGTTTTGTATAAAAAAGGAATTTCTTTCACTGCTCAAGATGTTTTGAGATTAACAAAAGAAACTCTTGAACTGTTAGGCGACAGAGAAACCTTCTTCTCAGTAACAATTCCAGGCGAAATTGCTATTGCCGAACAAATTGAATTGGCAAGAGAATTGGAAGCTATGGGTATTGATTTAATCCAAACAGAAGGACATTTCTCAAAAGATTCTCAAGCTGACGGTGTAAGAGGTCTTATGGAAAGAGCAGAACTCACAATTTCTAACACAATTGAACTTGCAAGAAATATTGAAATGCCTATAATGACAGCAACAGGAATCAACCCGACAACCGCACCGTTTGCATTTGCGGCAGGTGCCTCAGCAATCGGCGTAGGATCTTGCATTAATAAGATGGATTCAACATTGTCTATGATGGCAACTATCAGAAACCTTGTTGAAATCGCTGAGAAAAATGCAGTAAAAACTATGGAATTGGTTTAATAAATTTACCATTTAAAAAAGCGGGGCAATTTGTCCCGCTTTTTTTATTTCTCGTGTAAATATTTATAACTGCAGCCGGCACCGGACGCTTGCACAATATAATTTGCATCTTTCATGCCAATATTTTCTGAACATCCCCAAATTCCAAAGCCTTCAGACGGTTCTGCCAAAGAACAAGGTGCTTCTTCGTCCATACATCTGGTTCCTGCTGCACCAAACGGCGCGAATCCCAATTCTTCAATATAAACATTATTTTGCTGGCTTGAACCTTTCATAAGTGAAATTGCATATACATCTTTTCCTAAAATATTTGGTCCGCCCTGAAAATTATTTACATCTACTAATATTGTCAATCCGCTATGCATACTTCCAAAATACACAGCTACACCATTTTTTAATAAAGCTGCTTTATTCATGACATCATAAGAATTTAGTGTTCCTCCGGCTAAAGATTTATATCTTAACTCAGTAGAAGCATATGATACTGCACTCCATTTATTCCTAATATCGGATTCCAGTCGATTAGAGTAATTATCACATTTATTTGTGTCATAATCACCACTGGCCGCACAAGTTTCAATAACATTCATATTCTCCAACAACAAATCAATAAATTCTCTTGACATAGCATTCACACCTGCATTTGAAACTATTAAACGAGGATTGTTAGCTGCAACCATTTTAAACGAACTATTCAATATCGCATAACATTCTTTCCATTTTGCATGAAAATGCATTTCCTGAATTTTACTTATTAGTGTCGGAATAGTTAACGCTGCTACTACACCGATTATACCTAAAGTTATTAATACCTCTGCTAATGTAAAAGCCTTATTTTTATAAAAGGCAGAAATTATTTTCTCGACGACGCTCTCACCTCCGGCTCCGCTATGGTCTCGAAAATAATCCCTGCCTTTTATACTATGCCCAAAGTTCTTGCTATTACTACTTAGAGGAGACGCCCCCCCCCCGTTTCCGAAGATTTTTCTTATGTTCATCAGCTTTCTCCTTTTTTAATAATAATATCATAATTTAATCAAATTGCCATACTCATTACATTTATTTACATGTAATGGAAATTTTTTATACTTTTAACTAAAATGTTTATCAGGAAGGAATTGGCATGGAATACATTTTAGATTTATTATACATTTATATAGCGGTTTATTCAGTGTATTTTTTGGCGTTAGCTTTGAGAAACCTTAAAGATAAGCCTTTCAAAATAGAAAAAAGATACGCACAATACGAAGAAAAAGACCATCTTGCGGTTGTAATTTATTCGCATAACAACAAATCGACTCTCGAGAGCCTTATTAATCAGCTAAAATTACAGGATTATCCTATTGACTGCTTTAAAGTTTTCGCAATTTTAGACAACTGCAATGACGGATCTGAAACGATTTTCAATACAAACAGATTTGTAAATGTTATTAATTTTAAAGATAACGGCACTCTCGGCAAAGATCAGTCAGTATCTTTATTAATTGAACAACTCACACAGGATCAATGGATTGATTCATATATATTTATTGATGCAACAAGAAGTATTTCTAACGACTTTTTATCAACTGTTAATTCCGCGCTGGTTAAAAATTCCGTCCTAAGCGGTGAAACTCTAATGCTTACCGATAATCTTGATATTATTGACAGCATTAAAGCAATTTATTTAAAATACCACATGAATTTTATAAGAAAGGCAAGAACATTATTCGGGCTTGCTGTTCAGGCAGATTCAGGATTATTCATAATCAAAAAAGAAATTGTCGACAGAATTGGTGAAGTTGACTTTAAAGATATAAACAGCGAGCTTAAATACAGCCTTTTGTTATCAAAAATAGGCTACAGATGTGCTTATAATCCGAATATTCAAACTTTTGTAAATGCTGAAGGCTATATTTTCAGACGCCCGAGACTTTCTCAAAGGTTAAAATTATTTATAAATTGCTTTAAAAGCATCTTTACGAAAAACTTTGTATTTACAGAACATGTATTTTCACTTATCGCACCGAATTTCTGGGTGCTGGTAATTGCGTATCTCGGATTAATGAAACATTCATACAAATATTATTTCTTTGTTGATTTCAAAGTTGTTTTGTTCACATTTATGCTTTTAATCGCCGGTTTTGCAATCAGCTTGATTAATTCAAAATTGAACATAAAAGAAATAATTTTACTTTGCTTATACCCGATATATTCAATAGGACACATAATCAAAAACCTTCCGCCAATTCGCAACATTCTTGCTAAAGTTGCAAACGGCAGAGTATCAAGCGAAAAAGATAAACTCTCAATTGATGTTGTTGTATCAACAGGAAAAAGTGATCTGCCTTGCAAATTGGAATTCATATCAGATAAAGAGCTTTCAAAAGTAAGATTTATCTTCAAAAACAAAAAATACACAACAGGCGGCCACTTGAGAATGATTGACGCACTGCAGGAATTAAAATCAAAACTTGACGACTACGGGTTCATTTTAAAAATCTGCAACTGCTGCTCGCATTTCACATCAAGCGTTGACGGCTCCACAAATATGCTAAAAGGCACCTGCAGCTGCGATTATCCGAGTCCTTCCTTAAAAGAACCAAAACCGACTTTAATTTGGAATTCCTGCTCAAAATTTTCACCGGCAAGATTAAACAATCTTATTGAAGAAATGGTTTCCAAAGGACGCGAAAATTAAAGTTTTTGAAGAAGTTCTTTTATCATATAAAAAGATCCGCAGACAACGGTTAATTTCCCGTCATTGTAATCAAAATTCCGCGATGTAAATTCAAATGAAGGATACGGGCATACAGCCTGAAGTTCTTCTACCTCTGCAGAATTCGGATAATTGAAGTGATAGAAATAAATTTCATCATTTTTATCAAACAATTCTGCAATCATAGTTTTGTAATCTTTATTTTTAAGACAGCCGAAAATAAACCGCTTGGGCATATTCATATAATAAAAATCAAGACTTTGCCTTAGTGCACGGATACCGTTCGGATTATGGGCTGCATCTATTATCATGTTTTTTTCGTGGATATACTGAAACCTGCAGGGATGCTGAACTTTTTTCAAGCCGTTTTGAATAGTATTTTCTGATATTTTTGGGAATAAATATCGGACGGCGGTCAAGGCAAGCGACAAATTTTCCTGCTGATAAAGTCCTTTTAATGCAAGATTTGTAGTATCTTCAAACGGCGATACCATAATCATCAGAGAATTTTTTTTATCTGCCGTATCTTTTATAATTTCATAGCCTTCGTAGGTGATAACAGGGCAATTTTCTTTTATAATGCCGGATTTTTCAAACGCAATCTGCTCTAAAGTATTACCTAAGCGCTCTGTATGGTCAAAATCTATGTGGGTTATTATTGAACACAAATTTGATTTGATAACGTTAGTAGCGTCAAATCTTCCGCCAAGTCCCGTTTCCAGCACGACCACATCAACATTATTGTCTGCGAAGTATTTAAACATAACAGCTGTAAGAATTTCAAATTCCGTAAGATGAATTTGATTTTTGTCGGCAAGATTGCAAACATCATTGATATATCCGGCAAAATCCTCTTTAGAAATATCCTTGCCGGAAATTTTTATCCTTTCCGTATATTCAAAAATATGCGGGCTTGTGTACAAACCGACACGCATGCCGGCTTCTTTTAAAACAGAAGCGATAATTGCACATACAGAGCCTTTGCCGTTTGTTCCCGCAACGTGAATACATTTGAGTTTGTCTTGAGGATTTTCTAAAAGCTCAAGTACTTTTGAAATTCTTTCCAGCCCGAGTTCAATATAGAATTTCCCCTGACTTGTCAAAAGTTTTACTGCATCTTCATAATTCATAATTAATAAAACCTTTGCATAACGGGCAAATCAACTCCATTTGTAAACGAACGTTCGGTAAGCCTTACGCCAAGGCAGCATTGTTTACGTTTGAATTGTGCTCTGTATATTTTTTTAATCGTATCCAAAACAAGCTCAGTACCGTATTTTGCTCCGATTTCTTCAACAGGTCTGTTTTGTTCAACATACATTTCAATAATATCGTCAAGCACGGCATATTCAGGGAGCCTATCCTGATCTTTCTGCCCCGGATGAAGCTCTGCAGACGGCGCTTTATCAATAATTGCCTGCGGAATTCTTTCGGTTTCACGATTAATATATGCAGAAAGTTTATACACATTTGTTTTTGTCAAATCACAAATTAAATTCAGACCGCCTGCAAGATCGCCGTATAAGGTTCCAAACCCCATGGCAGCTTCTGATTTATTGCTTGTGGATAAAAGCAATCTGTTATCACGATTTGAGAAAAACATCAATATAATCGCTCTCAAGCGCGCCTGCAAATTTTCTTCCGCCAAATCCTGCTTATGTTCGTGTGCAATTTTTTCCATAAAATTGTCAAACAAAGGCGTAATAGAATGTTTTTCGGTTTTTATTCCAAGATTTTGCGCTAAAGCAACTGAATCTGTCACGCTGCCTTCTGATGAATACATACTCGGCATCATAACACCCAAAACATTTTCAGCACCCATAGCATCAGCCGCGAGAACAGCTGTTAATGCACTGTCAATTCCGCCTGAAAGACCGAGAATTATCTTTTTAAATCCGGTATTTTCACAATATTCTCTCAATGCATAGGTCAAAACCTTATATACTACTTCTTCGATTTGGGATTCTTCATATTGAATTACGTCGGAAAAATCAATAATTTGACAGGCCGTTTCACATACCGGCATATTCAAAACAAGCTCGTTTTCTCTGTTTTTAGCAAAGCTTCCGCCGGCAAATACATTCTCATCAGCCATACCAACAGCATTTACATATATAAAATCGTTTCTTGTACTTATGCTGTCAATAAAATTCCTATATTCATTCATAACGAAATATTTATTTTTTGCAAGAACATACAAATCGCAAATGACATCATCTCTAAAGATTTCATCCACATAAACATTTTTGCCCTGAATTATATAAAAACCGTCTTCAGATACGCAGAGTTCGCCGTTTTGGATTAAAACATCGCCAATCAAGACAGCCTTATCATAATTTTGCTGTGCAATTTTTTCGTAAAATGCCATCTCCGCATTCTGCGCTCTGTCATCAAATACAAGATCTTTTACTCCAGTATCTTCCATATCATATTGCGGAAAAACTATTAAATCGCAATCTGTATTTTCGATTTGTTCTGTAATCTGCTTATAATTAAAATCAAAATCCGCTGTTTTAAATCTTGTCTGTGCTAATGCAACTTTCATTATTACTCCTCTATTCCAACTTCAAATAGTTAACTTTTTCCCAGCTTAAATCAATATACTTAACCTTGCCCTTAACTTTCTCAACCTGAGGCAAAATTGACGGAAGACGCTTAATCCTTTCATAAATATTATCATCCGGCGGTCCAAGACGAACAGGCACCGTTTGAATTTTTACATAAATATCATCCGGATTTCGCATATCTATATATTCAATTTTTTCGCGAGAAAATGTCTCAACATATTTTGCGATTTTTTGAATCTGCCTTATTTTACTTACATCCCACTTTCTGTAATCATCACCTTTATTGCCGTATGAAAGAACCTTAATTGTTTTATATTCATCAGGAAGCGGTAAATAATCAGCACCGATAATTAATCTTCCTTCCCTTGTAAATGCCGCAACAGGCTTTACTTTAGCATCAGGTGCAATTGTAATCACAGGAGTTGCTTCTCTGATAATTATCAAAAGCCTTGCAGGAAAAGCATACCGTCTTATGTAAACCTCATCAACAGGCGCAAGCGACATAAGCTTATACTTTAGTTCATTCAAATTGGCCATATAAATGGGCAGAGATGGAACCTCAACCTGCTTCATAACGCTTTTTACTTTGTCAGTTTTGACTATTTTATTATCGACGATTTGAATATATGCAGGGTTAAAGTTATTAAAAACATCTTTAGGCAAGTACCAGCCGCTGAGTGTTGAAAAATAATAAACACCCGCAATAATAGCGCAGCCGGTTAAAAAGCGCAGCAAACTTTTCAAAAAGCTCTGCTTTTTTTTACCCTTTCTTACTTGTCTTTCTCTCTGTTTTGCTTTTAAAAGTTCTTCCGGACTTTCAAATTCTTCATAGTCAGTCATTATTTATTTAATCCTGCGCTGTTTAATATTAATAACACCAAATTATCATAATCAATTCCCATAGCAAGAGACTGCGCCGGCAAATCACTTGTAGCTGTCATCCCGGGGCTTGTATTGATTTCCAATAAATACGGAATATCGTCTTTCATCATAAAGTCAATTCTTGCAACGCCGCTGCAACCTGCAGTCTCAAAAGCTTTTACCGCAAGCTCTTTTACATATTCAGTAACCTCCGGTGACAAATTTGCGGGACAAATAAAATCTGACATCCCTTGAGTGTATTTTGCTTCAAAATCATACCATTCATTTTTGGGTCTGATTTCAAGAATTTCGGTTGCAAATGCTCTGCCATCATTTTCTAACACACCGACGGTTACAAAAAATCCGTCAATAAATTCTTCAGCAAGTACATCATCATTGTATTTTACGGCAGTATCGTAAGCTGCTTTTAAATCTTCTTTTCTATCAACTTTTGTCATACCAAAGCTTGAGCCTTCACTGACAGGTTTGATAAATAACGGATAATTCAAATCGGCAGTCTTTTCAAAAATATCATCGCCTTTTTTAATAAAAGCAGATCTTGCCATAATAATATCAGGATTTGTAGAAAGAATTCTTTTGGTAAATTCCTTATTCATACAAACAGAACTTGCCATAACGCCGCAACCGGCATAAGGAATTCTCAAAATTTCCAACAAACCTTGTATGCAGCCGTCCTCACCGTATTTGCCATGCAAAGCATTAAAGGCATAATCATATTTGCCTTCTTTAAGCTTTAGGGCAATATCTTTGTCGACAACAACCATTTCAGCGTTAGAAAAGCCGAGTCTTTGAAGTGCCTCAAAACATCCTTTGCCTGAACGCATTGAAACTTCTGCCTCTGATGACATTCCGCCGCAAAGAACAGCTATTTTTGAATTTTTATCGATCCTATTTGTAATTTCCTGCATAAATTTACCTCTTCTTCATCGTTTCCGCCCAAGTACCGAACTTCAGGCAGCAATTTTATACCATATTTATTTTCAACCGCGGAGGACATTCTATCCATAAGTCTTAAAACATCCATTGAAGTTGCATTGTTATCATTTATTATAAAGTTTGCGTGTTTTTCAAAAACATGAACGCCGCCTTCCTTCATCTCTTTTGCGCCTATAGATTCCAAAAGCCTGCCTGCAGAATCACCTTCAGGGTTTTTAAATACACTTCCGCAATTCGGCAAGGTTAAAGAAGGCTGCTTATTTTGTCTGAACGTCAAATTCTCATTCATTTTTTCCTGAATATTTTCAGCAGTATCCGGCTTTAATTCAAATTCTGCAGACAAAACAATATATGGCTTTTTCTGGCAGATTGAAGTTCTGTATGAAAACTCCATTTCTTTATTTGAAAATTTCACAATGCCGTCTTCCGGAGAATAGAGAAGCGCTGACTTCAAAACATCCGCAATCATCTGCCCATGCGCACCCGCGTTCATATAAACCTCACCGCCTACAGAACCGGGGAATGCTATCATAAATTCTAATCCGCTCAAGCCTTCCGCTGCGGCCAGCTTAGATAATTTTGTACCTCGCACACCGGCGCCGGCATTTATAATATTCCCTTCAACGGATATTTCATCAATACGTTTTGTGCAAATCAAAGCCCCGTCATAGCCTTTAGATGAGACCAAAATATTTGATAAATTCCCGACAACAACAGCTTCAGGCTCAGCTTCCAAAATTTCAACAAACTCAGCCAGAGTTTCAGGAAAGTAAAGATTTTTAACCTTTCCGCCAATTTTAAAAGATGTGAGTTTTGAAATATCAAAATCATTTTCCGCAAGCATTTGCTGTCTCCTTACTTAAAGCTAAAAGCTCTTTGCCAAGATTTGTAATGGTTCCTGCACCAAGCCCGATTATAATATCACCTGATTTTAATTCAGGGAAAAGTTTTTTGGCAACATCCTTAATACTGCCTGACAAATATTCAGCAGAATGTTTTTCTGATAATTCTTGTGTGAATTTTTCAGAAGTAATACCATCAATCGGCGCCTCAGATGCCGCATAAACATCTGTCACAACAACATGGTTCACATCATCAAATGCGTTCAAAAAATCTTCCCACAAATTAGCAAGCCTTGTAAATCTGTGCGGCTGAAAAACAGCAATAACATTTCTGCCTTTAAATGATTTAGCAGAAGAAAGAGTTGCCTTGATTTCAGTCGGATGGTGCGCGTAATCATCATAAACACTTATACCGTCAAATTCGCAAACTTTCTGGAATCTTCTCCCCATACCCGTGAATGTTGCAAAATGAGGCTTAACTAAATCCGTCTCAACCCCGGATTCTCTCAGCGCCGCAAATACAGCTAAAGAATTATACACATTATGCTGACCTTTTAAGCAAATTTTCATATCTGATAAAAATTCACCCTTATAATAAATATCAAAAGTCGTAAAATCTTCGTTATATTCAACATTTTTAGCAACATAATCCGCATCATTCAGACCGTAAGTTATAAAATTCCTGCCTGATAATTGCGTTGCCCCCTTACAGTCATTATTAACCAAAACTTTCGAATCAGGTTTAAGATTTGAAATAAATTTGTCAAAAGTCTCAATAATAGAGGTCAAACCGTTTTTGTAAAAATCCAGATGATCAGCTTCAAGATTATTTACCACAACTACATCAGGACTGTATTTGACAATAGTCCCGTCGCTTTCATCCAATTCTGCACAGAAATATTTACCATCCTGTGAATGTGCGTTTGTACCGATATCAGGAAGCATTCCGCCGATAACATAAGAAGGCTTTAGTCCTGCTTTTTCTAATACATAAGCACAAAGCCCGCTGGTTGTGGTTTTTCCATGAGTTCCTGAAAAACCTATAAAAAATTTACCCATACCAGACAATTTTGCAAGAACATCGGATCTGTGAAGAACAGTTAATCCAAGTCGTCTTGCCTTTTGCATTTCGGGATTATTTTCCTTAATTGCGGTGCTTGCAACCACAACACAATCTCCAGGAAGATTATTTTCATCATGGCCTATATGAACTTTTGCGCCCAAATCACGTAATTTATCAATATATTTGCTGTCATTAATGTCCGAACCTGATACCTCATAGCCGTTTTCCAAAAGGTATTTAGCCAGACCGCTCATTCCTATTCCGCCTATTGCAATAAAATAATATTTCTCTCTCAATTTTCTATCCCTTTTTGCTATTTACTTTTTCTATTATAATACTAAAAAACTCCCGCGGGCTGAATGTTATGATTTTTTAATATATTAAAAAAGGCGGCCAAATAACCGTCTTTATGTAACAAATTGTAAAGCTTTTTAGACATGTAAGCAATTTGCCAGTAAATAAATACTTTATATATATAAGTTATATTAACGAGGAGTATAAACTATGTCTAGAGTTGATGGCGTAAAAGCGGTTGGATATGATAAAAATGATGTGGCAACAAATTATGCCGATGAGAAAAAGATGAAAAAAATCAATTCATTATTCTCAGATGGTGCTGCAGCTCCGAAGGTTGCATTTACATTAGACGTTGGTAATTCAATCTTTGGAAATGGCGGGACACAGCCGAGCCAGACTGCTGTACAAGCATAATTTTACAAAAAAGTTTGTTTGATATAAAATAATCCCTGCAAAGGGATTATTTTATTATGTTATTGACCGCAGATATAGGAAACACCAATATTACACTCGGGCTTTTTGATGATGAGGCGCTTGTAGAAGAATTCAGACTCGCTTCCGATAAAGATTTATCTTTGGAAGAATATGAAGTGCTTTTAAAATCTTTATTTAAAGACTTCAAAGTCGATGGTTGTATTGTAGGCTCTGTTGTTGAAGAGCTTAACGACAAATTTATGCGCGCAGTCAAAAATGTGTTTTCTATAGAACCCGTATTTTTGACTAATAAGATTAATACAGGTGTGAAAATAAAAACGGATTTTCCTGATGAAGTTGGCGCTGATAGAATTGCTAATGCCGCAGGAGCTTATGTTTTGTATAATAAGCCTACCATTGTTGTGGATTTTGGCACTGCAACAACCTTTGATATTATAAATGCAGAAGGTGAATTCATAGGCGGGATGATAGCACCGGGTATAAATTTGCAGATGAAGGTTTTGAATAAATTTACGTCAAAACTGCCAAGAATTGATGTTGCAATTTCTACAAAAGCAATCGGGCACAATACAACTGATGCAATTTTATCAGGTGTAATCCGCGGCACTGCCTGCATGATAGACGGACTCGTCGAACAATGCGAAAAAGAGCTTGGTCAGAGAGCCGTTCTTGTTGCAACAGGCGGTTATTCAGGTTTGATTGCAAATTATCTTGAAAGACCGTTTGACTATATAAATCCTACACTTACTCTGGAAGGGCTTAGGCATCTTTATAACTTAAATGTTGTAAGTGAATTGCAAAAAGTTGCCCATTAAGTTTTCGTTCCAGACCTGAACGTCTTTTGGCACGCTTAAGACTGTCGGCGTAAAATTCCAGATGTATTTTATATTGGCTGCGACTAAAAAATCAGCGGTTTTTTGCGCATATTTGCCCGGTACGGTTAAAATTGCTATGTCAACGTTGTTTTTTCGTGCTAAATTCGGAAGTTTTTCAACATCAAGAATTAAAAGTTTTCCGTTTACGGTTGTACCTATTTTTTTACGATCGTTGTCAAAAAGTGCAATTATATTTAAACCGTAATTAGTAAAATTATCGTATTTAGCAAGCGCCATGCCCAAATTTCCGGCGCCGACGATAAAAGCTTTTTTGGTCTTTGAAAAACCCAATGTTTTTTCAATTGAAGTTTTTAACTCTTCAACAATATACCCTATTCGTGATTTGCCGGAATTATTCAGGATGCTTATATCTTTTCTGACCTGTGAATCATCTATGTTTAAAAGTGCGGCAATCTGTCCGCTTGAAATGTATGTTTCACCGCTGTTTAAAAAATCCTGTAAAATGCAGTGATATAAGGTTAATCTGTTTATAACTTTGTCAGAAATTTTCTTATCCATAATTGTATTATAGCACGTAAAAAAGCACAAGATACAATCTTGTGCTTTTTGTGGGGTCTGCATAGGGTAAGAGAATTTCTACTTACCGAATAAAACTGCTCTTGCCGCATCAGATGCGGGTTCAACTGTCTGACCGTGGATATAGACCGGATAGATGTCTGTTACTGCAGAAGATGATACTGTGCATGCATCAGTACCTGTTCCGCCTTCCTCACCGTTATCGCAAGTAATCACTGTGTTAGGACCTGTTGCACCATTTACATCTATAAAGCCGACGCAAACATTATTTGCGGTTCCTTTTGTTGAATCAGTACAATTTGCAGCCTGAATATCAAAACCGAAGGCTGTACCATCTGCAAATGAATATACTTTTGCGGCTGTACTTGTCGGAGTAAATGTTGATGCCGTACCTGTTTCAGATGCATTATTTGATTGATAACAAGCAGAATCTTCATCCTGCTTGTTTTCTGTAGTACATACAACTTCACCGGTGTATTCAATTGCACCAATATTAGTTGCAGCTGTAAAGTAGCTTGTTGTAATATCCGTAGCGGACTGCATTCTGTTAATTAACATTTTTGATAAAGAATCATCAGGTAATGTCTGACCGGTTTGAGCATCGGCTTTTAACGTTGAAAAATCAGTATCTTCAAGCGCTATATTCATCAATACAGCCTGATTTAATGTTGACAATGCTTTTTTGTAAGCTGTTTTAAATTGTGCACCATTTGTATTTGAAATTAATGTTGGGATAGTCATTGCGGCTACGACGCCAATAATACCTAAAGTAATCAAAACTTCCGCAAGGGTAAATGCATTTTTTCTCATCATATAGGTTCACCTTTCTTTTATTTTCGCACTCCAAAATCCGGTATAAATTTTTTATACCCGGAGACTAATTCTTTTTAACTATATGTAAAGAAAAATTAATACTTTAGAATTAGTTTTTTCTAATCCAATTTAATTAGATGAACGATTTTCTTCTTGTTTAATGAAGTCGCAAAGCTCTTCAAGACGTCTATCTTCCATAGCATCAATAACTTCCTGAATATCATGGATTTTGTTTAATGCAAAACCTGTTTCCGCGATTAAGACGCAGTCATTGCATAGTCTATAACCGCTGTATTCAATGGAGCCTGCAAGAGGTTTTAACTGACCGCAGCAATCGCATTCAAACATTTCGTTTGCAAGTGACGGATCTTCTTCAAGGTCATCAATTACCATTTGTGCAACGACTTCCTGCATTTCTTTAATGATTTCTTCTTTAGATTTCATTATTTCACCAAATCTTTCATTTCTTGTACTGCTTGCGGCAGGCCGACAAATATAGCACGGGAAATTATGCTGTGCCCGATATTTAATTCATACAAATCGGGAATTTCGTGCATTCTGTGAACGTTATTATAATTTAAACCATGTCCTGCATTAACTTTTAGTCCTAAAATTTGAGCCAGTTTAGCAGAATTTTTAAGCTTCAAGAATTCCGTTTCTTCTTCCGGGGTGCCGAATTTTTCAGAATATTGTCCCGTATGCATTTCTATAAACTGTACACCGGTTTGTGCGGAGGCTTTAACCTGAGCATCTGTCGGGTCAATAAATAAGCTTACCAGAATTCCCGCATCTTTTAGCGGTTTTACAAATTCTGTTATTTTTTCGAGTTGTCCTGCAACATCAAGTCCGCCCTCTGTGGTGACTTCCTGTCTTTTTTCGGGAACGAGGCAGACGGAATGCGGTTTTATTTCAAGTGCAATTTTTTGCATTTCATCTGTTACAGCCATTTCAAGGTTCAAGTTTGTTTTTAATGTATGGATTAATGTTCTGACGTCGCTGTCTTTTATGTGGCGTCTGTCTTCACGCAGGTGGGTAGTAATTGAGGTTGCGCCGTTGAGTTCACAGATTTCAGCAGCTTTAATTGTGTCGGGCTCAACTCCTCCCCGCGCGTTTCTGAGTGTTGCAACATGATCTATATTTACGCCTAATAACATTTTTATTCTCCTTTAGTATTTACTTATTTTCAAAAGTGCCGTGTATGATGGCAAAATTGTAATTTTCTCGTCTTTTTTTGCGGAATTTGCGACAAATTTGACGGCTTTTTTAATATTTGGTTCAATAATTATTTTTTCCTGAGGGATCCCTGCATATTTAAGCCTTGCAGCCATATCATAAGCTCTTTTGCCTGAGGTGACAACAAGTTTTTGTGCGTCCTGAAGCTGTTCAAAGTCGCTGTCCCAAAGCCAGGAGACATCGCGTCCGTCAGCATAATCGTCGTTAATCGCAATTAGTATATTTGAATTCAGGTCAACGGTTTTCAAAACTTCGCTTGCCCCGGCAGGATTTTTAATAAGCTGGATAAGCGTTTTATGACCGTTTATAACTCTCGTTTCCGTTCTGCCGAAAACAGAGTGGTAGGTGTCAAGTGCATTTTGAATTTCTGCCTGATTTAAGCCGTTTTCAAAAGCCGTTGCAATCGCTGCAAGCGCATTATAAGCATTATATAAGCCGACAAGATTAACCTTGAATTCAAAAGTTATACCGCAATATGTTACATAAAGCATTGAATATTCATCAAATATTTTAACTTTTGCCGAATAATTGCACTCGGGGCGTTTATAGCCGCATTTGCCGCAGAAATAGTGCCCCTGCTGCGCGTAAAATCTTTTTGTATATTTTAATGGTTCCCCGCAAATACAGTTGAAAGCTTCTGACGGGGCATTTGATTCATCTTTGTATCTGCAATTGTATTCAACATCGTCAAATCCGTAAAATATTGTGTTATCAGCTTTTGCAAATGATGACACAATCGGGTCATCCGCATTTAATATCAGTTTTAAATCAGGATTTTTTAAAACAGCTTCTTTTATAATCTTTGCGGTGTAATCCAATTCCCCGTATCTATCCAGCTGGTCGCGGAAAAGATTTGTCACAACAAGGGTGTCGCCTTTTACATAATCGTATACCTTTGTCAAATAAGCCTCATCAGTTTCGATTACCGCATAGTCAAATCTTTTTAAAGGTCTTATGTTAAGCGCAAAGACATTTGCAATTCCTGTGAGCATGTTTGCACCTTTAAGGTTATGTATTACGCTTTGATTGGTATTTTCAAGAATATGTGCAATTAAGCCTGATGTGGTTGTTTTACCGTTTGTACCGGTTACATTTATAAGATTATTTTTTATATATTTTTTTGAAAAAGCAAGAAATTCGGGACAAATTTTAAGCGCAATATACCCGGCATAAGATGTTGCAGGCCTTTGAAGAAGTTTAAGTCCTGCAAAAGTCAATTTGGACATCATAAGCGCCGTATAAAATTTTGTTTTCATAAATAGTCCCATAAGTGTATTCCAATTTTTAAATAATTATTCTATACTTCAAATATAATAATACAAAAGAAGAAAAAATGTATTTTTTTATCGCAGTAATTTTAATAGCAGAATTGATAATTGCAGCCAATCTCATTTGTCTGATAAAAAAGCTGGACGAAAAAGTTTTGATGCTTTCAGAAACAATAACGGAAAGCAAACCTAAGCTTAAAGATGGACTTAATGCAGCAAAAGATGCTGTAGCAAAACTTGTTGAAGGTGTGCACGCTTTATGTAAATTTGCGGAAAAGAAAAAGCAGGAATATACAATTTCAATTATGAGAACTGTATTAATATATGCACTATTGTTTTTATTAAAAGGCAAGAGTAAAAAATGTCTTTCCGCAATGCAGCTGGCAGTGGTCTTAAAGGACTGCTGGGATAAGGGTGCGGCTTGTAATTCGTAAAAAAATATGTTATAATTACTGAAAAGAAAGAAGAGGTATACATTATGAGCAAGAATAAGTCATTTATGTTCGGAATGGGGCTTATAGCAGGCGTAATCGGCGGTGTTATAGCAGGTGTTCTTTATGCGCCGAAACCGGGTGAAGAATCAAGACGCCAGCTGAAAGAAACAGCTTGCAAATTGTATGAAGAAAATTCTCCTGCAATTACGGAAGCTAAAAAACAGGCGCTTGAGTCAGTTGACCTTATGAGATACAAGCTTGAAAGACAGTTAAGAAAATTTAGCAATATGCTCAAAAACAGAAAACTTAGAAAAGCTAAAGAACTGGAAGATGGCGAAAGTGAATTCACATACTAGGAATAATAAAGGAAATTAACTATGGACTTTTCACAAATAGCATTAAATCAAGGACTTACTTTTTTGGCATGGGTAACAAGTGTTGTACTGGTTGTTGTTGCCGGATTTTTGGTAAAATTATTAATTGATTTGTCTAAACTGTCAAAAAATTTGAATGAAACATCAATTATGCTTAATACCGAATTAAAGCCGACACTTCAGGAATTAAGCGAAACTTTACGAACTATTAATGAACTTGTTCAAAGTACGGATAAAGGCGTTGATAACGTAAAAGTTATGATTGAAAGAGTAATAGGCAAAACAAAACTTATATCTGAATCTATTTTAGGCGGATTTTTAAAAGGTTTTGTTTCAATGATGGGATTATTTTCAAAAAAATAGCCTTTTATGGTGATTGAAAATTTCTCAAACAAAGTAAAAATGTAAAAGAAAAGGAGTGAAATAATATGTCAGCAACAAGATTTTTAGCAGGTTTTATAGTAGGCGGTGCAATAGGCGCCATTACAGGAATCCTTTTGGCTCCAAAATCCGGTGAAGAAACCCGCGCAATGCTAGCCGATTCAGCAAAAGAAGCTATGAGAAAAGCAGATGAAACAGTAAAAGAAATTCAATCAAAAGCAGACGATGTAGTTTCTGATTTGCAGAAAAAAGGCGACGAAATCAAAGATAAGCTTCAAAATTTGATTAATCAGCAAAAACAAGAAGCTGAAGCTTAAGAATATTTTAAGCGGATTTCCGCTATATATCACTAAGGAGAGGGCGCGTTATGCGCCCTTTTTAAGTTCAAAACTATTTATTTAAAGCGTCATCAAGGGCTTTTTCCAAAGTAGCTATTTTAGCCTCAAGAACTTCAACTCTTGAGGTGCTTGAAGAATTTGTAATAGAGCTTTTTTCAAGTTCTCTTTTGTATGCGTTTAATTTTTCTTTTTGCGCCAGATAAAACTGTCCCATCCAGCAGATTCCGGTAAATAAACCTATAACAAGCACAATAAATGTATATACCGCAAGATTTAAAGTTTTTGTATATTCAGGCATTCCCAGAGTCTCTGCAGTGCCTTTAACTCCCCAGAAATGTAAATTCAAAATCTCGGAAGCGTTTACTATTGCGATGTAAATTACGCCTAAAACCAAAAGATATGATACGATATTTATTAATTTTTTCATTAGACTCTCCTGTTTCTGTAAAATGTTAGAACCTTGTTAATTTTTTCATCCGGTTCAATTTCCAACTCTATTATCTCACCTGTAACCGGTTTTGTAAACCTCAGATAATAGGATTGCAAAACCTGCTCCTGTGTCTTAACTCTGCCCTCTCCAGCCCCGTATAGGGTATCATTATAGACAGGATGCTTCATATAACTCATGTGGACTCTAATCTGGTGTGTTCTGCCTGTTATAAGTGTTAATTCAACGTAAGTCGCTTCTTTAAAGCGTTCAAGCACTTTTAAAAGCGTAACACTTTCTTTGCCTCCGTCTTTGACCGGTACCACCGCCATTTTATGGGGTTGTTTCGGATGTCTGCCGATTGGTAAATCAATTCTGTCCTCATCACCGTTGTAATTTCCTTTTAAAATAGCCCTGTATTTTTTTGTTATTGAATGGTCTTTAATCTGCTTGGCTAAAAATTCGTGAGCAGCGTTATTTTTTGCAATCATCAACAGTCCGGAGGTATTTCTGTCAAGACGGTGGACTATCCCGCGCCTAAATTCGCCGTTTATATCGGATAAATTATCCCCGTATTTGTATAAAAGCGCATTTACAAGGGTGTTTTCACGCTCTTGTGATGTCGGGTGAGTAAGCATTCCTGAGGGCTTATTTACAACAAGCATGTTTTCATCTTCATAAACTATATCAAGCGGAATATTTTGCGGCTCAATTTTTATTTCTTCGTTTTCAAGCTTTTCAAATTCAATTTTATCACCGTCTTTAAGCGTATATGCAGACTTTTTTAAGGTATTATTTACAAGAATTTTTCCGTCTTTTATAAAATTTTGTATTTTAGAGCGTGAAATATCTGAAAACATCCCCGAAAGGTAGTTATCAAGTCTTGTATTTTCATCATTTTCGTCAACAAAAATTATCATAATTTCTTTTTAAGCAAAATCATTATTATAATTGCAATCACACCGATATTTATTAAAATATCCGCTATATTAAACACCGGAAAGTCTATAAAGTTAAGCTGAAAATAATCTCTGACAAATCCGAGCGCAATTCTTTCATGTAAATTCCCGCCAATTCCCGCGCCAAGCATTGCAAGAAAAAATATTGCCTTCATTGAAATAGTTGATATATGCCTTATTATATATGCAACAATACCGCATATAGCCACGACAGACGCAATTATAAGCACCTCGCGTGAATCTTGCAGAATACTGAAAGCAGCCCCTGTGTTTTCAACATAGTTCAGCGAGATTAAATCATTTGTGTACGAAAATCCATGCAAAAGCTGTGAGACAATTAAATCTGACAGATATAAAGTTGCAAAAACGAAAAATGCAAAACAGATTGTAAAATAAAAATATTTACTTATCTTTTGGTGCATCTTTAACCTCATCTTCTACATTTACTCTGGTCATAATAAATGCCAGACCTGCAATATAAACACGGATTTTTTCAGGGGTTATCTGTTCGGATTTTGAAACTCCGATTGATGCAACATTATATTCGTTTTTGCCATTTTTATTAGCATAAAACATTCTTTCCAAAATATTATCCTCGGGCATTCTTCTGAAAACTTCTTCTGCCTGCTCCTGCGGATAAGTTATCTCGTCTTTGCCTATTGATGCGATTGCAAAAGCGTTTTCCGGCAAATCAATTTTTAAAGATGCTGTATAATATTCATTTGGAGTGACTTTTTCCGGAGAAATTAAGTCCATATTGATAAATCTGGTGTCTCCGTATTTCAAAAATGACTTTTCTTTATAAACTTTTTCACCTGAAATCAGCCATTTGCCCTTTATTTTTTTGAAATAATACACGCCGTTTGAATATGAATGCAATTCACCGTAAAGCGTTATACCTTCATTTAACTGGGTTGATGTAGCAAGAGAAGTCTCATAAACTTCTGCACTTGCTGTATCGCCGTTAACTGTTATATCTCTTATTTCGGTTGTATAAGTTATATCAGGATATGATGTCCAGGTATCTTTTATTAATGTAAAATAAACATCTTTTGTAAATCCGTCAGTATTTACAAAATCCTGCGCATATAAATTGAAAAGCCCCGTATAATCATGCTTTGATGCATATTTGGTTTGTTTTTCCAAGGCTCTTCTGATATATTTTTTTGCAGAACTCTCTTGAATATTTTGGATTATTTCGGATTTTGTATCAGTGAAAAATCCCGCCTGTGCAATCGAAGTCGGGTTTGTGAATAAAAATAGACCGGTTAATAAAGCTAAAAATATCTTTCTCATACAAATTATTATATTCTAAACAAAGAAACAGGGCAACCGTTTTTTGAACAAAAACAGTTGCCAACATCCTGGGGGGATGTTAAAAACCTTTCTCAATTTTATTTAGTCTTGTATTTATATCGGAAATTTGTTTAATTAAGACAACATTTTGTTTTTTGAGTAATGCATTTTCGGTTTCCAACTTTTTAATTCTGCTGTCAAGTCCGGTAATTTTTATGATAAGTTCGTTAATTTTTTTATCAATTTCTTTAACCGCATTAATAAGTGCATAGAACATTTCATCCCAGCGAATTCTTAAATATCCGTCATCGCCTTGTGTCACTGAATTCGGGAATATTTTTATTAAATCCTGCGCGATTACGCCTACTTGAGGAGTTCCGACATCATCTTTTTTAAATGTATAGTTAAAAACTTTTAATTCACGGATTTTTTCCAAACCGTCTGAATTTTCGCTCTTGATATTTTTAAGTCTCCGGTCTGAGGTTGTACCAGATGTTAATAACTGTCCTACGACTTGCAAATCTCCCGGAATGTAAACCTTTGTATCACTATCGCCGATGTATACAATTTTCTCGTCACTAACCTGAGCTGATCCTCCTGTTGGTCCTGCCCCATATCCTATACAGGTTTTATAACTTGCGGAAGTAACACCGGAACATGCACCATAACCGAGGCTGTATTATAATCGCCAGAAGTGGAACTTAAGAGTGCATTAGCACCGACTGCTGTATTATATTCACCACTATGATTATTACCCAAGGCATGACTGCCAATCGCAGTATTATAACTTCTGCCTGTATGACTTGTGAGATACTCGTCTAATGCTCCCAAAGTTTTATACCCAATAGCTGTATTATAATTACCTGAATAATGTTCACTCAAAGCATAACTTCCAACGGCAGTGTTATAATTATTATTTTCTGTTACACCTGTACCTGTTATTTTTCCGCCCAAACTTTTATAGCCGATAGCTATATTCTCAGTTCCAAAAGAATGTTTACTAAATGCCTCACTGCCAACTACGGTGTTATTGCTGCCATCTCTATGTTCTGTCATCACATTTGCCCCAATTGCAGTGTTATTTGATCCTGCCCGATTGCTTTGTAATGCAGAAGCACCTATTGCCGTATTCTGAGCGCCTGTAGCATTTGAAAACAAAGTCTGATACCCAAAAGCCGTATTGCCGCTTGTGGTAGTATTACTTACAAGAGCTGACGAACCCACAGCAGTATTATTTCCGCCGGTAGTGTTTGATGAAAGCGCAGACGCGCCTATTGCCGTGTTATTAGAGCCTGATGTATTTAACGCCAGAGCTTGAGCCCCAATTGCGGTAAGCTTAGACCCGTTTTGGGCTGTAGTATAATCTGTTCTTGAATTAAACAAAAAATTGCTTGAATTTAATCTTATTGCCCCTAATATATTAGTCCCCTGCTTGAATAAAACTGAATACTGATTTGAATTACCCGTATTCAAAGTTAACCTGTTTGAAGGATCGTTGCTGTCTTTTGCATTTTGACCGATCATGGCAGTTTGAGTTGCTGTTACCCCGTAATATGCATCAGAATTATTCGTTGAATATTTCCATGGACTTGTTGAATCTACTGATTTTCGTTTTGTCATCATTGGTGCAAATGCCGCTAATACAATCGTTAATATCAGCATTACTACCATCATTTCCGCTAACGTGAAAGCATGTTTGTTTAATGTCAGTTTTTTAATGCTATTCATGGCATTATTATGATACATACGTCATAAAAAGTTAATAGAAGTCAAAAAGGTTTTAATATTCTGCATGGAGGAAAAATGCAAGATATTAAAAAAATAAAAGAACGAATAAAAACTCTTTTTTTATGGAGAGATGTAACTTTTACTTCATTTGCGGATTATATGACTAAAAAAACAGGCAAAAATTATTCTCAGTCAAGCTTATCGCATAAGCTTGCACGTGGAACAATTTCTTTTAGCGAAGTAATAGATATTGCCGATATTTTAGGATATGATATTGTGTTCAGGCCTCGTAAGGGTTGGAAAAGTTGGGAAAATTAATTGTAATTTACTTTGTTTCATGTTAGGATTTTTTTGACAGGGAGAGAAAAAGAATGAAACAGAGTTATTTTCCGCAAGAAATAGAAAAAAAATGGCAGAAGGTTTGGGAAGAAACCGGTGCTTTCAAAACCTATGATGACAGTGATAAGCCTAAATATTATGCTTTATCAATGTTCCCGTATCCTTCGGGAAAACTTCATATGGGGCATGTAAGAAATTATACAATTACGGATGTAATTGCAAGGTTTAAAAAAGCTCAAGGCTACAATGTTTTACACCCGATGGGCTGGGATAGCTTCGGACTCCCCGCGGAAAATGCAGCAATGAAACATGGCGCTGATCCTGAAACATGGACAGACGAAAATATTTCATATATGACAAAACAGTTAAAGATGCTCGGGCTTTCTTACGACTGGGACAGAGAAGTCACCACCTGCAAGCCTGATTATTACAAATGGACTCAGTGGCTGTTTTTACAATTGTATAAAAAAGGCTTGGCTTATAAAAAAGAAGCTGCCGTTAACTGGTGCGAAAACTGTGCAACAGTTCTTGCAAATGAACAGGTAATTGACGGAAAATGCTGGCGTTGTGACGGAGAAGTTGAGAAAAAATACTTATCTCAGTGGTTTTTGAAAATCACGGATTATGCAGATGTTTTGCTGGATGATTTGGACAAACTTCCCGGCTGGGGCGATAACGTTAAAACAATGCAGGCAAACTGGATTGGCAAATCTCACGGTGCAATTTTTAAATTTAAGGTAAAAGAAATCGAAGGTCTTGAGGTTCCTGTTTATACAACAAGGCCTGATACGGTTTACGGAATAACTTATCTTGTTGTTGCACCTGAATACAAAGATATTGAAAAGCTTACAACACCGGAAAATAAAGCCGCAGTTGAAGAATACAGAGCCAATGCCCGTAAAATGACCGAGATTGAAAGACTTTCAACCGATAGGGTTAAAACCGGTGTGCCTTTGGGAACTCACTGTATAAATCCGTTTAACGGGGAAGAATTTCCATTGTGGACAGCGGATTACGCTCTTGTTGAATACGGAACAGGTGCTGTAATGGCTGTTCCGACACATGATACACGTGACTTTGATTTCGCTAAAAAATATAATCTTCCGATGAAGGTGGTTATTCAAAATCCTGAAAATCCTTCCGACTGTAAAGATGAAGCTTACACAGAACCGGGTGTTCTTGTAAATTCAGGTGAGTTTAGCGGAATTAAAAATGAAGATGCTAAAAAATTAATAACAGAAAAGGCTGTAAAAGAAGGTTTTGGTGAATTCAAAACCCAATACAGACTTCGCGACTGGTTAATTTCAAGACAAAGATACTGGGGTGCACCGATTCCTGTTGTATATTGCGACAAATGCGGAATTGTTCCGGTAGAGGAAAAAGATTTGCCGGTATTACTGCCGAAAGATGTTGATTTTTCGGTTGTAGGCAAATCACCCATAACAACGTCAAAAACGTTTGCACAAACAACCTGCCCGCACTGCGGAGGTCCTGCAAGACGCGAAACTGATACTATGGATACATTTATGTGTTCAAGCTGGTATTATTTAAGATATTCCGATGCAAAAAATTCCGAAAAACCGTTTGATCGTGATTTAGTAAATAAATGGCTTCCTGTAGACCAGTATGTCGGCGGAATTGAGCATGCGATTTTACACCTATTGTATTCAAGATTTTTCACAAAAGCTCTGAGAGATTTGGGCTTGTTGGATTTTGATGAACCGTTTAAAAACCTTTTAACTCAAGGTATGGTATTAAAAGACGGCTCTAAAATGTCTAAATCAAAAGGAAATACGGTTGATCCGGATGAAATATTTGAAAACTACGGTGCAGATACCGCAAGATTGTTTATCTTGTCAGATTCACCTCCGGCACGTGATTTTGACTGGTCAGATGCCGGTGTCGAAGGCTGCTACAAGTTTTTAAACCGTGTTTGGAGACTTGTTGCCTCTAATGCAGAAAATATCTCTTTGGATTACAAATTATCCGACAAATTGAAAAAAGAAAATGATGACCTTGTACGCCTTGTGCATATTGCAATTAAAGGTATTACAAACGACATTTCAAATGATTTTCAGTTTAATACGGTAATTTCAAAATACAGAGAGCTTACCAATGCAATTTACGATTGGCAGGGTAAAAAGGCTCAACTTGACGACGAGGATAAGAATGTTTTAAGCTTTGCGATAGTTTCGTTGTTGAAACTTATGTCACCTGTTGCCGTTCACTTAACTGAGGAAGCATGGCATGACTTAGGCGCCAAAACATCAATACATGACGAGCCTTGGCTTGAGTGGGACGAAAATCTTGCAAAAGCAAGCTCTATAACGCTTGTTGTTCAGGTTAACGGAAAAGTTAAAGATAAGCTTGAAGTTGATGAAGGGCTTTCGCAGGATGAATTAAAAGAGGCTGCAATGACAAGTCCCAAGATTAAAGAATTAATCGCCGGACACGAAATCGTAAAGGTCATTGTGGTTCCGAAAAAACTTGTAAACATTGTTATAAAATAAAGAGCCTTTAAAAGGCTCTTTTTTTACATAAGAACTACTGCCAAAGGCAGGATAATACATTGTCTTTACAGAAAAACTATTATGGGAACCTTTGTTCACTTTTTCTTTTCTTGTTTGCTCGCGTTAAACGGGACTGCAACGCCGTCGCCTGCGCGCCGCCGTTTCGCCCTCTGCTCGCAATCCGCTTTGTTGCGATGCAAAAAGAAAAAGTGAACCGAAAAAGAAAAACACGCTGATTATACTTGCAATCCTTCGGATTGCTCAAGCCCTGACCGGCGCACATCCGTGCCGTTGCAAGCTGACGCTTGCAATCTTTCACCGCGCCTATAATCACGGCGCGGAGCCGGCATAGCCGGCTTTAACGGGGTGGCAGGGGTGTCCCCTGCGCACTCGGTCATTTCAATCGCGTGTTTCTCTTTCTTTTGTAAGCGTTTTCTTTCTCTTTGCTTCGCAACAAAGAGAAAGAAAATGCTGATAGGTTCCCATAATAGTTTTTATGTAAAAGATCTACTGCCTTTGGCAGTTTTATTTAACTAAACAATCTTTTTTGCAAATCAAGAGCGGTTTTAGTACGTGCCAAGCCGCCCAATGAGCTTTCTTTTAACGCAGGAGACATAAGTTGTCCGGTCTGATCCATAGCATCAACGACTTCATCCACGGGGATTTTAGATTCCACACCTGACATTGCAAGCTCGCTTGCTGTCATTGCAATAATTGCCATAAAAGGATTACGTTTTACGCAAGGGACTTCAACAAGCCCGCAAACAGGGTCGCAAGTTAAACCTAAAATATTTTTCAAAGCAAGTGCAACGGCATTAAGAACCTGTTTCGGAGGTCCGCCCAACAACTGGGTTACAGCACCCGCAGCCATAGCTGCAGCGGCACCGCATTCAGCCTGACAACCGGCAACAGCACCTGCTAATGAAACTTTTGCGGAAATTATTCTTCCGATTTCCCCCGCTGTAATGAGTGCGTTAACCTGTCTTTCTTCTGATATATTAAAATCTTCGGCAACAGCAATAATTACAGACGGCACAATTCCGCAGGAACCCGCAGTTGGGCAGGCAACAATTTTTCCCATTCTTATATTTTCTTCACTTGTAGCAAGTGCGTATGTCAAAATCTTTTCGAAAGTTTTTCCAAAAACAGCCGGACGCTCGGCAAAACGTTTTTGCAGCTTGTCGCAGTCATTTCCGCACATTCCGCTCATTGACAATTCCGTTGATTGAAGCCCTGTTCTGATTGCTTCTTTCATTGCCAAAAGACTTTCTGTGGCGCATTTCCTAACCTTATTTACAGGAACCTCGCACCACTCTGATTCATAAGCCTGCGCAATCTGCCAAATACGTTTTCCTCTGGCAGTACATGCTTCTAACAACTGTTCAAATGTATTTATACCTTTTGTTTCCATTTTTTAGTCATCCAATTTCTTTATGTAACTTACAAAATGCACCCGGTCAATCTTTTTCACGGCATCCACAACATCATTATCCAAATCGCCGTCAATACAAATACACATAGATGCTTCTTCACCTTTTGCATATCTGTCACAGTGAAGTGAGGCAATATTAATATTTTTAGCCTGAATTAACGATGTAACCCTTGAAATCATCCCGGGGATATCATCATACACAATCATCAAGGTATTGTATTTCCCGCTGAGTTTTACTGAAAAACCGTCAATTGTTCTTACAACAACCTCTCCGGCGCCGACAGATTCACCGTAAATATCCATAGTCCTGCCGTTTTCAAACACAAAATCAACGGAATTCGGATGTTTTTTAAAATCCTCATAGTATTCAAACTTGTATTCAATATTTTTTGAAATTTCATCATCAAAAATATTTTTTATCCGTCTGTCATCAACCGGCAAGCCCAAAATTCCGGCAAGAAGTCCTTTTTCCGTGCCATGCCCTTTTCCTGTCTGAGCGTATGAATTAAAAAGCTTGAACGTAACTTTTTTCGGCACTCCGCCGTAAATATTTTTTGCCAGAAGCCCGAGTCTCACGGCACCTGCCGTATGTGAGCTGGAGGGACCAATCATTATCGGCGATATAATATCAAAAATTGCTGTCTGTTTCATGCTAATCTCCAACTATAATTATATCATTAAAATATATTAATAAAAAATGTAAAATTTTTATTAAAATTAAGCAATTCTTCAAAAAAATATGTTTTTATATAAATGTGTAGTTTATTTTTTGTGTGTAAGGAGTATTGATGTTTAGCCCTGAATTTATGAAATATTTGATTAATTATCAGAAAAACGATTTTAAACCCGAAGAATCAACAAAAAAAGAAATACATTTTGACTCCAAAAAGGGCGGCCGTCTTGCTGAAATTATCTTGACGGTTAATAAATAATGCCTTGACAAAAAATGTTAATGCAGAATTTAATAAATGTTCAAAATGAATACTGGGGAGGCTTTGGCTCTGGTAACAATGCCTATCAAACAGAATTTTATAAAGCT
>CALUTI010000002.1 GCA_944323695.1 Candidatus Gastranaerophilales bacterium
TATTATGCATGGAAAAATATCAATCCGGATGCGCCTGATGATGCATCTCAAACATATTGGGATGATTTTTTGAAATAGTTTTCGTCGTATTGAATTTTTTTTATGTTCCTGTTAAAATGTCCTCATATTAAGAAAGAGGGGATATAATAATGTCTAAAAGAGTATTGTTATGTATTATGGACGGATGGGGAATAAGCAAAAATCACCCCGAATTTGATGCAACAAAACTTGCTAATCCCGTTCATGTTGATAAATTGGAAAAAGAAGAACAGTTTATAAAACTTCACGCTGACGGTGAATATGTGGGGCTTCCCGCAGGTCAGATGGGAAACAGTGAAGTCGGTCACCTGAATTTGGGTGCAGGACGCATTGTTTATCAGGATTTATCAAGAATTAATAATGCTATAAAAGACGGATCTTTCTTTGCCAATGAAAGATTCTTGATGGCAATTGACCATGTAAAGAAAAATGATTCAGCTTTACATATTTATGGTTTGGTTTCAACAGGCGGTGTCCACTCATCTTTGGAACACGTTATGGCATTGATTAAACTTGCAGCTGATAACGGTTTGAAAAAAGTTTATGTCCACGCTTTTTTAGACGGCAGAGATACTCCTCCTCAAAGTGCATGCACGTTTTTGGAACCGGTTGAAGAAGAACTTAAAAAATACGGTTTGCCTCCGATTGCAACGGTTATCGGACGTTATTACATAATGGACCGTGATAATCGCTGGGATAGGGTTGAAAAAGGCTATAATGCACTATTATTGGGCGAAGGTGAACATGCATCTTCTGCCTGTGAAGCTGTTAAGCAGTCTTATGCAAGAGGTGACAACGATGAATTCGTGCTCCCGACAGTTATTGGCGGTGAAGAATCAAGAATTCACGATAATGACGCGGTTATTTTCTTCAATTACAGACCGGATAGAGCAAGAGAAATTACTAAAGCAATTAATTTTGCGGATTTCGACGGTTTTGAACGCAAAAAGGTGCTTAAAAATATTTGCTATATAACAATGACAAGCTATAATGAGGATTTCACATTCCCTGTGGCTTTCCCGAAAGAACATCTGGTAAATATTTTGGGCGATGTTTTGGAAGCTAACGGAATAAATCAGTTCAGAACAGCGGAAACTGAAAAATATGCTCACGTTACCTTCTTCTTTAACGGGGGAATTGATGAGCCGCAGCCTCACGAAACACGTGTTCTTGTCCCGTCTCCAAAGGTTGCAACTTATGATATGCAGCCGGAGATGAGTGCCCCTGAAGTTTGTGAAAATGTCTTGAAGGCAATTGAAAACCCTGAATACGGATTTATCTTAGTGAATTTTGCAAATCCTGATATGGTTGGTCATACAGGTGTAATTGAAGCGGCAGTTAAGGCTTGCAAAACAGTTGATGAGTGTGTCGGGGAAATTGCGGATGCTTGCAAAAAACACAATGTCATTATGCTTTTGACAGCTGACCATGGAAATTCAGAAGTTATGGTTAATCCTGAAACAGGTAAGCCGCAGACAGCTCATACGACTAATGAAGTTCCGTTTGTTTTGATTAATGCACCTCAGGGTGTTGAATTGAAACAGACAGAAGATGGTGCATTATGTAACATTGCACCGACAGTGTTGGCACTTTTAGGAATTGATAAACCTAAAGAAATGACAGCAGATTCATTGATTAAATAAGGAATTTATGACACAAAACTGGGATATAGATTTTTCATTTAAAAAGAATAACGTGGATGAATTGTTTTTTAACCTTAGCGAAAATCCGGAAGGGTTTAAGAACAAGGATTTCCGCTATACTTTGAGCATGATTTATCAGATTGTTGAAGATGAATTTGCGGGCGTATTCTTAAGCCCCTATACCCCTGCCAGAAATACGAATTTCTATCTTGTAAACGATAATAATAAGATTTCATTTTTTGTGACGCCTACCAATAATTTCCAATACTATTTAAAATCAAAGGGGTCACTTTTCCGCTTTAACTCTCAAGTCCTTGGAAAAGATGTAGGTTATGCGCTTGCATTGGATGTTGTGTTGGATTATTTTGGCGGATTTGGTAATATTGTTGACATTGAATCTTTGACACCGACCTTTGTCTATATGAATAAGCTGACCTATTTTGTGATGAAATTAATTGAAAAATTGTATTTCATCCCGACGGTAAAACGCCACGGGCAGATGTTCAGAATTGTTTATGAGCCGATAATTTCCAATCAGCAGCTTGCAAGAATTGTAAATCAGTTTGAGGAAAATATTCCGGAAAATCTTTTTATAAAAGGCGAAAAACCTAAAAATTTTGTTTATGAGTTTATATATAATTATTTGAATTATGTATTATATAAATTTTTAGGGATTAAGGCATACAGATTTAAGGATGTAAAATCCGGAACTTATATGATTAAAGATCTTGAACAAAGATCTGTTATGAAGGGGCTGGATATCGCAGAAAGCTTTGCCCAGTGGTTTGATGAACTTTATCTCGGCAAGTACGACGTTATTCCGTTCTTTAAAATTGAAAAAATCGAGGATGAATTATTCAGACTTAAAGTTTATATCAAAAATCGCAAAACCGATGAAAGCGTTTTGATTGATAAACTTTACACGGATGAAGAAGTTTTCGGGGCAAATTCGTCGGATATAGCAAGAATTGTTGAAAAGCAGTTGAATTATGCTATCCGCTATATGCCGGAACTTGAGGATTTATTTGAAGATGAAGAAAAACTTGCGCTTGATTTGAACCTTAATGAGGTTTACAAAATTATTACGCAAACTGCCTATTATCTTCAAAAAGCCCAGATTGACGTTGTATTGCCTGATGAATTGGTTAACGTTGTTGTGCCGCGTGCGTCAATTAACGCGAAAGTTAAGGCATCACGTTCTGCGGATCTGGCAGATATATTTAACAGTAATTCTTCTTCAAAAATTTCGCTTGATGATATTTTGGATTTCTCATACGAAATCGCTATCGGCAACGACAAGATTTCGCTTGAGGAATTTAATAAGATGGTTGAAAATAGCACAGGGCTTATCAAATACAAAAATAAATATGTGCTTGTTGACAAAGAAGAAGGCAAAAAGATTTTTGAACAGGTCGCAAAAGCTAATCTCAAATCAATGTCCCGTATGGAATTAATTCATGCAGCGATGTCCGGTCAGATTGATGAATATGATTTTGATTACGATGATGCATTTGCGCGTGTTATAAAAGACTTTACAAAACCTGTTGAGGTTACAGTTCCTAAAACTTTGAACGGTGAATTGAGACCGTATCAGCAGGTTGGTTTAAAATGGCTTTGGACAAATGTTTCCAAAGGTTTTGGTGCGTGTATGGCGGATGATATGGGGCTTGGTAAAACAATTCAGGTTATAAGCCTTATCTTGAAGCTTAAAGAAGAAGGCACATTAACAAAGCCTGTTCTTGTTATTTGCCCGACAACTCTTATGGGCAACTGGATGAAAGAATTGCAGATGTTTGCACCGAGCCTGGATGCGGTTGTATACCATGGAGCGGAAAGACAGCTTGACGTTAAGCACGACGTGATTATGACAACTTATGCAATCATGAGAATTGACGTTGAAGAGTTGAAAAAGCACAATTGGGGCATGATTATTGTTGATGAAGCACAAAATATTAAAAACCCTGATACAGCTCAAACTCTTGCTATAAAAATGCTTAAATCAGATATAAAAATTGCAATGACCGGTACTCCGGTTGAAAACAGACTTACTGAATTGTGGAGTATATTTGACTTTATCAATAAAGGTTATTTGGGCTCTTTAAAGGATTTTCAAAAGAGTTATGCCATACCTATTGAAAGGTTTAAGGAAACTTCCCGCGCGGCAAAATTAAAAATGTCCGTATCGCCTTTTGTTTTGAGACGATTGAAAACCGATAAGCACGTAATTACCGATTTGCCTGAAAAAATGGTGCTTAACGAATACTGCTATCTCACAAAACCTCAAGCTGTTTTATATGAAAAAACACTTAACGAAATGATGGATAAGATAAGCGGCTTTACGGGAATTAACAGGCGCGGAAACATATTCAAACTTATTACTGCGCTTAAACAAATTTGCAACCACCCTTATCAATTCCTAAAATCAGGTGAATTGGGCAAAGAATTGTCCGGTAAGATGGAAAAATGTGTTTCTACAGTACAAACAATTCTGGAAAATAACGAAAAAACGCTTATATTTACCCAGTACAAGGAAATGGGCGATATCTTAACGAAGGTTCTGGCGCAGGAATGCAATACTGAACCGCTGTTTTTCCACGGTTCATTGACGGTTCCGCAGAGAGAAGAATTAATTGATAGGTTCCAAAATGACGACGATACAAAACTTATGATTTTGTCATTAAAAGCCGGCGGAACAGGGCTTAACCTGACAAGTGCAACGAACGTAATTCATTACGATCTTTGGTGGAATCCGGCGGTTGAAGAACAGGCTACAGACAGAACTTATCGTATCGGTCAAGATAAAAATGTAATGGTGCACAGAATGATTACGCTCGGTACTTTTGAGGAAAAAATCGACGAAATGCTTAAATCCAAAAAAGAGCTGGCTGATCTGGCGGTTTACGAAGGCGAAAAGATTATCACAGAGCTTTCAGACGAGGAAATTTACAATATCTTTACGCTTTCTGCATAGCAGCAAAAAAAATATTAAGTTCGTAAAATTCCGGAGTAGTTGGGCAGGTATGCCCAACCTACTGACTTAGAAATTCGGGGGCGGGGCAAAGTAGATTGTTGGGCAGGTATGCCCAACCTACTGACTACATTGCGATTGCGACGGTCGCTGCGCTCTCTTGCAAGGACACTGGCGTCATTCTGAGCGATAGCGAAGAATCTTTTTGAGATCCTTCGGCGTTGCCTCAGGATGACGTAAAGTTAGTCACCAATGCAAACTGCCTCAATATCGCTACGCCTGCGGACGAAGTTGCTCCAGCCCGTACTGATAGAGGTGAAGGAGCGGAAGTACGCGTGGGTGCTGCTATACTCCTCATCGGACCACACTTGGAATCCACCTGAGCTTAGATTGAAGCCTAACTCTGCTAATTTGTCATAGTCAAGGGTTACGCCAGATTCAATTCCTGAACTTGATACTGATGTGTTGTATACATAGTCTGCTATATCTTTTAATTGTGCTTTTGTTGGCATCTTACTAACGCCTCCGCAAGCTTTAACAGCCCCTGCCCAATAATCGTCATCATAGTTGCAATCGGATATTCCAAGAGCAGTCTTTTCGGCTTCACACTCTGCTTTTGTTAACGGTGTTGGTGTAAACGAAGCAGTGAAACATGTTCCATTTATTTCGAAAGCACAGTTGCTTCCTCCAAGACTTGCAATATTCAAGCCTCTTAAATCTTTTTGTTGAGTATTAGGAGTTTTAAATCCTGAGGTGTCATAAAGAATAGCTAAACAATCAGTACCGATACCTTCTTTAGATACAGTAATAACTCTGTTGCTGTAAGGGTCTTGTTTACAATCTTTGTTGTAAGCGATAAGAGCATTTGTCCCGTCTGCAAACATAGCCCCGACGATATCAGTTTCTTCCCATTCATCCTGCCCAAAGTGTGAAACATTTTTAACTTTAGTCATATCAACTTCTTCATTTTCCGCACCCCAGATAACTTTATCTTCAAAGCAGGACATCAGGTCGTCATTTTTACAAACTTTGGAGATTTTCATGTGTTTGGATAATTCAGCAACGAAATCCTCGGTATTCTGATAACCAGCAAGGGAGCCCTGAGTATTCATAACAGTTAAAGCATCACCTAATTTTCTTTGGAATACTACCGCCGCGGTAGTCCATGAGCGTTCCTGGTAATTCGCGATAAGTGTCGGAATAGTCATGGCCGCAACCACACCAATAATAGCCAGAGTAATTAGAACTTCGGCCAAAGTAAAGGCACATCTACGAACATTGTCACACATACCTACGTGCGTAGCACCCTCAGCAAGGGTAAAACCCTTATATAGTGTTAATCTCGGGGGGGGGCGATTATCTGAACCGCTTTTGTAACAACCTTTTTCAACATATTTAATCCTCCTTTTTCTTCCATTAAATATTATTTTTGATATTTTGTCAAGAAAATTTTTCAGTGGATTTTTATATAATTTGCTATTTTTATTTTTTTATGATACAATTTTCCCCGTACCCAATAAGATTTATAAAGGTGGTGAAAATATAAATGGCAGAAGTTAAAGTCGGAGAAAACGAATCAATCGAAAGCGCATTGAGACGTTTTAAGAAGAAAATTCAAAAAGCCGGCATTCTTTCCGAAGTTAAAAAACGTGAAAGATATGAAAAACCAAGCGTTAAAAGAAAACGCAAATCAGAAGCCGCTAGAAAAAGAAAAGTATAGCAAAAAAGAGTCCTTCTAAGAGGGCTCTTTTTTTGTCCGAATATTATGGCCATAAAACTTACTTAGTTTCAATAAAATTAGTATTAGGAATATATTCTGATTTGTGTCCGTTAATTTCAATTTTATTGATTATATTTGCGCGTTTTTTGCGGAAAAGCATATCAACAAATGCTTCTAAACGGGTTATAAATCCGGCTTCGCCTGTGTGTTCGTCAATTGTTAAATTCAATAAAGGTTTATTAAATCTTTTTGCTTTTCTTGTAATTCTTTCAACCATTAAAGAATCCGGCCCGCAGCCAAATGCCGTAAGTGTTATAATACCGTCAACTTTGTTGTCTTTAAGATAATGTCCGGCGTTTCCCGTCATATCATATTCATTGGCCCAGTATTGTTCGTTGCCTAATGATGCAATACCGTCATCGAGCTGTTCATTTGATAATTGAAGCGAAGTATAAACTTTTACATCCATAGCTTCAAGTTTATCAAATATTTTCATGCAGGTTCTGTCATCATAAATGTTATATCCGTGCGAAACAAGCGCAATAGATATCGGGTATTCTTTTGTCTGGTTTTCAATGAAAACTTTTCCCTGAAGTGCATAGTTGAGCGCTTTTTTGTAGCTCATGCCGGATTTTGACATGATATGGAAATTATTGTAGCAGCGCCAGCCTGCTTTTGAAGCTCTTTTTATAATTTTTTCGTCGGTAATCCCGAACGGTTTTGCCATTTCTGCCAAAAATTCATAAAGCCCTTGACCCTTTTCAGACTTATCAAGAGTTGCCTCTACCATTGTAAAATCACGTTTAATAACATTTCTTACCAAATCCGGCAAGCCTCTGATTTTTGAGCAGTTGTAAATCTTTGGAGCAATTGATTGGATAGACGGTACAAAAATCTTATCCACTCCTTTATCAAGAAGGTTCAAAATGTGTCCGATATATACCTTAATCGGAAGGCAAGTCTCTGTAACGACCAGCGCTGAACCGCTTGTCATGGTCTGTTTTGTTGTAACGTCAGATAAAACTATTTTTATTCCCAAATCAGTGAAAAAACCGTAATAAAAAGGGTAATTGTTGTAAAATGACATTGCTCTGGGTATTCCGATTACTTTTTCGTTGTCCATTTTCATATCCCGTTTAAAATTTCTACTACTTGTATAATACTACAACTAAAAAATATTTGCCAGTCAAAAATATAAAATTTAACAATTTTGTTGTATTATTTAGTTATGCCACACTTTTTTATATCGTCAAAATCAGTTAACAGCAATCATATATCAATTTCTGACAAAGAAAATTACAATCATATTGCAAAGTCTTTGCGGATTCGAAAAGGTGAAAAATTACTTTTAATTGACGAAAATCAAATTCAATACGAAACTGTTGTTGAAAATGTTACATCAAATGAGGTTTTCGTAAGAATTGAGAATAGTTATAGGTCTTTTAGAAGGTTGGATTTTGGATTATATCTTGCGCAAAGTCCGCTCAGAAGTGAAGCGCAATCCTTTGTTGTTGAAAAAGCTACAGAGCTTGGCGTCAAAGGAATTTATCCTGTTAGGACTGACAATTGCACTTTGTCTGATGAAGTTATTAAAAAGAAAATAGAAAAGTGGCAAAAGATTATGCTTCAGGCGTCAAAACAGTGTGAGCGTGCTGATGTTCCCGTTTGTTATGAACCTGATACATTAGAAAATCTTATAGAAAAGTTCGACAGGGTAATTGTTTTTTGCGAGAGAATTGCGATAAAAACTTTGCATGATACAGCACCTGTTCAAAAAGGTGAAAATGTTCTTGTAATAATAGGACCGGAAGGCGGTTTTTCCGAAAGAGAATTTAAGCTGTTTGAAGATAAAGGCACTGAAATGCTTACCTTAGGAAATCTTATTTTAAAAGCGGAAACGGCTGTTACCGTTGCATTGGGGAATATAATATATGAGTTTAGCGGAAAAAATTAAAAACGATAAGATTTTGAATACTATTGCACAGGAATTCAACGGCGAGATTTATCTTGTAGGCGGTGCGGTTCGTGATTTTGCGCTGGGCAAAGATACTTTTGACCGTGATTTGATCGTGTGCAGCGAGGACGCCCGTGATTTCTCCCAAAAGCTTGCCGAAAAGTTTAATGCAACCTTTGTTCCGCTGGATGAAGTTAATAAGATTTACCGTATTGTTTTTAAGGATAAGGTTAATTATCTTGATATAACAAATCCTGTTGAAAACTCGCTGGAAGCCGATATAAAGCGTCGTGATTTAACGATAAATGCCGTGGCGGTCAATATTAAAACCGGTGAAATTGTTGATTTTACGGGCGGTCTTGATGATATAAATAATAAAAGAATAAATTTCATATCTGAAAAGAATTTTATAGATGATCCTCTGCGTTTGCTTCGAGTATACAGATTTCAGGCTACACTGGGGTTTGATATAGTGCCGGAATTGGTTGAAATCGTTAAAAAACATAAAAAACTTATACATAAACCGGCTTATGAACGCGTTATATACGAAATTGTAAAACTTTTCGGCGGAGATTACGCACACAAGGCTATCTTAGATATGGATGAGGCAGGTCTTTTGGAGGAAATCTTTCCTGTAATGGCTGATGTTAAAAAGGTTCCGCCAAATTCGCATCATCATCTCGATTTGTTTCATCATTCCGTGGAAACTGTCCGGCAGATTAATGAAATTTACCGCAATGCGCCGCTTGATGTAAAAGAGCACCTCAACCGTGTTGATTTTGGCGGCTTGCCGAGGATTGCGCATTTGAAACTTGCAGGATTTTTGCATGATATAGGAAAATTTTCTACCTGGACAATAGAAGAAGACACAGGGCGCCACAGATTTATAAAACATGATGATGTCGGCTCTAAAATGGCATTGAAAATCTTAAAGGATATGCATTTTTCAAATAAGCAGATTGATTACATTACTTTAATGATTAAAAATCACATCTACCCGTCGCATGTTATGTGCAGTCCAGAAGTTACCGAAAAAATTATGATGCGCTATGTTCGGAAAATGAATCTTAATTCCACAGATAATATAGTTCTTGCAATGGCAGACCGTCTTTCCGCACGCGGTCCGGAAATTACTGATGCAATTGTTGAAAACAACATCAATTCGCTTAAAAAATTGACAGAATTTTATCTGTCTGTCCGCGAATCTCTTAAACCCCTGCCCAAACTCCTTGACGGTAATCAGGTTATGAAAATTCTTAAGATAAAACCTTCGCCTGCGTTGGGTGAAATTATGGACGCACTCCATGACGCTCAGTTTGAAGGTTCGGTTGTTTCCAAAGATGATGCGGTGAATTTTGTCAAAAATTTTTACCATTCTATGTCTTAATTTGCAAAAAATTTACAAAAATTTACAATAAATTTGCCTCTTAAAAATTGTATTTTTTACGTTTTTTGTTTATTTTTTATCAAAAATCGATTAAATTTTTCAAAAAATCGTTTTAAAATGTTCTATTTTTATAAAAATATTTAAAATAACGTCTTTACATTAACTTAACATTATGGCGTCACATGGCAATTTTAGAAAGTGACCGCTTTTAATTTAATTATACTGTTGCTATAATAGCAATAGAAAAGATCCAGACATTTATGATTAGTAAGATTAGTAGTGTAGACAATAGAAGAAATACCCCGAGTTGGGATGCAAATAATCAGCAGCCTGCATTTAAAGGGCTTGGTGATGCAATTTTGCGCGGCGTTCAGCTTTGCGAAGAAGTTCCAATGCTGAATGTGTCCGTGCTTGATTTGTCCACTGCTATTGTACCGCGTACGATTATTGAAACTAAAGAATCAAATGCTTATGCAGGAATGGAAGCCTTCCGCCGTGAATCTTCAGGTTTGATTGTAAACTGCTTGCTGCCCAGCTTTATAGTTATGGGTATGGCGGCTCTTTTGCAGAAAACAGGTATGTTCAAAGGGCTTAAAGGTATGTCTAATGTCTGGGCTAATGAAGAATCTTTGAAAATTGTACAAAAATATCTTCAAAACGCCGAGGGTAAAGGTTCTATCAAGCTTGAAAATGCTATGACAGCATTTGTAAATGATTTAACCGGTATTGACGGCAGTTCTAAAAAGGCGTTTAAGGATTTTGATTTAAAATCCGGTATAAAAGCGGCTGCTAAATCTTCTCGTCTTAAAAACGGCAAAAAGCTTCTTAAAAAAGGTTATTTGGATATCGCTGACAAAACCCATATGACAGAGCACCTTGAACTTGACGGCAAAGTATTGTCTAAGAACCTCAAAGGCTATATGGAAGATTTTGTAAATGTTCAGAAGGCAGTCGAGAAAAACGGCGTAAAAACTGCGGAAGAATTCTCTAAATTTATTAATAAGTCTATTAAGTTAGTAAATTGGAAAAGTTTTGCAGGACTGGGTGTTATCCTTCCGCTTGCAATTTCTATGCAGCCATTAAACAGATGGCTTACGGCAAGACATTCCGGTGTCAAAGGTGCTCCGATATATAAAGATTTTGCACAAAATAATGAACAGCGTGAAATGACGCCGAAAGAAAAAGCTGCACTTTTAAAACAAAAATTTATTTCTGTAGGATCTATGCTGGGTGTTATGTTAATGTCCATGGGCTTTAAATTGCCGAGCAAGCAGATGCTCCAGTTTAAAGGAATATTCCCGACAATGGATCAGGCAAGATTTATCTCCACAGCAACATTTGCAAGCCGTATGATGGCTTCTGAAGATAAAAATGAACTCAGAGAAGCTACAATACGTGATATAGCTACATTCTCAAGTCTGTATTTCTTAGGCGATTATGCTGCAAAAGGTGTTGCAACCTTGATTGAAAAAGTTAAACCGGATGTGAAATTACTCAACAGATTAAAAGAAACCCCGAAAGATGCAAACGCATTGAAAAAATTCTGGCACTGGGTAAAAGATGTAAGTCTTAAATCCTCTGACGAAGTTGCCGGCAAAACAGCCAAAAACCTTCGTTCTGTATGCCAGTTAGGCAACCTTGCCTTCTCATTATTAGCTTTAGGTATATTTATCCCGCTTTATACCCGAACGCAAACTAACAAAAAAAGGGAAGCAGAACTGAAAAAACTTGCTGAATCGGTTAATTCGACCAACGGCTTTTTGAAAGATCAAATTAAAGCCAGTTCCCCTACCTTTAAATCTTTTTTTAGTTTACAATAGGAATACATCATGAAAGTACAACAGATTAATCAACAACAAAATTTTGAAAGAAAAAACTCCCCAAACTTTACCGGACTTGCTGATGCAGGCGTACAGTTATTAAGATTTTTGGATACAAATCAGGCTTGGGGCGCAACGGCCGTCGACTTTTCCTGCATGGTTGCACCAAGAACCATAACAGATTTTACAAGAGGTCCTCAGGCAGGTGTCGAAACATTCCGCCGTGAAGCAAGCGGTACCGTAAACCATGCTGCTGTTGGTCTTGTGTATGGCCCGTTGGCAGGTATGTTGTTGGCTGCGGCTTTGAATAGTAAATATGGTATAAAAGCTCAAAATATTTATGCAGGTTCTGATGCTGTCGATATCTTGAGTAAATTCAGATATGATGTCTTGAAATCTGATAGCAAAGATAATGCAATTGATTACTCAAAACGTATTGCATCAAGTATTTCTTCCGGTGACGGTAAGAAATTCTTGTCTTCTGATGCGCAGGAAAAATTCGCTCAAACTCTTGCAAACGAAATTAAAGCACCGGCAAAAGAAAACAAGGCAATGCTTAAAAATATTGTTCTTTCTGATTTAGGCGAAGAATCTAATATATTGCTTAAATCTGGTAAGAAGTCTATTAAAACTTCTTTGAATGATATTGTTGAAAATGTTACTTCAATGTCAAAAGCTTTGTTTAAAGACAGAGTTGTTGAATCTTTCCAAAAAGCTGCAAAATTCGAGGATGTAAATTTTGTCAAGGCTATGAAGAATTTTGGCCTCAGAAGATCAATCCTAGGGCTTGGTATTGCATCTGCAATCGGCTGCTGTATTCAACCGTTTAACATTTATTTGACTAAAAAGAAAACAGGCAGCGACGGCTTTGTTGGTGTTGAAGGTCGAGAAAAGGATAATTCCGCAGGCTTTAAAGCTTTAAAAGCAGGAACCGCTGCCGCATTTGGTACTATGGTTTACGGATTGATAACTAAATTTAATCCTAAAAACTTCCTGCCAAATATCCAATATAAGGGGATTACACCGACGTTGAACCAATTTAAGCTTGTTTACGGTCTGACTATTATGTCAAGATTCTTGGTTGCACGTGACAAAGATGAATTGCGTGAAGCAACCGTTAAAGATACTTTGGGCTATTTGAGCTGGCTTGTTTTAGGTAACTTTGTTGCCAGAGGCACGTTGAAAGCTCTTGATAAAAATCTTGTTGGGAAGACAAGAGACGAAGTACTTTATGGCGCTTTGAAGAAAGCCGGTATTTCTACTGTTAAAGACGGTAAAGCACTGCCGTTCAAAGAACTTTTGAAACTTCTGCCGAAAACTGATAAAGCTGCAAGAAAGAGTCTGCGATTCCTGAATATTGCACAGCTTGCAGGTTACGCATTCTCAGGTCTTGTCTTGGGCGTTGGTGTTCCGAAACTTAATATCTATATGACAAATAAGAGCGAACAAAAACGCGCTATGAAAAGAGCAATTAATCCGCAAAATATTATGCTGAAACCTGAAAATCTTGCGTTTTTAAGCAATCAGATGAACTTCACATCTAATAAAATTTTGAATAATGATTAATAAAACAACCCTGATATAAAAATGCCGCCTTAAAAAAGGCGGCATTTATTCTACACAAAATATTTTACCCTTGCGCGTTTGCACCGGATACAACTTCAATGATTTCCTGTGTAATCGCAAATTGTCTTGTTTTATTGTATTGGATAGAAAGCTCGGTGAGCATTTTTTCAGCATTTGATGTTGCTGCGGACATCGCGGTCATCCTCGATGCAAGCTCTGATGCCTGAGCTTCCAATAACGCCTGATAAATTATATTTGTAATATATAAAGGCACAATTTTTTGTAAAATGCTTTCTTTATTGGGTTCAAACTCCATTAACTGGTCAATATTGTGCTCGTCGGTATTTTCAGGTTTTTGTACCGGCAAAACAATCCAGTCTTCGGTATAATAGCTCATCATGTTTTTGAATCTGGTTGTGACAATTTCTATTCTGTCGATTTTTTCTTCGACAAAGAATTTTGCTATATCTTCGGTAATAATATTTGCGCCTTCCGGTGTCGGATCGTTTGCAACGCTAAGGTATTCCCCTGCTATTTCACAATCAAGATTTTTGCATTTTTTCTTTAATACGGAAATGCCTTTTTGACCGACAATAAATAACTTGCTTTTTATGCCCTGTGCTGCGTAATCTTCAATAAGCTTGATTGTTTTTCTGATTACGTTTGCATTATAAGCTCCCGCAAGCCCCTTATTTGAGGTTAAAACAAGTATCCCAGCCTCATTAACAGGTCTTGTTTTCAACAGACAAGGATAATTGTCAATTGCTTGTTTAGCATTTATATTGCAGTCATTTATATTACCGACAGAATTCAAAAGTCTTGAAAACATAGAATTGAGTTCCGCAGTAAACGGTCTTGAGGCTTTCACTGCATTTTCCGCACGCTTAACCTTTGCCGCCGCAACCATTTTCATGGCACGCGTAATCTTTTTTGTGCTTTCAACACTCTGTATTCTGTTTTTTATGTCCTTTAAATTCGCCATTTGAATTACCTTTTAAAATGTTTTCTTGAAGTTTTCAAGAGCTTCTTTCAACTCTTTTTTGTCCTCGTCAGAAAGCGCACTGCCGTCATTGAGGTTATCAGCAAGTGTTTTCAGGTTAGCGTTAAGGTGAACGAACCATTCTTTTTTGAATCTGCTGATATCGCTTGTTTTAACGTCATCAAGAATACCTTCGTTTGCCGCAAACAAAATACTTACCTGTTCTGCAACGCTCAAAGGATTGTATTGAGGCTGTTTCAATACTTCGGTTAATTTCTCGCCTCTCAAAAGCTGATTTTTAGTTGCCTGATCAAGGTCTGACGCGAATTGTGCAAATGCTTCCAATTCTCTGAATTGAGCCAAATCAAGTCTCAACTGACCTGCAACTTGCTTAATAGCTTTTGTTTGTGCTGCACCGCCAACACGGGATACTGAAATACCGGCGTTAATTGCAGGTCTTACACCTGCGTTAAACAAGCCTGATTCCAAGAAAATTTGACCGTCAGTAATTGAAATTACGTTTGTCGGAATGTATGCTGATACGTCACCGGCTTGTGTTTCAATAATAGGTAACGCGGTAATGCTTCCGCCGCCCAATTCGTCATTCAATTTTACGGCACGTTCAAGAAGTCTTGAGTGAAGGTAGAATACATCACCCGGATAAGCTTCACGTCCCGGCGGTCTTTTCAAAAGCAAACTCATCGCACGATAAGCCTGTGCGTGTTTTGAAAGGTCGTCATAAACTATCAAAACAGATTTGCCCTGTTCCATAAATTCTTCACCTATTGCAACACCTGCAAACGGCGCAATATATTGTAACGGAGCTGATTCATCAGCTGTTGCTGATACGATTATTGAATAATCCATTGCACCGTGGTCTTCCAATGTTTTTGCAAGCTGTGCAACTGTGGAAGCTTTTTGACCTATTGCAACGTATATACAAATTACGTCGGTATCTTTCTGGTTAATTATAGTATCAATTGCGATAGCTGTTTTACCGGTTTGTCTGTCGCCGATAATAAGTTCACGCTGACCTCTGCCGATAGGTGTCAAACCGTCAATTGCAGTCAAACCTGTTTGCAGCGGCTGGTGTACTGATCTTCTTGCAACAATACCGGGTGCAACACGTTCAATCGGACGGGTTTTTGTATATTCAATTTCACCTTTTCCGTCCAACGGTTTGCCTGTCGGGTCGATAATTCTTCCGATTAAGTTGTCGCCTACAGGAACTGATGCGATTCGTCCGGTCGTTTTTACTGTCATACCTTCTTTAATCTGGGTATAATCTCCCAAAATTACAACGCCGACGTTATCTTCATCAAGGTTCATTGTAATTCCGAGAGTGTCTTTACCGTCATCAAATGTAACAAGTTCGCTTGCCATTACGTTTCTTAAACCGTAGACACGAGCAATACCGTCACCTACTTCCAAAACACTGCCTGTGTTGGCAACTTCTGTTTGTATTTCGTAATTTTCAATTCGGTTCTTAATAATAGAACTGATTTCATCAGGTTGAATTAGTGTCATAAGTTCCCCTTTATAATATTTTTACTTAAATTCTCAAGTTTATTTTTTATGCTTGTGTCAATTACATTGTCGTCGATGTGGATTATAAGCCCGCCGATTACTGCTTCATCTTTTTGCCACTCAGCATAAATTGTTTTATTAAGTTTTTCCTGCAATTTGTTTATGATTTTTTGTTTGTATTCCTCTGAAAGATCAATTGCAGAAATAACGGTAATCCTTTTTACGTTATTTATTTCGTCTAATTCCTGCTTGAACGCTTCGATTATTTCTTCAAATTCGTTGAAGCGTTTCTTTTCGGCTAATATTTTAAGAAAATTCAAAATATTTTGATTAATTTGACTGTTAAAAATGTCGTTTATGATTTCTAATTTTTGTTCCGTCGGAACTGCAGGCGTTACAAGAACATTTTTTAAATCTGCAGAGCTTTTAATAATCTCAGTCACGGTTTCAAGGTCTTTTAAAATATCGTCATAAGCCATCAAACCGTCCTGACTCATTTTAATCAGTGCGTCCGCATATGTTTTTGCTGATTGAGATATTTTCATAATTGTACCCTGCCTATTTCATTGATACTGTCATCAATAAATTTTTCGTGTAAGCTTTTGTTTTCATTGAGTTTGTTAATGATATTTTGTTTTGCAAGCTCAATAGAATTATCAACAGCTTCCTGTGTTAATTTTGATGATAAATTCTTTTCTTCTGCCGTAATCACGCGTAAAATGTTTGACTTAATGTTTTCCATCTGGGCTTCGGTATTTTTCATGATACCCTGTGTAAGATTTTGTGCATTATCTTCTGCCGCTTTTAGCTGCCTGGCAACTTCGTTTTCTGTATTTGCTGCTGTTTTTTGAGCTGATTTAAGTTCGATTTCCGCATTTTCTTTTTCTTTTTTAGCATTTTCGATTGCCTTTGCAACGTCGTTTTTAATTTTTTCAATAATACCCGGCAAATCTATTTTGACAAATACTACTGCCAAAATGATTACCAGAATTGCAAAGTTAAATGTATTTGATTCTACTATGAGGTTCCAAAAATCAGTCATGTTTTATCCCAGTATTTTTGTTGTGATTACACCGGCAAGCTCATTAACAGTATTATCAAGTTTTGATTTTACATCTGAATTCTGTGCCTGAAGGTCAGCTTTTTTAGCGTTAATTTCATCAGATGCATTATTTTTGGCTTGTTGAATCATGTCTTTTGAATTTGAGTTTGCTTTTTCGACACTTGAGGAAACAATTTTTTTGCTGTCCTCGCGTGCTTTGGTTAATTTGTTTTCGCGTTCGGTTAATATTCCTGATGCCTGTTCTCTTGAGGCTTTCGCATCATTTAAAGTATCATCAACAAGTTTTTCGCGCTTTTCAATAATATCTGACAAAGGCGCGTAAAATATCTTGTTCATAAGAAATACGAACACAAGAAAACTTATTGCTGATACTAAAAATGTTGCGTTAAATTCCATATTGTCCTCTACATCAAGCCTACTAATTTAGCTGCGATAACGAATGCATACAAAGCACAAGCTTCTGATAATGCAGCACCAAGAAGGAAGAAACCGAAAGCTTTACCGGAAACTTCAGGCTGTCTTGAAATTGCATCCATCAAACCTTTTGTTGCAAAACCGATACCAAGTCCGGCACCGATTGCACCAAAACCGATTGCGACACCGCCGCCTAATTGTGCCAAGTCAGAAATTGTTTTTAATTCTTCCATTTTTATCTCCTTATTAAATTAGTGTTCATCGCCTGTCGCTGATGACACATATGCTATTGTCAACATCATAAATACGGTTGCCTGAATAAATGCAACCAAAATTTCAAATAACATAATTGGCAGTGGAAGTAAATATGCAAATACTCCCAACGCTACAGTTACAAGGATTTCTCCTGCAAAAATGTTTGCAAAAAGTCGGATTGCAAGGCTTAAAGGTCTTGTAATCATTTCCAATAATTCAACAAGTCCCATAATTATCCCTGTAAAGCTGAATTCATGCAGGAAAAACTTGAACCCTTTTTTCTTTAAACCCATTCCGACATAATATATTAATACAATTATTGCCATTGCGGCAGTCAGGTTTAAATCATTTGTAGGTGATGCAAGCTCACCGCTTTTTAAATGTATAATCCTTAAAGGTAATTGTCCCATAAGGTTTGCTATCAGTATAAATAAAAATAATGATGCCACAAGCGGAACGTGCTTTCTGTTATCTGTCGGAATCATGGTATCCAGAACTCCCCAGAAAAATCGCATCAAACTCTCTGATATTGCTTGCAGCTTCCCCGGAATTATTGAGAGGTTTCTTGTAGCAATGAATGCAAAAATTAATACAACTGCCATTGCAAACCACATGGTAAAAATTGTATCTAAATTGAATGAAAAACCATGCCCGCCAATTACTGTATTATAGACCCAATGTCCGGTTTCACTCATTTTTCTCTCTCCTTGTGAACTTATTTTAACTCAAGAAAAAAAAATTAGCAAATATTTTTTGTTTATTATAAAATAAATCTTGTATGTTGCTTTACTCGAGGGAGAAATGGAGCTTATAACCCTTAAAGAAGTCGATTCTACAAATCTTTATGCCAAGAAAAATTTAGAAATTTTTTCTGACAGAACTGTTGTGCGCGCTTTAAGACAAACTTTTGGAAAAGGTCGGTTAAGCAGAAAATGGGTTGATCTTGGTGAAAATAATTTGTTTCTATCAATTGTGTTAAAACCTTCTGAAATTTTTCAGGATGTTTATTCTAATTTGACCCAGTATTTATCTGTTGTTCTGTGTAAATTATTTGAAAAATACGGGTTGGAACCCCAGATAAAGTGGCCGAATGATGTTTTAATTAACGGAAAAAAAATTGCCGGAATTTTGTGTGAGACTGTTATGCAGGGTGCTAATTTCAATGGGCTTATTTTAGGTATAGGCATAAACCTTAATGCGGCTGAAAAAGATGTTAAGGCTATCCCTGACAAGGCTGTAACGGCACTTAATCTGGAACTTGGAACTGCTGTTGATGCCGATGAATTCTTAGAGAAATTTTTGAATGATTTTTTTGCAAATTATGATGAATTTTTAAAAAAGGGTTTTGAATATATAAAATCCGATTATATAAACAGAGCATGCTTTTTGGATAAGGAAGTATGCGTTCAGGTTTTGAATGACACAAAGCGTGGTGTTGCCAAAAGTGTTAATAATGCGGGTGAATTGGTTCTGGACGATAACGGAAAAGAATTTTCACTGACAATTGGTGATATATTATAACGAAAGGGAATATATTTATGGCAAAAAAACTTATCAAGGTTATGGATACATCGTTTAGAGACGGATTTCAATCCGTTTACGGCGCAAGGGTGTTTGTTGATGACTTTATCCCGGCATTGCAGTCTGCTGTTGCTGCCGGTATAAAACATTTTGAAGTGGCAGGCGGTGCCAGATTCCAATCACCCATTTTCTACTGTAATGAAAATGCTTTTGAAACAATGGATAAAATTAGGGCTGCTGTCGGACCTGATATTAATTTGCAGTCTCTGGCACGTGGTGTAAACGTTGTAGGATTGGATTCACAGCCGAGAGGTATAATTAATCTTCACGCTAAAATGTTTAAAAAACACGGAATTACAACTGTTCGTAACTTTGATGCGTTAAATGATGTTAATAATCTTATATATTCCGGTCAGTGCATTAAAGATAACGGCTTGAAGCATGAAGTTACAATCACTATGATGGAACTTCCGATCGGATGTACAGGTGCGCATGATGTTGATTTTTATGAAAAAGTTTTGAGAAATATTCTGGATGCGGGAATTCCTTTTGATTCTCTTGCTTTCAAAGATGCTTCAGGAACTTCTTCACCGAGAAAGGTTTATGAAACAATTAAACGAACAAGAGAAATTTTAGGCGAAGATATTCATATCAGATTCCATTCACATGAAACAGCAGGTACAGGTTTGGCTGCATATTTGGCAGCATTGGACGGTGGTGCTGACGGTATTGACTTATCCATGAAACCTGTTTCCGGCGGAACTGCCCAGCCTGATATTGTTTCTATGTGGCATGCTCTGAAGGGTACCGAATACGATTTGGGTATCGATATAGAAAAAATTCTTGAGACCGAAGAAGTTTTCAAAGACTGCATGAAGGATTACTTCCTGCCTCCTGAAGCTTTAGCAGTTAATCCTATGATTATCCAGTCGCCTTTACCCGGCGGAGCTTTGACGGCTAATACCCAAATGCTCAGAGATAACGGAATTATGGATAAATATCCGGAAATTGTTGCTGCAATGAAAGAAGTTGTTGAAAAAGGCGGTTTCGGTACCTCCGTAACTCCTGTTTCTCAATTCTATTTTCAGCAGGCATTTAACAATGTTATGTTCGGTAAATGGAAAAAAATCGCAGAAGGTTACGGAAAAATGGTTCTCGGATATTTTGGCAAAACTCCTTGCGAGCCTGACAGCGAAGTTGTCAAACTTGCTTCCGAACAGTTAAAATTGCAGCCGACAACCGAATGTGTTGTTGATATTAATGATAAAGATCCGAATAAAGGAATTGAGGCTGCAAGAAAAATGCTTAAAGAAGCAGGCCTTGAAGAAACTGAAGAAAATATCTTTATTGCCGCTGCCTGCAAAGAAAAAGGTATATTGTTCCTTGAAGGTAAAGGTACAATCGGTGTAAGAAAATGCGAAGAAAAAGCAGAGGCTTCCGAAACTTCATCAAACTCTTATACAGTAACAATTAACGGTAAAAAATATGCCGTAGCACTGGAAGGTGAAAAGGCAACAGTTAACGGAAAATTGTATGATTTTTCTATTAAGACAGGTATTGAAGCAAAACAAGCTGTGGGCGGCGAAGGTACCCCTGTTAAAGCTGCTTTGCCGGGAACTGTATTGAAGGTTCTTGTTGAAGAAGGCGATAGCATTGAAGAAGGCGATGTTCTTGCTGTTGTTGAAGCAATGAAAATGGAAACAGAAATTAAATCACCTGTCGGAGGTACTGTTCAATCTGTTGAAATTGAAGTCGGAAACCATGTTCAAACAGGGCAAATTCTGGTGACTGTAGCATAAGTAAATAAGGAAATAATAAAATGGATATAGTAGAAAGTTTAGAAAAATTATGGGCATCAACAGGGATTGCAAACTTTGTGCAGCCTGTGGATCCGAATATAACAAACGGATTTGAACAATTCCTGCATCAATACGGTTCACCGATTATGATAGTAGTTTGTTTATTTCTGCTTTGGCTTGGTATTAAAAAGCAGTTTGAACCGTTATTATTGGTTCCGATTGCATTTGGCGGGTTGTTATCTAATATTCCCGTCGCAGATATTGCAGGGCCTAACGGATTTTTGGGAATAATTTATGAAGCAGGTATCCACAAAGGTATTTTCCCGTTAATTATATTTATGGGCGTTGGAGCAATGACGGATTTCGGACCATTGATTGCAAACCCTAAAACCGCATTGTTGGGCGGCGCTGCACAGTTCGGTATATTCGGTGCTTTGCTATTGGCATTGTGCGTATTCGGCTTTACGCTTCCGCAGTCTGCAGCTATAGGTATTATTGGCGGTGCAGACGGCCCGACATCTATTTATGTAACCTCAAAACTTGCGCCTGAACTTCTCGGTGCAATTGCTGTTGCGGCTTATTCTTATATGGCATTGGTTCCGGTTATTCAGCCGCCTATTATGAAGCTTTTGACAACCAAAGAAGAACGTAAAATTCAGATGTCACAACTTAGAAATGTAACCAAACGTGAAAAGATTGTTTTCCCGATTGTTGTATTGGGACTTTGCATAATATTTTTGCCTGATGCTTGTCCTTTAATAGGTGCACTGACATTTGGTAACTTGTGCAAAGAGTGCGGTGTCGTTGAAAGATTATCAGACACTATGCAGAATGCTTTGATAAATATAGTGACAATTTTCTTAGGATTATCTGTAGGTTCAAAACTTTCTGCAGATCAGTTCTTAACCTTGCAGACATTATTTATTCTTGTCCTTGGCGTAACCGCATTTGCTCTTGCTACAGCAGGCGGTGTTATATTTGCTAAAGTTATGAATGCTTGTTCATACTTTATGCACAAGGTATTTAAAAAACCGCTTAATCTTGTTAACCCATTGATAGGTTCTGCCGGTGTTTCTGCTGTTCCGATGGCAGCACGTGTGTCAAATAAGGTTGGTCTTGAAGCTAATGACCAAAATTATTTGTTAATGCACGCAATGGGACCGAATGTCGCAGGTGTCATCGGCTCAGGTGTGGCAGCAGGTATTTTGCTTGCTTTATGCGGTTAAACAATTATTCCTAATTTGTATGCAGGTAAGGGAGCAATATCAATTGAGTCCTTGCCTGTACTTTTGATTACAGCATGTACAAATGCACTAAGAGTGTCTTTTGTCATTGTGTAATAATTTTTTTCGCAATAATTATCAATTTGTTCTGCTGCTTTTTTTAATTCAGGATGGTTATCCTGTAATATTTTGCTAAGCTTATACACTGATTTGCCAAAATTTGCTTCGTCCATCTGTGAATCGTTAATATTCGTAAGCTTTCGGATGACATTTTTTTCTATATTAATTGAATTGTTTGTTCCGAAAAGATTACGTGCACTTGCAGCTTGAACCGCATCTTTAATAGGAATTTTTATGCCGAAACTGGGATTGGCATAGTTTGTTGCTTGAATTTTCATATAATACTCCTTATATTGTTATGTCCATCGTTTCACCAAGTTCTTTGACTATGGGTTTAACGAATTCTTGCAGATCTTTTTTGGTAGCCATTGGATTTTTATCGGTATAGTCAAGTATTTCAAATGCTGCATCCGAAACTTTCGGGTATTTTTCAACTATTTTATCACCGATAATTTTTAGATAGTAGCGATAGCCACGGTTGCCGGTTCCTTTAAGTTTTGTTGGCCAAAGCGCATCAATAAGCGGTTTCATGTCAGAAACGGTTTCTCTTGTTATGGATTTGAAGGTTGCCGCTTCCAAAACTCTTATTGTATCAACTTTTGCGCCAAATCCGGGCTGCGTGTTTTCTATTCTGTTTATTTGCATATTTATACAATACATGTAAAAATAAATTTTGCTAGCGGTAATATTTTTTTGTAATAAAATGTTACTATGAGCGAGTTATATAAAAAATCAGGGGTGGATATAGGGGAAGCCAACAGCCTTTCTGAAAAATTAAAGCTGCTGGGTGCTGACTTTAAGAATTTTGTCGGTGAAGTGTCATGCGGCAGTATTAAAATCTTGAATTGTTGTGACGGTATCGGGACAAAAATTATTCCGTTATATAGCCACAGGTTTTTCAGAACAATTGCGATTGATCTTGTTGCGGCGAATTTAAATGATATGGCCACCAAATGTGCAAAAGCAGTTGCTTTTTCTGATTACATTGCTGTTAATAAATTGAACTCTGCCTCAATAGCTGAAATTATTTTAGAGTTAAAAAAAGTGCTGGATGAGTTTGACTGTAAGCTTTTGGGAGGAGAAACTTCCGAGATGCCTGCATTATTAAAGGATGGTGCTATTGATATATGCGGTTTTGCAATCGGAATTTCAGACGGTAATTTCATGCCGGAAAAGGTTACTGATGGTGATGTTATAATAGGGCTTAAGTCTAACGGTATTCATGCAAACGGTTTTTCTTTAATAAGAAAATTATATTCTGGTGGCAAATTATCCCTGGAAGATTATGAAGAATGCTTAAAGCCTTCTTTTATTTACTATGATTGTGTTCGCAAACTCTGGGAAAATAATCTTATTAAGGCTGCGGCAAATATTACGGGCGGCGGAATTTTAACTAATCTTGTCCGTGTTATTCCGGAAAATTTAAAACCGAAATTGGATTTTTCTCTAATTCCGAAACAGAATATCTATGAAAAATTATTCAAATTATGCGGTGATGAGTGTTATGAAGTGTTTAATTGCGGTGTAGGTTTTTGTCTTGTTGCGGACGAAAAAAATTGCGATAAAATATTTGATATTTGTAAAGGATTTGAACCGTTTGTTTTAGGAAAGGTTGTGAAAAAATGACAAAACATATTGCGGTTATGGGCTCAGGTGAAGGAACTAATTTCCAGGCTATAGCAGAATATTTTAAAGATAAGGATGTGAAAATTACATGCCTGTCTGATAAGTTAAACGCGAAAATCCTTGAGCGGGCAAAGAATCTGGGTATTGAAAATCATTATCTGCCATTTGAGGAAACTGCCGCTTATTTTGGTGCAAATAGTTTTGATTTAATAGTTCTTGCAGGATATATGAGAATTTTACCGGATGATGTTTTGGAGCTTGGTAGATTTATTAATATTCATCCGTCGCTTTTGCCTGCTTTTAAAGGTAAAGATGCAATTCAGCGTGCTTTTCTTGCAGGGGTTAAGGTTAGCGGTGTGACGGTGCACTGGGTGACCTGTGAGCTTGACGGCGGTAAAATTATCGCACAATATCCTGTTTTAATTGACAATTTAATGCATTTTGATGAGTTTGAACAAGAAATTCATAAAGTAGAGCACATTTTGTATCCGATTGTTATTGATAAATTGTTAAAGGACGAAGTTTTTGACTTTTCGGATTTGGTTGGCGGCTGCGGAAACTGCGGAGATTGCGGCAAATGTCATTAAAAATTTGTGTGATTGGCTCAGGTGCCAGAGAGGAAGCTTTAAAAGATATAATATCTAAATCGCCGCTTTGCAAGGGAATTGTTTGTTCCGCGCAAGATAATCCTGATTTGATAATTTTTGGACCGGAGCAGCCTATTTGTGACGGGCTTGTCGATTATTATTCTTCAAAAGGGATTAAATGTATCGGCGTTAATAAAAAATTCTCTGCGCTTGAAAGCTCAAAACTTTTCGCTAAAAAGTTTATGGTAAATCATGGTATAAAGTGCGCTAAACTTTTACCGATTGAATCGGATATTTTCCCGCAGGTTGTGAAAGCCGACGGGCTTTGTAAGGGAAAGGGCGTTAAGGTAGTATATTGCCAATCAGAAAAAGATGAATTCACCAGAAAAATCCCAAAACCGTATTTTATTGAAGAATACCTTGAAGGAAATGAAATTTCTTTTATGTCCTATTTTAACGGGCAAAGGCTCATAAATTTCTGCCCTGCACGTGATTTTAAACGTCTAACCTCAGATATAAAATCCCCGAATACAGGTGGTATGGGCGCATATTGTCCTGTGGATTTGACGGAAATCCAAAAGGAAAAATTAAATATTTATCTTGAACTTTTACAAGCAGCACTTATTGAGGAAGGTGCAGATTTTAACGGATTTATATATTCCGGTTTAATCTGGGCGAAAAATGACTGGTATGTTCTTGAATATAATGTACGCCTCGGTGATCCGGAGTGTCAGGCTATATTAAATTATCTGGATAATGATTTTCTTTCAATTATCCTGAATAATGAAGAGCCGGTGTATAGAAGCGGGTATTCTGCTTGTCTTACCATAGCAAGCAAAGGGTATCCCGATAATCCGATAAAAGGCGATGAAATTATTCTTCCGCAAGATGACAGGGTAAAAGTTTATTTTGCGGGAGTGAAATCTGAAAATGACCGTATTTATTCAAATGGTGGAAGGGTTTTGTCTCTTTGTACCGTTGCTGAAAATCCGTTTCCGCTTCTTAAAAATTATGCTGAAAAAATTATAATGGAGCATAAAATTTTCAGAGATGATATCAACATTTTTTAATATTTTGTGTATAATAAGGATATATATTAGTAGATGAGGGATTTATATGTCAATTGATGATGCATTGGTTATGATTCTTGCAGGCGGCGAGGGTAAAAGACTTTATCCTTTGACTAAAGACAGAGCAAAGCCTGCTGTACCCTTTGGAGGTCGTTACAGGATTATTGATTTTGTAATTAATAACTTTATTAATTCGGGATTTTTCAAGATTAAAGTCCTAACTCAGTATAAATCCGATTCTTTAAACAAGCATATCACGCGCGGCTGGATGCTTTCACCGTTTTTGAATCAGTATATTGATCTTGCACCTGCGCAGATGAGAACGGGAAATGACTGGTACCGCGGAACTGCCGATGCTATTTATCAAAATATTTTCCATATTGTTGATGAAGATCCGACGTATGTTTGTATTTTTGGCGGAGATCATATCTACAAAATGGATGTATCCCAGATGCTTGATTTCCATAAAAGTAAGAATGCGGATTTATCAATTTCTGCAATTCCTATTCCTATTGAGGAAGCGTCCGAATTCGGGATTATAGAAGTTGATGATGACTGGCGTTTGATAAATTTTGTTGAGAAACCCCAGTCCGCTCCAAAATCAATTCCTGGAAATCCCAATATGTGTCTTGCGTCTATGGGGAATTATATTTTTAATAAAGATATTTTACTCGATGCTCTTGAGCGTGATGATAAAATTCAGGACTCAAGTCATGATTTTGGTAAAAACGTTATTCCAATGCTGTTAAATGAAGGAAAAAATATTTATATATATAATTTCCACGATAATATCCTCCCCGGCATGTCTGATGCTGAACGCGGTTATTGGCGTGATGTGGGAAGTATTGATGCATACTGGCAGGCTAATATGGATTTATTGCAGGCAACGCCTGAATTGGATTTGTATTCAAAAGACTGGCCGATAAGAACATTTAACTACAACTACCCGCCTGCAAAATTCATCTGGCAGGACGGTGATCGTGTTGGTATGGCAACAAATTCTATGGTGTCTGAAGGCTGTATTGTCTCAGGCGGTATGTTATCCCACTGCGTTTTGTCTCCAAAGGTCAGAATAAACAGCTATTCCATGGTCTGCGATAGTATTTTGATGGAAAATGTCGAAGTCGGCAGGTATTCTAAAATTCGTAAGGCTATCATTGACAAAAATGTTAAAATCCCGCCTAATACCAGAATTGGCTATAATTGGGAAGAAGATGTTAACCGCGGATTCCACGTTTCTCCGGGCGGGGTTACAGTTGTGCCTAAGGGGACTATTTTATAATTTGTATTATGTGTTATATTGATGTTGTTGATTAGCTGAAAAAGTTCTTAATATTTATTAATAAATAGAGTTTTTTGGGCAATTCTATACATTTACTATCTTTACATGCTTGGGTAGGAATATGGCATCAATAAGTTCAATACGTAATTTTTCATTTTCTCGTGCTTACGACAAATTCAGCCGTAAGGTTTCTCGTATTGCTTTAGATGCTGTGGGCAGCAGTGAAAATTTGCCTACAATTTCCAACCCCAAAAAGCTTAATGCCATTGATTGGATAGGAAAAAATCTTTCCTCTGCAGAAAACCGCTTAATTCTTGGCGCTTCAGCTCTTTTGTCCCAGCCTTTTATTGATGCCTCCAATAAAGAAGTTGATGCAGAAACACGAAGGTATTCCATCTGCAGGACTATAGCAAAAATTATTGCCGGCACAGCTACAGGATATACTATTCGTAAGCTGTGTATCAAATCTATTGATGCGTTTGCAAAATTACCGTCAGAAATTAAACCTGATATGAAGTTTAAAAATTTAAGACAGGTTTTGGCTCCGACTTTGAAATGCACGGCAGAAGAACTTGCGCAATATAAAAATACTCTGGGAACAATTCTGGCTCTTGGAGTTATGGTATTTACCAACTTTTTAATTGATGCCCCGCTTACAAAAGCGTTAACCAACTTATTTGCAGGGAGGAGTGAAAACAAATGAATGTAGCTTCTCTTTTCAATAATTTTAAAAATACTATTTTAACCAAATACGGGCCGAATCCTGCTAAAATGTTGATTTATACAGGAGTTTTGGGCTGGTTTTTGTCATCTGCGGCACAGGTTGTTGCAATAGCAGTTAATGACAAGATTCCAAAAGAGCAGAAAATGTTTCTGATTCCTCAGGAAATCGGCGATGGTGCCATAAATGTTGTTTCTTTCTTCCTTGTCACTTCTGTTATTAAAAACTTTGCATCAAGGCTTGTTTCTTCAGGCCGGTTGGCAACTCCAAATATAAGAAAGTTTTTAACAGAGTCCGGGATTAACATTAAGACTAAAAAAGGCTGGAAAGTTCTTCCTAATTTTGATTTTTCAAAATTCAACATTGAAAATATGACGAATTTTTACAAGATTAAGGATGAATATAAAAGCTTTAAAAACGGTGTTGATGTAATCGGTATGACTGCCGGTTCTATTCTTTCCTGTAATATAATAACTCCTATATTGCGTAATAAGTATGCAGCAAGCCGACAAAAGAAAACTTTGGCTGAAATGAATATGATTGAGCAGGATAAAGTTAAGTACCCGAGAGGCATTTCTATGGATACTTATCAAAAATATGCCGCAATGAAGTATTCTACCCCTTCTTCATCCTTAAAAATATAGTGTTGCAAGAAATCCGAATACAATTATGCTTATTAGAGCCGTAAATGCTCCTATAAGTTTATAAAACGGATCTATTTGTATTTTTTCGGGATTCTTGCTTAATTTGTTTATAATAAGTTTTGAATAATCATTTTTCCATTCGGTTCGTGTTTTTTCAAAGGAACTGTGAAGAAGCTTTTTGAAGGTGTACATATCTTCCAAATCTTTTCTCGCAAGCGGATTGGATATTGCAATTTTTTTAATGCGAATACTTTCATTTTCGTTTAACTCATTATCTATATATGCTGACAAATTGTTTTTAAAATCCTCATATTGCTTTGTATAATACGGATTTGTCTCATCTTCGTAATCCGTAAGCGACAATATATGGCTGACAATTTTTTTAGATTGCATATAAACTTCTCTGCATTTTGGACAGTGGCGAAGGTGCTCATCTACATATTCCTTTAATCTGGAATTTAATTTATCTTCAACGTAAAAGCTCATAAGAGCTACAACCTGATTACATGTTAATTTGTTTTCCATAGAGTACTCCTTATATATAAGATTTCAGACCGTCTTGAAGTTTGCCTCTGGCTCGCGCAATTCGTGATTTAACAGTCCCTACGCTTGAATTTGTGACTTCGGCGATTTCTTCATAGCTGAGTCCCTGAAGTTCCCGTAAAATAATTGCGATACGGAACTGTTCAGGCAGATCACGTATTGCTTCTTTTATCATTTCTTCAAGTTCAGTTGAGAGGCATTTTTCATGAGGTTTGCATTTTTTGTCGGGTAATTGTGTTTTTATTGAATTTTCTTCGTCATCTTCATCAATAGAAATTACGTCGGGGCGGCGCTGTTTTTTTCTCAGTTCGTCGTAAAATAGGTTTGATATTATCTGGTTAAGCCAGCTTTTAAAGTTTTTCGGATTTTTTAAGTTATGGATATTTCTTGCAACTTTTAAAAGGGCTTCCTGAGTTAAGTCTGCTACATTTTCGCGCTTTTTGCTCAGGTATGAAAATGCCGCGAATACATTTTTTTGTTCGCGCCTTATGAGTTCTTCAAGAGCTTTAAGATCATCTTTTTGGGATAAAACAACAAGTTCTTCAAGCGACATCTTTTTGTAATGATTTCCCGGCATAAAATTCTCCTTACTCTAATAGTAAGAAAAATTACCCGTAAATTACTCATTCTTTGCTATATAGTAGACCGGTTATATTTTTTTATTTAAAATTATACTATTTGTCGGCAATATAGCCTCTTATTGCCGTGTATGACGCAACGTACGGGGATGAAAGGTAAATGTATCCCTTTGTGTTACCCATTCTGCCCTGAAAATTCCTGTTTTGGGTAGAAAGGCAAACTTCATCATCCGCGAGGATTCCGGCATGTACCCCGACACACGGGCCGCAGCCGGGCGGCAAAATTGTTGCACCTGCTTCCATAAATATTTTGATAAGTCCTTCATCAAGCGACTTCATGTAAATATCTTTTGAAGCAGGACAAATCAAAAGCCTTACACCTTCTTTAACTTTATTGCCTTTTAAAATTTTGGCAACGGTTCTCATATCTTCAAGTCTTCCGTTTGTGCAGGTTCCTATATATACCTGATCAACTTTGATTTCGCCGAGTTCATCGACTGTTTTTGTGTTATCAACCGTATGAGGACATGATACTGTGTGCTTAATATCTTCCGCGTTGATTTCAATTATTCTTTCATAATTTGCATCACTGTCGGGTTTTATTGTACGGAATTTATCTTCCCTGTTATGTTCTTTCAAATATGCTTTTGTTTTTTCGTCTGCAACAAAAAGTCCTGCTTTTGCACCTGCTTCAACTGCCATATTAGCCAGTGTAAAGCGTTCTGACATTTCCATATTGTCTATGGTGTCCCCGCAAAATTCAAGTGCTTTATATGTTGCACCATCTGCCCCAATCATACCTATTAAATGGAGCATCAAGTCTTTTGAGCAAATTCCTTCTTTGAATTTGCCGTTTACAACAATTTTGAATGTTGCAGGAACCTTAAGCCAGGTTTTGCCGAGCGCCATTGCTACCGCAATGTCGGTTGATCCCATGCCGGTTGCAAATGCTCCTAATGCGCCTGATGTGCAGGTGTGTGAATCTGCGCCGACTAATATTTCGCAGGGGTTTACGTAGCTTTCGATTAATCTCTGGTGACAAACTCCTGTTCCGACTTCTGACAGAACTGCCCCGTAATCACGCGAAAAATCCCTTAAAGTTGTGTGCATGTTTGAAAGCTCTTTTTTGGGGCTTGGTGATGCGTGATCTATAAAAAGAATAGTTCTTTCGGGGTTGTGTAGTTTTTCTTTTCCGAGTTTTTTAAATTCCTGAACAGTCAAAGGACCTGTACCGTCTTGTACTGCACAAACATCGACTTTTGCAATAACAAGTTCACCGGCCTTAACATTTTTACCTGCGTGTTCTGATATTATTTTTTCTGCCAGAGTTAATCCCATGAAAGCTCCTTTTTTTTAAGTTTATCATAAAAAAGGAGAAAATATGTTAACCGAAAATTTTGAAGGTTGATTCAGTATTCTTTTCAATAACTCTTTGAACAGCATCCATTTCGGTTGAGATTGCATCTTGTTCGGTATCAAGCTGTTTTAAACGCAATTCAAGATTTTTGTCCTGTGACTGTATAATTTCAATTTTTGAATTAATCTCTTGAATAGACTGTTCGTATTGATATTTATCGTATTCATACTGGTTCATTGCGTCATCATATGCATTCTGATCTGTTATTGTATTTGTCGTAAGTGCATAGGTTGTCTGAGTACCGTCTTCATTAATTAATGTTATATTTATAAAACGTCCGGTGCTATCCTTTTCAATTTTTGCATCTTGTTGTTTTACTTCTTCTTGTCTTTGTTTTTCGCCTATTGTGTATGTTTTTACTGTTGAATGAATGTCTCCGTTGTCTGTTTTAAATCCGTTCACCATGTCATCACCATTATAAAAAATCGGATAATATACACCGGTTGCGGAATTTTTGACATATCTTACATACCAGCCGTTATCAGGTTTGCCATAGATTTTATTTAACTGATCCTGCCATTGTTCTTCTTCGTTAAATAATTTTTCCAGCTGATCTGAGCTCAGGCTTGCTAAATATTCGTCCTGTCCATCGTAATATAATTTTTCTTCAATTGTGTAGACATCTGTATAATCTGCGGCGTTCATATATTTGCCGTTATATTCGTCGTATTCCTCCTGCCATTTTGCGTGTGCTTCGTTATATAAGTTCTCCGGCTTTAAGTTTTCAACTTCAGACCAGAATGATTCCCAACGTGAAAGCAGGCTGGCTGCCGTAATTGCATTGTGATCATAATTTGTTTCAGAAAGTTCGTAGTCGTGGACTTCATAACCTGAGCTTCCGCATGGGTGATCGTTCATATATAAAACAAGATCTACATACAAATCAATCATTTCCTGATACAGGTCAGGATAATAATTTTGAAGTTTTTCTTTGATTGCTTTTGTTGTCGCATCCGGTGCGTTGCTTGCAGTTCCCCAGTCTGTACAAAGTGAAGTTAAACCTGCTACACGATTGCTTGTTAATGTTATTCCGCTTGAAGATACTATTGATTCTCCAACAGTATTCGGATCCCATATAAGTTTACATAAGTTATGCTCAATATGTCCTTGCTGTAAATTCGGATTGTCATTATATACAGAGCTATAACACTGAGTTTGCTTGTAATCTGCAGCAAGTCCCTCCATGCTGTAATCTGACAATTGAGGTTCTTTACCTATTACAGATACAATTTTGTCATAATCAGCTTTAACAAGTTGGATTGTTTTTCCGTCTTTTGTGTAGCTCATTGACGGGGTTAACCTAAAATGCTCACCGTTTAAGTTGGTAGCCTGATTCGCCGTTGTTAAACCTTCACCTAAAGATTTTAATTGATCTTTCCCTACATAAAATATATTTTCACCTGCATCTGTCTGAGAATTTATAACTGATGAGCAGCCTGCAGAAACTATTGAAAAATCATCTGTCCAGTTTGACAGGTAACTTACTTTATAATTACCGTTTCCTTGTGCTATTAATGAAGTGATGACGTTATTTAGATTCCCGTCATTAAATGAATAAACTGTCTGTGTATAATCTGCTACGGACGGCGGGGTAGGAACGGCCATACCTAAAAGCTGCCCGTAATAATTTGCCGTCTGATTAGCCAAAGTTGTGCGCTGTTGGTTAATCTGTTGACCTTCATATTCAACATTCGTTTTTCTTGCCGTTAAGCCTAGAAAACGTGCTTGTGATGCTGCCATTCCCATAGCAATTTACCCTTAGTTTCCTTTACTTGGATTTACGGCATTTTATAAGAAAAAGTTTAGTATTTGTTACAATTCGTAATAATTACTTAGATCATTCTGTGAGGTTTTGTAATCTTATCAGATTCCACACGTTCTTTTATTGCTCCAATCGGTTCATAATATGGTGAAACCGTCATAATTTGAGCCGCAATATCAGGATAGTAATAAATGAATTTTAATTCATCCGTTGTTAAAGGCTGCTGCGTATGTACGTTTGCGTAGCGGACAAGTTCAAGGATATTGCGCGCTTCGTGTTCATCTTTGAATTCAATCTCAAGATTATTGTAGACGTTTCTAAATCCTTTAATACCGCCGTATTCACCTGTTGTAATCATTCGGCCTGTTTCAATTATCTCCGGCTCCCCGCGTCCGAGTTCTTCAAAATCATAGAGTTCGTAGTTTCTGCGATCTTTAAGTGCACCGTCAGCGTGAATTCCTGACTCATGTGCAAACGCGTTATCACCTACTGCCGGCTGATTTTTAGGAATAGGAACTCCAAAGGCGTATGCAGTATATTTTGCAAGGTGCCATGCTTTGCTTAAATCTATATTTTCATCAATTTTATATCTGTCTTTAAAGCCTGCTGATTTTAATATGGCTAAAAGGCAGGATACAAGATCTGCGTTCCCGGCGCGTTCGCCCATCCCGTTAATTGCTGTGTTTATGTAGGCATCAACTCCGGCATCAACAGCGGCTTTTGCACCCATAACAGAACATCCGACTGCCATTCCTAAGTCATTATGAAAATGTAATTCAATCGGCATTTGGGTATGTTTTGCTATTTCATAAATCCTGTCATAAGTTGTTTTGGGGTCTTCATAACCCAAGGTGTCACAGTATCTGAATCTGTGTGCACCGCTTTTTTTAGCTTCTTTTGCATATCGGATTAAAAAGTTTATATCGCTTCTTGATGCGTCTTCTGCGTTAACGCCAATAATTTTTGCGCCATGTGATACAGCGCATTCAACAGCTTCACATGTCATTTTTAATATATCTTCAAGAGTTTTTTTACCTTGATATTTTCCGATAGTCATTTGTTCTGAAGTAGATTGTGAAAGATTTACATATTTAAGTTTCGGAACATTATTAAATGACTCATCAACGTCATTTGCAATTGCCCTCATCCAGCCGGAAAGTTTTGTCCTGCGGATTGCACCGCGTTCAACAAGCTCAAGATTCCCGTTCAGGTAATTTATTTCGTGTTTTGTTGTCGGAAAGCCAAATTCGGATTGAGTAATTCCCATATCATCAAGCATAATATTTATTATGGTTTTTTGAAGTTTGGCTAAGCCCAAACGTGAAGTCTGCACCCCGTCTCTGTTTGTTACATCAACAAAATATATTTTTCCCATAGGCAATCCCCTTTTTGTGTACATTATACACGAAATATTAATAACTTGCATTTTTATGGAAAGTTATTTAAAATGTTATCATACACTATGGACAAGCTATTAGAGAAAAAGATTAATAAAGAGTTTAAAACAGGAAATGTCAAATCAGCTATTGAATTATGCCAGATAGGCTTGCAAAATGACCCCACAAATGCTGATTTACATATAAGGCTTGGCGATTTGTTTTTGGCATGGCATTTGGATATTTATAATTCCTGCCAGTATATTGATGAAGCTATAACAGAATACCAGCGCGCTTTGGAAACTTATATAGACTCTGCGGAAATTTATTTCAAAATTGCTCAGGCACAGTTTTTTAAAGGTGATTTGGATAAGGCAATAAATTACCTTGATATGGCAATATCAAAAGATGAAAAATCCGCAAAGGCATACTATCTTTTGGCTGAAACTTATACTAAAAAGGCAAGATTTCTTGAAGCTGCTTTGAATGCGAAAAAAGCGATTAAATATAAACCTTTTAGAAATTCTTGCGCACATTTCTTGTTGTATTCTTTATACAGAGTTTCTTCTTACAGATGCTGGAAAACTACCTTGAAAGCTAATTTTGAACTGGTGCTTTCCTGGCTTACAATGCCATTTGATATTCAGGCTTTGAAAAATGTCGCAAAATCCCTTTCATATCTTAAATTTATGCCTATGATGGTAAAGGGATTTTATATGGTGCAGACAAAAGGTCTGCAGGACGCGATTGAGGTTTATGCACAGGCGATTGAAAAAGCCCCCGGTTTTGTGCCTCTTTATTGTCTTTTGGGAGATATTTACAGATCTGTAGGGCAATTTGATAATGCTATTACTGAATATAAAATGGCAATCTGGCTGGATAGTTTAAATATCTCTGCTTATCGTCATCTTTGTCAGGCTTATGAGGAATTGGGCGATTACGACAGTGCGGTTGAAATTTATGAGAAGCTTATTCAAATTATGCCGAATATTCCCGAATTTCATTCAAATCTCGCAAATATACTTTATATAAAAGGTGATGCGGATGGTGCCGTATCACATTTTCAGACTGCTGTTACGTTGAATCCTAATAAGCAGTGGACAAGTGTTATTAATCAAACGCTGGGTTATGTTTTTCAGGAAAATAAATCTGATTTGAATGCCGCAATAAGTTCTTACCAGAGTGCATATCTTTTGACGCCTGAAGATATTGATATTTACATAAATCTTGGCAGTGCTTTTTACGATAAAGAAGATTATAATAACGCGCTTGCCGTATATAGAAACGCCCTTGACCTTGAACCTGAGAATGCCAAAATCCATTGTAATTTGGGCTTTTTATATTGGGGTAAAGGCGATATTGATGAAGCTATAAAAGAGTACGAGCTTGCAATTGAGTATGACAATAACTATGATATAGCATATAACAATTTGGGCGTAATATATCTTGATGATTTAGGCAGAGTACAAAAGGCAATGGAGTTGTTTAAAAAATCAGTAGAATGTAATCCGAATTATGCACTTGCACATTTTAACCTGGCTCGCTGTATTGCTATTACAGGTGATAAAATAGAAGCTGCTAAACTCTACCAAATAGCACAGGATATAAATAAAGTTACCGGTGAGATTGATCCCCAGGATATTGTTGATAAAATTAACGGTTTGTTCGATTAGTAACTTTTTGTAACTTTACGGGCAAAATATTTTTTTAGAAGTTTTATATCTCGTAAAAGGAGACATTTATGCCAATTGTGAGCGGAATTACGAATAGAGGAACAGTTTGGATTAAAAAACTGGATAATCATGGCAATTTATTGCAGAAACGTGTTTGCAGAAACAGAATTCAATATGATACAATCTTTAGCAAACATGACGGCCGTCCAAAACTATTTTTGAAAACTAATTTTTCAAAGAAAACCCAGACTGTATACAAATTTCCTCCAAGAGGCTTTTTGAGTAAACTAATGCCGCAAAAGAGCAAAGGTCTAAAGTCAATTGATTCGTTAAATTTTTTGACTGCAAAACATTTGCGTAATATTACCGGTTTTAATAATAAAAAATTTGACAGCATCTCTGAAAAATTATTTTGCCAATATCTTCAACAAATGGAAGATATGTTCCTTTAAAAATTATGCCTTTACCATTTCATTAATTGGTAAAGTGAATCCGAATGTTGAACCTTCTCCGATTTTGGAATTTACAAAAACTTTTCCGTTATGATGTTTTTCAATTGTTGTTTTTACAAGGTGCAGGCCGAGTCCCGTTCCTTTTATAGTATGTGTGTCATTTTCCACGCGGTAAAATCTGTCAAATATTTTCTTTTGATGCTCCTGTGAAATCCCGCAGCCTTCATCCTGAACAGTTACAACAATGTCATTTTCAGAGCCTTTATAGGTGCGTACCCGAATTGATTTTCCTTCCGGTGAATATTTTATCGCGTTTGACAAAAGATTGCGCAAAGCGCGTTCTATACTGTCATAATTGAATAAAATTTCAGGAATATTTTCTTCTTTGGAAACTTCTATTGTAATATTTTTTTCCTGCGCAAGAATTTGGATTTGATTTACGCAATTTTCAACAAGCTGTGTTATATCATTGTATGATTTGTCAAGTTCTGCATCTGAATCCAGTCTTGAAAAATCAAGAATATCATTTACCATATTTTGAAGCCGTATAATTTCATTGTTAATTGTTCCGATGAATTCCTTTTGGGTTTCGTAATCAAACTCGTTCCCCATAGTATAGAGGGTATCTATGTAGCTTCTTAACACAGTAACAGGTGTTCTCAATTCATGTGAAACATTTGAAATGAATTGAGATTTCATCAAATCCATTTCTGTTTCTTTTGTAACGTCAATAAGCACGATAATGTACCCTACGTATTCCCCGCTTCTTGTGTACATCGGAGAAATAATAGATTTTATTATGCGTTTGTCGACCGTAATATTAAATGTTACAAATTTATTTTCGCTTGATTTGAATTCTTCAATTTTATCTTTAAAACAGAAATTACCTTCCGTATCAATGTAGTTTTGTATTGAAGTATTAAGCATCTGGCTTTCTTCAACTTCCAGAAGGTTTTGGGCGTGATTGTTTACAAGTACAACAGTATCGTTGTTATCGCATACAACAACACCGTTTGCTATACTCATTAATACAGCTTCAAGTTTATTTCGTTCAAGTGTAAGCTGTTCAATATTTTGTTCTTCATACAGGTGAAGTCTTGCTGACATATCGTTGAAGGAGTTAAAAAGCTCCTGAACTTCATTACTTACGTTTTCGCCTTCAATTTTGTAGCCGAAGTTTCCGGAAGAAATTTTTTGCACACCGTCGTGAAGAATTCTGAGTTCACGTGTTATAAGATAGGTATTTATTAAAATTACAAAAGCAAACACAAGCCATGCAACCGCAAATACAAAAAGCAGCGAGGCACGGGTTGTTGAAGATATCTGGCTTATGATATTGCCTGATAGCCCTACTGTAACCGAACCTATCGGAGAATTACTTACCATATCGGTCAAGGGTGAGCTGACGGTTATATTTGGCTTTTGGGAACTCTTATGAGATTCATTTTTGCCTGAATATATTATCTTGCCGTCTTTGTCCGTAAATTCTATGAAAACTATATCGTTGTGGCTTTTTAAAATACTGTCGGTGTGTGATTTCAGAGTATTATAAATTTCATCCTGCGGAATATTTTTAGTAATTTCATTACTTTCAATTGCAAGGGTTTTTGAAATTACCTGACCGAAATTCTGGTAGCCTTCATTGAGTTTTTTCTGGATATTCAAAACAGAAAAAACAGCTATTGCCATAATCAGTAAGGTGCTTAAAAGTAATCCGAATATAATAAGCCGGTTTTGAGTTGTTAAACTTACCTTTTTATCCATACAAAAATTATACCACTATTTATCCGCGTGAGCAAATAGTTCTTGCAACATGAACACCTGAGGCGGAGGCCTGAATTAATCCTCTTGTTACCCCTGCGCCGTCGCCGATTGCAAAAAGATTTTTCACGCCTTCTGTTTCAAGTTCATCGGTTAATTTTACTCTTGCAGAGTAGAATTTAACCTCAATACCGTAAAGAAGGGTGTATCTTGATGCTGTACCCGGTGCAATTTTATCAAGTGCAAAGAGCATTTCTTTTATGCTTGTCAATTGTCTGTACGGAATTACAAGGCTTAAATCCCCCGGGGTTGCGCAAGTCAGAGTAGGTGTTATGACGCTTGCTTTAATTCTTTCGGGTGTTGAACGTCTTCCGTCTAAGAGATCTCCGAATCTTTGAACCAAAATCCCTCCGCCAAGCATATTTGCAAGACTTGCGATATGTTGACCGTACTGGATAGGCTCTTTAAACGGTTCTGTGAATTTTTCACTTACTAAAAGTGCAAAATTGGTATTCGGAGTTTTGTAATTAGCATAGCTGTGACCGTTAACCGTTGCGATACCGTTGTAATTTTCCTGAACAACTTCGCCGTTCGGGTTCATACAGAAGGTTCTGACTTCATCTCCAAATGTTGGTGAATGATAAATAAGCTTTGATTCATAAAGTTTTGAGGTTAAAGGCTCAAATACAGGTGCTGGTAATTCTACACGGACACCGACATCAACAGCGTTGTTAACCATACCGATTTTGTGGTCTGCAAATTCTTTTGTAAGCCAATCAGCGCCTTCTCTACCCGGTGCAATAATTGTATATTGAGCGCAAATTGTTTCGCCGTTGCTTAATTTAATACCTTTTACCTGTTCGCATTCTACAATAAGGCTTTCGGCAGAAACATTATTCAAAATTGTAATTCTTTCATCCAGATAATCCTGCATAGCTTTTAAAACATCAAGGCTTCTTTCTGTGCCCAGATGTCTTACCGGAGAATGTACAAGTTTTAATTCAGCAAGCACTGCCTGATGCTCAAGCTCATGGAATGTTTTCATATCAGTTCCGAAAACTTCTTCCGTGGCTCCGAATTTTAGGTATAATTTATCTGAATAATCAATTAATTCTTCGGCTTGCTTTCTTGTCATGTAGTCAACAAGGTTGCCGCCCACGTCAGGCGTAAGCGTAAGTTTTCCGTCAGAAAAAGCACCTGCGCCGCCCCAGCCGCATAAGAGTCCGCAGCGTTTACAGTTTACGCACTTTGGTGACCCTTCACGCAAAGGACATTTTCTAACTTCTATTTTTTGACCTTTTTCTACTAAAATTACTTTCCAATCAGGTTTAAGCTTTGTTATTTCAAGCGCGGCAAATATTCCGGCCGGTCCTGCTCCTATTATGGCTACATTATACATCTTTCTCTCCGATATTTTCTCAACCAGTTAAATATAACTTAAAAATATTTATTTTAAAAGGTTTTGTGAAGATTTTGTTAACCTTGATTTCTGTCACTGAAGCTTATCTTTTCAAGAATAACTTTTGTGTCTTCTTTCCCTTTAACTTTATGCGGTTTTGTAGTTATTTGAACATCCATTTGCTGATATTCGCCGAATTTTTGCAACGTTGTGGTGGAAAAAGCTTCTTTTATTCTCAAGTCAAGATTATTTCCGACGGCTTTTACATAGTCCCAATAATTTTTTTTGGCTGCTTCAAGTCTTGGTGAAGTGCCTATTCCGTATATTTTGCAATCACTGCGTGCTCTGCCGATTTCCCGTCCGAGGTCGGAGATGTTTTCGGAAGGCTTCCCTGTTACAATGTATCCGCGGCCTACTCTATCATATATTATTTTAAAAAATTTTGACGCGGTAAGCTTTTGTTCTGCAACTATACTGTTGTAGCCGTGATATGCTCTTGCATACTTGTAATCATTATCCATTACAGCAAGCTGTGACGCTATCGGTCTAAATTCGGGTTTATCCTTAAGCGGTCCTGCAAGGCCGTCAATAACATTGTGGCAGGTTTTTCTGACTATATTTTTGTCAAAAACTTCTTTACCGTCTTTTAGAACCCTAACAGGTATCACACCCGAAAAGCTTATATTATTTGTAGCTTTGACCTGCATAACAATCACCTTTTTTTATCTTAAAAACACTGAAAGCTAAATTTGCTACAAACTTAGTAATTCTTTACATTATTTGGCAATATTCATATTATGTTCAATAACGCTTATAAGTTCCATTACATCCTGCGACGGCTGAATCTTTTCCGCAAGCTTTGCATATTCAAGCGCAGCATCGTATTTTTTTACATTCATATAAATATAGGCATAATTATAGTAAATTATGAATTTTTCATTATCGGTGTTCGCGTTATCAAGTGCATTTTCCAGAGCAGCAAGTGCTTTTTTATATTGTTTTAAATCCGCATAGGCACCGGCAAGGTTAATATATCCTACTGCAAGATTTGGTGAGGATTTTATATAGTCCATTGCTTCTTCAAGTTTTTTTTGTGCTATTTCTTCCCTGCTGCCAAGTATTATTGGTGTGAAGATTAATCCTTTTTTGTTTTCTGGGAATTTATCTGTTATTGTCGGCTCCAGCATATACAAAAGAGTCATTGTGTTGACATCATTACCTGAAAGATAATGGAAATCTTCGCGGTAAGGCGTGAAAATGCTGTCATTTTCCTGAGTTTGCATATACATTAAGTCATTTGTGCTGTAGCTGTGCCCCATAATCCCGAGTGCATGACCCAATTCATGCAGTACAACATTATAAATTTCCTTGTCTGAAAAATATTCTCCAACAGGATTTTTGTCATAAAGTGTTATTGTCATATTTTTCAGTTTATGCCCGGAGATTTTTGGACTTGTGTATCCTACAACAAATTTACAATAGCCATTGTCGTCACAAACGTTATCAGGCATTTGCGCCAATAAAATTAAAATCTCAGCCTTAGACTTTTTATCAGTTGTTTCAAAGCTTACAAAATCCACTGATTTGTCCCACTGGCTCAATGCTCTTGAAATTGCGGATTTATAATAGTCCGGAAGAGTCTGTAAGTTTTCGGTGTCTATATAAACCTTTAGCGGAAATGAATTTTTATTCCATCTGATAATATTAGCATCAGATGGTGCTTGTTCTATGTAATTGTTGCCGATATTTTCGTGAATATTGCGTTTCCATTCAGCAATTTTCTCTTTAGCAAGAAAATTCGCACTGTCATCTTTATCATCGTTAGCTATTTTATACATTAATTTTTGGACTTTGTATGTAGGTTTCAGCTCAGCAAGTGATTTTACAAAGTAGTATCTGTAATCCTGATTATCAGGCTGAAAAATCAAGGCTTTTTTCAGGTAATTGATAGCGGATGCGTAATTTTTATCATTATATAATGCAATGCCGCGCCAGAAAAGAATTTTAGGCGTTAAAATTGTTGTTATGCAGTATGCTGCAATAATTACAATAATACCTAAAAATAAATCTTTAGTTTTCAGGCTCATCCTCTATCCTTTTTTCCAAATCCAGCATTTTTGCAAGCGCTTTTGTATCGCCTTTTAATTTGAAATATTCCGCAAATTTTGGTGTGGTTTTTAAATTATAGCTTCTGCCGTTTTTATCTTTTGTTCTTGAAATCAAACCTTTTTCAAGAAGTTCCTGCACATGTTCATAAGCATTTGACCCGCGCATATCTTTCAAAACGGTTTGTCTTATGGGTTCTTTAAGTGCTATAACTGAAAGCGTCCTTAACACAGCCGGTTTTAATTCAACAGGGCAAAGCTTTTCCACTATATCCATATGTTCTTCTTTAACCTGAAGAATATATCCGTTTTCGTCGTCAATTTCCAATGCGCCGTCACGTGAGGAGTAATCCATAATCAAATCAAGTAAAGCTTCTTCGACAGCCTCGGTATCCGTATCAAGGATTTCAGCGATTTCTTTTGCGCTTAAGGCTTTTGCTGTCGTAAACAAAACAGCTTCAATTCTGGATTTCAGCTGTTCCATTTTCTGCTCCTTCCTCTGCTTGTTCGTATTCTGTGCCTGCCAGGTCTGATTTTTCCCCCTTTACAACATATAAATCCGAATAAAATTCGTCCTGCTTGAGGTCGTAATCAGTTTCTGCAGTTAAAAATAAAAGGGCTATATAAGCGCTTATTTTATCCATTCCGAGCAAAGTAAGCTCTTTTAATTCAATTTTTTCTTCGTGTTCAAAAATTTGTGACAAATTTTCTTTTAACTTCAAAACGCAGTCTTCAATATATTCTTCGTGTGCCAGATTTATGATGTCATCAGGTGTAAATCTTGAATAAGACTGTACACGGCGCTTTGCACGTTCATGTGCCTGCTGAAGTGATTGTTTTTTCTCTAATTTTTCATAAAATTGCAATTGTCTGATTAAATCGCGCAGGGTTACAACGCGGTTTCTGTTAAGTCTTACGCTGGTTCTTCTTTGAAGAACGTCATCAATTGATACAATATTACTTGTGGGTGTGAACTCCTCATCTTCCGGATATTCAACGATAAATCCGTCGTCGTCATATTCAAGGCCTTCCGTGTAATCAGGTTCACCGATTTGCAAAATTTCTTCATTGCCCTCAAGAACATTTGATTTCAGCTTCAAAAGAACAGCCGCAAACAAAAATGTTCTGCCGGTTAATCTTAAATTCTGAGATTTCATCTCGCAGATATGCGCAAGATATTTATCGGTAACATCAATTATATCAACATTCCATGGGTCAATTTTACCTGCTTTTGCCATAGAGACAAGAATACCGATACCCTCATCTTCGTTTGTCTGAATAAGCTCGGGCAGATTCGCACTGTTAATATCGTAATTTATTGCTGCTTGTTCTGTCATTATTCGTCGTCTCTTAATTTAATCCCTGTAACACGTGTGATGCCTTTTTCTTTTTGAGTTACACCAATTGTCCTATTAGCTGATTCTATCATAGGTTTGCGGTGACTAACTACTATAAATTGCGTATCTTTTGACTGGCTCTGCACCATATGGGCGATACGTTCAACATTCATTGTATCAAGACTGGCATCCACCTCGTCAAATGCGTAGAAAGGTGCCGGCATATATCTTTGAATCGCAAATACAAATGCAAGTGCCGTTAATGATTTTTCGCCGCCTGACATACTTTCCAGACGCTGAAGTTTTTTGTCTCTGGGTTGTGCTTCTATTGTAAGACCGCCGGATAAAGGATCCTCCGGATTTTCAAGTTTTAATTCGCCTTCGCCTTCTGAAAGCTGATGGAACACCTCTTTAAAGTTTTCATTTATGTTGTTGTAAGTTTTCATAAATGTTTCTTTTTTAAGCTGTTCATAGCCGTGCATTCTGTCCAAAATTTCTTTTCTTTCTTTGGAAAGCGTTTCAATTTGGAGTTTTAATTCTTCCTGACGTGCAAGCACTTCTTCGTATGCCGCGAGTGCACGCATATTTACATCTCCCAACTCTTCCATTCTGCGTTCCAGACGCTGGATTTTGGAAGTTATTTCGTCAATTGAAATATTTACAGGCTCAAGTTTGTTAATTTCAACACCTGCGTTTTCAAGAACTTCGCGTGCCTGATCCATTTGAGGTTCAAGCTCTCTGCGGCGGGCTTTGAACGATTCAATCTGCTCTGCTATGCGTTCAATATCCGTTGTTTTAATATGTTTTTGTTTTTCGAGCTCAATTAAATCGTTATTGATTTCGTCGCGTTCTTTAAGAAGTTTGCCGAGTTTTTCTTCGATTTCGTCAATTTGTTCTTTTAAGCCTTCAATTTTTTGATTTAAGACTTCAATGTCAGCTTTGTACTGTTTTTTGTCCTCTTCAAGCTTGACGTTATTTTTTTCGATAGAATCAATTTCTTCGTTTTTGGTGTCAATCAAATTTACATGGAAGGTAATCTGGCGGTTAAGCTCATTGACGTCGTTATTTGCGTTCATAAGGTTTGTTTGCAGCCGTTTTATTTCAAACTCAACGCCTTCGGTTTTTTCTTTTAATTCTTTTAAGTCTTTATCATTAATAAGTTTTTCGACTTCTTCAATTTGGGTTTGGACGATTGAAATTTTTTCCAGAATTTGAACGTGTTTTTCTTCCATTTTGTCAAGAGTTTTGTTCAAATCTTCAATCTTAGGTGCTGTAATCTTAATTAATTCAGCTTTTTCGTTCAAAATTGTTTCACTTTGAGCGTAATTTGTGTTCATACTGTCAAGTTCAATTTTGGACTTGCTGTATTCGCTCATTGAGTCGGAATAGTTTGTGCGGACGGTATCAAGTTTTTTCTCAAGTTCTGTTTTTTTGTTTTCAAGAGAAGCTAACTTGTCTTCCATATCTTTTAATCTGATTTTGAAAGTTTCCAGCTCCGCATCATCATTCTGGCTGAAGCTTAAGCCTGAACGTCTTACCGAACCGCCTGTGATGGAACCGGATTTTTCAAAAAGTTCGCCCTGAAGGGTTACCATACGGTATCTTCCGATAAGTTTTTTAGCGCATTCCATATCCTCAACAACAAGCGTGTCGCCTACTGCGTAGAAAAATGCGTTCAAATATTTGTCATCAAAATCCACAAGATTAATTGCAAAATCTATAACGCCTTTGTCTTTCGGTAATTGAAGTTTCCCCGGCGCACGCTGAACTTTGTTAAGCGGAATAAATGTTGCTCTGCCGGCATTTGATGATTTTAAAAGTTCAATTGCAACTGATGCAACATGTTCATCATCAACAACCATGTGGGCCATTCTTCCGCCGAATGCTACCTCCATTGCGGTTGAATATTCCTTATCAACAGTCCCTAATTTCACAAGCGGTGCGTGAACCCCTTTGAGGTTTGCACCCATAATTGTATCAATTGCGCGCCCGAAATTTGCATCTTCAAATGCCTGTTTTTTGGCTTCCATTGAAGATATTTTTCTGTATGCCATTTGAATATTGTAATTCAGGTCATTAATTTCATTTTTTGTAGTATCCAAATCGTGGAGTGCATTTTGCTGAATTATTTTAAAATCCTGCAATTCTTTTTCAAGCTGTGCTACAAGCTCTTTTTTCAGCGCCTGATTTTCACTGAAATTCTGTTTCATTTCCTGAAGTTCAGCCAGTTTTGTTTTGGCTTCCTCAAGGTCTTTTTGAAGATTTTTAAGCTCATTTTCAAGCGGAAGTCTTTCTTTAATAAGATTATTTTCGCTGTCCTGAAGGTTTTCCAGCTCTTTTCTCAGAGTGTTTCTGCGCTCAATATGCTGGTCTGCAGTAGCGTTAAGCCCTGTCATATCTTCCAAAATCTTTTTTAATTCTTCGTTTTTATCTGCAATATTTTTTTCTATGATTTTGATTTCATCATTTTTAAGATTAATTTTTAATTTGAAATCTTCGATTTTTTTGTTAAAGGTTTCAATGCCGTTTTTGGCGTTTTCTATTGAGCGTAAGCCGTCGTGGATTTGCTTGTCGGCATAAATAGTTGCGTTATTTTTTCTGTCAATTTCACCTTTTAATTCTTCTTCCTGTTTTTTAAGGTTAATCTGCTGCTGTTCGCCTTCTTCTTTGAGTTTTTCGGAAACTTCCTGATATTTTTGTTTAATCAAAAGCAGGCGTTCATCCAAATCCTTGCTTTTAACTTCTTCTTCTTTTTTCTTTTTGGTGAATTCAAGGATATTTTCATGCGCTTGTTCAAGATTTCTTTTTATATCAAAAAATCTTACGGTATTAATCTGTCCTTCCAGAGACGTTTTTTCTTCGCGGAGTTTCTGGTATTTTAAGGCAACTTCGCGTTCTTCTTTCAGCTGGTCAAGTCTTGCGTCAACTTCATTTAAAATAACTGTGGAACGTTCAACGCGCTGTTCTACGGTTGTTAATTCGTTTGTAGCCTGCTCTATTCTTCTGTCAAAATCCGCAATCCCCGCGATTTCGTCAATAATTTTGCGGCGCTGTCTTGGAGAACAATTTGTAATCCCCATTACATCCCCTTGCATCATGACGTTGTAGCTGTTAGGGGTTACGTTGTATTTTTCAAGCACGGCATGAATATTTGAAAGTGTTGTAACGCTGTCATTTAAGTAATATGTACTTGCATAGCCCTGAGTTGATTTGCGGATACGGCGTGCGATACTCAAATCTTTTCCGCCCTCCATGTCGCCAAAGGTTACCTTAACCATTGCGTCGTTGCGCTTTGTGTAGGTGGATATGAAATGCGAAAGATTTTCGGCGCGAAGCTCTCCTGCATTTGCAAGTCCGAGTGCAAAAAGTACACTGTCAATTATGTTGCTTTTTCCGGAGCCGTTCGGACCTGAAATTGTTGTGAAACCTTTTAACAGTGGTATTTCTGATTTATTTGCAAATGATTTGAAATTATCAATTTCGAGCTGTTTTATGTACATAAATATATAAATTTCCTACCAAGTCTCATTATTATTGAACTATAACTTTGATGACATGTCAAAATGTTAAATAAATCTTTACGTTTACAGTTTGTCAAAAACTCCAAATAATGCTATTATTATTTACAAATGGAAATTACAATGCAGGATTTTAAGGAACAAAACGATAAAGAAAGAGAGTATTTCAGGCAGGATTTTTCGGAAGTTGCAAAACTCTTGTCTGCAATCCGCGCGTCTCTTGTGACAGGTGAGCCTGTCAGCCTTAAAGGGATGGAGCTTTCTAATTTTATTAAGTATAACCCTTCCGAGACTCTTACTTATATTACACTTTTTCAGGAAGGTACTAAATTTATCCGCTACGGAAGCAGACGTAATAACTTTCTTGTAACTTTGAATCGCGATATTGAAATGATTAGAAAGCACAAGCGTTTTTCCGAGTTTGATGTTAAAGATGAAAACAAATGCCGGATTATGCTTGAATACATGACGGATAGAAAGCGGACTGAGCTTAAAAAGCTGAACCAGTTCTATTTTAATGAAGACAGGTTTGAAATTGGCATTAACGGGCTTGAAATTATGAAAGACGGCAAGTCTTATTATTATATGCCGACGGACGCTGTCACCTTGAGCCACATGGGGCTTCCTCAGGTGCTTCAAACTCTTGCTAAAAGATCTCCTATCGGAAAAATTACGGACAAAATTTCCGAACGCTTAAAACTATTGGAGCAGGATAAGAATTTTGAATACTATCTTTTTAAAAGCAGAGCCTTTGTTTCATATAAAGATAAATGTGTCCCGCTTTATCGCGGAAACGTTTTATACAATGAATTTGATAAGGAAACTTTATTCAATCAGATGAAAACCTCTGTGGACTGGTTAATTACAAATATGTATGATGACGGCAGATTTTTATACTATTACGACTGCTGTGATGATACAAGAAAAGACCACGAACACCCTAATCGTACTGAAGATAACCTGTATTACAACGATTTGCGCCATTGCGGGGGAATTATTTCTCTTATCAGATTATATCAACTAACCTCTGACGAAAAATACATTACGGCTGCCAAAAAAGCCCTCGACTGGAGTGTCTCAATTACTCGTGAACACGAAACTCAATGGGGAAAAGGCTGCTACGCTTTTTGTAATGATAAGGCAAAACTTGGCGGAACCGGTGTTTTGCTTGTTGCAATGATGCAGTATAGGATTTCTACGGGCGACAGTTCTTATGATGAGCATATAAAAGGCTATGCACGCCATCTTTTAAGCCGAATTTGCCCAAGCGGTGAATTTTTGGGATATTATATTCATCCGGGATACCATAACGGCGAACCTTTAATCGAAATGACAGATGAGGAGCGCAAAGAAACTTTTTCATTCTATTATCCGGGAGAAGCACTGTTAGGTCTTGCACTTTTCGCAAATAATTTTCCGGATTCAGAGCTTGTTAATAAGGTTAAAAAATTGTCTGAAAAGGCTCTTGATTGGATTGTGGATGAAAGACCGAAGGTTTATGCGGATTTATTTACCAAACTGCCGTCTGATGCGTGGCTTATGCAGGCTATTGAAGAATGGTCTAAAAATGAAGAATTTCAAAAAGAAAATTATCTCGCGTTTGTATTTAATGACGCAATGACTATGATTCAAAAAACTTATAAACGTGATGATTCACCCTATATAGATTACGAGGGCGGCTACTACTACGATCATGGTGATCATTTTTATCCTGACGGGGCTCGTTCGGAAGGTCTTGTTGCATCTTATTATCTTGCAAACAGGCTTGGATGGTCAGAGCTTGCTCAAAAACTTCTTGAGGCTTGCAAATTGACTGCTAAATGCCAATTTTTGCTTTATAATAATGAACTTAATTCGTATTCTCATAAAAATCCGCAAAAATCTGTAGGTGCTATCAGATTTAAAGCAACCCGCCAATGGGTTCGTGTTGATTCAATTCAGCATGTTTCGTGTTTCTTTGCAAGATTGTATGCCGCGCTAAAATAGCTTTCGGTAGCCTGCATAGCAAAAAAAAACGACCGAATAGTGGTCGTAAAGGAAAAAAGGGGAAAGGTAGGAGTTTACCATAAATGATGTATATGGTGAACTCATTAAATTTTTTATAGATATACGTTGTGAATAAAATTGAACAGATTGAATTCATTGTTCGGTTAGTGTTACCACTCTCACTTTTTTGTATTGAGAGGGTAACTTTTTTATTAACCGAATGTTTTGAATGTAGATTCTGTATTCTTTTCGATAACTTTTTGAACAGCATCCATTTCAGTAGAGATAGCATCTTGTTCGGTATCGAGTTGTTTCAAACGTAATTCTAAGTTTTTATCTTGAGCTTGAATAATTTCAATCTTAGCGTTGATTTCCTGAATAGATTGATCGTATTGATACTTATCGTATTCATACTGGTTCATCGCGTCATCATAAGCATCCTGATCTGTCAGTGTGTTAGTTGTTAATGCGTAAGTAACCGCTTCACCGGTACCCGGATTAAGTGTTATGTTGATATAACGACCTGTTGTATCTTTTTCCAATCTTGCCGGAACACCTTTAATTTCTTCAACCTCAGCTGCTGAGCCCATTGTGTAAACATTAATATTTGATTGTGATGTTCCTTCATCAGAATATATTGCATTGTCAACCTGATCTTTTTTGTAGAACATTGGTGACCAAGTATTGGTAGAAGTGTTCTGAACATATCTTACATACCAATCATCACCTGTAGTACCGTATTTTTCATTTAATAAAGTAATATATTCCTGTTCTTCATTTTCAAGATTTGCAATTTGATCATCAGATAGAGTCTGTAAATAAGGATCTTTATCTTTAAAGTCGTCTAAATCTTGACCCAGAACTCTTAACTCTGTGGAACCTACATAGTGTTCAGTGCCTGCATCATTTTTGGTAATGATAGCAGAACCGGCAGCAACGGGAGCAAAGTCGTTAGTCCAGGAAGAAACGTAGCTTACTAAGTATGTACCGTCTTGTTGGGCAATCAAAGAGGTAATTGAGTTAGAAAGATTACCGTCCTCGAATGTGTAAACGGTTTTTGTATAATCTGCTGTAGAAGGCGGAGTTGGTACTTCCATACCTAAAAGCTGATTATAATAGTTAGCTGATTGGTTGGACAATGTTGTTCTTTGCTGGTTAATCTGTTGTCCTTCATATTCTACGTTTGTTTTTCTTGCTGTCAGGCCTAAGAATCTAGCCTGTGATGCTGCCATACCCATGACTTGTTCCCTTTCGTTTTTATTCCCTTGTGCTCATGTATACGACATTTTTATTTTTTTCTTTAATTTTTGAATACTTTTTTGTAATATTTCTTTACAATAAACGCCGAAATACACTAATAACAAGAAAAAAAGAGATTACACATGTAATCTCTTTTTTAATAATATTTTTCAAAAAGTCAATATTTACTTGATATTTGAAAATGTCCAGGCGTCAAAGGTCGGAGTTTCAGAGATTTTCATCTCTTTTTTAGCCGTACCTGCGCAAGAATCATCGTGTGCAATAGGTTTATACAATCTGTTGTAATATTCTATTACCATACGATCTGAATTGAAGTAGGCTTCAGAAGTTCTGATTGCCTGTCTCATCAATCTTGCCCATTCTGTTTTGTTTTCATAGTAAGTTGGAATAATCTGATTTTCAATGATATTCATCAAGCAATCGTGATCTTTCCAGTGACGTTCTTCCCAAGGCATTTCATCATCAAGTTCAGGATACTCAACAGTATAGCCGTTAATTCCGTTAAAGGTACCTTCAACCGTCCATCCGTCATAAATAGACAGGTGTAATGCGCCGTTTGCGTTTGCTGACATACCTGATGTTCCTGATGCTTCAAACGGTCTTAAAGGTGTATTTAACCAGATATCAGAACCGCGTTTCAGCATACCTGACAATTGTAATTCATAACCGGGAAGTACAACAACATTTTTCAATGTGTGAGACTGGTTAAGAAGTTTGTTGAACATTTCTTTGCCCATAACATCATCCGGATGGAATTTACCTGCGAAAATAATTTGGATTTTATTTTCATCAAGCAGTTTATTAATTCTGTCTCTATCCATCAAGATAAGCCATGCACGTTTGTAATCCGCAAATCTTCTTGCCCAGGTGATTGTTAATACATCCGGATCAAAGCGTTTACCTGCAACGTTTGCAATATATTTAAACAGTTCAACCTTCATTTCGCGTTTTACTGCTAAAAGCTGTTCAGGAGTGTGTGCTTCTTTAATTCGTTCATCTTGCCAGTAATGGAGATTTACAGCGTTAGTTATAGCACGGATAGGGCATCTTCCTTCTACCCATTCCCACATTTTGTTTGCAACAAGACCGTGAAGCTGAGATACTGCGTTTGCAATTCTGCTCATCCTGAGCGCTGCAACTGTTAAGGAGAAGTTTTCGCCGCCAAGATTAACTGCAGTTTCTCTTGAGCATCCTGCAAAGAATCCGCCTTCTAAAAGTGTATCTACCCAGTGAACTTCGTTACCTGCGGCAACAGGTGTGTGTGTTGTAAATACGGTTTTCTTTTTAACTTCTTCGAGGTTGCCGTTATATTGTCTCAAAAGTTCAAATGCAGCAGGTAATGCGTGACCTTCGTTCATATGGATTACATCAAAGTTATATCCTATGGTTTGAAGTATTCTTACGCCTGCTACACCAAGAACTGTTTCCTGTGCAATTCTGATTTTTTCATTACCGTCATATAATTTGTAGGAAATGCTTTTTGCCCAGTCGCTGTTACCGTCAATATCTGTTGTTAAAAGATATACAGGACATGTTCCGAAAAGTTCCGGTTCAACTTTGTATGCTTTAACCTTTACTTTTTCTCCAAAAATGTCAACTTCAGTTGTTACGTTAATATCAGTTAAAAAGTCATAATATTTTCTGATATATGCAACTTCTACCTGTCCTTTGTGGTCAATTCTCTGGTCATAATAACCGTATGACCATAACATTGTTACACCTACCATAGGTAATTGAAGATATCCTGCTGATAACATGTGTGAACCTGCAAGAAATCCTAAGCCGCCTGAATAAGTGCTTAATGACTGATCCATAGCGATTTCCATTGAAAAATATGCTACGTTTGGTAATGACATAACCTAAACCTTTCTATAATCTGTAAAACCTAATTTTTTAAACACTCTTTTGAGGGTTAATAACAGCATACCACAAAATTTTCTTTGTCAAAGATTTTAATATTTAAAAATTATATAATCCTCGAGAATTAGTTATTAATAGCTATTTCCAACTTAAAAAAACTTAACAATTATATCTGTTAGTAACAAAATTTATTTTATTCATATATTAACATGGTATGAGGATTTAAAAATGAAAATTGTTAAAATTACTAATAATTTCAATAAGACAAATATCAACAAGAATACCAAAATTAATTCTGTAACTAATCCGCTGTCACGTGATTTGTCAGCTATTTTGCCTGAAGAAATAGGGTATTTGAACAAAATTGGAAACTTTAATACGTTTGTCAATGAAGCTTATAAGCTCATAAAAAGTATTTCTCCGTTCAAAGAGGATATTTGTCCAAAGATATCTATAATTCCGATGCCGCCGTATTACAAGGCAATGTATTTTCCAAAAAATAATACTATTAGCGTAAATGGTGCTGTCGGAACAATTACTAAGGTTAAAATGTTTGAGGTGCTTTCACATGAATTCAAGCACTCCGAACAGATTTATAATGCCTTGAGACTTGATAAAAACAAGGAAAAAAATCTCAAGTCCCTGGTTGACTTTATTTCCAGAACCGATGAAGTCGCATATCATGATATTGTCACTAAAATGTCACCGGAATCTATTAATGAACTTTATAAATCCGGGTTAATTGACGATAATTTTCATGAACTTGCATTAGAGGGCTGCAGAGTTTTTGATAATCAGCGCGATGTGTATGGGAAATATGAATCCAAAGTTTTTGATCAGATGAAAAATGAAAAATTAAATTTCTGGCAGCTCCTTCAAAATAATATAATAGCGGATGCGGGCTTACTGAAAGCTGATTCAAAGACAGGTAAAAAATATCAAAAGATATTTGACAGTGCAATGAAAGAAAACAAAGTAGGACTTTCATATTTTTTCAAGCCTCATGAAAGAGATGCATATTCAGCAGGTTTCAAAGCTGCTAAGACATATAAATCTTTACTTAGAGAGCACATTTTAAATAACGGTCTATAATTTTTGATATAGCAATTTTAACGTGAGAATAGTTCAAACCGCCCTGCATGTAGGCAACGTAAGGGGGACGCATAGGCCCGTCAGCTGATAATTCAATAGTAGAGCCTTCAATAAACGTTCCGCCTGCCATAATAATTTTGTCCTCATAGCCGGGAACGTATTCCGGAATTGGTGTAACATAGCCGTTAACCGGTGAAAGCGATTGAATAGTTCTGCAAAAATGTTCCAGTGCATCAGGATCATTAAATATTATATTTTGAATTATATCAGAGCGTTCATCATTGTATTTTGGATAGGAATCAAATCCGATATCTTCAAATATTTTGGATGCAAGTACAGCGCCTTTTACTGCATCAGCTACAACGGAGGGTGCCATAAACAGCCCTTGAAAAATAAGTCTGTGCTGGTTAAACATGGCACCGCCTTCAGCACCTATTCCTGGAGCTGTCAAACGGTTTGCCGCATGGTTTACCAATTTTTCTTTGCCTGCTATGTAGCCGCCTGCTTCAACAATTCCGCCTCCGGGGTTTTTAATTAAAGAGCCAGCTATTAAATCTGCGCCAACTTCCAGAGGCTCAATTTTTTGAACAAATTCTCCGTAACAATTGTCCACAAAGCAGATACAATCAGGATTTTTTCTTTTAACAATTTCGCATATTCTGCCTATTTCTTCGACAGTAAGAGATTTTCTTGTAGAATAACCTTTTGAACGTTGAATAAGCACCATTGTCACAGTATTATCAATTTTGTTCTCAAGTGCCTGTAAATCAACTTCGTTGCCGTTTTTTAAGGGAACTTCATCATAAATAACACCGTGCGCAATTAGTGAATCCGCTTTTGTTTCGTCATCACCTGCGGTACCTATCACTTCAAGCATTGTATCGTATGGTGTTCCGACTGCAGATATAAGCTTGTCTCCAGGTCTTAAGTTCCCGAATAAACAGCAGGCAAGCGTGTGGGTTCCTGATGCAAAATGCACGCGGGCAATTGCTTTTTCTGCCTTAAATACATCTGCAAAAACTCTGTCAAGGACTTCCCTTCCCAGGTCATCATGCCCGTAACCTGATACCGTATAGAAATGTTCAGGAGCTACTTTATTTTCTACAAAGGCATTCAAAACCTTTTCCTGATTGTAATCTCTTATTTCGTCTATTTTTTCAAATTCTTCCCTTAGGGCGTATTCTGCCTCTTTAATTAAATCTTTGCTCATAATGCTTTTATGATATTGCAAGAAAAAATAAAGGTCAATTAGGTTAGATAAATTATATAGTGCGAAGTTTATGTGATTAATCCATAATTTTTATATGTTGAGGATAATGTTAGCAGTAATTTTATTCACCGGGCTTTGTGTATTTGCAAGCGATTATAATGTTTATAATCCGCAAAATTACGGCGTGAAATCCGAACCAAATGAAAGAATTTTATTTATCATGGATTTTTCAAACAGTATGAGCGAGTATTTGGATGGCGAACGAAAAGTTGACTTAATGCTTGATACAATGGCAAAAATTCTGCCGCAGATTAACCCGAATACCTCTGTAGGCCTTCGTGTATATGGTCATAAAATGGGATTTACCGCAATGGATGCCTGCCGTGCGTCAAGTTTACTTGTGCCGATATCTCCGTCGAGTGCAAGCTCTGTTGCAGGCGCTTTATATAAAACAAAACCGCGTGGTATGACTCCTATTACTTATTCGCTTAAACAGGCAGTTAAAAATGATTTTCTCGGGTTTTCAGGTAAGAAAAGAATAATTCTTTTGACAGACGGCGGAGAAAACTGTGACGAAAGCCCTTGTGAATATGCAATGGAGCTTATTAAAATAAGAAAAGACATTAATATTGATGTAATTGCATTTAACATAAATGATGAAGATGATTTGGAGCAGCTTCAATGTGCTGCGCTTGTTACAAGCGGAAAATTCTACACCGCAAATACTGCAGCTGAGCTTGCAAAAAGCATTTCAAACAGTATAAACGCCAAAAAAGACGTCGAAGCAAAGATTATCACAAACTATTGATTAATATAATTGCTGCTATTTGCAGCCGGGATCCCGCATATCAATTAATCCGTCAAAATCATTATCAATACCGTCATAGCAGGCGCCTATGGATTCCGGACCTTCGGCTCTTGCGTTGCGGGTTAAATAGATATCCGGAATTTTTGTCCAAAGATATATAAAATATGCCTTGTATTCTTTTGCAAGTTTTTCGTTTTCTATTATAAGCAGATTTTCGTCATTTTTATTTTCACCGCTGTTTGAAAAGTTCATTGAGCCTGTAATTACATATTTGTCATCTATAATAATTGATTTTGAGTGCAGTTTTCCTGCGTAATTTTCTGTTTTCAGCGGAATTTTGTTTTGTCTTAAAAGTGCATGTTTTGTGTTTCTGGTTGATGTATTGTTTGCATCTATAATGATTTTTACATCCACATTTCTTTGTTTTGCTTTTATAAGTGCATTTGATATTTCGCTATGTGTTATTAAAAATGCGGGAATGTAAATATATTCTTTTGCGTTGTTAATAATCGGGATAATTTTGCTTGATGCCTTATCATAAGGCGAGAAATACACACCTATTTTTGTGCCGCTTATTTCAAAATTATCAGAAAGAGCGGGTTTTAGTTTCAGCTCGTGGAATTTACCGGAAAGCATCTGCTCAAATTCGGCAGTATATAATTTTGCTATGTCAGGTGAATTTAACAAAACAATTACATTTGCATTGTAATCAGACATTCCGGTTCCGCTGATATTTGTTGAGCCGGTGAAAACTGTTTTGTTATCAAATATAAAAAATTTATTATGCATTAATTGATTTGTGTAAGAAGGTTTTCCTGCTAAATAATCACAAGTATGTTCATCAGTAATTTTTAAGATATTTCCGGTTTCTTTATAATAATCTGTATCCGGCGACGTTGATTTGTCGTAAACCATTCTGATTTTAACGCCTCTGGACTTCGCATTTTCCAGTGCAGTGTAAATTTTTGGGATAACATCCATTCCGTAGACTGCTATATCAATTGAATTTTTGGTATTATTAATCTCGTCAAGCAAAGTAAGACAGGCTTGAGTATAGCAATTTCTGTCGGGTTTTAATTTTTTTGTAAAATCCGTAAGTATAAGTTTTATATCACCGTCAGTTACAACGGCATTTGGAGCCTTATGCGTGTCTGCGGCAATTTGCGCCGGTGTGGTTTTCTTTTTAACAGGTTGTTTTTGTACATGGCAGAATTTGCATGGCTTTGCGTCTTTTGGTAATTGTTTTTCAGGAATAATTGAATATTCTGAACTCTTAAGTCCGTATTCACAGTCGAGTTTATGGTATTTCCCGCTTTTAATATTGTAAATTACGAGTTTAAGATTGCGTGCGGCATCCAGATTTTCATCAAATCTTTCTTTTATGTATTTGCCGTTTTTTGCTGCGTAACCGGAGTTAACAAGAATATCGGAATAATTTTTCTCATTAATATAAATATCGGCAAATATGCATTGAGGAGTCCTTTGGCCGGTTAATTTAACCTTGACCGGCTTTGAAATAAGCAAACTTGACGCGTAATTGTCAGCCAGATATCCAAGAGAAATTATTTCATTTATCGATAAATTCAAATCTTTAGCAAAATCAGGTGCCTTTTCTTTATAATCAAGTGAAAATGCTTCGGTATCAGGAACGCAAAGCGTTTCATCGTCGTCAATTATCCCGTTATTATTTATATCGACCTGAATTGTGACAGGATTAATCAGCTTTAAGACAGGTGTGTAGGATTGTTTGCAGAATGTGAAAAATGCAAAACCCGTAAAAAGTATTACTATTATTCCTGCTGCAAAATATCTTTTCATAAACTTAAATTCTTGTAATTCGTAATCTCAAATCCTAATCTGCGGATTTTATCTTCAAGTTTTTTGTCTAAAGTTATTGAAAATTCAGTTGAGTGAGAATTTTTAATATTCACGCTGTAACTGCAAGGATGGATCAGGGCTTCCGCTATACAATCATCATCAAGATTTCTTAAACCGTATTCAACAGTCTCTGAATCCATCATGCCTGTGTAGCCGACGCCCAGAATATAGTCATTTGTTTTTAAATTATTCTTCTTTGCAGTTTTTTTATTAACCATAGTGAATGTATTTAAGAGCAAAATTTTAATTATATTCAGGCAATAAGCGATGCTCAGGTGCTTTTTAGCAGACGGAACAAAGTACATTTGTTCATATTGGGTTCGGATAAATGGAATTTCATATTCCAGAGCGAGCTTGCAGGTGAGTTTGAAAATTTCCGGAATAGCATGGACATGCACGTGTGAATCAATGTGATCGGGTTTCGCATATTTTTTTACAAGTTCAATCTGTGCACGAAATTCTTGCTCCAATTCATTTAGAAAGTCCTTTTTATGTGAATTTAGGATAAAAGACAAATACCCTTTGTTAAAATTTCCGTTTTTATCCGTAAGCAATTTGCATTTTGTAAGAGATTTTCCCTCAATAGCATTTAAATGCACCCCTAAACCCAGCCCCGGGCATTCCGGCAAAATATCATTTACTGTCGCAGAAAATGCGTTTCCGTTTGCGCACAGGCTTGCAGAGGTCAGAAAACCGTTGTTATATCCGTCTAAAACTGCCTTGTTATATTCCTTTGACATGCCGAAATCATCAGCATTCAGTATAAATTTCTTCCCCATAAAAAATTCCTTGCATTTATCTTATAAATATTATAGTATAAAAATGATGAGTGAGTTTAAACCGATACTTGCAATAGTTATTCCGTGCTTTAATGAAGAATTATGTCTTAATTCTACCATCAGCAAGCTTTTGGAAGTTTTGCATGTTTTAGCCGAAAAAGATAAAATCAGCGATAAAAGCTATCTTTATCTTGTTGATGACGGTTCAACAGACAATACATGGAATATTATTTCCGAATTTCACAAATCAAACAAGAATGTTAAGGGCGCAAAATTTATTAAAAATTTTGGTAACCAGAAGGCGCTTATAGCAGGTTATGAAGGTGTTAGAGAAATCGGCTGCGATTGCGCTGTATCTATTGACGCTGATTTACAGCAGGATGAATGGGCAATCGAAAAGTTTACAGAAAAATTTCTTGAAGGTGCGGATATTGTCTCCGGTATACGCAACAGCCGCGATACAGATACTTTTTTCAAAAAGACTACGGCAATATTGTTTTACAAGTTAATGTATATTTTAGGTGCAAAAATCCCGATGAACCATTCGGATTTTCGTCTTGTAAGCAAAAGAGCGCTTGATATTATGGAGCTTTATCCGGAAAAATATTTATTTTTGCGCGGATTTTTTAATGATGTCGGCTTAAAAACCGCCTATGTAAACTTTGACGTCAAACCCAGATTTGCAGGCGAATCCAAATTTAATTTTGTAAAATTAATGGGATTGGCGCTTAACGGTATAACTTCATTTAGCGTTGTTCCGTTAAGAATAATTTCTGTTTTGGGTTTTGTAATGGCTGCAGTGAGTTTCCTTATCGGTGCAGAAACCGTCATTGAAAAAATATTCTTCCACAATACACCGAACGGCTGGGCAACAAACATAATCCTACTGTGCTTTTTTGGCGGAATACAAATATGCTGCCTCGGTATAATCGGTGAATACGTAGGACAGGTTTATAGAGAAGTAAAAGGCCGCCCGAGATATATAAAAGAGACTGAATTAAAATAAAAAGCCGTGCCACTGTCTATCGAATTTGTAAAATACAGTCTTTATAAATATAATCTCTTTTTAAAAATACTACACCCGCAAAGATTGCCTTAGTGCTGCTATGTTTCCATCCTGACACGGTTCGGCAGTTTACGCCATAATAAGTTTAAACGTCATCAATTCTATTTATATCAAAAGTACCTTGCAAACCCTCACAACAGGCTCTGCACCCCGCATAAGCTTCGGGTCGAGAGATTGCAATTCCCCGTGGAGCACGGCTTACTTATATTATATCATAAACTTAAATTAATCAACTATTTTTACGCTGAGTGTCGGTATATTATTATAAAAATACGGCAATCTGTCTCCTGCGGTTGTCCAGGCGGTCCACAAAACTCCTTTTGGCATTTGTGCCAATCTTTTTTCAATATTGGATGCAGATTCCATCTTACCGACCTTAAGATTACTGATTTTGCCCAGATCTCCTATATTTACAATTGTGCATTCCCCTGTAGCGCCAAAATGTGCCAGTGCATTACCAATAGCCTTATGTACATCTTTGAGCGGCTGTTTTTTATTGGGGTATTTAATTTCTTCTATGTGTATGCCGAGTTCTTTAGCGTGCGATAAAAATGCTTTAACATATGATTTTACTTTAGCTTCATCTTTATCAGCGATTATAAGTCCAGTTTTTAAATCTTTGTCCAAAAGTCTGCTATCGCCTAACAAAATTGCCTTCATGGGGTATAATATTTGGTCTTTTAACAGAGCGCTTGTGCGTTCCCCAAATTCGAGTTTCCCCAATCCGGCTTTTTTATTGCTCAATTCAACAACGCTTTTTGGAATTGAGTTTCTTCCAAAAAATTTTTTAAATGAGAAAAATGCCAGTCCAACCGCTATTAAACCGCCTATAAGGTCGACTTTATTGTCCTTAAAAAAGGATTTGGGCTTGTAGGCTTCGTTTGCAGTATACAAAAACGGATTTAAAGCATCTGTCCGTTTCGCGTTTTGCTGTGCTGCAAAATTAGAATTATATAAAGAGACGCCGGCAATTTTCATAACATTATTTTAAACCGCCGGATTATATTTTTTGCTATATTATTAAGTTTTTTAAAGATAGCTTTTACAAGCTAGTTTACAAGGGTAATGCAATTAACATAGGTGCGGGATATTCTCCAAATACAGGAGGTTTTAAATGACAGAACGATTAGAAATGTACCGCTGTGAAATTTGCGGAAACCTTGTACAGGTTATTCTTGAAGGAGAGGGTGAACTGGTCTGCTGCGGTCAGCCAATGGTGCTGCTTAAACCTAAAAATACTGAAAATGAGGGTTTAGAAAAGCACATTCCTGTTTTTGAAGTGAAATCCGACGGAAAGTGCGAAATTCGTGTAGGCAGCACTCCGCACCCGATGATTCCTGAGCATTATATTGAATTTGTTGAGACAATTTCAGGTGACAAAATGCACCTTTATCTAGAGTACCTGAAACCAGGAATGGAGCCTGTAATCAAGGTGGAAAATAAATATAAATCTGCCCTTGAATTTTGTAATATTCACGGACTTTGGGAGGGACATAATGATAAGTGATAAAGTAAAAAATATTTTAAATGAACAAATTAATAAAGAATTTTATTCTGCATATTTGTATTTAGCAATGTCAGCATATTTTGACGATATGGGTTTATACGGCTTTGCAAACTGGACCAAAGTTCAGGCACGCGAAGAGGTTGATCATGGAATGATAATTTTTGATTACATTGTTGACCGTGACAAGACCGTTGAATTAAAGCAAATTGACGTTCCGGATACGGATTTCAAATCACCGCTGCAGGTTTTTGAAAAAATTCTTGAGCATGAACGATATGTTACATCCTTGATAGACTCTATCGCAAATCTTTCGATGGATGAATGCGATCTTGCTACAAGAAATTTTATTAACTGGTATTTGAAAGAACAGGTTGAAGAAGAAAAGAATGCAAGCGACATTATAACAAAGCTGAAACTCTTTGGCGAAGAGAAGGCTTCGCTGTATCTTTTGAATGAAGAACTTGCCAAACGCAAATATCATAAACACGAATACAGCTAAATATTTCGAATTTGTAAACTATTTGTCTTAAACGCAATAATAAATTATTATTATAGTGTGATGGGTAAGATAGTAGTAGTAGATGATGAGAAAATGGTTACCTCAGCCTTCAAAACTTTGCTGAAAGTCGAAGGTTTTACAGACGCTGCTTTTTTTAATAACCCTAAAGAGGCTGTAGAATTTTTAAAAACTGAAACTCCGGACATAATAATTTCAGACTTTGTAATGCCTGAAATGAACGGTCTGGAGTTTTTAAAAGCCGCCAAAAAGCTTCACCCCGAAGTCAGTATGATACTTTTAACCGGCTATGCCGACAAAGAAAACGCAATAAAAGCGATAAATGAGACAGGCTTATATAAATACATTGAAAAACCCTGGGACAACGACGACTTAATAATCAATATTAAAAACGGTATTGAAAGAAGTCATCTTTTGTCAAATCTTCGGGAAAAAATAGCGGAATTGGAAGAGGCTAAAACTAAACTTGAGGAATATTCGCAAAATCTTGAACAAATGGTAAAAGAGCGTACGGCAGAATTGGCGTCCGCAAATTCAAAACTAAGCGGTATAATAAATTACTGTGCTGACGGGATTATTATTATAGACAATCTCGGCATAATATTACAGGTCAACCCTGCCTGTGAAAATATGACGGGATTATCTTCCGAAGCGCTCTGCCACATGAAATTGCAGGAAATTGCGTATTCCGATAATATTGACTTTAACAAAGCATCTAAAAATAAAAGCGGTATATTCGGACTTGGCGCTGATAAATCCGAAATTCTGATCCGTAACTGCTACATAAGAAATTCTTTGAGTGACAAGAGGATTCCTGTAGAAATTAATTTTGCGACAATTGTTGCGGAAGGGAAACAAAGGTATGTCGGTGTGATAAGAGATGTAAGCCTTCAAAAGGATACCGAGCGGCTCCGTGATGATTTTATTGCAACACTTACTCATGACCTCAGAACTCCGCTGCTTGCCGCTATCCAAACCCTTAAATTTTTCCTTGACGGGTCTTTGGGCGAGTTGGAGGACAAGCAAAAGGTTCTTTTATCAACTATGCTTCAAAGTAACGAGGATTTATTGGGGTTGGTTAATGCGCTTTTGGAAGTTTATAAATTTGAAAGCGGAAAACTTACCCTGTGCAAAACATGTTTTTCAGTGAAAGATTTAATTCACCAGTGCTATGATGAATTAAAGCCGCTTGCTGAAAATAAAAATATTGAATTTGTTTTAAATTGTGAAATGGATGATAATGTTGATATATACGCTGACAAAAGTGAAATTAAAAGAGTTATGATAAATCTTTGCGGAAATGCGGTTAATTATACCAACAAAAACGGTAAAATAGTTATTTTTGCAAAAGCACAGCAAGGCGACTTTATATTCTCGGTATCGGATAACGGGAACGGAATTCCAAAAGAAGATATTCCGCATTTATTTACAAGATTTTCACAGGGCACAAGCAAAAAACGCTCAACAGGTACAGGTTTGGGCTTATATTTGTCAAGACAGATTGTGGAAGCACATGAAGGCAAAATCTGGCTTGAAAGTAAAATGACAAAGGGCAGCGAATTCAGCTTTTTGCTGCCGAATGCTGTAGTTAAGGATTCAGTTGATGAAAGACAGGTTGTAAATGGCTAAGATAAGAGTTTTGATTGTAGAAGACCATGACATGGCGCGTATGGGCTTATCGGTAATTCTATCCAAAAATCCGGATATTGAAATTGCTGATATGTCAGCAGACGGTGAAGACGGTGTTGAAAAAGCACTGAAATTAAAGCCGGATGTCGTGATAATGGATATAGGACTTCCGACAATCGATGGAATTGAAGCAACAAGAAAAATTAAAAGTTCCAATCCTTCTATAAAGGTTTTGATGTACACCTCCCGAGAGGAAGAGGATGATATTTTTGATTCTTTCAAAGCAGGTGCTGACGGCTATATAACAAAAGGTGCAACCTCTGACCAGACAGTCGCTGCGGTAATTGCGGTTTCCGAAGGAGCAGGCTGGCTTGATCCTGCAATTGCAAAAATTGTTCTTACAAACATAAGAAAAAGCTCTGATGTTGAGAAAAAACGCGGAGTTATTAATTACAAATTAGGCAAAAACTTATACGGCTTAACCGAACGTGAAATGGAGGTTCTCGCGCTAATTGTAGACGGCATGAGCAATCCTCAAATATCTGAAAAGCTTGTGATTACTTTATCAACTACAAAAACACATGTTCACAGTATCTTACAAAAATTATACGTTGAAAGCCGTTCAAAAGCTGTTGCTACTGCAATGAAAGAGGGTTTGGTATAAAATTGCGCAAACGTATTTTTTTATTAACCGCTGCTGTATTAATAAGCTCAATTTCCGTTGATGCGTTTTCTTTTAAGAAAAAAGACGCGCGTCAAAGAGAAGCTGAATACGTTCATAATGTTTTAAAGCAGGAGGAAAAAGAAAAATATGAACGTAAAAAACTTGACTACAAGCCTTCCGGCTTAATGACTGTTGAGGAATACGAAGCACTTTCAACTTATAAAGACAAATCACAGGATAAAATTGAAATCCCGAAGGTTGAAAAAGGTTCTGATATGAAATACGTTCCCCAGCCTACATACAGAATCGTACGCTACAATGACCCTCCGGGAAGTCCTGAATTAAATATATCAAAGAAGTTCTATCAATTACGCCAGTATAACGGTCAGGGCATCGCATCACCCGATTTTTCAATTATGGTTTATCCGGTTGTCTACTATTATCCGAACAGTGCATCAACTGCCTCTGATTTGTTTATAATTCAACTTGAGCAGGACGGTACAAATTTAAGCAAACTTTTGCGCGCAAATGTTAAAAAGCGTCTACCTGACCCGATTGTTTCAACAGAAAAATCAATTGATAACCTGTCTGCCTTCAGAACGCTAACACCGATTGATTTTTCAGAAGACGGCACAAAACTTTTAATCAAAGAAAAAATAGGCAGTTCCCATGACGGCATCTGGAAAACAAACGCAATAGTTTATGATTTTGATACCCAAACTTCTTACAACCTTGTCGAATTGCGTGATTCCATTATTTATTACTGGAAGGAAAGGGAGGGTTTAGACCTTGATGAAGCAAGGTGGGATATCTATCCTCTGGGCTTTTTAAAAGACGAACCGCATAGAATAGCAGCTTACGCTTATGCTTACACAGGCGGCAAGCCGATATTTTTAGGTATCTGGAGTGTTGATTGCCACGGTGAACAAACACGCCTTATGTCGTTTGATTTGGATAATATAGAATTAAGTGTGAACGGCTTTAAGGTGGTTCAAGACGGTGTTGTAAAGCCAACGGTATTGGAACAGGAAGAAAAAGCTTTAAAACGTACTGAAAAAATGCAGGCAAAAGCCGCAAAAGAAAAAGAAAAAGCTGATTTTAAACAAATGGAGCAAGAATACAAAGAAAAAATTAAGCAGATGGATGCGGAATTTAAAGAACAGACAAAAGACTTCAAAAAACAGCAAAATATCGGCGGCACTACAACGTTTAATGAGGCTCCTACTGAATTTAGAGAAGTTAAAATTAAAGAACTGCAAAAAGATATTGCAAAAGGCGAAAAAGAGCTTGAAAAACAGCTTAAATATATCCAAAAACTGGATAAAGAGCTGCAAAAGTTATAAAATTAATCTTTTCGACGCCGCTCTCACCTCCGGCTCCGCTATTGTCTCAAATAATATTATTGGTTCTTTTGTATATATTTTTCTTTATCCTTGCGTGAAAGGTGTTTAATCCGGTATTCTTCTTTTTGAGCTTCTGATTTAGTTGCAAACTCTTTTTGCCAGAGTAATTTTACAGGTTTATTTGCCCTGGTGTATTTTGCGCCATGACCTTCCAGGTGCGCTTTGTAGCGTTTTTCTACATCATCAGTGTATCCACAGTAAAAGGTGTTTCGTTCCGTCAAAAGTATATATACGTAATATTTCTTTTCCACAATCACATTTAAACAAAAAAGAACGGTTTTTATAACCGCTCTTTGATGTATTTAATAAGCATTTATTAGCAAACTGATGAAAAACCGCCGCCGCCACCGCAAGAACCGCCTGCACAGCCGCCGGCTGAAAATCCTCCGGAAAATCCGCCGCCTGTAAAACCGCCGAGTGTTGATACAGCATTTGCAAAGCTGCCTAAGAATCCGCCCATCGCAACTGTGTCACCGCCTTCAGATGTTGTATACATACTGTAATCAACTGCAAACGGGTTGCTTGAAATGAATTCATCATATTGACCCATTGTCATCAATCCGCTTTCAAATAACATCGCAAGTGAACCTGCTGTTTCAACTGCTTCTGCCGGTTTTTGTGCTTCCGCTACGTATGTTCTTTCTGAATTTTGTGGCTGTGATAATGTAATCATCTTAACTCCTCGCTTACATATATATAAAGTTTTTGTTTTTTATCGGATTTCAGCATGGTTATTTTTTGTAACATTCGTTAACATTAAAATCTAAAACCATTGATTTAGCTGAAAATAAACCTTTGGATTGATGTTATATTGCCCTCAAAGCTTTAGTATGATAGTGGAAGGACTAGGGGATAGTTGTGAAAAGAATAATTTTAATTTTAACAATATTATTTATGGGACTTGCGGTAAATGCCGCGGAGAATTATTTGAGAACAGTTGTTGTTGAAGGTACGGATGACGGCTACAATATTGTTTTGAAAACCGATAGTCTGCCTGAGGTTAAAAAGACAATAAAAGACAATAATAACATTGTCCTTGATGTAAAAGGCATTACAACATCAGCATCTGTTAATGCTATTTACAAAAGTACCGCTGATGTAAGCGGTTTAATCGTAGAAAATGTTGCCGATGACGAATTAAAGATATATATTCAGGCGAAAGATATTTCAAAGGCTACTGTTATGGCACAGACAGCATCCGGAGAACCTGTTATATTAAGTGAGCGTTTTCCGCTTGAAAAAATTCTCTGGTCGGTTGCCGTTCTTGTAATTCTTGGCATGCTTGTTAAATCTGCAAGAGCAATTACGGATTATGAAAATTCAATTGTTATAAAAAAAGATATTAAAGACAGAGAAATTGAATTGTACAGAAATTTCCAGAAAGAGCTTGCAAACATGCCTAAAATTAACTGCAAGATTAACAATGCTTACGCAACAAATATCATGCCGCGTTCCAGACGCAATTACAAAGAACTTGCAAGAAGGTAAACTGCTCAAATTTTAAAACATAACGTCGTTTCAGGCGTGCGAGCAAGACAGCAACGTCGAAAAATCAAATTTCGCTGTTTAATTCGCAAAATAATTTCTAATAATCTTTTCAATCTTTTGAGCGGATTTTCCGACACCGTAAGGATTTTGTGCTTGTAATCTCGATTCGGCTTTTGATTTTGAGAGCACTTCTTCGCTGTAATCAATAATTTTATCGTAATCCGCGCCGACAAGAACGGATACCCCTGCGTCAATTCCTTCCTGACGCTCGGTTTCATAACGCATAACAAGAGTCGGGCATCCAAAAGTAGGTGCTTCCTCCTGAATTCCGCCTGAATCCGTCAGAATAAGTTTTGCATTTTTCATTAAATACACAAGATAAGGATAATCAAGCGGCTTTAATAATTTAATCTGAGGGTATTTGCAAAGCCGTGAGTGAATTTTGTCATGTACATTAGGGTTTGGATGCACAGGAATTACAAAAGTGTGATCCGGATACTCTTTTGCAAGATATTCAATTGCATCAATAATTCTGTCAATTCTTGCCCCGTGATTTTCCCGTCTGTGGGCCGTAATTAAAACAAGTTTGTCGTCAATTTTAATATTATTAGTCTTGAAAAATTCAGCAGCACTGCTTAAAACATCATCTGTTAAGCAAAAAAGTGCGTCAATAACAGTATTTCCTGTTACAAAAATTTTGTCTTGGGAAATATTTTCTTTTAAAAGCGCTTCCTTATTTTTTTCAGTAGGTGCAAAGTTCAGCTCCGCAACCCTTGTTGTCATCTGGCGCATAATTTCTTCCGGAAACGGTTCATAAATATCGTATGACCTTAAGCCGGCTTCCACATGAAATACCGGAATTTTTCTGTAATAACTTGCCAAAGCTCCGCACAAAACCGTCATTGTGTCACCTTGAACTATTGTTGCATCAAAAGTGTTTTCTTCAAAAACTTTATCGAGCGCTGTTAGAATTCTGCTTTGAACAGAAATAAGCGACTGATTTTCTCTCATGCAGTCAAGGTTAATATCAGCTTTTAAACCGAAATATTCAAGAGTCTGGTTAGAAAGCTCTTTTTGCTGCTCTGTGTTACAGATAACAACATTATAATTGTGTTTTCTAAGCTCTATTATGACCGGTGCAAGTTTTATAACCTCCGGACGCGTTCCGAATACAACCAATATATTTTTCATAATTCAAAGTTTATTATAAACAATTTAGGCATGCAAGGTTAATAAAAAGACTATACAATGCGGTGATTTAATATTCACAGCTTAATTTATAATGTAATTGCGGAGGAAATCTATGCTTGATTTATATATTTTGGAAACCTGCCCGTACTGTCAAAAAGTAATGGCATTTCTGGGCGAAAATAATGTTGAATACAATAAACTTGATATAAGTCAAAAACAAAATATGGAAAAATTACTTGAACTTGGCGGGCACGAACAAGTTCCTTTTTTGTACGATAAACAAAATAACATTAAAATGTATGAATCAGATGATATTATTGCATATGTTAAAAATTTAATTAAATAGGTGCAAAATGTTTTATAACAGAAGTAATTTATTTGAATATAACGAGTGTATAGGCAGGGGAATGTGTTCTATTTTCCCTACGATTTCTTCTTTTCAAGAAGTTATGCTTATTATTTTCAGGACAATGAGCTATTACATATTGAAATTGGAAAAAATAGGCGAAAATTGTGACAAGATAAAGATACATGTGATTGACGGGATTTCAAATCTTATTTCAACCACGGGGTACTCGGACGAACAGCTTTTGAGCCTTATAATAAGCAATTACAACGACCTTATAAAGGTGCGAAAAATGTATTCGCAAATGTGTAAAACTAAAAGTATTACCTGCAAAGATATAAAGCTTACCCTGAAATTAACGCCAAACATGGGTTTATCTGATGTTCTTACGCTCGGACATCGGTTTATAAGCAGTAAAAATCAAAAAATGTCATCAACGCAAAAGTGTTACTCTGAGCTTTTGTTCGTCGCTGTAAAAAGTGTTTCTTTGAGTTTGGTGAAGCTTCTTGATTACAACTTATCAGATAATGAAGCAATTGATAATATTTTGGATTCACTCTCTTTATTCAATTTCAGTGTTTTTCCCGTAAATAAGGCAAAAATATTAATTTCAAAGCTTGCAGAATCTGATTTAAGGTTGTGGAAACTCAGGGAAAAAGCTCAGCGGGATACTTTTGGTGAAATTTCACAAACAAAAGTTTCATTTTCAACAGAACCGGGGAAAGCAATTCTGGTTTCGGGTTCAAGCCTGATTGATTTAAAAAATATTCTGGATTATTCAAAAGATGAAAAAATTGATATTTATACGCATGGTGATTTGCTGATTGCTCATTCGTTTGAAAATTTTAGACACTACAAAAATCTAAAAGGACATTTCGGAACCGCCAGCGACAACTGCGTGCTGGATTTTGCGACATTTCCCGGTGCCATATTGTTGACAAAACATGCAACTCAGAATATCGAATTCCTTATCAGAGGCAGATTATTTACAACAGATGACATTGCGCCTAAAGGAGTTGTAAGCATTGCGGATAATGATTTTTTACCTGTTATAAAGGCTGCAAATGCCGCAAAAGGTTTTTCTAAAGGGCGCAAAAAAGATTCGGTGCTTGTCGGATTTGATTATAACGAGCTAAATAAAAAAATTGATTTAATTGCATCTGATTTGAATTCAGGAAAAATACGTCATATTTTTGTTTTCGGAATGTCAAATTTCTCAATGGAGCAGAGTGATTATTTCAATAATTTCTTGAAAAATATGCCAAAAGACTGCTTTGTATTGAGTTTTTCATATCATTGCGACTGCGATAATCTTTTATATGTAAACATCGCAAACAATTTCCCGCTTCAATTGACGGTTCTCGACATGTTGTTTGCAAAAATCCCCGTCAAATCCCCTAAATTAACCTGTTTCCTTACAAAATGCGATTCAAATACAATTTCCGTTATGGTAAGTTTAAAACAGCAGGGTGCAAAAAATATTTATCTTGCTAACTGTCCGCCTACTATTATTAATCCTGCGGTTATGGCGTCTTTTATGAAATTATATTCAATAAAACCAATTACAAACGCGCAAAACGATTTGAATGATATATTAAAATAACAAAAAGTCCCGCCGAAACGGGACTTTTGTATTTTATAACCAAAATTAGTATCTATAGTGAGCAAATGCTTTGTTAGCTTCTGCCATTTTGTGGGTGTCCTCACGTTTTTTGCAAGCAGCACCCTGACCGTTTGAAGCATCAATAAGTTCGTTGGTTAATTTATCAATAAATGATTTACCGTGACGTTTTTTAGCTGCTTCAATAAGCCAAGAAGATGCAAGAGCAAAACCTCTGTCTGCTTTTACTTCAATTGGCACCTGATATGTTGAACCGCCGATACGTCTTGCTTTAACTTCCAATAACGGAGTTGCATTTGTTAAAGCTTTTTGGAATAAATCCATAGGCTTTTCGTTAGTTCTTTCTTCAATTTTAGTCATAGTTGAGTAAAAAATCTTTTCAGCGAGTGATTTTTTACCGCGTCTCATAATTCTGTTGATAAATTTAGATATATCAACACTGTTATATACCGGATCCGCTAACGGTACTCTTTTTGCCGGTTTAGAACGTCTTGACATTACTTACCTCCCTTTGCTTTTTTAGCACCGTATTTAGATCTGCTTTGTGCTCTGTTAGCAACACCTGCAGTATCCAATGTACCTCTTACAATGTGATATCTTACACCAGGAAGGTCTTTAACCCTTCCGCCTCTAATAAGAACAACGCTGTGTTCCTGAAGGTTGTGACCGATACCCGGGATATATGAAGTAACTTCAAATCCGTTGGTTAAACGTACTCTGGCAACTTTTCTAAGTGCTGAGTTTGGTTTTTTAGGGGTTGTAGTGTAAACCCTTGTGCATACTCCGCGTCTTTGAGGACAATCCATCAAAGCAGGAGATTTTGTTTTGTCGCTTAGCTTTTTACGTTCTCTGCGAACAAGCTGGTTAATTGTAGGCATTTTGTTCTCCTTTTAAATATTTTACTAACATCTGACAGAAAATTTATTTTTTAACCTGAAACCCTTACTCATTCCGGTTATTTAGCCTTTGGTATTTTGATGCCGAAGATATATTTCTGTGTCAGTGCGATATCTCTGCTTATGCATCTTTAGTACCGTTTGGAGCTTATTTCCCGCCTATCTGGCTCACTTTTCGCCCCACCAGGCTTTTTTCTGCCCCACCCCGCCGTCAAATCCAGCACGAAAATTTCGACTGAGTGTAACTCTATCTAACTACAAGCATAAATAAAAGTCAAATGGTGTGTTTACACTAGTTTAAAATCGCCGTTCTTCTTTATGTGTTCAACAAGCCCGCCGTCATTTAAAAGTTTTATCATCACGGGCGGAATAGGCTCTATCTGGGTAATTGTGCCGTTAGTTAAGTTTTTGATTATGCCTTTTTCAATGTCTAATTCCAATTCATCACCGGCATCAATTGAATCCGTGTCGCATTCAATTGCCAAAAGCCCTATATTAATCGCATTTCTGTAAAAAATTCTGGCAAAAGATTTTGCAATAACCGCCCCAACGCCGGCCATTTTCATGATTAGAGGCGCGTGTTCTCTTGATGAACCAAGGCCAAAGTTGTTGCCCGCAACGACAAAGTCGCCGGGTTTCATTCTTGATGCAAAAGTTTCGTCAGCGTCTTCAAGAACGTGTTTTGCAAACTCCGGTAGATTTGAACGCAGATGGTATAATCTTCCCGGTGCAATGTGGTCTGTAGATATGTTATCGCCGAATTTGAATGCTTTTCCCTTCATAAATCTCTCCTATTTACATCAATTGTACTATAAATTTATTAAAATCTATGATATAATTAAGAAAAATAAAGAGGTTATGTATGTATTTCAGCAGAAAATGTAAGATTACTTTTATATGCCATGGGGCAACTATATATTCAGAAGAAAACAGATTATCAGACGTTGAAAATTACCCGCAGTTGAGCGAGCTCGGACAGGACGAAGTTGAACGTATAGCGGAATATTTGCGCAGAAGAGCTGTTAAAAATGATGTTATTTACACATCACCTTCAGTCAGAACAATGCAGACCGCAAAGGTTATTTCAAAATTGTTTAAGCAGGAGCCGGTTGTGCTGGAAGATTTACATCCCAGAAAGTGCGGCAAGCTGAACGGCTTAACTCTGGAACAGATAGAAAATAAATACCCCGATTTACTGGAAAGTTGGTTCAATAATCAGGAATATGACGAAAATCTTGAGGCTGAAAGTATTAACGATTTTATTGCTCGAACCAAGAAGATTATTGATGATGTTGTAGCACAAAACGAAGGTAACAGAGTTATAGTTGTTACACATCCGGATGTAATTCAGGCTGCAATTTGCGCAGCACTTGAGATGCCGCCGAGTAAGATTGCTAAAATATTTATCAGAACAGGCAGTGCAACACAGATCAGCTACTATGAAAAATGGTCAAGCCTTGTTTATTCAGACTACACACCGCTTTTCTGATAAAAGGTTTTTACTTTCTTCAATTAAAAATTCTTTGCCGGGTTTTGTTTCAATAAAATCCCATGGCAGGTGCATGTCATACGGATAGTTTTCAATCGCGTAAAAATCAGTGTCAATTTTATTTTTGGCTGCCGACTTGAAGGAACCCAAAGAAAAACCGTTCTTATATGTATCAATGATAAAATCGGTTAATTTTTCATCTCCGCGCGATAGAACCGCCTGATAGTAATCCCATTTAATGCTTGAGAATTGCGCTTTTACACCGATTTTGTGCAATTCTTTTTTCATATACTGAACTTTTTTCTCCAGAGATTTTGTATTTTCTCTGCCGCACCACTGAAACGGCGTGTTCGCCTTTGGCACAAAGCTTGAAAAGCCAAAAGATATATCAAAACCTTTGTATCTCTGTTTAATTTTGTGCGCAAGGCTAAGCATTTCATCCAAATCTTCATAAGTTTCAGTCGGAAGTCCAAGCATTCCGTAGAATTTAAAGCCTTTTAATCCGTTTTCGCGGGCAATATCAACTGCTTTGAAAATTTGCTCTTCAGTAAGATTTTTATTAATCACCCTGCGCAGCCTTTCGCTTCCGGCTTCAATAGCAAGGGTGGTATTTTTTTGACCGGCGGCAACAAGTGTTCGGACAACCTCGGGGCAAAAGGCATCAACACGCATTGAGGATATGCTCATGCTGATTTTTTTACCTGATTGAATTTTGTCGTAAATATAGTTACAAATTTCTTTAAATTGCGGGTGTGCGGTAATCTGTGCACCCAAAAGTGCTATTTTATCCGTATATTGAAGTCCTAATTCAATTGTTTTTATTATATCTTCATAAGAAACAAATCTAACCGGCAAATTCAAATATGACGCAAGGCAAAAAGCGCAGCGGTTTGCGCAGCCGCGCTCAACTTCAACTATAAAAGTATTTTTGAAAAATGCATTTGCGCTGATTACGGAAGTGTAAATACACTGATCAAGCCTTTTTGTAACCTTTTTGACGCTATCAGGATTAATTGAAGGCACATAAACTCCCTCAATTTCAGATAATATGCGCAGAATTTCCGCTTTGCTTTTGTCCCTGTTGTCTTTACAAATCCTTGCGATTTTGAGGTTCAAATCTTCCCCGTCGCCGATTATGAAAAAATCAAAAAATGCGTCATAAGGCTTTGGATTAGCCGTCACAACCGGCCCGCCAGCAAAAATTAAGGGAGTACCTTCATCTCTTTCACAGCTTTTTAAAGGAATTTTTCGCTGTTCTAGCATCCCTAAAATTGTAAAAATATCCATGTCAAAAGAAAAAGAAAAGCCCATTAAGCCGACATTTTCCGTAGGAATACGCGTTGATACGGTATCTTGATAAACTGCTTCGATATTTATGTCGTCAGTCTCGTCAATGGATTTGTACATCCATAAAAAGCCTAAAGATGACAGCGCAAACGATTCAGGGCCCGGAAAAGCCATCCACATGTTGTAATCAGTTTTTTTATACGGGTTTCTGTCGTATAAGTAAATATCATTCTGCTTGTTCTTCAATCTCGTCTTTGCTCCTGTTAATCGGAATCAAATATAACTCATCAATTAAAACACAAACCGTAGCGGCAATCGCAGGTGCCAGAATTACTCCCCATACACCTAAAAACTGCTGGGCTACAAACAATGAGAAAAATACCATTAACGGGTGTAATGCCATGAATTTTCCGAATAAAAACGGTCTTATCATGTAGTTAGAAATCTGTTGAACGATTAAAAATGCTACAATAGCCAGTGTAACTTTAACCCAGCCCAATTGCGCAGCAACAAGAATAATCAATGCAACAGAAATTGTTGGTCCTAATAAAGGTATAATATCTAAAATACCGGAAATTAAACCCAATAGCAGAGCATAATCAATTCTTAATATAAAAAGCGAAATTGTTACCATAATACCTACCGTAACCATAGATAAAATCTGCGCTCTGACGTAACTTCCGACTTTTAAGGTTATTGATGAAAGTATGCAGCTTGCAAAATCTTTTATGTTAGGCGGGAAAAATTCCAAAAATTTTGTTCTCAAATAGCTTTTATCAACCAAAAGATAAAATACAATCATAAATATAGCAAATGCTACTACTAACACTTGCGTTAAGCCCATTGTAATATTTACGGATTGGCTGAAAATGTTTTGGGCAAGATTAGATGATGAACCCAAAATTGAATTCAAATCCACCATATCAGAAATACTTTGACCATTAAATTTTTGAGCAAGTATAAAATTAGTAAGTGCAGTGAGTTTTTCAGGAAGCATTCTTACAAATACCTGAATTTCTTTGAAAGCAATAACAAATATAGGCACAAATAATGCAATAACAGCTATCGCACTTCCTGTTAATACAACTGTTGTCGCAAGCCCCCTGCTCATTTTGTTCTGAAGCTTATTTACATAAGGATTCAATGCTGCTGCAATTACATATGACGCAAAAAATAACAATAATATTCCTGATATTTGCGGCAGAAACAGTAACAAAATTATTGTTAAAATCAAAAATACAACGTTCTTGGTTGTCCAGAAATTTTTCTTAAACATATTACCTCGCTTGTAATAATTCTATACAAAAAATTTGATTTGTGCAATTAATTATCTGTCTTGCCCAAAAGTTTATATATTAATTATGTATAACGTATGTTAAGTTATGTAACAAAACGACCCAAATTCAGCAATAATCCATGATATATATACTTTATATATTTAACGAGGATAAACACGAGGACGAAACATGGGTTTCTTATTAGGCGCATACGGAAAATTAATGGCCGGCAAGAGAGTTCGACAACTCCAGGCCCGTATGATGAGCGTTCAATCACAATTGAGACGCGCCACTCGTGATATCGAAAATATGGAACGCACCCTAAACCAGCAGGAAAAAAATCTTAAATATATGAACCAAAGTTATATATCCAACATGATGATGGGTATGTCTGGTGGTTTACAGGCTTCCATATTCGGTGCCTTAAAAACGCAATTTGGGGATAGCTTACCGATTGCAAATGGTGGAATTGATTATGCAAAATTGTCATCTGAACAAGCAAGCTACTTGTCAAGTATAACACAACAAATGACAACACAATTCCAGTATCAGCAACAAGCTATGCAGTCTTCATTAATGCAACAGAATTCAATGATTGAAAACAACTTTGAAGCATACAAAGAGCTTCAATTACAACCATTAAAAGATACAGAAGAAGAATTACAACTCGAAAAAGATTCACTCGAAACACAAATCCAGTTGGCACAACAAGATTACGAAGCTTGCAAAGAAATGGAAAAAGCAGGTTCTAAAAACTTAGCTCCGCAATATACAGGTCAAGGTTAATAAATAAATGGTTATCTAAAAAACTCAAAGTTCCGGCTTTGAGTTTTTTAGTTTTCATATATATTAATTGCGTTTACAGGACATTCTATTGCTGCATCTATACAGCTTTCTTCATTTCCGCAGATGTTTGCGGAATTTACCACTGCAAAATTGCGGTTTATTTCAAAAACCTCCGGATTTATCGCAGAACACGCACCGCAGCCGACACATTTGGATGAAATACTAATATGCATAAACAGATTATGCACTATTTTACACAATTATTTATGCCCTGAAAGTTTAATCTTCGTTGGTAACTACCTGTGCGCCGTTTTGTTCTATAGGAAGTGTTTTAATAATAGCTTTTACATTCAAATCCGCCCAGGTTTCTTTTACTATTGAATGAATTTTATCGAGATTATTCTTCTGTGAAATTATCAGAATAGACGGCCCTGCACCGCTCAAAACACAGCCCAGCACATTTTCTTCGTGCTTTAAGTTTTCCATAATCTTTTCAAGTCCGGGAACAAGCTTCATTCTGTAGGGCTGGTGTAATCTGTCCTGAAGCGCCAGTTTCATCAATTCAGCGTCTTTTGTATTGATTGCCTCAACAAACATAGCCATGCGTTTTGCATTGAATACAGCGTCCTTCATCGGAACTTCTTTTGGCAATACTGATCTTGAAATATCAGTTGAAAGCTCATAATCCGGTATACAAACCGTTATAGACCATTCCACCGGCCAGTTTAATTTGCGGTAAACAATTGTACAATCATCTTCCTGAGAAGATATTACAAGCCCGCCGACAATTGCAGGTGTAATATTATCCGGATGCCCTTCAACCTCTGTAGCAATTGAAAGCAATGCAGCTTCATCAGCAGGTTTGCCTAAAAGTTCGTTAGCTGCCAAAAGCCCGCCCACAATTACGGATGCGCTGCTACCAAGTCCCCGCGCAATTGGTATATTTGAATGAATATTTATCTTTAATTCGCTTGGTGTCTGTCCTATAGAGTTATACAAAAGCTCAACAGCCTTGTATATTAAGCTGTTTTCGTCTAAAGCCATGTGTTCTAAGGTTAATTCGTCAACAGCTGCATCTTCTGATATAACGTTGATTTCCACCCCTGTGCCGGGTAAAACTGTTTCCTCTATTGTAATTGTATTATATATCGGTAATGCCATTCCCAGACAATCAAAGCCCGGGCCTAAATTCGCCGTTGTAGCCGGCACTTTTACACTTATTTTCATATTTTCCTCTTACCTAATAGTATACCAAAAACATAAAAAAATGCTAATAATAAGATTTTTAACATATTTGAACTATTTGAAAAAGCATCTATAATGGCATTATGTACGAATTGTTCCCATATTTTACCAATGACGGCTCAGTAGGTCTCTACAGCCCGAAGGATGATGATATTTATCATTCAACATACGGTGCTTTGTCAGAAGCCTATGAAAAATTTATTCTGCCGGCAAATTTGAATGAGTTTTTAAAAACTCATAACGAAATTAAAATTTTGGATATTTGTTTTGGAATCGGATACAATTCAAAAAGTTTTTTAAATTATTTTTTCGAAAATTTTGACAAAAAATTGTCCGCCTTAAATACTACTATCGACACGATAGGTACCGATAACAAATTGAACAAAATTTTTATAAAAGCTGTAGACACGGATAAAAATTTAATGTTTTTATCTCCGTTCATAAAAAGTGAAAATAAAAATATTTTTAATAATAAAATTAATTTTTCGCACGAAAAAATTTCAAAACTTTTGAAAAAGCGAACAAAACCAAAATACAAATTAAAAAAATTTATAAATATGATTTTTTTGAAAAAAATAATCAAAAATCATCCGGAAATTTTTGACGACAGCGAATTTAATTTAATATTAAAATCAAAAAAATACCGGCAATTTTTAGACGCGGATATTTGCCGTTTATACGCGTTTTATAAAAACAGGGGGTATGTTTACACCCCTTTAAGACGTTTAAGTGCCTTCTTACATAATATATATTATAGGTATATATCTACAAGCTATAAAAAGGCTGCTAAATACCTGAAATTGGTCGATTTTATATTTGAGGGTGAAATAGGGGATGCAAGAAAAATTATTTTAGATGATAATAACACATATAATTTTATATTTTTGGATGCCTTTACCCCTGCAAAGTGCCCTTGTCTTTGGACAGTTGATTTTTTCAAAGAACTTCATAAGCACCTTGATGATAATGGAATGATTCTTACATATTCAAATTCTGCCGCGGTCAGAAACGCATTTATTCAGGCAGGGTTCTGGACAGGGAAAATTTATAATAAAGAAAATGATAAATTCATGGGAACAATAGCGGCTAAAAAATTAGAGCTTATAAAATTCGGACTTTCAGAATACGATTTAGGGCTTATAAAAACAAAAGCGGGTATTGTTTATAGGGATAAAGATTTATCGCTTGATAACAGGGCGATTATAATGGCTCATGATAAAGAGGTCGCCACAAGCACTCTTATATCGAGTTCAAAGTTTATCAAAACATTCAGAGGGAGTAATTAATGTACGATGTAATAGTTGTCGGAGGCGGAACAGCAGGATGTGCAGCGGCTAATACCGCAGGAAAACTGGGCTTAAAGACCTTATTAATAGAAAAAAACATACATCTTGGCGGCACAATAACCTCAGCGCTTGTAGTTCCGGCAATGAAATCCGGCGAACACCAAATTAATACTGATTTTTACAAGGATTTAATCGCTGAATTACACTCAATCGGCGGTCAGGCGACTTATCAAAATAATCCCGGATGGTTCAATCCGGAACTCACAAAAATCGCCTTAGATAACCTTATGGCAAAAGCTAATGTGGAAGTGTATTTTGACACCCATATACGTGATGTAAAGCTTATGGACAGGCAAATTAAGTCTATAATTATTTCTAAAGAAATGTTATCAGTATATAACGAAACGATAGAACACGAGGATAAAGAGTTATCGGTATCTATCGACGCGAGATACATAGTTGACGCAACAGGAAATTGTGAAATCGGAAAACTTTGCGGATGTAATTTTTTGGAAGAAAAAAATGAAAATCAGCCGGTTAGTTTAAGATTCATGATGGGCGGAGTAGACGTACCATATTTTGCAGAATGGTTAAAGGAGTATGATACAGACAGAAATGTAACGACTGTAGAGGATGTAAACGGCTTTATACACCTTTCCACTGCATATACGTGGGATAAGGACAAGGTGTGGGCGCTTGCGCCTTTATTTGATGATGCTGTAAATAAAGGCATACTGAAAGACCACGACAGAAACTATTTTCAGATATTTACGGTAGCCGGAATGCCGTCTACAATTGCGTTTAACTGCCCCAGAATAATAGATTACACGGAGACTTTAGACGTGGCAAATATGTCAAAAGCCTTGCAGTTAGCGCGAAAGAACATATATAGGCTTGCAAATTTCTGCAGGATATACTTTCCGGGATTTAAAAACGCTTATATATCAAACATTGCTGATATGCTCGGGATAAGGGTTTCAAGGCGTATTAAGGGCAAGTATATATATACACTTGACGACTTAAAATCAGGTAAAACTTTTGAACACCCTGTAGTGGTTTCAAATTATCCGGTTGATGTTCATTCTGAAAAGAAGGACAGCTCAACGCTTGATATGGTGCAGGATTACCAGCTTCCGATAGAAAGCTTGATGTCGGCTGACATAGATAATTTGTTTGTTGCAGGGCGATGCCTGTCTGCGGATTACATGGCACAGGGGGCGTTGAGGGTTCAGGCAAGCTGCTTTTCGATGGGGGAAGCTGTCAGCAAATATATCAGATCTAATCTTTCTTAATCTTTTCCAACAAAAGCTGTGCCGCATTCAAAAGAGGATCAATTGTAGGAGAAAACGGCGGTGCATACGTCAAATCGTTTCTTGTAAACTCTTCTACCGTAAGTTTGCCGAGCAGTGCGCCTGTTAAAGTATTAATTCTTTTATCGGCATCTCCCGCACCGACTGCCTGACCGCCTAATAGCAGCCCTGTTGTCTTATCTGCAATTAATTTTAGCGTAATATTGTTAACATCCGGCATATAACCGACTCTGTCGTACTTTGTTACGGTAACAGAAACCGGCTGAAATCCTGCAATTTTGGCTTTTTTTTCGGTATATCCGGTCATTGACATGGTTAAAGACAAACATCTTACAACCGCTGAGCCTAAAACCCCGTCAAAATCTTCATCTCCTCCGCTAAGGTTGATAGCCGCTACACGTCCTTCCTTGTTTGCAGTAGAACCCAGTGGAATCCAAACCTTTGATCCATCGATTTGGAGCGTTTTTTCTGCGCAATCGCCACAGGCGTATATGTTTTGAATATTGGTTCTCATGTGCTTATTTACCTTTATAGCGCCTGTTTCACCAATCGCAATCCCGGCCCCGCGTGCAAATTCGATATTTGGTCTTACGCCCGTACAAATTACAACCATATCAGTGTTGAATTCTTTTCCTGTACCGGTCTTCACACCTGTAACTTCACCGTTTTTATTGGAATACAATTCAGTTACAAGTTCTGACGTCATAATTTCAAATCTGCCGTCACTTACACTCATCAGCTGCTGCTGGACAAGCTTTGAGATATCTTCATCAAACACAGACATAACAAACGGAGCAAATTCCACAATCGTAACATTTAACCCAAGCTCTACAAATGCTTCCAAAAGCTCCATTCCTATATAACCGCTTCCGACTATTGTTGCGTGCTTTGAATTTAAGGCTTTTTCTCTTATTGCAATACCGTCTTCTATATGTCGAACAGTAAATACATTTTTTAAATTAACATTTTCAATCGGCGGAATAATCGGTCTTGCACCTGTTGCGATAACAAGCTGATCATATTCAACCAGATATGCTCTGTTTTCTTGCAAATCCTGTATAAGCACCTGATTTGACTCAACAAGAATTTTAATAGCTTTTGATTGTAAATGAATGTGCACCCCTTGAGCTTCAAATTCTTCGGGTGAACGCACAAGCAGAGTTTTATAGTCAGAAAAATTGCCCTGAATATAATATGGCAAACCGCACGCCGAATACGAAATATGCGTATCATCAGTATATAAATCTATAACCGCATCAGGCAGCATACGTCTTGCTTTTGCGGCTGCTTTTGCGCCTGCGGCAACTCCGCCAAGAATTACAATCTTCATAAATTAAATGTATGGAAAAACATTTAATAATACATTCCACACAAGACTAATTTAAGCCGGATGTCGCTAAAAACATGCCCTTCATAAAGTCACAATATGCGTCAATTTCTGATTTGTATTCTTCTGCAGTATCAATCAGTGTTTTTAATTCTTCAATAACATCTTCTTTTTTAAATTTGTCGTCCATAAAAATACACACCCCGTATAAACTAACTTACATGTTACAAATACGGAATGTGTATTAATAAACTTTGAAAAAATATTCAATTTTTTACATAATTTAATAAATTATGCAAGTATATTTAATTTCTTAGCGTTAAAACCTCCGTTACTCTCAAAATTAATACTGCCCTGCGGATCAAATTGTTCCACATCAAAACCTTTATTTTCTGTTTTCTCCGTTTTTTTATTGTTAATACCGGATACAGCAATGTAATTGTTATACTCGGCATAACTGATAACACCATCACCGTCTTTGTCATAATCATCAAACGTCAATTGTTCCATTGAATTCAATGACGCTCTTGTCAAACCTTGTGTAATAGCTAACATATCAAATGCTCCTCTCTTGCTTATATATATAAAGTATTTAGAAAAACTCCAAATTTAGTGATTAATATTTTTGTTACATATCTTAATATTGTTGATGATATAATTAAACAAAGTAAGGAGAGGCGATATGACAACACAGATTATAGAAGCGAAAAAAGGTAATATTACCGAAGAAATGAAATACATCGCGCTAAAAGAAGGTGTAACACCGGAATTTGTGCGGGAAAAAGTTGCATCCGGCAGGGTTGTAATCTTAAAAAATAACAGACGCGAAAACGTAATCCCGACAGCCGTAGGCGAGGGTATGACCGTAAAAATTAACGCTAATATAGGTACCTCAATGGAACGCTCAAATGTAGAGCAGGAGCTTGAAAAGGTTAGAATAATCGAAGCAACCGGTGCCGATGTTTTAATGGATTTGTCTACAGGCTCCGACATTGACGGAACACGAAAACAAATTATTGCAGCCACAAAGTTACCTATCGGCACAGTTCCGATGTATCAGGCAGGTAAAGAGGCTATTGATGAGTTTAAGGACATCTCTAAACTTTCAAAAGAAAAATTATTTTCCGATATAAGAAAACAATGCGAAGACGGAATTGATTTTATAACAGTGCACTGCGGAGTTACAAAATTTGTAGTGGAACAGCTTGAAAAGCAGTGCAGAATAATGGATATAGTATCCCGCGGAGGTGCAATGCTTGCGGCATGGATTAAGGCAACAGGCAAAGAAAATCCGCTTTACGAATACTATGACGAATTACTTGAAATTGCACGCGAATACGATTGCACACTATCACTCGGAGACGGCTTAAGACCCGGCTGCATAGCAGACGCAGGCGACAGAGCACAGGTTGCGGAAACCATTGTTCTCGGCGAGCTTGTAAAACGTGCACGCGATTTCGGGGTTCAGGCAATGGTTGAAGGCCCCGGTCATGTTCCTTTGAATAAAATTCCCGCAATGATTGAAACCGCAAAAGTTTTGACGGATTACGCACCATTATATGTTTTAGGGCCGTTGGTGACAGATATTGCGCCGGGATATGACCATATAACATCCGCTATCGGCGGGACTCTTGCGGCTTATCACGGTGCGGATTTCTTGTGTTATGTTACACCGGCTGAACACATCGGGCTTCCTGATGCAAGACAGGTTAGAGAAGGCATTATAGCAAGCAAAATTGCAGCACACGCGGCAGATTTGGCACGAGGAAACAAACAGGCTTACAAAATGGATTTGGACATGGCAATTGCACGTAAGAACCTTGACTGGAACGCTCAACGCGCAGCCGCTATCGACAAATGCACCCTTGAAGATATTGATAACGGCGAACCCTGCACTATGTGCGGCAAATATTGCAGTGTCAAAGTATTTAAAGAATACTTTAACGAATGCAAATAATTTTATTCCTCAATATAAACGAGTTTTTTGCGCAAATTCCACTGAATAAGCGTCAAAACAAGAATAACAACAAATAAAACGTAGGCAATGGCAGATGCTTTGCCTACGTTAAAATATTCAAATGCATTTTTATAAATTGCATACACAAGCACGTTTGTGCTGTCCAAAGGTCCGCCCTGCGTCATTAAATAAATTAAATCAAATATCTGAAATGAGCTGATTGCCGTAATAATCACAACAAAGAATATTGTCGGCGATAAAAGCGGCACAGTAACGTTTTTAAAGGTTTGAAAAGCACCCGCGCCGTCGATTTTTGCAGCTTCAAATAAGCTCCGGTTAATCGCACTCAACGATGACAGAAAAATAATCATATTATACCCGATAAGCTTCCATACAGACACAATAATCAACGCCGGCATGGCAAATCTCGTATCGTAAAGCCAGTTTATATGAATTTGCAAAAAATTATTCAAAATCCCTATATTAGGGTCGAAAATCCACTGCCACACAACTCCTATTACAATCATTGGAGTTATGAAAGGCAAAAAATAAGCTGTTTTATAAAATTCCGAACCGCGGATTTTGTTATTCAAAATTACTGCAAGCACAAGCGGTATAATAACCCCGAAAACAGACGTCGAAACCGCGAAAACAACCGTATTTAAGAAAATTTTGTAAAACAACGGCTCCGTAAAAATTTGTCTGTAGTTATCAATTCCCGCAAACTGTATGGGATTAACCAAATCCCACTTGCAAAAGCTCAACCCGAAAGAACAAATCACAGGGATTATAATAAATACAAAAGTTCCTGCAACAGCAGGCAGTATAAACAGCCACGCCGCATAATTCTGCTTATTAAATAGTGCATGACATAACTTCATGTTATAATTATACAATGAGGGAGAGGACTTATGCAAAAATATGAACAGGCTTTTGGCAAAAACGATATAAGAGGAATTTACGGACAGGATATAACCGAAGAATTATATTACAACATCGGAATAGGCTTTATGGAATGGTTAAAAGAAAAATCCGCCAAAACGCCTTCTGATATGACATTAACCGTATGCCGCGATGCAAGATTGCATTCACCAAGCCTTTCTGAAGCTCTGATTGCAGGCATAACCTCAACCGGCGCCAATGTTATCGACCTCGGGCTTGCACCGACACCTATCGGCTATTATTCGGAAGTCACCATGCCCGAAGTTATTTCGGCAATGATTATAACGGCAAGCCACAACCCCTCTGAATACAACGGGTTAAAAATGACATACGAGCATCAAACGCTTAATGAAAAACAAATTAAAGAAGTTCGCGATTTGTGTTTCTCTAACTGGTGCGATAATCAATTACTGGTAAACACTTCACTTGTAAGGAAATACGACATCATTCCCGATTATATAGAAGATATGAAAAAACGCTTCGGGACAATTGGCAGCGGCTTAAAGGTTGTGCTTGACAGCGCAAATGCAACAGGCGGAATCGTAGGCCCAAAACTTTACAGGGAACTCGGCTGTGAGGTTGTTGAATTATTTTCGGAGCCGGACGGAAGATTCCCGAACCACCACCCGAACCCGAGTGATTTAAAAACGTTAAAAGATATTGAAAAAGCAGTTGTTGAAAATAATGCGGATGTCGGTATAGCTTACGACGGCGACAGTGACAGAATTGGTGTTGTTGATACTGACGGAAACCCGCTTACAGGCGATAAATTACTTCTAATTTATGCAATGGATTTAATTTCATCCTGTTCAGAAAAGCCGACTGTGGTCTCCGAGGTTAAGTGCTCACAGGTGCTTTACGACACAATTAACAAAACCGGCGCAAAAGCTGTTATGTGCAAAACCGGCCACGGCTACATCAAAGAAAAAATGAAGGAAACCGGCGCAATTCTTGCAGGTGAAATGAGCGGTCATACGTTTTTTAAAGACAGATACTACGGATTTGATGATGCAATTTACGCAGGGTGCAGAATTATTGAAATTATTGCCAAGCATAAGAAAGACAACCCGAATTTTAAAATTCAAGAGCTTCTGCAGCCGTTTAACGCTGTTTATACGTCAAATGAAGTTCGTTTTCCTTGCGCAAATGAGCTTAAAAAGCCTGTGCTCGAAAAATTAAAAGAATATGTGAACACGCATAAAGATATGTTCGGTACGGAAATTAAGGATATAGTAACTCTGGACGGGATGAGAATTGTATTTGACGGCGGCTTTGCCTTAATAAGACAAAGCAATACAGAACCTGTATTTACACTTAGATTTGAAGCAAAAACAAAAGACCAATGCGAACATATCCAAAAGTGTATGCTTGATAAATTGGAAGAATTTGTAAAAAATTAGCAAAAAAAATTTTTTTCGGATTTTGATTATCTTCGTAAGGTGATACTATGCAGGTTAATAAAACTAGTAGCGTAAATTTTACAGGTATATACAGAATTCCGCTGACACGCCAAAATGCTGATGAAGTAATTCAGTATATACTTCCGGCATACAGAACAATCCGGCATAAGCAAGCTGACTTTTTTATCGGCGAAAATCCGTTTCGCGTGATAACAGATAAATTACTTATAAATCTTGCAAAAAATTCCGGCGGTTCCCCAAAATGGCTTAAAGATAATGCTGAACTCCACAACATTGATACAGAAAATTTTATTGACAATGCAATACACGTTGTGACGACTGAAAAAGACATACTCAGTGTGTTTAATTTTATAACGGCAAAACAGCGGGTTGTCGATGAATTTATCAGTCCTAAGCCCCAAAAACATTCGTTTATAGATAAAATAAAACAGATTTGGAATGCACCAACACAGGATGTCGAAGTTGAACCCGACCTGCCGCAGCACTTACAAATATTAAAAAAAATATTGGATTTCACTAAAAAAAATAACGATGATTTTCAAGAATTTGTAAAAGACAAAATAGTAAACCTGAAATCCACTGACGAATTAATCGAAAAACTTGCAGAGGAAACAGCCTAGCTAAAACTTCAACAGCTCATACGGCTCGACATTAAGCGCTTTGGCAATTAATCTGATCCGTGAAAGGGGGATATCTCTATGTGCATTTTCAATGTTTGCAATGTAAGAATTGTCAGCGTCAATTTCAAAACTCAACTGTTCTTGAGTCATGCCGCGCTCTTTACGGAGGAATCTGACACGCTTACCAAACTTTTTATGAAATACCTTATCCATTTTCTTTGTCATAGATAAAGATATATCAAATAATCAAAATAAAAATATTGTTATTTTGGAGGTTTTATACTATAATTACGCATGTAGAACAGATTATGAAGGTATGTAATTTATGAATAAAAAAGCATTCACACTTGCGGAAGTTTTAATTACCTTGGGGATAATTGGTGTTGTGGCGGCAATGACTATACCGACGCTACTAATAAATATCAATGAGAAAGTATGGGAAAATGCTGATAAAGTGTTTATAAACAGGTATAATGAAGCAATGAGGATGATGAATGTTGACCAAAATATTGCAGGTTATGCAACAACGAAAGATTTTGTAAATGCTTTTTCTAAATACATGAAAATCGCTAATATATGCGACAAGGATAATCTTGAAAACTGTTTTGGCTCAACATTTGAATTTGAAGGTACAGAATTTAATACAAATGATATAAATTCAAGTGCGCGATTTGGTCTTGAGGACTGGGAAACGGAAGTTGTAGGCCTGCAATTTTACAGTGGAGTCGACGCACTGCTTGCTTATAATAAAAATTGTGTGAGTGCTGATAAATATTCTAACTCGACGTCTGAGGCAACTAAATGTATTGCATTGTTATATGATGTAAATGGTATAAGTAAACCAAATATCGTAAATCATGATATAAAAAAATATAATGTGACATCTATAAATAATGTGATTGCTCCGCCTTTACCGGATGAATTAGCTTCATTTTTTGCCGCAGGGACTTTTTCATGGGATGATGATTCTTATAAAACATTTAGCGGTGTCAGCGGAAGCGGCTGGTCTTCATATCAAAATTGCAGTTGGGACAACGATTCATATACTTCATTTGACTGCAATGACAAATGGACCTGCGATAAAGTAGATGACGGATACTGGTCTTGCGGTCATGACGGTCAGCATGTCGGCGGCGGCGGACAAATAGGATAATAAAATATATACGTCATATTTGTTTCGGCATCTATTATCAGACACAGCAACAAGTGCGAGTTGATTAATGGAAAGGACACAAAACAAGATGTATTGGCTTTGACGGGACAGCGATACATAAACATATATTTAAATTTTCAATCCTTCACTTGCAATTTATTTTTATTTATGATAAATTAGTTCTTGTCAGAAAAGTTACTCACGAATATTTTATCAATAGCTAAAAAATTAGCTTGTTTTTGATGTATTCGTACCCGATAAAAGATTTACATTTAATTAATGAAAGGTAAAAATCAATGGATTTAGAAAACAAAGATGAATTGAATGTTGAAGCATCTGCTGAAACAGCAGCTGAAGAGACAAAAGAAGTTGTTGAAGAAACAACAGTTGAAGAAGTTAAAGCTGAAGAACCGGCAGAAGAACTTCAACCGGAAGAAGGCAAACCTTCAAAAAGAAGATCCCGCGGTACTAAAAAACCGAGAATTGAAACAATTGAAGAAAAACCGCAGAGCGAATGGACTGAACAGGTTGTTCAGATTAACCGCGTAACCAAAGTTGTTAAAGGCGGTAAAAAATTAAGCTTCCGTGCAATAGTTATTGTAGGAAACAAAAAAGGTCAGGTAGGTATAGGCTGCGCTAAGGCTGCAGAAGTTATTATTGCTATTCAAAAAGCTATTGCAGACGGCAGAAAAAATCTTATTACAGTACCTATTTTCAAAACAACTATTCCTCACCCGATTACAGGTAAATCAGGTGCAGGTTCAGTTATGTTAAGACCGGCTTCTCAAGGTACTGGTATCATTGCAGGCGGTGCTGTTCGTCCTGTTTTGGAACTTGCAGGTATTGAAAACATTTTGGCAAAATCATTGGGTTCAAAATCACCTTTGAACGCTGCATACGCTACAATCAATGCATTGAAGGCTTTGACTCCGTTCAATGAAGTTGCTAAAAAACGCGGCTTGACTATGGCTGAATTGTTAAATTAATCAGTTAAGTAATTGACTAATAAAGATAATATAATTAAATAAAAGGATATAAATTATGGCTAAAACAAAAACAAATACAGTAAAAATTAAACTTGTAAGAAGTTTAATCGGAGCATCAGAAGCTCAGCGCAAAGTTGTTGCGGCACTTGGTTTAACTAAAAAAGATCAGGTTGTAGAGCATTCTGAAACACCTACCATTATGGGCATGGTAAATAAAGTATCACACCTTTTGGAAGTGGTAAAATAGTACAAATCGCGTACAGTTACTAGTGTAACGACAGTGAATAGCGAGCGGTTAAATAAAATGAGGAAACTAAAATGACAAATATTACATTAGAAGATTTGAGACCTGCAGAAGGTTCAACCCACAAAACAAAACGCGTTGGACGCGGAAGATCATCAGGCAGAGGTAAAACATCATGCCGCGGTCATAACGGTGAAGGACAACGTTCAGGAAGCAGTGCAAAAAGAGGTTTTGAAGGCGGTCAGATGCCGGCTTACAGAAGACTTCCTAAATTGAAAGGCTTCCAGATTATCAACAAACTTAATTATGCTGAAATCAATGTTGGCAGAATTGCTCAGTTAGGGCTTAAAGAAGTTTCTCTTGAAGTTTTGAAAGAAGCTAAAAGAGTTCACCCGTCAGCAGACGGCTTAAGAGTTCTCGGCAACGGCGAAATCAAAAAAGCTGTTACCGTAAAAGCAAGTTATGTTACACCATCAGCAAAAGAAAAAATTGAAGCCGCAGGCGGAAAGGTTGAGTTAGTATAATGGCACAAGGTATTAAAATGCCTACAACTGAAGATTTAATGTCAATGTGGCAGGCATCAGGCTTGAAACAGAAAATTCTGTTTACATTCCTGATGATAGCCGCATTCAGACTTGGTGTTCAGATGCCGCTTTTCGGAATTAACAATCAGGTATTTTCCAATATTGCACAGGGAAATAACATTATCGGATTTCTTGATTTATTCTCAGGCGGCGCGTTAGGTACGGTATCAATTTTTGCATTGGGTATCGGACCTTTCATCACATCATCAATTATTATTCAGTTGGTTTCTGTTGTAATTCCTTCTTTGGAGAAATTACAAAAAGAAGAAGGCGAAGCAGGCAGAAGAAAATTATCGCAGTATACGCGTATATTTACGGTGGTCTTGGCTGTATTCCAGTCATTAATATTCATGCTTTATCTGCACCACTTACCGGGTGCTGTATTGCCGAATGTTAACCCCGTAATGTTCTTTATAAGCTCAGTTGTTGTATTAACAGCAGGTTCAGTACTTGTTATGTGGATATCAGAGCTTATTACGGAAAAAGGTATCGGAAACGGAGGTTCTTTGATAATCTTTGTCGGTATCCTTTCAGGTATTCCTGTATATGCGTCAAGAACAGCACAAATGGTAGCTAACAGTTCAGCTTTACAGTTAGGCTTGGCTGTACTTTTAGCAATATTCTTTGCGGCAATGGTATTTATCGTTGTTATGCAGGAAGCTGTCAGAAAAGTCGTTATTGTAAATCCGAAAAGACAGGTCGGAAACAAGGTTTACGGCGGGATGAATTCATTTATTCCGTTCAAACTTAACCCGGGCGGCGTAATGCCTATCATCTTTGCGATTGCAATATTGCTTTTCCCTTCAACGGTTTTAAGTTTAGTCGGACAGGCAAACTTTAAATCAGAAGCGGTAAAAAATGTAGTTATGTCACTTAACCACTGGTTAAGTCCTGACGGAATTACATATTATGTGTTGTATTTCTTGCTAATTGTTGCGTTAACCTTCTTCTATGCATCAATTATGCCGAACATGCAGCCAAAAGACATTGCTGATAACCTGAAAAAATACGGTTCATCAATTCCCGGTATTAAACCGGGCAAACCGACTGCAGAAGCACTTGATAAAATTTTAACCAAAACAACCTTTATCGGTGCTATGGGACTTGGTATTATTGCACTTGTTCCGTCACTTGCAAGTTACTTAACCAATATTAAGACAATTCAAGGTATTGGTGCAACGTCATTAATAATCATGGTCGGTGTTGCTCTTGACTTGATTAACCAGGTTAGAACACACCTTTTGGCAAGAAATTATGAATCTTTCTTAAAAGACTAGTAATTTAAGACTATAAACAAATCCAAAAAACAGCTCTCAGGGGCTGTTTTTTGTTATGAATTATTAATATTTCGGACAATGTTTTACAAAATAAATATCGTATTATGAATATGTAAATCCTCAACTCTTCTGATTGCTCAGCTTTGCCTCTCGTTTTTTGAGAGGCTTTTCTTTTTGTAAAGTAGCTGACAAAATTTGACAAATCAGCTATAATAATAAATGTCATTCTGAGTAAGAGATACTTCGCTAAGCTCAGTATGACTACGGAGTGCGAAGAATCTCAAAGAAAGGAAACCCTATGAGAGAATTAATTTCAAAAGATCAAAGAATAATAATGGTTCCGCATGATTTTAAATATGCTAATAAAGGTGTTATAACAGAGGTTGCACCGGATTATTTCATGCTGGAATTGGACTACGAACCGGATGGAGTTTTAAAAAGCAATTACTGTGAATTTTACACACAAACAAAATATGGTACGTTATACTTTGATTCTTATGCAAAAGAAATTAACGGCAACACATTAAAAATCGCAAGTCCTGCCAAGCATAAATTTTTGCAAAGACGTCAATATACACGTATCAAATACATTTTAGAGCTTGACATGTTTGACAACGGTAATCCTGTAAAAATAACCACGCTTGATATATCAGCAGGCGGTATGAAATTAAAAACAACGGAACATGTCAGCATAGATAAAGATTACACAATAACTCTTCCTCTATCAGAAGAACAAAATGTTGAATGCAGATTTTCACCTATTCGTATTGAAAAAAATAACGAAGGCGGATACACTGTTTCCGGCAGATTTGAATTCAATTCAAGCCATGACAAAATGACTTTAATTCAGTATTGTGCAAAACGCAGTATAGAGATTAAGAATAAATAACAGTTATGAGTCTGGTAAAACTTTTAAAAAAAAGAAATAAAAAAATACTTTTTACAACGCCGTCTCATTCACAAAAACTTGCGGTCTTCAAACCGCTAAAATCAATGTACAAAATTGATATTTCGGAAACAGATGCACACGATCCCGTAAAAGCCCTTTTAAAGGCTCAAGAACGAGCGAAAAAGATTTACAAGACAAATTCCACATCATTTTTAACAAACGGCTCCACAAGCGGCATAATAGCCTCTGTTTTAACATGCACAAATCTGGGAGAAAAAGTCATGCTCTGGCGGAATTCGCACCCGTGTCATTTGAATGCTGTGAGGCTTGCAGGCGCAATTCCAATATTTTATGATCTTGAAATCGATCCGGATTGGGGTGTGCCTCTTGAGACAGAGCCGGAGATGATAGAAAATTACTTGAATGCATATGATATAAAAACATTGATAATTACATCTCCAACTTATGAAGGCATAGTATCTGATATAAGAAAAATAAAATCAATTTGCGAAAAACACAATGTCTATTTAATTGTGGATGAAGCACATGGTGCATTGTATCCGTTTTCGGAAAGACTTCCCGAAAGCGCAGTAAATATTGCGGATTTTACGGTTCAATCTTTGCACAAAACAGCCGGCGGACTTAACCCGACAGCGCTTTTGCATTGCATGTGTAATTTAAGAGTAGAAAAAGCCTTGAGCATGATAAATACAACTTCACCCTCGTATCCGCTTCTCGCATCAATTGAAGAAAATATAAATTACCTGAACAGCTGGTGGGGAAAAAGAAAATTAGACCGGCTTCTGGATGAATTGGAAATTTTACGCGACGAATGCGGGAATTGTGAATTTTTCGGGGATGACTTAACAAAAATTCTTCTCAAAGTTCCGAACCTGACAGGCGAAGAGTTATCCGAGATTTTGTTTGATGAATTTGATATAGAAGACGAAAAAACAAATGAAAAATCAACAATGCTTTTATGCGGAATAGGAACCGATAAAAAGAAAGTTGAAAAATTAAAAAAAGCACTGTTAAGTTTGTAACAATTTGTTAATAAAACATCTTAAAATTTAAAGTTTTTGAGGGCCAGAGCCGATAACCGTAGTAAGAACAAGGAAAGGACAAACGCCAACTATGGGAATGGCAGCCTCACAAGCAAGATTATTATCAATAACATCTCGTATGTCTGATAACGAGCTGAGGTCTCAGATTATCAACAATTCGAAGATGCGCCTTGCTACTGAAAGTTCAAAAGTCAGCGAGGAATATATTAATGCTTTGAATTCTGCCACGATGATGATGTCAAACTATAATACTACAGGTGAAAGCCAGTATCAAAAATTAAGTTTTAATTCATTAACAAGCTACAGCTCCTACAACAACCAATACGGCTTAATAAATGCAAACGGAAAAATACTTGTATCAGAAAAAGATGCAAATATTTTCAGAGAAATTAAAAATACAGACGGCGACTTGGATGATTATCTTGCTGCTTACGGATTAGAATACAAATCAACTTACTTTACAGAAGATGTTCTTGGCGGAAAGTCAGTAACTTTTGAAGATATTGGACAAACATATACAATTGAAGAACTTGAAAAAATGTACTACGGTGACGCGGAGAATGATATTCTAAGCTATGATCAGGCATTACAATCAACCGAGTACGTTAACTTTAATGATTACTATAATGAATTGATACTTGCTGATGAAAATTACACAGCTACAGTAAGTGATGCAATAAATAAAGATATTTTCCACGGGCCTGCAAACAGTACGGGTGAAACCTGGGAGTCAATGTATAGTAAATATATTAATGTAGATCCATCAACACAAAGTGTATCTTACTTTAAAGGTGGTATAAACTACTTAAAAGCAGAAATCCAAAGACTTAAGAATGAAAATAAACTTGAAAACAGTGACTGGCTCACAACAATTGAATCAATGATAGCCTCATTGAACTTCTCAGGTAATAATCTAATAGTAACATCTACCGTGCCGGTAAAAAATAACGGTGATGGTACATATACGATTGATAATAATATTAAAGTAGACACGCACCACGCTCATAGATACGACACAGGTAAAAAAAATGATGAGGGTGAGCCGATATATTCATATCGTTATGATAATAACGTAAGCGTAATTAATGCAGGAGACGACGAAACTTCCTATAAAATTACGTCCGGCGGAGGCTGCACAAGCTCTAATAATTTGAATTTCACATATTCAGTAACAGAAACCGGTGAGGCTGAAGACGGATCAAGCGAATCAGCAACTACAAAATATACTTACAAATATAAAATTGGAGATCCTACGGCAACCGTAACATACACAATAACTGATGCAGCTGCGGCTCAACAAATCGTGTCACAAATTATTCTTGAATTTCAATCAGGTATAGTAAACAATGTAAAAAGAGACGCATATAAAGGCACAGACCAAAATGCTGCTGCGGCATCTGAAGCTTACGAAAAGGCATTAGATAAATATATCCAACTTGTTTTTGGAAATGTAACATCAGATCAGCGTGCTGAAATCAGTGCAAACAAAGAAATGCTAAAAGATCCGGGATATATTATAACATGGGCAAAAGAACACGGTATTCAAACATCAAATGGTTTTGAATTGATAAAACAGATTTATCTTTTAGATCAATTATTTAATGTTTATGGTGAGCCTTCAGCGGGCTGGATTGACGTTAATAATCCTGACGAGAATGCGGATGCAAAAGTTCAATGGTACACAAACCTTTACAACCGTATGGAACAAGGTTATGCAGTTCTTGAAGACGGACTTGCGTCAAGCAATGAATGGATTGAATTCGCTTTGGAAAGCGGTCTTGTAACAATGGAACAGGTTGATACTAATAATAACTGGACTTCAACAATTTATACTAATATCAGTGATATAACAGAGGTCACAGATGATGCAGCAGTCGCTAAGGCTGAAGCTGAATACAATAAAGCAATGAATAATATCGAAAATAAAGACAAACGCTACGATATGGAACTTAAAAATATCGATACCGAACACAATTCGTTGCAGACAGAATATGATTCAGTTAAATCTGTTATTGACAAAAACATTGAACGGTCATTCAAAATATATTCTTAATAAAAATCAAAAGCGGCTTATAAAGCCGCTTTTTTAATATCTTTATAAAGATATAAAGATTATGTAAGGAAATCGGGAAAGCCATAAATTTTGAATTATAATAATAACAAAGGAAGGAAATGAGACATGGAAACAGTAAATGAGATTCTTAATAAATTAGAAACAGCAGACAACACAACAAAAAATGAACTTGAAAACAAACTTGTAAATATCGGTTCATCAGTAGTCCCGCAGCTTGTAGATCAATTGCAGGTAGTAAGAGGCATTAAACGCGGTGTTGTTGCAATGACACTTATAAGAATCGGTAATGCTTCTGTTAAATATTTAAAAAAAGCAGCAGAAGTTAATAAAGATTTTGAATGGGTAGCTGAATACTTAATAAGAGAAATTCAAGGCGTTCAAGCTGCATAAGATAAAATTAAAAAATATTAAAAAGCCGGGTATTATGTACCGGCTTTTTTTATGCTAGTATGAAGGCATGAAAAACATAAAATATACATGCTTATTTGGCGGGGGTGCAATACGCGGAGCAGCTTATGCAGGTGCCGTAAAAGCGTTGGAAGAATTAAATATAATTCCGGAAAATATCGGCGGTTCATCAGTCGGATCAATTGTGGCGGCGCTTATGGCTGTCGGGTATAATGCCGATGATATAAAAGAGATATTTCTTGATGTAAATTTTGACCTGTTTAGGGATTTCCAATTCGGATTGGGGCCTAAATTTGCCCTCAGCAAGGGAGAAGTTTTCCTTGAATGGATAAGAGATTTGATAGAAAAGAAATTTTACGGCGAAAATTATGAAAAAGGCAAAAATAAAGCCGTAACTTTCAGTGAATTGGAAAAAAATCTATACATAATCACAACGGATTTATCAAACTTTGAATGCAAAGAATTTTCAAAACTTGAAACACCAGATTTTGAGATTGCAACTGCAGTCAGAATTTCATGCAGCATGCCCGGTTTAATGAAGCCGTTGGAATACAATAACACTTTACTTGTCGACGGAGACCTGCAAAAGAGCGTTCCGATGTGGAGATTGTCTAAAAATCTTGTATCAGATGACGAAAGAATATTGGAATTCAGGCTTGAAGGCGATTATGAGGGCTCGGACAAGAATGCATTAGACTATGTAAACACAATTTACAGCTGCATAACATCAATTGCCACATCATTTATAGTTGACTGCTACGGCAAAAAAGATAAATATGACTATATTGTAATAAATACGGGTGATGTAATCGTAGTTGATTTTAATTACCCGCGGGAAAAACGCGAGGATTTAGTAAAAAGCGGTTACACACAGACCATGGAATATTTTACGAAAGCTTTGCCGCAGAAAAAGGAAAATTTGCTTGATAATTACTATATTCTAAACAAAAACCTCAAAAAAATAGCAAAATACATTGACAGTAAAAAGATTATAAAAGCAAAGCACGCAATATCAGACTTATTTGTAGTTTTGTGTGACATGAAAGATTATATTGACGCAAATGTAACAGATGCCATAAAGGAATTTAACAGACAATTCTGCCATAATATGCGTTATCCGGCTTTGTTCGGCAAGGTTAAACTTACCGATGAAGCAAACGTCAAGAATAATTTAAAGGCAATAATAGATTTGATTTCAGATAAAATATACGACCTTGAATCTTATCTGGTTAAATTTCCTATTTGACAATTAAATACTTTTTAAGTATTATAAATAGCGTGATTTATGCTTTTACAACCGTGCTCCAGTGGCGGAATCGGTAGACGCGTTGGACTTAAAATCCAATTGGGTTAATCACTCAGTGCCAGTTCAAGTCTGGCCTGGAGCAATCTTAAAAGACCTTAAAAGGGTCTTTTTTTTATTGCCGGACTTTCACTACGCAGGTCTAAACTCGCTTAAAAGCTCGTTAAGACCTGACGGTTCACGTGTTCTTTTTGCTTCGCAAAAAGCCAGTATCAGTGTACGTAATTACTCGCTTTGCTCGTAAACGTACACGAGACAAGTCTGGCCTGGAGCAATCTTAAAAGACCCTAAAAGGGTCTTTTTTTGTTGCCGGACTTTCACTACGCAGGATTAAACCGCATACATTGAGAATACTCCGAATAAGAGGTCATCCTGAGGCTTTAGCCGAAGGATCTCAAAGTATTGCTTAAGTGATTTATCCTAATAAAACCTCGTCAACCCCGGACCAGTCAAACTTATGTGCTTCTGCAAACTCAACAAGCTTCATTTCATTCAAGTGTTTCATTTTTTCAAAAACAAAGTCAAAGTCTTCTGATGCGTCCATTGAAATTATCGGCAAACCTGCATCATCCGCCAACTTTTGAACTTTTGTGTCATAATTTACAGCAGCAGACTTCACACCAGCCTTCAGCGCAACAACAAGCGCATGGAATCTCATTGCTATCATATATTCAAGTCTTGCGATTTTATTTATTATCTGCTCGTTTGAAAGTCCTGAAACGACTTCTGTATGAATATTTGGATTAAGAGACGACATAATTTTCTGAAATTTTTTACATACTTCAAGATCAATGGAATCCTGAAAAGAAAAGATTTTGATATCTTTGTCAAAAAAATCTTTCACAATCTGCCGTGCTAACTTGTAAAGAAGATTATCATTCATCGTCGGAAAATCTCTGAGCTGAATGCCAATTGTACCTTTTTGCCTGAATATTTTAAAATCAAGAGAAAAAATCGGATCGCAAAGAAGCTCTGACTTTACACCTAAGGAAGTTAAAAGAGCATGGCTTTTTGCATCCCGCACGGAAACATAAGTACAATGCTTTAAGATTTTTCCCGTAATAAATTTAGCGATTTTATTGTTAATCGGGCCAATACCTTGCGCAAATATAATAACTTTTTTTCTGTACCTAAGTGCCGTAAAAATTACCCATAAGTAATAAACTAATGACTTTACACTTGTAACATCCTGCAAAAGGCTTCCTCCGCCTGAAATCAGGATATCAGACTGTTTTAAAAGTCCTGCAACCTGATAAAAATCAAAAGAATATATAGAATTTACAAAATAATCCATGGAAGTTTTACGCGGATTAGAGGAAAGAACAACGATTTCAAAACCCATCTGTTTTAATTTTTGAACCAGAACAGATAAAATCGCCTCATCACCAAAATTTCCAAACCCGTAATATCCGGAGATTACAACTCTTTTTGCCATCTAAGCACCTTTAAAAACCGAATAAACTTCATCATGATAAGGAATAGATTTAATTGCGCCGATACCTTTAGCCTGAATTCCTGCGGCAATAGAGGCGAGTTTTGTAGCTTCAATAGCTGAGCACCCATGAGTTAAGCCATGCAAAAATGCGCCGTTAAACACATCACCTGAGCATGTTGTATCCGAAACATCCAGCGTATAAAATTCCGTAAAGGCAACAGAGCCGTTATAGCCAGTATAATAGCCCTTATCCTGACCGGATTTAACAATAACCGTGCTGACGCCCTTATCCCACAAATATTTAATTGCCGCATCAATTGATTCAATTCCCAGCAAAGGCATGTCATGCTTTGCACTCATAAACAAAACATCAACATTAGAAATAACTTCATCAAAGTATTCTCTTGCTTCATCCAGAGAAGAAACAGCCGTAATAAAATTCGGGTCATAGGCTGTTAAAATCTGCATATTTTTAGCAAGCTCATAGCTTCTGTTTACGGCATCTCTTGCAGATAGAGACAACGACTGCGTAATTCCGGTACTGTAAACAACTTTTGCACAGCCAAGATAGTTTTCAGAAATATCTTCGGAAGACAATTTAGCAGTCGCAGTTTTTTTACGGTAAAAAGCAAATTCTTTTTCCAAATAAGTAGGACGAGCAATCAAATAAAGCCCGTTACGTTCATTGGAAAAAGTAACTTGCGAAATATCAAGCCCTTCATTTTTCCATGCATCCAGCAAAAAGTCCTTGAACGCGTCATTGCCGAGCTTTGTAATAAAACCGACTTTTGAGCCGAGTCTTACGGCTGTCACGGCAGTTGCAAGGGCATCACCGCCATAGTACTTATGAAGGCATTCGGCATCTTTCAATTTTTCATCAGTGGATAACTCCACCAGACTTTCACCGATAGCAATTATATCTAATTTTTCTTCCATCAAAACCTCTTAAAGTTTAGCAATTGCCTCTTTTACACGCGCGGTGATTTCGGAATAAGAATAACCGTCATACAAATCTCGACCGACACCGACAGCAGTTGCACCGGCATCAATATAACTTTTAACCTCATTCAGCTTAACATTTCCCTGCGGTAAAACGCTTAAAAAAGGCATTGGACGTTTTAAATCCTCAATATACAAAGGACCGCCGAGAGCTGTTACCGGATAAATTTTAACCAGCGGGATTCTGGCTTTCCATGCAACATAAGCTTCATTTGCCGTAGATGTACCCGCAATATATGGGATTTGTTTATCTTTTGAAAGTTTCACGAGATTCATGTGAAAAATTGGTGATGAAAAACACTTTGCACCGGCAACAATTGCAGCCTGAGCCTGCATAGAAGTAATTATACCGCCCGCGCATATATCGGCATGCTTAGAAACTGATTTTATGGCATCATAAATTAAAGGAGTTTCAACATTAACCTCCATAATTTTCAGTCCGCCTTTTAAAAGCGCTTCGACAGTATTAACAACAACATCGGGGTTGCTGCTTCTTATTATCGGAAATATTTTTTGCTCCGCCAGAGACGTAATTAAATTTTTGTTCATATACTATCCCTTTTTCAAAATTTATTATATCATAAAATTGGGAAGGTCTATGAAAAAATTAAAATCAAAAGCATTTTTTATAAAATCGGCAATAATACATCTATTTTTGTCATTATTTGTAATCCTGATATCGTGGCAGTTTTTTGAGCCTAATGCGTACAACTTTATGCATAAACTTTTCACTGCGCGCACATCAGGATCCGACAATATTGTTTTAATAGTAATAGATGACAAATCTATTGAACAATACCGCTGGCCATGGCAGAGGAACTTATATGCCGAGATTTTTGAATATCTTGATAAATATTCCAACCCGAAGCTTATTGCATTTGACGCAATTTTATCGAGCCTTGACAAAGAAAATCCAAAAGCTGATGAGCAACTGTTCAACACTATAAAAAACATTGACAATCTTGTAGTAGGTTTCAGTCCGCTAATCCAGAATTATCCGCCGGATATTGACGGCAAATTATATGAAGACAAATTCAACAAAAAATTTAAAATAAACATAGATGATGAGGCATACAAATACAATTATTCCAAATACAAAAGCCTCTCACGATTTCCCGATCCGTATTTCAATGCAATAAAGCATACCGGTTCAGTTAATACTACCCAAAATACAAGCGGATATATTACGCTCAGCGATCAAATTATCAGTGTAAACGGAAAGTTATACCCGTCATTAGCGTTAAGACTTTACATGCTGCTTAATAACACCGATACAATTTCGCTTTACAAAAATAAAATTCTGGTTGATGAAACAAATCTATCAATTCCCGCTGTTTATTCATACGATGCAATTCAAAATTATACACGCTACTACAAGCCGCTGCCTAACAGCGAATATTCACATAAAAAATACTCTGCAATTGATGTAATAAATTCAGCAAGGAACATAAAGCAGGGAAAAGCCCCTATAATTGATCCTTCTGAATTCAAGGACAAAATAGTCTTTGTAGGGGCGAATGCAAAAGCTTCCGCACTTGGTTTGGAAGATGCTTTACCCACCCCTATGCTTCAAAAACATCCCGGTGTAGATATCCAAGCAACTAATCTTGATAACATTTTGAATAACCAATTTGTAAAACAAACCACAATAACTCAGGATTTGCTTTTATTAATTGCATTGACGGTTGTTGTATTTGTACTGATTGCAAAACTTTCATTTTTCCAGTCACTTGGAATACTTATTTTAATAGCGCTCGGCTACATTGCATTTACGGCTGTATGTTTCAGGCATGGAATTGCTCCGAACGTAATCACACCGCTTGCAATCCAATTAATCACAATGATATTCGGTTATTCTTTCAGGTTTATACTTGAAGGTAGAAACAAAGAAAAAATCAAGCAGGCAATGGGTAAATACCTGTCGCAGGATATTATGCAAAATGTTGTAAAAAACATTGACGATATCAAACTCGGCGGGAAAAAAGCCGTTGTAACGGTTTTATTTGCAGATATAAGAGGATTCACAAGCATAAGTGAAAAATTAACCGCAGAAGAAGTTTCAGTGATTTTGAATGAATATTTTACGGAAATTGAACCGATAATTTCCAAATACAACGGAGTCATCAACAAGTTCATCGGTGATGCGGTTATGGCAATATTCGGCGAGCCTATTCAAGATATAAATCATGCAAAAAATGCGGTTTTATGCGCAAATGAAATGCTTAAAAAAGTTGACGAGCTGAGAGACAAATGGCTTTTTGAGGGCAAACCCAAAATTGAAATCGGAATCGGGATTAACACAGGGGAAGCCTTTGTCGGCAATATCGGTTCCGAAAAGCGTCTGGAATACACGGTAATAGGCGATATGGTAAACCTTGCAAGCAGGATTGAAAGCTACAACAAAGTCTATAAAACCAATCTTTTAATAAGCAGCTCAACATATTCACATGTCAGCAGCATTGCAGATGTTATAAAAATCAGTGAGGTCACAATCCGCGGTAAATCTAAAAAAATGGATATCTATGAAGTTTTGAGGATTACATAAGTGGAAAACCTTGATCAAATAAAACTTGCGATAGATGTTGAAGTTAAGCACCGCTATATAGATATCCACGGGCGAAAACAGGCTTTTTCAAGCTACATAAAAAATATTGCAAAAGAAAATTATAAGTCATCTAAAAAAAATCCCAAATGGGCGGTAATGGTGGAAACTTTTGAGCATTACCCTTTTGCATCGGTTCCTGAGCGCAGAAGAGCGATTGAAAGCCTTGTTAAGGTGATTAAATCAGAACTTGCTGCCGAAAAAATTCCCGAAGAAAACGCCCAATTAGTTAAGAAACCTGCAAACCAAACAGATGTTATGTATGTAAAAGGCGTAGGTCCAAAAGTTGCTTATAAACTTAACAAATTAGGAATATACACCGCGCAGGATTTGATAATGTATTTTCCGAAAAAACACGTTGACTATTCCTCAAGAACCCTTATCCGCGATTTACAAGAAGGAACGACGACAACGGTTTTCGGATATATAAAATCCGTTTCGGCATTTAACACAAAAAATAATTTATCCGTTGTAAAAGTTACAATAGCGGACGAAAGCGGGAGATTTGAGCTGAATTTTTTCCAATCAAAAAGCAACAGATTTATGCTTGAAAGAATTAAGGCACAATTTCCGCAAAACGCGGGAATAATGGTTTCCGGCACAGTAAAAATGAACAACTACAGCCATAAATTAACCATTGATAAACCGACATATTCAATCATGACAGGCGAATTTCTGGAAAATTCAGCCTCAAACCTTAATGTAGCAAGAATAGTTCCGATTTATACCGTTTGCGAAGATTTAAGCATTAAAACGCTTCGCAGAGCAATTTATAACGCAATTCAGCTTTACAAAAATGATATTATCAACATAGTGCCAGACGAAATCAGGGAACGCCTCGGACTTTTAGACAAAAAAACTGCGGTTGAACAGATACATTTTCCGGAAAGCATGGATATGCTTGAGCATGCCCGCTTTTCACTAATTTTTGAAGAACTTTTTCTTGTCCAGCTGAAATTAATAAGATTACGCGAAAATACCGCAAAAAATACAAAATCCGTTGCCCTGCAGATTAAAAAAGACGGACTTGTACAAAAATTCATCCAAAGCCTTCCGTTTGAGCTTACAAAAGGTCAAAAAGATGCGGTAAATGAAATTTTAAACGATTTGCATTCCGAAGCGCCAATGCAAAGACTTTTGCAGGGAGATGTCGGAAGCGGAAAAACAGTAGTTGCGACAATTATGCTTCTTGCAGCGATTGAAAACGGCTATCAGGGCGCAATTATGGCACCTACCGAAATCCTTGCACAACAGCATTACAATAATATGATACAATGGCTTACACCGTTAGGCTTGAGTGTCGGACTGTTTTTGGGAAGCCACGGCAAAAAAATCCGCACAAAATTTGAAACAGCACTCCGCAACGGGCAGATGAATATTGCTGTCGGAACGCACGCGCTTATTCAGGATAATATTGAATTTGCAAACCTCGGCGCAATTGTTGTCGATGAACAGCATAGATTCGGGGTAAAACAACGAAATGTCTTAAAGAAAAAATCCCGGAACCCGCAGATTTTAACCATGACCGCAACACCAATTCCCCGGACGCTTGCACTCACAGTCCACGGCGATTTGGATTTGACGGTTATAAACGAACTTCCAAAAGGCAGACTGCCTATTAAAACATCACTCACAAGCTCGCACAGAGGCGTCTGGGAGCTTGTAAGACGTGAACTTAATTACGGCAGGCAAGCCTACGTTGTCTACCCGCTCATTGATGAAAGCGAAACCCTTTCCGCCAAAGCCGCCACTATTGAAGCCGAAAAATTGCAAAAAGAAGTTTTTCCGGATTTCAAGGTCGGGCTTTTGCACGGAAAACTAAAAAATGATGAAAAAGAACAGGTCATGGCAGACTTCAAAAATAAAAAATATGATATTTTAGTCTCCACAACAGTTGTCGAAGTCGGTGTCGACGTTCCAAACGCAACAGTTATGGTAATTGAAAACGCAGAACGCTTCGGACTTTCACAATTACACCAATTGCGCGGGCGTGTCGGCAGAAGCAGCCTTCAATCCTACTGCATACTCGTAAGCGCAAGCCGCTCACAAGAAACCCGCGAACGCCTTAATATAATGACACAAACAAATGACGGTTTTGTCATTGCCGAAAAAGATTTGCAGCTTCGCGGTCCCGGAGAATTTTTGGGAACCCGCCAGAGCGGTCTGCCGGATTTGATAATTTCCGACATAGTTCGTGACGCAAAAATTCTTGAGCTTGCAAGATCTGAAGCTATCGAATTTTTAAAAGACAACAACATTGACGATTACCCGAATTTGAAAAATGCAACTTCGCTTGAATTGTTCACAGGGTTAGATATATAAGCTTTTTGGGCATATTAAATATACTTGGGCAAGGATTAAATATTAAGTTTTGTTACACAAATTTGTCTCAAAAAAGCAATTATATAATTGATATATACTTTTTATATATAAGAGTTTAAATACGGGAGAAGTATATGGCAATCAGACACGCAATGACATTTACACCCAGAAGGCAGCAAACCGTAGTTTTTAACAAAACCTACGTTGTAAATCAGCCGACTGTTCAAAAAACAGGCAACGGTGCATTTTGGGGTGGTCTTATCGGCGGTCTGCTGACCGGTATGGGAAACATGTTCTTGAATAATAATACCCGCTTAAATCTTAACGGCCAGAATCCTTATGCATATTTAAACGAAAATATGGGCAAAGAACCCGCAACAGAAACAGGCAAAAAAGAACCATCGGTTATGACAACAACACAACCGGAGATTAAAACTGACGAACCGGAAACTGTTACAACTCCTGAAGCAGTTACTCCATCAAAAGAAACGGAAGAAACTGACCAGCCTGACGGTAAAGGCGGAATTGAATATGGTATAGATCATGATCCGGGAAGTACAACTCTTGATATCAAAAAGGGATATACTTGGTTCAATATTGTTTCTGCAAAATATGATATACCAAGCGGTGTAAGTACAAAAGATGTTGCACTTGCGCTTGCCGCAGCTAACTCAGGTGCACAAGGAACAGAGGCAATGAATCTTGCACATCAGGGAGTTTACTTCAAAGTTGGCGACCTTGTAAACTTACCTGAAAAATTGGTCGTAAACGGTCAGGAAATTTCACTAAAAGGCGATCATCAAACCCAAGCGGTTACTCCTGATGATTATGACTACGTAAAAGCCACACATTGGAGCGCTAAAGTTACTCAAGTAGGAGACAAGTGGTATGTTACCGAAAACGGAGTTCGCCGTGGAGAGGCTTATGATACAGAAGCCGATGCGAATGCTGCTAAGGCACAACTGGAAGCACAACAAAATGCAGAATAACATTGTAAACAAATGTAAACAAAATTATTAAAACTGACAATTATATACCCAATATATACTTTATATATATAAATAGTAAAATCAGAGAGGTATAAAATGGTACACGGACTTTACAGACCATGGATGAGGGCACCTCGTCCGATGATGATGAACAAAACCGTAATAGTAAATCAGCAGCCGCACTGCCATCATTCAGGCGGAAGCGGATTTTGGGGCGGTTTTTTAGGCGGGCTATTAGGCGGCGGTCTGTTTAGTCAGGGAGGATTATTCAGCGGCATGTTCGGCTTTGGCGGGATGCCTATGATGACCAGCACAATGCCCATGGGATACACAAATCCTTATGCATATTTAAACCAAAATCCGGGTCAACAGCCTGCTGATGCACAATCTACAAATGATGTAAATATTCTTCAAAAACATTTTAAAGATTATACAATAAGCGAACGCGACGGACAATTTATTGCAACGGATAAAGACGGTAATACAATTATAGGCGACAGCTTTGAAGATATGCTTGAAAAGCTTGGCGGTAATACCGCAGCAACAGAAGATCCGAATGCCGCCGAAATGGCTGAAATGAAACGATTATCCAGCCAAATACAAGATTTACAAGAAGAATTAAGAGAAATAAAAGACCAGAACGGAAGCCAAACTCCTCCTGCGGTAACAACACCTGGCGGAACACCCGGCGGGAACCCAACAGCAGAAGTTGGAGATGATTCAACACCAGGCTCACCTGCAGCGGATTCAAATACAACAGCAACCGGTGCCTGGGAAAGAATAGATGCAAATACAACAGCTTTTGGTTACAAAACAGACGCACTGCTTGGCGGTGAGGATTACAAAGACTGCAAAAACGCTGATGCAGTATTACAGCACCATCTGAATACAATCGGCGGTAAATATAATACTCCTATGGATCCGCAGCAATTAGTTGCACAAATTGTAAAAAATAATAAAAGCGTATTTAATGCTGACGGCACTGTACGCGAAGACGCAGATTGGTCTAAGCTTGACCTTCCCAACAAACAATGGCTTATTGAAAACAGCTATCTAAGCGAAAATACGAACTCAGCGGCAAGCAATACTATCAGCAGCATAAGTACACAAAATATGTCACCAGATCCGATAATCGGAGGTTGGAGCGGAATAATATAAAACAATTATACATAAAAGCCCTACGGGGCTTTTTTATTGCCTATTTTTTCAAAATATGTTAAAATAAACAAGTGATTTTGCACAATAGGCTCATAGTTGAATATTTTTAGAAGGAGTAGTTATGGATCATTTAAAAGTAGCAATCGGAAGCGATCACGGCGGGTTTAAATACAAACAAAAAATTATTGAATATCTTGAAGCAAGAAACATTGAATATATTGATGTTGGAACCCATACTCCGGAGGCTTGCGATTATCCGGTTATTGCAAGAGATGTTGCGGAACTTGTTGTATCAGGACAGGCAGATAGAGGCATACTTGTTTGCGGAACCGGTATCGGCATGTCAATTGCAGCAAACAAAATCCGCGGAATTCGTGCGGCGCTTTGCGGTGATACATATTCCGCAAGAGTTTCAAGAGCACACAATAATGCAAACATTCTTTGCCTTGGAGAACGCGTAATCGGTGAGCATTTGGCGCTTGATATTGTTGATGTCTGGCTTAAAGCAGGTTTTGAAGGCGGACGTCATAAACGCAGAGTTGATTTGATTGAATAAGAGGGACAAAGTGGCAGAAGTTGATTCAAAAAAACTGGCATGTGTTATTGCACGTGTGCTGGATGACAAATTGGCAAGTAATATTACTATACTAAACATAAGCAACATATCTTCTCTGGGAGATTATTTTGTAATTGCATCGGCAGATTCGCCGACACAGGTTAAATCCTTGATGATGAGCGTTAAGGAAATGATTAAAAAACACTTTGAACGCTCTCCTGTCAGGATGGAAAATGATTTAAAAAACAGGTGGAATTTGCTTGATTACGGAGATGTGATTGTTCATATTCTCCACAAAGATGAGCGTGAAGCTTATGCTATCGAAAAATTCTGGAGCCACGCATTCAGTATTCCGGAAGATACCTGGATGGAAGAATCCAAAGAATATAGTGAGTATACAACATAAGCTCAAGATATATGATGTCATCCTGAGGGCTTGCCCGAAGGATCTCAAATATAGCATTCCCAAATTTAAGATTTTGTGCGAGATGTCCTGTTTACCTGCAGAATTTTATGAGGAGATTCTTCGCTATCGCTCAGAATGACAAAAAACTTTTCTTAACTTTTCTATACAATTTTACAAAACGCAATAAATAGGATAAAATAAAAGCATGGATAAAGCAGAATTAAGTAAACAAATTAATGACGCCATCATGGAAATGGCACAAGATCCGCAAAATGCGGCAGGATACCATAAACTTGCAGAACTATACCTGCAGGAAGAAAATTACGACAAAGTAATGTCGGTTTTGGAAAGCCTTCTGGCAATTCATCCCGATGATATTCAGGCACTTGTCGGTATGGGTACTATGTGGTTTTATGAAAAAGATTTCAGAAAATCACTTTCATACTACAATAAAGCTCTTGAAATCAATCCGAAAAACTTCCTGATTTACTTTAATATCGGTAATGTTTTTGCTGAGTGGAAAAATTTTCCCAAAGCACTTTTCTATTACAACCGCGCTATTGATTTGAATTCAACCAATCCGGAAATCTACAACGCTATTGCGCTTTTGTATGCTGATTTTGAAGATTATGTTGAATCAAAAGCATATTACGAAAAGGCGCTGTCTTTGGATCCTGAAAACTTGACAGCTCTGATTGATATGGGTAATGTCTGCTTTAAACTTTACGATTACGAGACAGCCTTAGAGCTTTACAAAAGAGTTTTTGCGCTTAATCCGGACAACAAAATAGTTGCTATATGTATTGGTAATACTTTAACGCTTATGAAGCAGAGAGAACAGGCTTACAGCTATTTTGAAAAAGCTCTGACGATGGAAGGCGATAACTACAAGACTTACTTATGTTATGCAATTGCGCTTTCCGAATTTAAAGAATACAATATGGCTGAAGAAATGTATAAGCGTGCAATCAACTTAAACCCGAAAGAAAAGAACGCTTATGTTCTTTTGGGGAACCTTTATACAAACTATAACCGTATAGATTTGGCTATGAATATGTATAAAGAAGCATTACATGCAAAGCCGAACGATGCTGAAATTTATATGCTATTAGGAAATGCACACTATCTTGACGGCGATATTGAAAAGGCAATTGCTTCATACAGATCTTCAATTAATATTGAACCGGAAAATGATGAATACAAGCTCGTTTACACCCAGGTTCTTGAAGAATATATAGACAAAAAACGTAACGGAGAAATCAAAACAGCATAATGAGCGGATATAGTTCAAAACCATTTATGATAGAGCGGATTGTTGCAGCATTAAGTTACATCACAATGGGTTTTGCAGGCTTTATTTGGTTAATCTTAGGTATTTTTACAAAAGCACAGCTAAGACCTTTTATGCAATACCACATTTTTCAGTCAATATTTATATCAATTGCGTATTTTTTGTTATGCTATATTTTGGGATTTTTGTTAAATATCTTAAGCTTCATCCCATTTGTTAACTGGCTGGTGGCGCAGACAACATTTTTATTCAACGCGCCGTTGATAGGTCCGTATTCACTCATACAAATTGTTATCTATGCAATTATCTTGTATCTTGCGGTAACCTCATTTATGGGGCAGTACAGCAGAATCCCTTGGATTTCCGACATAATTGACCAGAACGTAAGACGCTACTAGACCTTGGGGTATTAATCGTCATTTTGTGCGTCAATTTATGTCACTCTGAGCGCAAAAATTCTGTGATAAGCTTAACAAGCTGGGCAGGCATCCTCATGCCGTCATTCTGAGCGATAGCGAAGAATCTCATGGGATCCTGAAACGAGTTCAGGATGACAAAACACCGTCAATGCCTTGCAGTAATCATACCCCGCATAAAATTACGAAGTATTAACTTTTCTTTGTGAAAACAATAGCATTTGAAAGCGGGATACCGCCTTTAACCTGAGGGCTGTTGACGACCTGACCGTTAACGTACATAACAGTTGAGCCGCCGCCGTCGAGGTTCATTGCATTAATACATCCGGCAGATTTCATAAAATTTGCAAGCTGCATTAAAGTCATACCGACAGAACTTCCTTCTCTGCCATCGACTGCTACAAGAATTAAATGATTATCCGCAGTGTAACCGATTGCGCTTCTCGGATTTTTCCCGCCGATTGCGTTTAACTTTTGCGCTGTCATATCAACAAAAACCTCATTGTTTTTTACAAGATAAGGACCGCCGCTAATTATATGCTTAACATTTTTCCATTCGGGAATGGTGCTTAAATCAAGTTTAACCCTGTCACCGAGCTTAAATTTGTTTAAAAGAGAAGCAGGGCCTGCAATTACGTAACCGTCTTGAGGGATGTGAAGCTGTGCGGTTGAAATTTGTGAAATTTTGTTGTCTGAGACTGCAATTTGCAGGCCATACTTTGGAGTGGGTGCTGCGAGGTTACCCCAATCAGGGGTGTATGCCAAAACGTATGTTGAAAGCATTCTCGGCTGGTTAATATTATCAACCTTAACCGTATTTTTCCCTGCGCCGAAGGATGCATTCAATTGAATTCTTGCAATATCATAACCGTCATCAAAAATGCCCATAGCTACCCTGTCGTAAATGGGACCTGTGTACAATTTTTCATTAATCATCAAAGTTCCGAGAGGAACACCCGTTTGGGGTTTGAAATATGTACCGTTTAATGCGATTATTGAATTTGTATTTTTAGCAATTGTTGTGATTGTTTTTTTATTAGAAAGAGTGTCGGAGGCGAGTGCCGGGGTAAGTGTATAATCCTTGGCGAGCTTGGGATCAATTTCTACAACGTTAATCCTAACAGGCCTGCCGTCATAGTATTTTGTCATTTTAATATGCTTTACCCCTCTGTCAACGTCCGCTATTAAGGCATTCGGATATTTTTGTTTAACTTCATCATCAAAAGTCCGTACCTTAAGCTCATCAGAAACCTCCCGCATAATCTTAACCTGACCGGTGTCTAATACTGGCGCGGAAACCTTTGCAAATAAATCATTCGCCATAATCGGAACAAATACTGATTGTGTTGCAATAAATGCACTGACAATCAAAAAGTTCACAGCTATACCAAAGACGTTAAAATACCGATTTTCAAGACATAACAACATAGTATCCATACCTCAGATTAAAGTAACAGGATACCTTTTTGTTTATAGAGTGGGGTGGGGAATAACACTCTCTGGTACCATTATTATTCCCCGAAAACCCGCTTATATAACAGTTTTAACAGGTTTTGTCGTCATTTTTTACAAAACTAAATAGAGGCAAATTTACACTTAATTCCACGGATAGTCATCACTGATTGTCCAATTGTCCAGCTTAATCACAGCTCCGCACCATCGGCTGCTTATAGTGTCCCCCAAATAGCAGATTTCCGCAAGGTCATCCCTATCGGCTTGCGTCAGACTACTATGCCGCATCCCGAGCATATCAATAGTATTACTCTCCGGATAATATGCCATAAAAAACAAATCTTTACCGACGACATTTGGACCTTTATTACCGTTTATATCAATACCTATTATCAAGCCATAGCTATTAGTAGAGTCATACACACCTCCGGCATGTAAACTTACAACACTGCCGTCTGACAGCAATAAAACATACTTTTCTGATGCATAATATAAATTACCATGCGAATCATATTCACCGTTAAGATTTTTATAATTAGGAAATCCGTAATCAGACATTTTTATGTAACCGTAATTACGGGATACACGCATATTAGGCAATATATAATTTTCCACAAAAAATTTTGCACAATTATTTTTTGTATCTTCATTAGAGTTGTTCATCAAACATTTTTTCAAACCTAAACCATTATAATCTTTTTCTTCAGTTTGAGAAAGATTTTTAATCTGCATAAATTTTGCATAAGTTACTTTTAACCTTGTTGCAGTGGCCTTTTTCTGATAATTCGCAACCAACGTCGGGATTGTCATCGCTGCAACAACGCCTATTATTCCTAATGTTATTAAGACCTCAGCTAATGTAAATGCCTTATTTATTCTTAAACGATAGTCAGGAATTATTTTCTCGACGACGCTCCCGCCTCCGGCTCCGCTATGGTCTCGAAAATAATTCCTGACTATCGCTACACCTTCAAAACCCTTGCTACATATACCTAGGAGAGACGCCCCCCCCCGTTTTTGAAAAATTTTCTTAAATTCATTGGTTGTTCTCCTTTTTTGTTAATTATACAATATTTTTTACAAACATGCAACAATGTGTTATAATAAGCTTATGTTCAAGTATTACGGCAAATACGCACCATATTTATTTTTGCTGCCTGCGGGATTGTTACTTGTTGTGTTCTTTTTTATCCCGTTTTTCCAAACCGTAATACTGAGTTTTCAGGATTACACAAACAGTATTTATGAACCCGTATTTGCAGGGCTGCAAAACTATATTGATTTATTCAAAAATCCGATTTTTTATAAGGTTCTGGTAAATACATTTATCTACCTGATAGTAGCCGTACCGATTTTAGCGATAGTGCCGCTATTTCTGGCAATTCTCTTAAACCAAAAAATCAGAGGGATTACGCTGTATAAAATATTAATTTACCTGCCGGTAATTGTTTCAATTGTAGTTGCGGCAATAGCGTTCAAGTGGTTATACGCAGAGCAGGGAATATTAAATTATCTTGTAACCTCACTTGGCTTTAGTTCAATCGGATGGCTTACGGATCCCAAATGGTCGCTTTATTCGGTAATAATTGTAACCATTTGGAAAGGTATCGGATATTATATGATGATATACCTTGCCGCATTAATGAGTGTACCCAAAGAATTATACGAAGCCTGCGACATTGACGGCGCAAGCTTTTTGACAAAACATTTGACGGTTACGATTCCTCATATAATGCCCACAATTGCGCTTGTTGTAACTATCAGTTCAATTTCCGCAATGAAAGTTTTTGCTGAAATTTATGTTATGACAAAGGGTGGGCCTCTAAATTCAAGCAAAACCATTGTTTACTATATTTATGAAAGAGCATTTGAAAATCTTGATTTGGGTTACGCCTCAGCCATGGCTGTCGTGCTTTTGGGAATTGTTATGATATTTTCATTAATAAATATCCTGTGCTTTGAAAGGAAGAAATACCGGTTATGAAAAAATTATTCGGAAAAACTATAACACACGCAATATTGATAATTGTATGCATATTATCAATATTCCCGTTTATCTGGTTAATTTCAACCTCATTAAAAGGTGCGGGAGAAAACATTTTTGCATATCCGCCGGTTATGATACCTCAGGATTTCACGTTTGAAAACTATGTTGGGGTGTGGCACAGGGTTAATCTTTTTGGATACTTTATAAACAGCATGATAGTTGCCGCGGGAACAGTTATTTTGAATTTAATTTTGTCATCACTTGCCGCATATCCGCTTGCAAGAATGGAATTTAAAGGTAAAAAAATAACCTTTTTTGCTATCCTTGCAACAATTATGATACCGTTTCAGGCGATTATGCTGCCGGTGTATCTTATAACAATAAAACTTCATCTGATAGACAGTGTAAATAACCTTGCGGGATACGTGGGGCTTATAATGCCGTTTGCTGTAAGCGCATTTGGAATATTTTTAATGCGTCAGGCATTTTTAGGGATACCGCGAGAAATGGAAGAAGCGGCAATTGTTGACGGGTGCAATGTGTTTCAGGTATTCTGGCGGGTGCTGTTGCCAATGGTAAAACCCTCTTTGGCAGTGCTTGCAATATTTACGTTTATCGGTTCATGGGGTGAATTTTTGTGGCCGAGTATTGTTCTGACAAAGGAAAGTCTCTATACGCTTCCTGTCGGCGTAAATAATCTTCAGGGAATGTTTAGCTCAAACTGGCGTTACATCGCGGCGGGTTCAATAATTTCCATTATCCCGATTATTATTTTCTTTTTATCAATGCAAAGATACTTCATTTCAGGTGAAAATGAAGGCGCCGTTAAGGGTTAATCGTTATCTAAAAAGATTTCACGAGAGCCGCAAGTTCTGAAGTTTTTCAAAATAGCCTTGTCCAATGCCTCAGAAGCCACAAGCTTTCCGTTGATATAAGTCATACTGGCAAGCGGTATTTTTTCATCGTCAATTTTGTCGATCATTGGATCATTTTCTTCGTCATACAAAATTGTCCTTGTAACATCATTCATAACATCAAAAACATACCTTTGCCGTGCAGAATTTCCTTGACTGTCCGTAATAAGCATAGTTGCTTTTTCCAGCTCGTCAAGCGATTCTTTATAATATTTCAAATGTCTCAATAAAATAGCAAGATTATAGTGCGCCTCATAATTCATCGGCTCAAGCTGAATTGCTTTGCAATAGGTAAGCCCCGCATTATTGTAATCGCCTATAAGATGGTATGCTAATGCAAGGTTGTAACGCGCATCATAGTCCTTTTTAAGAATTTTAACCGCATTTTTATAAGCTTCAATTGCCTTTTCCAAATATTGGCGTTGTAGTCTCCAATCATCACCGGAATAAAGCGATTTTTGCCTGTAGGCAACTCCCATATTGTAATACGCAATTCCTTTATTTGCCTTATAACTTTTTCTGTTACTGTAAACAAACGGAATTGAAATTAAATGACGCTTTGTTTTGATAATTTCATTATACTGGTCAATAGCGCCATCAAAATCACCTAACTTCTCGGCAGACACAATTCCGTAATTCATACGCGCTATCATCATCTTCGGATTGTAATTAAATGCCTGTTCGTAAGCATCTACCGCTGAATAATAGTCTTCATAAGCCACATAAATATTCCCAAGGTTAAACCAGGCGCTGTAATGCTCAGGATAAAGTTTTAATGCTGTATTATAATGATCAATTGCACGCTGAAGTTTTAGCTTCTTAAAAGCTTTGTCCCCTTTGTGAATATAATACATACTGCATAATTTGTCATATTGTTTCAAAAACCAGCCCTGATTAAAAAATACAACAGCTGCCATTGCAAGAAGTATTATAAAAGAAAATAATTTGTACAACCTTATCTTCACCATACCTAAAATAATACAATTAAGTGCGGCATAAGGCAAATTTGTTAACTTTTAAGCGAATTGTAAACAAATATTAAGCGTAAATTTCTAATAAGGCAATTTAAATAAAGCAAAAGTTTTTATATAAGTAAGGTAGGTTAGAAAACTCAATTTGGAGGTTAGGATTATGCTCAATGTAGGAGCAATAGGCGGTTTTCCGATGTATAACAATTATGCCAATTATACGGGTTTAAGCAACCTTTATGATATGGACATAATGGGTGGAAGTGTATTCAATGGAATGATGCCGTTTATGCCGTCATTTGGCGGAGGGATGAATTACGATTATTATTTCAACAATATGAAAAATTATCTGAATTTTACCTCTGACTACAACTTGCAGATGGTAGAAAATCAACGCCGTAATGATTTAAGAATCAATGCGACTGATGAAGCCATCAGAAACGCAGCATCAGTCTTAAATGAAAAGATAGTTGCAAATGAACAACAACAAATTCAACAGGCATATAACAATTATATAGCAGCTGTAGCAGCCAAATATCCGGGCGAAGACGAAAGAAATATCGTTGCCCGAGCAAAAAGCAATTACCAGCAGATGTATAATGCATCAATAACCGATGAAATCAGAAAATACGGTCACGATTCATTTACCCACGGATTGTATAAAGGATTAACATTCGGCATATATGGTAAAACAACCCCGGAAGATAATATTTCAGCAATAACAGGCCAGCCTGTAAGCCGCTGGGATAAATTCAAAGAAATCGGAGGCCTTGCAACAGGTGGTGCAGCCTTAACAAGCGGCGGTGTATTATTAGCTAAAAACCTCGGATGGCTTAAAAAAGTTCCGAAACTCGGATGGCTCTATGCAGGTGTTGTAGGCACAGGTGCCGCACTTGCAGCCATATTCGGAAGTAAATAAGATTAAACCCTTAAATCGTAAAAAGTGTGTATTAATAGTGTGTAGCAGGCTGATTGATCAATCAGCCTTTTTCTTTGCAAAAAAGAATTCCCACAGCAAGGAGTAAGCTATGGGAAATATATCAGTAAAAGAGACATCACCAACATTATGCAATACGTTTTTTTAAAGTCAAATTGATAGGACAAATTTTTTAGTATATAATTTTGTTATGAAAAAGATCTTAGCTATACTTACAATATTCATATTAAGCACGGGAATTTGTTTTGCAGACGAGCTGAATGACAAAATTAACATTCTTTATGCCGAAAACAACATTAAAGAAGCATTTACTCTTTTACTGAGCATTCCGGAAGAGGAAAGATCCGCGCAAAACTGGCTTTTAATGGGAAACATTCTTCAGGATGAAGGAAAAAATGATGACGCGGCATTTATGTATAACCGCGCCATTTCAATTGATGAAAAATATTACAAGGCATATTATAACCTGGGGAATATCTATATGCTTCAGGACAAACCAAATATGGCAATACAGGCTTACAAAAAAGCCGTCAAATACAATCCTGAATTTGCTTACGGATACTACAATCTCGGATGTGCTTACCTCAAGGCCGGCAAAGTTAAATCCGCAAAATGGGAATTTTATAAAGCACTTGATTTAAACAATCAGGTTGCCGATTTTCACTATAATTTAGCCTATACGTTCAAACAATTAAACAAAGAAAAACAGGCGAAACAATATCTGGACAATTATAATAAAATTATAGAACGGGGACAATAGCTTGAAAGGTATTATATTTGACTTTAACGGGACATTATTCTGGGACTCACAGCTTCATCTTGATGCCTGGAGAGAATATTCCAAAAAACTTAGAGGGACACCCTTCACAGATGAAGAAATGCTGAAATACATGTTCGGCAGAACAAATGAAGACATCATTGAATACGCCATAGGTAAAAAACCTGATAAAAACATGGTAGAACAGTTTGCTCAGGAAAAAGAGGCTGAATACAGAACAATGTGCCTTGAAAGACCTGACGAAATGAAACTTGCCCCGCACGCGGAAGAATTTTTAAACTTTTTAAAGCTGCATAACATCCCGATGACTATTGCTACAATGTCTGAATGGTGCAATGTAGAGTTTTACATAAAAGAATTTCAGCTTGAAAAGTGGTTTAATCTGGAAAAAATTGTGTATTCAGACGGCAAAATTCCCGGCAAACCCGCCCCTGATATTTACAAAATTGCCGCGAAAAATCTTGGGCTGGATCCAAAAGATTGTATTGTAATTGAAGATGCGCTGTCAGGAATTCAAGCGGCTCATAATGCCGGTATTGGTAAAATTATTGCAATTGCCTCAAGAGAACCAATAGAATTTTACAAAGACGTAGAAGGGGTATCACAGATTATTACTGATTTTGACCAGATCGACAAAAATATCTTTAAATTATAAATATTTGTAAAATTTCTATATTTTTTAGCAAAAACAAGTATTCAAGAATTTTATATAATCGGGAAAATACTATGATAAAACCGATTACTACAGCTACCCCCATAAAACTAAATCAAAGAATGGCAAATTCACTTGAAAAATTTTCCGAGCAAGGCGGAGAAAAAATTGCCAATTACATTAACGCTGCCGGAAAATTTGCTATTGCTCCATTAATGATTTTATACAACCCGTTTACCAAAGAACCCAAAGAAAACAAAAAGTGGGCAGCAGTAAAACAGCCGGTTGAGGCAGTTGTGACTATTGCGGCACAAATAATGTCGCTGAATTTACTTTACAAAGGAATCGACAAGCTTGCGGAAAAAGGCAAATTGAATTTCAAACTTGTACAAGATGCCGAAAAAAGCGGTAAAATTCCTGAAGCCATATTAAAAGCAAATAGCGGAGACAAAGTAAAAGCGCTTAAGACTTTACAAAAAACTTGCCTTGATATTTTTAAAGACAGAACCGGCACCATTTTGACAATTGCATTATATGTACCTATTCTTGCGGTTTCCAATAGAATTTTCCCTGTAATAGCAGATTTGTTAACAAAGGATAATGACGATGAGTAAAATTACCCCAATAACTCAATCAAAATTATTCAACAATCACCTAAAAAGGGTGATAAATGATGATGCTTTTGCAGCAAGAACAATTGTTGTTTGTTCAGTATTAAAAGACGTATTTGCGTACTCTGTCAGATACAAAACAACAATGGAAAACAAAAAAATTCCTGAGAAACGCAGACCATTCGTAGCTGCAATGGATTTAGCATCAGGTGTTGTAACATCTGTTGCGCAGATTGCTGTCGGATTTTCTATTGCAAGCCCGAAAGTTCAAAACAAATTATGGAACAAAATATTTGGCAATGCTCAATTCAAAAACATAGGCGTTGCTAAAAAAAGCTTTGCTACCATCCTTGCTCTGATCGGATCAGGATTAATAACAGAAAGAGTGCTTGTACCTTTGATGGCAACTCCATTGGCGGCATTTGTTGAAAAAAAATTTTTTAAACACGATGCAACAGCACCAGCGACTTCTGCCAAGACATATAGCAATTATCCGTTTCATAAACCTACAGTATTCAAAAAGATGTTTAAAAGCAAAACGAATGCATAATGAACTTTTTTATACGACAATCGTTATATAGAAAAGGAGAATGGTTATGAAAAAAATTTTTGTATTACTATTTAGCTTATTAGTTACAGTCCCTGTGCTTGCTCAATGTGACTGCACTGACAGTACTATAATTAACAGATTAAACAACAGTTCATCAACTGAACTGGATGATTTATTTGAAAAATTAATTGACAGTGCATCATTTTCACCAAGCTATAAAACCGAATCCGCACTTGCAGACCTAATATATGAAATTAAAGATGAAGATGAATTCCAAGATGCGGTGAAGTACTATATAACGAACTACTGCAGTGTAGAAGGAAAACAAATTATTTGCCAATAATTATGGCAATTAATAGTCAAACCCAGCCCTCTGCCGCCTCGCGCTCGAACCCTTTTAAAGGCTTCGCCTTGATAGCTTCTCATCCTCATCATACGCATTAAAAAAGCTCTCGCTCTTGAGAGCTTTCAAAAATGGGGCGCCTGAGGGATTGTCTTGCTCGGCGGCGTTAAACGGGTCTGCGTATTTTGCTTCTGTGTTTCACACTTTCGCAAAACACTCCGCCCTCTGCCGCCTCGCGCTCGAACCCTTTTAAAGGCTTCGCCTTGATGGCTTCTCATCCTCATCATGCGCATTAAAAAAGCTCTCACTCTTGAGAGCTTTCAAAAATGGGGCGGATGATAGGACTTTGCTCGAACTCTTTAATAAAACTTTACATCCTATTTTTATATCTTCAGCCGTATTATTACTATCAAAAGAGATTGAAAATTATAAAGAAATAATTAAAAATGTTGCTTAATTTTGCTACAAAAAGCCCGGTTGTTACACCGGGCTTTGTGATACAAAAAAGAAAGGAGTTACAAAGAAGCATTAAAACTAAAGAAAAGCCGGAAATTTCCGGCTAAATATCCGATTTATCTAATTTTTATAATTTCTCTACAAAATCAATCAAAGCAAAAACACGGTTTAACCAACCGTTTAAAAATTTCCTTTGAGTTTGATTTTTTGCAAATTCGTTATATTTACGGATTCTTGCTAAATAAAATTCGTTTAAGTCTATCCATTTGGCGGCTTTTAAAAATTCATCAACACGGCTAACGCCCATATTTACCGCGGTATCAAAACACACTACGGCAAATTTTGAAGTCATTTTATCGCACCCGGCCGCCAGCCAATAGTTTTTATAATAAATTTCTTTTACTTCCGCGTCTGTGATGTTTTTTACATCTTTTGAGGGCTTGCCAATGGATTTTAACCAACTGTTGTATGTATTTTGTGTTATTCCTTTATTGGTAGCCCCGCCGCGGTCGTCCGGGTCGTTTACATATCCGCCCTCGCGCGCTAAAACAAATTTTAAAGCATTTTCAAATTCTTTTGAATACATCTTAACCCCCTCTTATTAATGCTATTAACAAATTTACGCACCCGCCAACAACAAAGCCGATTCCGGCAAAAAAGCCATTAACCCAACCTTGTTTTTTTTGCGCTTTTTCAAGCGTATCAACTCTATGACATAATCCGGGTTCACCGTTGCCCATTACAGCTTGTTTAATGCATGCTATATCTTGCGCCATTTCAACAAAATCAATTTCGGTCTTTATTTCGGTCATTTCTTTATATCCTCTCTAAAATCTTTTGGTTTATCCCATCCGCAAAATTTTTGAAAGTTATCTACGCTATGAAACATTAGCCAACGATTAAATGCCGGTACACCCGAAACATATAAAAGACGTTCAAAAACTTTATCGCAAAAATAGCGGTCATTATTTACATATTCATGATGCTCACATAAAACATCATGTACCATTGACGGAATCAAAAATTTTGAATCGGTTTTACTTCCGATTAATCGCCAAAACAACCGGGGAATAGTCGCCCCATCCCAGCAGTAGCCCCGCGGAATGCAAAAATAATGTTTTACATTTTTTTTGTAGTCATGTAATTCAACGTTTAAATGTCCTTTGTTTTCAAAAGGGTATTTATTAATAGCTGTTTTTTGTGCTTTAGTCATTGAAGGTAAAGCATATCTAACAGCTACGCGCGGTTTTTCGCTAAAATATATTCCGATTTCTTTATCTTTATACCATTCAAGCATTACGCCCCCTTATTCGACTTCATAAGTGCTTGTTAGCGGGTTTACTTTTACTTTACCGTTAATCTGAACATACACACCAAGCCAATTACGCTTTAATATAATTTTTTGGTTTGATTTTTCGTTTAAAGGCTGCTTCATTACAATAACATTTATTTTGTTGTCTTCCATTTCTATGGTTTGTGTTGATTTATCGGCTTCGATAGTTTCTTTTTCAACATTATTAACCAATTCTTCAGCCGGTTCTTGTACAACTTCATCAGCAAATACACTTGAAGCACAAAAAAATAAGATTCCTAAAATAATTGCTAATTTTTTCATTTTTTACCCCTCTTTCAATAAATTACTAATCGTTCTTTTTATAAGTCTTATATATTTATCCCCATTAAATCCGCGTACCAAAAGCCCTTTAAAATAATTAAAATAGTTTTCGGCGGCGTCCGGGTTATAATATTCTTTTAGCGGTCTATTGCCGCGTTTTTGATTGCTTTGTTTGGTTGCTAATACCAAATTGCTTAATGTTGTTTTTCCGCCCTTTGAATGGGGTTTTAAGTGTTCCAAAGTTACAGTATCTTTTGTTAATCTGTGCCCGTAAAAATCGTAATCTATTTTTATTAATCCTTTTTTATAAAGGGTTTTCAACTCATGAGAGTACCCAAATGCCGGATTATTTAAGCTAATAGTATTTACTTTCATTTTCAGGTTTTCCGAACTTTTTAACCAATCCTAAAACAACTGATTTCATACGGCATTTTGCGGGCGTTATAGATTCGCAATTGTCAAGAATATGACAATTTGAACATTTACACCCGTTAAAATAACAATTTACCGCTAATGCAGTCCAACGCCGCAAACATTCTTGCGGAATCGGGGTTAAAATACCCATAATAACACCTTATTTTTTTGCATTAAAAAATGCCCAGCCCGAACTTTAGCCCGCTTAAAGCGCGCCGCAAGCTAAATACCCACCAACCCAGCCATAAAATTTTTATAACAATTCGTCTAGTGTTTCACGATACGCATTGTATAATTCTTCTTTTTGAAAATAAAGAAAATAAAATAACTGCGTCAATTCTGCAATATTCATACTTACTTTATTTGCTTTTAACCGCGTAGCGTCATATATATTAACAGTTTTTTGCGCAATATCCGGGAATAATGTAGAAACATCCCCGCCAATTGCCGTTATTAATAAAAGCGGTTTTAAAATTTTGTCCATTTCCCTATCGTAATCATCAATATAGCGCGGTAAATAGATATGCCCGTTTGTTGGATATGTTACCGGCGTATCTAGTGCAAGTTCATATAAAACCTCTGCGTCATTATCCCCAAGGGCTTTATATTCCGCCGGGGTTATGATTGCTTCATCATAAGTATATTTTGTAACAGTTTCGCCGCTTTCGTTTTCGGTTTCTGTTACCTCAATGTTTTTTCTGATGTAAATTGCTGTTTTTGATAAATTTTTATCAACCGCAAGCGGTTGTATTAAACTTTCAGATTTTTGCCATGTCAGATTCATTTTTTAACCTCTTATTTATTCTTTTCTGTCTTAAACTTACAATCTTTTTACATTCCCCTATGTTTACATAAGGTTTTATAAACCGTTCAAATACCTTGTATGTATCTGTGTATTTAAACCAGCCTAAGTAGCATAATAATTGTGTGCATTCGTACCAATTTAGCTTAGTCTTTTTGCTTATCTTTAGGGCTTTTCTAACAGCCCTTAACATAATACCGCGTCTTAATAACGTACGGTCACGGTAGAATTTAAATCCCATAAAATCAATTGGCCGCCCTCGAGCTTTGCCGTTTTTATCAGTATATGCAAATTTGAATACCTGATAATTTGATTTTAAATGTAATTCGATATTTTCCAAATATTCGGATATTTCTTTTATTGCTTTGTGCAATTCCTTTTTATTTGGACTTAACAATACAAAATCATCAACATATCTTATATAACATTTGATTTTTAATTTTTGCTTTATAAAATAATCAAAGTCTTGCAAAAACCAGTTTGCAATCCATTGACTTAAATAGTAGCCAATCGGCAAGCCCATGTTAATATTTTCGCCTTTGTATGTAGCTATATTGGAATCTAAGACCAAGAAAACCACATCTAAAAATTTTTCATCATGTATAATTTTCCTAAATTTTTCTTTTACACGCTCAATGCTTACCGTTTGAAAAAATTTAGATATATCCCCTTTAGCTGCATATTTAACCTTTTTAGGGTGTTCCCGTATGTATTTTGCTAAGTATCTTTTACCATACAAGCCGCCCCGGCCGGGCAATGAGCCGCAAGAAAACACATACATACTGCGCATAAATATAGGGGTAAGAACTTGTACAATCGCATGATGTAAAATCTGTTCGTAAACATAATCGGGTTTTATTATTAATCTTATTTTAGCGGTTATGCCGTCATTTATTTTTACTGCTTCATGTTTTCGGATTTTTAATTTTTTATTAATTAATAAATATTGTAAGCGTTTTATATATTCGTCCTTGTGTTCTAAGACCTTTTTAACTTCGCGTCTTTCTCTTTTACCTAATGACGATTTTTCTATAGCTTCGCTTAAATTTTCATAACTTATTAACTTTTCAAAGAGATGATTATAAGACTTCATGGTCTTTCTTAGTAACCTCGCCGGTTTTCAACTGTTGCTACTAGCCCGCGCCTCTTGTTCGGTCAATTTTTACCAAGCGGTAAGGAATATAAAGTACATTAGAAAGTTGATATATACTAAGAATTAGCCGCGCCAATGTTCCAGTTCGCATTAGAAGCCGCATTGTTGGAATTGAAACAGGACACCCCGCAAATCGCCCCATTGTTGGAATTGCCGCCACGATACGGGTAAGCAGTAATGCCGTTATTAGCCCATAAACCGTCACATAAAAAAGTTGTTGAAGACCCTTGCGCCACAGTAGCAAAGCGGCCGTATTTGTTTTCCATGCTTTGCGATATATAACCTTCGGACAAATTCCCGGTAACGGCCGGTATATCCTCAAGTTTTATATAGCCTTCACCCGTAGTGTTATAATCCGTAGCGGTTGAGCCGTCGACCGTGCTTTTTGTCATTTTTACATAATGAACGCCGTTTATTACAATATGGCCGCGGTATCTTCTCCACTGTGAAGCATAAAAATTTTCAATATATAAAAATTTAACACCCACGGCATTTGAAGAACTGCCGTACATCATACCTTTAGTGTTCATAGTGCCGGTTTTTAGACACGCACCGACATTAGACCCGCCGTTACTTTTTCCTTGACCTAAAACCGCTTGACTGTTTGCATTTTTGAATAAGAGTTTAAACAATCTTATTAAATACTGGTTCATACTAAATAATTCAGTATCCCAGCCGTCGCCGTTTGCCCGTGCGTAGTCTATTTCATTTTGTGCGGTTTTACTGCTTATTACCGTTTGCCCTGATAATGAGCGCAAAACATTATTAACTAATGAGCCGTTATAAATTGGCGCGTAGCCAAATTCATTATATGTCCCGTCTGATTTTTTACACCAGTAACACTCAAAGCCGTCATCAAGTTTAACATTTGAAAAATATACATAAGTCCGGCGGCCTTTTTCGTCATTTTTTGTAACGACTTTTGTAAATACCCGGCGTATCTGTACCATGGCATTGCCGGCAAAATTTGTATTTGCTATGTCGCTTGCTACTTCACTATTGTATATTTTACTAAAATCGTTAGGGTCTAAATAATATGCTACCTGTCCGTTTTGTCCGCCAGTGCCGTTATAAAGCATACATGGTTTAACGTTATTCCAAGATACAAGCGGGCTATTTTCCCAAGACCCCCAATTAAACAAATCACTTGTAAAATTCATATAGCAAGGGTCATAATTTTTATTTTCTTCTAAATATTCGTAACGATTGCCCGGCACTGATTCATTATCTAATTCACAATAGCCGTACAACCAAGCCCCGAACATATTAGCCGCGGACATATTATATACATTGTTTACGGTGTAAGGAAAAGCCCTATAATAATATTCTACGGTTTCGCCGTCTTCATTTTCGGCCGGTGTTACTGTGTCTTGAAATCCTGTTATAGAATATTGATTTCTTACTTTATTGTCGCAAACTACTTCACCGTCTAAATGGTCTTCCGGGTAACTGCCGGCTTTTCTTACAATTAAAGTACCGCCCCAAGTCGCCAATTCTACACCGTCTATAATTGAATCGTCCGGGTCTTCCCAAGTCAAAGTATTTGTATTGCCGTTTTTAACAATTTCTTTGTTTTTAATTGGCATTGGCGGTATGCCGTTACCTGTTGCCGCATTATATCTTAAATACATTAGGCAGTCATTGAGTACATCCGGGTCGCATTCCGCTACGCCTGCTTCTGTCGGGTTGTCTGTCCATTCAAAATTTTCATCATTTGACATTTAAAATTATCCTTTCTTAATAGCCGGAAACGGATATATTAACATTCCCGGTTGTTTCTATTCCTTCATTTGTATATAGTTTCACCACGCAATAATCCGGCTTTGATTCGATAACATCCGGGTATGCGTTTGTATTGTACGGTGTTACAAGCACATGGGGTTCTTGTTTTATAAACGGCACGGGCTGTTTGCTTTCGGGGTCTGTTGCATAAACTATCTTTAACCCGGTTTCAGCGTCTTCAATCGCCCTGTTTGTGTAAATTTCGTTCCTGTCGGGTACATCAACATTCATTACTAAATCATTCAGCCACATCATAGCCCCATTCGGGTTATTGAATGTTACGCGGACTTGATAGTAGCGGAATTTGTAAGACCCGGTAGACGCCAAAAGCCAATTTGACCATGTTGTATTATCTTCACTGTACCGCCATTCTAAAGTTATAGATTGGCTTGCGTCACTTGAATATAAATTATGTGAAAAAGATATAATATTAGTAAGGCTTGCGCCAATGTCAAATACTTGTGAAGTATAAGACCCGGTAGTTACTGTTGTTGTACCCCATTTGCCGTTAGAATCCGCATAATATCTTGCACCGGCTTTTTTCCAAAAATCGCTTAGAGTTTGCCATTTTATAGCGGATTTTAGCTTTAATTTGCCTTTATAAAACTTTGTGTCATTAAAAACCCCTTGCGGATTTTCAAATATATGGTTTGATACAACTTCGTTTAAATCCGGCACATATTGAACATTTAAAATATCACTCGTTGCCGATTGTGAATAATTGTATTTGTTTTTAGCTTTAATCCAATATTTATATATGCCCTTTGAGGTTAAATTTAATGTATAGTTTGTACCGCTTATATTTGAAGCCACAACGCTGGAATTTTCCCAAGTTTCGCCGCGGCGTATTTCGTAAACAATATCAACACCTTGTACGGGTGTCCATGCAAATTCCGCTAATTTTTGGTTTTGTACAACATTAAAAGATTGAACATTATCCGGGTAGCCGTAAGAATCTTTTAAATTTGATACAAGCACGCGCGGTTCTTTGCTTCCTAATTCGTCGCTATATAATCTTTCGTCATAGGTACGCCAATTTACGGTATAAGTGCCGGCGCCGTCATCTGATACGCTTGTTACCTTTGCTAAATAGCCGGTTAAACCCATTAGTAGACTATCAAACTTGATAACGTCGCCTACCTCTAAATCAAATGCCCTGTAATCGGTTTTAAAACTCCCATAATAAGGACATAAGCGCTTAGAGTTTACATAATACCAAGCAAGCCGGCTTGCTTGTTGAAAATTGGTTATACTATAACAATTTATACTATGCTCAATCGGCACGCCGTCGCGATATTCTGGAATCTCTGCAAACGCTTCAACCTTTTGCCATTCGTGGTCTGGTGAAATATAAACGAGTTTTAAAATGTCGTAGTGTTCTTCGGAAGGTACGGCCGAAAAAGTTTCAGACCCTTTTACAATATCTTCAGCCGTAAAAACTTTGCTTACTTCTTCAGCCTTGTCTATTTTAAATTGCAATTTACCATTTTTAGTAAACAGACCGCCCCGGCAACATCTGTAGATTTCATCTATCAAGTCGCGGGCGCTTGTTTGGCTGTCAAAAATCATATTAAAAGTAAATCGCGGTGATTTTTTTATACTTCCGTCATTGGCTGTATATTCCAATTCTTCATCACAAAATGCGGCCGCTTCTATAAAACTTTCAATGTCAAACAATTCCATTACGGCATTGTTATCTATTGTACCGTCATTTTTTAAGCATAACCCCAAACCGTTATATGAGGTTAAAAAATCAAACATTACCCATGCCGGATTTTCGGAATACATAATAGAATAGCTTGTAGGGTTAGGGGAAGAATAAACGCGGATTTTACGCCCTTTTACAATGCTTGTAAGGTTATAATTTACATCAATATCATTACTTCTTGGTACAGATACCGCCAAATAAGCAAGGTTGCGCAATGACCCGACAATCTCGGCGCGTTCTTCATGTGTTGACCCGTCTATAATTGGGTCTACTGTCTGTGTTGCAGTTCCATAATATTTATTGACGCTTGCACCGCTGATAGTACCGGCTTCAATATCATTAAATCTTATGTCCGAAAATTCGGTTATTTCGCCTTCCGCAAAAGCTACAAGACGTTTAACCGTTTTTGTACCGTCGTCGTGCTGCCAAATTCTATTACCTGCAAGTTTACAAGTTCCATATAATAACGGTATCGGTAAATCTTGGTTTGTTTGGGTTTGTATTACTCCGTTTGCATAAGCAGGGGAAGACGCCCCGTAATCGCCTACACTCTTTTTAGTAAATGCCATGGATAAAGCCATGCCGCCAAAAATAGTAAGCGCTTGCAAAACTCCGGCCGTGACTGTTATAAAAGTTGCAGTAGCTACCGACGCTAAAGTCATACCCAGCCCGGTTGCTATTGCTGTTGCTATCGCTGTAAATATTGCCATTTATTATAAAACCCTGTAGTATTTAATTTCATTTTTAAATAAGCTAAGCCGGCTTATTTGTAGTGTATGCCCCTTGAATACATGTATAATTTTCCCGTATTCGTAATATATAGCTACATGCAATTCATTGCGGAATCTTGTAGCTATAATGTCGCCTTTTTTTAATTCGTCGCGGGTTATTTCCCTGCAATGCTGTTGTAATTTTGCAATTCCATAAAAATAATTGCGGTTGTCATCTTTTGACCTTAATTTATATCTTGGTTTATCCGGGTATAATTTTTGCACCGGGTAAAAGCAACCCTGATATGTACCGTCAGGGTTAAACATTTCGTAAGGTCTTCCGACTTCTAACAACAATTCTTTAAAATTTTCCATAAATACCCCCTTATGTTTTTACATGCCGGCCGGTATTAAACCTTTACTACCAATTCTTCATACATTGTCGGGAATCCTCTAAAATTAGCTTCATTCCCTAATTCTTTACATCTGTCAAAAGTTCTGTCGCATGTTGTTTCTTCCCCTGTGTAACCGCACCGGCAATCTTTAAACCTGCGCACCTGACAGCTTGCGCGGTATTTCATAACCGGGCATTGCTTTTCATAGCCGCCCAGCGGGGTTTCTATATCCATGCTTGCATTTTCATAATCAAGCGTTAGATTATTGCATTTTCCGGCATATAGAATTTGCGCGGAATTTGCAATTAATGTGTTTGTATTAACGTCTAAAAATACAAGCGTTAATATGGCCGGGGAATTGGTTATAACATCCCCGCGGCTTCCGACAATAGCGGAAATGCTTAAAGCAACGTTTGATAACGAAATATTTAACCTTGATACACTTGAGTTATCATCTTTAGTAATTTCGCCATGTGTCAATGGCGCGCCTAAATATTCGTTGCCGTTATATACCAAGTATGATAATGTTTCATTATCAAGTATTCTTACACCCCCGCCGGGTATGTCGATTTCTAAAAGTTTACGCGGTATTATTTCATCTTTTTCAACCTCTAACAAAGGATTAGCGGTTGGAAATACCTCTATTAATTGTACTTGTGTTGTTGCAAATCCAAGCCGGTCTACATCTAATTGTAAATTATCAGAATCAAATCTTACATGGTATGTTTTACCGTCGCCGCCCCTGCTCGTTTCCCATGTCCAATCAAAAGAACGGAAGCGGCCGCGCTTTGCTATAAAAAATTCTTCTAACTTCTTGCGCGTTTGGGGGTCTTTATCAAATTTAAGTGTCCAACTCTTTTTAGGTTTATCCCACCATACTTTCATATTATTGGCGGCCGTAAAAACACTGTCCATGATTCTATAAAAACCTATTGAGTTTTCACATTCTGCGTCATGATAAAAATTAAAAGCCCCTACGCTTTGTACCGGGGAATTATCTATACAAGCAAAAGTAATATCAAAATCGGTGTAACCTAAATTTTTTATATTTTGCTTTAACTTGTCTTCTTCAAAAAAACATAAATATGTTTTACCGTTTCCGCCGGTTTCGGCTTCCCATGTCCAATTAAATTTACCGCCATTAAGCATTACATCTATAAAAAATTCTTCTATCGCTTTACGGTCAGTAAAATTTTTGTCAAACTTTAATGTAAAAGTCCTTTTTGGATAAGTCCATTTTGGGTATCTCTGTTCTTTCCCTTTGTGTTTTTCGTTTATTTGTGTATCAAATTCAATTGTACTTGTATATGCTTCTTTATACTTAAAATCAAAGGTTAATACAGTATCTGTCATTGTTTAAAAGCCCCGTAAAATTAATTTACTGAATTTGTAACAAAATCTAAATATATCTTTTGAATTTGTTGCAAAATCATAAAACATAATTTATAATATTAATAGTTGAATATAGGAAAGGCTGTAATATGATTTATAAAGTAGAATTGGCGGCAAGTGATGATTTTGAAATTATACATGCCGATTCTGATGAAGAAATGTTTTTAGAAGCAGACCAAATAAACGGCGGCTATCTAAATATTTTTGAAGTTAATGAAGATTATGAACAGATAAGGACGGTTATATAATGCCTAAAGGCGGTTCAAGAATTAATGCGGGTAGAAAAATAAAACTTGATGAAAAGTTAGAATTTACCAAAAGACTTACAAAAACTGAAAATGATTTTATTTTATTTGCAAGGGATAAAAAAATAGACCTTGCAAAACTTAAAAAAACTTTGCTTGTTTTTGCAACTCTCTTTTTTATTTGCATGCCGGTTAATGCCTATACCCTCAAAGGCGGGGTAGAATATACCGTAGACAAAGCCCGTATTATTGCTTTTGATAATGCACCCCAAAGTATTAATAAAAATGAGTTTGGCGCATACTTAAACGATAAATTTTATTTTTCCAGTATAGGTTATATAAACGGTAATATATCCGTAGCGGTAGCCCGCAAGGTTGTACCGTTCTACGATAAAGGGAAATTGTCTTTTTACGGTGTTCAATATGACAATGACCCAAGTAAAAAATACTACTATTCACCAAAAGGAAAATTATTAAAATATGAAATTAACACTTTTAAAGGTGAATACCCTTACAAGACCATGGCGTATGATACGCAAGGAAAATTATTAAATATTAACCTTGTCGTATCAGACCATGAATCATTTTTATTTGACAAGAATAAAAAACTAATCGGTCATTGGTTGAATAACCAATTTTACAATTCAAAAGGTGAAAAAGACATAACTAGACGCCTTTAATCATATCGCGCATTTGATGATTATTGTTTTTTATACTGTCTTTTACAATAGGTACGCCGCTTGTTTTCATCCACTCGGTAAACATCTTTTGACCCTGCGCCGGGTCTAAACTCTGAAATACCGGCGTTATATTATTAACTATTACCTGCTGGCTTTGACCCTGCGCCATGTTATTGCCGGCGGCCGGGGTATTATTCGCCCCCGCTATCATATTCCATAAGGTTTTTTGTTGTAATGGATTTAAAACCATTTCAGACCCATGGGCAACAATCGGCACGGCCTGATTATAATTGCCGGGTACTATACCGCCGTCAGCAAAAAAGCCTTTTATAAAGCCTGCCGCCGCACCTACCCAGCCCCCGCTACCCGCAAGGGCTGTTAATCCCTGCATTAGCTTTAATTTGGCTTGTTCTACAAGCATTTCCGCAATCATACGCGCAAAGGCCGCTTTTATATCTCCAAAAATACTTATAAAGCTATCTTTTAATGACTGATTACCTTGAAAAAACTCGCTTAATGAATCTTGGAAGGATTCGCCCAAGTGTTCTAAAGTATTTCGCCAGCGCTCGTTTTCTGCGTCCAGTGATTCGGCTACTAATTCTTGTTTTGCTATTTCATAGTTTGCCGTTAATACTAATTTTTCTTGGTTTATCTGTTCAAGTTTCGCTAAGTCGTCTTGGTATAGCTGTTCTTGCTTTATTAAACCATTTAAGGTTATATTATATTTTTGGTCTTCAAATGCTTGTAATTGTGCGTAATAGTCGCTATTAGATATAGACCCTTCTTCTTTTTGGGCTTCCAGTAATGATTTTTGCTTTTCTATATCTAATTGGTCTAATTCCGCTTTGCGGTTGTAGCGTTCTATTTCAAGCTGTATTGCTTGTTCTTGGTGTTGCTGTTCTAATTGTGTCCGCTCGTTTAGTATATTTTGATATGCGGAAGTTCCTTGTTTTTCGGCATTTAGTTTTGCTTGAATTTTTTGTAATTCAAGTTTATAAACCTCATCCGCATTATTCTTTACTAAAAGTATTTCGGCGTCTAATTGCGCAAGTTTGAGGGCTAAGGCTTCTTTTTGCGCTTTTTCTGCGGCCTTTTTATCCTCTTTTGATGTAGAACTTGCGGCGCTTCTTTGAGTTCTTGCCGGGGTTTTACTGCTAACACCCGTTAATGTGTTAATTATACTTTGCCTTGAATCGTAAGCGTTAGAAATTTCTTTAGATAATTTGTTATATTCCTTTGTCTTTTCATCTTCATAGGCAAAGTGTGTAGTACCGTCAAAACTTTCATAGGTCGCATAGTTGCCGCGGTTATTAATTACTTTTGCTACTTTGTCGCGCCGTTTTTCAAGTTCCTTAACCTTTTGCAAGGTTAATTCATTTGCTATCTGTTCGGCGGTTGCTTTGTTTATTTCCCCTTTTAATGCCAATTCTTCACGTAATTGGTCGGCATATTTCGGGTATTGTTCCACAAGCAAATCAATTGCTTTTGTTAGTCTTTGCTTTTCTTCATAATTAAGATTTTCAGCCCCCGACAATTCTTTAATTGTATTTATAGCGTCGTTTAAAGTGCTTACTTGCTGGTCTTGCGTATTGTTTAAATCTTCAATTATGGCCGCGGTTTTTTCGGATTCGTTTTTTAAATTCACCACGGCGGCCGTAACCCCTGCAATGGCTACAGCTACCCAAGTCCATGGGTTAGCAAGCATTGTAGCGGTTAAAATCCTGAATTGAGCAATTAAAGCCCTTGTAGCTAATACAAGTTTACCCTGCATAGCCAAAGCAAGCGCGGTTGTTTCCGTACGTGCTAAAGCCTGTTGATACCTAAAGTATTCAATAGCGGCGGCCGCAACTTCCGCCCCTTTTTTTGTTGCTGTAAATGCTGTTACAGTCGATAACAAGGCAATGGAAGTATTTTTAACCGCGTTTAATGTTTGGTTATTTACATCCATCCAAGCATAAAGCGCTTTTACGTGTTCCGTTGCACTGTTGGCCGCGTCTATTTGTGCTTGGTCGAAATCTTTTAAAGCTGGTAATGCTCTTTCTGTTATAGTACGGCCAAAAATTTCATAAGAATCTGCTTTAGTTGCTTCCAAGCCGGTTTTTGATTTACTTTGCGCTTCTAACATTCCATAAAAGCGCCCGCCCTCGCTTGTAGCGTCTTTAAAAGCCTGTTTAACCATGTCCACGGATATTTTACCTTCGGACATTTCATTTTTTAAATCGCCTAAACTTTTGCCGGTTTTTTCCGCTATTATCTGTAACGGATTAAACCCCGCATTAACCATTTGTAAAAGGTCTTGACCCATTAAGCGCCCCGCGGAAGCGCACTGGGCAAAAGCAAGCGTCATTGAATCCATTTTTACTTGGTCGCCGCCTGTTATATCGCCCAACATGCGCAATGTCGGGATTATTTCATCTTCAGTCACCGCATTAAAGTTCAATAATAACTTTGCGTTTTCTTGAAGACCGGAAGAAGTCATGGGGGTTACGTTTGCTAAATCTTGTATATCATTAACAAGTTTTGCCGCCCTTTCTTCATTTCCTAACAATACCCTGAAAGATATTGAGGCTTGCTCAAAAGCCTTTGCGGAATTTAGCGCATAGTCACCTAAATTTTTAATAGATACACCAAGGGCGGCGCCGCCTATAATACCGCCTAAGTTTGTTTTAAAGCTCTGTAATAATCCTTGGGATTCTTTTAACTTTGTTCTTAATTCGGCATTATTTAAACCTAATAATATATCTACTTTGTTTTTTGCCATTTTTTAATTTACTTTCAAATTGATTAATGACTATTCGTTAATTACACGCCTAAAAAGCTATCCAGTTGTTTTAGCGCCTGTGCTTCATTATCTTTATGCATGCCGGCGCCTGTATTGCTGTAAAATTTATTTCGGGTTTCAAGAATTTTATAAATCCGTACATATTCGGATTTATAAAAAAATTCCTCACTAAAACCCAAAACAGACACAAAGGTATAAAATAATAAAAACCAGTCTATTTTATATTCAGAATCGTTTTTATTTTCCTTAAAATCTTGTTCTTTACCGTCTTTTTTTTTGTGGTATCTTCGGGCATTGAAGCTAACAAGCCTTTTACTACATTTTCGCCGATTTTTCGCATTTCTGCTAAATCCATTTTATAAAGTTTTTCTATTTCGATTTCTTCTTTAATTTCTGTCGGATTAGATACGTCGAAATTATCAGCAAATACCAATGTACCGCACCAAATCATTATTATGATAGCTTCTTCATCACCTTTTAAAACACGATTTATTAAGTCGTATGTTTCAATTCCAAAACGCCTTTTTAATGCTATAAAATTTCTAACCTCAAATTTTATAACTCTTTTTTTTCCTAAAATTTCGGCACTAAAGCTGCTTGATGTTAAATTTTGCATGTTATCCCCTTTTCTTTTTGTATCTAAAAAATGAATGGGCGGTAATTTCCGCCCATTCTCGTGTGTTTATTAGTTATGAAGCAACGATAACCGGGATTTGCGCAATTTCTGTAATTGCTTCGTAAAGTTTTCTTGCGCCAAACTTCTTATCATAAGTTCTTGCAACACCTTTACCAGTAAAGCTACATACCATGTAGTCTTCTTCGGCAAATTCTTCTTCATAAGACCCGGACACCTTATATAAAATTCTATGATAGTCTTTTTCACCTACTGATTTTTCCGGCGCAAATTCTAAGGCAAAATAACCCGGTGTGCATGCGCTGTCGTCTTCTGTAGTATAAACTTTGCTACCACTGCTACCGCTTGACTTGGTAGTAGTGCCGTTAATAATGTCCATGATTTCATGGCTAAACTGCGCATTTTTAAATGATACTTCGTAACCTTTTCTTTTTTCGTAAGTATCTAAAATTACACCGTCGCCGGTTAATTCCTTTTCGTCTTTTATGATTGTTACCGTTATTTCTTTAACGCCCGGTACATCTACGGGCGCGCCGTACTCTACGCCGGTTGAATCATCTTTTAAGACCTGTGAAATTTTTAAATCTCTAATACCTAATGTAATAGTTTCTTTTCCTGCCATGTCGTTTTCCCTTTCATAATTTAATCTTGTATTACTTTTTTATATATATCTCTTGTTGCCATTCAATATACCAAATTTCGGCACTGTCTATTTTTTCGTTAAAGCCGTCTTCTTCGGCATACTCAAAAATACCTTTGCTAAAGGTATTTACATCGCCCCAAAAATTGCCGTCTACAAAGGCCGCAACATCTAGGGCGGTATCTCTTACCCTGCGTTTTGCCTGCCCTTTAAAACTTTCACAAACATACGCCCTAAAAGTGCAATTAGCCCTAAATGTATCCGGGATTCTATTACTTACACCTTCTAAATTTATCAGTTGTATAAAAATAGCCGGTAACTCTACGCCGTCTTCAACGTCTTCAAAATCCCCGATTAAATAATCATCCCCGTATTTTTTCTTAAATTCGCTTATTATAGCGTCTGTTATCGGGTTTAAAACTGTTTTATCAATCATTTTAGACCTTTTTTAAATTGATTTCTTAAATATTTATTAACTTCACTTTCAAAACTTTTTTTAAAAATCTTGTAAAAATTTTCCGTTTCATTTTGCAGAATCGGCATTACAACATTTTCTATCTCGTTGTTTTCTGTTACCTGTTTTTCTAATATTTCGACTTTGTAGGGTTCGCCCTTTTTATGCTTTGCAGTGTTTCTCTGATATACTTTATTTGCATATCGCCCCTTGCTCGGTGTGTGATATTGCCCGGTTCTTTTAACTGCAATTTTACCGCCTTCCGGCATACGGGCAATAAAAGCCCCTTTTCTTAGCCTGCGGGGTCTGCCGTATGTAACGCCGCGTTTTGTTTTCCGTGCCTGCCAATTAGTAAGGCCGGTTCTATAAAATCCGGCAAATATTTTAATCTTTAAATCATCTATGACGTATTGCCGTATTCTTTGTCTTAATTTTTTATCTGCAATACCATAATTTTTTTTAATAGTTTTTATCGCATTTTTTGTAAAATTCTTTGCACTTGATTTAAAAGCCCTTGTAGCAATTTTTAATAATTCCCGGCCGGTTAATTCTAAATCGCGGTTTAACTGCTTTAGTTGTATGTCATTTATGCTTGCTTCTAACATATTAAAGTTTGCCGTATTTACTTAATATTACAACCGCCATGCCTGTACCGTCCGGCTGTGGGTCTTTTGTAACATCATATTTAACGCCGTTAATTTCGGCACTGTCTTCTTTTTTTACCTTTGCTATATCCGCTTCAACACAAGTTAAGCGCGGCTGGGTATTATCTAAATCCATGTCGCCTATTTCCTGCAAAAAATACGCATTATCAAAAATACCCTTTAATGGCTTGCCGTCTGCGCCGGTATCCAATATAGACCCGTCGGCAAGGTTAAATTTTACAACCTCGCCGAAAGTCCTTGTATAAACATGTAAATCTTGTTTAATCATTTTGTATTTTTTCTTTGATTTTTTCCCAAGCGTCTTTAATTTCCCAATTTTCGCCCAATTCTAAATTAAGTTCGCTTGCATATTGTTCTAAATTAAGCGTTACTTGTTCTTTTAAGTCTTCATAGCCTGTATTTTCTTGAAAATCTATATTTGCTTCAGCCGCAATTTTAACAAGTTCTTTATATTCTTCGCTTTCATCTTGTTTATTATCTTGATTAGCTTCATATAATTCAAAAGCCTTTATTGCGTCTTCCTGTTCGGCTAAATTTTCGTCTTTTTCTATCAAGAAATCTACAATTTTTTGATTCAAAGTCTTACCGCCAATATTAGGATTAAATTTAATCTCTAATTTGCCGGCTATTTCTTTTAATTTTTCAATATCATATACAACATCATTACCGGCGGCCGGCGGTGTATTTTTCTCTTTAATATCTGTTGCCAATTCTGCACGGTTGCGCGCTATAAGTTCGTTTGCAACCGTTTTTGTTACTTCGTAAATACCGTTTTGCTCGTCATCCGGGCTTGCAACTTTACCGGCTAAAATAACAGCGGATTTTAATTTAATTTTTACTTTTTCCATGTTTTCCCCTTTCGTTTTTATTAGGTTATTATTTAACAATTCTTCTATTGTTATTTTTTCTACTTCCATATCGCTATCGGGGTTTAATTGAAATATGTTCAAATAACGCCCTGCAACTTCTTTTATATGTCTTTTGGCTTTCACTAAATCACTATCAAACCATTTTGGATAATCAGCGTCAGGGGCTGTTTTACAATCAAAATGCGGGGTATGATTTACTAAATCTATACCGGCTAAAACTACATTTTTAAATCCTTTTTGCCATGCCCAATTTAAAGCCATTGAAGGGGTGTGAAAATGAAAATATAGGGCATTTGGTACACTTGTAAAAATATAGTCATTTTTTACAACCATGTACAATTCTTTTTTAGGATAATCCGGGATTAATTGAGCGCATTTGTGTTTTTTATATTTAAAATACTCATATTGCGTTACAATCGTACTATTTTTAACTTTCGGGCATATATCGTCATAAAAAATAACATAGTCTACATCCGGGAAGGATTCACAAAAATAATTACATCCCATTGTAGTATATTTTTTTATAATTTCGGGTATTCTATCCCGTATTTTGTTAATAAAAGGACTGCGCCCAAATAGTATTAACGTATCTTTTGTATCTAACATAATTTTAAATTGCCTTTGTCTGCGCCTGTCACATGCCAAATTTTGACATCTTCTTTTGCAACTTCCCGGCCGGTATATGGGCGGTTATAGCAATAATTATATTTTTCACTTATCAGCTTAATTTTTTTGTGGAAAACATAATTTATTATTGTTTCATCTGCTGAAAACACCCGAGGCAAACCCAAGCACCCCCGCCAACTCTTTTTTATTTGCGCTAAATAGTTTTCATTATTCATTTTAGGAATATTAAATAACATCACCCCGGAATTTATATAATATTCTATCCCTAATTCTTCAGCCTGCTTGTTGGCGTAATCTATACCCCTACAACCTATAATATAATTATTTTCAAAATCGGCGTTATATAATTCGCTAATATCGCCTTTGCAAACTGTATCACAATCCAAATACAGCGCCCTGTCTGCAAAATTTAAGTATTTCGGGATTAAAAACCGCACAAAACAACTTTTGCTAACGTGTTTATATCCGCATAAATCTTTTGTAAATTCTGCTAATTCGGATTCATCATATTTTATTATTTCTACATTCCCAAATTCTGTTAAATCATCTTTTGGTAACTCTGAAATGCAGAAAAAATAAAACTTTGCATTTTTATTATATTTTTTTACGCTTTTTGCGGAATTTAGCGCATATTTATAATAATTTTTATCAAAACAATATACTATATTCATAAAAACCTTTTAAAAAATGCACCGCCCGAAAAAGGGCGGTACATTTTACATAAATTATACGACTTATGAGCCGCTTGTACTTGCGGTATTAGCACCCAAACAGAAGGAACCCGCATGACGTGCGCCGTAATCAACGTCTTGGAATGCCGTAATTTGTACGCCGCCTTTATTTGAATATGTATATGGGTCTACAATGAGTTCAAGACCGCCAAACATACCCAAAATCAAATCGGCAAAATTACCCAAGAATACATCACCGTCGGCAATTTGGTTTGTAACAAGTGCTTTGTAGCCATTTACTTTGTTATCAGATTCCCAAATATAACCGCTTACGCCAGTTGATTTAAGCGTAGTTTTGCAATGTCCTTTAGTTTTTGCGTTGAACACATACGCCATATCTTCAACAGCCGCATTATCTGCGCCTATTTCGGTTTCCATTTTTACCAATTCTGCATAAGTAGGTTGAGCAGACGCAAATTTAACAACGTTTATACCGTCAGTATTTTTAATACCTTTTGGTTGGTTGCTTGTTCCTGTACCGTAGAATGCGGCTTTATCAATTGCAAGTGCCAAAGCTAAGGCAATATCTTGCCTTACAAAGTTTTCCAAGTCCATGCTAGACTGTTTTAACATGGTTCTTGTAATGTAAGTATTTGCCGCAACTGTTTTCATTCTTAATTGAAGCGTGCCAAATGTCGCGTTGCTTGTTGTTGGCGCGGTATCTTCACCAACCCAGTAAGCACTTGCGCCGGCTGTCTGCTTCGGAATGTCAATATTACCAACTAAGCCGGTTAATTGTCTTGCTAACTGCATAATAACAGATTTATTGCGTAACAATTCAATAAATGACCCGGTTAAGAGTTTTGTTTCAATTGTTGCACCGCCGGCCGTCGTATCTAAGCTTGCTTTAGGAAGCATAGGGGCTACAAGTGCTTCAACCGGAATTACAAGACCTTTGTTTTTAGCGCCGTATTTATCTTTAGCCCTTGCGCACATTTCAAACTCTTTTTGTGCGGCGTCTTGTGCGTAATGGTCGGAAGGATTAGCCAAAGCATTAATTAAGTTTACAAAACTAAAATTGCGGGCTTCATCCAAAGTAAGACCTACGCCAAAATTAGAATTAAGCGGCTTTTGGTCGCTTGATTGGCCTTTAAGCAATTCATCTTTAAACTGGTCTACAGTTTTATTATCTTTAACAAAATCTAACGCTTTTTCTTTTGCGTTGTATTCTTCTCCCAATTTGATAATTGTTGCTATTCTGTCTTTTTCTGCTTTAATCTGCGCGTCTGCTTTGGCTTTTATTGCGGCCTCGTTGTTTCCGCCTTCGCCGTCTTCTTCCTGCATTTTTGCGCTAATCATAGCTTTAATTTGGGCGTCTGTCATTCCTGCATTAATTAAGGAATCGTAATCAAGCCCGTAGGCTTCGCACATTTTTTTCAAATCCATTTTTTTATTCCCTTTCGTTTTACCGTTTATACTAACATCTTTTTTTAACCCGGCCGGTTTTTCTTCCGCTTTGACTTCCCCGTCTTTCGCGCCTAAATCCTTATTTTTAAACCAATCCGTTTTAAAATTCTTATATTTTTTTATGTCAAATTTTTGCCCGTTTATTTCAAGACAATTATTATTAATCAGGGCTTTTACTTCGTTTTCTTCTATTTCGTCACAAAAGCCCTTTTCTAACGCCATTGAAGCGGTTAGCCATGTTTCATCTGCTAACAATTGCTTTATTTCATCTTCCGCAAGCCCTGTTTTTTCGACATAAGCGGCTAACATTGATTCTTCTACTTTGTCTAAAGTGTCGGCTTGTTGCCGCATATCGTTTGCGTTACCGGCTGATATTGTCCATGGTTTGTGTATCATCATCATGGAATTTTTAGGCATTATAATCTTATCGCCGGCCATAGCAACCAATGAAGCAATAGAAGCCGCCAAGCCGTCAATATATACAACTATTTGAGCCTTACAACGCTTTAACATGCTGTATATCGCTTGACCTGCGAAAACATCACCGCCGGGGCTGTTTATTCTTACTGATATTGTTTCGGCGTCTTCAACCTCTTTTAATTGCTCTGCAAACTCTTTACTTGTTACTTCGTCCCAGTAGCCGTCATCACCAATAACACCATATAAAAGTATTTCGGCTTCTTTTTTGTTTTCTTTGTTTAAAAAACTTTTAAACTTCCAAAAATTCTTTTTAGTGTTTTTATTTTCGGGTTTTTCTATGCTTGCATAGATTTTATTTGTCGGTTTGTTCTTCGGGATTATCGCCAACATCTTTTATTACCTCATCTTTTACTAATATGCCTTTGGCTCTTAGTATGTCGTTTTCCTTTTGGATTTCTTCCCATACTTCATCAGGGTCGCGGCCTTGCTCTCGTATCACGTCTGAACGTGAACGGAAGCCATTTTGTACGGAAATTGACGCACTATTAACATCTTTAACCGGGTCAACCCACATCCAACGGCGCATAGTCCATGTAACTTCTTTATATTTGTCTATGCGTTCGGGTTTTAAATAACCATTGCCGCATTTAATTTTTGAAGCTAAAAGAGAATATTTTAACCATTCTTCATGTATTCTTTCGATTACGAGTGATTTAAACCATTCTTGCAAGCCCTTCCATACTTCACGGGTTTCAATTACACCATGACGCAAAGAAGAAAAGTTTACGCTTGTTAAATCGCCGGTTAATTCCGCATAGCCGGTACAAAGCCCGGCCGCAATATCTCTTAAAATCGCTTTATTAAAAACATCAAATTCACCATTTGGATAATTCGGGTCAAATTTTTTAACATCATACCCGGCCGGCAATTGCTGAAAACTTGCTGGGCTTGCTTCTATGTCTATGTCCTCGTTGTTTTCGTCTTCGTCGTACGCTTCCGGGTCGTTATTAGTTATAAAACCCATTTGACAGGCACCGGCGCGGGCGTGTTCGACTGCCGCAACTTCAAAACCGTTTAACATATTCATGTGCATAAGCACCGGCGAAAACCAAGGAATACCCCTTTTTTGGTCTATAAATTGCGGTAAGAATAAATGTATTATTTCATCTGCCGGTATTATGTCGTAAGGTTCGCCGTATGTTTGGTTTAATAAATCATCATCATATTTTTTAATGTAATACTTTAATGGTTTACCATAACTGCTAAATTCAATTCCAAATCTTACAAAACTCCCGTTAGGTTGTATAGATACGTCGTTTTTATCAATATCAAGCCTGCGGGGGTCTATAAGTTGCAGGGCAAAACCCCACGCCCCCGCGTTTCGGCCTTTAATTATCCTTATTAAACATTCACCTTCGCGGGCGCAAGTTTTGATAGCAAGTTTACATAAGCTTATAAAATTTTGTTGCTGTTTAACGTCGCAATATTTAGCCTTTTGCCATTCCTTCCACGCTTTTTCATGGGCTTCATTGGCTTTTGTGTCTAATTCGCCGTTTTGGTCTTTGGCCTGCGCTTGTAAGCTTATACCTTTATCGCCTATAACATTATTTTCAAGCAACGATAAGAATTTAACCGCATGCGGGTCGTTCATATATTCATTGCAAGAACGCGCTACAAGCGGTTTTAAAAACTTATAGACTATTTGGTCTGCTGTATATTTATATGTATTCCAAGACCATGTAAGCCTGTTTGTTTTTGCGGCTTCATACGCTTTAGGCCTTACAACCACATAATGACCTTTTGCCGGTGTTTGATTATTTTTTTTATTTTTAAATAGGTTAAATATGCTAAACATTAAAATCTATACCCAATCGTTTTAAAAGTCTTATTGCGTCTTGCTTTGATTCTTGCTAATTCGCTACGGTAATATGTCCGCAAATTTAACAATTCATCAAAAGTAAATTTGGTTATTTCCCGATTATTAATTTTTAATGTTTTATAATCGTCTGTTAATCGCCCTTCTATTGCCGCTTCAATAGCTTCTAACATCTTTTCGGCGTGCGTTTTGGGCGTTTCTTGGGTTATGTTTTCTTCATCTGCCATGTTAAACTCTCCAACTTTGCGCGTATGTTTGTTTTGTATTAATTTTGCGTTTTTTCCGCATTTTAAGCGCTGTATTTTCGTTTGCGGGTTTATCCGGCTTTTCAGGTTCTTTATTGCTAAGCTTTTGTTTAAGTTCTTGCAATTTATTTTTTATCGCGTTTTCTTTCAAGCGTTCCCCGATTCTCTCAAAATTCGGATTGAGTATTTTTAAAGCCGCATAAGAATAAACCCTACAGTCTAAAGCTTCGTTTCTTTGGCGGATTTTTTCCCACGTTCTTTTTGGAAAACCTTTTACAAACTTAGTTATTAATTTTTCTGCGGTTAAACTATCAAAATATGCTTTATCGCATTTTCTCGGAAAGTGCATATAACCCGCCCCGAAAGAAGATATTTTTAACCGGCCGTAAATAGTTCCTTTTGCTTGGTCGACACCTACCGGGAATAATTTAACGGTCTTATTTTTAGATTTTCCGCATTTAACTTTACTTTGAGCGCCTACAATCGGGATACCTTCACCGCCAACACCTTTTATTAAATAAACCCTTTGAGTGTAACGGGTTCGGCCATATTCATAAACGCTTTGCGTTTTATGTCCGCCGGTATCTATACAAGTTGCGCTAATATTTAGTCTTGCGCCGGATTCGTGTAAGTAATCAGAAGCTAAAATATCGTCTAATTGTTCCCATACTTCCGGTTGGTCGGGGTCACCGTACAACCTAATATAATCAATTAACCATGATTCTTCACCCTTACCCCACGCGGTTATTTCAACTTCTAAACGGTCGTCTTGTGTGTCAACCCCGGCCGTTAATACTACGGCATTTTTAGGGATTTTTGTATAACCTTCCGTCCTTGCTTCTAAGCTGTCAGGGTCTACGCTTTCGCCGGCTTCTTCCCAAGTTTCGCCCAAGGAAGTATTAACCCAAGTTTTGAGGGTGTCCGGTTTGTCTTTTGCGTCTAAGAAGTCTTGCACAATATCCGCAAGCTTACGCCAAGGGCTGTACAATTCGTTTAAATGAAAACCTGCAACGCCTTTAAATTCTTCTTGCGCTTCCCAATATCCGCGGGCTATTGCCCTGTATCTGTCTGAATCAGATAAATGAGCGCCGCAATGTTCGCATTCGTAGTAAGCTTCTTTTACATTGTCTTTGCTATATTTTACATGCCCCCACCTTAAACGCTGATAAACACCGCAATACGGGCAAGGTACATAATAATAGCGCTGGTCACTTTCTGCAAAAGCCTTTTCTATTCGGCTAACGCCTTTTATAGTCGGGGTTGAAAATAGCCCGATTTTTTTATTCCAGTATGTTGTAGTTCTTTTAATGGCAAGGTTTACCGGGTCGCCTTCTGCGCCGGCACTTACCGGGTAGCGGTCTACCTCGTCGCATAGCACAATTCTAATAGGTCTTGACGCAAGACCAGCCGGGGAATTTGCACCAACCATGGTTATATGACCGCCCGGGAAAAGTTTATGTAGAATTGTATTGTCTGAATCTTTAGACTTTGAGCTTTTAACCTTTTTGGTTAAACATGGATTATCTCTAACCATTGGCGCTAGTCTGTCTTTACTCCAAGTTTGCGCCATTTCCAAGGTCGGTTGAAGATTTAATATTGTGCTTGGGTCTTGGTCGATATAATAACCCACAATATTATTTAAAATCTCGGTTTTTCCAACTTGCGCGGAAGACATAACAACGGTTTTTGTTACTTGCGGGTCGCTAAAAGCGTCCATAATTCCACGTTGATATTCCGCCCTTGATGTCTTATATTTTCCGGGTTCGGCTGAAGCCTCCGGGCTTAAATATCTGTATAAGTCTGCCCATTCGGATATAGTTAATTTTGGCGGACATTTCCAACAATTAAAAGCCTGTCTAATTATCCCCCGTATTTTCTGTAATTCCTGTATCTGATTCATCAAAACCCGGTGTAACCAATTCGTTTAATATTTCTTCCACTCCGTCGGTTAATATTACTTCGGCTTCGTTAGGGGTTTCCGTTGTTGCCAATGTTGGCGCTAATTTCCGCGGCATTGCTAATAGTTTACCCCTGCAATTCATTATTATTTTTTCAAGTTCATGCTTAACCAATTCAACCGAAACATATTGACCCCTTTTAATCCCTAAATCAAATTCTATGCGGTCGGCTTCGGCTTTAGCTTTTCTTGCCCTCTCGTATTTGCCGTCTAGTTCGCCGTCTTCATCTCCGCAAAATTCTTTATAGTAATATGCTTGTACGCAAGCCGGTATGTCATATTGTCCGGGCTTTTCGGGTCTTGGTATAACCTCATCTTCTACAAGTTGTTGTATTCTTCGGGGGGTTATTCCTAGTATTTCGGCTAATAAATCTAATTTTGATGTAATTTCATTTATTGCCACAAGCGAAACCCCATGAGCCTTTATTTTTAACACTTTCAAACGAAAAGCGAAACGATATATTTAACCCATAATTAGCCAAAACCCTAAATTTAACAATATTTACAAACTAAAACGAAAAACGAAATGTTAATTTTTAACTGTACCTAAAAAACCTTCGCGAGTTTCCTTACCCGCAAGAACAGGGGGTGTCGGGAAGTACCTTTTACCCCTTGATATTCAATGTTTATAAGGGTTTTAACCTATTTTTTTATTATGTTTTTGCTTTTCTTTACCTCATTTAATCAGAATAGCCCCCATGCGGGGGGTTTGTTCAGTGTTTTAAGGAGTTCCACTATATGAAAAAGATTTCCTGTAATAATGGTAAGCAAGTAAACAAAAGTCTTCTAAACTTAAACCATTCAAAACGGCTTTAATATCCGATTGTAAATAAGATTCGCCGCGCGTGTTTACATCATCATAACACTTTGCGCATAGCGGTAATGTTAAATAGTCTTTAGTGTATAACTTTTTCAAGTGGTACACCATACCGCCGCGCGCCCCGCACTTAATACAAGTAAGTTTACTTTGATGTAATAAATAACCTGAATCAAAGTTATTTATTTCGGCCGCTTTCATAAAAGCCAATTTATCTTTATCAATGTTATGCGTCCAACTATAGCGCAATTCCGGCGGTAAAATAAAATCTTCAAATATTGCGGATGTATCAATAAAAAAAATAATATCTTCTATAAACTTAGCGGCTTCGGCTTTAGTCATAGAAGATAATGTTTTTAAATATGTTACCTGCTTGCCGTTTGGTAGTGTTATATATTCCGTTAATCCGCATTCGGAATATAACCAATCCTTAATCATGTACGGCTCGTAACTGTACCCCAAATTCTCAAAGAATCGTATAAGCGCTTTTATCAATCCGCCAAATATAAAGCCTAATTGTTTTAATGTCTTTTCCTGCTTGATTTCTTCATAAGATATTTTGTATATAGCGCCTTCTTTATAACGCCTTAACAAATCCCCGCAAATGTTTTTTAAATACTCTTTATTTGAGCATGTAAAATCCATTAGCCGATTACCTTATATTCTTTGCTTAGCTTAAATTGCCGGACATTATTAAAATCTTTTACCCATAAACTTTTGGAAGCGTCCGCATAGCGCCAGCCCATATTAGATAAAGACCCATTTTTAACTCTAAGGTCTGGTATTTCGTAATATGCTTCTTTTTCAAATTTTCTTATGAATTTTGCAACATCTTTAGATTTTTTTGGCTTGCGCTCGCAATATTTACCGTCTGATATTCGATACTGTTTTATTTGAACTTTAAGCGCCTTGCACTTCGGACACTGCCCAATCTCTAAAACACGGTTTTTATGCGTTGTATTATCATATAGTCTTAAATTTCTTTCAGCCGAAAAATAGCCGTTACAACAATATAACAAAGCGTGGTACTCCCTTATTATTCTAGCGACACCTTGAATATTTACATTGCGCATTGCTAATACCTTCACTAAGGAATCAAGGACAACTAAAATTTAAATCTAATCCATATTAACGTGGGATTAAAAATAAAACAATATGTCAACTAATTTACTTCAATTGAATTAGTTTAAGGGTATAAACCCGCATGCCATGCCTGTTTTGAAAAGATTATTTTGTATTTTTCAATACCCCAATTTTTTAAAAAATTTTCTTCACTCATTCCGCTTGACGCGTCGTAATTCATTTGCGCCGGTACGATAATAATTTTTTGTAAATACTCTATTTTTGCGTAAAATTCCGGGTTATTTTTGCGTATTTGCTTTTCAATAAAATGATGTGCATGATATTGCCCGTGGTCATAATTATTTACACTTGTCAATTCGTCGGCCGGAATCGGCTTTAATGTCCGGCTAAACAAATCAAAAAAGAAAAGCGGATATTTAGCAAAATCCGCATTAAAATCACAGCTACCCAAATTTACCCCCTACTTTTAGTCCTTTGTTAATATTCCTTTTTCATTTTTTAACAATTCTTTTATTTCTTTATTACTATGCAAACACCATTCATCTACTTCACAAATAAAAGAATTGTATGCGCCTTCACAAACATAATCATATTTTTTTATTGGTTTTTTCCTTAATTTTGTACCTTCTAACCAAAACTTAACTATATTTTCATCAAAGTACAAGCAAAAACCTTTAAACTGTAAGTAGTGATGATTTTTCAACCTCTTTTTAAGTTTTCTATATTTCATGCCTGTTTTTCCTCTATTTTCTTTTCAATATCGTATATAGTTAATTTACCCTTAAATGGTCTTGTTGTTTCATCTTGCAATCTTTTTAACCTATCCCAATATTTAGGTAAATATTTTTTATAATTCGCTAATTCTTTTAAATTTTTATTTGCACAACACCAACATGACACACGGTCTAATACATCATATAAACGTACGCCCGATTCTTCCCAAAAATAACCCTTATTATAGCAATATTCTAAACATTCTTTTTCAGTCATTTGCCAATCATACAACGGGTAAGACTTATTAGGGTTATTTTTAATCCGCTTTGGTTCGTCGTATGCTATTCCGACATATTGTATTGCACCTTTACAATATTTTTCTATAGTTCTTACTTTTTCCATTGTTCCCCAACGGCAACGCCCGCCACACCATGAATATCCGTTATGGGTTATTCTGCCGTCCCTATGTCGTACTGTTTTACGTAACATATTTTCTTTAAATGACCTTTTAGGGTACAGCTCGGTATATTTAATTCCCAAATTACACAACATAGTTTTAACTTGATTTTTTATGTCGTATATTGCTTTAAATTCCATGCCAGTATCAAAATATACTACCTCATCTAGCGGCATACCGTTTTCAATCATTTTTAATAACATTGCTAAAGAATCTTTGCCAAAACTTACACTTGCAATATATCTTTTCATATTTTCACCTATTTAACCTTTTTCCTAACTCTATATCTATCGCCAATTCTGCCGTTTTTTCTAACTCCGGGTTTATTTTAACTAAGTCGGTTTCTTTTGCCCTTACCAAACTTATATTTTTTATCTCAAATATCATGTTTTTTGCCGGCTCTTTACTCATACCTAAAGAAAATTTGGCATATTTCTTTGGAAGCGGAAGAAATTTTAGCGTATTGCAATATGTCAGCCGCTTAGTCCAAAACGGTTTATATAAACGATATTCATGCGTCTTTTCGCCGCTTTTTATTTTTTCAAACCATTCTTTTTTAACTACAAAATGTACGGAGTTTTCTCGGTTTATGTTTATTTGCATGCCTGTTATCCTCTTAAAATTCTTCCTTTTTTAGCCACTCACCCAACTCTAGTAATTTTCTATCGTATTTCGCTTTACATTTTGCGCATAAATCGCGACTAATGTATTCGCTTGGTGTGTTTAACTCTACTTCTCTTACTTCCGCTGGGTCTAATTGCTCATTGCATTTATCGCAATAAAATACTGTCATTTTTGCCATGTTATCGTCCTCTTTTCCTTTTTCTATCGTCTACCGTTCTTAATCACTTTTTAAATTTGAATTTACAATGTCTTCATAGGTAAATTCTGTTTTACCTTGCCACCTGCGGGGTGTGCCGTCCGGGTATATTACTTTACTTTCATTTGTCAAAATATATTTCTTTTTGAATAAATTATAAGTAAACCCATAATCTTTTAATGTTGCCGCGCCTGTACCCTTTTTTAATTCCGGGTATTTTCTGCGTAATTTTTTACAAGCATATAGTATATGCCCGTTTGGCATTTCTCTACAAACTAAATACATACAAGCGCGGTCATACTGATTTATTATTAGTAACTTGTCTTCATTTACCCACATGCCGGCACTCCTCTAATTTTTTCTTGCATTCTGCACAAATGACACTACCTTTAACAAAATCATTATTGGAGTAATCAACATCATCTATAAAGGCTTCATCATCTGCGATTTTGTCATAGTCTAAATATTCTTCCCCACATTTTCTACAAGAAAACCAGCAAGACATATTTAATAATTCTTGAATCGGTACTTTTTTCGTGTCTGCGTATTTATCAAAGTCTTTTACACGCTCGGTTCTTAATTCGGTATATTCGTAACCGTCAAAAACATCATTATATAGGGCAGTACTTTTTGCTTTGCCGCGAGTTTCAGCCCATACAACAATACTACCGGCGTCATTCCATTTATCGTTTACTATATATGCCTTTAATTTTCCCATTTTTCTAATCTCCATATAATGTAATAATTCCGTGATAGCAATCATCACAACTATATTTTACGTTGTGTTCTACAAAATCAATTGTTACCAAACAACTACTACCGGCGGGGATATACGCCCCGCAAAAATAACACTTACGGGCTTTACGAGTTTTATGCACCTGTTTTGTTATTCCTTCACCCGTTTTATCGGTGAATTTAATCGGTTGATTGCATTTTACGACCTCATCAGGGAATTTATTTAAATTTTTTGATTCCTGATTTTTGCATTTGTCTGTATGCCATTTGCATTTATAACATTTTTTCCAAACCATTATTTATTACCCTCTTTAATTCCTTTCAAAATGTGTGCTATTACGTCAGTCGTCCATCCGTTGCCAATACATTTACGGCGTTGGTTATCTGCTATACCGTCCGTATAACCGTCTGGTAGGGTCTGTAAGCGCTCAAGTTCGACGGTTGTATAACGGCGGTACGGGTTCGGCATATCCCACTCATGCCGGTCTTTCCAACCACTGCCCCACCCCCCGATTCTTACTGTCTTACTTTTTTGACGTTCAGTTACACCAAATTCTAAAATATCTTGCAAATAAATATTTTTATCGACAATCGGGGGTATCATTATATTAGTCCAATATAAACGTTTGCGGCTTTGAGCCGAAAACATAGCCGAATTTATCAAAACGGGCTCAACCCCCATATATTGAGTAATTGCCGTTTTATTTTCTTCGGTCATACTTGCGTTATTTTCTAATAAAAAATATTTTGGTTTAATTTCTTTTAATGCTCGGACGTATTCAAAAAATAACTTACTTTTTTCGCCTTTAAGCCCTGTACGGTCGCCAGCAATACTTAAATTTTGGCAAGGGCTGCCACCTATCAATATATCAACTTTGCCACATAATTGGCTAAAATCTGCGCCTATTACGCTACCTAGTTGTATAATGTCGGGGTAATTCTTTTGCGCAACCTTAATAGCGTATTTGTCTATTTCGTATGCGTAATACCTCCCGATTTTTAGCCCCGCTCTTTCTGCCGCCAAATATCCCGTAGCGATACCGTCGAATAAAGATACAACAACTAGGCCCGAATCTTTTTTAAACTTATCCAAAATATTTTTTATTATTTGCATGCCTGTTCTTTTTCCTTCCTGCGGTTGATTTCCTCTATAACCTTTTCAAAAAGGCTATAGAGTGTATCAATATCGCATTTTTTAATGTATTCCGATAGTGTTTGATTCATCACTACCCCCAATAAATCTTTACGCCGCCTTGAATTTCGGTTACGGTATAGCCTGCTTGCTCGTACGCTTCACGCAAATTTGCTATAACATCATAAGCGCATAATATTTTAACTTCGCTTAATCCCTTTTCAACGGCTCTTTTTATACTGCCTTCCGCTTCTCTTATTGCCTTGTTTATTTTATTTATTGCGGCCTTTTCTCTTGCTTCTTTTGCATTTATCATTTTTATTAATCCTCTTTTTTAATCACTAAATAAAATCGCGCCTACAATAACGCCCAATATAAAAACAGTCCAATCCATGCCGGTTACTCCCTTAATTGAACAGGCATTAATAAAGCTGTAGTTTTTATTTCATCTGAATTATTATCAGAAGTTATAATAATCCCGCTTAATGGACTTTCTTTATCTACTCTTAAAATGCCTATTCCTGTCCTCGGGTTGGAAATTTCCGCAAATCTCGATAGAAAGTATGTATTAAATCCAATTTTTGTATATCTTTCGTTTTTATCTATATCAGGTAAATATTTTTCGTAGTCAGGATATTTAATATCGCTTTCATCTATCTTTGGAATAGTATATTTTATACCGTTCTGCATATCCTCAATAATTGCAAAGTCTTTATCGACACTAATTTTTAATTTATCCATATAACTCATACTGCTTTTTCTTCCAAATTCATAGGATTTTTTAAAATTAGCTTTATATAGATGTCGGCCGCTTAATGTTAATTGATAATCACCGGGAGTTATTACTTTATCTACTGCTAATTCTTGCTTTATTAACGTGTTACCGTCAGTTGAAGCTAATATTAACTTTTCACCGCTAATTTTAAAATTAATTCCTGTTAAACAATTCGTATTGCCGGCATATAAATAACTTAAAGTGCAATTTAAAGCATTTTTTATTGCTTTAATAAATCTGCTTTTTTGAATCTCAAATTCTATCGGTTTAAATTTTGCTTTTTTGGTTGAATTTTTAGCCATGTTTCTTTTCCCTTTCTTTGTATTCTTTAAATTTTTCGTCTAATTCCCCGTTTTTTATAATTCGGTCTACTTTTTGGCGCGCCCTAATAAAATAGGGAATATTAACCGCGTCGGTTATTTTGTCTTGCTGTTCGCATTCGCGCATTATTGCCATTAACAAATACGCTTCTTTTTGCTGTTCTGAAATATTTTTAGGAACTAAATTTAATCCCATGTACACCTGCCTTTCTCTATACCTTTTTTACCAACAAGCCATACCGATTAAACATATCTAAATTCGGTTGCTCATCATCAATAGCTAAAATTACTTCGTAACGCTCAAGTATTGTTTTTAAATGCTTTTCTTTCACAATATGCGCCGGGTCTAAATCATCTTTAGCGCGCATTAACAAGCAGTAATCCAATACATTTTTAAACTCTTTATTTAACCTTGTCCGGGTGTTATAGCGTATCTTTTCGCTACGGGCTGTTAAGAAAATAATATTGATTCCTTTTATATATTGACTAACAAGCCAATTACCCAATGTTTGATTAAATACCGACATTTTGCGGTCATTTGCAAAGGTTTCAAAAAACATCCATTTTCTTTGACCTTCCAAATTTAAGCGCTCAATTTCCTTATAAATTGCGCTTGTATCTAAAACACAACCGTCTATATCGCAAATAATCGCTTTAGGTTTGAATTTATCCATTAAAGCCCCCTATAAAACTTTGTTGTACTACTAATTCTTCCGGCGTTATCAATCTTACTTGCCTTTGAATATTCCAAAGCCTGTTACGGGCTTTATCAATCATTACCGGGTCTTGGTCTAAGCAAATATAATTAAATCCTTTGTTATAACAAGCTACGGCGGTTGTACCGCTTCCGCAAAAACAATCTAAAACAATTGCACCGGGTTTTAATTTTGCTTTATCTAAACACCATTCAAAAAGTTTAACCGGCTTTTGTGTCGGATGTATTTTATTCGGCTCATCTGCTTTGTATTCACTTCTTGAATAGTCAAAAATCCTTAATGCTTTATCGTAAGAAGTCCACGCTACTTCACCGTCTGCAAGACTAAAGCCGCGTTGCTTTTTATTCCAAATCAATAAACATTGCGTAGGCTTCAATATATCGCTAAAATAGTTACCACCCCATATAATTTGATTCTTTGATACTCTTATAACTTCTTTAATCAAATCCGGGCTTGTGCGTTCTCTATCCCATGTTTGGTCTTGCGCGCCGTAATTATTCCAATGATATTTAGTTATGCTTAATTTTTGGCCGCCTAATTTCTTTTTTAACTGACCGCAATAATCTATGCCGTATGCCGGGTCAATTAGTGCCAAATCTACACAATTATCTTTTAAATACCTTAAAAAGAGTTGAGCAGGCGCGGTAAATATTTTGTTTTTAAATCTGTTAATATCTGCTTTTATCATGCCGGCCGCCTTTTACTTCTTTTGGTCTGTTTGCTCTCAATTTCGGTCAATTCCGGCAACGGTATAAAAAATTGCAGTTCGGAATTATGCGCCGTACCTTCAAAATTTTTATAATTTCCTACCTGTATAGCTTTACCGACACGGATTTTATAAATCTTTTTGTCAATCTTGAAATACAGATAATCACCAACCCGCAATTTGGAAAAAATAGCGCCGTTTACCCCTACTTCATTAGTTTTTAGCATTATATGGGTTTTGGATTTTAAAAATTTCCACAATGAAAATTTATAATTAGCCGGGTTGTATATAAGTTTTCCGATTAATTTTTTTTCATTTCCAAAAACTTTATAAAATTCCGTAGAATAACAATCAGTAACCGCGGTTATTTTATAGCCGTCAAAATTAAGTTTACGGATTTCACGCGCTAAAATTTCGTTTTCGGTAACTTCAAATTTATATTCTTTTCCGTTTATTATTCTAATTTCTTCCATTTTCTAAAACTTCCTTAAAGTGGTTGTAAAATATGCACATTGCTACTCTAAAATTGGTTTTAGTAGTCGGGATTGTGATTTTATAAGATAGGTTGTTTAAATAAACTTTTACGGTATTTCTTGATATTTTTAGATTTTTTGCAATTTCTGAAATGTCAAAGCCTAATGCGATATTTTTAAGCGTTTCTAATTCTCTTTTGCTTAAATCCTTTTCAAGTATTTTGTTTAATTCTTTACCCTCTAAAAATGCCTTAATGTTCATTTTCCGCCCTATCTTCCAAAATTTGGAATTTTTTTAATCCTCTTTTTTGTTTGAAATTTTTATTTCATTTATCAAAATATAAGTTTTGGCTATATCCTGGCCGGATTCGTCTTTAAATACGTCTTTTTCCAAAGTGCCTTCTATAAAAACTAAAGCCCCTTTTTTTGCTACTTCGCCTATAAATTCCGCTTTACTACCCCAAGCACGGGCGGTATGCCATGTAACTACTTCTTTTTCTTGTTTTTTACTCCATTTATTGACGCCTATAGAAATAGTTACCGTTTTATTGCCCGATTCAAAGTATTTCATTTGCGGGGCGTCGCCCAGCCGGCCGCTTAATGTTACTGTGTTGATGTCTGCCATTTATTCTTTATCCTTTCCGCGGTCTTCATAGCCGCTAACTTCGTTTAAATAACTCCATAAAATAGCTTTTAAAGCCGGTATAAACCTTTTATCCACCTTTGAGTTTTCTTTTAAATATTCACCTATTGCGCACTGGGAATAAAACAAAGATGTTATACCAACCCAGCCCGCCGATTTTTCCGGGAATTGGTCTATAAAATATTGATTAAATTTTTTCAAATTCCCGATTATTTCTTTATTTTCTCGGTATGTTTTGATATTTATTACCACTTGCGCCCCCTTAATGATTCGCCTTTAAAATTAATCGCAAGGCCGCAAATGTCTTTAAGACGGTCTAAAACCGCGCCCCAATCCTCAATTTTTCTTAAACGTTCCAACATTTCAGGATTAGCCGTAAAACCTGCCGGTACTTCATAGTTTAAGAGTGTATCAATTATTCTGTATGCAATTTCTTTACGGCGGTCGGTATAGTTTTCGCGCCCAATATCATCAATCACTACAAAATCAAACTTTACTAACCACATAAGAAGCGGGTATATATCGCCGTTATGTTCTGCACTGTATTTTAAAAATCTTTCCATTAAAGCCGAAAAGGTAACAAACAGAACATTAAAACCGCGTTTTATTAATTCATTACACACCGCCGCCAGCATTGATGTTTTGCCCGTACCGGGCTTGCCTGTTAAAAATATGCCGGGCATTTCACCTTTTTTAAAATTTTGTGCATATTGCAAAAGTTTTTTAAGTTCTTTTTCGTTGCCGTATTCTTCAGCCTTGGTTTGCAGATTTTCAAAAGTTTTCTTTTTGAAGTACGGTGTTATTAAAGAGTTTTCAAAAAGTTTGTCTAACTTTTCTTTTTTCTCTTTAGCTTCAATACTTGCTTTTTCTCGTTCTTCCCGTAACTTTAAACAATTACATGCCGGCGCCTGAACTCTTAAAATTTTTTCTTCCGGCTTGCCTTCAAAAAGTTTATATTCAATTCTTTTGTATTCCTTGCCGCAATATTTACATTTGTCTAATTTTTCAATATCACTGTTAAGGATTTCATTAATTTTCTGCATTAATCTTCACTCCATACGGGTATACCCAAATCAAAACCGTCATTTTGGGAATCTTCATTTTTTACAAATGAATCATATTCACCGTTTAAAATACCTGCCCAGCCCCCCTCGTTAATCAACCATTTTAAAGTTGCGGGCGCATTGGTAAATTTTAATTTTGAAAACTTTTTTATAATTTCCGGCAATTTTTCTAAAAAATCGGGATTATCTGCGGAAATTTCAATTAATTTGTTAATTTTGAAATTATCTAAATAACATCTTTTTTTATCAAAATTTTTCTCATATTCTTTTTTAAATTTTTCTACTATCGGATTATTAAAATATGGGTCAAAATTTTTTGCACCTTCTTTTTTTTCTTCCCCTATAAGAGAAATGTCTTTAATACATGTCTTTATATTGTCTTTAATAATGTCTTTAGGTGTGTTCGTATTGCTGTCGCTGTCTGTATTTTCGGATTGTCCTTGTAACCGTGGTGGTGACAAAATTTCATTTTTTGTAACCGTGGCGGTTACATCGTTGTAACCGTGGTGGTTACAATTTTCAAAATTTGTAACCGTGGTGGTTACTTCGTTATTTTCTGTTTGGTTACTATTTGTAACCATAGTGGTTTGCATTTTGTAACCACCATTGTTACAATCTATATTGCATTCTTGGTTACAGTTTGTAACCGCGGGGGTTACATCTTCAAAATTATTTATGTCACATTCTTGGTTACTATTTGTAACCGTGGCGGTTACATTCCCCCTAAACTGCAAGCCTTTTAATTCGTTAAAATTATCTTCATTAAAATGCTTGTTTAATTTAACCTTCCAAGTATCAAAATGCTTATTTAGCATAAATTCATCATTACCGCGGTCAATAATTACATTTTTAGCAACCAAGCTATCTAAAGCCCTGTCTATGTGTTGCCTGTGCATTCCGATTAAACCAAAACGGGCTTTAGGTTTGATAATAGCCGCTTTGTAGTTAAATCCGTATGATAAGCGGATAACCAAAAATATTAAGGCTCTTTCGCGATTGTTAAAATCTCTAAAAATGATGTTATCAAACAAATTATTAGCAATTTTTACATAGCCGTTTTTTATTTTAACCTCAACACTCATTAGCCGGCCACCTCGATAATGTCAGCTAAAATAACTGCTACAAAATAATAAGCAAAGAAGAAAATAACCCCTATAATTGCTTGTATCTGTAATTTGATAAATTCGCCCCATGTTACTCTCTTTTCCAAAACACTAAACGGGCAAACAGTGTTTAAAAAATTTCTCTTTCTCATTGTGTGAACTCCTGATTTTTATTTGTTATCAACATTTAGTAGCTCATAGATAAATTGGGCTATTAGATTTTTAGATTCTTCTTCATTGCTTATCCTGATATCTACTTGCACCCCGTCAATAACTAAACTTTTTAAAAGCGTTGAACTCATGCCGGAAAACCTTTTTGTAAAAGGGGTGTAGCACTTTTAGAATGTAAAGTTAAATCATTGCTTAATTCTTTATAAACAACCTCGGTTATTAATTTACGTAAGTACAAAGACCGCGCAACATCCCCGCGAACGCTGTCAATAATTTTTACAACATCCGGCGTTAAACCAACACTAATAGTTTTTTTTGCCATTTCTTGCTCTTTCCTTTCCAACACAAAGTAACGCAATGTAAAGCGTAAATATTTACACTTTTTGCTTGTTTGTGTTAATATGTAATTAAATAAATTAAATAAATTAAATTATCTTGTTGACATAATATTATCAAAATGTTTATTTTTTGTCAATAGGTATAAACAATTTTTATTTTTTTTAACTATAAAGGCGGTAAAAATGCTTACTATTAAAGAATTATTAGACGAGTTACAAACATTAACAAATTTAAAAATAACCCAAACAGATATAGCAAATGCGCTTGGTACTACAAGGTCAAATATAAGTTTACGTGTAAAAAATAAAAGCATGGCAACGATAGAAGAAATTAAAAAAATAATAACTTTTTTAAATCTATCTTCACCCCATAACATTATGAATATTTTGTTAAAAAAACAAAATCAATCCATATTAGAAGAAATAGAGGACGACCCCGACCAAGAAGACACTATAACATTAGACTATTACCCGGATGTTTTCGGTTCTTGCGGCGGCGGTTCTTTTGTTTTTTCTGAAAATAAACAATCTGTCGAACTCCCAAGGAAATTTATTACAACATATAGTGGTTTTAAAAAATATTCAATTGTAAACGCCGTAGGAGATAGTATGACCCCTTACATACATGACAGAGATAAATTAGTGATTGAGCATTGGAATGGTGAACAAATCCGCGACAATCGCGTTTATATATTCAGATTCGGGGATAATATTTTTATTAAAAGATTAGTTTTAAATATAGACCAAATTATAGTTAAATCAGACAATAAAGAATATCCCGTAAGACATATTGAAAAACAAGACGCCGCCGATTTTCAAATAATCGGGCGTATTGTTGGTATTTGGCGGGAAGAAAATTAAAAGGCGGTATATTATGGAAAATAATATTAAATCTTTAATATGGCTTTTTATATTATTAATTATTCAAACCTTTTTAATGTTTACTATTTATTATTTCATGCCGGATTTTACAACATCATTAGACCATGTCTATCAACATCCGGGCGGGGTGTGGTTGATGTTTTTAACTTTGATTGTATATTTTATACCTTCCATTGTTGCAATTGCGACAAAGCATAAGTATTTTTTACAAATAGTTTTATTAAATATTTTTTTAGGTTTTAGTGTTTTAGGCTGGGTAGGCGCTTTAATATGGGCTACAATCAAAACCCCCGATAAGAATAAGCAAAATTTTATTATTTGCAACATTTTGATTCAAATTTTTTCTTTTGTTTCCTTGGTTGCGTATTGCATTATAGACCATAAATTATACAACTATCAAAGAATGGACAATATCTATAATCAAAATATACAAGAAACATTAGACGCGGTAAGAACTATACAAAATTTAAGGTATTAATTAATGAAAAATGCTGTATTATATGTTAGGGTTTCAACTGATGAACAAGCAAAATATGGCTATTCTATTGATATGCAACAAAATCAATGTTTTAATTTTGCTCAAAAAGAAGGGTATATAATAACAAAAACTTATATTGACGACGGGTACACCGCCCGAAACATAAACCGTCCACAATTCAAAAAACTTTTAGAAGATATAAAATATAAGAAAAATAATATTAATGCTGTTATAGTTTGGCGCTGTGATAGAATGGTTAGAAACAATGCTATTTATCATTCTGAAATAGTGCCAAAATTTGCAAAATATGGCGTTGTTTTATTGTCAGCAACCGAAAATAACGACATTAGCCCTTATGGTAGATATATAAGAAATACACAAATTAATAATGCAGAGTTAGAAAGTGATTTAACAAGCATTAGGACTATAGAAAATTTAAAAGAAAAAGCAAGGCAAGGCTATTTTCCGGGTTCTATTCCGCCCGTTGGATATATGCGCGAAAAAATAAATAAAAAAAATAGTAGCACCAGTAAAAAAATTATAAAACCAGACCCGGAAAAAGCAGGCTACATAAAAGAAGTTTTTAAATTATATACCGCCGGATATTCTTATAAAGAAATAGCCGCAAAATTAGCAAAAATGGGCTTTACTCATAATAATAAACCTTGTAATAAAAAATTGGTAGAAAATATTTTAACCGTTTACGATATTTTTTATATTGGTAAATTCCGTTATAAAGGGGAAATCTACAACGGAAAACATGAAGCGATTTTAACACCTGAAGAATATGCCGCATTTAAAAAAATTCGCAACCAAAATTATCGCCCAAAACAATTACGTCATAGTTTTGTATATAAAGGATTAATTACATGCCCTACGACTGGCCGTATATTTGTAGGTGAAAAACAAAAAGGGGCAAATAAAAGCGGGGAATATATATATTATAGATGTCACCATGCCTGCGAAAATTGTAATAATTGCAAAAGAACAATTAAAAATGAAGTTATAGACAAGGCTGTATTAGAAATAATTAAATCAATCGATATTTCAGAAGAAAAAATGCAAGAAATAAGAGAAGATTTAAAAGGTATAATGTATTGTAATAAAGAATTGAATGAAAAACGAAAAATGCAAATCGATACCCAATTATTAAAACTAAATAATAGACTTTCTGCATTATATGATGATAAAATAGACGGTTTAATTTCAAATGAAGTTTATATAAATAAGCGTGACACATGGCAAAATCAAATAGATGATTTAATGATAGAATTAGTCGCATTAAATAAAACACAAGCAGAAGTTTTTAAAAGAATAGAAGGAATGCTCGAACTCTGCAAAGACCTTACAAATACTTATTTGCGACATGACAACACAAAAAAGAATATTTTGCTAAAATTGCTATGCTCGAACTTTTTTTATGACGGCTCAAAACTAACAATAACAATAAAAGAGCCGTTTAAGGCTCTTATAAAATTTGCTATTCTTAAAAATGGGGCGCCTGATGGGATTCGAACCCATGCATATCGGAACCACAATCCGAGGTCTTAACCGCTTGACGACAGGCGCCATCACATCTTTTATATTATCACAAACATTATCTAAATCAAGACGTAAAAATTGGATTTATATCACAGTTTACACAAGAATGTATTCAAAATACACTCATAATGTCATTCCGAACTTGTTTCGGAATCTCTATGTCGGGAGCCCCTGAAACACCTACCGGCTTCGCCGACGGATACAGGCTCACACAACTCATTCTTCGTTGGTTCGCTTTGTAAAGTTCAGGGTGACATTTAAAATGTCGTTTAGTGTAAACTGCTATATAAATCCATAAAAAATCCCGCCTTGGCGGGATCATTTTAACTTATACGCTGAAACATATAGCCTATACCGCGTGCCGTTAAGATTAGCTCCGGATTTGCAGGATCTGTTTCAAGTTTTGAACGTAATCTTGAAATATGAACATCAACTACACGGGTATCAATTCTGTGATCAGGCGGATATGCCCAAACATGCTGCAATATTTCGTTTCTTGAAAAAGCTTGACCGGAATTATTTACCAACAATTCCAATAAGCTGAATTCCATACCTGTGAGTCTGATTCTTTCATTCTTTCTGAATACTTGACGACGTGCCGTGTCAATTTTAATATTACCTGTTGTAATAACATTTTTAGTAACCTTTCCGGTCGGAGCAGCAGTTTCACGGTTATTTGTACGTCTTAAAACCGCCTTAACACGTGCTTCCAACTCTTTCGGACTAAAAGGTTTAATTACATAGTCATCAGCGCCGAGCTCAAGACCTGTAATCCTTTCAGAAACATCACCCAACGCAGTCAAGATGATAATAGGTACATCGGATGTTCTTCTGATTTCACGTGTAACGCCATAGCCGTCCATTTTCGGCATCATAACATCCAACACAACTAAATCAGGATTATATTTATTAAACGCATTTACGGTTTCTTCACCGTCTTGAGCAGTATAAACATCATATCCTGCCATTTTTAAACGTGTTTCCAATATACGTCTTATACTTGCTTCGTCATCAGCAAGCAAAATACGTTGACGATCTTCTGTTTCATTAGGCATTTCAGCATTTTCTGTCATAGTCTTTTCCTTACATTTATAAATCTTACACCACTAACTTTAAATAAATATTACAAAATATATATTTTTTTGTATTTTTATAACGATATATTAACCTAAGTAAAGAAAAATTGCAAGCATTTTTTTATAAAAAATATGATTTTTTAAAGTTGAGAGGCAACAATTTTTCTGAATTTTTCCAGATCTTCAACCGTATCAATCCCAACAGGCGTAAAATCAACAACGCTTGTCTTAATTTTCATACCGTTTTGTAATGCTCTTAACTGCTCAAGACTTTCGGAAAGCTCAAGAGAAGTTTGCGGCATTTTGGTCATTTTTTCCAAAGCAGCGCGCTTGTAGCCGTAAATTCCAAGATGTCCGTAAAACGTTGCATGCCCTTCATTGCGTTCAAAAGGTATTTTAGAACGTGAAAAATAAAGTGCATAGCCGTTGTTATCAACAACACACTTTACCAAATTCGGATTTTCAATATCCTTTTTGTCGCGCAAAACTCTTATCAAAGTAGAAATATCAGCATTTTCGTCATATTTAACATTTTTGATAACTTCATCAATGCTTTCTGGCTTAATCAACGGCTCATCACCTTGAAGATTAACAACGTATTCAATTTCAGGGTGACGTTCCATAACTTCCTGAATTCTGTCGCTGCCGCAATTGTGGGCTTCTGATGTCATTTCAGCCTCAGCTCCGAACATAAGACAAGTCGTCAAAATTTCTTCATTATCGGTTGCAACTATTACACGGTCAGCCAAAGATGCTTTTACTGCTTTTTCAAAAACCCACTGAATAATAGGTTTTCCGTTAACTTCAATCAACGGTTTGCCTTTTAATCTGCTTGAGCCGTAGCGTGCAGGGATTATGATTGCTGTATTTCCTGTCATTTTTTCCTCACTACAAACGCAGTCCACTGATTCATGTGAACTTCTTCCACTAATATTAAATCACATTTTTTTATTGAATCCAGAACGACCTGTTTTTTCTCATCCAAAATTCCGCTCAAAACAAGCAAACCGCCTGAATTCATAATATTTTTCAAATCCTGCATAATTTCTGCCAGAACATTATGCAAAATATTTGCAAGCACAAAATCGAATTTTTCCGTAATCTTATCGGCTGTATTAAGCTCAAAAGTGCACTTGACCTGATTTTTCAGTGCATTTTCACAAGCGACATCAATAACAGTTTCATCATTGTCGCATCCGTAGACGAAAGATGCACCGAACTTAGACGCACAAATAGCAAGGATTCCGGAGCCCATGCCAATATCAGCGACTTTAGCGCCACGCGGCATATATTTTTCAATCATAAGCATGCAAAGCTGAGTTGTTGCATGGGCTCCGGTGCCGAATGCACAGCCCGGTTCAAGCCTTATAACAACCTCGTCCGAACTTTTGGGAGAATATTCAATCCAATCCGGCACAATGGTAATTTTATCGGAGACATGGGTAACGTCCCATTTTTCCTTCCATTTTTTAGACCAATCCTGATTTTCTTTTTCTTCCAGAGTGTAATCCCAGCTTCCCAGATCTTCATCGGTAAATCCGCGGGACTTCAACAATTCACGCTGTTCAATCAAAAAATCTTTAATATCAGCATTATCCGTCAAAAATATTTTTAAAGTTCCTTCGGTAGTTGAAATCATTTCAAGATCTTTATAAGCCTCTTCCGCGAGAACAACACCTTCACAGGGAAGATTTTCAAAGCAAAGCTCAGAAATAATATCTTCCATTTTGGGGTTAATTTTCAATGACAATTCGTAATAAACCGCACACTGCATTTTAACACCTTATTGTTCAATAAAAGCGCCCATTTTTCTGAATTTTTGATAACGCATTGATTTCAATTCAGCACCTGAATATTTATTCAATTCATCCAGAGCGTCCAAAATAGTATGCTTCATTTCGTCAGCAGTAAGCTCGTAATTTGTATGGGCACCGCCCACAGGTTCTTTAATAGCGCCATCTATTATGTCGAATTTCATCAAATCAGGAGCCGTAATCTTAAGTGCTTCTGCAGCCTCATTATTTTTAGAGGCATCACGCCAAAGAATTGACGCACAGCCTTCCGGAGAAATAACCGTATAATAGGCATGTTCAAGAAGATAAACCTTATTTGCAACAGCAAGACCCAATGCACCGCCGGAACAACCTTCGCCGGTAATAATAGCAATAACCGGAACTTCAAGTTTTGCCATTTCTCTTAAATTAACAGCAATAGCAGAGCCCTGACCTTTTTCCTCCGCACTGATACCCGGATAAGCACCGGGTGTATCAATAATGGTTACGATAGGAATATTAAATTTATCAGCATGCTTGAATAATCTCAAAGCTTTTCTGTAACCTTCCGGCTGAGGCATACCAAAGTTATATTCCAAATTTTCTTTTGTTGATTTACCTTTCATTGTACCGACAATCATAACAGGGTTGCCGTCAATTCTTGCAAGTCCGCCGATAATTGCTCTGTCATCAGTGCCTTCTCTGTCTCCGTGGAGTTCAACAAAATCCGTGCACATTAACTTTACATAATCCAAAAAGTTAGGTCTTTCAGGGTGTCTTGCGATCTGCATTTTCTGAGACGGTTTAAGGTTAGAATACAGTTCTTTTCTGTAATCATCCGCCTGCTGTTCAAAAGTTTCTATTTCTTTATCTAAATCCATGCCGGACTCCAAACTTATTTTTTTTAGTTCCTCTATCTTTTCCTGAATTTCCATAATCGGCTTTTCAAAATCCAAAATTGTAGACATATTACCTCACTGTATGCATTGACAAAATATTTGCCAGAGTATTTCTCAAATCTTTGCGGGCGGAAACAACATCCACCTGACCGTATTTTAACAAATATTCGGCTGTCTGGAAGTCAGACGGCAATTTTTGTCTTATAGTCTGTTCAATAACCCTGCGGCCTGCAAAACCTATTCTTGCACCTTGCTCTGCAACAATAATATCGCCCAGAGTTCCGAAACTTGCTGTAACCCCGCCAAACGTAGGTTCCGTAAGCAAATTTATATATAAAAGTTTTTCATCATCAAGTCTTGCGCAAGCGCATGAAGTTTTTGCCATTTGCATAAGACTCAAAGCGCTTTCTTGCATTCTTGCGCCGCCTGAAGACGTAATTGTTAAAACCGGCAGTCTTAATTCAATGGCTTTTTCAATAATTCTTGTAACTTTTTCACCTACAACACTGCCCATAGAGCCGCCCATAAAATCAAAGTCCATAATCGCACAAGCCAATTTATTACCTTCAATTGTTCCGATGCCTGTCACAACAGCCTCATCAAGCCCTGTTTTCTCATGCGCTCTTTGAAGCCTGTCTTTATAAGGCTCAGTATCCACAAATTCCAAAGGATCTGTCGGCTTTATTTCAGAAAATAATTCTTCAAACGAATTTTCATCAAAAAGCTGTTTGATGCGGGTTCTTGCATTTATCCTAAAATGGTAATCACACACCGGACACACCATCATATTTTCTTCTATATCAGATTTCAAAAGCTGTGCATCACAATGAACGCATTTTGTCCATAAATCCGGATTTTCGACCACTTGAGCTGCTTTAGCTTCCAAAGCACGACGCTGAATCTGTGCCTCTTTACGTTTTTCAAACCAATCTTGAACTGTCATAATATTAAATTTTCCTCATATCCCATAAACACATTATACACAAAAAATAAAACTTATCAATAAGCTAAGTAAAACCTAGTTGTCTTTTGGTCTTGAGAGGAAATTTTTCATATCTTCCGGAAGTCTAACATTCTGGAGAGCCAGATGATATTTTCTCAAATTCGCAATGGATTCCTGTTCGTCAAGCAGATCTCTGCGCTTAATTTTTTGGGCAGGTGCATTATTAACTTTTCCGCCATGCTTTGCAATAACTTTTGCAATCATCTCATCAATATCGGAACCGCTGACCTGATACTTTGCAGCAACGTCATCGGCTGTTGCCCCCATAGGAAGACTGTAAAGCCAATTTAAAGTTAAAGCATCACACGGAGAAATTGTTAAAATCCCTTTTTGATGAGGGGTGTACATAATATCTTTAGGAAAAGGGCTGTGTCCTAAACCCACCGCATGACCGATTTCATGAAGAATTGTGTGATAAACTTCTCCGTCATCCATATAATCACGATGGATAAGTCCGTCTGTTAATCCGATATTAACTTCCGCGCTGTATAACCTGTTTGCGCCGTCGTAATCAAAATAGCAATGTCCTAGAGCTTTTCTTTCAACTCTTTTCCAATCAACATTAATTTGAGATTCCAAAAGTGTATTTACAACCGTAAAAGAAACCTTACCGCGCGTTGCACTCTGCCAGGCTTCAAGTGCCCTTTTAACCATTGTGCGGTAGCGGCTGTCCTGTCCCTGTTTGGAATAAAACTTCATAGGAGCAATGAAAACCTTCAACGGCATCTTGCATGTCCAGCGCATTATCCTGCCGTTTCGTAAAGACTCTTGTAAATAAGTTTCCTTCTTCATATTTTTATTGTATAATAAAAATTGATACAGGGCTATAGGGAGGAAAATTACATGAATATCATGCAAATGATGAAACAGGCTCAAAATTTACAAAAAAAATTAAAAGAAACACAGGATGAGCTTTCTAAAACAGAAGTAACAGGCGAAGCTGCAGGCGGCGCGGTTGTTGTAACCTGCGACGGCCAGGGCAGATTTAAGTCAATCAAACTGAAACCGGAAGCGCTTGACCCTGATAATCCGGAATCCGTTGATCCTGAGGTTGTTGAAATGGTTGAAGATATTGTAACAACCGCAATTTTGCAGGCAAGCATGAAAGCAACCGACTTGATGGAAAGCAAAATGAAATCAGTTACGGGCGGAATTAACATTCCGGGATTATTCTAATGATTTACCCGAAGTCTATTGCGGCGTTAATCGAGCATTTCCAAAAATTTCCGTCCATCGGACCGAAGTCCGCGCAAAGAATGGCATTTTACTTGCTTAGAATGCCCATGCTTGAAGTGCAAAAGTTTGCGCAGGCAATGCTTGATGCAAAACAAAACACAAAAACATGCGAAATTTGTTTTAATATTTCATCTGAAAGCCCATGTGAGATTTGTACGTCAACTTCCCGCGACAGATCAACGATTTGCGTTGTGTCAGAAACAAAAGATTTGATTGCAATAGAAAAAACTAATGAATACAAAGGGCTTTACCACGTATTGCAGGGGCTTATCTCGCCAATGGACGGAATTGGTGCGGACGACATACGAATAAAAGAATTGTTAAGCCGGTTGACAGCAGACGAAGTGCAGGAGATTATTCTTGCGCTTCCTCCGTCTGTCGAGGGTGAGGCTACAAGCCTTTATCTGACAAAATTAATTAAACCGTTCGGGATAAAAATTTCAAGGATAGCCTTCGGTCTGCCGGTCGGTGCTGATTTGGAATACGCGGATGAAATTACTCTTGCCAAAGCTATTGAAGGCAGACGCGAATTGTAGACATCAGAATTTGTCCTAAAGTATCATATCATCTTTAATTTTCCAATTGTTACGCAAAATGTATGAAAAGCAATAATAGCCTCTGCCGCCGTCAGAACAATCTTCTTCAACCTCTTCTGTGGTCTTATCATTTCCAGCAGGAAGCAAAAGTCTGTTATTAAAAATAAAAACAAACACATCCTGCCCTATAACATTTGGTCCGTCATCACCGTTCACATCAACATGCATAACCAAGCCGGGAGCATCCATTTTCACGCCAAAGCTATCTTCAATATCACTGGCAGATGCTCCGTCCATATTTACATAGACATTATCAAAAGTTCTGAAAACAATAATATTACTTCCAATACCTTTGGTACCGGAATCCCAGATGGCAGTCTGGCCGTTTAACTGTTTTGTAACACCTTCCGAATGCCAGCAGCCGGTAGATTCAATACAGTCCTTTTGTATTCTCAAATTCGGTTTCAGATAGTAGTTATACCAATTTACCATACTGTCAGTATTTCCATCAGAAAAATTAACGTAAGAATACCCCAAATTATCAGCTACTGTCCGCTGAATTGCCTGCTGCAAAGTAGAATATGTTTTTTTCAACTTGGCAATAGAAACAGCACGTCTGTATTCTTTAGTCAGTGTAGGAATGGTCATTGCCGCAACAACACCTATTATCCCTAGAGTAATTAAAACTTCCGCCAAAGTAAACGCTGTCCGACGCTTTTTGTCAGACGCAGCCAAATGCATAGCGTCTTCAGTTAAAGTAAATGCCTTTTTAGTATAAAATTTGAACATGAACCGTCCTTGTCCTTGCTTTGTTATCAAAATCAACCAACACAATCTGCTGCCACTGTCCAAGCTGCAATGCACCATCCAGCAATGGTACCATTGTTGAATTACCCACAATTGAAGCCCTAACGTGCGCATATCCGTTGCCATCATGCCACGTATCATCATGGTGGTAAGCCTTATTAATCGGTGCAATTCTATCAAGTGCTTCCGGAAGATCAACCAGCAGTCCCGGTTCAAACTCGATATTTGTAATCGAAACTGTGCTGCCTGCAACATACACATAGACAACCGCATTATGCAAAGAATGTCTGTAAACAAGGTTTTTGACATCATTTGTGACATCAATAATATCGTTATTGCCTTTTGTGTGCACAGAAAATTTTTCGCAAATTATTGTCATAAACTAAATCTTATATCTCCCCTTTTTACTATTTTTCTGCCTTTAGAATAAGTTGAATAAGGGAAATGCTTATTTACGATAGCTGAGTAATCCTCGCCATCTTCAAGCTTAAACACGTTGAAATCAGCATCTTTGCCGACTTCAATTGATCCTGTAACATGGTCTAAACGTAAAATTTTTGCAGGATAAATTGTCAAATACTTTAACAATTCCACAGCATCAAGCTGATTTTCACTGTTGCATTCAACTGCAAGCTTCAAAAGGCTGTAATCCTTTTCCGGCGCAAAACTCTGGGTTGAGAACCCGAAATTTTTGCCGAAATATTTCAAAACAGTTGAAAAATCAAGTTTTTTATTGCAGATTTCATCGCTGTATCTTGGCTGATAAACGAATTTGACACCTGTTTCAGCGAGTTCTTCCAATTGATTATCGGAAACATAATTTGCATTAGCAACAATAACCTTTTTGGTCAAAACTTTCAGCCCGTCAAGATATTCAACGGGATCTTCCATACGCTTGTACGGCGTAATTTTTCTGAACCCCATAAATTTATGCAATAAATCAATATCGGAAAATCCGTGCTCCAGCCATTCCATCTCGTCCTGAGCTTCCGCAAAACGTGTCATCAAAAGCATGTTATGCTTGCGGCAGTATTTGGAAAACAATTCCCATAATTTTTTATGCACACCGGGAATTGAATGAAGCATAATCCCGATATGCGTATTTTCGCCTTTATGGAAAACGTAATTTTCAACCTTATCACGCAAAGCCTTAAATTTTTTCTTGCTTTTGTCTGAGCTGTCCGCGAAAACCTCAAAAAACATGTAATTTTTAATAGGCGCCCTGTTAATAATTTCAAAATACTTATCCTCTTTTGAAACCTGAGCAATACATGTAGTGCCGGCTTTGACGGAAGCTGCCAGACCGTCTTTAAAGGATTGAATTTTTTCATTACGTCCGAGCACAAAATAATCACTCAGAATATTAGCCCATTTTAAGCTGTAATTATCAGGTTTTACTCCTGCAAAAGTGTACTTTTTGGCAATAGTCTGGAAAAATTTTTTCAAATTATTTTTAACCCCGACGGGCTTTGTTTTTCCGATATCCGTATACTGGTACTGGGTAAACATGTCAATAAACCCGGGCGTTACAACTGAATTTCCGAGATCCTTCACGTATTTTTCTTCAAATTTTGAAGTTTCCCGGTTCGGAATTATCTCTACAAATTTGCCCTCATCAACGACCAGCGCCATATTTTCAAGCACCTCGCCCGTTGAAGTTAATATCCATCTTGATTTATAACACTTCATAATTTACCCCTTGATTTTTAGGATAACAAATTTTATCAAAAAATGCAAGTAAATTCTCTACACAGGTTACGAATACATCTGATCTTCCCAGTATTCCATTTCAAGATGACCTATGACAATTGTGTCGCCGTCTTTTACACCCTGTTTTTTAAGTTCTTCAAACACACCCATGCCGGTCAAAATATTTTGAAGTCTTATAATCTGCTCGGTGTTTCTGGCGTCCGTAACTGCCGCGAGCCGTTTTATTTTACCGCCGTCCACGATATATGTATCTTTGGCGGCTTTATAAACTTCAAAAGCGCTGTCGTCGTTGTTATAAGCGTCCAAATCTTCTTCAACCACAATATCTGACACGTGATGTTCAATCTCATCAACTTTAACCGCCATAAAATCAAGCAATTTATCAAGATTTTCGCCTGTTACGGCAGAAATGAGGAAAACATCTTTAGCGGCTTTTTTAAACTCGGCTGACAATGCATCCTGTTTTGTTTTATCAACCGCATCGATTTTATTCAAAACAACGATTTGATAGAGATTGGCGAGCTTTTCGGAATGTTTTTCAAGCTCTGAATTAATTATTTCGTAATTTTTCAAAGGATCATCAGCTGTAATATCGACAAGGTGAACAAGGAAACGACAGCGCTCAATATGGCGCAGAAATTCATGCCCTAACCCAACCCCTTCCGACGCTCCTTCAATAAGCCCCGGAATATCCGCAACCACATAACCATCACCCGAGCGCTTTTTAACCACACCTAAATTTGGAATTAACGTAGTAAAAGGATAATCCGCAATTTTTGGTTTAGCGGAAGAAATTCTGCTAATAAGTGTTGATTTTCCTGCATTCGGCATACCTAAAAGCCCGACATCGGCAATTAATTTTAATTCAAGTTCAAGCTCTCGCTCAATTCCCGGTTCACCCGGTTCACAAAACTGCGGAGCACGTTTTTGAGCGGTCGCAAATCGTGCATTACCGCGTCCGCCCCTGCCGCCTTTTGCGACAAGAACTTTTTGTTCATGTTCCGTTAAATCAGCAATTGCGTTTCCTGTTTTCAAATCTCTTACGACAGTTCCGACAGGAACCTTTATAACCAAATCTTTTGCACATTTTCCATGCATATTTTTAATTCCGCCGTTTTCACCGTTTTCGGCTTTAAAAACAGATTTATATTTAAAATCCATAAGAGTTGACATATTTTCATCTGCAATCAAATAGACATCACCGCCTGAGCCGCCGTCACCGCCTGCGGGGCCTCCTTTATCAACGTATTTTTCGCGGCGCCAGGCTACCATACCGTTTCCGCCCCTGCCTGAAATTATTCTTATTCTGGTTTTGTCTAAAAATTGCATTTATTTTCCTCTTTGTATTACAATAATACTATGAAAATGATAAAAAATACATTATTTACCGAAAAACCGGTAGAAATAGGACCTGAAAGCGGCTATGACAACTACATCATGGCAATTGAATCAAGCTGTGATGAGACAGCCTGCGCGATTGTAAAAAACGGACGCGAGGTAATTTCAAACGTTGTAGCCTCACAAATTAAAACACACGAAAAATACGGCGGAGTAATACCGGAAATTGCTGCGCGCGAGCATTTGGAATCAATAAACGTAGTAATAGAAGAAGCCTTTAAGCAGGCAAATATGAAGCCTGAGGAAATCACGGCATTTGCAGGAACCGTAGGCCCGGGGCTTGTAGGATGTCTTTTGGTAGGCTTAAATGCTGCAAAAACGCTTGCGCTTGTATATGACAAACCGTTTATAGGGGTAAATCACTTAAACGCACACCTTTGCGGGAATTACATAGATACCGACCTAAAACCGCCATATATAGCACTATTAATAAGCGGCGGCCACACACAAATTATTGATGTAAAATCATATTCAGAACAGACGATTATTGGCGAAACAATTGATGATGCCGTAGGTGAAGCCTATGACAAAGTTGCAAGGCTTATCGGACTTCCGTATCCGGGAGGACCTGTTTTGGACAAACTGGCAAAAGAAGGCAATCCGCATGCGTATAAGCTTCCGGAGGCAAAAGTTGACGGATATAATTTCAGTTTCAGCGGGTTAAAGACTGCTGTTTTACGCCTTGTGAAATCCTTTGACGGGCAAGAACTTCCTGTCAATGACATCTGCGCAAGTTTTCAGGAATGTGTTTCATCAACTTTATACAAAAAGGTTAAAAAAGCACTTGAAGAAAGCGGCTACAAGCAGGTTGTAATTGCAGGCGGAGTAGCTGCAAATTCCGAAATAAGAAAGAAAATTTTCTCACTGGAAAATGAAGGTTACAGGGTAAACGCGCCTTTGATGAAATACTGCACTGATAATGCAGCTATGGTAGCGTCCTGCGCATATTTCAACACAAACACCTTTGATGATATTGACGTTGAAGTATTTTCACGCGCTTAGTAATTATTATCGCGGATAAATTTAACAAGAGTGTTAAAAATACCGACTCTGTCACGCGAAACCGGAATACTTAAAATTTCTTCTTTAACAGGAATATAGACAGCATCGCCGGTATTACGTTTCACTGCATAGCCCGGAACTTCGCTAACATGTTTATATTGTGTTCTGCTGACATTCATTTGAGCAATATAACTACTGTACTGCTTTTTTTCCAGAGGCGTAAAGTTTACATGTAAGTTATGACGTTTCAAATATTTCTCAAAAGTCGGCATATGAGTAACATACTCTCTTGTAGTACGCGGTAATTGACGGGAAGCCTTTACATTTGATAAGCCGATTGCATATTTTATTGAATGAACTATTGACATAAATTCTCCTTACATTTATTAGTAAACGCCCGTAAAAAAGTTTTTAAACAGCACAACGGAGTTTATTTTACACAACTTAATAAATTTGAATCAACCACCGATAAAATTTTATCAATAATTTCTTTTTCAAATTGAATATTAAAGGCATTATTAATTTCCCTGATAAAATAACACGGACTTGTAACGTTAACCTCTAAAATCTTTCCTTCAACCACGTCAAGCCCTGCCATATAAATTCCGCGTTTATTAAGCTCGCGCGCAAGGGCAGTAAAATTTTCCTTTTCGGAAGGTGTCAGAACATCTTTTTTAATACAGTCGTCTTTATGCTCATTGAACTTAAAGTCATTATTGCTCGGGAGTTTTCTGACACAATAGTCATAAACAGTATCACCGATAATCAGCACTCTTTTGTCGCCGTAAACGGCAGCAGGAAGGTATTTTTGCACCATAACCATATTGGAGCCGTTATTTGTCACGGAATTAATAATAACTGATGTATTTTTGTCACCGTCTTTAAGATACATAACGCCTGCTCCAAAACATTTGTTCAGAGGCTTTAAGATAATCTCGTTATTTTCATGTAAAAATTCCAGAATATCAGCTTTAGATGCCGTCACAATATTTTTTGGCATTAAGTCATTAAACAATACCGCATGAAGCTTTTCGTTAAAATCGCGGATAGCCTTTGTATCATTCAGGATAAAGGTTTTGTTCCTGTCGACAAAATCAAATACGTAAGTCGCGTTAATATAATCCAGATCAACCGGCGGATCCGGTCTGAACATTACGAGCTGAAAATCCTCAATTTGTCTTGTGTATTCTTTTGTTTTATCAAAAAATATGTTTCCGTTTTTCTCGTAAGAATCAAAGCCGGAGGCATAAGCAACACCGGATTTTACGGATAACTTATCAATGGTTGTGATAAAAACTTCATTCCCGCGGGACAGAAACTCCTTTATCATCCAAAAATTAGTCACCAAATCGTTGAACTCAAAATATTTAAGCTCTACCCTGTCTATAACAAATAAAATATTCATAACGCCTCACTTAATACTATATTTTTTCAGGATCCAAAACACCCACTGAGGTATTATTCAAATTAACGAGTTTAATAAACCTTTCGACATCAGCCTCAATTTCCGGGAAAGTTCCGTAATGCATCGGGATAACCGTTTTTACCCCTAACCATTTTGCTGCAATTGCAGCGTGTTCAACATCCATTGTGTAATTTCCGCCTATCGGAAGCATCGCAATTTGAGGTGCGTAAAGTTCTTTTATTGTTTTCATCTCAGAACTTAAGCACGTATCGCCGGCATGGTAAATTCTTGCACCGTCGACATCTAAGAATATGCTTGCCGGGCATCCGCCGTAACGTCCGTCAGGAAGCGAGCTTGAATGAAACGCCGGTAAAAATATAGCGCGTCCCCAGGAGTATTGAAGCCATCCGCCAAGCGATACGGATTTAGCTTTTGCGCCCTGCTCTCTGCAATAAGCCGCAAGCTCCGGCACTGCTGTAATTTCAATATCCAAATCCTTTGCAATCTCAATTGCCTGCCCCAAATGGTCGCCGTGCGCATGAGTAAGCAAAATATCTTTTAGCGGTTCTTTTTTCCAATCGTATTTAGGGTTTTGCTTAACCAGAGGATCAATAATAACCGCATTTTCTCCGTTTGTAATCTGAAATGCGCTGTGACCGATGTATTTGATATCAACCATAATAATACTCCTTTACATTTTCTTTAAATTTAGCACATTTTACGCTAAAATACAATTATGCAACAAAAGTATATGCAAAAGTGTATAGAACTTGCAAAACAAGCCGAGGGCAACACATCCCCCAACCCGCTTGTGGGCTGTGTTGTAGCTGACGAATTTGATAACATAATCGCAACAGGCTACCACAAAAAATACGGCGAAAACCACGCCGAGCGCGACGCGCTTTTGAAGATTAACAAGGGCGAAGGCGACACCCTCTATGTAAATTTGGAACCCTGTTCGCATTTTGGCAAAACTCCGCCCTGCACAGATATTATTATTGAAAAAGGCATAAAACACGTTGTTGTGGGAATGCTTGACCCTAATCCCGTCGTAAGCGGAATTGATAAGCTTAAAAAAGCCGGAATTGATGTAACCACAGGTATTTTGGAGGAAGAATGCAAAAAGCTTAACGAAGTTTTTATAAAAAATATGAAAGAAAAAAAGGCCTTTGTTGCCATAAAAACCGCCACGACTCTTGACGGCAAAATCGCGACATCAAGCGGTTCTTCCAAATGGATTACGTCAGAAAAGGCGCGCGAAGAAGTTTACAGAATCCGCAACCGCTACGATGCAATCATGACAAGCTCAACAACAGTCATCGCAGATAACCCGAAAATGGAACACCGAAAAAAAATTATTCTTGACCGCGAACTTAAAACAGATTTAAACTCGCAGATTTACAAGCAGGGTGAAATTTACGTATTTAACGAAAAAGAAGACGACCTTGAGGGTAACGTTAATTTTATCAAAACTCCTGTAAAAGACGGCAAAATCAGCCTTGAATTTGTTTTTGAAAAACTCTATGAACTCGGGATTATGAGCGTTTTGATTGAATGCGGGGGCAAGCTTAACGGAAAAGCTCTCAAATATGCTGACAAAATTTATCATTTTATAGCCCCGAAAATTACAGGCGACAACAGTGCAAAATCCTGCTTTGACTACAGGAAAATCAATGAAATTTCAGAGTGCACGAATTACAAAATAGACAGCGTGGAATTTTTTGATCCGGATATTTTACTAACCTATTATCCGATAGATAAAACCCTGTAAAACGCTATAATGCTTTTATGATAATAAAACCGACTTACAAAGGGCTGTTTGATACGCAGGAATCTCTGGTAAACCTTTTTAAGCTGCACTGCGGCGCCTGTCATAACGCAATCGGCGCCAAATTAATAATTGCACCGCATGCGGGATATGAATTTATAGCGGAGACATCTTTTTCAGCCTACAACACAATTAATAAAGACGCGGAAAATATTACGGTGATTGCGCCTGCTGTATATAACAAAATTTACGGACACGTAAGCTCGAATGCCGACGCGTTTGGAACCCCGTTCGGGGATTTAAAAATTTGCCCTGCAAAAACAGATGTAAATAATGAAATTTTTGAATGCGAAACAGCCTTAACATGCCAGCTTCCGATTATAAAATATCTTTTTCCTAAAGCATCCGTCACACCAATAATTTACGGCTGCGAAGATTACAATGAGATTGCGGGAATTATAGGAAAATCTCCCTGCGTAATCGTAACCAATCTAAGCAGATTTGTGCCCGAAAGAGAGAGCATAAAACTCGATAACCAAACCGCAAGAATGATTGAACGAAGGCAAATTCAGGATTTGGATACCGAACTTGCGGACGGAGCCGTGGGGGTTTGCGCTGCAATAGAATTTGCGAAACAAAATAACCTTGAATTTATCAGAACAGGTCTTACAAATTCCGCTAAAATCAACGGCGACACCTCAAATGTAGTCGGCTACGGCAGCTGGTGCTTAATCTAAAAACTTGCCGTCAAATAAATCCACCACCATATTCACCATATCAGAGCGCATTGAAGGTACATGTGCCGGCGCTGCTTTTTCTTCCGCAGCTGCTTCGTCTTTTGCCTCCTCTATTTCTTCCTGTGAAGGAGCATCCTCTTTGGGCGGTTCAACTGTTTTTGGAGGCGGAGGCAAAGCCTCTTTAGGCTTTGGGGCAGGTGCTGACTCCTTTACCACCTTATCTCCCGGCTGCGGAAGCCTTACAACTACATTTGTATGATTAAACATAGCATTGACGGCATCTGCAAGGACTTTACGTTTGTTGCCCTCAACAAACTGCTTTAATAAATTTTCGCTGTTAATGCTAATCACAACATTTTCGTCGGAAAGCTCAACAGGGTTTGCCCACTGTTTTAAAAGTGATTTGGTAGGCAGACTCGGAATCTTATCAAGCAGAGCAGCCCATAGGGTTGCAATATCATTTAATCTGTCAACACTTTGCGATTTTGGCATAGGTGTAAATTCTTCCACCACATGAGCTTTTGCAGGCTCAGGTGTCTTTTCCGGCACTTCCGGCTCTTTTTGAGCTGCAGGCGCAGCATCCGCTGTTTTTTGAATTTCAGGCTCAACAGGCGGTTTTACCGGAATTTCCTTTTTAATTTCAGGTTTTGAAAGAACATCGGGCTTTGTAACAGGTGCCGGCGGAGTTTTGTAAGCTGCCGTGCTCGGCGCATGGGAAATATTTCCGGCTTCAAGCTGTAAAAGACGATTTTGCAAATCTTCAAGCTTCGTGTTTTCCGTAAGATTAGCCAGATCAATTATGCCGACCTCAAGCCACAAACGCGGATTGTTTGTCAATTTAAGCTCTTTTATGTAATCCGCGCACTTATCGACAAGCGACATAATCTGGTGGGTTTCAACTGTTTTTGCCTGTTCTTTTAAGGCAGCAAGCTGAGCATCATTCAACTGTGTAAGCTCAAAAATAATTTCTTCCCTGCAATTTTTAACAATCAAAAGATTTTTCAGATAATCCAGAAGGTTCGAAAGGATCTGAACCGGCTCGTTGCCGGAATTGTAAATATTTTCAAGCATTTCAAGCGCATCCTGCGGGTTTGAGGTCACAATTGCGCCTGCAAGTTTATTCAAAACGTCGAACGAAATTCTGCCTAACAACTGATTAATATCATCCGTAGTAATTGCGTCTTTTCCGCCCAGAACACTTAACTGATCCAAAAGTGCAATACTGTCGCGCATGCCGCCTGCGGAATTTTTAGCAATTGTAAATAACGCATCATCAGTAATGTTAATCTTTTCATTATCCGCAATATAGCGAAGGTGTTTTACAATATCATCAGTTGTAATTCTTCTGAAATCAAATCTCTGGCAGCGGCTTTTTATAGTATCAAGAACCTTATGAACCTCAGTTGTTGCAAGAATAAAAATAACGTTTTCCGGCGGTTCCTCCAGCGTTTTTAAAAGAGAGTTAAACGCCGTATTGGAAAGCATGTGAACTTCGTCTATAATATAGATTTTATACTTTCCGTAAACCGGAGCGTAGAGGATTTTTTCCAGAATATTCTGGGTATCTTCAACTTTTCTGTTGCTTGCCGCATCAATTTCAATAACATCCATAGGAACGGCATTTGTAATATCAACGCAGCTTTCGCACTCACCGCAGGGGTTAATGGTAGGGCCGTTTTTGCAGTTTAAAGATTTGGCAAAAATACGTGCCGTAGAAGTTTTACCGGTTCCTCTCGGACCTGTAAACAAATATGCGTGAGAAATTTTATTAAGCTCAATAGCATTTGTTAAAGCATTTTTTATATGTTCCTGCCCAACAAGCTCATCAAGCTTTTGCGGGCGGTATTTACGGTACAGCGGTATATATTTATCGTTCATGATATAATTATAGCAAAAGACAGCCCAAAAGGACAATACATTATGAATTTAATTAAACCTGAAAAATTAAAAAAAGGCGGCACCATAGGAATTCTCGCAACATCAGGCGCTGCAGGTGAAAAAGAAAATGTTCAAAGGGCGGTAAAATTTTTTGAAAACCGCGGATATAAGGTTGTATTAAGTGAAAATGCTTTTGATGAATTCAGGGATATGGCGGGAAATGACGCAAAAAGGCTTGAGCAGCTGCATAATTTTTTCAAAAATCCCGAAATTAACGCAATAATCTGCATGCGGGGCGGTTACGGCGCAATAAGGCTTGTTAAGCATATTGACTATGACTTAATCCGTAATAATCCGAAGATTTTCTGCGGCTACTCTGATATTTCAGCGCTTTCAATAATGTTTTTGAAAAAATCCAATCTTATGACTTATCACGGCCCAATGGCAATAGGCGATTTTGGGGTTGAAGAGCCTTGTGAATTTACCGTGGATTCGTTTTTCAAAGCCGTTACAACAGATAAATTGGAATATCAGCCTACCCGCCCCAAAATTTATAAAAAAGGTACGGCAGAAGGGCTGCTCTGGGGCGGAAATCTCGCGACCGCGGCATCTCTTTGCGGTCAGGACTTTATACCGGATGAAGATTTTATATTCTTTACAGAGGATTTGAATGAACCTGTTTACAAAATCGACAAAATGATGACGCAATTGATGAATATTGATAAATTTACAAAAAATATTAAAGGAATTGTGCTTGGCGAGTTTTTGGATATTGATAATCAGGCTTGGCTCGATGAATTATTCACAGGGATCGGTGAAAAGCTTAATATTCCGGTAATCGGCGGGTTTAAAATTACGCATGGAACAGAGAAGATTACCCTGCCGTACGGCGCAAAAGCAAAGCTTGATGAAAAAAGTCTGATAACTTCGACTATTTAAATTTAAATTGGCAGCAATACTACCCCTCTACCCCCGGGAGAGGGAAAACATTAAAATTATATTAATTATCTTTAAAACAACAATTTTTTGCGCTACAATTTTAAAAGAGACACACGATATGGAGTATAAATACAATGTGGGATTATTCGGAAAAAGTAATGGATCACTACAGAAACCCCAGAAACGTCGGCAAAATTGATGATGCAGACGCTGTCGGGATTGCGGGTTCGCTCGCCTGCGGCGACCAGTTAAAAATATATTTAAAAATAAAAGACAATATTGTCACAGATGCTAAATTTCAGACCTTTGGCTGCGGTTCCGCAGTTGCAAGCTCAAGCATCTTAACCGAAATGATTATCGGAAAATCAATAGATGAAGTCAAAAAAATTACCAATAAAGACATAGCAGACCAACTGGGCGGACTGCCGCCGGAAAAGATGCACTGTTCTGTTATGGGTTACGAAGCACTTGAAGACGCCCTGAAAGGCTGGGGTGACGAATATCAGGATCTGGACGATTTGAGAGAACCCGAAAAAGCAGAAAAAATCGTCTGCACCTGCTTTGGCGTAACAGAAAACCTGATTTGGGATGCGATTAAACAAAACGGGCTCAAAACAGTTGAAGAAGTTACAAATTACACAAAAGCAGGCGGCGCCTGCGGTAAGTGCAAAGGTCTTATTCAAGACATTATTGATACATATTATGCAAAAGAACACGCAGAACAAAAGCTTTCGCCGACTCAGAGAATTTTGAAGATAAATAACATTATTGAAACACAGATTTCTCCGGAATTGCAAAAAGACGGCGGTGATATAAACCTCGTAGACATAAAAGACAACAAGGTTTACGTAAAACTCCACGGCAAATGTTCTTCCTGCAAAAATGCAACACTTACAATAAAAAGATTTGTTGAACAAACACTCAAAACCGCGATGGATGAAGATATAGAGGTCATAGAAGCATGATATATTTAGACAATAACGCAACAACAAAAATAGACGAACGTGTGCTTGAAGCAATGATGCCGTATTTTAAAGAAGAATACGCAAACCCGTCAAGCATGTATAACTTCAGCAAAAAAGCCTCAAATGCTCTGAAAGAATCCAGAGGCGTTTTGAAGGACTTTTTAAATGCTAAAGACGAAAAGGAAATCATTTTCACATCATGCGGTTCAGAAAGCGCTAACACTGCCATAAAAGGTGTTTTAAACTACAACAAGACAAAAAAACATATTATTACTACAAAAGTTGAACACCCATGTGTTTTGAATTTATACCAGACACTTGAAAAACAAGGCTACAAAGTCGACTATATCGGCGTAAATTCAAACGGCGATCTAGATTTGGAAGAACTTGAAGCCGCAATAACACCAGATACGGCACTTGTGTCCGTTATGTGGGCAAACAACGAAACAGGCGTAATTTTCCCGATAAAAAGGATTTCTGAAATAATTAAATCCAAAAATCCGGAAACTAAATTTTTCGTAGACGCAGTACAAGCCGCCGGAAAAATTCCTCTTGATGTTCAGGAAAACGGCATAGATCTGCTCGGAATCTCCGGTCATAAATTCCACGCACCTAAAGGTGTCGGTGCCTTGTACGTAAATTCAAAAACGCTCATAACACCGTTGATTGTCGGCGGTCATCAGGAAAGAGGCAAGCGCGCAGGAACGGAAAATGTTCCGTACATCGTAGGACTTGCAAGAGCTGCCGAATTAGCTCAGGACGGCTTAAATTACGAAGCCACAGAGGTTAAGCGTCTGAGAGATAAGCTTGAAAGGAATATCTTGAAAAATATCTACAATTCAAGGCTCAACACAGGTGTTTCCAACAGAGTTCCGAACACAACCAACATCGGATTTGAATACGTTGAGGGAGAACTTATTCTGCTGCACATGAGCGATTTGGGTATCTGCGCAAGCTCAGGAAGTGCCTGCACATCAGGTTCTTTAGAGCCAAGCCACGTTTTAAGAGCAATGAATGTTCCGTTTACGGCAATTCACGGCAGCATAAGATTTTCTCTAAGCAGATTTACAACTGAAAAAGAAATTGATTATGTCTGCGAAAAAATGCCTGAAATAATTGAAAAAATTACGGCGATTTCACCTTATCAGGATGAACTTGCAGCATTAAAAGCTCATAGATAAAGTTTACTAATTGTAAATATTACACGCATTAGGTGGCAAAATTTGTTATGTGCTGATTTAATATTAAAGAAAGGGATATATTTATGCGCATACAGAGAATAGGATACACACCAACATTCGGGTATAACAAAAGATTAAATAATGAACTTAATAAAAAACTTGATGCGGAAAAGCCTGATGATGAAATGGCAAATACCATAAGAAATTTAAACAATTACTGCAACAGTACGGAAGAATTAATAAGAAGCAGTAAAAATGAAGCGGAAGAAGATGAATTTTTATCTGCATTTACGGCGCCTAAAATTACACTGGCAGGACTTATAGACATCAAATATCCTGAATTAAACTACTCGGCAAGAGAGAAAAAATCTTATCTGAACGAAATTCCCAAAAACCTTGATCCGGATGAGATACCATGGCAAAGAATAGTGGCAGAAGATTTTGCTATGCATGATGCTGAGGAGAATATAGAGAATGATCCAGATGTAGTATATTTCATATTACAGGCTAAAAACGAACAACCCGCTGAATCCGTCCCGCAAACTAAAGTTCAAAATATTGAGACCGCGATTGAGGCAATCGGTGAAACCCCAGATATAATTGAAAGATTTGTGCCGACATTTTCAAGTCCAAAAGGATTTGAAAGCCTTGGCGGTATGACAGAGCTAAAAGAAGAGTTAAACGATAAAATTCTTTACCCTGCAACACACCCTGAAGAAGCCAAACAAGACTTTGCGGAATACGGGAAAAGACCGCCGCGCGGCATTATGCTTTACGGACCTCCGGGCTGCGGAAAAACTTCAATAGCGGAAGCTATGGCTATGGAATCTCAATTACCGCTTTTTAAACTAAAAATCAGTAAAGCCGGTTCAGCATATATTAACCAGACTTCAAAAAACTATGAGAATGTCTTTAATTATGTTGCTGAATGTGCAAAAATGATTGGCGCACCATGCTTTTTATTCATTGATGAAATTGACGGGCTTGCAAAAGGCAGAGATAATGATGCTTCAAGCGAAGATTTAAAACAAATGAGCACACTGTTAAATCTTATAGAAACTTCAAGAGACAGAAATGTTATAGTACTTGGTGCAACCAACAAGTATGATCTGGTGGATGACGCAATAAAACGCAGATTTGACGAACAGGTTTATATCGGAATGCCTGACATGCAGACAAGAGTAGAAGTTCTTCAAAAAACTCTTGGCAAATGGCTTAAAGGGGTACCGCTTTCCAAAAATAAAGATGACCTCAAGGAAATTGCAGAGAAACTGAATAATTTTCCGACAAGTGCTATAGTAATTCTTGCGGACAAAGCTTCCGATATAGCACGAAAAGACAGCAGAAGAAATATTATAAAAGAAGATTTTTATCAAGCTATTGAAAAAAATCAAAACCTTAAAATAAAAGAAGACAACTATAAAGAACAAAGATTAAGAACACGTATAGGTTTTCCAAGCAATAACTAAGCAAAAAGTCCTATATAAATTTTAAACTTAGTACTTTTTGCTTACGAAGAAACGCCCGTTTTAAGCTTTTTTCAAACTCCTGAAATGTAGGATAGAATTTGCTAATAAATAAATCTATCCTGACATTAAGGAGTGGTTATGAGAAAATTTATAATTCTTGCGGCAGTATTCTGCCTGATAAATAACTTTGCCCATGCCGGCAGTTACACACCGACACTCGGTAAGATAGAAAACGTGCTGTACGGCTTCCAATATGATATGGAAGACGATTCTTCAAGGTTATCAAGAATTGAAGAAAGCGTTTACGGCACATCATCATCAGGAGATGTAGGAACAAGAATTGCGAAATTAAAAAACGATTTGTCCGCGGATTTAATGGGGCATGAGATAGAGCCTAAAGAGGACACCTTCCATAATGAAAGTGATGACCGGGTGGAAGAAGTTCCCGTAGCTGATGCAAATATACAATATCCTGCGGTAGATGAGCTTGAACAGAGAGTATTTAATAACAAATTTCCCAATAAAGACATCAAAGAAAGGCTTTCCGCACTGGAAGAGAAAACCTTCGGGCAGACTTTTAATGATGATTTAGCTTCACGTACAGACAGACTAAAGGCGGAATTAAAGCCTTCAAGCTTTATGGATAATGCAATAGCGCAGTCGTCAAATTATTTTTATGATGATGAAGATGTGGTTACGCTTGACAAAAACTATCATCTTGACCGCTATGAATCGCCAAATCAGTTTGACTATGATGCTTATAACGCTGCACATCCTAAAAAAAGCAGTTTTTTTCCGACTAAGAAAGCCAACATTTCAACAGTTGAAAATGCCATACTAAATCAATCTTTTAAGGATGAAACAATGGACAAAAGGCTTTCAAGGCTTGAGTATGCAATGTTCGGAACAAACTTTGCGCAGGATGACAACCAGACACGTGCAGAACGTATTGCAAGTGCATACCGTGCGCAAAAAAGCTCGAACAAATACGACAGCAACAAGTTCACCCAGAACATGGCAACCGCCATGCAAATCGGTACACTGATTTTAATGGTTCTGGCATGTATTCTTTAGAACTTAAACAGATTTTTCAAGCCTTCTTTAGCATCAAGCAGCTGCTGTTTTGTTTCTTCAACAGTACTTTTGACAGCTTCTTTTGCGTCATTCAAATCCTGCTTAACATCAATTGCAGACGTGTCGCATTCTGAAAGCCATTTGAAAGATTTGACTGATGATGTACTGTCAATTCCGCCGTTAAATTCGACTTTAAAATCCTTATAATTATCGGAAGAAATCGCCGGAATATTTGCGACATTTTCTTTTTTAGGATCAGTTGTCATTGAATCAATCAAAACAGCCGTCAATGCACCGAATTTCGGGATATAAGAGGTTAATTTATCAACAGATAAATCACCCAAAGGTCCCAAAACCGCAACAACTTTTTCATCCAGACGCCCAAGAACAATAACATTAGTTGTTCCGTTCAAAAGATTATAATCGCCTGTAATATAATAAGCCATTGAAGGGCCTGACATTGTTATAGGATTCAATTTTGCCCAGCCGTTTTTGAACGTAAGGTTACCGGCAATATTTTTGAATTCCGCGGTATTTTGTATTATAGGAAGTGAAGTAACAGATGTCACTGCAGCCTTCAAAATTGCGTTGCCAAGGATATTTTGAGCATATAACAAAGTATCAAAGCGTCCGACATTCAATAATTTTCCGTTATTAACAGTAAATGAGGCAGAGCCCGTAAGATTTTTCATCATATCAACATCAGTTGCGCCTTTTGTTACAATATCCGCGTTAAAGCCCAAAGTTCCGGATAAAGCATTTTTAATTCCGGCTGCACCCTCAATTGTTTTAACGGCATTCATATCAGAGCCTGACATATTAACGGTAATTTTTCCGTCATTAATACCGTAAGAAATGTTTCCGGAAATTTTACCGTCAAAGGCATCTGCCGCCAGATTATTCAGATAAAATACACTGTAATTTTTCAATAAAAACGCAGCTGCGATATTTTGAGCTTCAATACCGCCTGTTTTAAAGCTTTGCACTGTTGCGTTGCCTTTTAAAACCGGACCGTTCAGGTTTGCAACGAGGTTTGTCATAGTCAATGCCATATCAGGGATTGATATATCGGAAACGGTTACAAGTCCTTTCAGATAAGGATTTGCAGCAGTACCTGTAATATCAATATCGCCTCTTGCTGAAATTGATGAATTTTTAAATCCCGGGATTACAAAAGCAATCTTTTTAGGCACAGAGGCGCGAAGATTGAGTTTTTGGGATTTGGAAAGATTATTCACCGTACCGTCAAGCGTCAAGATTGCGGTATTACCGGCATAAATTCCTGTGTCCGCAAACTTTAATGTATCATCCGCAATTTTCATGGAAGAAGAAATCTTTGTGGTTTTACCCTTGAGCGCATCAACCTCCAAAATTGCCGCATAATTTGCAGGATCCGCCGTAATATTCAATTTAATATCCTGAACCTTTTGATTACCTGTTATGGAAACACTAAGAGGAATTTTACCCGTAGCATTCACCATAAGCTCTTTGGGCAGCATGGATTTAATATCATTTGCCAGAATATTACCGGAGGCATTAAGATCAATCTTCATTTTGTCGTTAATATAATCAGCGATTTTGCCCGTTATATCAATTCTGGAATTATTAAACAAAAGATACGCTTTTTTAATATCAATATCTTTTTGACCGATAATCACCTCAGTTTCAGGCAAAGAAACAACTGCCATAGGATTTTTAACCTTAAGCTCATTTGCAGTCAAGTCGCCCGTGAAATTTTTACCGTCCGTATCGACGGTAAACTTAGCCTCAGGCATTGTAATTCTTGTATTTGACGGGTTATTTTTAATATCAAGATTATTAACCGCAAGATTTAAAGACGGGATAATCTTTGACAAATTGCCTGTCAAAGACGCATCAAGAGATAAAGTTCCTGAATTAAAGCTGTTTTCTTTCAAAAGCTGAACCTGGCCTGCGGCAGCCACAAGCCCCTTCAGCAAGATATTTTCCGCTTTTATGTGAAGATCCGTGTCTGCATTGTTTTGGATTGTACCGTAAATCTTCAACGGATGCCCCATAATCTCCAAACCGGCATCTTTTATATTAACCATATTGTTGAAATCAATATCCGCATTTATGTTTTTCAGCGCTACATTATATAATTTGTAGTTGATACTTGCGGAAGGAATTTTGAAATAACCGCTTGAATTTACATGTTTTTTGTTTGCATTGATAGTGAAATCAGAATCAATTCCGCCTGTTGCAGTGAGGGTGCGCAAATCATTATAATTAAATGACTCGGCAATACTGTTCAGGATTTTAAAAAGGTTATTAAACTGCGCGTTTGAAGTAAATTGCATATCGGTTGAAGGATTTTTTCCGAAATGAAATTTTCCGTTGAGAACCGTTTTTTCGTTTTCAGCGGAGTATAAATTCACATCAAGATTTGCATTTTTGCCTTTTGCAAGAAAAATAACCGAACTTTCGGGAAGCATTTTTCCGTCAACAAGCAGAGAAAGATTTGAAACATTTGCACTTCCCGTAATTTCAGGTGAATCAAAGCTTCCTGCGGTTTTCAAATCCATATTCAAATCTGCGGTAAGCCCTGTTCTGTTCAGCGCTTTAAATATATCAATTACATTAAATACAATAGCTTCTTCCGACTTTTTTTCCTCAGCCGGCTCCGGATTAAACACCATATCGTTCAAGGACAAATCCGGCATAAGTTTATTGTACAATTTAACATCATACCTGAATTGCTCATTGTCGTTTAGGGTAAGATTTCCTTTTGCGGAAAATTTAACTTTTTTGTCCAATATAAAATCAGAAAGCTTCATATCAGCGCCGGAAAGGGTATATTCACTTTTTGTCGCCATATCAACAAAAGTAATATCGTACTCTTTTACGGTGACATCCGGAAGCTTGTTAGACAGCTTGAATCCGAAAGGCAGCGGCTGCATAGTTTGCGGCGCGGCATCAGGATCCGGCTGCGGAATGTATTCTTCTATCAGGAATTTTCCGTCCTGTCTGACCTTCAAATTTGCCTCAACGCTTTCAACCGAAACCGCATCGGCTTCAATTCTTCCGATTAACAAAGGTAAAAGCGATAATTTTGCTCTGCAATTTTCCGCTTCTAAAAATTCCTCACCGTCAGGGAGCTTGAATTCAGCCTGACCGACTTTTATGCCGGCAGTAAGCTTCGGAGTCGTAACAACTCCCAAATCTTCAAGTTCAACCTTATAACCTGACGCTTCTTCAATCATTGTCTGAATTTGCGCGCGATAAGAATTCAATATCGGCGACAAAACAAGCGGCAGCAATAAGAATATAACGTATAACGTCAACAGAACAGAGCCTGTAATCAGTCCGATTTTTTTCAATTTATTCAAATCCATAACACAACCCCTTTTTTACAAATATAATATCAAATTTTAATTATTTTTTCAACTTTTCCGGATAAACATTCCACTTTATCTCGGGATTTTTCCTGAACCACGTAAGCTGACGCTTAGCGTAGCGCCTTGTGTTTTGCTTAAGCTTATCAACAGCCTCATCAAGTGTCAATAACCCGTCAAGATACTGAATCATCTCCTGATAGCCTATTGTGTACAAAAGGTTGTTAATCCTGCCATTCTTTTCAAGCAGCGATTTTGTTTCGTCAAGTAAACCGTTTTCAAGCATTTCATCCACACGACGGTTAATTCTGTCATAAAGAACATCCCGCGGAAAGTTCAGCCCGATCCATTCGACCTCGTACTCGGAATTATTAATTCTTCGGGGAACAGGTTTTCCTGTTAATTTAACAATTTCAATTGCACGAATAAGCTTTTTTCTGTCATTTTTATCAATAGTATTTGCGGTTTCCTCGTCGAGCTCCAGCAAAATTTTGTGTAAATCCGGCTCTTTGCGCAATTTTTCCCGCAAATCATAATCCGGTTCAACCTTTGGAAGATCGTAATTCATAAGAAGAATATTTATATATAACCCAGTACCGCCTGCAACAATCGGAATTTTACCGCGAGAATGGATGTCATTGATAATCTTTTTGGCTTCAGCCGCATAAAGTCCTGCCGAATAATCAACTTCCGGCTCTACAATATCAATCATGTAATGCGGAATTCCCTTGCGTTCTTCAAGTGTCGGCTTTGCGGTGCCTATATCAAAACCTTTATACACAAGCCTTGAATCCGCAGAAATAATTTCGCCGTCAATTTTTTGCGCCAAATCAACCGCAAATGATGTTTTGCCGCTCGCTGTCGGCCCCACAACCGCTATTACTTTATTCTGTGAATTCCCTGTCATAATACAAAAATATTAACATTACCACATATACCAGAAAATAAAAATACACAACCGTCATTATGAAATACAAAAACGGATTAAACAATGAAAACGTGTTAATGAAGGATAGTACAAAATTTAAAACCGTTATAAAAATGAATAATTTTAAAGACTTTCCAAACTTTTGGAATATTTTTTTCACTGAAAAAATCAATGCCATAAAAGGATTTCTGGTTTTAAAAGCGATTTCCGGCACCCACAGCATAAACAAAAATGAAATTACGGTTGTTGTTGCAAGGAACAACAAATTCCAATTGTTAAGCTTAACAAGCTGTTCAAAAGATAAAGAATCCAAAAACGCCTTCATATCAGCTGCAGATGACAAAACATTTTTCAACTGTTCAGGATTCAAGTCCAGACTGCCGATTAAATGAGTACCTAGCTGAAAAACGCAAGCCCCGAGAACAGCTGCAATAAATCCGCCGATAACTATCATCCCTGAATATGACAAAAAATATTTTCCAATTCCGGCAGGGATAGTTTTTACAAGATTAAAAGTAGCTCTGGCTCTGTCTGTATCCAATACAAAGACTTGCTTTGAAAGTTTAACCGCCTTTTTAATCATATAAAACCATCCGGCAAGAAATGCACCAGTCATAACTAATACTGTTACTGATGACAAAATCAACAACGGCAAAGAATTCACGGTCTGGCGGGAAAATGTAATATACAAGGTCAAAACCCACATAAATAAAATAAGAGGAAACGAGATAATAATATTATCGTTCGTAATACCGATTGTCTCTCTGAAAAGTTTTCCCATGCTCATTTTTTACCTCAAATCCCAAAAAATTTATATTGCCGTACTGCTCAATTGTTGTTTTTCTTCAAGATTTTTTCTGCGTTTTCTGCGTCTCATCAAATCAACAAATGCCTCCAAACGCGTCAGATAACCTGCTTTGCCGGTCTGTTCATCCATAATAAGCGGCAATATAGGAATTTCACAGTTTTCTCTCATTGCAGGGAAAATATTCTGTGACATAATCTCAGGCATGCAGGTAAACGGACTTATGTGAATAATTCCGTCAATTCCGCGCTCATTTGCATAAGCAACATCAGATACACATTCCAGAGCGTCACCGCCTATATCACGCATAAGATAAGGTTTTGCAAGTCTGTTGGCACGCTGAAGGTGAGTTTCGCCTTTTCTGAACATTTTCGGAATAATCGCATCTTTTAAAAAGCTGCTTACGGTAAGGCTTTTTCTAACCTGAACTCCCATATTCCCGAGTTCTTTTTCAATATTCTGGTTTGAAAAAGGATCACATACAAGGAAAATTTCGCCTGTAATATCAACATTCAAGACTTCTTTGTTTTTGTCGAATTTAACCTTATCCATTTCAGCAAAAGCCTTCTTTTTAGCCTTTTTAAGCTTCCAAAAAGAATCCTCCGCATCAACAATCTTCAAAGCTTTATTAAAGGCTTTTTCCGCATCACCGGGGTTGATTTCGCGGGCTCTCAAATATGCAAGCTTAGTTTCCAAATCATCCACCAGAAAAACCTTTCTGATAGCAGTGATAATTGCATTAAGGAACATAAGAGGTCTGTTTTTGCCGGTAACCTCTTTCAAAAATCTATACATTCCCTCAATTCCGTCATAAAGCTGTAATTCAATATATCTTGCATCATACCCCAAATCGTGCAGTGCATTTTGAATACATTTTCCGTACTCACCGAGCCTGCAAATTCCGGGGGATGTAATCATCGCAACGTAATCCGCACCGCCTTCAAGCGCCTCGATAAAGTTTCCGAGAATTAATTTATAAGGCAGACAAATCGCCTCAGGTGAATGTTTTGTACCCAGTGAAAGCGTTTTTTTACTTGTATAAGGTTCAATATAAGGCTCTACGCCTACTTTTCTTAAAGCGCACGACCATGCTACATATATAAGTCCCATATGGGGGAATGCTACTTTTTTTAATTTTTCGTGTTTTTTCATATATCTTATCCTTGGAATTTCAAATCGGGGTGCCGTGCTGCAAGCGTTTCATCCACACGCTTAACAGGGGTGGTATGAGGTGCGGAAATAAGTTTTTCCGGATTTACCTCTGCCTCTTTTGCTATTTTTATCATAATATCGACAAATTCATCCATTTTTTCTTTGGTTTCGGATTCCGTCGGCTCAATCATGATTGCCTCGTGAACAATCAGCGGGAAGTAAACCGTCGGCGGATGAGTATTTTCATCCATAAGCGCCTTTGCGATATTTAAAGTAGAAACACCGTTTTCGTGTTTTTGTTTTTCGCCGGAAAGCACAAATTCGTGCATACACGGTTCATCATACGGCAAATCGTAATATTTTTTAAGCTTTTCTTTCAGGTAATTTGCGTTAAGCACTGCATTTTCAGAGGCGTTTTTAAGATTTTTGCCCATCATAAGAATATATGCATAAGCCTTAACAAGCACCCCGAAGTTTCCGTAAAAAGCCTTAACAGCACCGATTGAGTGCTTGAGATTATAATTTCTGAAATATTTTTCACCGTCAAAATCAATCAACGGCGCAGGCAAAAATTCTTTCAAATCCTCCGTAACACAAACCGGGCCTGCTCCGGGGCCGCCGCCGCCGTGAGGGGTTGCCATGGTTTTGTGCAAATTCAAATGCACAACGTCAAATCCCATAAGACGCGGATTTGTATAACCCATAATCGCATTGAAGTTAGCACCGTCATAGTAAAGAAGTGAGCCGTTTTCGTGCATAAGCCGTGATATTTCAAGCACATTTTCTTCAAAAAGCCCGAGAGTATTCGGATTTGTCATCATAATTGCCGCAACGTCTTTATCAAGAACAGCTTTCAGTGCCTCAATATCCACCTGACCTTTTTCGTTTGATTTAATTTCAACGATATCAAACCCGCACATTTTAGCGCTTGCAGGGTTAGTACCGTGTGCGGAATCAGGGATTATAACCTTTTTCCTTAAATCGCCTTTAGTTTCAAAATACTTTTTAATAATCATCATGCCGGTCAATTCACCGTGAGCGCCGGCAGAAGGCTGCAAAGTAACCGCATCCATGCCTGTCAAAACTTTTAGAGCCTGTTGAAGCTTATACATCAATTCAAGCGCGCCCTGACAATCAGAGTCAGAGGCAAGCGGATGAAGATTCGCAAAATTTTCCAGTCCCGCAAGAAATTCATTAACCTTGGGATTATATTTCATTGTGCAGGAGCCCAGAGGATAAAAACCTTTTTCAATACAGAAATTCCTGTCTGAAAGCTCTTTATAATGACGCATTACATCAAGTTCACCGAGCTGCGGCAGACCTATTTTTTCATCTCTTATTAAAGAGCTGTCGAGAAAGGATGTATCAATTTTTTCATCCGTTAAATTTATCCCGTCAACTCCGTTTGATTTTTCAAATATTGTTTTCACTTAAATAATCCCCTGTCTTGCCAAATCTTTTTTAATCTTGTCCAGTCCCGCCTGAATAATTCTTGAAATTCGCGATTGCGATATATTGAACTCCTCTGCAATTTCACGCAATTTTTTTTCCTTAAAGAATTTGTATTCAATAAGCTCTCTTTCACGTTCCGACAGCTTTTTCATAGATTCCATAATTTCATGTTTTAATTCGATAAATTCAATAGATTCTTCGGGGTTTCTGTCCTCGGATTTAATCTGTGTCGGCACTTCCGCATCCTGCATTTCATCAATTGATAAAATGGTTTTGTAGACTTCTTCTCTCAAATTATTGTCGTATTCTTCCTCGGTTTGTTTTTTATTTTTCAAAGAATACCATTTGTAACGTCTTCTGACCTCGTTTCTGATAGCCCACTTGATAGCGGTAGAGAGGTATGTATTATTAAAATCCTCCGGCTTATGGTTTTTAAAAAGTATATAAAGCGTATGATTGCCGATATTAATCAATTCCGGCAGCTCAATCAAATGTGAGGTCGAAAATTTCTGATATTCCACCTTTGCAATCATTTCTATCAAATCTTTGTAATCTCTGAGATTAACTTTTGGCGTTGCCGGCATGACACAGTCCCTAACCATAAAAATTTACAATTACATAATATCAGAAAAAATTATAGCAGACAAGAGGATGTAATTTTCCTTAACATAACTTATTTTAAGCTTAAAAAAGGAGAACAAAATGAAAGTATTATTCTGCACAGACGGATCAAAAATAAGCTATGACGCGATAAAAAATTTTGCCAACTGGGTAAAAAAAGACGAGACAACGGTTGATATAATATGCGTAATCGACTGGAGCTTTTTGCCTGACAATACAATTATAGAAGAAAGCGGTTTTGTCACAAGCTGCAAAAACAACGCAGACTGCATACTTGAAAATGCGGAAAAAGAAATCAGCGCACTCGGGTTTAATACAGGCGAAAAAATCAAACATTGCGGCGCGGTTGTAGAAAGCATACTTGAACAGCTTGACGAGAATGATTACGATATGGTAGTTTTAGGCTCGCACGGCAAAAAGGGGATTCAAATCTGGCTGGGTTCCGTTTCAAGAGAAATACTTGAAGCGGCTAAAATTCCGGCATATATTTCAAAACAGGGAAACAGCGGCAAAAATATTCTGTTTACCACAGACGGCACGGACGTGTCTTTTGAGACTACAAAAAAAGCAATAGAAATGCTAAATCTTACGGACAAAAACGTTTATATCTGCACGGTGACGGAAAATCCGGATTTATTGTTTTTGGAAGGCACCCTTGACGCCAACTGGATGATGGCAATAAGAACACAGCAGCAAATGTATTCGGATAGCGCCGTAGAAACCCTTCTGGCACTATTTGAAAAGTATAATATAACAGTCAAAGACAGTAAGGTTTTGGAAGGTGTTCCCGCGCAAAGCATACTGAATTATGCAAAAGAACAAAATATCGACCTTGTGGTAATGGGCTCAAAAGTAAAGACCAAAATGCAAAGCTTTTTACTGGATTCCGTAAGCAAACGCGTTGTCGAAAACGTAAAAAGCGATGCTTTTGTGATAAAACAAATTTAAAGCTTAACGGCGCAGGCTTTTTGTACCTTTTAAATAAACAAACTCGGGCTCAAAATTTTCTTCTGCATTTACGACAACAAGAATTCGCAAACACATAGCAAGCGCATCCGGCACTGCAAGCTCATTGTAGCACATCATTGCGGTTTTGGTCAACCCCATATCAAGCCGCGCAAACTTTGCCGGAAATGCCGCGTTCAAATCGTCCGTGAGCGTAAAAATTATGTGTGAAATATTTTCTTCCTTCAAGTCGTTTTTGCGGAACATTTCGCCTAAAAGCTCTAAAACCGCATTTTTTATGGCGGTTTCGGAATTTTCATCAACAGTAATTGCGCCTCTTATGCCTTTTGTAATCATTTTCTTAACCCGTTATACCAGTCGCGTGCTGACATTTCGCCTTTACCTTCGGGCTTAACCCGCAGCAATAAAAGGCAATCTTTGCCGCATCCCATCTGGACTCCTTCTTTCGTAACCTTTATAAATTCACCGCAAGCCCCGCAATCTTCTATTACGCGCGCCTCCAGAACCTTTATAATTTTACCGTCATAAACAAAATACGCCGACGGACTTTTGTAAATCCCGCGGACAAGGTTATTAATCTCGCATGCGGATTTTGACCAGTCAATCTGCGCTTCTTCTTTTGTAAGCTTATTTGCCATACAAACCCCGTCCTCGCATTGCGGAACAGGCTTTAAGGTGCCGTTATAAAGCTCTACAAGGGTTTTTTCAAGCAGAACAGGCGACATGTCGCTTATTTTTTCAAACAAATCCATACAATTCATGTTTTCAGGAATTTTAATTGTTTCCCTAAGGCACACGTCCCCGCAATCAAGCCCTAATTCAGTAATCATAGTGCATATTCCGGTTTCTTTATCGCCGTTAATTATGGCACGCTGAATGGGATTTGCGCCCCTATACTTTGGCAAAAGAGATGCGTGAAGATTAATTGTCTCAAATTTCGGAATATCAAGGACTTCCTGCGACAAAATCTGTCCGAATGCAAAGGTTACAAAAAAGTCCGGCTCAAGCTTTTTCAATTTTTCCTGAATTTCAGACTCTTTTCTTATGGATTTCGGCTGAAATACGGGCAAATTATGCGCGACAGCAAATTCCTTAACCGGCGACATGGTTAATTTATGACCGCGTCCTGCGGGTTTATCAGGCTGGGTTACGACAGCCAAAACCTCGATTTTATCGGAGTTATATAAGTATTCCAACGATTTAACCGCAATTTTCGGGGTTCCGAAAAAAATAATTTTAATCATTAAGCTCCTTTTCCAATTCGGGTTCTTCAAGCAGTTTTTCAGGTTCTATCGGCGGAAGATTGAACTTTTGCAAAACATTTTCCGTCTCAAAGCGGTTTATACAATGGTCAATAAAAAGAACCCCGTCCAGATGATCAAATTCATGCTGGATAGCGCGTGCAAGAAGGCATCCGTCTTTTGCTTCCAGTGTAAACGAACGACCGTGTGTATCCATTGCTTTTACCATAACATTTTTGTAGCGTCTGACATCGGTGTAAGCTTCAGGGAAGCTCAGGCAGCCTTCGTTACTGATTACGGCACCTGATTTTTTAATAATTTTCGGGTTGATAAAAACCATAGGATTCAAAGGCTCATTGCCTGTAGAAACATCTATGACAAAAACTCTGTAGTTTACCCCGATTTGCGGTGCGGCAAGACCAACACCGTTTTGGGCATACATTGTATCCAACAGGTCATTTACCAAATCAGTTATTTTTCTTGAAACCTTATGAACTTCCTTTGACGGCTCTCTTAAAGACTTTTCGCCGTATTTTAAAACTTTCTTAATCGCCATAACTACCTCGCTGAATAAAATTATATACTAAATAACGGGCTTTTGCAAATCAGCGCACATTCAGAAATTTGTGCATCTGCGGGATTAAGCGTGTGACAGGGTATTGTGCCAGAAATCTGTTCAAAATATTTTCCGCAAATTCAGAGGTGACAGAAAGTCTGGTTCCTGTCATCACCGGCTGCAAAACAAGTGCTATATGGTGTTTTTGAGCCAATTCACAGCATTTTTTAATTTCATCATCCGTAATTTTTGAATTAAACACGATTTTTGCAAAACATTCTTTTTGCTTTGCAATTTCAAAAAATTTGTCATGGAATTTGTAGGAATCTTTAATTCCTGACGCGCTTTCCAGCTTGATATCAGCGGCAATTATATCAACAAAATCAATAATTTCGGCAAGCTTGTCCGCAAGGGTTGCGTTTGTTTCAAGATAAATCTTAACTCCGCCGGTCAAAGGCAAAAATTCTTTTAAAAAGTCAACAGCCAAAAGCGGTTCCCCGCCTGTCAAAGAAATTGAATGAACAGTTTTTAAATCGAATTTTTTCAAATAAACAGCGAGTTCTTCGGGTGAAAATTCCTCAAAATATTCATTCGGCGAGAATTCCGTATCGCAATAGTTACATTTAAGATTACAGTTGCAAAAACGCACAAAAATCTGTTTATAGCCTATATAAGGACCTTCGCCTTGAATTGAGTCAAAAATTTCTTTTATTCTGACGGATTTGGTGTTCATAAAATATTCTCTCTGATGTTGTCCGCTGAAAGTTTTTTCAATTTTTCGTACAGCTTAACCTCATCATCCGACAAACGTTTCGGAATTTCAATAGACACGGTGATAATCATATCGCCAGTCTTACCGTTCCTTTTCAAGCCCTGACCTGCAAGACGGAACTTTTGCCCGGAAGGAGTTCTTTCAGGCAGTTTAAGCTTAACCGAGCCGTCAAGTGTCGGGATTATAATTTCACCGCCCAAAACCGCCTCGTAAGGGGTTATCGGGACGTTATACAAAATATCCGCGCCGTCATAGCTCATATTTGAATTGCCTTTTATTTGTATATAAAGGTATAAATCACCGTTTTTCCCGCCGAATTGACCTTCCGCACCCTCGCCTTTCAAGCGGAGTTTAGCGCCGTTTTTAATATTTGCGGGAATTTTTACGCTGATTCTTTTGTGGATTGAATATTCACCTGAGCCGCTGCAAACCGGACATTTTGAGCCGTTAATAAATTTTCTGCCGTGGCATCTGGGGCAAAGCTCAGTATGGACAACATTAACCGTCCGCGTTGTGCCTTTTAGGGCTTCAGACAGGGTTATTGTAACATCAGTATTTATGTCTTTGCCGTTGACAGGCTCGGGAGTTTTTGTTTTTTTGCTCTTTTGAGAAGCTTCAAATATAGTGCCGAAAATATCCCCAAACTTGTTATCCGCGTGTTTTGCATCAGTTTTTTTGCGGGTTTCCTGAGCTTTTTCAGACTTTTGTTGTGTTTTTTGTTTATATTCGCTTTCTGCCTGACGGGAGGATGTTTTTGTCTTTTCGGTTTTAAAAAATCCGTTCAGGGTATCGTATTGCTTTCTTTTTTTCTCGTCGGAAAGTGTGTCGTAAGCTTTTGAAATTTCTTTAAAACGCTTTGCACCGTCAGGATTCACATCAGGGTGAAACTTGCGTGCAAGCCTTCTGTATGCTGATTTAATCTCTGCCGGCTCACTGTCCGGCGTAACTCCTAAAATTTCATAGTAATTCATACCATTATATTAACGATAAATGAAAATTTTTCAAGGGGAGAGGAAAAAATATCTTTATTAAAGAACTTAACGTCTTATCGTCTTAAAGACTTATGTCTTTTCTATATTTCATCCCGTCAAATTTGATTAATTCCAAATCTTCCGCAAGTATTTTTTTAGCTCTGGAAAAAGTTTTTGCACAAGAGGTTAAGACAAAGTTATTTCCTTTTGCGGAAACATATTCAAAGTAGTTATTTTTGGATGCAGCCAAAAAGCTTACATTTGAATCAACCGCATCAAGGTTCGGGATAACCTTGCCCTCTGTGCGGGATTTTACAAGACAAGAAACGGAACAATTATCATTTGTCAAAATATCTTCGTATTCATCAGCGAAAAACCCGTTTGCGCATGCTTCAAAAAGTTCTATTGAATTTTCATCAATCATGTTCAAAACAGCCTGCGCATCAAAATCCTGCAAAAACGGCTTAAATTCAAGGCATGTATAAGAATCACTATCCGTCATAACAGCATCAATTCCGAGAATTCCTAAATACGGCATACCGCGTTTTTCAAGAGAATTTATCGCATTTAAAACAACATTTTTAAACAATTTTTGAATAATTTCTTCCGGCACCTTGTAATCAGGAACATAAGCGCCGACGCCGGATGTTAAAAGTCCTCCGTCGCCGTCTTCCGTAAACTTGAAATTATGCACAACTGACAATGGAATTGCATGATAGCCGTCTGTTACTACATAAAGCGTAAACTCATGCCCCGGAGCGTATTCCTCTATAACAACTTTTTCTTCACCGCGCAAAAACAATTCTTCCGTAAAGTTTTTTGCATTTTCAAAATTTGTACAACATAATCTGTCCAGTGAAGCATTATTATTGTCGCAGCGCACAACAAGCGGATAATTTGCATCTTTTAAATAATCCAGCGCCAGCGGAAGCTTTTCAAATATCCCGAATTTCGGCGTCGGAGCATGCAATTTGTACAAAAACCTTTTGCCCTGAGATTTGTTTATCGCAAAGTTAGCACTTTTTGCAGTCGGGGCGAATATAAGCTTTTCATTTGCCTGAAATACAGATGCAATATCGCTTTTTATTGCCGAATCCGAAACCGCAATTGTCAAATCAATTTCGTTTTCAACAGCGAATTTTAAAAGCTCTTCCGCACTATCTTCCCTAATATCAACACATTGTGCGAATTCCTGCATCATAGGATTTCCCGGTGCCACAAAAACCTTTGCGCCGTACGATGCAAGCTTTTCCGCCAATGCATATAAATTTCCGACTAATAATATTTTTTTCATATTCCAAATTATACTACATAAAAAAGAGGATTTTGTTAAGAAATTTTAACTTTTTCTGTCTAATTATGATATAATAATGACAAAGAATTAAACTTCATTAAATAACCTACAGAGAGGGTTTTATGGCTAGTATTGTAAATTTATTAACTCAAGTGTTATCAGGTCAAAATGTATCTTCCGCAACTGCTGTCAGAAGTACTTCAGCATCCTTGCAAGGCAGAAATCCGTTTGTAAATTACAACAGCGCAAATTCTTATGCTAAAAATAACCCCGTAAGAGGCGGATATTTTGCAGGTTACTACAACGGTAAACAAAATATCGTCGGCCAAAGGCTTTTTATAGAAGTTTAATGTTTTTTGCCTCTTATGATATAATTTTTTGTAAGAGGGCTGTATGAAAAAAAATTTATTGTTATGTGTATTAATTGTTTTATTGCTATATTTGGTTTTTGACAGGTTTGCGCTTCAAATAGTATGGGTAAATCCTAATGTAAATACAAAGGTTTTTCCTTATATTTCAAAATCCCTCAAAGAAGTTGACAAAGCTTTGAACAACACTGTACTTACAATGAAATCAAATCAGCTGGATGTAAAAATTTTGTACAAAAATGCCTATGGCTCGGGTTTTCTAAAGCATAATCCCATTCCGAATGATCTTGATTATTCAATCGGAGTATATCTCGGCGAATATGAATTTGACGGCAAAAACAGCCGGGAAATTGCTAAAAATATTGATGAAAAAATGACTATTTTTCAAACGGAATTTTATAACTATATTAATATCATTAATCCTAATAAGTTTTATACTGATTATGATGTTTTAACCTCTCTCACAAAGCTTTTCAACAAACGCGACGCGAATATTGAATCCATCAGTATGTCTATCCCGAAACTTTTTGAACACAAAAATTATATTGCATATACTGAAAAACTCCTTGTGGATGAAAATGACAGACAAATTCGCATGACGTTTCCGTTTATATTAAAACAAAATGAAATATTAATTGAAGACTACAGCCCCATAACCTTATATACACAGTTGATAAAATACAGCAAAAACACAGTCAATATGATGCGTGAGCTTACAATAGTTACGGACTTTTATGTAGATATAAAAAAAGGCGATGACATAGTCAATGCCGAAATTGTTGCTGAATCTTTTACCGGACAGAGACTCCAATTAACCAGAAGATTTTTTGTGCCGCTCATATTTACGGGCAATTGTTCGGCTAAATATCTGAAAAATTTGAAACTTCTGACAAATGATGACGATTATATTGAATACAGATTGTTTAATTTTAAAAGACATTTGCAGGAATTCTCAAACCTGAAGGAACTCCGGGACCGTCCGGTCAAACTCTTTAAGCGGGTTTTGCAATGTGAAGACCTCATATTGCCGCTTCTTGATCCCAAAACAGTAACCGATATTAATCAAACTATTGAGGCAACCCTGAATAATCCGCAAATTCAACTTTTAAATGACTGGCAGACAGCTTTTGTAAATCTTTTGCAAATATCTTCCATGCCGAACTTATACCTCAAAGCACAGTACCATAATAAAATTACCGAACATGTTAACCGGATGCAACAAATCGTTCAGGAAATGAAAGATTCAAATTTATACAACCAACAAGACTTAACACAAATTGATAACTACACAAATGAGCTTGCGGAACAGCTTAAATTGATTAATTCCGAGTTCAAACTCAAAGATTATCATAAATTCATAATGAAAACATCAAACTCCGTTATAGACACTATTAACGGAATTATTTGCGAATCAACCGCAGATAAGGAAAAAATAATCGGTTATATAGATACCTTTAATAAAATTATGGAAATGGCCGGATTTCATAAAATAGACATGTGCTGGATTAATAAAAACCTTATGGGCATTGCAAAAGACGAATTCACTTCAAAAATTCCGGAAAAAGAATTAAAGCTTATGGCTAAAGAAAATAACCTTGCAGATGTAGATTACAAATTTATTAACAAATCTGAGCTTGCAGGTCCAAAAGTCAGATACGCAGTCTGGGTTCGCTATAACCCTACAGACAAAGAAAACGCCGTATGGCAAAGTATGAGAGCAAAACTTTTAGAAGATAAACAAAATTTCAACCTAAAACGGCAGTTTGTCTTTTCATTCAAATAACTTTCCGGCAAATATCATGCTCAAAAGATAACATAAGAATATGTATAAAATAAGTTTTATAATATCAAGATAAATAAAACTCAACGGCATAAACAAAAGCTCAACGAACAAATACGATATGCCGGTTATCCCAACCGCGATCAGCGCTGTTTTAATTACGGAAACATAATTAATATAATCCATAAATTGTATTATAAGGTTCAGCGAGAATAAAAGAACAATTGAAATCAGCATAGCCAAACCCGCGCCTATCAAATGGAATTTGGCAATTAAAATAAAATTCAGATTCAAACTTATTAATCCTGCCAGAATACTGACCGCCATTTCTATATAAGTTTTATTTTGCAAATGATATTTGACATTAAAAAGCTTCATAAGCTCATGAATAAACAAACTTACCGCGAAAAACGACATTACAAGATAAGCTTCGGGATACTTATCACCAAATGCCAGATTCGTAATTATCTTTGAATAATAACAAAATAAAGCTACTGCAGGAATAAACAGCGCGCAGTATAATTGTATTGAATTTGTCATATAATTTTTTATCCGGCTTTTACGCTCATATTTTTTAATAATATTCGGAAAGATTGCAAAGGAAAATGTTGATAAAATCGGCGTCAAAATACTGGTAACAAGAAAATACGAAATTCCTGCAAGTGCAGTGTCCGAAAAATAATGATTATACTGAAACACATATTTGTTAATATTCAGAATAACCCAGATACTTGAATTTGTAAGGATTTGAGGCAACGCATACTTTAAACTTTCAATCAGCATGCCGGAATGCACACTGTGAAAGCGATTTATTTGAAGTCCTACCTGCTTAAGCATAAAAATATCAATAATAATCATAGCAAATGCCATTGCACTCAAAACCGCAAATACATTTGGTAAAAATCCTGTGAATACTAAAAACAGCGCCAATAATGACATCTGATAAATTATAATACTGAATGAATACAGAAAAGGCCTGTTCAAAACCCTCAGCACCTGATATAAAAATTGTCTGATACCTGCCGGAATCACAATAAACAAGGTTAGCAAAAGAACAGATTTCTGTATAAAAAACTTTTCTGTAACAAAATCGGAAAATAATATAAAACATAAAAATATAACGACATACATAAACAGCGTAAGCCAGATTATGTTAGAAAAGAATTCATCAAGACAGCTGCACGCCCTGTATTTCTCATAAAACCTCAAAGCTGATTTTGCTATCCAATCGGTCGAACAAGTACAGACCAAATTCAAAACCCCGATTGACAACTGAAAAATACCTATTTCTTTTTCGGAAAGTATATGCGCTAAAATAGGTACAATAATAAGTGAGTTTAATACAACCAGAAGTCTGGAAGGCAAATAGCTCAAAAAAGTTGACATAATTGTATTAAAATTCTTACTTAGCCCGAGGTTTAGCATTAATAATCCATAGTCCAGTCAGCATTAATAATTCTGTTAAAGCAGCCGGAGCCATATTCATTGGCAGTACATTCAGCCAAATCACCGGATGTACTTACACGGTCACCGATAAAACCGTCCATATAAATATAGAATAAAAACAAATCACGACCGCCTATATTAGGTCTTTGAGGACCGTTAATATCAACAAGAACCCTTGCACCGAGTTTAGTATCACTATCAGGAGGGGTGATACACATAGAATAACCTGTTGCAAGTGCGACACAATAGGCTTCACCCTTCGCCGGTAAAGAAATCGCATCCTTATTTATGTTTTTATAACTTGCCGCAAAACAGTCACCCGGTTCAGTTTCGCAATCTCGTGTAACCTTAAAATATTTTTTTAAAAAAGCACCTGCAGTTGATGTCACAGTATCAGATGCATCATCAGAATACAATAAAGACTTGGAAACAGATGATGCACGATCGTCAATCAACATAAGCTTGACAGCATTTGCAACAGAAGTATACGCACTTTGTAATGCGGCGACCTGAGACTTTGAGCGAAAATGCGTAACCACCATAGGCGTGATTATAACAATAATTACGCCTATTACAGTTAAAGCAATTAAAAGTTCCCCTAAAGTAAAACCTTTTTTCATACAAGCACCTCTAGTAATCCATTACCCAGCCGTTTGTTTCCAATAAATATACACAAGGAAGTCCATACATCCCTAATCCTGTAGCTTTTATGCAAGCGTTTTTGATCGTATCATAATCGTCTGAAGCAGAGTCAGATCCTACCATACCGTTTTTGAAAAGGCGTACAGTAAATAAATCTCTGCCGACCTGATTCGGCTTCTTAGGTCCGTTAACATCTATGAGTATTGCCGCATTTTCTCCGGGAGTAACCTCCGTAATTTGTATTACTGCGCCGTTTGGGAGCATTGCATCATCATTATCAACTAATCTGGTAAAAGGATCAACAGCGGTACCGCTAATTGAAGTGTAATCCGAGCCAAAACATATACTTGGGTCATCATCGCATTGAGATGATATCTTTAAATAGTTTACAAATAACTCAGCCCTGTTATCCACAAGCGAAGAATCACCTATATCATTAACTCTTTCTTCTATTAATAAATTTCCTATGGCATCATTTAAAGTTTTAATAGTAGATTGAAGCTTAACTATATTTGAACGGTTGGACATATTAGTAGTCACTGTAGGTATTGTCAAAATAGCTATTACACCGACTATAGAGAGAGTAATTAATAATTCTGCAAGTGTGAACGCAAATCTTTTCATAAACATTAATCCCCGTTAAGTTTAAACCTGAATACACTTTAACATATATACAATTTACTGTCAAACATTAAATTATGTGAAATTTATAAAAAATTAACTTGACCTTGAGCACGCTCTAAGTAGTAAAGTAAAAATGTATAGACAGTGAAAGGGGGAATATATGAGTAAAAAAGTTTTGGTATTATCATCAAGCCCGAGAAAAGGCGGGAATTCAGATTTATTATGCGATGAATTTGTAAAAGGTGCAAAAGCCTCAGGTCATGACGCAGAAAAAATATTTCTTGCGGAAAAACAAATAAACTATTGCAAAGGCTGCGAAGTCTGCAACACAACACACAAATGTGTTCAAAAAGATGATATGGAAGAGATTTTAGACAAAATGATAAATTCGGATGTAATCGTTCTTGCGACACCTGTTTATTTTTACACACCTGACGGACAGATGAAAACACTTATTGACAGAACAGTGCCGCGTTACACTGAAATTCAAAACAAGGAATTTTACTACATAATAACAGCAGCAGACACAAGCAGAGCAAATATGCAAAAAACAATAGAATGTTTCAGAGGATTTACTGTTGACTGCCTGCCGGGCACAAAAGAAAAAGGCATATTATACGGTCTTGGTGTTTGGCATAAAGGAGAAGTTGCAGGAACAACTCTTATGAAAGAAGCATACAACATGGGCAAAAATGTTTAATTTCATGTTATAATTTTTATAGTATGAAAAAGCTTTTAATCGTATTATTGATAATCTTCACATGCCCGATAGCAGTATCGGGCATTGAAGATGTAAAGCCGGTAAAAAAAGTTTACCTGAATGAAGCTGTAGATGCGGCATTAAAAAACAATATCGACTTAAAGGCGGCGCAAATAGAAGTCGAAATAGCAAAAAACAATATAAAGTCAGCGAACCGGCTTCAAAATCCATCTGTTGACGCATTTTATTTTTTAGGGGCATCAGGCCGATCAGAGCCACGCCAGATAGGCTTAAGCGAAAATATAGAGATTTTAAAACGCAGTGCGCGTAAAAATCTTGCAGCATCAAACCTTGCACTTGTGGAAAAAAATGTAGGTTATACAAAATTCGACCTAAAAATGGACGTACGTGAAGCTTACATAAACCTTGTTGCGCAAAAATCAATACTTGATACACTTGAACAGCAAAAAGAACTTCAGGAAGAATTATTGGAAATAGCCCAACATCGTACAAAATCAAACGAAGTACCTGAAATTGACGTACTTCAGGCAGAAATTGCTTTAAACCAGCTGATTACGCAGGTCAATACAGCGAAAGTAAATGTAAACACGGCACTTGCGGATTTCAACAAAATAATAAACGACCCGAATAAAGTTATTTATGACAGTAAAGACAAACTTTTTTCCGAGGAAAACAACTTTGCGGAAATGCTTACCCCGCCTCCGACATATAAATTTCCACCCTTCAGCGTAATTGTTGAAAAGGCGCTGGAAAACCGCTATGACATAAAAATTGCAAAGCAGGAAATTGATATCGCGGAGAAAAACATGACGGTTATAGCCCGCCAAAGAATACCTGATATTTCGATTTCGGGCGGTTATGCGTATAAGCCGGGAGCCTATTCAGACACAGGAAACTTCAACAACGGAGCCTACGCAGGCGCAAGCCTTGTAAACATCCCGCTGTTCTACAATTATTCACCGGAAATTCAAAACGCAGCCTATAAGGTTCGCCAAGCGGAACTAAAATACGAATCAGTAAAAAACAAAGCAATCAAAGACGTAAGCGCGGCTTATGAAAGATTTTTAACCGCGGGAGAGAACCTGAATTACTATGAGGATAAAATTCTAAAGAGTTCCGAAAAAATGATAGACATGTCAATGGACAGCTACGAACACGGCAAATCCGACATTACGGCGTTAATCGTAATGAAACAGGCTTACAAATCCATAATCGTGGGCTATACTTATGCGCTGAGCGAATACTACAACAGCTGGACGGATTTTCTGCGCGAAACCAACGACGAGGATTTTGAACTTCCGGAAGATATTTAAACTCTTATTTGTAAAAAAATGTAAATAGTGATAAAAAAAACACGACAAATTTTAAATTTTTACGATTTTAATACTTTCAGGAGAATTAAGACATGCAAATACAAAAAATCGGATTTTATCGACCGTTTACCGCAAGAAAAAATAATGAATTAAATACATTTGCTAACGGAACAATAAAAGAGACATCTTACGGCAAATACGGAGAAATTAAGGAAGAAAAAACAATTCTTAACGGAAAAGTAATAAAAGATGAAATTTATCACTACGGGGCAGACGGCAAACTTCAAGGGCATACAAAAAAATATTATTATAACGGTAATGAATATACAGAAAAACTGTTTTTTGACGGTTCAAAATATACAAAAAGATTTTTCGTAAACGGAAAACCTACGGAAAATTCATATCCTGAACACATAAACCAGCCGGCAGCAATTTATCCACGTGAAATTGATTATGACGAAGAAGAAAATATTTTAAACAAATAGATATACTATATAAGAGGGAACTTGCACTTTGAGAGGGCATAAGGACTTTAATTACAAAAAAAATGGTGCCGCAACTCACTCTGCCGAACAAAACGATTGATTATCGTTTTGTGAGAGGGCAAGGCTTGACCTTGCTCCGAGTTAAGGCTCATTTTTTTGCGCAACGATTGTACACTTAATACAATTGCCGTCTAAAAAAAATGGTGCCGCAACTCACTCTGCCGAGAAAAACAACTGAGTGTTGTTTTTCGAGAGGGAACCAAGGACTTCAAAATCCGCAAGGATTTTGATTGCAAAAAAATGGTGCCGCAACTCGGAATTGAACCAAGGACACAGGGATTTTCAGTCCCTTGCTCTACCAACTGAGCTATTGCGGCACATTTTATTTAATTTTCATGGGATCCCGAAACAAGTTCGGGATGACCGGTTTTGGTCACATATTTAATTGTATCTGCTGAATTTAAAACGTCAAGAACTTTTTATTGAGGTCCGAGATACAAAGTTACGTTTCTGCCTTCAAGCATAGGCTTTTTCTCGATTTGCAAAGGTTCACCCTTCAAATCTTCAATAAATCTGTTAGCAAGGTCGAAAGCAAGCTCGCTGTGCTGCATTTCGCGGCCTCTGAGCATAATAACGATTTTAACTTTATTACCTTGAGCGATGAATTTTTTAATATTAGTAATACGCACTTGATAGTCATGGGTATCGATTTTGTATCTTACCTTAACCTCTTTAACCTCAACGACATGCTGTTTTTTCTTAGCTTCTTTAGCACGTTTTTCAAGCTCATACTTATATTTGCCGTAATTAAGGATTTTAGCGACGGGAGGCTCCTGATTGGGGCTTATAAGGACCAAATCCAAATCCGCATCGTATGCCATCTGTAAAGCTTTTGAAGTCGGAACAACTCCGTGATTAGTACCTTTATCGTCAATTAATCTGACTTCTTTTGAGCGGATACGCTCGTTCATAATTGCCTGATCCTTATTGTAGTTAGCTATTGTCCTGTCTCCTTATATTACTATTACCATTGATTATAATAGCACAACATGTCAAAAATTGCCATATATCTTAAAAAAACTTTTTTGTAACAAAATGTAAATACAATTTTTTCAACCCAAAACTCTTGCCGGATAAGGATTTTCAAAAATTCATATAAAAAACATGATTAAAGAATTTCAATTTTACATCCGATACATAAAATGTCAAACGAACAATATAGGAGTATAAGTATTATGATTGAAGCACAAGCTGAATTGTTAGGGATGAGCACGGAAGAGATTGACATGTCGTTACCGATTCAAAAATTGTTTGACGAATGTCTTAACTTTATTTCAATATCAAGTTTTGAATAAAGTTAAAACCCCCAAATTCAAAAAGGATAAACGTAATGTTTATCCTTTTTTATTGTGTTCGGCTATATACATATAAAGAACTTTGTATTAGAATAGTAGAAAAAGGGGGATATGTATGCGCCTGAATAATCTTCTGAAACTTTCACTGATAGCGGTATTACTTTCGAATTGTGCATTTGCGGACTTTAAGGAACACTTTGATTTAGGTCAGCAATATTTAGCGAATTACCAGTATTCAAGCGCGATTACGGAATTCAAAAACGCCCTAAGGATAAATTTTATGGACAATTCCGCAAGGATAGGGTTAATCAACTCTTATCTCGCACGCGGAATGTATTACGGAAAAGAAGAGAAGAATTACGAAAAAGCTGCGGATGATTACAGAAGCGCATTATTTTACATGGTGTATTACCCGACAAAAAACACATCGTCTCCCGAGACGGTTTCGCAGGTAACCGGTATTTTAAACAGATGCTTAAACGCAACAGACTACAACACTTCACCTGAAAACAGATTTAACACGGCAAAACAACTGAGAGCAGAGGGAAATTTTGCGGCTGCGGCGTATGAATTTAACCAGACACTTGCAGACAGAGACCTACAAAAGGAAAGCTTTGAGCAGGTGGGGGATGTCATGAAGCTTTTGGGCAATAACCAAAAAGCCGCCGAATACTACAGAAAAGCCATTGCAGTAGCGCCGACGGATATTGACCTCAGACTTGATTATGCAAAAATGCTTGATAATCTTGGTAACGAAGATGCAGCTGTTGCCGAATACAACTACATACTTTCAAAAACAACCGATAACAAAGAAGTTTTGTATGCGCTTGAACGGATTTACAAGAAAAAACTTGAAAATTCACCGAGCGATGCGGATATTACGGCGAATTTAGGCGCAATTTTACAAAAACAGGGCAAATATGACGACGCCTTAATGTATTACCAGAAATCCGAATACCTTAACCCGTCAAACATCAACACAAGATTAAACGTCGGCACCTTATACCAGCAAAAGGGTGACCCCAGAACCGCAATCAAGGCTTACGATTCAGTTTTAATACTTTATCCTGATAACGTAAACGCAAACCTTTATAAAGCACAGGCTTATGCGGCATTAGGCGATACAAAATCCGCAATATCAGGCTACCAAAAAGTTCTTGCGCTTGATCCGGCAAATACTGATGCCCAAACCCAGATGCTCAATTTGGTTAAAGGTTCCATGACGACTTCGCAGTTTATTGATTACGTCAAGAAAAACTTTGCCGCCTCAAATCCTGCGGACTTATTTTACAGCTACGCACTTGATTTGCATAAACAAAACAAACTTGCCGATGCGATTACAATGTACAATGAAGCCTTGAAGCTTAACACGAAAAACCCGGAAATATACCTGAACCTTGCAATCGCACAAAATCAGGCAGGCACACCGAATGAAGCACTAAATACGCTTAAAACAGCTTCATCTGCCTTCCCGTCAAACGCGCAGATAAAAGATGCAATAAATTCAATAACAAAAGATGCAATAAACAACAGACTTGCAAAAGCCGCATCTTACTATGACGTAAAGGATTACCGAAACGCAATAAACGAATACTCAAAAATCAACCCGCCGACAGTGGATTCAATGCTCGGTATAGCCTCAAGCTATCAGGCTATGGAGGACTATGACAACGCAATCAAATATTATCAGGAGGCACTCAAGCTTAAGCCCGTTGATTCTGATATTCCTTACTATATTGCGGTCTTATACGCACAAAAAGAGGACTGGAATAACGCAAAAAATTACCTCAACAAATCACTTGCGATTAATAAAAACAATACAAAATCGCTTGACTTTATGCAGAGCGTAAATGAACAATTAAGCCTAAAATCACTTAATGAAGCGATTTCTTTATACGAAAATGAAAAATATGATGCCAGCCTTAAACTGCTCAATCAAATTTTATCAACAGACGTTTCAAACGCCTATGCTTACTACTACAGGGGCATGATTTATGATGTAAAAGAACAACGACAGCAGGCAATTGACGATTTCAAAAAAGCTTATTCGCTGAATAAAGAATTCACGATACTGAATTACATGATTGCAGCTGATTATGATGCATTAGGAAACACAAAAGAGGCGCTGAAATATTACACGGATTACGCAAACTCCAATGCCGAAGATGATGAATACAAACAATATGCAAAAGCACGTGCAGAAGAATTAAAACAGAATGGAAATTAAGGAAATACTGAAAAGCCGGGTATCATTAGCCCCTATGGCAGGAATAACGGATTATGTATTGAGAAGCTTAATCAGAAAATATTCCCAGGATTGTCTTTTGACAACGGAAATGATAAGCTCGGAATTTCTTGCGCAAACCCTGCAAGGCAGAAGCGGCACAGAGATTTTAAAACGCAATGATAACCACAGTCCGATATCTTACCAGATAAGCGGACATAAACCGCACCTTATGAAGCTTGCAGCCCAAACTCTGACACCGCTTGCTGATATGATAGATATCAATATGGGATGCCCTGTTAAAAAAGTGGTAGGCGGGCAAGACGGCTGTTCATTAATGCGTAATCCCGAACTTGCAGCAGATCTTGTAAAAGCCGTAAAAGACGGCACCGATAAACCGGTCAGCGTAAAATTCCGGCTCGGCTACACAAATTCAGAGCTTAATTTTGTAGAATTCGGACAAAAAATGCAAGATGCGGGCGCCGAATTTATCACAATCCACGGCAGAACCCGTTCCCAGATGTATTCAGGCCATGCAGACTGGAAGCTCATAAAAAAACTAAAAGAAAATGTTGATGTGCCGGTATATGCAAACGGGGATATAGTCTCCATTGAAACAGCGGTTGAAGCACTTGAACAATCCGGCGCGGACGGTGTAGCAATAGGAAGGGGCGCGCTTGGCGATCCGACACTGATAGCAAGGATTGCGCATTACCTTAAAACAGGCGAAAAGCTTCAGGCTCCTGCGATTACAGAACGCATAGAAATGCTGAAATTTCACCTTGATGAAGAAATTAAGCTGCGCGGAGAAATTACGGGGATAAAGTTCATGAGAAAATTTTACCCGTACTATCTTTCAGGCTTTCAAAACGCAAAGCAGCTGCGCTCAAAGCTTGTTTTGGAAGAAGATTATGAAAAAATAATTACAATTCTTAATAGTATCGGGTAGCAATTTTTTTCATTTTTGGCTTTAATATGGATAAAAAGGAGAAAATATGCAAGTAAATTCAGTAATAAATGATTTTATAATAAATTCAAGAGTAAGATATTCGGACGCCATTATTGAAGACATAGTACGATTTAGCAAGAAAAATTCCAAACCGTATATTGCGAGCCGCAGAATTGCTGAATTAAATAAACCTGCAGCATCTTACGATATAAAACATTTACACAACGGCGATACCTTTGAGCTTTACCAGACACCTTACGTCGGGATGCAGGTGTATAAAGATAAAAGCGGGAATATAAAAAAAGTAATGATGAAAAATCTTCGTGATCACGAAAAAAATCAGGTTGTAGATAAAGCCGTTGACAGCATAAAAAGCGCAATTGAATATATAAACAAAGATTTCTTTAAAGATGTTTAAATTACATTCTCTCCGGCGCCGTAACTGCAAGAAGATCAAGCGCGTTATTCAGAACCGTTTTCACTGAATACACGAGCGCAAGACGTGCTTTTGTAAGCTCTTTATCGTCATTTATAACGCGAACCGAATTATAGAATGAATGGAACTCGCTTGCCAATTCCTGAACATAGCGGCAGATTGTGTAAACCTGTCTTGTTTTTGCTGAATTTTCAATCAAAGACTTGTATTCTTCAAGCTTCAAAACAAGCTTTCTGCCGTCTTGAATATTACCTTCAAGCAAAGATTTATCAAAGTTTTCTGTCAAATCTTTATATTCATCCTCCGACAAAATTGCGGGGGTAGTTTTACCGGTTTGGGTGTCAATTTTGTCATTTATAACATTTCTGATAATTGAGCAGGCTCTTGCATGGGCATATTGCACATAGAATACCGGATTTTCGTCGGAATTTTTCTTAGCAAGATCAATATCAAAATCAAGAGTGGTATCAATATTTCTCATAGCCATCCAGAATCTTGTTGCATCAACGCCTACTTCATCAATCAAATCTTCAAGCGTAACCATATTTTTACGTTTGCCCATACGAACTTCTTCGCCGTTTACGACAAGATTAACGAGCTGTCCCAAAAGCACCTCAAGCTTATCAGGATTATACCCGAGAGCCTCAATTGACGCTTTAACACGGGCAACATAACCGTGGTGGTCAGCGCCCCAGATATCAATCATTCTGTCAAAACCGCGTTCAAGCTTACCTATGTGGTATGCGATATCCGCCGTAAGATAAGTATTTGAGCCGTCGGCTTTTTTGATAACCCTATCCTGATCATCGCCGTAATCTGATGACCTGAACCAGTCAGCGCCGTCTTTCTGGTAAATTTTACCGCTTGCTTTCAATTTATTAACACATTCTTCAACCTTGCCTGATTTATGGAGTGAAAGCTCGGAATAAAAATTATCAAAATGCACCCTGAATTTTTCGAGCAAATCACGTTGGACTTTTTCCTCATAATCCTTTGCAAAATCGCACAATGTCTGTAAAGGAATTAGACTAATGTCATTGTGAACTTGTTTCAGAAGCTCAGCGTTGCGCTCAATAAATTCTTTAGCCACAGGGATTAAATAATCTCCCGGATAGTAATTTTTGCGTTCAATCTCATCAGTCGGGAAATCCACATCTTCACCCAATTCCTGGCGAATCCTGATCGCAAGAGAATTGCCCAGTTTTTGAATTTGAGAGCCGGCGTCATTTATGTAAAATTCCTGATAAACCTCATGTCCGTAGAATTTCAAAAGATTAGCCAGAACAGAACCCATAGCAGCCCATCTGCCGTGGCCAATATGGAAAGGTCCTGTCGGGTTTGCGGAAACGTATTCAAGAATAATTTTTTCTTTTTGAATATTTTCGGGCTTCCCGAAAAGTGATTTTTTCCTGATAATTTCATCCACAAGGTTACACAAAAGATTATTTCCGGCCTTAAAGTTAATGAACCCTGCAATAACCGTAAATTCGTTATCCTCTTTGTCAATGAATTCCACAATATTTTGCGCAATCAATGGCGGAGCAATTTTAGCATTGCGGGCAAGGCAGGAAACATTCACAGCATAATCGCCAAAATCGGCATTTTTCGGACGCTCAACAACCAGAGTTCCTGTATTGTATTCCGTCATCTGACCGAGTTTACCTGCTTTTACAGCTTTTTCAACCGCTTGTTCAACTTTATTCAAAAAATAATCTTTTATCATAATTCTCTCCTGTAAGACAATAATACCATAAACAAAGTTAGTTTTTTATGCTAAACTAAATACGAGAGGGATATTATGAGAAAATTTTTAATAATTATTTTTATGTTTTTGGGTTTAACAATACCGGCACTTGCGAATGGAAATCAGGTTTTGCCTGCAGAAAAAGGGGTTGTAGAAAACATTGAATACATTGATATAGACAACGTTCAAGGCGGAGACCAAAATCAGGTTAAACAGGATGTTACGGTAAAAATCCTTACCGGAAAGTTCAAAGGTGAAACGGTTGAAATTGATAATATGCTTACCGGAAACCCTGCCTATGACATTATGCTCTCAAAAGGTGACAGGGTAATCCTGCATTTGGAACCTAAAGTAGAATTTATTGAAGATATAACCGACGTTGACTTTTTTATATCCGATATAGAAAGAGTCAACGCAATCTACATTTTCACAGGAATATTTTTCCTTATGCTGATTTTAATTGGGCGTAAAAAAGGGATTTTAAGCTTCGTTTCTATCGTTGCGACAGTTGCCTTAATCTTTTTTGCAATGACGCCTATGATATTAAATGAAGTTTCACCGATTTTAGCATCACTAATTGTCTGCATTCTCTCTACAATAATCACAATTTACTTAGTCGGTGGATTTAACTACAAAAGCACCTCGGCGATTTTGGGCAGTATTTTAAGCGTAGGATTTGCCGCGATTTTATCAATAATCTCAATAAAACTTGCGACACTGACAGGTTTTGCGGGAGAAGAACCGATGTTTTTGTACACGGCAAGACCGGATTTGGATTTCACGGGAATTCTTTCAGCATCAATGATGCTTGCAGCGCTCGGGGCAGTTATGGATACAGGTGTCTCCATTGCGAGTACAATCAACGAAATTTACCTGACAGATACAAATTTAACCATAAAAGACCTGTTTAAATCGGGTATGAATGTCGGACGCGATATAATAGGGACAATGTCCAATACGCTTATTCTTGTGTATTTGGGAAGCTCATTGCCGCTTGTGCTTTTATCAAATAACATTGATTTAAACAAATTTTTCAACCTTAATCAGGTTGCAACGGAAATCACCTCCGCACTTATCGGAAGTATCGCAATCCTTGCCTGTGTCCCGATTACCGCTATCATAAGCGCATATCTGATAAAAACAAAACACGCGGAAGATTTTGATCTGCAGTAGTAAGAATTTGTCATATTAACAAATACAACATATAATCTGGAAACTTTATTTCCGCGATAGCTGAGTGAACAATAACTGTAGCCGAAACAAACTTCAAAGGCGTGTATTGTCTGAGCTTTTCGTTGATTCACAAAAATGCGGGGATGACGCAAAAGCGAGTTTACACGCCTTATTGTTGAGGCGTACAAGTTATTAGTGAACGAAGCGTGCGGTGGTTTTGTGCAACTTTTGCCATCAAAAGTTGCCGCCGTGCGCGCAGCACCCGCCGGAGGCACTAAAATTGTAAATAAATATAATAAAAACAGATGATCAAAAGACCATCTGTTTTTTATTTAAAAAATTAATCTTAGCAGCCGGCGCAAGAAAGTGCTTGAGATTTCAAAGCATCAGCCTTGTCAACTCTTTCCCATGGAACATCAATGTCTGTACGTCCCATATGACCGTATGCTGCAAGCAGTTGATAGAATTTACCGCCGTTTTTAGCCGGTAAACCGCGAAGATCAAACTGTTTGATAATTGCGGCAGGTCTCAAATCAAAGTTTTTGTAAACCAAATCGGAAATTTCATCATCTGAAATTTTTCCTGTGCCGAAAGTATCAACCATAATTGAAACAGGTTCTGCAACACCGATTGCATAAGCCAATTCAATTTCGCATTTTTCAGCCAAACCGGAAGCAACAATGTTTTTAGCAACATATCTTGCCGCATAAGCAGCTGATCTGTCAACTTTTGTAGGATCTTTTCCTGAGAAAGCTCCGCCGCCGTGTCTTGAATAGCCGCCATAAGTGTCAACTATGATTTTTCTGCCTGTCAAACCTGCATCACCCTGCGGACCGCCTACTACAAAACGTCCTGACGGGTTCACAAGAATAATTGTTTTATCATCAAGTTTGATTGATTCCTTTTCAAACACAGCATCAATTACATATTTAGTAATATCGCGTCTGATTATTTCCTGAACCTTATAATTGTCGGTTTCGCCGTCAATTTCAGGATCGTGCTGGGTTGAGATTAAAACCGTATGGATTCTTGAAGGTTTTCCGTCAACGTATTCAACAGTAACCTGAGATTTGCCGTCCGGTCTTAAATAATCAAGCAAGCCCTGCTTTCTAACCTGAGCAAGCCTGTAAGAAAGTTTATGTGCCAGACTGATTGGCAGCGGCATCAATTCAGGGGTTTCGTTACAAGCGTAACCGAACATAATTCCCTGATCGCCCGCACCGATATTTTCAGTTTCAGAAACTGACGTATCAGCGTTTGCTGAACGTGTTTCAAATGCTTTATTTACGCCGCCTGCAATATCAACGGACTGTTCATCAATGCTGGTTAAAACAGCACATGTTTTGTAGTCAAATCCGCCGCCTTCACTGCCTTTGTAGCCGATATTCTTAATAGTTCTTCTGACAATTGACGGAATATCAACATAGCAGTCAGCCGTAATTTCACCGCAAACAAGCGCCATACCTGTTGTAACAGTTGTTTCAGCAGCAACACGTGATTGCGGATACTTTGTCAAAAATTCATCCAAAATCGCGTCAGATATCTGATCGCAAACTTTGTCGGGGTGTCCTTCCGTAACTGATTCGGAAGTGAACAAAAAATTTCTTGGTGTCATTTCTTTTTCTCCTTAATTCTTTTACCGCCGGTAAGTCTTTTAATTCCAACCCGGCCACTCCATTTAAAAAATATTATAGTCCACTGAAAAAAATTAATCAAATAATTATGAATTTTTACTTAATATATGAAACACTTATCAACAACCCGTCTTCCGAAACCTTTGCAACAGACCATCTTAAAGGATCTATACCTAAATTTTGAAGTTCTTTTTCAACAAGTGTATTATCTTTTACGTATTTAATTTTAACAAACTCTGATGTAATCATAAACCTTCTATCAATTCACTCGCATTAACAAGTCCGGGATGACGTGATAGTCAGCCGATAGCGAGGCTGTCTTGCTCGCTCGCATTAAACGGCATTACAGTCTTTGCCTACGCAAAGACTTTCAGCCTCTGCTCGCTCGCGCTCGAACTCGACAACAAACAGCCGATAGAGGGACTTGAACCCTCGACCTACGCATTACGAATGCGTTGCTCTACCAACTGAGCTATATCGGCATTGGTCATCTTTTTGCAGGTCGTTTGTTGGTAGAGCAAGCTCTACTTATTTTGAACTGCGTTCCGTTTCACTCCACCGAGGGAGCTATATCGGCATTGGGCAACTGTGTTGGGCAGGTATGCCCAACCTACGGGAATCCTGAAACAAGTTCAGGATGACGTTAGGAGAGCTATCTGCCCCGGAATTGACGATTTCAATGTACTATTCAACCGTAACGGATTTAGCCAAATTCCTCGGCTGGTCTACGTCTTTACCTAAGAATTCCGCTATGTAATATGCGATTAACTGCAACGGTATCACTGCAATTATCGGTGACAAGAATTCCTGAACTTCCGGAACTCTTATTATACATTCAAACAAATCCTCCAATTTCGGATCGTTTGAGTTGGTAAGCGCAATCATTCTTGCGTTACGCGCTTTTGCTTCTTCACTGTTGGAAAGAAGTTTATCATAAACAATACCTTTCATCAATATTGACAAAACAGGCATTGTATCGTCAAGCATTGCAATCGGACCGTGTTTTAATTCGCCAGCAGCGTAGCCGGTTGCATTGATGTAGCTTATTTCTTTAAGCTTCAATGCGCCCTCCAATGCTGTCGGGAGGTTAATTCCTCTTGCAACGTAAATAAAATCTTTTGTACCGGAGAATTTTCTTGCGCACTTTTGAATTTCATCGGTATTTGCCAGAATTTGTTCAATCTTTTGCGGCAAAAGCATCAATTCATTTTTAATTGACTGAATTATAGAGGCATCAGTGCTGTTTTTGATTTCCGCCATATACAATGACAGAAGATAAAACGCCATCAACTGTGCGATATAAGATTTTGTAGCCGCAACGGAAACTTCAATCCCCGCATTTACGGAAAGCAAACTGTCTGCCTCACGTGCCATAGATGAATCCGGACGGTTTGTTATAATCAAAATATGCGAACCGCGGGATTTTGCCTGCTTGATAGCGGTTAAGGTATCTGCCGTTTCACCGGATTGGGAAACACCTATTACAAGAGTGTGTTCATCCGTTACCGTGCGTCTGTAAATGTATTCGCTTGAGGCTTCCACATCAACAGGAATTCCGCAAAAACTTTCTATTAAATACTTTCCGACCATTGCAGCGTGCAAAGAGGTTCCGCATGCAATAATTTGAATTCTGTTCAAATTCTTCAAGGTATCTTTTGTCAGCTTAACCTCATCCAATATGACGGGTTCCGCTGCTGTGTGAAGTTTCCCGACAAGAATATTTCTTATGACATCCGGCTGCTCGTGAATTTCCTTGAGCATAAAGTGTTTGTAACCCATTTTGCTCAACGCAACAGGCTCCCAGGGCAAAAGTTCAATCTTTTGCGGAACTTCATTGCCGTCCTTGTCAATTAACTTCATAGAATCCGGCGTAACCGTAATAATTTGATTTTCTGCCAGATACATAGCTTTTTTAGTGTATTTAATAATCGCCGGAACATCAGAGGCAATGAGGTATTCACCTTCTCCGATGCCGACCAAAAGCGGCGCGTTGCGTTTTGTTGCAACAATAGTATTTTTGTAATCATTATGCATAACGCAAAGTGCATAGGCACCTTCGATTTCTTTTGCGGCAAGTCTTACGGCCTCTGTCAAATCATGGGTTTCTTCGTATTTTTTAGCGATGAAATGTGCAGCGACTTCGGTATCTGTTTGGGATTTAAACACACAGCCTTCTTTTTCAAGCTGTTCCCTTAACTCTTTATAATTTTCTATAATACCGTTATGCACAAGAACAAGGTTTCCGTGGTTGCAGGTGTGGGGGTGTGCGTTCAAAACCGTCGGCGCCCCGTGGGTTGCCCAGCGGATGTGACCGATGCCCATTGTGGATTTTTCAAATTCGTTGACATGTGATTTTAATTCTTCACGCAGATTTTTAAGCTTGCCGATTGCTTTGTAAACTTTAATATCATCGTCGCATTTTACGGCAATTCCTGATGAATCATAGCCTCTGTATTCAAGCTGTTCCAATCCGTCAAGTAATATATCAACAACGGGTCTGAAGCCCACATATCCTACTATTCCGCACATAAAATTCTCCTCTTTGTATAAGAATATTTTACCATTAAAAAAATGTTTTGGAAAAACTTTTATAAAAGTTTTACATGTAAAGCCCCTCTCATGGATAAAGTTTCATGTTGGGCAAGTTTTTAGTGTTGTACAGGTATGCTCAACCGACTCACCAACGCATTATTAGGCAACAAAACATAATTTTGTCATCCTGAACTCGTTTCAGGATCTCTCTTGTTGGGCAAGTATGCCCAACCTACAAACTCTCCCCTATGGGGAGAGAAAAGAATTTGTTAACGAACTTGTGAGTTTACAAATTCAAGAGAGGGGCTTATTCTTCTTTGACAAACTGAATTTCGTCGTTGTCAACATCGATTATAAGCTTATCTCCGCGTTTGAATTTCTGCTCAAGAATTTGTTTGGACAACGGGTTTTCGACCAATTGTCTGATAACTCTTTTCAGCGGTCTTGCACCGTATACAGGATTAAACCCGCGGGTTGCGAGAAATTCTTTGGCTTCTTCCGTGATATCAAGTTCAATTTCCTGATCTGCAAGAAGTTTTCTCAGGTAATCCGTCTGGATATCCACAATCGCACTCAATTGCTGCAATGTAAGTGCTTTAAAGAAGATTATCTCGTCAATTCTGTTTAAAAATTCAGGTTTGAATTTTGTTCTCAAAAGTGCGAGGACTTCTTCTTTAGTTTTGTCAAAATCATTTTGATTAAGCATTGAATCAAGTGTTTTTTCAAGAATTATGTCGCTTCCGAGGTTGCTTGTCATGATTATCAAAGTGTTTTTGAAGTCAACAACTCTGCCTTTGGAATCCGTCAAACGTCCGTCATCAAAGATTTGAAGCATTATGTTAAACACATCCGGATGTGCCTTTTCAATTTCATCAAAAAGCACAACGGAATATGGTTTTCTTCTGACAGCTTCTGTCAATTGACCGCCTTCTTCATAGCCGACATATCCCGGAGGGGCGCCGACAAGTCTTGCAACGTTATGTTTTTCCATATATTCTGACATATCAATACGTATAAGCGCATCTTCATCATTGAACATAAATTCCGCAAGTGCTTTTGCCAATTCAGTTTTACCGACACCTGTAGGGCCTAAGAACAGGAAGGTTCCGATAGGTCTTTTCGGGTCTTTCAAGCCGGAACGTGCACGGCGGATTGCGTCGGAAACGGTTGTTACGGCTTCATCCTGACCGATTAAACGTTTGTGAAGAATTTCTTCCATGTTAATAAGTTTTTGCATTTCGCTTTCAACAAGTTTGGTAACTGGAATTCCCGTCCATTTGCTTACGACTTCCGCAATATCGCCTTCGTCAATCTGTTCTTTTAATAACTGATTGTCTTTTTTATCGCGATTTTCGCAGGCTTTAAGCTGTTTTTCCAATTCAAGAAGTCTGCCGTATTTAAGCTCTGCAGCAAGCTGCAAATCAGTATTTCTTTCAGCTTCTTCAATTTGTTTTTTAACCTTGTCTATTTCGTCTTTGATTGCGGCTTCACCGATTATTGAAGATTTTTCCTGCTCCCACTGAACTTTCATCTTGTTAATTTTTTCTTCAAGTTCGTTAATCTGTTTGGTCAAATCTTCGACCTTGGCTTTTGCTTCGTCGCTGTCCTCTTTTTTCAGGGCTTCGCGCTCGATTTCGAACTGGATTTTCTGACGCATCATGGAATCAATTTCTTCGGGCATTGAATCAATTTCAATACGCAAAGAAGATGCTGCCTCATCAATAAGGTCAATAGCTTTATCAGGCAAAAATCTGTCCGTAATATATCGGTCGGAAAGCTTTGCGGCAGCAATCAATGCGCTGTCAAGAATTCTGACCCCGTGGTGAACTTCATATTTTTCTTTCAAACCACGCAAAATACTTATAGTATCTTCAACGCTCGGCTCATTCACCATAACAGGCTGAAAACGGCGTTCAAGTGCAGGGTCTTTTTCAATGTATTTTCTGTATTCGTTAATCGTTGTTGCGCCGATTGTTCTTAAGACACCTCTTGCAAGCATTGGCTTTAAGAGGTTTCCGGCATCCATAGAGCCTTCTGTTGCGCCTGCCCCGACAACCGTATGAAGCTCATCAATAAACATTACGATATCGCCGTTTGAATCTTCAACCTCTTTCAAAACAGCTTTCAAACGTTCTTCAAATTCACCTCTGAACTTTGCACCGGCAACAAGTGCGCCCATGTCAAGGGAAATCAGCTTAACTTCTTTTAAGCTTTCCGGAACATCGCCCCTGACGATACGCTGCGCCAAACCTTCTACAATTGCGGTTTTACCGACACCCGGTTCACCTATCAGTACAGGGTTGTTTTTGGTACGTCTGTTTAACACCTGAATAATTCGTCTGACTTCTTCGTCACGACCGATAACAGGGTCTAATTTGCCTTTTCTTGCAAGCGCGGTTAAATCTGTTGAATATTTTTCCAGCGCTTTCATATTTTCTTCTGCATTTTTATTGTCCACTTTTTTATTACCTCTAATCTTTTTCATTGCATTCAAAACAGTGTTGGGATTTACTCTGAAATCGCTCAAAATCTTTTGGATATTTGAATTATCCAGCCTTGTCATTGCAAGTAAAATATCCTCAACGCTTATGAATTCATCCTTTAATTCGTCCGCAATCTCGCCGGATAAATCCAGAAGTCTGTTGGTTTCCTGCGACAAAAACAGCTGCTGCGAGTTTTGAAGCCCGGATATTGTCGGGAATGACTTAATTGTTCCGACAATTCTGTCGATAAAAGACTGCGTCAAAAGCTTCAATTCCGTCAGGTAATCCTTGATTATCCCGTTGTCTTTTATCATAGCAAGCATTATGTGCTCAGGCTGCATTTCCGTATTTTTGTTAGAATTTACCAGCGCGTTTGCACTTGATAAAAGCTCCTGTGAATAATTCGTAAATCTGTTTATATCAACCATTAAAATCAACTCCTTTTAACTTTGTAATTATATTTTAAGGGTAAATTTCAAAAAATCAGATTTTTTTAATGTTTAATTAATAATTGCAATATAAATTTTTAGTGTCGGGCAGGTCTGCCCAACCGACTCCCCCATGCATTATTAGGCAACAAAACATAATTTTGACATCCTGAACTCGTTTCAGGATCTCTCTTGTTGGGCAAGTATGCCCAACCGACTTACTTAAATAGTTACACCTTAATTGTCAAACATGTTGTCGTGCCGTTGGCACCACCGGCTTACACTTCCTGTAAAACGCCGGTTGTTTTAAATTTTTTAGAGGAGTGAATATTTATGTACTCCTTCAACAGTTCAAAGCAAACAGTGCAAACCTTTTCCGTAGCCTTTTCTTCGTATTCGGATTTGTAATCAAAGTCAAACTGCACTAATGCGTTTAAGAAATCGCGGATTTTGTGGTGCATAATTGTTTTCAAATGCAGAGTTTCGTTGCATTTCGCACAAACAACGCCGCCCATTGAAGGTGAAAAAAACATTTTTTCGTCATTCATATGGCAGCCGCAGCAAAGACAGGTTTCAAATTCTATCCCGAAACCCGAAATCTGCATCATCTTCAGCTGAAATTTTATAACAGCAATAAGGATTTCTTCCTTACTTTCCGCATTGCAAATCCTGTCAAGAGCCTTGTACAAAAGCTCGTAAACCTCCTTGGAACACGGGTCATCCTCTACCCCAAAATTGCTTACGACCTCGGTAATGTAAAATGAATAAAAAATTTTGTCCATATCGCGGCGGGTTTTGTTGAAGGTATTCAAAACATCAGCCTGACAAATTCTATCAAGAGATTTTCCTTTGTAAAGCATAAGCTTATTTGCAACCAACAAATCCATTCTTGCGCCAAGCTTGCTTTTAGGCTTTTTAACACCCTTCGCAACCCCTTTAATTAAGCCCTTATCTTTTGAATACATGACAATAATCTTGTCGGATTCAGACAGGTTGTATGATTTCAAATTAATGGCATCAGTTACGAAATTATTCATTATTTATCCATGCCTGTTCCGTGGAACACGCCTCTCATCATTTGTTTAAGCTCATTTTTATTGCTTGAAGCCAGAAGTGCGGCATCTTCAGTAATCTCGCCGCGCTGCAGCATGCTGTACAATGACATGTTAAGCGTAATCATGTTGTTAAATGAGCCTTTTTTAACAAGATCATAAATCTGTTCAAGTTCATTTTTTTCAATAAAATCTTTAATCGTTGATGTTACAACAAGTATCTCGCATGCCGGATGACGACCAACACCGGAGGCAAGCGGAACAAGCTTTTGCGAAACTGTGCCGCGAAGAATCTCTGCAAGCTGGTTTCTTACAAATGGTCTATCGGCAGGCGTAAACATGTTTATAATCCTGTTTACGGTTTGAATTGCGTTATTTGTGTGAATTGTTGCAAACACAAGGTGGCCTGTTTCTGCTGCTTTTAAGGCATTGCTTACTGTTTCTTTATCTCTTATCTCACCGATAAAGATAACATCAGGATCCTGTCTCAGGGCATATTTTATCCCGTCGGAATATGACTGCGTATCTACAAGCAGCTGACGCTGAGAAATTATTGATTTTTTGTTGTTAAAAATAAATTCCACAGGGTCTTCAATTGTAATTATGTGTTTCTGGTAAGTCGTATTTATATGTTCAAGCATGGAGGCCATAGTTGTGGATTTTCCGGAGCCCGTCGGTCCTGTGACAAGTACAAGCCCGTTATCCAGCTCAGTAAACTGATTTATGGTCTCAGGAAGATACAAATCCTGAAGCTTTTTAATATTGTAAGGAATAGTTCTTATTGCTATTGCGCATTTTGCAAGCTGCCTTGAAACGTTTACACGAAAACGGGCAACGCCTTTTATCTCGTATGCGAAATCCATATCGAGAGTGCTAATAATCTTATCCTTCAAATGCTGAGGCGCAAGCTCCAAACACGCTTTTTGAATATCTTCATCGGTTAAAGTCGGCATGTCAATCTTTATAATTTTCCCGTCACGCCTGACTGAAGGATATTCTCCAACATGCAAATGAATATCAGATGCACCGATTGCTACCGCCTGTTTTAAAAATTCTACTACGTTAAATTCTTCCATAATCTGCTATCCCTATTTTGAATTATACCATTTCGTCAAGGTGTTGACAAGTGGAATTTTGTTTAAAAATTTTGCGCAAGTTTTTATATACTTTTATCTTTATATTAATCCTTATTTTAATCTTTATCTTTATCCTTATCTTTAACTGTTGCCTAACCCTTTTAAAACTCTTGTTTATAGATTTGTCAAAACGCTTGCTACACCTTAATTTTCATGATTTGTTAAGATATGTTTACAAATTATACCAAAAGAGCAATTCTATTCGGCAAAAATTGTTTATATAAATGTAAGGGAAATTAAAAATTAAAAATTGGATATTAAATGATGCAAAATTTCAGTTCTTGAGGTTATAAGAACAGAAAAAGAAAAAAGTTTTTTATACTCTCTCTCTTAATATCCTCGTGTTTATTTAATGTTGCCGAATAATTTTGGCAACTTTTTTTTGTGCTACGCACGTAGACATGTAAGCAAATATTCGTGTAATTTCTCCTGTCATTGCGAGCTGCCAAAGGCACGGTAACAAATTAGATATTTGTATAAATATTCAAATATTGAGCAGAGGCACGAGCGTAGCGAGAGACGAACAGCTATCAACGGAAACGTTGAGTTTTCGTTGTTGCTGTGAGCGTTGCCGTTTATCGCGAGGACGTGTGCAAAAAGTCTGACAACTTTGGTGGGGCTTTCAAGTCAACGTGATGTAGAGCAAAAGGCACGAGCGTAGCGAGAGACGAACCGCAATCAACGGAAACATTGAGTTTTCGGTGTTGCTGTGAGCATTATTCCACAGCAACAGGCGCAAGTGTTTCAAGATATTTAACCGCATAAACCGCCCCGACAGCACCGTCAGCGGCTGCTGTGATAACTTGTCTTAAAGGAGTATGCCTTACATCGCCCACCGCAAAAACTCCGTCCACAGAGGTTTTCATAGTCTCGTCGGTGATAATAAAACCGCCTTTATCCTGCTCGATTTGCCCGTTAAAAAGTTCAATATTCGGAACCATTCCGATATACGGGAAAACACCGTTTACTAAAAGTTCAGAAGCTGCACCTGTTTTAACGTTTTCAATAACCACGGTATTAACCAAATCTTCGCCTTTGATTTCTTTAACCACGCTGTCCCAGACAAATTCTATTTTTTCATTTTTAAACGCGCGTTCCTGAACGATTTTATCAGCTCTCAGCGCATCGCGCCTGTGGATTACGTAAACCTTATCGGCAAATTTTGTAAGATACATAGCTTCTTCAACAGCAGCATTACCGCCGCCGACGACCGCAACCACTTTGTTTTTATAGAACGCACCGTCACAAACAGCACAATAGCTGACGCCTCTGCCGACAAATTCTTTTTCTCCCGGAACTCCGAGCTTCATAGGCTGGGCACCTGTTGCGATAATTACGGATTTTGCCCTGAATTCATATTCGTTTGTTAAAATTATTTTAGGATTTGAAATCAAATCAACGCGCTGAATTTCCTGCATCGGGAACTTTTCCGCCCCAAATTTATCAGCGTGCTCTTCAAATTTTTCCATCAAATCAAAACCGCCTATTGTTCCGAAACCCGGATAATTTTCCAGCTCCAGATAATTTGAGGGCTGACCGCCCATCATGTTTATATCAACAATGGCAACAGACACCGCGCCGCGCGCCGCGTAAATTCCCGCAGAAAAACCTGCCGGACCGCCGCCTAATATTACCGTATCAAATTCCCTAACCTGCATTTTTCATCCTCACTTTATACTTGTACCCGCTATTTTTTCACCTTTAAGCATATAAACAGCTTTTGCGGTTTTTATGACGGAATTATCAACATCCGAAAGCGTCTCGAGAACAAGCGTATTTGTCCCCGAAAAACTGTCGCCGGATAATTTTATTTCAACCGTATCTGTCAAAACCTGTCCGTCATAGTTTCCCTTTTTTGAAAATCTGATTGCGTCATCACCCACATAACTCAATGTTATAGAGGCTGATGCCCCTGTAAAAGGGTTACTGAGATTAATGACGTCACCTGATTTGGATAAGTTCCAAATATCTACATTTTCTTTTTTAAAAGTTTTTGCACTGTTGGTCTCGGACAAAACCGACGCAACGCGCCATGTTCCAAAAAAACCGTTTGGCAATCTTTCCTGTAATGAAATTCCCGTTTTTAACACATTACCATTATACCCGTCACTTTTTGCCGCATTAAGAGAAAAAGTGAGTACAATAAACGACAATATAAAAACTTTTAAAACTTTATTCAACATAATACTAAATATAACAAAAATTTTCCCTAAATCAATTAAGTGCCATTTTTTCGCGCAGGATATTAGCGGAATCCTCATAACCCACGCGCCCCATAAGAGCATAAGTATAATTTTTAGCCTGCTCAACCCCCGGTTGGTCAAACGCATTAATGTTATACAATGAACCGGCAATTGCCGTCTGGATTTCCAGCATATACAAAAGCTGGCCGATATAATAGCCGGTAATTTTCGGCAATGTAATCGTAATTGTCGGTTTATTGTAATCCATAAGCGTAACACGTGTTGCGTCAGCCTCGGCATTTAACAAATCGTTAACCGTTTTTCCGCCGAGATATCCTATTCCGGTGTATTCGAAAATCTTCGGAATTTCAAGGTTATTGTCGAATTCCTTAACTCTTATGAAATTAATAACTTTATCATTCGGCCCTTCGTTATAGAGCTGAATTTGAGAGTGCTGGTCAGTTGCCCCGAGAGCCTTAACAGGTGTCGGACCAATATGAACCGTGTCTCCGTTAAGATTTTTTTCTTTCCCCAGAGATTCTGCCCAAAGCTGCGCATACCAGTCGGCAACATACCTTAATCTGCTTGAATACGGCATCATAACAGATATATTTTTACCCTTTTGAGTATCCATAAGAAAATGTATCAAAGCATTCTGTGCCGCAATATTTTCTCTTATATCAGTGTTTTTAAGGATTAAATCCATATCCTTAACGCCGTTCATAATCTCATCAATATCAAGCCCCACAAGCGCAAAAGGCAATAAACCCACAGCGGAAAACACAGAAAATCTTCCGCCTACATCATCAGGGATTATAAAAGTCTTATACCCTTCCTGCTCTGCAATCTGGCGGAGCACTCCCACGTTTTTATCTGTAGTTGCGACAATATTTTTTCTGTAATCATCGCCGAGTTCCGCTTCCAGTCGGTCTTTTATAATCATAAACTGAGACATGGTCTCTGCGGTTGAGCCGGATTTAGTAATCACATTCACCAATGTTTTTGACAAATCCAAAACATCCAAAAGCCCTTCAATTGAATCAGGGTCAATATTATCGAGGAAAAAAATTCTCGGGAACCCGTTGCGCTGTTCAGGAGAAAGCAAATTCCAATAAGGCTTTAAAAGAGCTTCCGTAACAGCCATTCCGCCGAGTGCCGAGCCGCCTATACCTAAGACCAAAACATTTTCAAACCTGTTTTCAACAAGCGCGGCATATTCTTTTACATACCAGGCTGTTTCCTCACTGTAGCCCAAATTCATCCACCTTAGCCACTGACCGGGCTTATCTTTTCTTTTGTTCAAATCAAGAATAATATTTGCGATTGTTTCTTTGAATTCATCAAATTTTTGTTGAATATTCAAGCCGTTTTCGTCACCGATAACCGATGAGTCGGCATATTTATAATTCAGCTCAATCATATATGCTCCCTTAATTTGATTATACCCGCTCAACGTCAAAATGCAAGTGCCAAAGGCACGATATCATGTCTGACAATTTTGGTAAAACCTATGTAGTCATTGCGAGGTGCCAAAGGCACGACATCATGTCTGACAACATTCGTGTAATTTTCCCTCCCCACCTGAGGGGGAGGGTTAGGGTGGGGGGCAAGCCGCCGGGATGTAATCACGCAATAAATATGGATGACGGATAGTTGACAGGTTGGGCAAACTTGCACGACAAGGGATCCTGAAACGAGTTCAGGATGACAAAATAATGCGATTACTACGCAACTGCGTTTGCTCGCTATGACACTGCCTGAGCCGGTAGGTTGGGCATACCTGCCCAACAGTAAAGCTTTTAACCTACACAACCCCACGCATAGCCTTAGAATTTTACTGCATTTTTTGCAACTTTAGACGCGCGGGCGAGTTTTGTTTTTTCTTCAAGGCGTTTCTGCTTGTAGCCGTAACCCGCATAAATCAATACGCCCATCAAAAGCCACAGCGGGAAATACAAAGATGATGTCGTCAGATATTTCATCGAATAAACCATCAAACCGCCGCATGTAATTATCCCTAATATCGGGAATAATGGTGAAAAAGGCACCTTAAACGGCCTTGGACGATCAGGATCTGTTTTTCTTAAAATCAATACCGCAATACAGATTATGATAAATGAAGTAAATGTTCCGAAGTTACACAACTCTGCCGATATACTCAAATCCATAAACAAAGCGCACACGATAACCACAATACCGGAAATCCATGTCAAAACGTGCGGAGTTCTGTATTTTCTGTGGATTAATCTTAAAGATTTCGGCAAAAATCTATCCCTGCTCATTGCATACAAAATTCTTGTAGTACCCAATTGATAAATCAGAAGAACAGAGGTCAAAGCACACAACGCACCTATAGATAAAAGTCCTGCAAACCAGTCTTTACCAATCATTCTCATTGCATGTGCAATCGGAGCCTGTGTATCAATATGATGCAAAGGAACAGTTCCCGTCAGAACAAGTGCGACAAGAACATAAAGAATTGTACACAAAATAAGGGTTCCCAAAATCGCGATAGGCAAATCTCTTTGCGGATTTTCAGTTTCTTCGGCAGTAGTTGAAATTGCGTCAAAACCTATATATGCAAAAAAGATTATAAACGCCCCCATAAAAATTCCTTCAAACCCGTTCGGAGCAAAAGGCGTCCAATTTTCTGGCTTCACATAAAAAGAACCTACAACAATGAACGAGGTTATCATAAACATGTTAATCCCGACCATAATACTTGCAACTCTGGTGGATTCTTTTACGCCTTTAATCAAAAGCAGAGTTAAAACGAGCACGATAAATATAGCCGGAAGATTAATCGCCACCGGAATTTTATCAAAAATAAACGGCATCTGGGTATGCGGATCAAGACCGTATTTGTCGCAATACGCAAACATATACCTGTAATCATTTCTGAGCCACATAGGGAAATTAGTTACAAATGCAGGCAAAACATGCTTAAAGCCTTTCAAAAACTGTGCAAAATACCCTGTCCACGCACTTGCAACCGTAATATTGCCGATTGCATATTCCAGCATCAAAATCCAGCCGACCATCCATGCCATAAATTCACCCATAGTTGCGTAAGTATATGTATAAGCACTTCCCGCAACCGGAATCATAGCGGCAATTTCAGAGTAACAAAGCGCCGAAAACACGCACGCAATAGCAGCCAATACCATTGAGATTATAATTGCGGGCCCTGCGCCGACGCCTTCCGGCCCGCCCTGAATAGCGCTTCCGATTATCGTAAAAATTCCCGTTCCGACAACCGCGCCGATACCGATTACGATAAGGTCAAAAACGTTCAAAGTTTTTTTCAGCTCTGACTTTTTGCTTACCGCAATAAGCTCATCGGGGCTTTTTTTGATTAACATGTTGGATAAAATATTTTTAATTGCCATCTATTTCAGTAATTCCTGTCTTTTATTGTGAACTTTTTCATTATGGATTTTGTTTTCGTTTAATCTGTTTTTAACAAATCCGTACAAAAGATAAATCATAGCACCAACCCCGAGCCACACAGGGAACAAAAGTGCTGAACTTGAAGGCTGCATTGATTTATAAACCATCAGCCCGCCGCATGTAATTATCCCAAGTGAAGGCACAACAGGTGAAAAAGGCACCTTAAACGGCCTTGGGCGGTCAGGATCTGTTTTGCGCAAAATCAATACCGCAACACAAACAATTATAAATGATGTAAATGTACCGTAATTGCACAATTCAGCCGCCACATCCAAATTCAAAGTCAAAATTCCGACAACAGCCAGAAGTCCGACAGTCCATGTCAAAAGTGCAGGGGTTTTGAATTTCGGATGAAGTTTTTGAAATCTTTTGGAAATAAAATGATCTCTGCTCATTGCGTACAAAATTCTTGTTGCAGCCATTTCAAGGACGAGAAGAACAGATGTCAAACCTGCAAGCGAACCGATTGAAATCAACCCTGCAGCCCAGTTTTGATGAGCAATAGTCATCATACAGTATGCCATAGGCGCCTTCAAAAACGCCGCAGGAACAGGTGCTGCCGTGTCCTGCATACCTGTCAGGATTAACGCAACAAGCACGTAAACAACCGTTGTAACAAGCAGTGAACCGATAATTCCGACCGGCAAATCCTTTTGCGGATTTTTGCATTCTTCCGCCGCTGTTGCAAGAGCGTCAAAACCTATATATGCAAAGAAAATTAAAAACGCACCGGCAAAAATTCCCTCAACTCCGTTCGGAGCAAAAGGCGTCCAGTTTTCAGGTTTTACGTAAAAAGCACCGGCAATTACAAATAGAGCAATAACCGCCAATTTTACAAACACCATAATCCCTGCCATCTTTGCGGAATCTTTTGTACCTTTTACAAGGATTGCCGTGATTAATAAAACAATTAATATCGCAGGCAGATTAATACAAATCGGTACGCCGAAAACATGCGGGACAAACGTATCAGGATTTGCCGCAACAATTTTTGACGCCGTAAACGGATCATTCACAAGCCAAACCGGCGGATTTGAAAGCCATGCGGGCAAAAATCTTTCAAAACCGCTTAAAAATTGCACAAGATGGTTACTCCAGGCGCACGCAACCGCAATAAAACCGATTGCATACTCAAGCATCAAAACCCAGCCGACCATCCACGCCGCAAATTCACCCAATGTCGCAAACGTATAAGTATAAGCACCGCCCGCAACCGGAATCATTGTAGCGAATTCCGAATAACAAAGCGCTGAAAATATACACGCAATAGCCGCAATTACCATTGATACCATAAGCGCCGGCCCCGCACCTAGTGATGAATCACCGCCTGCTGCGGCAATTCCGACTACCGCAAAAATTCCGGAGCCGATTATTGCACCTACGCCTAAAATAATCAAATCCCATACGCCAAGCGTTTTTTCAAGTCCTGCATCACCTGCATCGGCAAGCATTTCATCGGGGTTTTTAATTCTTGTAATAGTTTTCAAAAAATTGCGTGTTAAAGTCGCGCGACTATACTTTTCTGCCATCCGTATTCCTTCTACTTACAAAGAGGGAAGCCTAATTGTTCTCTTTGTTCTACATACAATTTTGCAACAGCTGACGCCATTGTTCTAACTCTGTTTATAAAATTAATTCGTTCGTCCTTGCTGATTACGCCGCGTGCATCCAGCAAATTAAATGTATGCGAGCATTTCAACACGTAATCGTAAGCCGGCAAAACGAGTTTTGCATCAATACAATTATCCACTTCTTTTTGATACAAATCAAACATAGTAAACAAAGATTTTGCATCAGAAACTTCAAAATTATATTTAGACTGCTCAATTTCGTTCTGGAGGTAAATGTCGCCGTATTTCAGGGTATCATTCCACATAATATCGTAGACGGATTCTTTGTTTTGCAAATACATTGCGATACGCTCCAATCCGTAAGTCAACTCAAGCGCAACAGGTTTAACTTCTAACCCGCCGACCTGCTGGAAATACGTAAACTGTGTAATTTCCATACCGTCAAGCCAAACCTCCCAGCCTACACCTGCCGCACCAAGAGTCGGAGACTCCCAGTTATCCTCAACAAATCTTACATCATGTTCTCTTAAATCAATCCCCATAGCCTCAAGACTTTTCAAATAAAGCTCTTGAGCGTTATCCGGAGAAGGCTTTAAAATAACCTGAAACTGGTAATAATGCCCGAGCCTGTTGGGGTTTTCGCCATATCTGGCGTCAGTCGGACGTCTGCAGGGTTCTATCATGGCAGTATTCCAGGGTTCCGGTCCCAAAGCCCTTAAAAATGTCGCAGGGTTCATCGTTGATGCACCCTTTTCTATATCGTAAGGCTGCTGGATTATGCATCCGTAATCCGACCAAAATTTCTGTAAATTAAATACTAATTCCTGAAAATTTAATGCCATATAACCGCACCTTTATTGTAAAAATTACACTCGTTCGTTCATAATACGACGGACATAGTAAAATTGCAATTAATTTGTTAAAAACTATTAAATATATTAAAAATTATTCAAAAATTGCGCAAATTTTAAAATTTACGGGTTATAAAACAACATCATGATAATCCAAGCAATACATCCATATCAAAATACACAAGTACCTGCATTTACGGGTCTTACCAAAAAAATGAAACACCGTATGTATATTGACGGTAAAAAAGATATTCTTGAAATAATGAATTCAAGAGACCCGTCCCAGACAAGCTACGTAGGTCAGCTTCCGCCGGGAATATTCTACAGGCTGCCGGTTGAACACAGAGCGGAAGCCATTAAAGAAATTATGCAGGCATTTGACAAAGCTGCTGTGGAAATTCGGGAGTTTAAGCCCGGATTAGAAAACTCGAATACTGAATTCAGAAATCGACGTTCAGACAAAACAGTTGAGGAGATGAAAAAAGTTTTTGAAAAATATAACCTCATAGAACCCGGTGAAGAATTTGACATAATCTTTTTAGGCAGGGGCGATTACGGCAGTGCATTTAAACTTGAAGGGCTTTATGACAACGTAACAAAAGACAGATACATAATAAAAGTATTCACGGTTGCCGATAAAGGACCGGAATGGCACAGGTTTAAAAGCCACGGCAATTACGCGGAAATAAATACCGCTGAATACTGGATGCACAATATGGGCTATAATACACAGCGCGGCAAATTTTATTTCGGCAATATTGAAGCAGGCTATCTGGTGGATAATTTCATAGATAATAACCTGCCGCAGCCTAAAAAAATAGTTAATGAATACAAGTACGGGGCAAAATTAACCGACGAAGAGCTGGCAATGCCGAACGGGCACAACAAAATTAACAATTACAGCTATGATTGGGGCGGCGTAAGGGTCGTTAACAGAGTTAAAAACACAAACCCAACCGCACGATATGTATTGCATCAGATAAAGATAACCCCCAAAAAATACCGTGAATGCGAATGGTGGAAAATTTATTATTCAAAAGGTCTTGATGAAACCGGTAAAAAAGCAGGTCTTGCGCTCTCGGTTAAGCATTTTCCAAACAATAAACCTTTGATTAAGCAGTGTTTTAATGAAAATATACCGCTTGTGGATGATGCACTTGCATATGCACTAAAGTATCTTCCATACAGATATGCAAGAAAGCTTTTTGAAGAACTTATGCTGCGTAATGACCCCGTAACGCAAACCATTTTAATGAATGAAATACCATTATTGGCAAAAGATCAAAGAAAAGCAGAAATATTTGATGATTTAGACATTCCAAGAGACGAAATCAAGCCTAAAAAAATTGAAATATTTTATAATATTGCGGAAAAATATGCATTGCCTGATGTACGCGAGCACCTTGCAAGCTATATTCACCTTTTGCCCGAAGACAAAATTATGAAAAAATTCGATAAACTTAAAGAACTTGACGATGACAGAATATATGAACGACTTTTACATAAAATGAGAGTGGTTAAAGAAGACGAATACCCGCTGGATTTAAAATTCAAAATGCTTAATGAGCTTGAAAATTATGTAAAAGATGAATCTGTAAAAAAAGACATCAAAAATACAAGAGTTCTGCTCATCAGAAGAAATTTAGACGAAACAGATTAAATTTTGTAAGCCGTTTTTCATGCTATAATACCAACAGGGAGAAAAATTATGGCAGACAAAATAATAATATTTTCAGGCAAACAGTATTCGGGAAAAGACACCGCCGCAAAGATTATGCTTGAGGCCATGCCGGATTTCAAACGCTGTGCCATGGGCGATATTATAAAATTAACCTACGGTAAGGAAAAAGGGCTGACTTTTGAAGAAATCGAAAAAAACAAAGCCGAATACCGTCAGGATTTAATAAATTTAGGCAACCGGGGACGCGCACAGGATCCTGATTACTGGTTGAAAAAAATTCTTGAACAGCCGGGGAATATTATTGTAACGGACGTTCGAGTTCCGCACGAATACGAAGTTTTTAAATCCGCCGGCGCAATCGCAATCCGTGTGGAAGCAGCACGCGAAACCCGTATGCAGCGCGGGAACCTTGTCGGCGAAAACGATATTACTGAAACCGGACTTGATAACATAACCGATTGGGATTACATAATAGATAACAACTCGGATTACACGGCACTAGAGGCTCAGGTTAATAAAATTATTAAGGAAATTCAATAGTGGCAGGCGACTATAAAAAACTTTTGAAGAAGAAAAAGAAAAAATACTGCGACACGAAAACCATGGGCGTCAATATTGATAAAAACGAATTCTACGAAATAGTTTTGTCCAACTCCGCTCACCCTGAACATAATATAAATACTTCCAAGTAATCACAAACATAAGAAAAAGCCCGCAAATCGCGGGCTTTAAAATTTTTATGTTAGATTCCTTATTACGTTATTGCTTTTTGATTTTATTTGCTAATGCAAGATCTATATCTGATTTTTTAGCAAATGTTTTATATCCTTCTAAATTAACCGGCTGTTCTAAAGCTTTGTTATCCATATAATACTTAGGGTTACTACCATCTTTAACAAGCGTTAAAGATTCTTTATCAATTATTTTATTTTTAGATAAAAGAGGTTTTTCAATAGTTCTCTTACGAGCTTTTTTACCGGTGTTTTAGTTTTGGGTGTAAATATTATGGACATAAAAAGACAGCTTGGATACAAGATAAAGAGATTGAGGCAAAAAAAAGGATTAACGCAGGAACAGCTTGCGGAAAAGGCGGAGATATCCACGCGTTCGCTTGCCGGGATTGAGACGGGCGAAAATTTTATGACCGCACAGACCATGGAAAAAATCATTGAATGCCTTGGGATTAGTATTAATGAACTGTTTACGGCAGAACATTTAAAGCCTACTGAGGATTTGATAACAGAAATTGACGCGATTATTGATTCAGTAAAAGACGACCGCGATAAAATTGAAAATATCTACAAAGTAGTCAAGGCTATTATTTTGACTTAAACCTCCATACTTGAAAATTGTCTTACAATGTGTTACAATGTAGTATAAGGAGTTACAATGTCATCAGAACAATTTTCGCTAAGATTACCAAAAGAAACGAAATCACGGCTGGAACAACTTTCAGCAGCTACCGGTCGTACAAAGGCTTATCTTGCGCTTGATGCGATTGAGAAGTATCTTGATATGGAAGCCTGGCAGATATCCGCAATTCAACAAGGGTTAAAAGATGTTGAAAATGAAAATACAGTCCCGATTAATAAGGTTAAATCAGATTGGGGTATAAGTGTATAGCATAAAATTTACTAAATCTGCCACTGAAGATTTGGAATGTATTCAAAAATATATTTACGAGAATAACAGAACTGCGGCCAAACAAGTTGTAGTACATATTATTGAAAGGCTTGAGACAGTTTTGACAAATAATCCGGCAGCCAGCAGAGCAGGCAGAGTTTTGAGGACGCGTGAGTTTGTTATTTCAAAGTATCCGTACATTGTTCCTTATCAAGTTAGAGATGATGTAATATACATCTTAAGAGTTTTACACACCTCGCGCAAATGGCTCTAGAACAAACTCAACTGACCGTGCGGGGCTTCAGCGGTTATGGCTTCATCCTGATTTTTGTCCAAAACAGTAGGCTTTACGCCGGAAGAATTTTCTTCCTCAAGCTTTGCAAAGTGCTTTTTTAGGAAGGATTTTCTGTGATACTTGCAAAGCCCGTACTTGTCGATGGCATCAAGATGATCTTTGGTTAAGTAGCCCGCGTTGTGCGCCCAGCCGTATTGGGGGAATTCCGCATCAAGCTTTTCCATATACCTGTCACGGGTAACCTTTGCCAGCACGCTTGCAGCAGCTATTGACGCGGATTGCGCATCACCTTTTATTATAAACTTTTGGGAGTAATTCAGGTATTTTATGTATCTGTTTCCGTCGACAAAAACAATAAGATTATGGCGCGGGATTTCAAATTCATTGTGCAAACGTGCGTAAACCTCATCGCAAGCCGTTTTCATAGCTTTTAATGAAGCATTCAGGATGTTAATTTCTTCAATTTCGTCAACTTCAACGCACGCAGTTGCATTAATTGTGTTGTTTAAAATTACGTCGTAAATACTTTCGCGCTTCTTTTTGGTAAGCTGTTTGCTGTCGTTTAAAACCATTAATTCTTCGATTAATTTTCTGCTTTTTTCTCTAAAGCACACCGCGCTTGCAAAAACTCCGCCGGCAGCAGGGCCTCTGCCGGCTTCATCAGTACCGATTACCGTTCGGTCATCCTGCATGTCAAAAGCAAAAAGCTTAATTATCGGGGAATCCGCAGTCAGCTCGGTATTCAAACGGCGGCTGACCTGACGGTTAATCCGCTCTTTTTCTTCTGCCGTACGGTTTTCCATCCGTTCTTTATCCGTATATTTCTTAATTTTTTCACTCTTGACCAACATCGTCCAGTATAAACTTCCCTATTTTACCTTCTCTAAAATCTCTTAAAACATAAACACTTGTGCGCTCAATATCGGGTTTTCCGCCTGATATAATCCAGTTACGGGACAGTGCGATATTCTCCAGCGAAATTTCATCAACTTTATAGTAATCCTTAACCGCCTGCGGGTATTTTCCCTCTAAAAATTCCAGAAGAGCATCGGCAGCAAGCTCGTTTGAATAAGCATTTTCGGAAACCGAATTTACAAACGCAAGTTTTTGTGCGACGGTCTGGTTTTCCTGCTTCATGGGAATAATCCCCGGAGTATCCAGCAAATCCAATTGAGGATTAATCCTAACCCACTGCTGTTGACGGGTTACACCTGCTTTTGCACCGGTTTTGGTTTTAGATGAGCGGGTTAATTTATTAATAATACTGGATTTACCCACATTAGGCATTCCGACAACCATAACCCTTGCGGGACGTCTTAATAATCCTTTTTTCATCAGCGCCTGAATTCTGGGTTCCGCAAGCTCCACGGCTTTTTTAACTATAACGGACAAATCTTTTGAATTTTTAGCATCCGTCGGGATAACGGGAAAGCCCGTTTCCTGTTCGATTTTTTTAATCCAAGGCAAAAGCTCCTGTTTTTCGGTCAAATCCGATTTATTAAGCAAAATTAAACGGGGCTTGTCGCCTAACAGCCCCGCAATATTATCATAACCGCTTGAAAACGGCAATCTCGCATCAATTACTTCTATCACTGCATCCACAAGCGTAAGCTGCTCTTTCAACTTACGTTCTGCTTTGGCAATATGCCCCGGATACCAGTGTATGTGAAGCTTATCTTTTTTCAATTTTTTCCTTAATACGAGTTGCTTTGCCTGAACGTTCTCTCAAATAGTATAATTTAGAACGTCTGACATCACCGCGTCTTAATACGTTGATTTTTTCAATTCTCGGTGAATGTACCAAAAATACTCTTTCAACGCCAACGCCTTGGAATACTTTTCTTACGGTAATTGTTTTGTTGATACCTGAACCGTGTTCTTTGATGATTGTTCCTTCAAAAGCCTGAGTTCTTTCTTTGTTTCCTTCTATAATTCTTACGAAAACTTTTACGGTATCACCCGGATTCATTTCCGGTAATTCTTTTTCCAAATATGGTTTTTCCAATTCTTGAATAATAGGGTTCATTTTTTTGCTTTCCTTTATAATTTGTACCAGTACTAATAAATAAATTCCTTAAATCGGTGTTGAGATGATTTTTTCCACAAAAAAATCCACCGACGCACGTTCGTATTACAAATATTATATTAAAGAAAAATTAAATTCAAGAGGGGATTAAGTTTTGTTGCTTAAAATACTTTAATTAAAGCTCAAAAAGCTTATGCTGACGCTCTTTTATATCATTTTCATCCAAATCGTTTGTAATTTTATTCAAATCAATTGCCATCTGGTAATAGTGAGCGGCGTCATTGGTAAATCCCATTTTTTCAGAGGCTCTTGCGGCATTAAAGTAAGCAAGGGTGTAGCTCGGGTTAAGCTCAATAGCTTCTTCAAAATATTCAAGAGCTTCTTCGGCATCCATAAGCCCGTCAAGATAAAGAATACCGAGATTATTTCTTGCAAATTCATTTTCAGGGTTCAATTCAACGGCTTTATGATAAGCCACAAGAGCCTCTTCAAGGTAATCCTTTTCCCAGAGTGCAATTCCTGCTTTTGAATAACCTCTGTAATCAGCGGGGTTAAGCGTAATCGCGTCGCAATAAGCTCGAATTGCTTTATCCAGATCGTATTCTGCCATGTGAATATCACCGAGTGCGAGATACAAGTCGTAATTATTCGGATCCAGAATCAAACCTGCCTGATAAGTTGCAACAGCAGCTTCAACATTTCCGTTAACCTCTGCGTACAAAGCCCCGAGTGCCTGACATACAATTGACGTCCATTCTTTATCGGGGTTCAGATCAATAGCTTTCCGGTAATGGTGAATTGCATCTTCAAACAATTCAGCTTTTGAATAAGCATAGGCAAGAGAGTTGTTATAGAACGGGTTTTCAGGATCAAGATCGCATGCGAGCTTGAAGGCTGAAATTGAATTAATCTTGTCATCTTTTGCCATATAAAGGTGCCCGAGTTCGTAATAAATCGGGGCTTTATCTTCATCAAATTCAAGAAGTTTTTCATAGCAGTCAATAGTTTCGTCTTTCGAATCAGGGAAAAACGTTTGCAAAACAGTTGCAAGTTTAGCCCAGACATCGCGGTTTAAGGGGTTTGCTTCAAGAACTTTTTTGTAGCTTTCGACTGTGATTTCATATTCTTTATTTTTTAAGGCAATATCGCCCATACGGTTGTAGAAAATCTCATCATGCTCGGTTTCCGTAACCGCTTTTTTGTAAAGGTTTTCGGCAGCCGGAAGCATACGGAATTTTTCAAACAATTTGCCGATTGTATTGTATTTAAAAACAGACAAATCATCCGCAATATTTTTGTAGAACATTTTAAGCGCGGGCTTGTCCCATGCAAGCATCATGCTCCCTGTCAGGAAATAATACAAAAATCCCGCATAGTCACCTGCGCTGCCGTCTTTTGCATTAATTTTCTGCAAAATAGACTGTGCCAAGATAAGGCGGGGTCTTGCGGATTTGAGTTTGCTCATTTTAATTGCAGACTTAAATTCTTCTTCAGCCGATTTGTAATCCTGAGCGAGCTTCATGAAAAAGCCGGTGTACATATGTGCATTCATATTGGAGGGAGCGAGAGAACATGCCGTTTTACACTGTTCGATAGCCGTATTAATACTAATTTGTCCCTGCTCCCACATAAGACTTGCAAGCCTGTAATAGCTTTCGGGAATTGTAGGATCAAGCTTTACGGCATCAACATAATGTTCAATTGCCTCCTGCAAATCGCTGTTTTGCTGCCTGATTAAATATCTTTCGTGTGCTTGTCTGGCTTTTTCCAATGAATACTGTGCTTTTTTCGCATTTTCGCTATTATTTGTGCCAATCGGCATTAAAATTTGTTCTGACATTTCGAGCTCCAATAAATGTGTATACAGAGAATTTCGGCCAAAAAATATTTAACTTTATTAATTAAACAAAATATCCTACGAATGCATTAGATAGTCAGACAGTTTTGAGAAAATACATTAATGACTGAGACACGGCAGCCTGTCATTCTGAGCGTCAGCGAAGAATCCCTGAATTGAGATCCTTCGGCGTTGCCTCAGGATGACACGAACGCACGGTTAGCTTTGCAGAGTCAGACAAATATGTTAGCAAACCAAAAGAAAACTCTTATTTACTTATTACCTTATTCACTTTATAATAATAATATGGATTATTTGAAGAACAAATTTGACATAATAGTAGTAGGTGCGGGACACGCGGGATGCGAAGCGGCAATAGCTGCGGCAAGACTGGGGTGTAAGGTTTTGTTGTGCACGCTCAATGTTGATAACATAGCGCTTATGCCGTGCAACCCTGCAATCGGCGGACCTGCAAAGTCAACCCTTGTTCGCGAAATTGATGCATTGGGCGGGGTTATGGGAGAAGCAGCCGACGCCACCTATATTCAAATGAAAATGCTGAACTCTTCAAAAGGTCCTGCCGTTCGCGCACTTCGCGCGCAATCAGACAAAAAAGAATATATGGCATACATGAGAAATATTATTGAAACAACCGATAATATTTATCTCAAACAGTGCTGTATAACAGAACTTTTGACAAAAGACGGAGAAGTTTGCGGCGCGGTTGATGAGTTTGGAATAGAATACAGTGCACGCGCAATAGTTTTAACCACAGGAACCTCGCTTGAAGGTAAAATCTGGGTTGGCTTAAAATCCTACAGCGCAGGAAGATTAGGCGAAAAAGCCGCAATAGGGCTTTCTGATTCTTTACACAAATTAGGGATTCAAACAAAAAAATTAAAAACCGGAACCCCTTCACGCGTTGACAAACGCACAATAGATTATTCAAAAATGACAATCCAGCCGGGCGACAGCGAATTAAATTTCTATTCTTTCAAGCCAAACCGCCCGATAAGACCGCAATATCCGTGCTATTTAACAAGGACAAACGAAAAAACCCACGAAATTATCCGCGCAAACCTTGACAAATCCCCAATGTATCAGGGATTAATCCACGGGGTCGGACCGCGTTATTGCCCTTCTATTGAGGATAAAATCGTAAGATTTTCCGAAAATCCGTCGCACCATATTTTTATTGAACCCGAAGGGCTTGGAACATATGAGGTTTATATTCAAGGCTTTTCAAGCAGTCTGCCGGCAGAGGTTCAGATACAAATGCTCAGAACACTTCCGGGGCTTGAAAATGCGCATGTAATAAAACCTGCTTATGCAGTGGAATATGACTATGTTCCGGCAGTGCAGACAACACATTCTTTAATGTCAAAACAGGTTAAGGGGCTGTTTTTCGGCGGGCAAATCAACGGCACAAGCGGTTACGAAGAAGCCGCCGCGCAAGGGCTTATCGCAGGTATTAACGCGGTTAATTACCTGAATAATGCCGAAATGCTTGAGCTTTCAAGAAGTTCGTCTTATATCGGAACCTTGATTGACGATCTTGTGACAAAAGATATTGAAGATCCTTACAGAATGCTTACTTCACGCTCAGAATACAGACTATTGCTCCGTCAGGATAATGCTGATGCAAGGCTTACGGAAACCGGTCACAAAATCGGCTTGATTGATGACGCGCAGTATAAAGTTTTCAAAGATAAGCAGGATGCAATAAGCCGCGAGCTCGACAGGCTTTCCGAAACAAAACTTCCCGCATCGTCTGAAGTTAATGAGATTTTGGCAAAATACGGAGAAGGAATTGAGCGCGGTATGAAGCTTGCAGAGCTTTTGAAGCGTCCGAATATTGATTACAAAATTCTGAAAGAAGTCGATAAGGCAACCGCTGATTTGAGCCTTCCGCGGGATGTTTACGAGCAGGCGGAAATCTTAATCAAATATGACGGATACCTTAAACGTCAGGAGTTTCAGGTAGAACAAGCATCCAAGCTTGAAAAATACAGAATTCCGGACGATATAGATTACTCAAAAATCGACCACATATCATCAGAAACCAAAGATAAACTTGCTAAAATCCGCCCGAAAGACCTTGCGCAAGCCTCACGTATCGGCGGAGTTAAGCCCGCTGACATATCAGTTTTGATGGTAATGCTTGAAAGACACTCCGTTGCAAGAACTAACAGTTAATTTTTGTAAATAAATTAACAAAAAATAGAATTCACACGATTATAAATAAAAAAAAGGAGAAATATGCAGCCAGTATTAATGTACCCGAAAAATATAATGCCGAACCCGCAAACGAGTTTCACCCCGCAAAAGCGTATGCCGAATATCATGCCGAACACGGCAATACATCCGCAGGCAAGCGTAATCGGTCAGGTTATAATATCGCCGGACGTAAACGTTGCCCCGTTTGCATCAATTAGAGGTGATGAAGGAACCCCGATTTACATAGGCAGAGGAACAAATGTTCAAGACGGCGTTGTAATCCACGGGCTTAAGCACGGCAGAGTAACGCATGACAACAGGGAATTTTCGGTTTATATAGGTGAAAATACAAGCCTTGCGCATCAGGCACAGGTTCACGGTCCCGCAAAAATCGGCAACAATGTATTTGCCGGCATGCAGTCTTTTGTTTATAAATCCGAAATCGGTGACAACGTTGTAATTGAGCCGACCGCAAAAGTTATAGGGGTAAAAGTTGCCCCGAACCGCTATGTTCCCGCAGGAGAAGTAATTAAAACACAGGAGCAGGCTGATAAACTTCCGGTTATCGACGAAAATTACGCAAACAAACACATGAACGAAGAAGTAGTTGAGGTTAACAAAGAGTTAGCGCATTCTTACCCTGCAAACTACTACATGACAAATTTTGCATAAGTTCAAAAAATCTTGGAGAGAGTATGAAAAGGCACACCGCCGGTATCTTAAACGGAATAATAGCATCGACAAGCTACGGGATGAATCCGCTGTTTGCCCTGCCGCTTTTGAATAACGGGATTGGGGTGAATTCGGTTTTGTTTTACAGGTATGCAGCTGCTGTTTTAATCTACGGATTATGGATAAAACTGGTCAAAAAGGTTGATTTAAAAGTAAATTTTGCGGAATTCATAACCCTTTTGGCGCTCGGGTTAATGTTTTCGTTTTCATCATTGACCTTGTTTGAAGGATTTCGCTACATTGAGGCGGGTGTTGCATGCACAATACTTTTTATTTATCCGACAATTGTGGCGGTGATTATGAGTATTTTTTATAAGGAAAAGATAACTCTGAGCGTAATTTATGCAATTTTATTAACGTTCTGGGGAATTTTGCTTTTATACACGGGTAAGTCAGGCGTGACGCTGAATCTTCACGGCGTTACGGTTGTTTTATTGTCAGCGCTTTTGTATGCGCTATATATCGTCGGGGTTAAACAATTAAAGGCAATAAAGCATGTTAAGCATGATAAATTAAACTTTTACGTAATGCTGTTCGGGCTTTTGGTTTATATATTCAATTTGAAATTCTGTACTGAATTGCAGATTTTGCCTGAGGGTTACATGTGGCTGTGCGTTTTGGGATTAGCCATTTTGCCGACGGTAATATCAATTGAGACGATAAATATTGCGATAAAGCTTATCGGCTCAACCAAAACAGCGATTTTAGGTGCATTGGAGCCATTGACTGCAATATTTTTCGGAATTGTATTTTTTCATGAAGAAATGACCTTCAGGATTGCGGCAGGGATATGCTTTGTGCTTTTAGGGGTAATGCTTGTAATTACACGCAAAAAGCCAGCCAATCCGTAAAAGATAGAGAAGGCAGCAATATGTTTTCGAGACAATAGCGGAGCTGGAGGTGGGAGCGGGAGCGAGCAGAGGCTGAAGGGCTTTGCGAAGGCAAAGACCGTAACGCCGTTTATTGCGAGCGACCAAGACAGCGTCGTCGAGAAAATATATTGCTGCCTTTCTTAATAAAAGACAAACACTAAAAAATTCCCGGAGATGGAACCAGCTCAGATGCAGGCGAGCAACACGAGCCTTGCAGATGAGGGTACTTGAAAAGTAGAACCCCGCAAGTTTGAGCGGCGCGAAAACTTGCATGGTGAGAATACTCTTCGGGAATTCCAAATACTTAACTCTTTTTTTTACGATAAACACTATAAATTCCCGGAGATGGATTCGAACCACCGTTGGAAGAGCCAGAATCTTCAGTCCTGCCGCTAGACGATCCGGGAATATTACAAGACTATTTTATCACAAAAAATCAAATGTCAAACCTATAATTCGACTTCCGATTCTTTTACGGGCGCACCGATAACACGCTCAAGCTCGGCCGCGTTTACGTTGTAATCCAAAAGGTTGGAGTAATAGCTTAACTGCGCGTTCAAATAAGTATTTTCGGCATCTTTAAATTCAATTGCGTTGCCAAGCCCCACCTGATAGCGTCTGAATGCCTGATACTGCTGTTCTTTTGCCTGTTGAAGCGCAAGTTTTGCAACATCAAGACTGTCGCGGGAATTCAAAAGGCTTATGTAAGCGCTTTTGACCTCAAGATATACATTTTGCTTCTGCTGTTCGTAATCCGCAACATATTTTTTGTAAGTTGCTTTTGCCTCATCCACCTGCTTTTTCAACAACATCAGGTTTAAATTGGTATAATTCAATTGAACACCAAATTGATAACCGTAATCCATATCCATCTTGGCGCCTCCGTTTTGATATGAACCGAATGCCGTTAAATCCGGTGCAAAAGCTCTTTTTGCACTTCTGACATTCATTTCTGCAGCGTCCATTAATTTTTTAGAGGCTAATAATGCCGGACGGGATTCCTCCGCGGTTTTCAAAAGTTCTTCAAAGTTTACGCTGTATTCCTTTGTATTAAGCTTATCTTTTAAAATAACATCTTCCAATTCAGGGATACCGACGGCATTTGCAAGCTGAACACCTGCAAGCTCAAGTGTATTTTTTGCTTTAATCAAATTAACTTTGGCGTTCCCGAGGTTGTATTCAGCGGTTGTAACGTCGATTTTCGCCTTTTTACCGATTTCGTAATATGCCCGCGCCTGCTTTAACTGCAATTCATAATCCTGAACGGTGTCTTCGTACACGGTCTTTTGAATTTCCGCAAAAACCACGTTATAGTATGCGACTTTAACGTTATAAATTACCTGCTCAATGCTTGTTTCCGCGTCATAACGTGAAGCCTCATAATTTCTGGTTGCCATATCGGCATTTGCCTTGGTTTTACCAAAGTCAAACAAGAGCATATTGGCAGACAATGTCGGCGTATAGTACAAATCGTAGCGTCTGTTCATCATGCCGGAGAATGCTCCGCCTCTGTTCATGGTCATAAGCATATCGTTTCTGGAGTAGCTTACCCCCGCACCAAGTGTCGGGAAATAATTTGACCATGCCTGACCTATACGCGATTTATAAATCTCCGCATTGCTGATAGCTGACATGATTGTCGGGTTGTGGGTGATTGCAAGCTTAATGCAGTCGGCAAGAGTGACTTCGCCGTTCATTTCCGTATATTCAATCTGGCTGTTTATGACAGGGAATTTTGTTTCATACATTCCTTCTGCCTCTTTAGAAGTTTCTTTTTTAGTTTTGGCTGTTTCAACAGCTTTTTTGCGTTCACGGCGCCAATTGATTTTTTTGTTTTCAGGTTCAACGATTTGGATTTTTTCCTGCTTTTTTTTCTTTTTTAAAAAAGCAACTTTATCGCTATTCGCTGCCGGAGCAGGATTTGTCCGCACCGTCTGCGTTTGCGCGGGTTTGGCTGCTTTGTTTTTTTTCTTAAATGACCAGGCGCTTGCCGAATTTGCCGTAACAAACATTATTATTAAAATTATGCTAAAAATCTTCTTCATTTTTCAACATACTCCAAATCTTTTTCGGTAATTTCTTTGTGCGGGAACTTGTCAACAAATTCCTGAATAATTACGTAAAATGCCGGGGTCAAAACAGCACCTATAGTTGCTGCGGCAACCATACCGCCAAATACGGTTGAACCGACCGAAATTCTTGAATTTGCGCCGGCGCCTGATGCAAATAACATCGGCAGAACCCCGAGAATAAACGCAATTTCCGTCATCATAATCGCACGGAACCTTAATTTTGCAGCTTTTACAGCAGCATCTTTAACAGGCAGCCCGTTCTTTTCGTGTTCCTCTTTTGCAAATTCAACAATCAAAATTGATTGTTTTGCGGCAAGACCGATTAACGTAATCATACCCACCTGTGAATAAATATCAAATGACTGGTTAATCATCATCTGGAATACCAAAGCACCCAGCGCCGCAATCGGGGAAATCAAAAGTACCGCAACAGGTATTGAATAACTTTCATACAATGCAACAAGGAACAAATATACAAACACAAGCGCCATTGCAACAATTACGGCAGTCTGACCGGAAGCTTCCCTTTCCTGAGCGGATGTACCTGACCAGTCAAAAGTAATATCAGACGGCAAGACGCGTTTTGCAACGGCTTCCATAGCCTTCATAGCATCACCGGAGCTTTTTCCTGCAGCTTCCTGACCTTGAATTTGAACTGATTGATACAGGTTGTATCTTGTAATTGATGCGGTGCCGATTGTTTGCTTTAATTTTACAAGAGAAAGTATCGGAACCATTACGCCGTTTGTATTTTTAACATAAATTCCGGACAAATCCGTTGCAGTGTTTCTGAAATCACTTTCAGCCTGCATTTGAACCTTAAATACCCTGTCGTATTTGTTAAAGTCGTTTACGTAATATGTACCGAGCATTGATGAAAGTGTTGAGTATAATTCCTGCAAATCAACGCTCTGTGCCATGGCTTTTTCATAATCAATTTCAAGAGTATATTGAGGAACGTTTGCCTGGAAGGTTGTATATACGCTTGAAAGTGACGGATCCTGGTTGGCTGCCGCAATAAGTTTGTTTGCCCAAGCTTCCAATTCCTGCGGAGTATACTCGCCGCGGGATAACATCTGGAATTCAAAACCGCCCATCATACTCATACCGCTGATTGCCGGCGGTGAAAATACAACGATTGACGCCTCTTTTATGTTTGCCGCAACTGCCCTTATTCTGCTCAATATTGCGGTGTGGGAAAGATCGGTTTCTCTGCCCTGAAGTTTTCTTTTAATCCAGTCAATCGGAGTCACTTTTCTTTCCGCATAATCGTCAAGAGAAATAATCGCGGTAGCACTATTTGTAGCACCGTTTCCGCCAAATACCATAAGTTTGTTTTCGTCAATACCGTCAAAATCCCTTATCTGCTCGACAAGTCTTTGTCCTACAGCTTCCGTTCTTGAAAGTGACGCGCCGTCCGGAAGGGTTATGCTCGCCAGCAATACCCCCTGATCCTCATCCGGAATGAAGCCCGTCGGTATTGTCTTAAATGCTACAAGCGTCAACACAACAAGCGCCAGATACAAAATTATCGTACCTTTTTTATCGTGAACAAATCTGTTTACAAATTCCATATAGAAATCTTCAACTTTTTCAAAGAATTTGTTAAAATCTTCCACAATAACAGACGTTCTTTTGTTTATTCTGTCAATTATATGCTCAAATCTTGCTGCTAAAGGCGATTTGAATTTGTCGGAATTATCATTATTTTCCTGCCCGAGAAAATGTGAGCACATTGCAGGAGAAAGCGTTAACGCACAAATTGCAGAAACTGCAATTGACACGGCAATACACACCGCAAACTGTTTGTACATAACCCCTGTCATGCCGCCCATAAATATAATCGGTACAAATACAGCCATTAATACCAACGCCATTGCAACAAGCGCTGAACCTACCTCCTGCATGGTTAATTGCGTTGCAACAACGGCAGATTTTCCCTCCTCAAGGTGGCGTTTTACGTTTTCAATTACAACAATTGCATCGTCAACTACCACACCTACCGCCAGTACAAGTGCAAATAATGACAATAAATTCAAGCTCATTCCCAGAGCCTTTAAAGCCACAAATGTACCGACAAGCGACACAGGAATTGTAACGCACGGTACAAGGGTTGCCATACCGTCGCCTAAGAATAAAAAGATTATTATTACAACAATTAATGCCGTAAGCAAAATCGTGAATTCAACTTCCTTCATTGATTCGTGAATATAATCGGAATCATCTTTTATAACCTGAATTTTCAATCCGTTATCCATTCTTGAATTCAACTCTTCAATTTTGGATTTAACCGCCTTTGAAAGGTTCAAAATATTTGCGTCGGACAGCTGGGATACCATAATTAATGCCGCGGGCTTTCCGTTTACCTTACCCAGGCTTGAATATGAAGATGCACCCAATTCAACACGCGCAACGTCTTTCAGCCTCACTTTACTTCCGTCCATATTGGAGCGGATTATAATATTTTCAAATTCTTTTACCTCTGACAATCTTCCTTTTGTCTTCAAAGTAAGCTGTAAAGCCTGCTCATCGTCAGTCGGAAGTGCGCCCAGAGAACCTGCAGTTACCTGAGTGTTCTGGTTAACAATTGCAGATTTAACTTCACTTGTGGAAATATTAAGCCCTGCCATTTTTTGCGGATCAAGCCAAATTCTCATTGAATAATCGCCTGAGCCGAATACGTCAATATCCGCAACACCTTCAACACGCTTGAGTTCATCTTTGATATAGATTGAACCGTAGTTTGTCATATCAAGCTGGGTCCAATTGCCTTCTTCCGGCAGCATGTTCAAAATTATCGCACCTGAACCTGATGTACGGCTTAGAGCAGTGACACCCGTTCTTTGAACTTCTTCAGGCAATTGCGACAAAACCTGCTGAATTCTGTTTTGAACGTTCATCAGGTTAATATTTCTGTCAGAGCCGACTTTGAAATACATTGTTAATGTATATGTGCCGTCATAAGAGGTTGACGTCATATATGAAAGATCTTCAACACCGTTCAATTTGTTTTCAAGAACCGTTGCTATAGAGGATTCAATAACCTCGGCGTTTGCACCTGTGTAGGAGGCTGATACCCTTACCTGCGGCGGGGTAACATCAGGATAGTTTTCCTGCTTCAAATTCGCCAGCGAAATTAACCCCATAATTACAATACACACTGATATTACAAGTGCAAATCTCGGTTTTCGTATAAAAAAGTAGAGTTGATCTTTATTTATTATCTTTTTCATTCTCGGCCTTTAAAGTTTTCTGGTATTCTGCATTATCAATTGTTTTTAACTTTTGCCCTTCAGCGGCAATATTTTGGATACCGGACACAACTATGACATCATCAGGATTAAGCCCGTCAGTTACAATCCAGTTGTTGTTTATACTGTCAGAGACTTTTATGTCGCGTCTTACGGCTTTATTATCCTGAACAACCCATACGTAATATCCGCTCATCGGGTCGCCTTTTGTACATGCTTGCGGAACCGTCATATATTGAACCATTTTCGGCGCAATAAGTTTTACCTTCATGTAATTTCCAGGAACAAGCCAGCCCTTTTCATTATCAAATACTGCGCGCATGTTAATTGAACCGGAATCTTTATCAATCTGGTTGTCTACAAAATCAACGGTGCCCGTTTTGTCGTACCAGTGACCTTCGTCAAACTGTACCTGCACCTGAACATCTTTGAACCTGTCGCTTGCTCTCAAAAGACTTACAAAATCGTCGCTTTTCAGGCTGAATGCCACATAAACCGGATCCGTGCTTGAAATATTAACTAAAGAACCGGAAGTCGCCGTTACATAGTTGCCTTCCGTTATATTAACTTTTCCGATACGTCCGTCAATCGGTGATTTTATATTTGTGTAGCTTAAGTTCACCTGTGCAAGCTCATATTGTTGTCTTGCGGCATCTAAAAGCGCCTTGTTCTGATTTCTTGTCGCAAGACTTGAATCAACATCGGATCTGCTTATTAAATCTTCTTTTATCAATGCATTTGCACGATCGAGTTCCTGCTGGGCATTGGTTAAAAGCGCGCTGTACTGGTTTACGGACGCACGTGCATTGTTAACCTCTATCTGGTATTCCCTCGGATCTATCTGGAAAAGCATCTGGCCTTTTTTTACAAAATCGCCTTCTTTGAAGAATTTTTTAATCAAAAATCCGGGGACTCTGGCAATTACGTCAACTGAATACTTTGCCTCAACCCTGCCTGTGGCTTCCGCGTTAATAAATACATCCTCGGTATGAGGTGTGTCTACTACAACCTCTTTTGGAATGCTGTTCAGCTTTGCCTGAATTGCTGCGGCAATTTTTCCGCTGACCTTATTGTATATAATCGGCACGATAATTATAAGCAAAATAACTATCGCAACTCTTTTACGCGTTACTTTTAATTTCATATCCCGCTCCAACTCTATTTAAACCAATCCTATATTAAATTATTTTGTTTTACATGTCAATTTTTTTAAATCAAATACGGCAAGCTTGACAAATAAATTTATATAGTGAGATAATTAAAAAAGGTTTTGAAAGAGATTAAAAATTAATGGAAAAGAAATTTCAGTTTGGACTGTTAAAATATGCAGCCATGAATATAGGTGATGAAATTCAAAGCATTGCAGCAATGAGATTTTTGCCGCATATTGACTGTTATATTCATAGAGAAAATACTCACAAATTTCACTCTGATATTAAAACAAAATTGATAATGAATGCATGGTGGATGTGGAGACCCAAAAATTTTCCGCCGTCAAAAGATATTGATCCGCTGCTTATTTCTATGTATATAAGAAGAGATATCCGTAAACGAATTCTTACCGAAAAAACGAAAAAATATCTTATTGAACACGGACCGGTCGGCTGCAGAGATAAAGATACGGAAGAATGGCTAAAGTCCAATAATATTCCCGCATATTTTTCAGGCTGCTTAACTTTAACTCTGCAAAGAAATCCTTTGATTAAACGCAAAGACTATATTATAGCAGTAGATGTGCCTGAATATATTGAAAATGAAATAAGAAAGAGAACTAATAGACCTGTATACAATCTATTCAGAGTAATTTCGCCATGCTTTACTCAGGAAGAAAGATATAAAATCGCTAAAATATTATTATCGGTTTACCAGAGCGCACACTGCATAATCACATCAAAACTCCATGCGGCAATGCCCGCCCTTGCTTTGGAAACTCCCGTACTTTTGCTGGATTCTAATGACAATAACCTTCATAATGACGGAAGATTCGTCGGGTTAAAAGAACTTTGTAATGTTGTGAAAGAAGATGACTTTATGGCGGATAAAGACCGCTACGATATAGACGCCCCTCCCCGCAATCCAAGCCTGCACTTAGCTTTGCGGGATAAACTCATAAAAACATGCTCGGAATTTACCGGATATAATAACGAAAATTCGCTGCTGGATGAAAATATTATACCTGAGTTGGAACTTCTTAAATTAATAAATTATAACTATGAAAAAGTATTTAAAACCGCTCATTGGCTGAGATCAAAAGATGCGTTTAAAATATTTATTAAAAGGGCTATTTTACGAAAACGAAGACACGACTTAGATTAAGAATTGTAAAGTTATTATTTTAATACAAACAATTTTGATTTTTCAGAAGATTTTCAACTGCAGAAAGGTTTCAAAATATGAAAATTGCTGCAATAAATAGTTACAACTCTAATGTAAATTTTACAGGAATAAATATAAGTAAATTAACTGAATTTCTGCCCGATACAAAGGTTTCAAAAGGGTTAACACAACTTGATAAAAACTTTTTTCAGACTTATATTGAAATGCCTAAATATAAAATTAATATCACTCCGCAGGAGATAGATAAGTTATCCGAGTTTGAAGGGGAAGAATTTTTTACAAAATCATATGAACTTCTTACTCAAAAACTCGGCTTGCCTGATTCCATACTACCGCCGCTGATAAAGGCGGATTTGTCCGGCAAAGGAAACGCATTTATGGCATATTTACCCGTTAATAATATTATTGCGCTTGATCCAAAAAGACTTGCCGGCCAGAAAAAAATTGATATTTTTTCTCTTCTAAGACACGAATTGCAGCACTTTAACCAAAATTTGCAAATATTCAGACATGAAGAAATCGGCAAAAAAGCAATTGATACATTGACAGAAAAATTTATTGAACAGGAAAAAAACACCTTAAAAATTCTAAGTTCACAATTTTCACAAGACCAAATGCTGGAGCTTGTCAAGGCAAACGGCGGAGATACGGACTATATAAAAACATATTTTAAACTATCCGAAGCCAATGACAAAAAAGGACTTGATAATTTATTTAACCGTGCAGGTGAACAATATAAAGAACAAGTTACAGATTTAAGAAACAAAATAATATCAGCTGCAGGTGAAATCAAAAAAGACAGCAGTTTAACCCCGAAAATTCAGGCAATCTATGATGAATTTAACACAATCGGTTATTTTAACCCTGACGGCAGCCTTGATTATTTAAAGTACTTTAACAGTGGCATAGAAAAAGATGCTATAATGGCACAAACAATGGCCGGTTTTCAGTTTTCCAAAGAAGGCTGTTTTATGAAATTTGCCAAAGCACAATTTAACGAAGGCACGAACACTAAAGAGGTTCAGGAGCTTCTTGAGACTATAAAATAAAACATTTTAATCAGGAAGATATTCAGCCATAGAGACAGTTTTACCGTTTGCCAAAAAAACTTTAGGAGGTTTTGTATCTTCAGTTGACAAATCCGTTATTACAACGTTGTTAAGTTTTTCAAAAAATTCCTCTTTTTTCATGGGTTTTGGCCCTTCAAAAGTATTATGAGGATTTATAAGGTACACATTTTCATCGTCGTATGAATCAAATGCATAAGCATGCCCTGCATCTTCGCCGGTTTGTAAACCAACAACAATAACATTATTCGGATTATCAAAATATTCTTTTAGAGCTGTATCGAAGCTTTTGCCATCCTGCACTACTCTGTCTATTGCAAGGACATTATTCTCGTCAGTAGACACCATAAATGAATTTTTACCGGAAAGCAGCTGAAGTGCCTGAATAGCATTTCCGCCATCAAGAATAGATTTTCCTTCTTCCGGGGAAGGAGAATAAACAAGGCTCAAATTACTACTCTGCGCAAGATCTGTTTTAACCAGCCCTTGTCTGTAGCGTTCCATAGCAAGTTCTACAGCTATAATATCCGGATCGGCAGCCGCATAGTTTACTGACTGAACGGTTCTCAATTCTTTTTGTGTAATCTTATAAGTTTTATCAATTCCTTTAAAATAGACATTGACAGAGCCGTCATCATTAACCGTCACGGCGTTTTTAATAACCTCCCTGCCCTTAGGATCAGATGACAAAGCGGATATTGAGGCCAAAAGCCAGCAATCTCCAGTTCCACCCTGTTTAAAGTCGCCTAAAACTCCGTCATTTTTAACGTATTCAAACTTATTAGTTTCATTATTCCACTTATAATAGAGCTCTGAATCAACAAGCTTATAAACATCAGATGTTTCGCTAAGCGGTTCAAGAAGCTCCGTAGCTGCAAGATATCTGACTTTAGATACTTCCTGACCGTTTTTATCAAAAAACTTGCCGTTATCTTTATACATACCGTTATATAAAACTTCGCTCACGGTAGTTTTACTGAAGGACAAGGATTCTTTATCATAATGATAATAGACATCATTGTTATTTTCATCTTTCGCACGGTAAATATTTTCATTAGAGGTAGATAAATAGCCTCTGGCATGTGCTAAAGACGGTCCAAACTTAGATACCCCGCATGTAACTTCATCAGAGAACGCAACACCTTTTTTGACTACAGCATACAGTTTCCCGTCAGGTGTAAAATAAGCGCCTTTTTTATTTATATAATTCCCGTTGCTGCAAATCATAGAGATATTTTTATCTTTTTTAAAAGTTCCCTTATCAGGCTGCCAAAGATAATAAGTATCCTTGGCCTCGTCAAAATAGTAGCTGCCGTTGCCTGTTGGTTTCAACCCCAGCTTTGCAGCCTCTTGATTTTTTACAAATTTTTCAGCCTTTGCACTATCAGACAAGTTTTTTTCTACAGTGTTATTTGAATAACCTGCCCAAACACTATTGGCAGATGCACTACACTCAGATAAAACATTTGTGCCATGTTCATCCTGCGGCTGCGGCACACCATTACTACCATAAATTTTATCGATAAAACCTGCCAACTTATTTTGCTCCTTGATAGTATTTATATCGGCAGTTCATTTATAAACTTTAAAGAAATTTCAAAAATGTTACAATTACAAACAACTAAAATTAAAACAAAATAATTTCACAAATTTTATTGCAGCACTTTTGTTATCCTTAGCCATATAATCAGAAATTATTTCAATATCATTATATGCTTAAATTTAACTTAGCGCAGTCTCAACTTAAACCTAATAGATTAAAGGTGACTCACCAAAACCTGAAAGATCTCAAGAGTATTATGATGCTGTCGCAAAGGAACTTGAAAGCGGAATGATAGCATCCAACCCTAGAACAGGTAATGTAATATATTCAACAACATCTGAAAGTTTTGTTGGAAAAGATTGCAATAATAAACCTCTTGATTTTCATTTTGATATTTTAGTTTAAAATGGGAACCCGACAATTTCATAATGCTCAAACTACTCTTTAATTACTTAGTGGCAAAATTGGCTTGTTGCGTAAAGATAAGGTGATTTTTAGAAAAATAAAATTTCTATGTGAGCATCAAATGAGTAATCTGAGTAATTTGAAATTGAGATAACCAATTAACTTACGACCGCCTAAAGCTTGATTGCATCGGGCTGGTTGGTTCTCAAACACGAAAGTATTCAAGCAAAACAAAAGCAGGGATAAACCCTGCTTTTGTTTTGCAATAAAAAACTCCCCAGGTTGGACTGTCTTGGGGCACTCGCGTTAAACGTGACTACGGTTTTTGCTTCAAAGAACTTTGTTCTTTTCCGCAAAACACCTCCGCACTCTGCTCGTGCCCCGCTCGAACCTGAGGCAAGGCTTTTGCCTTGCGGTTCTCGTCTCCCCCGGACTGTTCATTACAAAACAAGACCCGACACACGGTCGGGTCTTGTTTTGTTAATAAAAAACTCCCCAGGTTGGACTCGAACCAACAGCCTACCGGTTAACAGCCGGTTGCTCCGCCATTGAGCTACTGAGGATTATTGGCATATCTTTATTATAAAATAAAAATTTTTCTTGTAAAGTACTTTTTTTATTTTTTACTGGCAAATTATACAATTGTATGATAAAATATTTTATGTAAAAGTTTACTTAAGGGGGTATATCTTATGTCAAATCCACTTTTTAATAACAATGTTGCCGAGCAGGCACGCGTTTTGGAAGGCGAGCCGATGACCATAAACGGCGCCGTCAATAAAACCTTTATCCTTCTGGCATGCGTTGTTATTGCGGCATTTTATACATGGTTTTTAGCTTTCAGTGGTTATACTGATAAGGCACAAATGTTGACCTTCGGCGGTGCCATTGCCGGATTTATCATTGCTATGGTTATCTGTTTTACCCGTAAAGCAATGCACATACTTGCACCTTTATATGCTGTTTGTGAAGGTTTCTTCGTAGGCGGAATTTCTGCCGTATATGCCGCCCAATATGCAGGAATTGTTATGCAGGCTGTTTTATGCACATTTGCGGCATTGTTTTCCATGCTTGCTTTGTACAGATTTGGTGTTATAAGATGCACTGATAAATTCCGCGCAGTAGTATTTACCGCAACTTTATCCGTTGCACTTGTTTATTTAATCCAGATTATCGCATCGTTTTTCGGTCGCGGTATCCCGCAAATTTTTACCGCAAGCCCGATAGGTATCGGCTTCAGCGTAATTGTTGTTGCGATTGCCGCATTAAATCTTATTATTGATTTCGATTTTATTGAACGCGGTTCTCAAAACTTTTTTGAGAAAAAATACGAATGGTACGGCGCATTCGGACTTATGGTAAGTTTAATCTGGCTGTATCTGGAAGTTTTGAGACTCATTGCAAAATTAAACGACAGAAATTAATCAAAAGGCACCATCCGGTGCCTCTTTTATATAACCAATTCTCCGTAAATTTTTCCAGCCTTATAACCGGTCAGCTTAACCTCACAAAGGCTGTTTGTAAGCCTCAAATCGTTTGAATTAAGGTGCACTGTAAGGTAATTTCGCGTAACACCTTTAAGCATGCCGTCAGATTTATCCGGATGTTTTTCGATTAAAACCTCACGGACAGAGCCGAGATTTTTTTGTACAAATTCATTGTATTTTTTTGCGGAAATCTTTTTAACGACTGACGCACGGGATTCTTTAACCTTTTCGTCAACCTGATTTGGCATGTCCGCACCCTTTGTACCTTTACGGATTGAATAGGGGAAAGTATGGATTTGCGAAAGCCCTGACATTTCAAGATTTTGGCGTGTAGTTTCAAAATCCTCGTCAGTTTCGCCCGCAAAACCGGTTATAATGTCGCTTCCCAAAAACGGCAGGTCAAACATTTGATTAATCCTGTCAATTTGCTCTAAGTAATCCTCGACCTTGTAAAATCTGTTCATGCTCTTGAGCGTTTTGTTACATGCAGATTGCAAAGAAAGGTGAAAATGAGGACAGAATTTGTCGGATTTTGAAAGAAATTCAAGCAAATCATCCGTGATTTCCAGAGGATTCAATGAGCCGAGCCTGTAACGCTTCAACTCAGTTTTTACTTCAACCTCTTTTAACAAATCCAAAAGCGACATGCCCAAATCTTTTCCCCAAAGCCCGATATGAATTCCGGTAAACACAACTTCCTTAAACCCGTGGCGGGTGAAATTGTTAATCCCGTCAAGTATAAAATCGACATCAGCACTTCTGCTTTTACCTCTGGCAAAAGGAATTATACAATACGAGCATCTGTTATCGCAGCCGTCTTGAATTTTCAGGCTTGCGCGGGTTTTGGTCATATCTTCAAGCGCAACTTTATGAAATTTTTCAAGCTGCATAATGTCAGTTGCTTGCAATCTTTCTCTTGAATTTAATAAATTCGCCGGATTCAACTTTTCATCATTTCCGATTACATAATCTATAAAATCATTTTCTAATAATTTTTCTTTTTCGATTTGCGCGAGACAGCCCGTCAAAACTGTTATCACAGAAGGATTTTTGTGTTTTGCATTTCTGAGAAGATACAAAGCTTCGTTGTCACTTTTATGCGTGACTGAACAGGAATTTAATATATAAATATCCGCATCATTAATTTTTGTAACCTTTTCAAATCCGCTTTTTATAAGGTTTTCTTCAATGACGGATCCCTCAAACTGGTTTGCCTTACAGCCCATTGTATGTATCAAAAATTTTTTCATCCTATTATCATAAGTAAAATAAAATTCTTTGTAAATATTTATTAAAAAGAATTAATTAGCTGACAAAATAATTTACTTTTAGGTTTTACATGTGTATAATAGAAATGTGAAAGGTGTGTGTGAAAAATGCAAGTAAATGCAATAAATTCGCAAATGGCAGGTTCCGCACGGAATTTTACAGGCAAACGTGATAATATTGATGCGTTTATTAACCTGGACGACGGAACAATACAACAGTTAGCTTATTTAAAAACAGCTCAAAAAGTTGACGACAAAAAGCACAGAAGGCTTGACAGAACTTTGATGAATCTGGTTCCTGTAGCAGCGGGTGTTGCGTCAGCAGTTTTGACAAAGGGTAAAATCTTTACTCAAAAAGGCAGACTGGAAGGCTTAATGAACTTTGGTGAAACTACAGCAAAATGGTTTGCGGCATTCGGAATTATTGATTTAGTATTTGCAGGCAAAAACAAGCTTGATCAAAAATCAGAAAAATCACGCGAATTCACTCAAAACCATCCGCTCATGTCATTCCTTGCGACCGCTGCGTTAAGCTTTGCAGCCATTGCAGGAGCCGGCAAAGGAGCTGGAAAATTACTTGACAAATACGGTACAAAATTCGTTAACAAACATGATGCAAAAATTACAGAAAAATTGCTCAAAGCAGGCAAAAATCTTGATAACAGCAAAGTTTTGAACTGGATTTCCGACAAATTTGCCTGGGTATCTAAAAAGACTCCGTCTGCAATGAAAGAATTCGGCAAATCAGTATTAAGCTGGTCACCGGCAATTTTAGGCTTAGGCGCAGTATTCCATTCAGCAGATCATGCAAGAGTAAAAGCGAAAGAATTAAACAAAAATTATAATGAATTAAAAGACAAGCAATTCGAACTTTCAAAAAGAAGAATGACCGAATTGGCACTTCAAAACGATTTTATGAAAACAAATCCTGACAATATAGAGGATTTGGGACTATTAAAAAATCCTCGAAAAGATTTGAATGTGTAGTGTGTAGTAGAAAAAAGGCGTCCTCAGGGCGCCTTTTTTTATTACATTTTATTACATAAAAACTATTATCTGCCTGAGGCAGGACATCATATTGTGCCAACATTAGTAAAGGCGCTTTACACGACCATTTGTAAAACAACCCGATTATTAGCAATACCGCTTTACATAAAAACTATTATCTGTACCTATCAGCATTTTCTTTCTCTTTGTTGCGAAGCAAAGAGAAAGAAAACGCTGGCAAAAGAAAGAGAAACACGC
>CALUTI010000003.1 GCA_944323695.1 Candidatus Gastranaerophilales bacterium
CGTTCGACTTGCATGTATGAAGCACGCCGCCAGCGTTCGTCCTGAGCCAGGATCAAACTCTCCATTGTCAGAAAGTTTATGTCCATCGTTTATATGCGGCTAGCATATAAACTGCTCGACTTTATTTTATTCGCTTGCTTTCGCTTCGCGTGTTTAGAATCATTTTTGTTGAATTAACAAGTATTAATTTCGACAATTATTGAATGTTCACTATTTAATAGATTACATTCAAGTTTTCAGCTATTCTGTTTTCAATGTTCGGTCAAAACATGCGCCACCATTTCTTAGGTAGTTATTTTTCATTTTGCAGACTACAAGCTAAGTGCTTGGGGCTAGCTAGAACAGGCAGATGTGCAAAATCATTTAATGCCTTTCTCACACTCGGATTTGGGTCATCCCCTCGTCCTCAACCGCTCTTTACTCGCGGTAATTATTATCTTATTACTTCAATTTTTTTTGTCAAGAGGTTTTTTAAAATATTTTTTATTTTTCTTAAAACTTCTTAACTTTGCTATTTATTTTAAAAAGTTCATTGTGCACTGGGCACATAAATCATCTTATTCCAAAGATTTTTAAAAATCAAGACATGTTTTTCATGTTTTTTTTAAATTTTTCAGCTTTTTTAAAATTTCAAGCTATACAAGAGTTTTAGGCATTTACAAATGTTAATAATCCGCATTATGGAATGTTTGCACAATGACTTTGACGTAAAATTGGCATGAAAGTTCCCGACTTTTGCATGAATTTTCTTTATTAATATATATTAACAAATTTGTTATTTTACATGCCATGACTTAATATATATATTATAAATATTGCAATTGAATAGAATGGGAGATTATCTATGATTAAAACATTAAAACATGCCACACTTTCTTTAGCGGTAATATTGGCATGCTCAACAGCTGCTTTTGCTGACGGCAATGCTTTCACTCCGCTGAATTTTGATGATGCAAGCTACAGCGGCTCACAAACCAGCACAACAATTTCACCTGTTCAAACCACTAACCCACAGGAAATTGCAGGCAACGACAAAATGCAAAATGCCATTTTGCAACTTGATAACGCTCAAGTTGATGTCAGAAACGAGTTATTAAACTACAAGGCCAAATATTCGGATATTGATGCACAATATAAATTAATCAAAGCTGAAAGAAAAGCTCTTAATCAACAAGTTAAAGCGATTGAAAAAAGAATAAAGCAAATTGATAAGGCTAAAGAAAAAATCAGAAAAAATATGTTATAAGTATAAAAGCCGGTTTAAAAACCGGCTTTTTAGTTTATGCTTCTTTAGCTTGCTGACTTTGTTTAAATCTGTAATAAACATCCAGATATAATTTATTTTTGTGGTCACCTTCCGGAGTTTCGTTAAATTCTTTTACTTTTTCATCTTTTATCTCCGGATACAGTTTAGAAACCATATATTCATAAGATTTTGCACCGCCGTCACCGATTGCAGGTTTTGCAGCTCTAACTATATTAACTCCGTATTTTGCAATAACAGCTTCGTATTCTTTTGCTTTTTTGTCATCTACATTAACCAGAATACCTTCTTTAGTTTGTTCCATGTCTTTAATATCTGCAAATTTTGCCGTTTCCTGACCTATTTGGCGCATAACTTGATGCGACTGTGGTCCGAATTTTTTCAATTCCGAATACGGAATTAAAAATGTACCTGAAAAACTAACTGGATTTACGTTCATAACTTTCCCCTTTCATTGTTTTACTGCCGTTTGGTTATACACAAATAAAAACATGGAAAAATGATTTATTGCTACAGACGCACTTTGACCATACCATACAGGCATTATAACTGGATTTCAGCCCTTTTTAAAACCATCTTTACATTTTGTTACATTTGATGTATAAGTCGATATTCTACAGAACTTCCTGTGGCAGGACAACGTATTGTCTTTACATAAAAACTATTATCGAACCCTTTGTTCACTTTTTCTTTTCTTGTTTGCTCGCGTTAAACGGGACTGCAACGCCGTCGCCTGCGCGCCGCCGTTTCGCCCTCTGCTCGCAATCCGCTTTATTGCGATGCAAAAAGAAAAAGTGAACCGAAAAAGAAAAACACGCGTGTTTACTTGCAATCCTACGGATTGCTCAAGCCCTAACGGGCGCACATCCGTGCCGTTGCAAGCTGACGCTTGCAATTGTTTACCGCGCCTATAATCACGGCGCGGCTAGGCAAAACCAGAGCGTTGTCGTGCCTCAGGCACCTGAGTTATTGTAATGATTGGCGAGGGCCGGTCGAGAGTTTCTTTGGGTACTATCGGTACAAGAAAGTACCATGTTCCCATAAGAGTTTTTATGGAAAAATTTTATTAACTATTCATCAATATATATTCTTAAATAATTCCAGTAGCTGCGGAAAACTTTTTTGACGTAATTTTTTGTCTCTGAATACGGGATTTGTTCAACAAATTCGTCTGTGTCCGCATAATTTATATTTTTCTGCCAGCGGCCGATTGAACCTATTCCGCCATTATATGCAGCAATTGCTGATATATCAAGATTATTGAGCATGCTTCTTAGTTGTGCATAATAGGAATTACCAATTTTTATATTCAATTCCGGCTTGTATAAATCATCATCACTTGTCAGACCATAGCCGTAATGGGAACTTATTTCTTTAGCTGTAGCCGGCATAAGCTGCATTAAGCCTCTTGCACCAACTGAACTTTTTGCTTCCGGATTGAAATAACTTTCCTCACGAACCAATGCAAGCATCAACGGCGCATCATTTCCGACAGCTTTTGCATAATTTTGGATTTCCTCATAAAAATCTATCGGATAAACCAAGCGCCAGCGCAAATCACTTCTTTCAGGTTTCGGATAAATCTTTTCCATTGCATCACGTGCGACAAGCATGGAATGAGAATAATCTCCTTTTTGATAGTATATCCAGCTTTTTATAAAGTCATCATCCGTTATTTCCATCATCAAGTCGTAATCTTTAAGCTCTGCAAGTTTAAAAATTACGTCATTTTTAGAAACATTAGTATAAGGATATTCAACAGGTTGTTCTTTTATATATGCATTAAGTATTGATGTTTTAATATGCTTCATTGCCAAATACGCACGATAAGCGTAATATGTATCCGGATAATTCGCTATTGTGCTTTTATAATAAGTCATATATTCATCATAATTATTTTCGCGTTCTGCAATTTTACCAAGCCAGAACATAACCATTGGGGCATTATTATCTTTTTCAAATTTATTCAGAAAATCCTTACCGATTTTAGATGCGTTCGTGTAATCTCTTGCTTTTATGCGTTCAAAAAATAAATTTGCCATTGCGTTCGGTGCATATAAGCCGTTCGGAAAATTCAAATAAAGCTGTCTGTAGCAGCCCTCCTGATATTCGGCAGAGGCCGCCTGGCATTTAAGGCTCCATATATAATCTTTTCCTTTTGGCGTAGAAAGATTATACAAAAAGTCTATATCCTCTTTTTTGGAATTAGACATGCTAAGATAGGTATCTATAACATCGCGTATAGACTGTTCATCCGTATATTGAGTATAATTCTGCAAACCGTATTGCGTTAAGTATTTTGCTCTTGAATAATTATTCAATGCGTATGAATTTTTTACATCAAGTGCCCAGCTTTCTTTTAAGTCAGTATTCGCAAGTAAGTTTTTTGTATTATCATAATCACCAACAAGATAATAACTGTTTGCCATCAGTAAATAATCATCTTTTGTGATTTCTTTATCAAGCGTTAACCAATTTTCAACAGCGTTTATAGCAAGACGCCCTTTGGGAGCTCTTTCAAGATAGTGTCTGAAAGACATTTCTATATCATCTTTCACAGACATTGGAAAAATTTTGCTATTTCTATACTTGTTTAAATTTATTAACCCCAAATAATATTCTGATGCGATAGCATAATCGGTATTTGGAAAATCTTTAATAATTTGCTCAAAATATTTTTTTGCCTGATTAGGTTCATCTTCCACAAGCATCTGTGCCGCTGAATATTTTGCCTTTATACTGATTTTATTTTTCGGATAATTATTGAATAAAAGCTGATATTGTTTCATTTCGGATTTTTTATCGCCAAGCTCTTTTGCGCAAAGCGCCTGATGATAAATGGCATAAGGTTTAAGATTAGACAAAAAACTTACACGTGAAAATAAATAGTAAGAGTTTTGATAGTCTTTATTAGCGTAATCCTTTAAAGCACCGCTGTATATTTGCATTGTTTTTTCAACAGGCTGATATACATACGCAAATAAAAAACCGATTACGAAACAAACCCCAACAATTATTGAACCTGTTATGATTTTAAGTTTTTTGCTCATCTCAATCATCACAATAAAAGTTTAACAAAAAATATACCCGTTTGCAAATCAACCTTTTATTATTTGGTTAAATACAGGATGATTATTGGTGAAGTTTATAGGAAAATCGGCTTTTGGAGATTGCGTCACAAATGTATTATTATTCTTTTCATCTTTTACATGATAAGATTCAATGGAACGTTTTCCGGTCAATCTGCGCATAAAGTTATAATAACCTTTTAAGAAGCCTGTCGCCTCATTTTGTTTTTTCTCGATTGCCTCAAGCTCATCACGTGTGTGAGTTCCTACAGGCATACCAACAGATTTTCTTGTTAAAATTTCGCCTAAAGTTGTATCAACAAGGGTTACCCAGCTCATGCCGGCAAGTGATCCGTTATACTGGCTTCTGAAAGTTGAATTAAATAAGTCAATTAATAATGTTTGATAGAACAATCTTGAACCTTCTTGAACAAAACGTTCTTTAAACTTGGTTTCTGCCCCCTCTTTGTCATTACCGTTGGATTTCAACATTACCATGTTATAGTTATCAGTCATCAAAAACCAGATCGTTGCGGCAGATGCAGCTGTTTTGGCAAGGTTTGAAAGCTCGGCATTAGAAATATTTGACATTGTCGTTGCATTAAATGCTTTTAAAATATTATCATTTACATAAGATTGGAATTTTTTAGGTGTCATGCCTTTTTTAACAGCTTCTTTACCAATATTTTCGATTGTTTTTGCCAAAACTTCAACATCTTTTTTAGAAAGTTCCTGTGCAAGTTGTTCGGCTGTTTTTGGAGCAGCTTTCGGCTTTTTCATAAACATTTTAACTGCTTTATCAACCAATCTGTATGGCAACGTAACTGTATTGAATGCGAATTTAAACGGTGCTATTACAAAATTCACTGCAGGTTTTACATATTTTTTATTTTTTGCACCCAAATGTATTATACCATTTGAATCAGTAACTTTTGCAGCAATATTTTGATATTTTGCAGCCAAATCTTTATAACCGTTTTGATTAAGTACATCTACAATTTTATCAAACTTTTCTTTGCTTATTGTATGATCAGGGATTACAGTCAATCTTTTATATAATTTTTGGAAAGGTTCCTGAACAATTTTAAACATATTGTCAACAGGCTTCAGTTTTCTTAAACCTTTAATTCCAAAACCGGCAGCTATTACAACGGCAGATGTTTTCATTAAAGTGTCAAAGGTTAATAAAGGTTTTTGCTGCTGTGTTTTATCATCTTTTTTGGCAAAATCAGGATTTGCTTTAAAGGATGTATCCGGCTTTATATCTTTTTCAGGTGCATTATTCTTTTCATTTTCGGCACGGGCTTCTTCAGGAGTTAAACGTTTGATGTGCTTGCCGTTTGCAAGACGTGAAAATGCTTCCGTGAACAATACCGTTGCACCCGTCATAAGCATAATACCGAATTTTGAATTATTAATATATTTATTCAATGCGCCAAGTGTTATTAATGTTAAATATCCGCTTGTCAAAATTCTTGTAGCTTCCTGATTAAACCTTGTTTTCTTTTCTTTTTCAGCTTTTTTAGGATCATCATCCATCATACGGGAAAGGTTATACGCGTCGTTTGCAAGGAATATTGCAGGCGGCAAGCCTGAAACAAGGCGGTTTAAAGCTCGTTCATGCTTTGTATCATAGGCTCCGTATTTTTCTTTATCAAACATTTTGACAGAGCGCTGGAACATCTCTGACGAAACTTCCGCTTCTGTTAATTCACCGTTTGCGAGTTTGGAGGCTAATTTTTTTTGAGTTTCAAAAAGTCCCTGCAAAGAATTCATTTTTGCGTCAATTTTGGAACGCTGTCTGATATTCTTGAAAAACGGTTTTGCAAGAACATTTTCAGACCATTTTTTAAATGGTTTAATTTTGCCTAAAAGTTCAACCGATCCGTTTAACAAGTCAGCAGGCAGAATTGTAAATGGATATTTCAAACCATCCCAAATCAACTGAGGGATACTTTTCTTATAAATTGTTGCCTCATTGCCCTCAACTTTTAGCATTTTTTTAGAAAGTTTTGAATCTTTTAAATGGTCAAAAAGATCACTGCCGATATTGCCTATATATTTATTGGTAAACTCTTTAAATTCAGAAATATTAAACTTGCCAACCAGTTTATATGAAGGAGCTGCCCTTAATGCAACGCCGATTGCTCCAAGAGCACCTAATAAAACCAAAGTCGGATTTATTGGCTTACGTTTTTTGGGTTCGTCTTTAGTTTCGCCCATAAAAGAAAGACCTTTAAAAGATAAATCGTTTGAATTATGTTTTAAAGGTCTCTCAAAATATCGATTATTAGGTTGTGTCATGGGATAGGAACTCAATGGGAGCGATTTATCAGACACCATGCCTGTCAGATGTCGTTTATTACCGCTATAAAATTGAGTTTGGTCTACTTTCATCGTCCTCCACCCATTGAACCTATTCTCACTCTAATAAAACAAAAAAGCAATATTTTTTGTTAGTTTTTTAACTTTTTTTTACAAATTAATAATAAAACAATATTCACTAAAAAAACGGACTGAAAAACTTCAATCCGTACAAAAATTTTTTTCCCTTTTTTCCTACACATGTTTACGGCAAAATAAAATTTTTCTACAATTATAAATCAAAAAAATTTCATCACTAAAACGCTGCATTCCTTATGGCAAGTAGATTTCAACCCTATTTTAATTTATATTTACAATTCGTTACATTTCTTTTCATACAATACAAAACTAACTTTGTCTTTGAAAGAATGAAGCAATTTCTTTATGCGGAATAATATGTGAAATAGGGCGTCCATGCGGGCAAGTATAAGGCATTTTAGTTTTACGCCATTTTTTTATAATTTCCTGCATCTGCCACAAAGAAAGTTTTTGCCCGGCTTTAACGGAAGCTTTACAAGAAGTTGTTATAAGAATTTTTTCTTCAAGCCTGTCAATATCACCTTCTATATTTTCCAATATATCCGCAATGATTTCTTTAGGGTTAACTTTTGCAATAAGCATGGGAATTTTTCTAAATATAAGCTCATTATCATTTAGAATTTCTATCCCGAAACCGAATTTTTCAAACTTTTCCAAATTCTCTTTTATAATTGCCATATCAACAGATGAAACCGAAATCACATCCGATACAAAAAGCATTTGAGAGGCTATTTGTTTTTCGGATTTTAATTTTTCATAAATATATCTTTCTTCTGCAATATGCTGGTCAACAATCTCAAGACCTTCCTCCTGCTCGATTAAAATATAAGTATTTTTATATTGTCCGATAATATTTTCTTCAGGTTCGGGCTCATTAACAACTGTCGGCTGTATAATTGTTTTTTGTTCGACATTTTCTTCTTTTGGCGCTGTAAATTCATCCTGAATTTTTTGCATTAAAATATCGGAAACATACATTGTATCATCGTCGCTGTCAATTTTCAAATCTTTTCTGGACACAGGCTGCAGCTCAACGATATTACTTTCTTCAGAAATATTTTGGGGAATCGGCTGCATTTGACGTTCAACATAATTTGCGAGACCGCCTTCTACAGCTGTTCTTACAAAATTAAAAATCTGATTTGTATTTTTGTATCGAACTTCCTTCTTTGTAGGATGGACATTCACATCCACATCATGCGGCGGAAGTTCAAGATTTAAAACAACAAAAGGATATTTGTTATTTGCAATAAGAGTTTTATAAACCGTATCAACAGCTTTTTGCATAATAGGGCATTTTACGGCGCGTGAATTTATATACAGATGATAATTCTTTTTGCTTGAGCGCGTATAATCAGGCTTGCTGACCATGCCGGTGATTTTCAAATGTGAAATTTCATCGGTTTTCAAAACAGGTTTCAAATTTTCAACCAAATCTGATGAATAAACCTCTTTAAGAGTCTGTGACAAATCCCCCTGCCCCGTTGTTTTTAAAACCGTTTTTCCGTTTCGTTTCAGTTCAAATGCGACTTCTGTATTAATAATAGCAAGAGACTGCACAATTTCCTGAATATATGAAAATTCCGTATTTGGATTTCTTAAAAATTTAAGACGCACAGGAAGATTATAGAAAAGGTCTTTAACCTCCATGATTGTACCGATTGCGCAGCCGGTTTCAGCCTTTTTAACCTCGGAATTTTCACATTTAACCTTTGTCCCGGTCTCAAAATCTTTTGTTCTTGTCGTACAGGTCAATTTCGAAATAGAAATAATACTTGCAAGCGCTTCCCCGCGAAAGCCCAGAGTATGTATATCGAATAAATCTTCATCATTTTGAATTTTGCTTGTGGCATGCTTTGAAAATGCAAGCATAATGTCATCAGGATGAATTCCGGAACCGTTATCGGCAACCCTTATATCGCGGCAGTCATTTGTAATTTCAATACTTATTTTTGAAGCACCCGCATCAACGGAATTTTCGGTTAATTCCTTTACAACTGATGCCGGACGCTCTATTACTTCTCCAGCTGCAATCTGATTGATTAAATGTTTTGACAACTGCTTGATTCTTGCCATTTTGCACCTACAAGTTTATAAAATGCATAATAAAGAAATCTTTTACCACATGAAATTTAGTAAGAATTAATACTGTCAAGAGTGACACTATCATACCAAACGTTACCTTTGCAAGATCTTTCAAAATGTGTTTGTACATTTTTTTCGGTGATTCAAAACGTAATCTGTGATAAAGTGCAATTTCACGACCAGCAAGCAAGCCTAAGAACACCCAGGTTGTTGACATCGGAATATTATTTAATTGTATAAAGTATAACAATAATGACGCATAAATTAAATCAATAATCGTAGCCGATCTCGGGTCTTGAACATTTGTTTTCATTTTAACAATATTTTGGATTTCGCCGCCTCTGTTAAAGGCAATATATCCCATAAATATAGTGCATGCAACAAGAACAAAGATTAACTCACCCAATGAGGCTTTTCTCGGCAGATATACAAAAAGGTTTGCCGCATCCTGCATAATCCATTGCGACCACAAAAATGCCGTTGAGCACCATTTTGCAACCATCCACCACTTAGAAATCTCTTTAGAATGCTTTTTTTGTGTGTAATAAAAATATCTTTCAATAGGTCTTGCAATAATATTATAAATAATTAACGCACAAACAAATGCAACTGCGTAACCAATAAAAGATTTTGTGAGCATTAAGCCGATAACGTGGGCATCACTCACAGAAAACATACTTAATATTAAAAACGCTGTGGCAACAGGAATGCCATAGCGTGTCAAAATTAATAATATAATCGGCGGTAAAACATGTATTATCGTAAAAGTATGAGTAACAGGTATTCGGTCCAAACGTCCGAACGACATATCACCGTCATTTACTACCCAGCCTATACCTATCGTTAATATTAAAACAATACTTGTAAAAGCCCATATATATAATGAATTCGTCTTCTTGTTTGCACTTAAAAATGTTCCCAACGTCTGAATAATATCATTGGAAACACATGAGAACATCGCAAGAAGGAAGCCGGTAATCATAAAAAATGTGTTTAAAGTAAAGCCGTATTCTAACATACTTCCTCCATTCAATTTTAATCTACTACAAAAACAAATTCATCTAAACGTTTGATTACAAATTTGAAACATTTCTATAAAATAAACCTATATTATTTAATCGGGGGAAGAGAATTGGCAAGATTAAAGACTAATACTAAATTAAGACCGTCTAAAAAAGCGGATCTTCAGATTGTAAAAGAGGTAAAAACCACTAAATACAGTGATATTAACCTGAACGCCTGGAGAGATTACGATCACGTAAAAACCGATACCTTATGGGAATTTCCTTCAAGGTTAAAAGAACACGGACATTCAAATGAATATCACGGGAATTACATCCCCCAAATTGCACAGCAGTTATATGAACGCTTTACAAAGAAAAACGACGTTGTACTTGACTTGTTCTTTGGTTCCGGAACTTCAGGCATTGAAGCCATAAATATGAACAGACGCTGTATCGGTGTTGAATTAAAAGATGATTTAGCGGAAAAAGTTTCCGAAAAATTTACCCCGAAACAGCTTGTAACAGATGTAAATATTATTTGCGCGGATTCCGCCTCAGAACTTGCAAAAGAAAAGGTTAAGGCAAGACTTGACATTATGGGCGAAGATTTTGCACAGTTTTTAATTCTTCATCCGCCTTATGACGATATAATCAAGTTCTCCGATAAAAAAGAGGATTTGTCAAATTGCGCATCCACCGAAGAATTTTACGATTTATTTGAAAAAGTTGCCAAAAACGGATACGATTTATTGGAAAAAGGCAGATTTGCAGCGCTGATTATCGGCGACAGCTACAAAAATTCCGAAGTTCAGCCGCTAGGCTTTGAATGTATGGCAAGAATGCAAAAGTTAGGATTTGCGCTAAAAGCAATTATCGTAAAAGATATGCAGGGCAATGAACGTGCAAAAGGAAAAACCGCAAACCTCTGGCGCTATAGAGCGCTTGCAGGCGGATTTTATATCTTTAAACATGAATACGTTATGGTTTTCCAAAAACGTTAAGCAAAGCTCCTTTCTAAATTCCCCGAAAACCCGAGAGCGCATATGCGCTCTCTTTTATATTGAAAATTTTAATAAGTTCTGCAAGTCTACATTTTAACATATTTTTACCTCATTAATATATTAATTATAAAAGACTTCAGCCACTTTTTATGGATTAAAAATCCATTCAAAAGCAAATTATAATTTTCCACCTGAACGTCACTCGCTAATCACTACAAATAACTCAGCCCATGCTCGCAAACTCGCTTTTACGTCATCCCGCACTGGTTGCGGGATCTACAAAGCAACCTGCTCAAACAATGCTCGCTTTGTTGCTGCTTCGTTATGTAATGATTGCTCCTTTTGTTAAGGTTACAAATTATAATTTGCTTTTGAATTTTTATAACAAAAATTTTCAATCTAAAGATTTATTTTAACCCCGAAATTTTGCTTTTCAAAAAACGTGCAAAACATGCACTGCCAAATACTTTTACATGGTTTTACAAATTAAGATTTGTAAAATTACTATTTACGTAGCACCATAGAACGATGAAAAGTTTAAAAAAAGTGGTATAATAATATTAGAGGAGATAATAAATATCTGCTGGACCCTGTACTGACAGGAGGCGAATATGACAGATTTACAATTTCAAAATGATTTAGAGAAATTAATCGAGATCTTGCCCGAAAAGGTCCGAAAGTATATCACCTATGAGAATTTGCAAGATGTTATAGAAATCGTTTTGGATATTGGCAGAGTTCCCGAGATACGTCATTCTTCGGGAAAAATTGAATATCTTGGAAAAAGTGAAGTTACACATGATGATATTTCATTTATAACCCAAAGAGTGCAGGAATTTACATCGGATAATCGTTCGGGCATCCCCGGAACACTCCACAGGATAAGTGCAATGAGAAACCGTCAAGGCAGAGTAATCGGTCTAACTTGCAGAATCGGCAGAGTTGTCACGGGGACAATTGCTTGTATAAAAGATTTCTGTATGCAAAATAAAAGTATATTATTTTTGGGCAGACCGGGCGTCGGAAAAACAACAAAACTTAGAGAAATCTCAAGACTTGTTGCCGATGAACTCGGAAAGCGGGTTGTGATAGTCGATACTTCAAACGAAATTGCCGGAGACGGTGATGTTCCACACCCGGCAGTAGGCCATGCACGTCGTATGCAGGTCCGCCAACCGGAGTTTCAAAAAGACATAATGATAGAAGCTGTCGAAAATCACACACCTGAAGTTATTGTGGTCGACGAAATCGGTACCGAAGCCGAAGCTCAAGCAGCAAGAACAATTGCAGAGCGCGGCGTTATGTTGATTGCAACTGCCCATGGTAATACTTTGGAAAATTTAATCAAAAACCCGACACTTTCGGATTTAGTTGGCGGAATTCAATCAGTTACCCTGGGTGACGATGAAGCAAAACGCAGAGCATCCCAAAAAACTGTTCTGGAACGCGAAAAACAACCGACTTTTGATATCGTTATAGAAATTCTTGACAGAAACACACTCGCTGTCTACAAAGATACCGCAGAAGCCGTGGATTACATTCTAAGAGGATGGCCTATAAGACCTGAAATCAGAAAAGTTGACCAGACATACGGTCACCATGAACCGACAATTTCAGAAGAAATTCATAAACTTGAACAAAAAATTCCTGATTCTTCCGAAAGCCTGAAATTCAGCTTTAACAGAAAAGATTACACCGAAAGCGTCAAGGCTTTCAAAAAGATTTACTTATATGCAGTTTCAAGAAGTATTGTTGAAAAAGTTATCGAACGGCTTGATTTGAATGCCGAAATTACCCGCAGCATTGAAGATGCGGATATTGTAATCGCGCACAAGAACTTTGCAAAAGGCGGGGCAAAAGTTTTGAATACCGCAAACGATTACAGGCTGCAGATTTTCTATGTAAAAACAAACTCAATGGCACAAATCCAAAAAGTTTTGAAAGAAGCACTGGACGTTCCGGAATCAAATGAAACGCTTCGGGGTTATTACGATGATGCGGAACGTGCGCTGGATGAGGCAAAAGCCGCAATTAACAAAATCCTTGCAGGCGCAGAACACGTTGAACTTCAGCCGCAGAACCACCAGATAAGAAAGCTTCAGCACGAACTTGTTGAACAGCATAACCTCGAAAGCCAATCCGTTGGCGAAGGTGAACAACGTCATTTAAGAATTGTCGGCGGCAATGATATGCAGAATAAAAGTGCTTAATGTAAAGAATTATTTTATTTTTGGTATTTTTTAACAAATTTTTCTTTGTTTTCATTTAATATAAATAACAAAGGAGTGTCTATGGAGATAAAACCAGTCAGAGAATTAGAAGGCAACAGAGTTGAACTTGTTTCTGAAAATAAGATTTCAAAAAAATCAACTGTTGTAACTCATTTTTCAGTTCCGAAAGATAAAGCTGATGAATTTAGTGCATCTTACAAAAAACAGCGAAAAAACAGCACTATATTTTCTTTGGTTGGAACGGGGTTATCTACATTACTCGGGGTTTACCTTGGCGGAAAGGTAGCTAAAAAATCCATTTTATCCTGGGCAGGTGCTGTCGCAGGCGGTATAGCTTTCGGCTTAGGAGCCTTAAGTATTGCAAGCCGACAGGTTTATAAAACACAGCAGAGGCTTTTTGATAAATTTGATGTGCAGCAAATTTCCTATTTAAAAGAAGAAGAAACCGAAGCGAAATCAGAACCCGCCCCAACTGCACCATCAGACAAATAGTTTTTTGTAAAACAATCAGGTGTAATTGTCCATATAGTAATTCCGTATTTTTGTGCAACAGTTTCAAGTCTTTTTAAATATCTTGAATCTTTATCAGGATTTTCCATTATAAGAACAACGCCCGGAGATTTGTTTAACACAGACGCATAATAAAGTGATTGTCCGATAGATTCGCCCCATTTTTTAGCAAAATCAAATTCAACGGCATGTGTTTGTGTAACGCAATCAACTCTGGCTTTATCAGGAAGCATAACTTCTGTTTTGCCGTTATTAATCCCGCACCAAACATTTTGATAATCCTTTTCAAGAAAAGAATATGCCGGAGTTATCCCTAAAAATATAAGCAAAAACAGGATTACAAATCTCATCCATCGATTGTATACATAAAATTTCATTATGTATATTAGCCAAAAGTCTACTTATTATATTGACTTTAACATATTCACAGCCGGCGCATAATTAGGCAGGATATCAAGACAGGTTGTTAAGGCTCTTTTGCACTGTTCATAATTCCCTTCATCTTTTAATATTTCCGCGAAAATATAATGTAATTCAGGATCCTGATAAAAGTTATCCCTCGCTCTATTCAGAAAAAATAGTGCCTGAGGCTTCAGACCATTATTTAAAAATACCCGCCCGATAAATTTATAGACTTCCGGATTAATGGTAAACATAAAATCCGCGTATCGCACTATTTTTTCAACATAATCACCTTTGCAATAGGTAATTAATATATTTAAGTCAATCTCTAAAAAATTTCTCAGTTCAAAATATGTAGGATACCTTGATACACAACCTTTGATAAATTCCAGCATAACCAGTCCCCAATGTGCTCTTAAATCAGTTTTTTCAAGCGATTCGAATATATCAAAAGCTTTTTTTAAGTTATCCAGAATAATTTCACAATATGCCTGTTCTAGCTTATAGTTATGAGATTCAAAAAAAACTTTACAGCCCTGAAATTTAGCCGATAAAAAATCTTTTTTCGCTTTTGAATAATCAGTAATCATATATTAATAATTTTTATTGTCATCACTAAAAGTAAAATCAGGGAGCATTGAATTCATCATCATTGCCTGAATAATCTGCGGATCAATTTTTTCGCCGTTCTGATATTGATTTAGCAGAAAAGGCACCATGTTCATCATTGCAGTATTATTGTTATTATTATTGTTTCCCAAAAGCATGCTATATTCATTAAACTGATTATTTACAGGCATAGCCATAGGATTATTAACAGTAACAGTTACACCCGCATCTTTCAAAGTTTGGATGGCAGATAAAATTTCGTCATCAGACACTTTGCTTGAAGCGAGTTTTTCTTCAGTTAAATTTTCACCTTTTTGATCAAACTTCTGAATTTTTTCAATATCTTTATCTTCAAGATCCTGCTTTTTATTAATAGTTTTCTGTATATTTTCCAGTTGTTTTTGTTTAACCTGCTGGTTTAATTCTTCTGAAAAGCCGTTTCCGTAAGGTGAATTTATAAAACTATCCAATTCAGGATTAGCATTTTGGGAATCCGTCGTGCATGTAGGTCCTCCGACAAGACAATCACGGCCTTTTGTTGCATATTGAACAAGAGTTTTGTCGGGATGCAATTTTATAACTTGTTCGTAAGCTTTTACAGCTTGATCTTTTTTGCCTACACGTGTATATGACATGCCCATATAGTAATAAACAATAGGATTTGAAGAATCTGTTTTTGTTAAAGAAATCATCTCCTGCAAGCAACCGGAATAATTCCCGTTTTTATATTTATTTACAGCACTATTCAAATTAGCATTAGGATAATAGATGTCTTCACTTTCCCATTCTGCAACTGTATTATCTCCGTAAAATTCCTTCACAGTTTTTTTCGTATCATCCGCATTTTTATCTGCAGCTTTTGCATCCGGTTTTCTTGTTATATCATCATAAAGATTATAACCGAACGGGCCTTTGGTTTCTTTACCTACAGCTGCAAATGCCGAACTTCCCAGTAATATTATTGATAACAGTAATAATAATGTTTTTTTCATACATTCTACCCTTTTTTATTTTATATAATGATTTCTTTCTATAAATCAATTATATAACATTTTTTATAATATTTACTAGTATAAATAAATGAATTTAATGCAATTTTTATGACAAAAACAGTCAAACTTTTTATTGACTATACTCACAACCACAGTAATTTTGTCTGTATAAATTCAATTCTCTTGATATTTTATTTGTTTTTAAAAATCCGTCTTTCTTCTTAAAATCAATTGCTTTGTAGGTTAGATTATATTCCTCGGCAATTTTTTGACCTATGTCTGTAAGTTTTTGAAAATTTTTATGGGGGCTGATAACAATTGAGGTGGTAAATTCACTGATACCAAGTTTTTTAGCCATCTGAGCCGTTTTTAAAAGTCTTAATTCAAAGCATTTGTCACAGCGCCGTCCTTTTTCAGGTTCGTTTTCCAAGCCTTTTGCGGCATTATAGAATTCTTCCGGCAGATAATCACCCTCAATCAATTCACAATTCAAAGCCTCGCACAAAATACGTTCAGCCTCAAGACGCTTTTGGTATTCAGATTCAGGATATATATTAGGATTATAAAAATATACCACAGGACAATATCCCATATCTTTTAATAAAGTTATGGGATATCCTGAACATATTGCACAACAGGCGTGCAGAAGTATTTTATTTTTCGATTCCGCCTTCATCTGTTACCCATTGTTTCAATTCTGAATATGGTTTCATGCCAACATGTGACTTGCCATTTATTACGGTACTCGGGGTTCCGTTTATGCCCATAGAAGATGCTTCATCAATATCTGCCTGAATTTTATGCATTGTATCCAGACTATTTGCATCATCCTGAAGTTTATTCAAATCAAGATTCAGTTTCTGCGCGAGTTCCAGAATTTCTTTTTCTGTATTTGGCTGCTTTTCAAAAAGCAGATTGTTCATATCCCAAAACTTACCCTGTTTTTCAGCTGCTATTGCGTATTTTGCCATCATGCAGGAGCCTTGATGGAATTCTCTGCGTAAATATTTATTGCACTCTGTATCCAAAGGCATATTATGGTGAATAATTTTAACATTTTTCATTTCTTTTGCAAGTTTATGAATCATAATATTATACGCAAAACACATCGGGCAGCGATAATCAGTATACGCATGCAATTCAACTGTCGGATTTTCAACACCTAAAAGATTTCCGGAGACGGCATATTTGTTCTTTTTAGCCTTTGTAAATTCTTTGAATTCTTTCTGTTTCTTTAATTGCGGAGCAAAAACATAAGACACGCTTGTATATGTCAAAAAGCTTGCGGCAATTATCATAACAATTCCGAATGCAATTGCATAAGGTTTAATTTTTAAAGCATCTCTAAAATCGATAAAGCTTTGTTTGAAAGCTTCTTTGAAACCAATACCGCGTGCTGCAACCATACCGATTAAAAGGTTTAATAAATATGTAAAGGCGCAAAGTACACACAACTTTTTAATTTCAAAAAGGCTTAAACAAAGTAATATCATTGATATAGTAAATGAAATTACACCCAAAGCCGCAATATAAGAATAAGGATTTTTAAACACCTCTAAAAATTTTAAAAATCTGATATTTTTAAGCTTGTCGACAAAAAGCATCAAGAAAATAAATGCATACAGAAACATTCCCCAATATGCCAGCGGAATTCCAAAAAACTGTGATTCCGTTGTCTTTGCAATACCGTCACAATCAATAAAGTCATTTACCGAACAAAAACTTGATAACGCATAAGGATTAAAATTAGCGTTGTAATAAATAATCGCAAGTTTAATCGTTGTAATAATCCCAATTATAGACAAAATTGAGATAGTAAGTTTCTTTTTATCTACAGTCATCTTTTTCTCCCCTTATTCTTTAGTACTATTTTACACGCCTGAATGCGATAAATCAATAGTATAAAGCAGGAAAAAATAATCCCCGAAATGGGGTATTATTTTACTGATATCATTCAACCGGATCGCCGATATTATAGGGTGTATATTCTATTTTATTATACAAAAGGGCATTGTTTAATAGTTTTTCGTTATAAGGCTCTATTTTTCCTGTGTTTTTTATATTATACCTGTAAACATCGGCTCCAAACTGATTTGGCCCTTCTATATTATTTATATCAACATATATATAAGCACAATTATATGCCGTTGATTGAATTCTTTCACCCGTATCATAGCCATTTTCATCTCTCACAATAGTTTCATAAGTAAAAACACAACTGGTATGTTGAGATACACGAAAGATCATTCCATTTGGCAAATATATCCTGCCAGTAGCACTCATGCCATCCCCTGCGGCATAAACGCCATCGACTTTATATGATGGCGTGTTAGATTTAAAATCATAATATTTACAATATTTACCTGTATCTCCTTGTTTGCAAACTTTTGCTTTTTTTAAGACGGTTGCTAATTCCGCAGCCACTTCGTCCGATGTTTTTCTTGTGTCAAATAAACATAACATGTTTTGACAATTGTTTTGTGCTACATATAACTGTATTGCATTTAATAATTGTGAATGCGCCTGCTTAACTTTTGTTACCATTACCTTTTCCTGATAATTCTTCACCAGGGTCGGAATGGTCATTGCTGCAACTACCCCGATTATTCCTAAGGTTATTAATACTTCCGCCAAGGTAAATGCAGCCTGCTTCTTAGAGACAGTTCCTCTCCCCTTGTGGGAGAGGATAGAATTTCTTAATGAACGTAGCGAATTTAGAAATTCAGGTGAGGGGTCATTTAACATGAGAGGAAGCGAACCCCTCACCCACATTTGTAGCTCACTATGTTCGCACAACTGCTCCCTCTCCCGCAAGGGGAGAGGGATACCATAATCTTCAAAACCCTTGCTATTTCTACCTAGGAGAGACGCCCCCCCCCGTTTCTGAAATTTTTCATAATTTCCATAAGCTTTTCTCCTTTATAGTTTTACTTCTCTATTATATCAAACAACATACCCGTGTCAAAATATCTTTTTAAATTTTAATATATGTAACATTTTGTTAATAATTTAACGGTCTTCACTAAAGTTCCGTGAAAAATCTTCCGTAAAAATAAATACGAAGTATTTAGAAAGGAACGTTAAAACTTATGGGAATGGCAGCAGGACAAGCCAGATTGCTCAGCATTACTGCGAGACTAAGTGATAATGAAGCCAATGGTCAAGCGCTTTCTTATACTAAACAGCGTCTTGCGGATGAAACAGAGCAGCTTAATACTGACTATAATAATGCCCTTGCCGCTACAAAATTACAAGTTCTCACCGGTTTTAACGGTTCTATTGCAAATTATTCCGATATTTCATATAATCTTATGACCGGCTACAATACAGTAGCACTGGGAAGACAATACATTGTAACCAATGCAAAAGGACAAATTCTCGTTACGAAAGATCAAGCAAATGCTTTTGAAGCGGGTAACGGTGATTTTAATATTTTCCTTGCGGAATTAGGCTACACTCAGGCAGATTTAACAGCAACAGCATCAAGTGATGATGATGCGGCCAAAACCGAATCTTTACAAAAAATTCATGATGCCTGGGATGCATATTTTGCCTCAGTCGGTATAACTTTTGATGATGAAGAACATGCAGACGGCAATCCGGCTGTTGAATTCGGATATCAATCTTTTGGAACAAACAAACAATTTAACGGTTATGCAACTTATAAAATAAACGGTGAGACTAAAGCAATTAACTATGAAGGAACGACTCAAGAACAACGAGAACTATATGACTATGCAGTTTCATTAACAAGCCAGTATTATACTGACGGAACCTATAATCCTGTAGGCTCAACAGCAAATATTGCCCTTCAAACGGCAGATGATGTTGAATCAGGCTACATAGATTATTTAAGGAACATTTTTAACAAAATGTCATCCGCTGGATATTATACAGAAGCAAGTGAAGCAGATACAATTAAAGATGACGCATGGTTTGAACAACAGATTACGGAAGGCAAACTACTTCTTGAATATTATTCATCAACCGAAAGAGGATTTGTTTCAACAACTATAAGTGAAGATGATGCTATTCAGGAAGTTGAAGACGAACGTGAAATTGCACGTGTTGAAGCTAAGTATAATCAGGATCTTGCCGCACTTGAAAAGAAAGACAGTGTTATTGACCTTGAATTAAAGAAATTAGACACAGAACATAATGCGCTCCAGACAGAATACGAATCTGTCAAAAACGTAGTAGATAAAAACGTAGAAAAATCATTCAGTATGTTTAGTTAAAAATAAATTGAAATAAGTTTAAAAATAAGGACTTTTACACAATTAAAAGCCCTGATAAAAATTTCCTTTCCCTTTTTTCCTACTAAATAACGCCACTTTTTATAAAGTGGTTTTTTATTGTCAAAATCAACGGCACATGCTATAATAAAATCGTAACAGAATAATTGGAGGTTAAAAATGGGCGCAAATACGCATCACAACTACATTTCTCTCAGGGGGGGGGGGCAGTAGCTTAACCTCCTGTGGCTTCACTCTTGCTGAAGTTTTAATTACTTTAGGTATTATCGGTATCGTTGCCGCTTTGACTATCCCCACTCTTGTCGCTAATTACCAGAACAAATCCTGGAATACTTCCGCATCTGTTTTTGAAAGAAAGTTGGAAGAAGCTTTAAAGACTATGAATACTCAACAATCCCTTGCAGGATATTCCAATACTGCTGATTTTGTTGCGGAATTAGGGAAACATTTCAAGATTAATAAAGTCTGCAAAAATAACGAAATTATGTCTTGCTTTAATGATAATATTACCGTAGAAATTATAGACATTTCCAGCGGAACATCATCAGAAAAAGTAAATCTACAGGGATTTAAAACGGCAGCAGATTTAGGGCAGGAGGATTGGGATAGCGAGGCTATCGGCCTGCAATTTGCTAATGGTACAACAGGCGTCATTGCCTACAATCCGCTATGTAAAGAGCAGCCCTTTACTAATACTTTTTCAGGCACCAGCTGTGTGTCTTTAATCTATGATACCAATGGGTTTAAATCTCCTAATACCTTTACTAAAGATGTCAGAGGGGTTAATTCTTTTCTCAAAGCTTGTGCTTTTAAATCCGGCAATACTTGTTTCTCTGCTCCATTTAATCCTGATCCTTTAACAAAAGCTGAATGTGAAGAATTGAAAGATGATCTTGGAATAGCTGCTTGTCACTATGACAATGATTATTGGGCAGGGGCTGTTAAGGCTTGCGGAGGCGTTAGTAAAATGCCAACAATGGCTCAATTAGCTGATATTGCCAACTATGTTTACAATACTTCCGGCATTGGGTCTCTTACTGATCAATCCGACATAACGTTAGACTATGACAAAGCAACAGCGTTAGGCTTTAAATATTATGAATATACTTATCAGAATTCATCCTTCATTGTTTGGTCAGGTGAGGAGGATAATAGAGATGGCAACACATACGCATTTTATCGCTTCTTTGACAATAACCGTTCAAGCTGGGTAACGTACTACCGCAACAGCGGCTCAGGCCATACACAGGCTATATGTATTGGGGATTAATACCCTAACCCGAATTTCTAAACTCACAAGGAGTAGGTTGGGCATACCTGCCCAACTTAAGAGATCCTGAAACCAGTTCAGGATGACAGTTTTTTGGTGGTTGCCACACCATCGAATGACTTACATAAGGAAAGAGCCTTTTTCAAGGCTCTTTCCTTATGTTTGTACCATAATGGCACTTATGGATATAAAATTTATGCTTTTGCAGCTCCTGATTTTTCGATAATTTCTTTTTCGATATTTGCAGGAACCTGCTCATAGCATTTGAATTCCATTGAGAAAGTACCGCGGCCTTGAGTTTTTGAACGGATATCTGTTGCATAACCGAACATTTCACCCAAAGGTACAATCGCATTAATTTTTTGGATTCCGGTACCTTCAATGATTTCCATACCTTCAACACGACCGCGGCGAGATGAAATATCACCGATAATGTCGCCTGTGTTTTCTTCAGGTACTTCGATTTCAACCTTCATCATAGGTTCAAGAATACAAGGTTTAGCTTTACGGCAACCTTCTTTAATTGCCATAGATCCGGCAATTTTGAATGCCATTTCAGAAGAGTCGACTTCGTGGTAAGAACCGTCATAAAGTTCAACCTTAACGTCTATCATCGGATAACCGGCTAAGATACCGCCTTCAAGTGCTTCTTCCATACCTTTTCTTGCAGGTTCAATATATTCTTTAGGAATAGCACCACCGACGATTTTGTTTTCAAATACAAATCCGGCATTTTCTTCAGCAGGTGAAATTTTAATCTTAACGTGACCGTATTGACCTTTACCACCTGATTGACGGATGAATTTAGAATCCTGATCAGCGTTTCCGCGGATAGTTTCACGGTAAGCTACCTGAGGTTTACCAACATTTGCGTCAACTTTGAATTCACGTAATAAACGGTCAACGATGATGTCTAAGTGAAGTTCACCCATACCTGAAATAATTGTCTGACCTGTTTCATTATCAGTTTTAACTCTGAATGACGGATCTTCTTCAGCAAGTTTTTGAAGAGCAATACCCATCTTATCCTGGTCGGCTTTTGTTTTAGGCTCAATAGCAACTGAAATTACAGGTTCAGGGAAAGTCATTCTTTCAAGGATAATCGGTGATTTTTCATCACACAATGTATCACCCGTAGTTGTATCTTTCAAACCTACAGCTGCGCAGATGTCGCCTGCAAAAACTTCATTTTCTTCAATTCTTTGATCAGCGTACATTTGAACAAGTCTTGAAATACGTTCTTTTTTGCCGTTAGTAGCATTAAGAACATAAGAACCTGAAGTCAATTTACCTGAATATATTCTCAAGAATGTCAGACGGCCAACGTAAGGGTCAGTCATAACTTTGAATGCCAAAGCTGAGAACGGTTCATCATCAGATGAATGTCTTTCAACCTTTGTACCGTCTTCAAGTTCACCTTCAATAGCTTTAACATCCACCGGTGAAGGCATTAATTCTACGATTGAATCCAATAACAATTGAACACCTTTGTTTTTGAAAGCTGTACCGCATGTTACAGGAACGATTTTGTTATCGCAAACGCCTTTTCTCAAGCCTTTTTTCAACTCATCAATTGAAAGTTCTTCACCTTCAAGATATTTCATCATGATATCGTCATCGCATTCTGCAATAGCTTCAACCAAAGCATCTCTGTATTGTTGAGCTTTTTCAACCATATCAGCAGGAATATCTTCAACTTTAATATCAGTACCCAAATCGTTAGTATAGATATAAGCTTTCATTTCAAACAAATCGATAAGACCTTTGAATTGATCTTCCGCACCGATAGGAAGTCTGATAGGATGAGCATTAGCGCCCAAACGGTTTCTGATCTGGTCAACTACACGATAGAAGTTTGCACCGGTTCTGTCCATTTTGTTAACAAAAACCATACGAGGAACTTCGTATCTGTTAGCCTGTCTCCAAACAGTTTCTGATTGTGATTGAACACCGCCTACCGCACAGAATACCGCAACAACGCCGTCCAATACACGTAAAGAACGTTCAACTTCAATAGTAAAGTCAACGTGTCCCGGGGTATCAATAACGTTAATCTGGTGTCCTTTCCAAGTTGCTGTTACGGCAGCTGATTGGATTGTAATACCTCTTTCGCGTTCTTGTTCCATAAAGTCGGTAACCGCTGCACCATCGTGAACTTCACCGATTTTGTGAGTTTTACCTGTATAGAACAAAATACGCTCTGTTGTAGTGGTTTTACCGGCATCAATGTGAGCGGCAATACCAATGTTTCTGATTTTCTCTAATGGAGTTTTTCTAGCCATTTTGTTTTTCCTTTTTTATATTATTGTGTACTTCTGCTATTTAAGCTACACAAAAATTATCCCATAAAAATATTTTTTATCAAGAAAAAGTGTATAGCTTACGCAAATTTTGTTTACACAAAAATGATTTATTCTATAGGATCACCAATATTATATGGCGTGTATTCAAGCTTGTTGTATATTAATACGCTATTTAAAAGCTTTTGATTCGTCGGCACTACCTTACCTGAAATTTTCGCATCATATCTATACATATCAGCACCGAACTGATTTGGCTCTTCCACATTATTTACATCCATATAGATATATGCGCAATTCTCGGATACGACTTCCTTTCTGTCTATTTCAAATCCGTTTTCATCCCTGATAATACTTGTAACAGTTCGCGGGCATTCGGATACTTGGGCGGTCTGAAACGAAATGCCATTAGGCAAATATATTCGTCCTCTAGGCCCCAAAGAATCACCTGCGCCATATACACCGTCAATCTTAATAGGTTGATTGGCTTTGTAATAATATGTTTTGCAAAATTTACCAGTATCACCGGCTTTGCATAACTTTGCTCCTTTTAACACTGTCCCTAATTCAGCCGCGACTTGTTCCGATGTTTTCTTCGTATCAAACAAACACAAAGCATTTATACAATTATTTTGAGCCATATATAATTGAATTGCATTCATTAACAAAGAATGTCCCTGCTTAACTTTTGTTACCATGACTTTTTCCCGATAATTCGCAATTAATGTCGGTATTGTCATCGCTGCCACAACGCCGATTATGCCGAGGGTTATCAAAACTTCCGCCAGAGTAAACGCGACACGACGAATGTTGCCTGACATGTCTACGTGCGTAGCACCTTCGGCGAGGGTGAAAGCGGCTTTCTTTTTAAAGTTGTTAAGACGATAAGACGTTAGGACGTTAAGTTCTTTTCTGTGAGCTTCGCTCACATATTTGTCATCCTGAACTTGTTTCAGCATCTCATGAGATAGCCCCTCTCCTTTTATCCCTCTCCCCAAGGGGTGAGGGGTGATATTTTTGTCATTACGAGGTGGCTGAGCCACGACATCATTTTTGACGGGTTTGGCATATTTATCCATGTCATTACGAGGAGAATGCGCAGCATTCGACGTAGTAATCTCATTATTATCGTCATCCCGGACCTGTTCCGGGATCTCATTATTATATGTCGACATTGCGATTGCGACGTCGCTCCGCTCCTCGCAATGACATGCATAGCTCCTACCAAAACTGTCAGACATGTCTACGTGCATAGCACCCTCGCAATGACAGGTTACTTTGTCACCCTGAACTCGGTTCAGGATCTCTTTTTTGTCCTCGCCAACTTCCGGCGTATTCTCACTAACGATCTGTGTGTCGGGTCCAGCGGCACGCTGGCTATCTAGGAGAGACGTCCCCCCCCGTTTTTGAATTTTTTCACATTTTTCATAAGCTTTTCTCCTTTTTTTTAGAATAATAACAAATTTTGAAAAATTATGCAATAATTTTACAAACCTGAAATTTTGTAATACAATTTAGGGGTATATAAAGTAAAAAGAGGGAAGAAAATGCAAGTATCACTGAACTGGTTGAATGAATTTGTTGATTTATCGGATAAAGAGCCGGAAGAAATAGCACACGAGCTTACAATGAGCGGATTGGAAGTAGAAGCCATTGAAGAAGTCAAACCAAAATTTACTAACATAAAAACAGTTAAAATCGAGAAAATTGATAACCACCCGAATTCAGACAGGTTGCATCTTGTAACCGTAAATACGGGTGCAGGATTAAAAACAGTTGTCTGCGGGGCTCAAAATATTGCGGAAGGTCAAATTGTTCCTTATGCAAGCGTCGGAAGTCAGGTTCTTGACAGAAAAACAGGCGAAATGTTCACACTTACACCTGCTGTGATACGTGGTGTTGAATCTCAGGGCATGCTCTGTTCTGCTGATGAATTAGGCGTTGCGGAACGAAATTATCAGGAAGAAGACGGCATTTTGATACTTAACAGAATTTTCCCTGATGTACAAATCGGACTTGATGCGGAAGATGTTTTAGGATTTGAAAAGGATTATATCTTAGATGTCGCACCGACTGCCAACAGAGGTGATGAAATGTCAGTTCTCGGTATAGCAAGAGAATTAAGCGCGATATTTGACAGACCCCTAAAATTCAACAGAATTGAATGCACAAAAGATTTATCAACAAATGAATTTGAAGTAGAAATTTTAGATGATGATGTTTGCAAATATTACTCAATAGGATTAATAAAAGATATTAAAATCAAACCGTCACCTGATTGGATGCAGAAAAGACTTCTGGCTTCAGGCGTACGTGCAATAAACAATATTGTCGATATTACAAACTATGTAATGCTTGAATACGGAACCCCGCTTCACGCATTTGATTTCGACAAACTAAACGGCTATCTTTGTGTAAGACGTGCTGAAGAAGGCGAAAAACTCGTTACGCTTGACGGAGTTGAAAGAACCTTAACAACAGATTCCGTTTTAATTGCAACAAAAGAACACGGAGTATGCTTGGGCGGAGTATTCGGCGGAGAGAATTCCGAAATTGACGACAATACAAAAAATATTGCGTTGGAAGCTGCATATTTCACACCGGTAACTAACCGTAAATCCTCACGCAGTGTTGGCTACAGAAGTGAAGCCGGTGCAAGATACGAACGCGGCGTTGATATTGAAGCAGTAAAACCTGCCTTAATGCGTGCAATGCAGTTAATGACGGAATACGCAGACGCAAAGGTTACAGGTGTCGTTGAAACAGGTGAAAATAAACTTGAACCCATTGAAATAACTTTGAGATTCCCTGAAGTAAGAAGAATTCTCGGCTGCTCAATTGAACCTCAAAGATGCACAACTATTTTGGAAAACCTCGGGTTTAAAAAACTTGGCGGAAATGAAGCTGCCGCGAAATTTTTAGTACCGTCATGGCGAGCTTATGATGCTACCCGCGAAATTGATTTGATAGAAGAAATTGCACGAATTAACGGCTATGACAAGATCGCACCGACACTTCCTGCTAAAAATGAAATGCCGGAGATTTCTTTGGATGAAAAAGTTACCGCTAAAGTAAACAGACTTATGCAGGATTCAGGGCTTAATGAAATTATCACAAGTTCTTTAATCGGTAAATCCTTCCTTGACAAATATATGGTGCCGTTTAACCCTGAAAAAGCGGTTTATGTAGAAAATCCCGCAAGCGAAGAATTTTCAATGCTCCGCCAAAATATGGCTGCAAGCGTTTTAAACGTTATGAAATATAATTATGACAACGGTCAGAAAAATTTCTGGGGCTATGAAATAGGTAAAATCTATGAAATTACCGGCGAGGCTGATGAAAAAAGAACAGGCGTTACAGAATCCAAAATTCTGGCAGGTGTTTTGACAGGTGATGTTGAAAATTCAAAATGGCAAAATACAGGTTCACTTGATTTTTACACGGTGAAGGGTATTTTTGAACACTTGTTCAAAACTTTGGACGTTGAAAGAAGAATTAAGCTGAATCCGTGTTCCGACATTGACTATATGCACCCTTATAGAACGGCAGAGGTGCTGCTTTTGGGCAAAAAGCCTGAAAGAATAGGTTATTTCGGACAAATTCACCCGCTTTTGAAAGATAAATTAAAGCTGAATCAAAATGCGTTCTTATTTGAACTTAACCTCACTACAATAATTTCGGCAGTAAAAGAAACAGTTCCACGTTTCAAAAAACTTCCGCAATTTCCGGAAGTACGCCGTGATTTAGCTTTTGTGATCGATGAAAAAGTTACTTTTGATGAAATTCAAAAGGTTATAAAAGGTGCGGTACAGCAAAATATTTTCAAAGGAAGCGAAGTATTCGACGTTTATCAGGGCGAAAATATTGACAAAGGTTACAAAAGTCTTGCATTCCGCATAAAAATGCAGGATGAAAATGCGACACTCACTGACGAAATCATTGAAAAACAAATGCAATCCGTCAGAGAAAAACTTCAAAAAACTTACGCTGATATATCTTTCAGAGAATAGGAGAGTTCTTATGAAAAAACTGATAGTACTTTTGGTTTTGTTACTGGGATTAATTTTACCCGTAAACGCGGCAAATATTTTGCCCGTGAGCGTTGAGCCGAATGACCTTCGTACTATCGGCGTGTATCAGGTGCCTAAAACAATAACTCTTTTTGAATCGCCTGAAGAAGGTTCAAAGGTTATTAATACCATACAATGGTCACCTGTTGATATATTCCCGGAAGGTGTAAAGTTTCAGGATCTGTTTGTAGTTTTTGTTCCCGAAAAGGAACTTGGCTATGTCGCTGTAACCGATGAAATTGAGGAATGGGTTCAGATTATTTATAATAACAAAACAGGAGAAACCGCCTGGATTAAAAAAGATGATCCGTATAAATTTATGAGCTGGATTCACTTTTACAATATGTACGGCAGAAAATACGGATTGTATGTTTTAAAAGGCGCGCCGGATTCTGTTAAAAATATACGCAGTGCAACTGATGATTCTGCACAGTTTTTAGCGGAAATGAATATGCCGACAAAAATTAAGCTTAATGTAATCCGCGGCAACTGGGCGCTTGTAAGCGTTCTGGATCTCGACAGAGCACCGAAAACCGGTTATATCCGCTGGCGCGGTGATGACGGCATCCGATATCTTTTCCCTGATATAAAATAAAATATACCTGTCTGTTACAATCCGCAAAAAATGCTCGACAATTGATTTTGTTTGTTATAGCATTGGCTTAAACGCGATAATAAATAGAAAAGGAGAAATTTTATTATGCAAGTTATATTAAAAAAAGATGTTCAAAACCTCGGTGAAGCAGGTGACATCGTAAATGTTAAAGACGGTTATGCAAGAAACTTTTTATTGCCACAGGCTGCTGCAGAAATAGCAACTGAAGGTGCACTTCAAAACCGCGAAAAGAATTTGGCCAGAATTAAAGCTAAACAGGAAAAATTACACGCAGAAGCTCTTAAAAAAGCTGAAGAAATTGAAAAATTCGGTAAACTTGAATTGTCTGCAAAAGCAGGTGAATCAGGGAAATTATTCGGTACTATTACTACTAAAAAATTGACCGAAGAATTGAAAGAAAAATCAGGCATTGAAGTTGACAGAAAAAATGTTTCTTTGAATGCTCCTATTAACAAAATCGGTGAATACAAAATGCTTATCAAATTAACTTCTAAAGTTAAATGCGAATTAGCTGTTGTAGTAACCGCATCTGAAGTTGTTAAAGAATCAATTGAAGAAGAAGTTGAAGAAACAGCAGCTGAAGAAGAATAGTTATCAAGGGGGATTGAATGGAGTGTCTGGCAATCGGTTCATTACCTTATGATAATCCCCAAAAAGCTTTAACAATTGTCCAAAACTATTTTAATAAAATACCTTTTTGGCCGCAATTGACAAAAGTTAGTAAAAATGAAGACATGTCTTTTCAATTTTTGGAAGGAATGCCTTCATTTTTTATGCCTGATGACGGAAATTTTCGTTTTGATACGGAAAACACCCGATTTTTTGATGATTTGGAACAGTTTTTGGAAGATTACGAAACAATAATTACAAACAAAGACTACAATTTGCTCCAAAAATATTCAATAAGCGAAAACTTTTCATCTGCGTTCAGACCTTTTTTGGAATTAATTAAAAAAAATAACTGCAAATTTGCAAAAGGTCAGATAACAGGACCTTTCACACTTGCGACAATGTTGACCGATACAAAAGGCAGAGCGGCTGTTTATGACGAAACTTTAAGGGAGTTAATTGTTAAAATACTGTCGTTAAAGGCTCTATGGCAGGTAAATGAAATCAAAAAATCAGGGGCAACCCCGATAATTTTTATGGATGAACCGACCTTAACACAACTTGGAGCTTCAACTTACTTAACTATTTCAAGAAAAGAAGTTACCAATATGCTTAAGGAAATCTCCGATACAATTAAAAATAACGGCGGTCTGTCAGGTCTCCACTGCTGCGGAAAATGTGATTGGACGGTACCGATTGATGCAGAAATTGATATTTTAAGCCTTGATGCATATTCTTATGCTGAAAATTTAAGTATTTTTCACAAAAGTATTCAAAAATTTCTTGAAAAAGGCGGGAAAATAGCCTGGGGGATTATTCCGACAAAGGATAAAAAAGCTTTAGAAAAAGCTGATTTAAATATTCTGGATGAAAAATTTAAAAAGGCTGTAAATTATTTGACTAAAAAGGGAATTAATGAGAAACTAATAATGGACAATTCTTTTATAGCACCGACGTGCGGCGCAGGCTCTTTATCAGAAGAACTTGCTGAAAAAGCAATGAGACTAACCTTTGAATTAAAAGAGAGGTATAATGACAACTAAACTTGCAATTACCGGTAAAAGCGGAAGCGGCAAAACTACTATTACTAAAGCATTTTTAAATATACTGAAGGAAATGTTTCCGGAAAAAACAATACTTCTTTTGGATAACGACCTGACAGGTGAACTCGGTCACAGCTTCGGGCTTGATATCAGAAACACGATTTACGGTATCAGAAGCGGTAAACACGAATATAAAACCGGAATTCCTGAAAATATGACCAAACAGGAATTTATTGAATGGGCAATGGAAGATATTGTTGTCTCTCTGGATGAAAACGTAGATATTATTGTTTCATGGCTTGTCGGTTCAAAAGATTGCAGATGCCCTATTACCGGTCAAATTAATGATGCGGTGTATAAACTTATCCAAAGATATGATATCGTCATTTTTGACTGCGAATTTGATTTAAAATACCTGAACCAGCTTGTTGATACTGATATAGATACGACAATAATCGTTGCAAATCCGAGCGAAGATTCCGCGCATCTTGCAAAACGTATTGAGGAGTTTAGCGCCAAATACGCAGCCGGCGGGCAATTAGGTGTTGTAATAAATAAGGCTGAAAATGAAAAATTAAGCGAGGTTTATGACCTCTTGAAAAAATATGATCTGGATGTATTGGGAGTAATCCCCTATGATAAAAGTTTGGAAGAAAATACGGTAAAAAAAGAATCAAAAATTGTTCAGGATGCAATTAAGGAATTCTATTTCAGACTAAATCTTCCGCAATGAGGTAGTATGGCAGTAATTCTTGACGGTAAAAAATTAAAAGAAAAAATTCTGGAGAGTTTAAAAATAAAAATTGACGGCTTTACAAAAAAACCGTCGCTTACGGTTATTCTTGTAGGAAATGACCCTGCAAGCAGGATTTACGTAAACAATAAAAAAATAACTGCCGAAAAAATCGGAATAAATTCTGATATTATTACTTACCCCTCATCTGTAACTGAAGATGAATTACTTGAAAAAATTCATGAATTGAATAAAGATGACAATGTAAACGCAATTCTTGTACAATTGCCTTTACCTGAACATATTTCAAAAGAAAAAGTAATAAATATGATTAATCCGCAAAAAGATGTTGACGGGTTTACACCGTATAATTTCGGTAAACTTTTTTCCGGAGAAAAACCTTTTGTATATCCGTGTACCCCAAAAGGGATTTTACTATTGCTTGATGAGTATAATATTGAACTTGAAGGGAAACACGTAGTAATTGTGGGCCGCTCAAATATAGTCGGTAAACCGCTTTCACAAATGATGTTAAACAGAAATGCTACGGTCACAATCTGCCACAGCCACACAAAAAATCTTGCTGAAATAACAAAAACTGCAGATATTCTTGTTTCTGCAGTAGGGGAAAATATAATAGAAGGAAAAATGTTGAAACCCGGTTGTGTTGTGGTTGATGTAGGGATTTTCAAAGATGCGGCGGGTAGAACACGCGGAGACGTCGACTTTGAAAATGTTTCCAAAATTGCATCATATATCTCACCTGTTCCGGGCGGCGTCGGGCCAATGACTATTACTTCATTAATGCTCAACACCGTAGAACTTTTTGAAAAAACGTTGTGATAACATAAGTTATCAGACGCATTTTTTATTAGCTGCCTATCAAATTCAAGCCGCAGCTGTTTTTAATATTATTGTTAACCAATGTCTTCAAGCTGGAGATTTCGTTATCAAGCAATTGGATTTGTGAATCCAAAGTATCCTGTCTTGATTCCAAATATTCTTCAGTCTGTTGTAATTGAATGTAATAAGGATCATTGTCCAAATCGGCATCTTCACCCATTTCATTCGCATAATAACCCATTTCTTTTGAAACCCAGTTTGCTTCGTTCATAACTAGTGTTTGTTCATATTGAAGCTGGTTCCTCTGTAAAATAAATAAACTTTTTTGTGCATCTACCGCTAAAAACGACATATTAGCTCTCCTTATGTTGTACTCTTCTCTTAAATATATAAAGTATTTTAGATTTGGTCGATTTCAGCGTTTGCATTTTTTGTAACATTTGTTTACAAATAAATGTTTTCAGTAAATTACTTGACAAAATATGCAAAATAATATTTAATAAAGAAAACAGGAGGACAATTTCATGAAAACATACACTATAAAAGCGGTTAAGGCAGTCGCCCCCCCCCGAAACTAGCTCTGTATGCTAATTTTAGTTCGTCGGGTATTCGAAAATTATTTTCTCGACGACGCTCTCCCCTCCGGTTCCGCTATGGTCTCGAAAATAATTTTCGAATACCTGCTTTTACATTAGCAGAGGTCTTAATTACGCTTGGTATTATAGGAATAGTCGCTGCGATGACTATTCCCACACTTATTGCGAATTACAAAGAAAAACAAACCGTAACACAATTAACTAAAACATTTCAGACACTATCTCACGCATATCAAATGATGCAGGCAGAATATGGAACAATTAATACATGGGGATTAATAACTACAGGTACAATCGATGAAGAAACAGGAAAACCAATATATGATCACAGTGCACAGAAACTGGTTGCCGAAAGATTTAAAAAATACTTAAAAGTTGCTAAAACCTGCGAATATGATAAAGTTTGCAATAACTTTAATTACTATAATCTAAGTGGAGAAAAACTGTCCGATACAGGTCTTATACCAAGCGAAAATGCAGATAAACGTGAAGCCTTCCCCGAAGGTATGTTCTTCTTAAATGACGGAACATTTGTAGCAATGGCGACTTTCTTCCGTGGGACAGGCGGATTGTATGTTGTTTTACCGGGCAGTAAAGATGCTACTCTGGGAAAAACAAGATTCTACTTCTATTTTAATTCCAAAGGTTTTTTCCCCAGAGGAATGAAAGGAGACGAAGCAATGCCGTTTGAAACTTTATGCAAACCTGGCGTAGGTCAAGGAGCTTATGACGGACAAGGCTGCACAGCTTGGGTAATTTATAATAAAAACATGGATTATCTGCATTGTCCCGATGAATTATCTTGGGACGGCAAACATAAATGTGACTAATAAAAAGCCGGTTTTGAAAACCGGCTTTTTTTGAAATATTAACGTTTTGAGAATTGGAAACGTTTTCTTGCACGTTTGCGACCGTATTTTTTACGTTCTTTAACACGCGGATCACGTGTCAGCAAACCTTCAAGTCTTAATACGTTTCTGTATTCTTCGTTAGATTTTACGAGCGCTCTTGCAATACCGTGTCTGATTGCACCGCATTGAGCAACAACACCGCCGCCTACGGCTTTTACTCTGACATCATATTTATCCTGATTGTCAGTCAAAACAAGCGGTCTATATACTAACATTTCTATAGCAGGTCTGTTTCCGATATAATCTGTTAATTTTTTACCGTTAACAAAAATTCTGCCTTTGCCTTTAACCAATTTTACAACAGCAATAGAGGTCTTTCTGCGTCCTGTAGCTATAATTTCTTTATCAGCCATTATTTAACCTCCTTTTCTAATACAATTGGTTTTTGAGCAGCATGCGGATGTTCAGGGCCATTGTAGACTTTCAATTTTGTAAATTGAGTGTCGCCCAATGTGTTGTGCTGAAGCATGCCTTTTACTGCTTTTTCAATTAATTTTCTTGCATCTTTTTCGCGTACTTCTTTTACGCTTGCAGCTTTCAAGCCGCCCGGATAACCGGTGTGATGATAATAAATTTTATCAGTTTCTTTTTTACCTGAAACAACAACTTTGTCAGCATTGATTACGATGACAAAATCACCTGTATCAACGTTGGGTGTATATTCAGGTTTATTTTTGCCTCTGAGAATATTAGCAATTCTGGTAGCCAATCTGCCAAGGATTTCACCTTCGGCATCAATTAAATACCATTTTCTTTCAACTTCCAGAGGTTTTGCTGAATATGTTTTCATGCTTTATCTCCAATTTAATATGTTACTTCTACAAGTGTCAATCCGTACGGACTGACGGTTTGACCGGCTTTTTTCCGATCTTTTGCCTCAAGAACATTTTTCATATGCTCAGGCGGCAGGTTATGCCCTTCTATTTCTAAAAGGGTTCCGACAATGGCTCTTACCATATTATACAAAAACCTGTTTCCTATAATATCAATAATCACCCTGTCGCCGGCGCGTGAAACTTTCGCTTCATAGATAAAACAAACTTTGCTCGGGTTCAGCGTCCCGGAACTTTTAAAACTTGAAAAATCATGTTCACCTTTAATATAATCCAGTGCGTTTTGCATCCTTTTTATATCAATATCATACTTAACTCTTAACAAATCACCGTCAAAAGCGTTTTTGCATCTGCGATTAACAAATTCATAAACATAATGACGTTTTTTTGCCGATTTTTGAGCATGAAATTCAGGGTCGACCTCTTTCAAGTTAGTGACGGATATGTCGTTGGGAAGTATTTCATTCAAAGAGTAGACAAACTTTGAAGCAACAATAGGTTTGTCACAATCAAAATGAACAACCTGTCCGACGGAATTAACTCCTTTATCCGTTCTTCCGGAAAAGATTGTTTTAACCGGCCGATTATTATTTATGGAATTACCATATATCAATGTACTGAGTGCTTTTTCAAGTTCTCCCTGTATTGTCGGTAAGTCACTTCCGGCTTGCAATTGGCTTCCGGCGTAGTTTTTACCTATATACTGAACCTGAACGGCATAACGCATAGGTTATACCAGCTGGATTAATGCCATTTCAGAGGCATCTCCGCGTCTTGGCGGCAAACGGTAAATTCTTGTATAACCGCCTTCACGGTTAGAATATTTTTTACCGATTACAACAAACAATTTTCTCAAAACTGTTTCTGCAGCCAATTTTTTATCAGCCTGAGGTGCGTCAAAAACTTCACCTGATGCAAGGTCCATATATTTTCCTGTTTCTTTGTCGAAAATATATTTAGCGGCCTGGCGGCGGCTGTTCAAATCACCTTTTTTTGCAAAAGTGATAATCTCTTCAGCATATGGTCTCAATGCTTTTGCTCTTGCCATAGTTGTTTTGATTTCACCGTGCATAAAAAGTTCAGTCGCTAAAGAACGCAACAAGGCTTCTCTTTGGTCTTGTGCTTTTCCAAGCGTATGTTTTTTTGTTTGGTGTCTCATTTTTATTTTCCTTTTTTATTATTACTATTTCGTTTAGAAAATTAACCGATTTCTTCTTCCATTTCAGGGCTTGGAGCTAATTCCAATCCAAAGTGGTGAAGTCTTTCGATAACTTCATCAGAAGATTTTTTGCCGAAGTTTTTAATATTCAACAGATCGTGTTCTGATTTTTTCAATAATTCAGCCATTGAATTGATGCTTGCACGTTTCAAGCAGTTATATGCTCTAACAGACAATTCCAATTCTTCAATGGTCATTGAAGGAACGTTAGAATCTTCTTCTTCGGTTTCTTCAACAGATGCAACAGGTGTGATTACCGGCTGACCTGTAATTGATGCGATTTGCATAAAGTGATCAATCAAAAGATTTGATGCCTGGCTCAAAGCTGTTGTAACATCAATTGAACCGTTTGACCAGATTTCCAAAGTCAACTTATCAAAATCAATCATATCGCCTACACGAGTATTTTCAACATTATAGCTTACGCGTTTGATAGGCATAAATGTTGCATCTATAGGCAATACATCAATTGATAAGCCTTTTGCGTCTCTAGGAACATCATTGGCAACATAACCTTTACCTGTTTCTACAATAACATCAGCATGGAATGAACCACCGTCAGCTACTGTACAAATTAACCAATCAGGGTTAACAACTTTAACACCTGCCGGCAATTGAATATCACTTGCAAGAACCGGTCCAGGACGGTCAACATCTATTCTTAAATGTTGGGCATCTTTAGAATCGGTTTTAACAACTAAGCCTTTAAGGTTAAGCATTACATCAATAACATCTTCCAATACACCCGGAATTGCTGTGTATTCGTGAGTAATACCTTCAATTCTTGCAGATGTTACGGCTGTGCCTTCAAGACTTGATAATAATACACGTCTCAAAGAGTTACCGATTGTAGTACCAAAGCCTCTTTCCAACGGTTCAATTACGAATTTTCCGTATTGTGAACCATCTGAGCTTGTTGTTGTATTAACGCATTTAATTTTTAATTCCATTTGTTTTTCTCCTAGTTTTATAATAACTATTGATTCTTCATTGTGGATTCAGGCGTTTCAGCCTGTATTATTATTTAGAATAATATTCAATTACCAAATGTTCTTTGATTTCAGGATCAAGTTCTTCTCTTTCCGGAATTCTGTCAAAAGTAATTTTTAAAGCATCCTTGTCAATGGTCATCCATGCAGGTGCGCAAGCCATATCAATCATTTCCAATACATTTTTCAAGTATTGAGAGCTTCTTGATTTAACTGTCACAACATCACCGGGTTTAACCAAATATGACGGGATGTCTACTTTTTTACCGTTAACCAAAACATGACCGTGGTTAACGATCTGTCTTGTTTGTTTACGTGTAATACCAAAGCCTGCTCTGAACAAGATATTATCTAATCTTGATTCCAAAAGCTGTAACAAAATTGTACCTGTTACGCCTTTTCTTCTTGCAGCTTCGTTATAGTATCTTGCAAATTGTTTTTCGCTTACCAAATATGTAAGTCTGATTTTTTGTTTTTCATTCAAGTGAATTGCATATTCAGAAAGTTTTTTTCTGACTGCGCCGTGCTGACCTGAAGCACTTTGTCTCATAGAAGAAGTTAATTTTCTATTTGACAAATCTTTTACACCGTAGTTACGGAATAATTTATTTGTAGGTCCTTTGTATCTTGCCATTTTTTCTCCTTTACTTTTGCGGGGCATCTATGGTTTGCTTCTTGGCTTTAAGCAAGCCCCCGCGAATTAACTAATAAATGTTATACACGTCTTTTCTTCGGTGGTCTGCAGCCATTGTGCGGAATTGGAGTTACATCTTTAATCAATGTAATTTCCAAACCTGCTGCTTGAATAGCCCTGATAGCTGTTTCACGACCTGAACCGGGTCCTTTGATGTAAACTTCAACTTTTTTCATACCCTGGTCTATAGATTTTTTAGCAACAAGTTCAGCTGCTGATTGAGCTGCAAAAGGTGTTCCTTTTCTTGCGCCTTTAAAACCTGTAGCTCCTGCTGTTGCCCAGGCAATAGCATTACCTTGAGTATCTGTTGAAGTTACAATTGTATTGTTGAATGTAGATTGTATGTGTACAACCCCTTGCAATACATTTTTCTTTTCTTTTTTCTTTGTTTTTACTGGTCTTGCCATTTTAGTTATCCTTTACTTTTTATCTTTCTTTTTTAGTTACTAGGTTACTAAGTTACTAAGGTACCAAGTAGCGCTATTTCTTTTTAGCAACTGCGCCGTTTTTCTTACCGCGGCGTGTTCTTGCGTTGGTTTTTGTTCTCTGACCTCTTACAGGAAGATTACGTTTGTGGCGTAAGCCTCTGTATGAGCCGATTTCTTGAAGACGTTTGATGTGCATTGTTACTTCACGTCTCAAGTCACCTTCTATATGGTAGTTTGCTAATTCATTACGAAGATTTTTGATATCTTCTTCTGTTAAATCATCTGTTCTTAAATCAGGTGATATTTTTGTAGCTTCAAGAATTTTTGCACTTCTTGTAGGTCCTATACCGTAAATATAGGTTAATGCTACTATCATTCTTTTGTTACGAGGTAAATCTACCCCTGCTAGTCTTGCCATTTATTTTTCTCCTTTTCTTGGCTTTTGGCGGAATTGAAATTTAATTGCGGGCTTAATTCTAACCGGCACTTTATTTTGTCCGCCCCTGTTGTTAGATTTTTTTGGGTAAGAGGCTTAAATACTTCCTCTCCACCTGCTGATGCCCGCAGGTTCGGCTGTCAGTTGTAAGATTTATGCTCCGCATTCGCTTCAAGCTCTTTTGCTTCGCTCACACGGCGTTCAAAATCCTTTTTAGCCCTGACGTTGTTTGTGTTTCGGATTTTCACAGATAACTGCTATTCTTCCTTTTCTTTTAATACATTTGCATTTATCGCAAATCTTTTTTACTGATGATCTTACTTTCATTTTGTTTTCCTTTATATTTATAATTGTGAGATGTTATTATTTTAATCTGAAGGTAATTCTGCCTCTGGACAAGTCATACGGGGTCATTTCAACTTTTACTCTGTCGCCCGGAAGAATTCTTATAAAATTCTTTCTGATTTTTCCTGATATATGTGCCAGAATTTCATGGTCGTTTTCAAGCTTTACCCTGAACATGGCATTCGGCATTGCCTCAAGTATTGTACCTTCTAGTTCTATTACGTCTTTTGACATATTTTCCTCTTTTTTCGGCTGTAAAATTTTGGGCATAGTAAACCCATATAGAAAATTATATTTGCAAAATATTTGTTTGCAAGCAATATTATTGAATTTGCATGCAAAAATTATCCGCGAAATTTATTTTGTTTTTTTAACAATGGCACTCTTTCAATAAAATTAACCAATTAAAAAAGTCGGATTTTAAAGAACTTTCCGACTTTTTGTAAATTTTTCTTAATATTTTTAAAAAATATATATTTAATAAAACAACAATACAAAATATTAAATTATGTTACATTTATGCATTTACCTGAAATTATGCGGGAATAAAATACTTAGATAATATAAGAGAGTATAATTTGGGAGTGTACCCATGGCTGATAAAATTAACAGTATAGAAGATTTAGAACAACTAAAAGCAGCAGCGGCCGCGCAAGGGGCTTCTGTTCCAAACTATAATGAATGGAGCCAAATTTTAAGCGATTTGGAAGAGGCCGGAATACAGTCAACAGGTTCTTTTTCCGGTGACAAAGCGCTTCGGGATGAAATTCAAAGAACTGTTGAGCAATATATTGAGCAGACAAAGGTTGAACAAACACAACAGCAACAGCAGATGCAACAGGAGCAGCCTCAAAAAATCTCCGAAACAGATAATGAGCAAGCCTTAAAAGCTACTATGGCTAATGCTACAAGTTCAACTATTATGGCTGATTATATGAAGTATTACCACATGTTAATGTAATACTTTAACTCTTGTAAACGGCCAAAATAAAAATACTGCTTTTCCGACAAAACGCTCTTTGGGTAATGTACCCCAATAACGGCTGTCCTGAGAATTACCGCGGTTATCTCCCATCATAAAATATTCACCTTCAGGTATTATGAATGGTCCGCAATACATAGCTTCCGTGCAGGGTGTATAATCATAAACACTTCTGACATACGGTTCATCAAGCGGTTTGTCATTTATATAAACCGTGCTTTTGCCGTCTTTGCCCTGTTTTACTTCAAATTTATCACCAGGCATACCTATTACACGTTTAATGTATGCAATATCTTTGCAGAAAAAGCCTGTTAATCTTGAGAATAACTTCCAGGGAGTATTTTTCAATTCTGTAAATGGCGGATAAAAGACCATTATGTCACCGCGCTCAGGGGTTTTATAAAATCTTGAAAATCTTTCGACAAATATTCTGTCACCTTCAACAAGTGTGGGTTTCATAGACCCGGACGGAATCCAGCGGATTTCTCCTATGAAAAATCTTATTATTATTACCATGACAACAACGAAAACAACCGTATCAATTGTTTCTTTTATTGCAGGCTGATTTTTTTTATACCACGCTTTTAATTGTTCCTTAAACATCCTCTAACAACTCCAAAAGCTCTGTTAATGACTTTTTATAAATACTCTCCTCTAAATCATCAATACATTGCTTTGCACAATTAACATAATTATTTAACAAATCTTTTGTTTTTTCAATACCTTCGTTGAGGTTATCAGACAAAAGCATAGGCGCATTATAAATGCCCTCATCAACATCGCTTGCGGATTTTGACTTGTCTAAATCTATTATATTTAACAAATCATCTCTTATCTGAAAAGCAAGTCCAAAATTTGACGCAAATTCAACAGCCTTTTCCTCAACTTCATTACCGGCAAGTATTATTGAAGCTTTTAAGGCACTTTCAAATAGTGAACCGGTTTTTTGAGAAGATTTTTCAACATATTTTTCAATATCAGTTTTTTTATATTTATTAAAGTATTGATTAACTTCACCGAGACACATACTTTTAACAGTATCCGCGAATATATCTATCACAGGGATTGAACCTATTTTTACGAGTTTTTTTAAGGACTCACCCAAAAGATAGTCACCGGAAATCACCGCGAGCTGATTATCAAATTTATCATTTAAAGTTGTTCTGCCCCTGCGAATTTTGCTTTCATCAATTACATCATCATGAATTAAAGAGGCATTATGAATCAGTTCAACTGCGGCTAAAAGCTCATAATGCGCCGGTAAAAGATACATTTTTGAAGACCTTAAATATAATATTGTCATTAAAGAACGTATCCTTTTGGAAGGCGCGTTTAAAAAGCCTTCAAGCTCTTTGTCCAGCTCAGGCTCTAAGTCAGGACTGAAAACCAAATTTTTATTTACTCTCTCTAAATCCGCTTTAACGACTTCACAAATTTTTTGATATTGTTTATTCATATAAATAATGATATCAAAAAAAGCTAATTAAGCAATAAGCCTTTGTTAACGGAAGAAAAAACTTCTGCCGTTAACAAAAACATTATTCATTTACAGCTATGTGCACCTTCCCATGACAATTTATCACGACAATGCAGGTAATCCATATTTTTATTATAAATAACCCAGGCAGTACAACCTTGACCTATATAAGCATCACTTAAACCGGAATCAGTACCGCAGGAATTTTCAAATGTGGCATAACGATTACTGTCTTTCATTCCAAATGGAATAACCCCATTTGATGTTAAATTAAAATAAAATCTCGTTTTACCCAAGATTGCATCTTTACTACCCGGCAATACAACATATATATCACCATTATCTCCAGCCCAGCCGCCAAAAGACATAAATGTACCATCAGTCAAATAAAAAGATGCTTCCGGCGGAATTTCCCTATTTGCAAGATTGTCAGATGTTGCTATACTATGTCCCAGTTCCGTTCCCGCCAAATTATAATATTTCCCCGGGAAACACACTTTATCAAGCTCACAAGATTGGGCGACTTTTAAATATTTTTTAAATCTTGATAATACAAGCTTTACACTATCATGGTTATATATATTTTTACCTTCATCGTCAACTTCACCAGTTATACTTGGACTTAAGCCCCATGTATTAATAGTACCATATTCTGCCTGCATCATCTGAAAAGCATTTGATATTGTAGAATAAGATTTTATTAATTGTGATACCGCACGGCGCTCCTGATAATTCGCAATCAATGTCGGTATCGTCATTGCCGCAACTATTCCAATGATTCCTAACGTTATCAATACCTCTGCTAATGTAAATGCCTTATTTAATCTTTTGTGATAGTCAGGAATTGTTTTCTCGACGACGCTCTCGCCTCCGGCTCCGCTATGGTCTCGAAAACAATTCCTGACTATCGCTATACCTTCAAAACCATTGCTACATCTACCTAGGAGAGACGCCCCCCCCCGTTTCTGAAATTTTTCATCATTTTCATAAGCTGTTCTCCTTTCTTAAGTTTATTATAACATATTTTCTATTTTTTGGGAATAATCATAAAAGATTTCAACAATCTTCCGCCATTATCATCCGCGGTTGAAATAACTTCTATTTCTTTTTTATAATTCATTGAAGTTGAGCTTCCGCCGTCGAATGCCATTGCTCTGTCAAAACCAAGCTCTTTACAAAGCTTTTGGACTTCATAAATATCCATAGGATTTTTATCTGTAATTATCAAAATATGCGCATCACCGTCTTTTATACCTATAATTGTCCTCGGCATTTTATGTAATACTGATGCTGATTCTCTTATGACATTGCCGTCTTTATCTTTTATAACAAAAAGTTCTTCTTCCAAACGCAATTGAGGAAGAATCATAGGACCCCCTTGAGCGGAAGTTATTATATTACACCCGAAGTCTACCCCGCTTTTATGCTCTACAATTTGATATTCATATTTGTTATTGCATTCTACAACACGAAATTCAGTGCGGTTTAAAAGTTTATCTAAATTTTTGCGCAATACCGGATTATTATAAATATTTTCATTAAACATAGGATCCACGGCAGTATTTCTGTCAGTAATTATATAAGAAATGGTTTTACCGTTTTCAGGGTCAAAAAATCCTGCATTAATTGTAAGCTCTGATTTACCTTTTATATGAGCTTCTCTGTTTGACATAAGGCTTTCAGATGCAACAAATTTTACGCGGCGTCTTATTTTCTCTCCGGAAAGAACAATATGATAAATACCGTTATCATAAGAAATGTCAATAGGTTTGGCCTCTATAGAACTTACCGATAAACAAATTAATAATAAAACAATAATTTTTTTCATTAGAGATCCTTTGATTTATAAAACGCTACAATAGCCGCCGTGAAGGCAAGAGGCGGGAAAATCGCCGTTATTAAAGGCGGCAAAACACCCTTTTCTGCCAACAAATCGAAAAACGGCAGAGTAATATAATAAACAAATATACATCCTATAGCTATTGTAAACCCGATTAATCTCTGCTCTCTGGGTTTACTGAAACCTAAAAGGCATCCCATTATTGCAAGCAATATACAAACAAACGGATGGAAAAATCTTTGTAAGTATTTATTCAGCATATATCTGTATTCTTCGTCCATGCCCTCTTTTTTCAAAAGTTTTATATAATTATGCAAGTCTCTATTATTAATTTCACGTTCTTTTTTTGTAGAATAGGCCATAAGCGTATATGCATTTTTAGCGGATTCCGCGTCAAGAACAGGCATTTCTTTAAATTTGCCGATATTAGTAAAAATTCCATCGCCAGAAATTTTATATTGAACAATATCATTTAACATCCACTTGTCATCGTCAACATGACCTGTTTTAGCGTAGTAAATATTTGACAGCTGATGAACATCTGAATAAACTTCACTGGAAAAATCAAGCACAATAACATTGTATAAATCCTTAATTCTGGACTTTGATACAACTACAGCCTGCCTTGGATGTCCGTCTTTATCTTTTTGCGTATAAATAAACTGTGTTGATTGAGCATAACCTCGTATTTTCCCCATTTTATAAGCCGCATAAGGAATCAATTTATCTCCGGTAAAATAGCAGAGAAATGTTACTATCAAACTTAAAACAACAACAGGTGCTATTATTCTTGAAAAAGAAAGCCCGACTGCACGAAAAATTGTTAATTCGGAATCTTTACTAAGTTTATCAAAAGTAAACAAAGTTCCCAAAAGCAATCCTACAGGAAAAGCTTTTCCAAGGATTTTTGGCAATTCAAAAAATAAAACAAGTATTGCTGTTTTTACACCATACTCACCGGCAAGTGTTCTTTTAATAGTATTTAACAGCATTTCCGGCGCAATCCAGACAATTGTAAACAGTAAAATAGCAACGCATGTTGCCATCAACACCTGAGTAAAAATATATCTGTCATATATTGTAATTCTCGGCATTTTCATTATAGGGCAAAATCCTTTCCTAAATAAAATTCTTTAGCAACCGGATCAACAGCAACATCTTCACTTCTGCCCTGAATTTTAATCTTGCCGTCAAAAATTACATAAGCTCTGTCTGTAATAGATAATGTCGCTTTAGGGTTGTGGTCTGTAATCAAAACGCCAAGTCCTTTATCTTCGGAAATTTTTCTTATATTATCTTTAATTTCACCGATTGCAATAGGGTCAATACCTGCAAAAGGTTCATCCAAAAGCATGAAATCAGGACTTGCAGCTAACGCTCTTGCAATTTCAACCCTTCTTCTTTCACCGCCGGAAAGTGACACTGCAGCATAAGAACGTAACCTTAAAATACCGAATTCTGATAAAAGCTCCTCAAGCTTACGTTTTTTCTCATCCTCGGTAAGCTTTTCATTCATTTGCAAAACAAGTTTAATATTATCTTCTACGCTTAATTTTCTAAAAATTGAAGCCTCTTGAGGAAGATAACCAATACCGGCCTTTGCACGAATATTCATGGGCCAGGTCGAAATATCCTGACCGTCAAGCATTATACTTCCGCTATTTGGCTTTATAAGACCGACTACCATATAAAATGTAGTAGTTTTTCCGGCACCGTTCGGCCCCAAAAGACAAACAACTTCTCCTTTTTTGACATCAAAAGAGACATCGTTTACAACACTTCTGTCGCCGTATATTTTTATAAGATTCTTAGCCTCAATTTTCATATTCCATATCCCCTTTAACAAATATTTTACTTGAAAAATTTTTTTATTGCAATTTTTAATATTAAGATTTAAAAACTCTTATGTTTTAAAAAACATTAAAAAATGTAAAAATATATAGTATATACGTTATATATCCGGAATGGTGTGGCATACATAAAGTATAAACCATTTTCTTTTTCTTTATTTTCTCCTACACACTAACCTTTTACCAAATATGAGTTCGGCCGTTTAACGACGGCTGTTTTTCTGAAAAATTTAAATTTTGAAATTAGTCACCTTGCATTTTCATAGTCGATGCAGGGAATCCGGCAGGTACACCACCTATTTTGTTCCTGCCGGATTTGTTTATTCTTCAATGGGATCACCTATATTATAAGGTGTGTATTCAAGTTTATTATATATTAATGCATTATTTAAAAGTTTCTGATCCATTGGTTCCACTTTACCGGAAAATTTGGCATTATATCTATACATATCAGCACCAAATTGATTAGGTTCTTCTACATTATTCACATCCATATAAATATATGCACATATTTCTGATACACTTTCGACCGTATCAATTACAAATCCATTTTCATCACGTACCGGATTACTAACTATACTTGGACATTGGGATTTTTGTACAAACTGAAATGAAATTCCGTTTGGCAGATATATTCTACCGGTTCCTAATAGTGCATCACCAGCTCCATATACGCCGTCAATCTTCAATGGCTTATTGGCTTTGTACTGATATTGTTGGCAAAATTTATCAGTATCGCCTGCTTTACATAATTTTGCTTCTTTTATTACCTTTCCTAATTCAGCAGCTACCTGTTCTGAAGTTTTCTTTGTATCAAACAAGCAAGAGGCATTTATGCAATTGTTCTGTACCGCATAAAGTTGAATAGCATTCATCAAAATAGAATGACCTTGCTTTACCTTAGTTACCATTACCTTTTCCTGATAATTCGCAATCAACGTCGGTATCGTCATCGCGGCAACTACCCCGATGATTCCGAGCGTTATCAATACCTCTGCTAATGTAAATGCCTTATTTACTCTTATGCGATAGTCAGGAATTATTTTCTCGACGACGCTCCCGCCGCCGGAATTTTTCAGTAACTTCATAAGCTGTTCTCCTTATTTTTTAAAATAATCACAAATTAACGTTTTTTTACGCGGGAGAAGATTTTTTACACCCTCAACAAATTTATTTTTCTGTGAATCTTCCAATTCTTTTTTCAGGATGGCTTTTTCCAAAACGACTTTATTATAAAGTTCCGCACAAACAGAACTCTTATCAATATGCTCCTTTAATTTAGCGAGCTGGCGTTCTTTTTCTTCTATTGCTAATACCAGTTCTTTTTTCACTATAAAACCTCATTTATTTCGACATGAAATAGAATAATCTTCTTTTACTTATTTTAAATCGACTTTTTAGGTGATTTTAGCAATTTACGGTTAATAAATCATACTTATAACCTATTTCCATCGCGTTTTTATTTAAAGGCAAAAGATTTTTTCTATGCGGCGGAAGCACTGTATCAAGGGCTTTTTCCAAAATATCAACTGACAAAAGCCCGCTTGCTTTTAACAACAAACCTAGTGCAAGCATATTAGCCATTTTTACATTTCCTAAATCGACTGCCATTTTTGAAATTGGTGCAAAAATATAATGAATATCAGCCCTGTTTTCTTTTTGTTCCGCAAGCGTTGTATTAACGATTAAATACCCGCCTTTTTTAACTTTCGGTTCAAATTTATCAAAAGATGCCTGATTTAAGACAATTATAAAATCAGCTTCTTTTTTATTAACGGAACTAACCTCATCATCACTCATAACAACTTCGCAGTTAACCGTTCCACCGCGCATTTCAGCCCCGTAAGACGGATACCAGGTAACGTTTTTATCATCAATCATAAAAGCGTTTGCAAGAACTTCTCCTGCTAACAATACACCCTGACCGCCAAATCCTGCTATTATAAAATTTTTTTCCATATTGTATTTCCTTCCGTCATTTTGAGCGAAGCGAAAAATCTCAAAGGAGATTCTTCGGGCACAGCTCTCAGAATGACTTATTCTCCACAGTTACATCCTTATAAATACCCGGCACAAATACCGGCATCATTTCATTTCTTACGCGCTCATGCGCCTGCTCAGGTGACATGTGCCAGTTTGTAGGGCAAGTTGACAAAATTTCAACAAACCCGAAACCAAGGCCATGCAACTGCACTTCAAAAGCCTTTTTAATAGCCTGCTTAGCCTTTCTGATATTTGCAATCGTATCTAAAGAAACTCTGGCAGAAAAAGCCGTGCCGTCGCATAACGCAATATGCTCGGCTATTTTTATCGGATATCCGTAATAATCAATATTTCTGCCGGTAGGAGAAGTTGTAGTAACCTGTCCCAACAGTGTTGTAGGTCCAAGCTGGCCGCCGGTCATACCGTAAGTTGTATTATTAATACAAATTGCGGAAATAGCTTCGCCTCTAAGAGCTGCATGCAAGCTTTCTGCCAAACCTATTGACGCAAAATCACCGTCACCTGAATATGTAAACACGAATTTGTCGGGATTTGCACGCTTAACACCTGTTGCAACTGCCAAAGCTCTTCCGTGCGGAGCCTCTATTGCATCCATATCCAAAAAATCATATATTGTAACTGAACACCCGATCGAAGTTGCTGCTATGGTATTTTCTCTAATTCCAAGCTCATCCATAACTTCGCCAACAAGTCTTATTGCAACACCATGGTCGCACCCCGGACAAAATGTGTATTTAAAATCTTTTTTAAAAGAATCAGGTACTTTAAAAACTTGTGTTTCCATTATGCCATCGCCCCCTCTATAGCAGCCTCTATATCTTCCACGCTCGGCCATGAACCGACCGGTTTTCCGAAAAATTCAACAGGAATTTTTCCGTTCACCGCAAGTCTGACATCCCTCACCATTTGTCCCATATTGACTTCAATCGTAAGAATTTTCTTAACTTTGTCAGCTATTTCCTTAATTCTTTTATTCGGGAACGGGAACAGTGTAATCGGTCTAAAAAATCCTATTTTTAAGCCCTTTTCACGTAGTTTTTTAATTGCTGCCTTAACATTTCTTGAAAGACTGCCAAAGCTCATTACAACCAAATCAGCATCATCTGTGTGTAATTCTTCATACATAACTTCTTTTTCTTCAAGAAGTTTGTATTTATTAAACAAGTGCCTGATATGTTCACACTGAGGTCCTTCTGTCGGAGAATAAGAACGGATAATACGTGCTTTCCTTCCTTTTGCACCAGTCAATGCCCAGGAGGAATTATCTATTTCCGGATAAGGATATTCACCGAATTCAACAGGCTCCATCATTTGTCCCAATAAGCCATCCGCAAGAAGAATTGCAGGGTTTCTGTATTTTTGAGCGAGATAGAATGTTTTATAAGTTAAATCAACAGCCTCCTGAACGGTAGATGGAGATAATACGATAATCTTATAATCGCCGTCACCGCCGCCTATAGTTGATTGGTTGTAATCACCTTGTGACGGGAATATATTGCCAAGCCCCGGACCGCCCCTCATAACGCTTATCAATACAATAGGAAGTTCATCTGAAGTTGCATAAGAAAGAGCCTCCTGCATTAACGAAACAGCGCAGGAAGATGATGAAGTCATCGCCTTTTTACCGGTTGAGCAGGCACCAAGCGCCATATTTATTGCAGCAAGTTCGCTTTCTGCTGATACATAAGCCCTTTTTAATTCCTGCATTTTACCGCTCATAAATTCGCCAATCTCACTTTGCGGAGTAATAGGGTAACCGAAATAACAATCACATCCGGCAATTACGGCAGCATTTGCGATTGCGTAATTTCCCTTCGTTAAAACCTTTTTACCAGTTATACATTCTACCATGTTCTATCCTTTATACACCTCTTTTATTGCCAAATCAGGACATCTTGTTGCACATAATGCACATCCTAAACATGCCCCGTCCGGATCGTTAAATTCAACTATTCTGTCCCCCAGCTTATTAGTTTTATCGCTTACTCTAATAAGATTTTTGGGGCATTCCTTTATACATAAATAACAAGCCTTACACTTTTCACTGTCTATTACTATCCGGCTCATACTCACCTCTATCCAATTAATACATGCTCTATTGTACCACTAATTTATTCAAAATTGCCTATAATCTTTACAATTTTAATAAATAAACTTAATATTTTTGCGCAATTGCTTATAATTCTGGTACTATATATAAAGTAGGGATATTATTAAGGAAACAATAAAAAATGGCTCAAACAGTAGAAGAACTCGCTGAAATTTTAGACAATATTAAGCTTGAGGCTGATCGTAATGCAGAAACATTCGACAAACTTTTAACAAGCATTAACAATAAACTTGAATTTATGTCAAATGACACGGAATCTGATGATTTGATAAAAGTTTACCTGACAGAGCTTAAAAAAACTCTTGAAGAAAGACATGCCCTCGTTGTTTCCGAATTCAATAAAATTGAAACTTCATTTAATTCTATAAATGAAGAACAATCTAAATTGACAAAAACGACCGAAATGAAAGAAATGTTTGATATATTTTCAAACAATATGCAAAGTATTGCAAGGGAATTATACAATCAAAAAGAGATATTAGCGCAATACGACGAAAGATTTGCGGCATTTACGGCCGATAAAACAGATAAAGATGACATTATATCATCTATTTCCGCCATTCGTAAAGATGTTGAAGTAATTAATCAGAGTTTTGAAACATCAATTGCAGATATAAATGCAAATATTCAATCAATTTTCAAAAATCTAATTGTAATGGATCCTTCAGCTCAAAATGATATTGTCAGACGCGAGTTGGAGAATATTTATTTATCAACAAATGCAATACTTTCAGCATTACACATTGTTGATCAGAAAAATGACGATTTGGCACAATCTTTAGAAAACTTTGTTACAAAAGAAAATTATGAACAGTCACAGGAAAAATTAAATACAATCATTGAAAAATATGACAGTATCTACGAAAGATTCAATACAATTGCAGAAAAAACTGACCTTGACAGTATTTTATATAAAACTTCAGAGATTTCGGATAAAATAGGGCAACTGCCTCTACGAGAAGATTTAAAATATTTTTCTGAAAAGACAAACGAATTATCAGAACAAATTTCAGCATTACCGCAAAAAGAAGATTTGTCACAAATTACTGATAAAACCGTTGAAAATATCACAGAAAAACTTGATGAAATCTCTACAAAATCCGAATTGGAAAATATAATATCCCAAAATAGCGAAATTCTTGGAAAATTCACCCCGATAGCCGAAAAATCAGACATTGATAATGTATTGATGAAGACTCTTGATATTTCACAAAAACTTGATGAATTTCCGACAAAATCAGAGCTTGAACAGATTTCAGGTAAAACCTCCGCCATTAGTGACCAATTAAGTCAGCTGCCCCAGCAAAATGATATTGCTGATATTTATCAATGTATACACGAATTTTCAACAGTTTTGGATACCTTAAAAGATAAATTAACATCATCAAATAAAGAAACAAACATTATGATTCAAGAACAGCTGGACAAATTAAATTCCGTATTGTCTGCTGTTGTTACAGAAAACGATTTTACGGGATTCAGACACGATTTAGCTGATTTTATCCAAAAAATCATAGATAATTCAGTAAGCTTAAATGAAAATCTCAACGTTAACAAAGATGTATTGCAAAAATTGATTACAGAAATTGAAAATCTCGATATACATAAAAATATTGAGACAATTGCAAATGCGCTTGAAGGATTGAGAATAAATACCCAAGATAATACAGCACAGATAAACACTAAGCTTGATGATATCTCTACAAAAGTAGATGAACTTTCAACAAAAGATGTTGAGGAAAAAGTTAATGCATTAAGCGAGAATTTTTATGACGCTTCAGAAAGCATAAAAAATATGCAGTCAGAAGTTTTTGAAAAACTTTCTAAAGACAATGAAAACTTGCAGGAACAGCTTAAAAATTATAACATCGGTTTAAATTTTGAAAATATTACATCTTCTATTAATGATGTACATAACACAGCAATAACAAATGCCGGAAATATTATATCAGGTTTGAATAATATTTCATCAAAAATTGAAAACATTTCTACAGATAATATAGAAGAAAAACTTAATGCTCTGGGCGAGAACTTCTATGACGCTTCAGAAAATCTTAAAAAAATGCAAGCCGAAGTCTTTGAAAAATTATCTAAAGATAATGAAGAACTTAAAGATAAATTTGATGCTTCAAATACAGGTACCAAGCTTGATAATCTTGCCTCATCAGTTCTGACGGTTCAAGATACAGCATTGAATAATGCTGAAAAACTTTCCGGACTCATTGAAGATGTTTCTTCCAAAATTGATAATCTCTCAACTGACGAAATTAATGATAAACTTTTGGAAATTAAAGATAATTTGGCTGAATCGAGTCTGGATATTAAAAGTATAAAAAATGATATCTCCGAAAAATTATCCGGTGATGACAGCGAAAAATTTACAAGCCTGCATAACAATATAGATTTCTTACGCGAAACAATTGTTTCCGCACAAAATTCCAATGAATCAAGCCTGACAGAGAAACTGCTCGCATTAAGAGATATGATTACAGAAGGTGTTTCTTCAGGTAATGAAAAATTCGCAGAACTTCAGGAAAAACTCGATGAATTCACCGATAAAATCCAAACAATTACAGGTGATACCGAAATTAAAATCGGTAATTCAATTGCAGAAATAACAGAAGTTAAGGCTGATATTGAACAGATTTCAAAAGAATTTACTGAATGGAATTACGGTCAGGAAGCACGTGATTCTAAAATCGTCAACATGATTTCATCAGAACTCGGCGAAATCGGTGTTACAATCACAACATTGCAGGATTCAATACAGGCAGGAGTGCACCAGGAGCTTACAAAAAACAGCGAGCTTGTAGAAGTTCAGATAAACAATCTTGTTAAATTTATTGAAAACCTTAACGAAAAATTTCAGACAAATGATGAAGAAGAACCCGCTGTTGATTTAGAGACACCGTTAAAGGAAATCAAAGAAAAAATTACTGCCGTAAAGCAAGAAATCAACTTGATTAATACTGATATAACAGATGTTTTAAATTCCAAAACCGATGCAGTAATGCAAGCTCTTGCACCTTTAAAAGAAACACTGGAAGTATTTTCTGATATTGGAGAAAATATAGAATCAAAACTTACAGAGAATTCTGAGCGACAAAATGCAGCAATATCTGATGCGGTTAAAGAAATAAAAGATACAGTCTGTGAAGTCCTTGATAATTATTCATCAAAACTTGATATTGGCGACAAAATAATATCAACTGTCAACAATATTCAGTCTCAAATAGATGAAAAACTTGATAATCAATTATCAATACAGGACATTAAAACTGAACTTGCATCTTCATCAGACGATATAAAACAAGCTTTAAGCGAAAAAATTAACTCCAATACAGAAGATTTGAAAACTATTTTGTCTGTTGCAATGAATAATGATGATATAACCTGGGCAATAGATAATTTAAAAAGTGATATTTCAGATAAAGTAACGAGAATTTTTAACGAACGTAATAATTATAGTGAAATTCTTGAAAAAACAAATGAAATTTCAAATAACAACACAAAAATTTCAGGACTTTTAGACGCTTTAAATCAAAAAATAGATATTCTTGCAATGTCCGATGATGATTTCGCGGTTCAGGACGAAATTGATGATATAAAAGAAATGATTTTGTCTCAAAAAGAATTATTGAGTACTTCTTCAAATTTCGAAAAAATAAACGCCATTGAAAATCATCTTGAAGACTTAATAAATAAAATAAATACAATAGAAAATACAGACTTGAAAGATATGCGGGAAAATATAATTTCAACTGTATTAACCGTATTTGAACAAATATCATTTATAGAAGAATCCGAAGATATCAAGGATTTTGTAGAAGAAAAAACAGATGAAATTAATCAGAATTTAATTGAAGTAAAAGAACAATTAAAACAAATTTCCAACAGTGATGACGGCTATTCTTACACCCTGCAGGATGTGGAATCCGATATTGCGAAATTGAGACTTGTAATAAATGAACTTTCAGAAACCTCCTCAAGGGAAGAAATGTCGGATATTTCCGATAATATTCACAAAATTGTAACTTCTGTAGAAGATTTGCAAAATTCTTTGACACAGGAACAAATTTCCGATCTAAAAACAGATTTTGAAAAACTTTCAGAGGATATTTTGAGCATAAGCTCTCGCACAAATAAACTATTATTAACTTCTGATGAGTCATACAATGCTCTTAGTAACGGCTTAAATGACTTTAGCAATATAGTTTATAAACTTGAAGAAAGAATAAATTATCTTGACAATAAAGAAATAACAGAACGTATAGAAGAAAAACTTGACAATGTTGCAAACGTTGTAACCGTATCTGCCAATTCCGACAAAGTTATGCGTCAGGCATTGATGTATATGGGAGAATGGATTGACACAACAAGTGAAAATATTGAAAGCTTATGCGAACAATCTGATACCGTAAATGAAGTAAAACATATTATAGAAAAACTTCAAAATACAATGCCGGAACAAACAGATCTGCTAAATAACTTGTCTGATAAATTTGAAGAACAGGACGAAAGACTTGACCGTTTAGAAAAGAAACTTGAAAAAATTCTTTCTGCGTTGGATGATATTGATGACACAAAACTTACCAGAAAAGTTGATAAAATAGACAAACAACTTACAAAATTAACAAATACTATAGAAAAGCTGGCAACTTATGTTGATGAATAAAGCAATATCAGATTTAAAAAAAACACTAACACCTGAAAATGTATTGAGTGAACTTGAAGAAAGATACGCATATTCTCAGGATGCATCAAACACGCCGGGGCATACTCATTTGCCTGATGTTGTGGTTTTTGCCGAAAATATTGAACAGGTCCAGCAAGTTGTAAAAATTGCAAATAAATATAAACTTCCGGTAATTTGCAGAGGTGCCGGAACAAATACTGTCGGAGCCTGTATTGCAGAACACGGCGGAATCGTTTTGAATTTTTCTAAAATGAATAAAATTCTTGAAATAAACCGCGAAAACATGACCGCACGAGTGCAACCGGGTGTTATAGTAGGCGTACTGCAAAACGAAGTTGAAAAATTAGGACTTTTTTACCCGCCTGATCCTTCAAATTTGGCAGTATCAACAATCGGCGGAAGTATCGCACAGAATTCCGCCGGCGCAAGGACATTCAAATACGGCTCAACAAAAGACTATGTTATAGATATGCTTGTTGTAACCGCATCGGGAGAACTTTTGAGAACAGGTTCAAATACCATAAAAAATGCTACGGGTTACAATCTTGGCAGCCTTTTTATAGGTTCTGAAGGCACATTGGGTATTGTTGTTGAAGCGACATTGAAACTAATCCCGAAGCCTCAATCTTCAAAAGTTATAATGGCATATTTTGATGAATTAACTGACGCAACAAGTGCCGTAACTTCCATAATTGAACAGCAAATCTCGCCTGCAACAATTGATTTTATGGATAAAAATGCCATTCAAACAGTTGAAAAATTCAATCCCATAGGGCTTTTGACTGATAAAAAGGCCGCTTTAATAATTGAAATTGACGGATTTAAAACTTCAATAGAAGAACAAAAAGATACAATCACAAAAGTTTTAAGACACTCAAATGCTTCTGCAATACAATATTCTTCAACAGAAGAAGAAGCACAAAAAATCTGGAAGGCGCGGAGATCTTCCATGGCGGCATGCGCAAAATTAAAACCGAATATTACTACAGATGATGTTATAGTCCCGAGAGAAAATCTTCCAACACTTGTAAACGGAATTCAGGAAATATGTGATAAGTATAAATTAACCGTCTGTATGGTAGGTCATGTCGGAGACGGCAGCGTACACCCGCAAATTCCTCTTGATTTTAAAGACAAAGAAGAATACAAAAATTATAAACTCGCCAGAAGCGAAATTTACGATTTAACAATAAAATTAGGCGGAACAATCTCCGGCGAACACGGTATCGGCAGAGAAAAACGCGAACATATTTCAAAAGTGGTTAATGCGACAGCACTGAATTATATGCGGGAAATCAAAAAAGTGTTTGACCCGAATAATATTTTAAATCCGTATAAAATCTTTTAAAAAAGCCGGTGTTAAAACCGGCTTTAAACCTTTAATCCGAGCATTTGCGTTTGCCATCCCAAGATAAATCATCACAGTGCAGATAATCCAAGTTTGCATTTTCTATAACCCAAGCAGTACAGCTTTCGCAATAACCGAAGCATTTTGTCCTGTTACAGTTAGATAAAGGATCCTCAACTCTTATTTCATTACCGTCTTCATCTTCCGCCTTATATTTTAATCCGGGATATCCATAAGGGACAATACCGTTATCTGTAATAATAAAAGTAAATAAATCACGTCCTGCCACATTTGGTCCTGATAAACCATTCACATCAACAACTGCCGTGCCCACTGCCCAATTTTTGCTGTCAAAACCTTCCGTTTCCGAACGGGTTTTATAGTTATTCCCGTAACTATAAAACAGTATCCCCATTCCATCAGGTAATATTGCCTTTGTAGCTCTTGCATCTGAGCCATAATCATCAAGCTCATTACCATCGAGTAAAGTATATCCGTCAGCCATACAGCCTTCCTCCTTAACACAAGTTTTATTAAATCGCATGTAAGGCTGCAATTTTTCAAACAAAACAACACTTGCGTCATAAGTATTATCGGGATAAGACCATCCGGATGCAACACCGTTTTCTATAGTTGCCATTTTATATGCCTGACTTAATGTTGAAAAAGCTTTTTTTAAAGCAGTAACCGTTTGCTTTTCCTGATAATTCGCAATCAATGTCGGAATCGTCATTGCCGCAACTACTCCGATTATTCCAAGAGTAATTAACACCTCGGCCAAGGTAAATGCCGTATGTTTTTCCTCGTCATTCTGAGCGGTAGCGAAGAATCTCTTGAGATCCTTCGGCTTCGCCTCAGGATGACGGATATTCTCAAAACCCTTGCTATTTCTACCTAGGAGAGACGCCCCCCCCCGTTTTTGAAATTTTTCATCATTTTCATAAGCTGTTCTCCTTTTTTGGGTTTATTATATCATATTTTATTTATTTTGACAATTATTATATAATATAACTATGGAAGCAAAAGAGCTTATAAAATATTTTAAGAGTTTAGGGCTTGAGGTTCACACAACAACAAAAGCGCGTGGGCATCATGGTTTTTTCTTAAAAAACCGCATTGATATTTCAAAAAATCTGCCTGAATACAGAAAAGTTCCGACTCTTATACATGAATTTGCACATTATATCCATTCAACGCTTGAACCTGATATGGCAAAAACAGGCGGGAGTTTTGAAGTTCTTTTTAAATCTTCAAATTCTATAATTCAAACCGAGCTGCTAAAGGTTACAAACTTTGTTGATGATAACTCTCTATGCAGAAAATTAGAACAGCATAAAAAAATTATCAAAGAAAAAATAAAAGAGCAGGAAAACATAATCAAAAAAGATTATCCAAAATTTATGCGCTCAAAGCGATTTAAAGAATTTGAAAAATACATAAAAAAATCCGATGCCAAATATCTTTTGAAATACGATAGGATTAAGTTAATCCGCGGATTTTGGAAAAAAGATGTAAAAATTTACACTATAGATACAATAGAAAAAGACTTTATTGATATGCCAAAAGCTTTTGCCGCATACATAAGACTTCGGTCTTATCAAAAAAAACAGGCAAGAACATCTGCCAGAATCAACAGAAGTAAAAAATATTACTCAAAACCCACAGAGCTTTTTGCACGTTTTGTTGAAGGTATCTTCATAGACAAAGATTACACAGCAAGCCTTGCTCCTGAAACTTCAAAAATTTTCTTTAAACTCCTTGAGGAAGGATACTACAAAGAACTATCTACACTCTACCGTACATATCTTCATATCTGATAATATCATCTTCAGAAAGCACATCACCCTTTTGAACTTCAATAACTTCAACATCTTCGTTAAACGGGTTCTGCAAAGAGTGAATTGCCTTAACAGGAATATCAATGCTGTGTCCGGGCGACAAAATATAATCTTTGCTTTCCAGAACAACTTTTGCAGTACCGCTTAAAACAACCCAGTGTTCACTCCTGAAATTATGAGATTGAACGGATAGTTTCTGTCCAGGATTTACATGGATAATTTTTGTCTGAAAACCTTTTCCTGCAGCAATAACAGTATAAAATCCCCAAGGACGGTAAACTGTTTTATGCACCATTTGGGTGTCATCATGCTGTTGCTTCAAGGTTTCATAAATTTCTTTTACTTCCTGTGCTCTGTCTTTTTTGCAAGCCAGAATTGCGTCTTCTGTTTCAACAATTACGGTATCCTCAAGCCCTATTGTAGCAACGAGTTTTGATGAAGCATAAACAAGCGAACCTTTTGAATCTTTATCAAGAACATGCCCGACAAAAACATTTTCGTTTACATCTTTTTTGCTGACATCATAAATAGACTGCCATGAGCCAAGGTCTTTCCAGTCACCTTCAAGTTCAACCATTTTAATACGTTCGGACTTTTCCATAACCGCGTAATCTATTGAGATATTTGGCATTTTTTCAAACAAAGTATAAGGAACACTATCAGTTTCAGTAAAGTCAAATTGTTCCAATAAAGAAGTAATTTCAGGGGCAAAAGCAGCTATTTCTTTTAATATAACAGATGCCTTGAACATAAAAATTCCGCTGTTCCAGAAATATCCGCCATCTTTCAAATAGTCCTGAGCAGTTATTTGAGAAGGTTTTTCAACAAACTTTTCTACTTTGCCTGTGTTGTCAGCTTTAATATAACCAAAACCTGTTTCCGGATATACAGGCTTAACCCCGAAAGTTACAATAAAATCTTCCTGAGCCAGAGAAACTGCTTTATTAACAGCGTCCTGAAATTTAGCATTGTCTTTTATTTCCAAATCCGACGGCATAACAAGCACAACAGGATCGGAAATTGTTTTTTCCATTAAATATTTTACGGAAAGCGCAATAGCAGGAGCAGTATTTTTGGAAACAGGTTCTGATAATACCAAACTCTTTTTATCGAGCTGCATTTTAACATTAGCAGCATGTTTAGTATTTGTAATACTCAAAATTTTATCAGCCGGCAAAAAAGAATTAAGCCTTTCAAAAGTAGTCTGCAAAAGACTTTTATCCGAATTGAGACTCAAAAGCTGTTTTGGGTACAACTCTCTTGATAAAGGCCACAATCTGCTTCCTGAACCGCCAGCTAAAATTATTCCGTACATACTATCTCCTTTTAAAAAGATTATACTATAAAACTTTCAAAAATTCTCTTGCGGCTTTTTCAGGATTTTCCGCATTAATAATTGCCCTTACAACAGCAATTTTCTTTGCACCGCAATCAACAACATCCTGAACATTATCCAAATCAATCCCTCCGATTGCAAAAGCCGGAATTTGAATATTTTCACTAACCCATTTTACATATTCCAACCCGACAGACTGCCGTCCGGGTTTTGTCGGAGTAGTGAATACAGGTCCCATACCAATGTAATCCGCACCGTCCGCAACAGCTTTTTGTGCCTGTTCCGGCGCATGGGTTGAGACGCCTACTATTGCGTTATGTCCGAGAATTTCTCTTGCAGATGCAACATCCATATCATCCTGACCCAAATGGACACCATCGGCTTCCAAAACATAGGCTATATCAACACGGTCATTTACAATGAAGGTTGCACCGTATTCCGCGCAGAGCAGTTTAACTTTTCTACCGAGTTCTATAATTTTGTTTGCGGGCATATTTTTTTCTCTGAGCTGTAAAATATCTACCCCGCCTTTTAAAGCTGAGGCAACAGCATCTAAAAATAAATCCTCCGAGTCAAATTTGTCAGAATTTGTCACAAGGTAAAGTTTTTTATCTGCAAGCATTAATTTGTTATATTTTTCCTTCAACTTATCCCACATGATTTTCTCCAAAGTATAAGATTTATAACGCAAATTTTCCAATGTTTCAAAATTTTCAGGACTATATTCCGCCAAAACCCTCAAAACCTGCTGCAAACGCTTAATATTAGCCTTAAAAATTGTTTCAATTCCTGAACGTTTGTCAGGATTTTTAATACAAACACCAACGTCACCTTCGGTATCGCGGGACAAAAGCAGCGCATTATAATCGTTTTCCTGAACCTTATTCAAATCATGCCTGATAAGCTTCAGTTCTTCGGAAATTTCTTTATCCTCAAGCAAAAATCTTGAAATTTCTTCCAATACTCTCAGCGCCTCACAGCCCCTGTTTAAATTTGCATCAATAATACGTTTCATAAAATTATTATAGCCTAAACACAAAGCTTTTGTCGTTACATATCTTTACAATATTAAAAAATCAGTAAATTATGACGAATTTAAAAACTTTATATAAATAAGGTAATGTGTAATCGGAGAATTAGGTTATGGATTTTGAAAATATGATGACAACTCCTGTAATATATCAGGACATTCCAAGCAGTTTTATGATGAACCCGATGCCAATGATGCCAATGTACGGTGCATATCCGTATTATGGTGTATCACCAATGAAGCCTGTTTTAAACAATGATAAATTTCAAAAAATTGAAGAAAAAAATAAAGAAACAAATCATACAATAAGAAATACAGCCATTATCGGCGGTATTGCGACAGCCGCACTGCTGCTTTTAAGCAAAAAATTCAAAGCACCAAAGATTAATTTGCCAAAATTAGGTCCTAAGATTCAAGCAGGCTGGAATCATATTAAAACAGCAGGCACAAACTGTTTAGCAAAGGTAAAACAAGGTGCGACAAACGGCTGGAACGCGTTAAAGGGTTTATTTAATAAAGGAACCCCATAAAAATATACATTCCCCTTTAAGGTAAGAATTCAATTCTTACCTTTTTTATGTTATAATTTGCAAAAAGGGGGTTATTATGGCAAAAGATTGCAGTTTTGATGTAGTATCGGAATTTGACAGACAGGAGCTTGTAAACGCTGTTGATCAGGTAAAAAGAGAAGTTTCCTCAAGATTTGACCTGAAGGATTCCGGCTCTGATATAAATTTGGATGCTGACAAATCCATAACCATAACTACAAAAGACGAGACAAAATTACGTAACATTTATGACATCTTGCAGTCAAAACTCGTAAAAAGAAACCTGAGTATAAGAATTTTGGACGCACAACCTGTTGAAAATGCTCTCGGCGGGAATGTTCGACAGGTTTATAAACTAAAAAAAGGTTTGACACCTGAACTTGCAAAAAAAATCTCAGCTGATATTAAAGATATGAAGATGAAAGTTCAGCCATCAATACAAGGCGACAGCGTAAGAGTTTCCGGCAAAGACAAGGATGATTTACAAAAGGTAATCCAAATGCTTCGCCAAAACGAAGATAAATACGATTACCCGCTGCAATTTACAAATTACAGATAATAAAAGCCGGTTTACAAACCGGCTTTCTGTTAATCAGAACACTTGTGCTTTCCGTCCCACGAAAGATCATCACAGTGCAGATAATCTAAATTCTGATGTTCAATTACCCAAGCCGTGCAGGATTCACAATAGCCATAGCATTTTTTGCGGTTGCAATTACTCAGCGGATCGTCCACTCTGATTTCGTTGCCGTCTTCATCTTCCGCTTTGTATTTCAAGCCGGGATAACCATAAGGAATTACACCATTATCCGTAAAAATAAAAGTAAACAAATCCCGACCTGCAACATTCGGGCCGGACAAACCATTCACATCAACAACAGCGGTACCGAATGCCCAATTATTACTGCTAAAGCCTTCCCGTTCAGACATATACCTATAATTATTACCATAACTGTAAAATAACACGCTTGAACCGTCTGACAACACGGCTTTGGTATGTCCTGCATTAGAACCGTAATTTCCTGATGGTGAGACATCAGATAATGCACGACCATCTATTAGGCCGTACCCGTCTGCCATACAGCCTTCTGCCTGTATACAAGTTTTATTTAAACGCATATATGGCTCTAATTTTTCAAACAAAACAACACTTGCAGCCGAAGAACCGGCGGGATAAGACCATTTTGAACCAACACCGTTTTCAACCGTTGCCATTTTATAAGCCTGACTGAGGGTAGAATAAGCTTTTTTTAATGCCGTTACAGTCTGTTTTTCCTGATAATTCGCGATGAGCGTCGGAATTGTCATCGCCGCCACCACACCGATTATGCCGAGGGTGATTAAAACTTCCGCCAGAGTAAACGCAACACGACGAATGTTGTCTGACATGTCTACGTGCGTAGCACCCTCGGCTAAGGTGAAGGCGGCTTTCTTTTTAAAGTCGTTAAGACGATAAGACGTTAGGACGTTAAGTTCTTTTCTGTGAGCTTCGCTCACAAAATTTTCCCTCCCGCCCTTGAGGGGGAGGGTTAGGGTGGGGGGCATTCTCTTCGTCACAGTTGCAAGATCCTGAAACAAGTTCAGGATGACAGACTCACTTCGACCGCAACTATGTTGGTCGACATTTCTGTTACAAATCTTCCTTCTTAGTGCCTTAGTATCATAGTATCTTAGTATCTTTACTAAACCAATACCACCAAAACCCTTGGTAAATCTACTTAGAGGAGACGCCCCCCCCCGTTTTGGAAAATTTTTTCATTTTTCATAAGCTTTTTCTCCTTCTTGTTATCTAACCTTGTTTTCTTCACCACGAATTAATCGCCCAATATTTTCTCTGTGTAAATATATTATATACAAAGCACCCAATGCGCAATAGCAAATATATGCCACAGGTTCCTTGAAATACCACATTAAAAACGGCGATATGAATAATGCGATTATAGAACCTAAAGAAACATATTTTGAAAAATACGTAATAACAGCCCAAACCGCAGCAATAATTAAACCGACCAGCCAATTAAGCGCCAGAATAGTTCCGACACCTGATGCAACTGATTTCCCGCCTGTAAATTTCAAAAATATTGATTTACTGTGACCGACTATAACCGCAACAGCAGCTAATACAGGCAGCAAGCCGATTCCTGCAAATGATGTTGCAAAAATTTTCGCCAGCAAAACAGGCAGTGCACCTTTAATCGCATCTAAAATCATCACGGCGAAAAACCATTTTTTGCCCATAACTCTTTTAACATTAGTTGCACCGGTTGATCCTGAACCTATTGTTCGGATATCCTGTCCGGTAAAAGCTTTTACAACAATATACCCTGTAGGAATTGATCCTATCAAATACGCCGCTAAAATTACGATTATTACTTCCAAAATCATCCGCTTTTCCTTTTTCTATTTAATTATAACACAAAAGTAATATTACGAAACACTTTACATCCTTTTTATATATTTTTAATATAAAATATAAATAAAAAACTTAAAAAATAAATATAATTACAAAACTTAATAATCACGCAAAAATTTTTATGTTTAAATATTAATACTAAGGAGTTACTATAAAGAATTTTCAGAAAGGACATAGGTAAATTCTATGAAAAATTTGAGTAAACGTAAGCTACTTGCAGCTATACTCAGCGTAAGCTTTGCTATGCAGCAATCAGCCCTCTTAAGTGTTTATGCCACAGATATCACCGGCATTACCGGAGATAACGGCATCTATAACATTCACCCTTCGGATATCAAAGGTGATACCGGCTTCAGACAATATGAGAACTTCAATTTAAGCCAGGGAGATATTGCAAACCTTATTTTTAAATACGGTGCAGAAAATGTTTCAAAATTTATTAACCTTGTAGATAACCAAATTAATATTAACGGTATCGTTAATTCAATGAGAGATAACCAATTTTATAACGGTCATGCAATATTCATTTCACCAAACGGTATGGTCGTAGGTGCAAGCGGTGTTCTGAATGTAGGGGCATTATCCGTACTTACACCGTCACAATCAGACTATAAAAGATATTTGGACGGCGGATTTAAAGAAGATATCTCATCACTGGAAAGAGGTACATCAGATGTAAAAATTGACGGTAAAGTCTTTACCAAAGGTGATATTAATATTATAGCAAGAGATGCCGCTGTAAGCTCAAAAGGTGCCTTAATTGCAGGTGTAAATAATGGACAACTTATTACAACAAACAAAGGTGCAGATATCCTTTTTGATTCATTAGTAAATACAAGTAACATAAAAACCGGCGACAAAATTGCCATGGAAAATGGCAACATTATGATAAAAACCGACGTGCGTGACGGCGGTATAGATATCGCAGGCTTAGTAAAAAATAACGGTAAAGGTGATATTACATTAGCAAATAATGGTACAAAAAACTTGAACGTTTCCGGAAAAGTTGAAAACGCTAATGGCAATATTTCTCTTGTAAACAGACAATCTAATGTCGCAATTTCCGGTGACATGTCAAACTCCGGCGGCACGCTTTCAGTTGTAAATAACAAAGGACATTTACATTTAAAATCAACAGGCAGCATAACAAATGACGGAGAATTACGTCTGGTAAATCGCAACGGCGAAACTTTGATGGTTAACGGCAAAGTTTCAAACGACGGTAAAATACTTATTTCAAGCAATTCCGGAAAAGTATCAATCGGCGGTAAAATTGATAATAAAAACGGAACTTTAACGGTAGTAAGTAACGGTTCAGGTCTTGAAGTAACAAAAGATGCTGAAATTTCAAATAATGATGCTATTAAAATGGCAAATACCGGTAAAGATGGCTTCACAATGAACGGTACAATTAAAAACAGCGGTTCAACAGCACTTACAAACTGGTGGGGCAATTTTAAAATCGGCGGAACAATTAACAATTCCGAAGGTAAAATGAATTTGTCAAATGCAGATTCAAAAATGACAATCACTAAAGACGCCAGAATAACAAATAATGGTGATTTGCAAATTATTAACGCAGGCAAAGACGGTTTAACAATTGACGGCAGCGTAAATAATTCAAGCACAACAAATATCCAAAACGTAAAAGGCAACTTGGATATAAACGGTGATGTAATAAATTCAAACGGCAAATTAACCATTCAAAACAGCGGTAACGCACTTAATACCGGCAAAAATTCCACTATATCAAGCACAGCAAACACTGAAATCAAAAATTCAGGAAAAGGCGGCATGAACCTTAACGGAATGTATTTAGGCTCAGGCAATACTACAATTGATAACCAAAACGGTGACCTGAATATCAATAATACTGTTGCACAAATCGGCAACAAGCTTGTTATTAAGAATTCCGGAAATGCTTTGAATATCAATAGCAGCGTTAAAGGTACAAAAGATGATTATATCGGTTCCGTAATAAGCAACGGTGCAGATGTAACTATTTATAACACAGGAAAAGGCGGTACAAATATTAACGGTGTTATTTCAAAAAGCAGCGATGAAACAAAAAATATTTCAATTGTAAACAGAAACGGCGGATTGAATATATTTGACGCAGACATTTTGAATACTAACGGAAATATAAGTATCTCTAATAGCGGCACCGAAGCATTAAAAATGGATGAAAATACCGTAATTGATAACAAAAACGGTCAATTGACAATCCTTAACGGTTCAGAAAAAGGTGCTCAAATTGATTCAAAAATTTCCAACAACGGAGTTACAAATATTACTAACCTTAAAGGACATATCTCAACAAATGCCATCATAACAAACAAAAATGGCAAACTTGAAATTGTTAACAACGGTTCAGGTATGACAATTGATTCCGATGCCTATATTACAAATAATACTGACGTAAAAATTGCAAATACAGGCAACGAAGGCTTGGAACTCAAGGGTAACATTGAAAACAACGGTTCTACAGCTATTTCAAACTGGGCAGGCAAATTCAAAATAAGCGGTAAAGTTGAAAACTCAAACGGCAAAATGAATATTACAAGCGCTCAAAATAGTACAGGACTTCACTTAACCAAAGAAGGCCAGATAATTAACAATAATGACGAATTACTTGTTCAAAATACCGGAAAAGGCGGTATGATACTTGACGGTCAGGTTAAAAATAACAGCTCAACAACTTTGTATAATACAAACGGTAATATGGAAGTTAACGGACTTGTACAAAACAAAGGTACTTTGATGATTTCCAACAGAGGTCAAAGCTTAACCGTCGGAAATGATGCAATAATCAAAAATAACGGTAAAACAACCGTTAGAAATTCCGGTGCAAGAGGAATGAACATCAACGGCACAATCGCAAATGAAGACGGTGTACTTAACATTGAAAATAATGCAGGCGCTTTAAATATTAGTGAAGATGCCTGGATTACAAACCGTAATGATGAGATAAACATTAAAAATAACAGCGGTTATGCAATGAATATCGACGGTAACGTATACAGTCTTGAAAGTGACAATATAAATTTAACTAACAACCACGAAAACGGCGGTATAATTATCGGCAAAAACAGCTCAATTAAAACCGACGGGAATGTAAATTTAACAAACGTTGGTAAAAAAGGATTAAAAGTCCGTGGCGCTGTTGATGGTAAAGATATTAACGTTGATAACAGTAACTCTCATTTAGTTCTGGGTCACGCAGGAATGACTGCGGATTCCAAAGCTAATCTTACTGCTTCAAACAACATTAATATTAAACAAAAAGATGGTTCTATCTTGAATGCAGGAACTAAAGAAACACAAATCCGTGCAGGCAAAGATTTGAGCATTAAAGTTGACAACGGTAAAATCGGTGTTGAAACCGGAACAAGCGGCGGCGGATATACTTATGGTCCTGACGGAACACAAGTTGACACCTCAAAATCAATTAACATTGATGTTAAGGGCAAAATCAATGCCGAAACTAATGACACATTAGGCACAGGCGGTGATTATGTTATCAATATGTCAAGCAAAGGTTCAAATATGAATGTTGACCACATCAAAGCTGACGGCAGAGTAATTCTGTTAACAGACTTAGATGAAAACGGCTTGACAGGTTCCATTTTGAATGCTTCAACAGATCCGACAAAAGCAAATATTGAAGCAAAAGGCTTATCTTTAATTTCCAGCGGAACAATCGGTTCTGAAGATAAAGCATTAACAGTAAACGATACAAACTATGCTTACAAATCCGATTACGAAGCATTGGGTGATATTATTCTCCAGGCTCTTGATGACCAATATTCAAAAGCTGATGTAAGATATATTATCACAAGAGACGGAAAGATAAAAGCTGAATTCACAGGTAATGCACGTGTAAAAGACACCTATTCAGGTGCAGGAGTAATTGACGTTACAAACAGAACAGGCAATATGAATCTTATCAATAATGGTTCAACTCCTAACACCGGTATAACTTATTTCAACTTTTTACAATAAAAAAATAAGTTAAACAGAATAACGGGCTTGTATCAGCAAGCCCGTTGTTTTTTATTTTAAACCCAATGAATTTAGTCTTTGAGTTAAACTTTTGCCGTCCTTTTCTATCACAGTATACTGTCTAAATTCCTGTATACCATTCTTTGCATTTCCGTAAAAACTTATACCATATATATCATAACCCCATTTATTCGGCCCCCTTTTACCGTTAATATCAAAAGCAAATACCGGACGACCTGCTAAATAGTTTCCTCCATATTGAATAATATAACTCCCGTCCTGTAAAACCATTGTTGCGTAATTATTTTTAATATTACTATCCGAAAATTCACCATTAGGATTATAATTTCCGTCGGGATTTTTTTCCGCATTAACTACGTCACTTCCTTTAATGTTAGAGGGTAAACATCCGTTTGCAAGTGCATTTTTCTTGCAAACTTTTGAGACTTTCAACCTTGTATTAAAGACTTCATTATAAAACCAGGAACACTCAGAAAATGCACCATCATAATCGGAAGGAATTGCCTGACCTGTTTCTTGACACCTGCAATTTATAACTTCATTATACTCATTTCTATCACAAACACCTGTACATATCCCGTTATAAGGATTTTCCTGCCAGTAAAAACACTTAATCGGACGACCTTCAAGTGTCTGAACCCCTAAAAACGCCTGCTTAAATGTGCTGTAAAATTTTTTAAACTGGTTATTCAAAACCATCTCTTGCATATTATTTAATATTGTTGGTATTGTTAATGCTGCTACTATTCCTATTATGCCCAGTGTAATCAAAACCTCTGCCAAGGTAAAAGCTTTATTTACTCTCTTGAGATAAACAGAAACTATTTTCTCGACGACGCTCTCGCCTCCGGCTCCGCTATGGTCTCGAAAATAGCTTCTGTTTATCTTTATACCGCCAAAACCCTTGCTATTTCTATTTAGGAGAGACGCCCCCCCCCGTTTCCAGATCTTTTCATAATTTCCATAAGCTTTTCTCCTTCTTTTGGGTTTATTATACCAAATTATTTCAATTTTGGCAACAAAAAAGCAGGTAATAAATACCTGCTTTTTTCTGTTTAAACAAATTATGCCATAGCTTTTTCAACAGCAACTGCAACTGCAACGGTAGCACCAACCATAGGGTTGTTACCCATACCGATAACGCCCATCATTTCAACGTGAGCAGGAACAGAAGATGAACCTGCGAACTGAGCATCACCGTGCATTCTTCCCATAGTATCAGTCATACCGTAAGAAGCAGGGCCAGCAGCAACGTTATCAGGGTGAAGTGTACGACCTGTACCGCCGCCTGATGCTACTGAGAAGTATTTTCTTCCGTTTTCCCAGCACCATTTTTTGTAAGTGCCTGCAACAGGGTGTTGGAAACGAGTCGGATTAGTTGAGTTACCTGTAATAGAAACATCAACACCTTCTTTAATCATAATTGCAACACCTTCGTTAACATCATCAGCACCGTAGCATTTAACTTTTGCTCTTTCGCCGTCGGAGAACGGAATTTCTTTTTTAACTTTAAGTTCGCCTGTTTTATAGTCATATTCAGTTTCAACAGCGGTAAAACCGTTAATTCTTGCAATAATATAAGCAGCGTCTTTGCCAAGCCCGTTCAAGATAACTCTTAAAGGTTCTTTTCTAACTTTGTTAGCATTTCTTGCGATACCGATTGCACCTTCAGCAGCCGCAAAAGATTCGTGACCTGCTAAAAAGCAGAAACATTTTGTTTCTTCTCTCAAAAGCATAGCTGCCAAGTTACCATGACCGATACCAACTTGTCTTCTGTCACCTACAGAACCGGGTACTGCAAAAGCTTGCAAGCCTAAGCCGATTGCTTCAGCTGCATCAGCTGCGTTTTTAATACCTTTTTTAATAGCGATAGCGCAACCCAAAGTATATGCCCAGGAAGCGTTATCAAATGCGATAGGCTGAATGCCTTTTACGATAGCATCAACATCGATGCCTTTTGATAAACATAAATCGCGGGCTTCTTCCAAAGATTTGAACCCGTATTCGGGCAAAACTTTTTTCAAAGTAGCTTCGCGTCTGTCTTGTCCTTCAAATTTAACTGTCATATATTTTTTCCCTTTATATTTTTTAAGTACTAAATCAAACTGTCATTCCGAACTTGTTTTGGAATCTCTTTCTTTTTAGCTCCTGAAATGCGTTCAGGATGACTAAAAGTTTATTCTTGTCTAGGATCGATATATTTAACGGCATCAGCGAATCTGCCATAAGTACCGATATTCTTTTCATAGGCTTCTTTAGGATCAACGCCTTTTTTAATAGCATCCATAACTTTGCCAAGGTTAACAAACTGATAACCGATAACCTCGTTATTTTTATCGAGACCCATTTTCAAGATATAACCTTCAGTCAATGAAAGATATCTTACGCCTTTTTGTTTTGTTGAGTGAATAGTACCAACCATTGAGCAAAGTCCTTTGCCCAAATCTTCAAGTCCTGCGCCTACGGGAAGACCGTTTTCAGAGAATGCTGATTGGGTTCTGCCATATACGATTTGCAGGAATAATTCTCTCATTGCAACGTTGATAGCATCACAAACAAGGTCTGTATTTAATGCTTCAAGAATAGTTTTGCCCGGAAGAATCTCAGCAGCCATAGCAGCAGAGTGAGTCATGCCTGAGCATCCGATTGTTTCAACAAGAGCTTCTTGAATAACACCTTCTTTAACGTTAAGTGTTAATTTGCAGGTACCCTGTTGAGGTGCGCAGCATCCGCAGCCGTGTGTAAGACCTGAGATGTCTTTGATTTCTTTACATTTTGTCCATTCGCCTTCTTGAGGGATTGGTGCAGGTATGCCTTTAACTCCTCGGCATACACAGCATTGATTTTCAATTTCATGTGTAATTTCTATTTTGCCCATTTGGCCTCCTTTTTCATTAACTGTCTATTCCTGTAAAAAATTATACTATAAACAAAATCTCTTTTAATATTTTTTTAGTATAATATTTTTATGGATATCTTAAGCGAAATCGTTGACGAGTTTAAAAGTGAAGAGAGTATAAAGGCTATTGTTCTTGGCGGGTCATGTGCAAGCCAATATAACGATTCCGATTCCGACTATGATTTGTATATTTATTCAGATAAGCCCGTAAATGTGACAAAACGCCGTCAAATTGCAGAAAAATTTGCACAAAAGTTTGAGGTAGACAACAACTTTTTTGAAAACGGTGACGAATGGATTTTGAAAAACTCTCAAAAAGGTATTGATATTATGTACCGCTCGCCGGATTGGATTGAGGGACAAATCAAACGTATTTGGGAAGATTACGGAGCATCTGTAGGGTATTCAACATGTTTTATTTACAATGTAAAAAATTCCAAAATTTTATATGATACTGCCGGCTGGTACAAAAACCTTCAGGATAAAGTCAGCGGCGAATACCCCGAACAGCTCCGGAAAAACATAATTGCAAAAAATCTTCCGCTTTTGTACGGGAAAATGGCCGCGACTTTTGCCGATCAAATTATCCTTGCCGTAAAAAGAGGGGACATAAACAGTGTTAACCACCGCATAAGCGCATTTTTGGCAAGCTACTTTGATGTAATTTTTGCAATAAACAAACAACTTCACCCGGGAGAAAAAAGACTTATCAGATTTGCAAAAGAAAATTGCAATATCTTACCTGAAAACTTTGAAAAAAATATAGAAAATTTAATAACTTCAACTGAAAAAGAAAAATACTTAAACGAAATTATAAAAGAGCTTAAAAAGGAGGTCATAATGACAGGAAACACAACAGCTTTATCACAAAATCTCGGAATTTCCGCAACATTTACCGGAATAGATTTTGACAAATACTCATCAAAAGTATCAGAATTTGTAAATGAATTTTCTTCACGCGCAAATAAAAAAGGACAATTTTTGAACTGGGTAAATTTACCTCAGGAACAAATCAAACGTGTTGATGAAATTTATTCACTTGCTGAAAAATTAAAAAATCAAACAGGCGCCGAAAAATTAAGCGTACTTGGTATCGGCGGTTCAAAACACACTGTTGAACACATGTTAAGCATCAACGGTTTGAATGTTAATCAGGATAAAATCCTTTTCTACTCAGATGTTGATTCCGCAAGTTTGGAAAGATATTTGTACAGATTAGGTGATATCACAAAATCAAATTACCTTATCGCATCAAAATCAGGTTCAACTTTTGAAACAAAAGACGGCTTCTTGAGAGTACAAACAATGCTTGAAAACGAATACAAAGCAAAAGGCCATTCAAACTACGAAGAATTAGCAGCAAAACACTTCATAGCCGTAACAGACGGAAATGCAGAAAAAAGTGAGCTTAGAAGAACTTCAAATGAAAAAGGCTGGCTCGGCGATTTATACATCCATGATGATGTAGGCGGAAGATTTTCAGCATTTGATGATCATGCTTTGTTTACATTGGCTTATGCAGGAATGGCAAAATCAGATATGATACAAATGCTTGAAGCTGCACAGGAAATCTCATCACGAGCTTTGACTGCTGATTTAGACAAAAATATTGCGCTTAAAGAAGGTATTTTCTGGGCAAACGCAACACTCAACGGAATTTTAACATCAGTTCATCAGTATATGGGTTCAATTTTTGAAAACACCGTATACTGGCACGCACAAATGCAAAATGAATCAGTTAAAAACACCTTAAAACAGGTTGCAAAAGTCCCTGATGCAATGCATCACAGTGCAGAAGCACACTTCAACCCTGCAAACAAATTTGCATTTGCACTTACAACTCCAAAAGATCATGGTGTATGCAGAGAAAATGCAGAAAGCTATATTCAGGCACTTGAAAAATCTTACGAAAGTATGGGTGCATTCTTCAATGAATCAGTTGAAACAAAAGGAATGGGCTTAACACCTGAAGCAGCAGGCGCAATGACTCAATTAAGAGCATACGCAACAGTTTATCAGGAAATTGTTGAAAAAATTATGCAAAATATCGATTTTCCGGAAGTACTCGACAGCGTACTCCAGCCGCACGTTGAATATTACAAAAAGAACCTTAAAGGCGGAGTTGTTGTTCCGGGAAGAATTTCCGAATAACTTTAATAACATTTTATTAAGAATGTTTTAAAAAGCGGGCGTTATACCCGCTTTTTTAGCAAAAATATTTTTCACAAACTTTACTAATAATATGAAAATACTGCCCATAACAGGATTTTATATACAAAGACAAACGCCTAAAAAGCAGGAACCCGGACAGCCACAAGTTTTGCAAACGACAAAAAATCTTAATTATTATGTTCCGTTTATGGGTTACTACGGCGACAACCAGCCTGTCAAAAAATTATACTGGATTACAAGCCGCAGTAACATACCAAAACACGATAACTGGACTGATAATCATATTTATGAATACGGTTACAAAAAATGGATAAACGCATACCCCAATGAAGTCTTAAAAAGAACACCCGCCGAAACAATTAATTCCATTATGACCTTAACCGGCAAAAAGCGCGTACCTGATTACATCCCGTCACCTGATATAGGAGGCGACATGTGGGGGCGTCACGCAAATTACATTGAGATAAATCCGCGGTTAATTGCAAAATATGAAAACGGAAAAGTTTCAGACGGTCTTTTAAATACAATGAAACTGATGACTATGATTCCGCCGTCATCCGATAATGCGGCAAACTGTATTATTCTATCCCAGCTTTACCCGTCATTTTACGGCGACGGAACAACACAGGATGAGACACTTTATCATGTTAATTTACATGACGGAATAAGCAAAAATCTGACAGCAAGAGGTTTGGATTACAAAATGGGAGATGACGAACAGGTCAAAGCATTCAATGATTTAGCACATCTTTTGGGTTTTAAAACAGGTATCCGCATGCCGATTTCATCAGGACAGCTGAGGGTAAAAGGGGAAGATTTTTCCTGGCAAAAGCATGAAAAATCCTACATTGATGCCTGTGTCTGGGCAATTGAACTCGGATTTGATGCAATATATTTTGACAGCGCAAAACATATTATTGATATGAACGGCTATTGCGGCATAGGTGAGGTTCCAAACAAAGAGCAAATGGCATATATTTTACATAAAATAAGAGAACAAACCGGACGCAGCAATCTTGCATTTATCGGAGAAAAATGCAGTGATAATCCTGTTTATCAGCAAATGGGATTTACTGCCGGAACTCACTGGGGAGATTCTGCAAATATTGAACATGTTAAACATGAATCAAGAAAACAAGCATGTTCACAAGATTATGCAGCAGGTCCGGAGGTTTCAAACGACAATGACTATGGCGAAAAAACTTTTGAAGAACGCTTATTAAGGCTTAATTCATGCCTCTTCGGCTATGATAATCCGAAAGATAAGCTGCCCTCATTTATGCAAATAAATGATATTTTGCCGTTCTCACCATTTATAAATACACACCAGGTCATGGAACATACAATTCAACTGAACGGATCCGATGCCTGGACGGAATGTGAACGGCACCTGGACGGAATTTTTAGAAACGATAATGACGCAAGAAATTATACACAAAAGGTTTATCAGATATTTAGTAATGCAATGTATAAAAATTAAAATATTAATAATTGAATTGTATTTTTTCTACTGAATTACAGGCATTTTCATCATTTTGAGACATAACAGGCTGACAAATATGTCATTTTTTCAAAACCATTACACCTATTAAAAACCCCTTCAGCAAATGCTTCAGGGGATCTTCATATATATAAACTCTGGGGCGGAAGGATTCGAACCTCCGGATGGCTGGACCAAAACCAGCTGCCTTACCACTTGGCGACGCCCCAATATGGTCACATCTTTTATTTTATATACTAAAACTTCATTGTCAATATTCTAAAAAGACTTAAACGGGCTTTTTTCTTTTGCAAAAACTATTTGGACTTCGTATCGCAATAGTTTCAAAAATACATTCAACACAGGGATTTCGCTTTCAAAATGCCCCATATCAAACAAAACAATCGGACTTTCAACAGCTGTGTGGAACTTAATATCACCTGTTACAAAAGCATCTGCACCATTTTTTACGGCATCCCCAATAAATTCAGAGCCGCTTCCGGCACAAAACGCGATTTTTTTAATATCAAAAATATTTTTGTTATTAACTACCCTAAGATTTTGAGACATTCTGGACAATCTTTCCGTAAAATCCCTGACTGTCAAAGGGCATTCCACATATCTGACAAACGGATGTTGTTCAATTCCTGACATAACATAATCGCTTAATCCGAGTATTTTAATCAGTTCATCAGTTGTGCCGCCGGACGTTCTGTCAAGATTCGTGTGAGCGCAATAAATATTGATATCTTTGTATTCAAACGGCACAAAAAATAACGGATGATGAGAAACTATCATATCACAACCGTTTTCTCTTGCCTGTTGTACAACATCATCAGTTACGGTAAGACAAATCATGACCTTTTGGACATCTGAAGTGCCTGAAACCTTTACCAGCCAGCCCGAACAGTCCCATTCTTCAGCAAGACTTAACGGTGCAAAGTTCTCTATTATCTCCGCTATTTTTTTCTTGTCCATATATAACCTCAAAGATTTCTTTTGCAATCACACTTTTTTCTGCACGGTCAAGCTTTTTAACAATGCCGTTTTTATCAAAAATTACGACTTCATTGTAATCACTGGAAAAACCAATGTCACTTCTTGAAATGTCATTTGCAATCAAATAGTCGCAGCCTTTTTTTTGAATTTTTTCTTTTGCATTTTGAAGTAGATTTTCACTTTCCGCGCAAAATCCTACTACTTTTTGTGTTGTTTTTCGGGAAGAAATTTCCTTCAAAATATCCGGATTTTTTACCAGCTCTATAGAAATTTCATCTTCGGATGTTTTTTTCATTTTTTGATCTGAAATATTTTTGGCTCTGTAATCCGCAACAGCCGCCGCCATAATTACGCAATCCGCATTGTCAAATTCATTATTTACCGCATTTTGCATCTCGAGTGCGGACTTAACCTTTCTCACTTTATATCCTCGTGTTACGTCAACAGTTGAAATCAAAACAACTTCCGCACCCTCATTAAATGCGGTATCTGCAAGAGCCATCCCCATCTTTCCTGATGAATAATTTGAAATATACCTGACGGGATCAATGTTTTCAATAGTTCCGCCGGCAGTAATTACAATTTTTTTACCAAGCAGTTTTTTTTTAGAAGCCAAAATTTCAACGGTTCTGTCAAAAATTTTATCAAGACTGCAAAGCCTTCCTACGCCTTCTGTGCCGCAGGCAAGAAAACCAGTTTCCGGCTCAATAATTTCATAACCGTATTTGCGTAATTTTTCAATATTTTCCTGAATAATCCCGTTCTGCCACATATTACAATTCATAGCCGGCGCAATTAATACAGGCTTTTTAAAAGCACTGACAACAGATGTCAAAAGATTATCGCAAATCCCGTTTGCAATTTTTCCGATAGTGTTCGCCGTTGCCGGAGCTAACACCATAACGTCGGCTTCATCCGCATAAGAAATATGCTCGGGTTTAAAATCAGGGATTTCAAATTCTTCAATACCAACTTCATTTTGACTGAGATTTTGCAAAGTAAGCTTTGTGACAAAATTCATCGCGTTAGGGGTGCAAATCACGCGGACATTTGCATTTTGCCTTTTAAACATTCTGATAAGTTCACAAATCTTATAGGCTGCAATCCCGCCTGATATTCCGATTAAAACCGTTTTTCCGCTAAGCATTGTCGCGCTCCTTTTTAATTACATTTTCAAGCTCAATAATTGCCTTTTCTAAATCATCATTCACAATTTTGTAATCAAAATTTTCAGCCCTTTCAAGCTCGATTTTAGCCTCATTAAGGCGTTTTTGGATAGTCTGTTCGTCTTCCGTATGACGACCGCGCAAACGATTTTCCAAAGCCTCATAGGATGGCGGACAGATAAAAATCAAAACAGCCTCAGGCATTCTCTTTTTAACCTGCAAGGCGCCTTTTGTGTCTATTTCAAGAATTATATCTTTGCCTTCTTCAAGACACTGATTAATATATTTTTTCTTAGTACCGTAAAAATTTCCGGCAAATTCAGCCCACTCAAGAAATTTATCCTTTTCTATGCAATCTTTAAACTCCTCCGGAGAGAGAAAAAAGTAATTAACACTGTCGACTTCACCGGGGCGAGGTTTTCTGGTTGTACACGAAATTGACAGCATAAACTGCGGGTTCCTTTGCAAAAATCCCTTTAAAACAGTGCCTTTTCCGACACCGGATGAACCTGATATTACATACAATTTCTTGTTCATTAAAAGTATTATACACTGAAAAAAAAATTTCTGCATTAAAAAAAGCGGCCTTACTTGACCGCTTTTTTATTATTAAGCTTTTTTAGCATCCTTTTTGTACTCATCAATTGCAAGAATTGTACAAATTATCAAACAAATTATACCTGACACAAGCCAGAAATAAATTGCGCCGTCCCAGTTTTGCTGACCGTTAGACCCGAGCTTATCCACAAGGAATCCGGTTCCTGTTGCGGATAAAAACGCGCCGACGTACCCGAAAGTTCCCGTAAAGCCTGATGCAGCAGATGCAACTTTTTTGGAGCTGCTTTCAACAGCGCAAAGCCCGCCTATCATCATTTGCGGACCGTAAGTAAATGCCCCCAAAAGCCCGATAATTACATAATTCAATGAATTAATTGTGTTAAATTTCAATGCAATTATTGCAAAAATTACACCAACAAGATAAATCAAGTTAACCGGTGCTCTTTTTCCTTTAAACAATTTATCGGAAATCAAACCAGCACAAACTGTTCCGCAAATTCCAACCAACGGCAGTGATGCAATCATATTTGTTGCCTGATCAAGGTTTATACCTTTAGCATTTTTTAAATACATAATCATCCAGTCTTCAGCGCCGAATCTTATTATATAAACAAATACATAAGCAATTGCCAGAAGCCAGATTGTTTTATTACACAAAACGTATTTTTTAAATATTTGGACGTAAGACATTCCGTCTTCTGCACTTTTTTCATCGCAGGATTTAGCTTTGACAGGTTCATTTCTGTATTCTTCAACATCCAGCAAGCCAAGTGACTGCGGTCTGTCACGTAATCTTTCAAACAACCATAATGCTGTCACAACAGCCAGAGCACCCGGTACAAGAAAAGCTGCACGCCAGCCAAAATGGGCTGCAATATGACCTGCAAGTATAAAGCTTAAAAATGTTCCCGTCTGGTGTGAACATGACCACAATGACCATTTAGTTCCGCGCTCGGAATTTGAATACCAATACGTCAAACTTTTCGCAACAGCGGGAAATCCGGCAGACTGAAACCATCCGCTCACACCCCATAAAAATGCCAAAACCCATAACAGAACCATCGCCGTCATTTTTGTGCTTAAACCTAAAAGTTCAACCGCATTCGGAGCAAGTGCAAACAAAATATTTGCAATCGCAGTCATCAATAAAGCCGTCGGGAAAAATTTTCTGACATCCGAACCGTCTGCCAAAACCCCGTTTACAAATTTACCTATACCGTAAGTTAAATATAAAGAACTCCCCAATAAACCCAATTCCGTTGCGGAATACCCGAATTCATCCATAATACCCGGCAATGCCACCGCAATATTTTTCTTGCATAAATAAAATACCGTGTATCCAATAAAACAAGCATAAAAAATTCTCAAACGCCAATGAGCATACATCGACTTAACTTTCCCCTCATCCGCAATAACAGGCTGTGCGGGAGGTTCCTTAAAAAATTCTTTCAAACCCATAACTATTTATTCCTTATTATTTGTATATTTCTTGTTTCAGTAAGCTCCTGACGAGCGTTTTTAATAATGTCTCTTTTTTCTTCATCAAGACTGTGACCGCAAACCAAACGATCAATAAACCCTGTATTTAACTTAACAGCCTTTTCAAAAGCCCCGATTTCGTCCAAAACTTCTTTAATTTCTGCCAAATCATAACAAAAAGACTGTTTTGAATTGTAAGTTAAAATATCACCTGACTGTGAAGTGATAGGCGTTCCGCCCTGTTCAAAATACAGTTTAAATACTGACTTTAAATCCTGTAATTCTGATTGCAATGTATTAACAGTCTGCTGAATTCTTAAAAATCTCTCAAACAAATATTCAACATTATCAAGCTGTTTTACTTCCCAGTCATATTTTTGGAGATACAATTTTTTTAATTTTGGATATGCAAGCGCAAGCCCCATAGCATCTGCCATTGCTCTATGATGATTATTAAGCTCAACATTGAACTTGTTAGTCAACGCCTCAAGCCCATGAGATTCCAGCTCGGGATAAACCTCTTTAAACATCTGCTGGGTGTCAATTCTTGGGTTTTCAATGCCTTTTCCGGTAACCCTGAGACTTGCTTCATTTAAAAATGTGTAATCAAAAATCGCATTGTGCGCAACAATAGGATAATCCCCTATAAATTCAAGAATTTTCGGCATAACTTCTTCTTCCGTCGGAGCATCTTCTACCATATCGGCAGTAATTCCATGAATTGCTATACTTGATTTCCTGATATGCTGCTGGGGGTTAATAAGAGTTTGGAATTCATCTTTCACTTTGCCGTTTTCAAGTCTTACACCGGCAAATTCAACCATCTTCTCCTTAGTATAGTCCAAACCGGTAGTTTCAGTATCAAGGACTATTTCTATTACTTTTTTTCTTGTCATTTTGTTATCCTATTGCAATCTATTAAGATAATAGCACAAAAAAAAAATCTGTGATAGAATAGCGCATGTAAAAAGGAAAAAGGAGAAGTCATGTCAAATGCAATAGAAATTAATGATGCGTCATTTGAGCAAGAAGTTTTATCTTGTGAAAAGCCTGTTGTAGTAGATTTTTGGGCACCATGGTGCGGACCTTGCAGAAAACTCGGACCTATTTTGGATGAAGTTTCACAAGAATTAGGCGATAGAGTAAAAGTTGTAAAAGTTAATACCGATGAAAATTTAAAAACCGCACAAGACTATTCAATCAGCGGTTTACCAAGTTTATTGGTTTTCAAAGACGGAAAAGCAGTAGAAAGACTTGTAGGTTTAATGCCGAAATCAACAATTCTTTCAAATGTTGAAAAACACTTATAATTAAATTTGTAAAAAATTATTTAAAAAGAGCTGTAAACTGCAGCTCTTTTTTTGTTACATTGTGTAACAAAACCGCTTTTTTCTTAAAGTTTAAGAGCTTTAATACCGACAACTAATACAAAGGAAAGGTACACATGGTTCTTAAAATCACAGATTTAAGAAAGCAATACGGTCTTGATCCGACGTTTGAAACTGAGGAAGAAGCTTTGGCGTATCAAGAAGAACGTCAGGCTGCTTATGAAGAACGTGTTGCAGCAAAGGTACAAGAACTTAAAGATTTGTACAATTCCGACACTGATAAATATTCAAAATTCAAAAATTTTCAAGAAGAAGACTGGACAAATTATGCAAAAATTTGTCTTCAAACAGATACTGCAAGAAACACAAAATATACATTTAAAGGTCTTCCATCAGTAAGTAATAATCCTGAAGTAGCTAAATGGGCGCAATTTAGCTATGAAGAAATTTTACAGATGGAATCAGACGGTGTACTTATTCCAAAAGAAGTACTTGCATGGGCTCACTCTATGCAAGACAGTGATGTGACTGCTTATGAACTCAATGAAGATCCTAATGCAATTGAAGAAACCGAAGAAACAGGTACCAATTCCGAGAATTCAGAGTTAAAAGAACTTCAAAAGAAAACACAGACTCTGAGCAACAAATCCGAAAACACACAATCACAAATCAATCAAAACTATGACGCGTTTAAAGAGCTTGCCGACAAAGCTGAACAAATCAAACAAGAACAAGAAACTACCAAAAAAGATTCTCTGAAACAAATCGAAGAATTAACAAAAGAATGGGAAGAAATTTCAGCAAAGATTAAAAAAGGTGACAAATTAACTGAATCCGAACAAAAACGCTATAAAGAATTAGGTTCAATGCTCAACGGGAAAGACGGAGAGCTTGTAACTGATATTCAGGCTTCAAGTGATGATTTACAAGCACTTATAGATTCAATGGACGGTTTGAATGATGAAATCAAAACAAGCATTGAACTTGGTGATGATACAATTGAAGCAGCAAAACAGCTTTCTTTATATGAAAAAAATTATACCAGAAAAAATACAGGCTCAAATGATGTTATTGATGTAACAACAGGTGATGTAAAAAATGCTTTGGAAGGCAGCCAGGGTAAAGATATCGCAAAAGAAGCCCTGAATATTGGCAATAACCTTATTGAATATTCAAATACTTTGAGTACCCAATTAATGATGAATCAATATGCATCATTATATGATTTTGCAGAAATATTTACTCAAACTTCCACAGAAACTCTTACAAATACAAAAGAAGTATTAGGCGACGATTTCAATAAAACTACAGAAGAACTTAATGAACAGGCTGATGCACTGCCTGATATGACAAACGCAGAAAAAGACCAATACAACCTTGAACAAAAAGGCGTAGGTATTATCGGTCAAGCATTATACTTTACTGAAAAAAGCCAAGGAGAAACATTAAAATCAATAGTTTCAATGGTTGCACTTGCACTTATTCAAAGACAAGCAGAAAAAGAAACCGAAAAAAGCCAGGATTTAACAGATGTTGTTGTTGAAAAAATGACTTCCAAAAAAGAAGAAGCCGATAAATTAACTGAAAAGAAAGAAAAAGCTGAAGAAATTAAAAAAGAAACCGAAAACACTTTAGAGAATGTTGAAAACGGCGATTTAGAAGAAGCACAAAAAAAGCAGGAAGCTGAGAAAAATTCTTCTTCAGAAGAAGAATTTACAGAAGAAGATAAACAAAGACTTGACAAATTAAACAGTCAATTAGAAAGAACAGGAAGCTTTGGCCAGCAGAAACTTTCTCAATCATTGACAAAAGTCCAGGGCTATGAAAAAACATTACAAACCAATAAACTTGACGGAATAAATGCGGTAGATTACGGTACAGTAACACAGGAAATAGGTAAAAACCTGATGGATCAAGTTTCTCCGTCAATCTTTATGGTGTTCTTATATGCCATTGCAGGTATGGCAATTGCTGCAGGTAAAGCAGCAGAAGGTATCGGTAAAGAAAATAACGAATTATTTGAAGAAACAAATAATACTACAGAATCAGGAAAAGCTTCAATCGGTGCTAATCAGCTTTCAATTCAAGAGACAACAGCCGTTGAAGCAATTAACCTTGTATCAACAGCTCAAGGGGAAAACAATTCCGCTCAGGCTGAAACAACCGATGACACAAATGCTGCAGCACAAACATCCGATGCTGCTGAAAATACAACTTCAACAGATACAAATGTTGGATCTGCTGATGTTAATAATAATGAATCTGTTGCAGAAGATACAACAGAAACCATATCTAATATTCCGACTACAGAATCTGCAACTCCGAAAGATACAACTGAATTAGCTTCTTCAACACAAAATACAACAGATGAAGCTACAAGCCAAATAAACGGTACATCTGAACAAAATAATACTAATGAAACTTCAAAAAGCACCAATTCAAACGGAGGTTCTAAATCAAAATCCGAAGAAGCAGAAGATATGTCTCCGGAAGAAGCAACTTCTCAAGGTAAAACGCAGGCAAAAGAAGCAGATAAGGTTGACGATCAAGTTAAATCAGCAAAAAGTGAAGCTAAAACTGCACAGAAAGAATCTAAAAGTGTAAATAAAGACAGTGAAAAAACAGAAAAACAACTTGAACAAGAGATGAAAAATCTTGACAAGTTAAATGAAAAAGATACAAAAGATATAGAAAAATTAGCTAAAGATTCTGAAAAAGCACAACAAGAACAGTTAGCTCTTGCTGCAGAATTTGAAACTTTAAATGCGCAAAATGAAGAAATTATAGCCAATCAACAGGCTAAACAAAATCAGACACCTGCTCCTGCAGCCGCACCTGCAAATGCGCAACAACAAGGCGGACTTTTAAGCCCAAAACCACAAATGATTTCAAGCACTGACAGCAGCGCTCAGACTACTCTTGATGCAAATAACACAAGAATACAAGGCATCGCATCAAGATTCACAACCTTAAGTGCAAAAATTACTACTAACCGTACAAAAATAACTCAAAAATCAAGCTCAATAAGCCAGCGTACAAGAAAATTTGAAAAATTAGCACAACAAAGAATTAAAATTCAAAAGGCTGCTCAGAAAAAAGAACAAGAAAAACAAAGACGGATGGAAGTACTGACCGCAACAATAAATGTTGCAAATACTGCATTTTCTATAGTTTCATCAGTTGGTACAATAATCGGTATCGTAGGTAAAATAATGATAACCTCCGGAACAACTATGGCAACAACCGGTAAAGCTTTAATTATAGCAGGTACACCTTTATTATCCAACCCGTTTACAGCTATTGCAGGTGCCGCCATGGTTGCTACAGGTACTGCTCTAGAAATTTCAGGCGAGGCTATCACGGCATCCGGTGGCGTTCTTGAGGGTACTGGTGAAACTCTTAATACCGTAGGTCTTGTTGGAGTCGCAGCTTGCGGCGTGGCCAAAGCAGGTGTCATGGCTGCAAATGGTGACATCAAAGGTGCATTAACATCTCTTGGAACAACCATAATTTCTATAGCAACATCATTTATTCCTGGTGCAGGAGCAGGTGCTCAGGCAGGTATAAGTACTGCTCAAGCAGCTTTACAAATTACATCTGCGTCAGCTAATATAGTAAGCTCAACCGCTAACATGGCAGCTTCAGCACAAACTCTTGCAGGCAAAGAACAAAGCGGGTGGTTAAACACAGTTTCTCAAGTCGCAGGTTTGGTATCAACTGCTACAAGTGTTGGAAGTGGTTTTGCAGGCGGAAAAGATGCCGCAGGGAATAATACACCATCAGCATTTAAGCAGGCAAGCACTTTCGGAAAAGTTATGCAGATTACTCAGGCAACCGGTACAGCTCTCAGCATGACATCTCAAGCAAGCACTCTCATTAAACAGGCAAACGGTAAAGAAACCGGCGATTTCGAAAACATATTGAATACTGTAGGCTTCTCATTAACAACCGCAGCTTCTTTAGGCCAAATCGGCGTTAGAATTTCCGATGCAGCTAAAGAAGGCAAAGAAGCTACTGATAATACAGACTTAGAATCAACTGATAAAAAAGACAAAAAAGATAAAGTTGAAAACGGTAAAAAATCCGATGATAAAGTTGCAGATGATAAAGCTTCTAAAGAAGATGACAGCATTGATGATGCATCAAATACTAATAATACAGGTGCCGAATCAACTGATGAAAATGACAGCGTTGAAGATAACAATGCTTCTGAAGAAGACGACAAGGTTGACGATGCTTCAAATACTAATAATGACGGCAGTACAACCATAGCAACAGATAATGTTGAAAACACTCCTGAAGTTCAAGAACAACAAGAAATGGTTCAAGCAGCAGAGGAAGCTGCAGAAGCAGTAACAAATCCGGAAACAGAAGTTGATTCAGAAGTAGCAGAAGAAATTCAGACTGCAAATGTTGATAATGACTCAGAAAACGTTGAAGAAACACCTGCAGATGAAGCTGATAAAACTGTTCAGGCAGCTTCTGAATCCGGCGACAAATCAGAACAGGGTACAACAGAAAAACAGTCTCGTCAAGAACGTCGCGAAGCAAGACAAACCGAAAGAGCTGAAAAGAAACAATCAAGAATAGCTGCAAGAGAAGAAAGACAAAAAACAAGAGCTGCTGAAAAAGCCGAAAGACAAGCTCAAAAAGACGCGGACAAAACCGACAAAGAAACTGATGATGAAAAAAGCCTGGAAGAACTTTTTGAAGAAAGCATGCGAAAAAATGACGGATTCAAAAAAGAGCAATCAGAATTTCTCTCCGGTGAAAGCTCTGCTAAATCTCTAATTGAAAGCGCAATCAGAGAAGGCACTGGCGCATTGAAAATAGACAGTATAAGTGGAGATAAATATATTATTGTAAATTATGATCAAGCTACAAATAAATTTACATATAATGACCAATCTTATACACAAGACGAATTACAAAAAGTATTACAGAATGACTTATCTTTGATCGCCCCAAATTCTGGCACAACTACAATTGAAAATACTCAACAAATAATTGAAGGTGATGCAAATACAGTTGAGCAAATTGCACAAAATTCTGATGGTACTCCTGCAGAAAATATTGTAAACGAAGCTCAAAAAACAATTTCTGAAAACGAAGATGCAATTGATGCGGTTGCAGAAAACAATGACAACAATTCTTCAGAAAATACATCAGAAGAAGTTGATTCTATAGCAGAATCAAACGAACAAGCCGCTCAAGAAGCAGAAAAAGCTGTAAACACCACTGTAACGGCAACTGAAAGAGAAGCCATTCTTGCAGAAGAAAATTCCGATTTAGCTGCTGTTGAAGAGATTGTAGCAGAATTTGATGAAAATGTTGATGCTTCTAATCTTGATAAAACTGAAGCTACAATCAACGAAGCCATTTCACAAGCAGAACAAGAAACCGGCGCTGATAACCAAAATCAGGAAGAATCCGACAAACTTGAAAAAATAGATGGAGCTCAAGAAATACTAGATAAAGAAATGGATAGAGCATTAAGCGTAGATAAAGGCGAAATTAAAACACGTGAACCAGAAAAAACTGATGCACAAATCAAATTTGAAAGACAACAAAAAATGGAAAAAGCAGTTGATATCGGCAGTACAATATTAGAAGCAGGCAGCCAGGGCTTACAAACTTATTCCGCAATCCAAAACTTAATGGCTTCACCGGAACAAGAAGACCAAAGAAATGTACTTCATTTATCAAATATGAAAAAAGGTAAATCCTTAATCAGAAAAATTAAAAAACGCAGAGCAGCATTTTACGGTTATGCTACAAAATAAAAAAACGGGTTTGAAACCCGTTTTTTTTTTAATAATCACTTAGTTGAACATCATCGTCATCTTTTAACGAAGATAAGTCCTCATGACTGGTTACATCAAAATCTTCCGGCAACAACTCATCATCAGGCCAAATTGTATCCGAATCATATCTTGATGAATGCAAATTATATGATGTCGTAAAATCTGAATTACTCAAATCAGACTCTGAAAATATACATCCTGCAAGGTCGCAATCCGTAAAGTTACAATAAGTCATTTCCGCATAACTGCAATCAGCACCTGTCATTAAACTTTCAGTAAAATCACATTCCAAAACCCTTGCTCTGGTAAAATCAACAGAGGTTAAATCAGCATTGGTAAAATTAACAAAAGATAAGCTGCAATCCGCAAATGAACTTGAATTTAAGTCCACATCAGAAAAGTCAATTTCTCTTAAAACAATTCCGGAAAAGTCTGTTTCACTCAAATCAACTTCTTCCTGCTCAAGTTTCCATTCATTAAATTTTTCCGGATTTCTTCTTAATAAATCAACTAATTCTTCTTTTGTATAATCTATCATTCTATTCTCCTTAATTTTTTATCAAATTCATCTGAATTGCCAGTAAAACCGCCTGGGTTCTGTTTGTTACCTTTAGTTTCTTAAAGATACTATTCATGTGACTTTTTACGGTAACCTCACTTAAAACTAATTTTTCAGCTATTTCTTTATTGTTAGCCCCTTTTGCTGCCATTTGCAAAACTTCTTTTTCGCGTGAAGTTAAGGTTTGCAGGGGTTTGTCAGGAGATGTAAAAGGCAATTCTTTGGGTAAATTTTCCTGACGTCTTGAGCGCCTCAAGACAGCTTCCATTCTGGCTAAAAGGTTTTGCAGTATAAACGGTTTTATTATATAGTCATCGGCTCCGTTTCTAAGCCCTGCGACCATTTTTTGTTCTTCATCTACTGCTGTAATCATTATAACAGGAACATCTTTTGTTTCAACATGTTTTCTTATTTCTTTTAATGTATCCCAGCCGTTCATATTAGGCATCATAACATCAAGTAAAATAATATCAAATTTATTTTGAGATAATATTTTCAGTGCCTGAATACCGTCCGCAGCGGTAAAAACATCATATCCGTAATAGGGAAGTGCGTCTTTTAGATATTTAGGGTTGTCGTCAACCAGTAATACAGTTGTCATATAATCCTTTTAAACAATTTTATTTTTAAGTGCTTTTAAGGCCGCCTGAAGTCTGTCATCAACTTCAAGTTTTTGCAGAATATTTGCAACATGAGCTTTTGTTGTATTAATACTTATAACAAGCATTTGCGCAATTTCCATGTTACTGTATCCTTCTGTCATAAGTTTAAGTATCTGCGCCTCACGGGTGGTTAAATCGTAATCTTTACGGTTATTATCAGTATCAAAGTTAGGAGAATTAGCACTTGCTTTCAACACAATATGTGCAACACTCGGGTCAAACCATGCAGCGCCGTCCGCTACAGATTGTACCACTTGAACAAGTCTTTGCGGGTTAATTTCTTTTGAGCAATAGGCATTTGCACCGGCTTTTAGACTGTTTAAAACTTCCTTCTCGTCATTATGTGATGTAAGCATAATAATTTTAACATCTTTATTTGAGGTCTTAATATGTTTTGTTGCCTCAATACCGTTCATCTTCGGCAATCCGAGATCCATAATTATTACATCAATATGATTATTATTAAAAATATCAATAGCGGCTTCAGCAGACTCAGCCTCAAAAATCTCGTCGACATAGTCGACACCTTCAAATGTCGTTTTCAAACCAAATCGTGTAAGCTCATGATCTTCTACAATAAGTATGTTCATATACTCAATTCCTCTTTTGCAGGTGTATAATCAGGATTCAACATAATACTTTTTCTAAAACTTCTTTTGGCATCGCCTGCCAGACCCTTGTTTTTATAAACAAGTCCTTGATAATAATAATATCTAAAATCGTTTTCGTCAATATATTTTGCAATTGCAAGATAATTCGACGCGATATTAAGTTTATTGTTCTCAATTGCAGTTCTTGCCAAATCTATCCAACCGTCTTTAAATTGGGAATTAATTGCCACAGATTTTTTGAGATAAGCTACCTCGCGGCTTTTATCCAACAAGGCCATATTATAATAAGCTTCATAGCAATCGGAACGTGTCTTTAAGATTTTAGAATAAATATCAAGTGCCTTTTTATCTTTCCCCAGCTTTTGACAAGCACCGGCAAGACGTATTTCCGGAATATAGGTTTGATTTTCTTTGGCAGCGGCATCTGCATAATATTTCAAAGCCGTCTCAAAATCATTCTCCCTGTATGCCAAATCCCCAAGAACAAGCAAAGCTATGACATTTGATTTATCAAGCTTATAGGCTTTCAGGGCATTATCTTCAGCTTTTTCATATTCTTTTAAATCATAATATACACGGGACAATAAGGCATAAACATTCTTGTTATTACTTTTTTTCGTATTAAATGCAGTCTGGAGTGTTCGCATTGATTTATTCAACTCATTTTCGTAATAAAAGTAATAAGCAAGATGATATTTCTTTTCAAACTCATTCTTTTTCGTTTTATAGAGCGTATATTCCTCAATAGATTTAACTTTTCTTTGGAATTCGGTTGTCAAAAGATTTTGTCTTTTAATTTCTTCCACAACTTTAATTGCATTTTGCGGTTTTTTAGATTGTGCCAGAATTTCCGCTTTCAGCTTTTTATAATTCAAATTTTTAGGGTTTTTACTTATAGCAATATCAATATACTTTTCAGCCTCAACAATATTATTTGATTTCAAATAACCCAATGCTGCAATATAGTTAGCATAATCATATTTTTCAAAAAGCGCCGTATTTTTAACGAGTTCGGCCGTAACTTCACGGCTCTGGTCATTATAAACTATATTTGAATACATTTCCGCAAGATAAATTTCATCATTTTTAGAAAGTTTTACGGCGGGGAAATAAAAATGTTTGACATCTTCAGACAACATGTAAGAAATATCTTCATCAGAAAGCTTTGACATAGAAAGCTCGGATAGGTTAAAAAATCCGAGATCCGCCATTTTTTCCGCCATTTGAAGATAAACGTAATCAAGCGGAGAAATACTTTCTATTAAAACTTCAAAATCCGAATATGAAGATTTGACGTTACTTTGGATATATTTATTCAAAGCAATTGCATACTGGTTATGGATATCGTTTTTAGTCAGTGTAGCTTTTTGCGGAACCGAAATAATTTCACGGTCAACTGGGAATTTTGTTTCCAGAGGGTTTGCCGGTTTTATAAGGTCATTAATATTTACGGCATAAGCACTTAGCGTACATGCCGAAAATATCGCTGTTAAACTGACCAACTTTTTTATCATTGAACCTCGCTGCCTGAATAGTAATGATTAAACAATTCCACAATATTTTTATTATTTGAATTCTCATCATTCATAAAATTATATATATCCAAAAGATTATAATGACTCAATAGCTCTTTGTCCTCATCTTTGAAAACAATGTGGCTTTCAGTCAAAAACACATTGATAACTTTATCAAGCGATATTGATAAAAAGACATCAACAATATTCTTATCAAAATGAGAACCTGAATCATTAATTAAAATCTTAATAACATTTGCGATAGGCATTTTATCACGATAATGGCGGCGGGAAGTTATTGCATCAAAGACATCAGAAACCGCAAGAATTCTTCCGCCATACGGGATTTCTTCGCCTTTCAAATGTCTGTAATATCCTGAACCGTCCCATTTTTCATGATGAGAGCACGCAATATCAGTTATTAGTTTAAAATCATCTGACATGTGAATTTTTTCCAGAATATCATGAGTAATTTTCACATGCTGCTGGATATGCGCATATTCTTCGGGGGTTAACTTACCTTCTTTTTGCAAAACTGCATCACGGATGCCGATTTTACCTATATCATGCAATATTGCTGCTTTTTCAATAATTTCTTTATCATGCGGCTCCATATTTAATGCATCCACAATAAGCATAGCATATAATTTAACCCTGCTTGAATGCCCTGAAGTAATTTTGTCTCGTGCATCAATAGAGGTTGCAAGTGTGTCTATAAAGCTGTTGAACAGTTCTTTTTGTTCTTTATAAAGTTCTTTTTGCTGTTCGAAAAGCTGTGCATTTTCTAAAGCTATACTTGCACTTCCGCCTATTGCCACAAGCAAATCTTCATCATTTTTTGTAAACACTCCGTCAAGTTTATTCAAAACTTGAAAAGCGCCTATTATTTCCTGATTGTTATTTTTAATAGGCATACAAAGAATAGATTTAGTGTGATAACCTGATTTGCTGTCAACATCTTTGTTAAATCTCGGGTCACTGTATGCATCTGCAATATTTACGCTTTCGCCGGTCTGCACGACGTAACCCGCAAGTCCCTTATCGGCAGGAAAACGTATCTCTTGACTTTCCATACCCAAAGCAATCTTAGACCAGAGTTCATTTTTTTCTTTGTCAAAAAGAAAAACCGTACATCTGTCAGCCTGAATTGCATTTTTTGTTTCTTCAGCGATAACCTTCAATAACACATTTATATCAGTCAATGCCGTAATTGAACGCCCGATTTTTACCAGAGAAACAAGAGGATCACTTTTCATCGGAAGTGAAAATTCCATACCGTTTTCCACCTGATTAATTCTGGCATTTATGTAATCCAGCATTAAGAATTCATCATTTTCCAGCGCAAAGTCTTTAGCGTTGTTGTAATGCAAAAGCGCCACGTCATTATTTTTTTCATCAAAATTTATATTTCCAAGCGCGATTTCTGAAAAAAGTTTTGCCGTATTGCTTTTTGAATATTGAGCCATATAAGCCGCATCTTCAATAGCCTGCAAAACAGCTTTGTGCGAATTTTTATCCAAAAAATAAGATGTCATAGCCGCCAAACTCATACAAACAGAAATATATTCAGACAACTTCATTGCCGTGAATTTTTTCTGTGCTTCCAAAAAGCTGTATTTAGCGCTTTCATAATTCTTATCATTAAGTTCGCTTATGCCTTTTCTGATAAGGTCTTTACCCTCTAACACTAATTGAGTATCTAACACTTCAGTCATTTATTATCCTCTTTTTTTTAATTGTACAATATTTCTATGAATTTTTCAAAAATAGTTACATTTTTTCAAAAAAATAATTTAATTATATGAGGAAAATTCACCTCAATATGATAATCTTTTAAAGGTAGAGAAAAACGAGGTAAAAAATGGCAGACAATTTTAAAACATTAAAGTGTCCGGCATGCCAGAAGGAAATGACAAAAGTTTTTGTACCTTCAGAAGGCGTCAATGTCGACATCTGTCTTGACGGATGCGGCGGAATATACTTTGACACACGCGAATTCAAATATTTTGATGAACAGGATGAAAATATTGAAGAAATTATAAAAGCCGCTGAAGGCAAAACGTTCCAGCCGGTTAATCAAGATTTTCCGAGAACCTGCCCTGTATGCGGTGCAAGAATGGTTAAAAATTTTGCAAGTGTAAAAAAAGAAGTTCAAATAGATGAATGCTATGCCTGCGGCGGAAAATTTCTTGACCACGGCGAGCTTGAAAAAATCAGAGCACAATATGCAACGGAAGAAGAAAGAAGTGCTGATATGATGAAAGCCGTTTACGATACTGTCGGAGTCGAAATCAAAAGACTTGAGGCAGAAAACGCTCAGCTTCGTGCGAACCGCTCCTGGACAAAGAAATTGTTTGACAAAATGATTTACGGATAAAAAAAAGACCGCTTCGGCGGTCTTATTTTTTAAACTTTTCAATTTTATCCAAACTGTCGCTTTCAAAATAAATTCTTAATAACGGCTCCGTACCGCTCGGACGGACAAGTACCCAGCTTGTATTGTCCTCCAGATAAAGTTTTACACCGTCCTTAAAATCTTTTTTTATAACTCTCATGCCGGCGAATTCATCGGTTGTTTTGAACTTATCTATAACTTTTTCGATTTCTTCACGGGTTTCAAGCTTTAAATCCACTCTGTCATTATAGAATTTACATCCCGCGAGCGCGGATAATTCTTCCTGAAGCCGAACAAGAGTTTTATTTTCATAAGCCATAGCCTCCAGCACAAGAAGATTAGCAAGTATTCCGTCCTTTTCAGGAATATGACCTCTAATACTCAAGCCGCCGGATTCTTCTCCGCCGATAATCGGGTTAAACTTTCTCATAGCTTCCCCCACATGCTTAAATCCTACGGCAGTTTCAATAACTTCCACCCCGCATTTTTCCGCAACTTTATCCAGCATAAGACTTGCACCGACGGTTTTTACAATACAGCCGTCCATATTCTTATGTTTCTTTAAATGCAGCATTAAAATCGCAATAATTTCGTTTGGAGTAACGTAGTCGCCGTTTTCATTTATAACCCCGAACCTGTCACCATCGCCGTCATTTGCAAACCCCACGGCATTAGGTGTTTTTTTAACCATCTCAATCAAATCCTGCATAAATTGAGGCTTAGGTTCAGGCATTCCCCCGCCAAAAAGCGGATCATGACGCATTTTAATTGCATCAAATTTTATATCTTCACTGCAAAGTATTTTGTCAAAATACCCGATTGTCGCCGAATAAAGCCCGTCAAAAATAATATTTTTGTTGAATTCACGTATTTTATCAAAATTAATCAAAGATTTTATATGCTCAAAATATTTAGGTGCAAAATCAAATTCTTTTACGGAACCCTGTATTTTCGGCTCAAATTCAGCCCCGAGATTTGCAACAATTTCATCAGTAATATCACTTGTTGCAGGTCCCGCATAATCAGGAATAAATTTTATTCCCAAATATTCCGGCGGATTATGAGATGCAGTAAACATAATAGCACAGGCATCTTTAATTTTTGCATTATAGGCAAGAACAGGCGTCGGAATAACTTTATTACTTAATAAAACTCTAAAACCGAATCCGGCAAGACTATCCGCGCATTGTTTTGCAAATTCTTTTGCCATATTCCTCGGGTCATAACCCACAAGAATTTTTTTGTAAATTCCGAAATTATCAAAAATGTATTTTGCGATTGCCTTTGTCACAATCTCTACATTTTCACCTGTAAAATCAACCCCTGTCACAGCTCTCCAGCCGTCGGTTCCAAACTTAATATTTGCCATTTGTCTTGCCCTTTTTCTTTATTATGTTATAATTTTAACTGAAATACGGAGTTTAGTAAATATGGAATTTAAAAACGTCCTGAATATTGCATACCTGGGTCCTGAGGCATCATTTTCAGAAATGGCGCGCGACGTTTTTTGCCAAAAGTATAACATTAATACTTTTTCAACTCCTTTAAAGACAATTCCGGATGTTGTGGAATTTGTAGACAAAAATCCGTTTACACTCGGTGTCATTCCTGTTGAAAACTCCATTGACGGTACTTTACGGGCATCATTAGACAGCCTTATGATGACTCAAAATCCTAATATAAAAATTTTATCCGAAGTTGTTCTGCCGATTGAATACTGTCTTTTGTCCAGAACCACGGAATTTTACAGCATAACAGGAATAATCGGCACACCGTATCTTTTGGGTAAATGTCAGGAATTTATAAAACATGAACTTCCGCTGCATTTGAATATTATAGAAAACACAACAATGTCTGAATGCGCAAGAAATCTTTCAAATTACAACCTTACATACGGCGCCATAGGCAACAGAAAAACCGCGGAAACTTACAGACTAAATATTCTCAAAGAAAACATTAATGATGACAAAACAAACCGGACCCGATACATTTTAATCGGAAATTTTGAAACTCCGGTTACGGGAAATGACAAAACCACAATAGCTTTTGCAACAAATAACACACCCGGTGCTTTGCTTGAAGTTTTGAAAATATTTTTGGAAAATGATATAAATCTCACATATATTTCTTCACAACCCTCAAGAGACGATATGGAAGAATACATATTTGTAGTTAATTTTAACGGTCATATAAAAGACAAAAATACAGCCGATGTCTTAAATTCAATCAAATCCAGAACAATATTTTACAGATTTTTAGGCTCTTATGAAAAAAGTCAGGCATAAATCCCATTTTTTTGTTATAATCAAACGAGAGGGAAAATTATGGAAATAAGAGAAGAATTTATAGAACAGGCAAAGAAATTATCACGCGGGGCGGAGATTTTACCCGGCGGAATTGAAGAATTAGCTGCAAAATTGCAGCATGCAAAAGATACAAATACCCCGTTAAGGGTAAAACTCGGTATGGATCCGACAAGACCGGATTTGCATCTGGGGCATACGGTTGTAATGCGTAAATTAAGAGAATTCCAAAGACTCGGACACAAAGTTGTTTTGATTGTCGGCGGCGCAACCGCAATGGTCGGAGATCCTTCCGGAAAATCAGAAACCAGACCTTCTTTGACAAAAGAACAGGTTGAAGAAAATGCAAAATCATATTTTGAACAAATGTCAAAAGTAGTTGACGTAGAAAAAGCAGAAGTTGTAAACAATGCCGATTGGCTTCACAAAATGAGCTTTACGGAACTTTTAAAGCTTGCGGCGCAAATGACGGTAGCGCAAATGATGACACGCGACGATTTCGCAAAACGTTATGCAGAAGGCAGACCGATTTCTGTTCATGAATTTTTCTATCCGTTAATGCAGGCTTATGACTCTGTTGTAATCGATGCTGATATAGAACTTGGCGGGACTGACCAGAGATTTAACACGCTTTTAGGACGCCAGATTCAAGAGGCTTACGGCAAAAAATATCCGCAAATGGTTATGCTTTTGCCTTTAATTGAAGGCACCGACGGACTTGTTAAGATGTCAAAAACCTATCCTGAGCATTGTATTTCACTGACAGACAGTGCAAAAGATATGTTCGGAAAATTAATGAGTATTCCTGATACTTTAATAGTTAAATATTTTACATTGCTGACGGATATTTCTGACGAAGAATTAAAAGACATTGAAGAAAAGCTTAAAAATCCTGAGGTTAACCCGAGAGATTTGAAGCTTAAACTGGCTTACACAATCACCGAAGAATATCACGGCAAAGACGGAGCAGAACATGCTCAGGCTGAATTCATAAATGTTGTATCAAATAAGGGAATTCCGGAAGATATTCCTGAAGTTAAAGTAGAAAACGGCAAAGGAATTCTTGATTTGCTTGTAGAATTAAAGTTTGTTCAGTCAAAAGGCGAAGCAAAACGCTTAATTCAAGGCGGCGGAGTTAAAATAGACGGTGAAAAAATCGCCGATATGACTTATACCCTGAATTTTGATGAAAGTGTAATATTGCAGGCAGGTAAAAGAAAATTTGCAAAACTGGTTAAATGATTTTTCCTCTCCCAAAGGGAGAGGATAGAATTTCTTAACGAGCACAAGCGAGTTTAGAAATTCGGGTGAGGGTTGCTTATGTTCAAACTTATAAAACGCGGAATAATAAAAGTAAAAGAAGATATTCAGGTAATTTATGACAAAGATCCGGCGGCAACAAATATTCTTGAAGTTTTGTTGTGCTATCCGGGATTGCACGCATTAATTGCATACCGCTTTGCACACAGACTTTACAAATGGCACATCCCGCTAATTCCAAGAATAATTTCATACATAACAAGAATTATCACCGGTATAGAAATCCACCCAGGTGCAAGAATCGGCAGAAGATTTTTTATAGATCATGGTGAAGGTGTTGTAATCGGAGAGACTACAACTATCGGCAATGATGTATTAATTTATCAGCAGGTAACCCTCGGCGGAACAGGGAAAGAACACGGCAAACGCCACCCGACATTAGGTAATAATGTTATAGTAGGCGCAGGTGCAAAGGTTCTCGGTAATATTACCCTTGGAGATTTTGTAAGAGTCGGTGCCGGTTCCGTAGTAATTGAGGATGTACCTGAATATTCAACAGTTGTGGGCGTGCCGGGAAGAATTGTCCACCGCAAAATCCGCGACGAAAACGGAGTATTGATGCACAACAGAATACCGGATCCCGTAAGATGCGAGCTCAACAGGCTTAAATATGAAGTTCAGGAGCTTAAAGAAAAGCTTAACGAAAATTGACTAAATCGGTAATAAGTTATATAATAAAACTGTTACAGAATATTTGGAGGTTAAAAATGGGCGCAAATTCACGCTATAACTACATTTCCACTAGGGGGGGGCAGTAGCTTAACCTCCTGTAATACAGTTTTCCGTCATTGCGAGGGTGCTACGCACGTAGGTATGTGTGACAACGTCCGTAGATGTGCCTTTACTTTGGCAGAAGTTCTGATTACCTTAGCTATTATCGGTGTGGTTGCTGCCATGACTATTCCGACTTTAGTGCAAAATTATCAGAACAAGGCTTGGCAAACTTCTTCTGAAGTCTTTGAAAGAAAATTAGAAGAAGCATTAAAAACCATGAATACTCAGCAAACTCTGGCTGGTTATTCTGATACTATGGATTTTGTAAATGAATTATCAAAACATTTAAAAATAACCAAAATATGTGACAAAAATGATATTTTATCATGCTTCGAAGATAAAGTTATATGGGGAACAGAACAAGAAGAAGTCGATATGTCAAAAATAAAAAGTGCTTCACATTTGGGGCAAGACGAATGGAATACTGAAACTGTTGGTGTCCAATTTGCTAATGGAGTAACAGGAATTATAGCATATAATCCTGAATGTAAGCAAAATCCTTTTTCAAATCAAATGACTGGTACAAGCTGTTTAGCAATTCTTTATGATACCGATGGATTTAAAAAACCTAATACATCATCTAAAGACCTAAGAAGTATAAATGTTACTGGATTAGGAAAAGGTTGTTATGCCGAATTTGACAATTTATGTATTATGGCAGAGGCATTTGTGCCAGCACCAGTTACATATAACGAATGTGAACAGCTTAAAACAGATGGTTATCCAATACCAAATTGTGGTCTAGATGAAGACTATTGGGCAGGTGGAGTTAAACAATGCACAGACATGGGTGGGAGATTGCCGACCAAGTCTGAGCTGTCCCAAATGGCAAATTACGTTTACAATACAACAGGATTGGAGAACAAAATGTATCAAGCAAGCGGGTTAACATTGGATCAAACAAAATTTAAAGAACTTGGACTAAAACGTGACGTATGGTCTAGTGAAGAATATAATTTTAAAGAATATGTTGGTAAAAGTGCTTATTCCCGCTATTTTTATCCTACTTTTACTAGCGGCACTTATAGTGGTAGAGAAAATAAAAATACCTCAAGCTATTCCATACTTTGCATAAAATAAATAGGATAATCTGCATATCTTAAATGACTAGTTTGTCATTTTAAAGTTTAAACGTATTAATTTGTAGGTTGGGCATACCTGCCCAACCTGAATAAGCATTTTTATTATTTAACTTTTTTATGTTAAAATTTACTCATAAGGAGTAAAAATAAATGAAAGCTGTAGTATTTGATAAAGAATTAAAGTTAATAAAAGATTACAAAAAACCCGTTCCGCAAAAGGGTGAAGCGTTAATCCGCGTGACTTTAGGCGGGATTTGTAACACTGATTACGAAATCACAAAAGGATATATGGGCTATGTCGGTGTTTTAGGACATGAAGCCGTCGGGATTGTTGAAGAAATTAATGATCCGGATCAATCACTTTTAGGCAAACGTGTTGTATCTGAAATAAGTTACGGTTGCAAAGAACCCGACTGTCCGTATTGTGCGGAAAAACTATACCGTCACTGCCCCGGGCGCCATACGTTAGGAATTTGGAGAAAAGACGGCTGTTTTGCCGAATACTTCACAATGCCTTTGGAAGTTTTGTTTAAAGTGCCTGACAACGTTCCGGACGAACAGGCTGTTTTTGTTGAGCCGCTTGCCGCAGCTTGCGAAATAACAGAACAGTTACATATCAAGCCTTTTGAAAAAGTTGTTGTACTTGGTGACGGCAAATTGGGACTTATTACGGCACTTACACTTAACGCGCAAAATATTGACGTGATTTTGGTCGGAAAACACCAAAATAAACTCGATATTGCAAAAGCTCAAGGCGTTGAAACACACATTCTGAATGATTTTGCTATTGAGAAAAAATATGACGTTGTTGTTGAGGCAACCGGATCAATTTCCGGTTTTGAAACAGCCCTTGCACTTACCAAACCACGCGGAACACTTGTTTTGAAAAGCACGGTTGCAGCGTCTAAAGAATTCAATCTCGCGCCTATTGTAATTGATGAAATTACTGTTCTGGGCTCTCGCTGCGGACAGTTCGGCGCGGCATTAAGGCTTTTAAAATCCGAAAAAATTGATTTTTCACCGCTTATTTCAGCAACTTATTCTGTTGATGACGCAATTGAAGCGTTTGAAAAAAATAAAGAAAAAGATACTTTGAAAGTCTTAATTAAATTCTGATTTGCTTAAATCAATTTTTTAGAATAAAATAAAAAATATGTTGGACAATGTGATAAACAAGTTAAGAAATATAACTCTGCTGGATAAATACATCCTCAAACAGGTTATTGAAATGTTTTTGATGGGAGTATGCGTATTCACATCAATCATATTTGCGTCCGACACCTTCATTACGCTTATCAAACAGATATCACTATTTGGAATTCCGTTTAAAGTAGCGCTAATGATGATTATCTTAAACCTTCCGTCAGTTGTGGTAATGACTATACCTATGGGTGTGCTTCTGGCAACGGTTATGACGCTAAATGATTTGAGCTTAAAATCAGAAATCACGGTTATGAGAGCATGCGGAATCGGTTTAAACAGAATTGCCAAGCCAATTTTTATATTTGCGATTGTAATGTCAATTTTCAGTTTCTTTATCAACGAAAGCATTGTACCTGTTATGACAAAACAGTCAAAGGATCTTGCATTATGGGCTCTGGGACAGAAAAACATTCCGGATGGCAAACAGAACTTTGTTTTTAAAGAGCTTAACGACCACGGATTTTTGAAAAGATTATTCTATGTTGGCTACTGTGAGGACAAAACCCTGCACAACATAACAGTTCTTGATACATCAAAAGAAGGAACTATTCAAGTTTTACAGGCAAGAGAGGGCGAGACATCCCCTAAGGGCTGGAATTTTGAAAAAGGTGCGATTTATACGGTTGACAGTGAAGGAAAAGTTTTGAACACAACACTTTTTGACGATTTGAATGCTCAATTTGGTGTTGATATGTCAAAAGAATTGAACAAAAACGTTGCAAAAGAAATGAATTTTCCAAAACTTGTCAAATATTTAGCAACCACTAAAATTGATATTGAACAAAAACGAGTACTTGTGATTGAACTTTTTGATAAAATAGCACTGCCGGTAACAACAATTGCTCTTGTATTAATCGGTGTACCGCTTGCGATTACCCCGCCAAGAGTACGCTATAACCGCGGATTTTTATTCAGTATTTTAATAATTTTTATATATTATCTAATCCGGGCGCTTTCCATATCGTTTGGTGAATCCGGCAAGCTTGAGCCATTTTTAGCAGCATGGATGCCGAATATTGTTTTGACAATATGGGGTATGATTTTGTATTACAAAAAAGTGTTTACCATTGAATAAATTCCTCTTTTTGCAGGTGAAAAATTTTGTATTTTTATCGTAAAATGAGGTTATGGATAATAATCGTAACTTTTTTAACGTAAGCCCGATAAATTCTGTTAAACAAAACCCGTTTAACAGCTCCGAGAATATTTTAGAGGAGCCGAAATCCGCGGTTTCAAATCCTATGCAAAACAGGCTTAACGGTTACGATTCCGCAATTCTTAACGACAAAACATTACCAAATGGCGAGAGCGAAAAGCTTAAACTTGAATATAAAATTTCCGAAAAGCAAAAAGCCTTGACCGATATTAACGGAAAAATCCGAAATGCAGAGCTTTACGGCACCCAGACAGAAGTGTTGAGCCTTAGGGTGCGTAAACAAAGGCTTGAACAGGAATTGTTAGAACTAAACCGTGAATATGCAAATTCAAATAAAAGGATTAAAACCCCGACAGGCGAAGTGATTAATTTGCCGTGGGTTAAAAAAGCACAGACATTTTTTTCACGTAAAGTGCTTGCAAAAGTGTCAAAAAAGTTTAATTCCATAGTATTTTTGGGAGATTCTCTGGAAAAATTATCCGCGATAAACAAAAGTGTGGATGCGTTGATAGAAATGAAGGTTCCGTACGGAGAGAAAAACGACAACTACGAAAAGCTGACAGAATACCTGTATCAAGCAAACCAGCTTCACTCACAAATTTCCAAAACCCTCGGGAACATGAACAATCAGCCCAAACGCGGCGCTTAAACCATGCCTAGACCGTTTATACCTTCATAGCAAAAGCCCACTAAAAGGTAGCCGCACCTTTAAAATATTACTTATCGCCCAACCTAAAATCAGAGCCGAGCTCTTTTTCCAGAGCTATAATAATATCGGACAATTTGACGCCAATAGCTTCGGCAACCATCCAGACATTAGAAATTCTGCTGTCGATAATACCGTTTTCCATTCTGCAAAGATTGCCTTTGTCCATACCGTGGTCATCCGCGAGCTTAGCGGAAGTACAATTAGCTTTGGTGCGTCTGAAGGTTTTAAGAATCTCACCTAATTTTTTATTAAAATATCTGGTTTTATCCGTTTTCTGTCTCATAGGTAAATTATAATCAAAAGTTCATAATAATGCAAGAAAGTTTAACAAAATTTTAAAAATATTTACATAAATTAGCAAGCCGAGCCGTATAAATCAAGGATTTTGACTTATTCGTCAATAAGCTTGAAGTCTTCTCCAAGTTCATCTTCCAGAAATTTCGAAAATTCCGAAAACTTTAAGCCCTATTGGAAATAGCTACTTCTGCACCAAAAACTGCGCCATACAAAGCGTTTTTTGAGGATTGTCTTTTGAAAACACCTTCATAATATACAATCCCGGCTCCGATATAACCACATAATCGTCGTAATAATACATCTGATCGTCTTTCAATACCGCCGAATAACTCCAGTAAAGTTTATAGCCTAATGTCATATAATTATTGTCTTTTTTTATAACCTGAATATTTATAGCACGGGTTTTAATCTTTTTCGGAATAATTACAATGTAATATATACGGTCATTCGGATGAAATGCAGTGCTGTAATTCATTACGTTTGCCGCGGTTATTTTTTCACGGTTAAAAAGTATCGCAGCCTTTTCACGGTTGCAGCCGCATGTGCAAGAAACAATTAAAAACATCACAAAACAAAGAACTAATTTCTTCATTTTTCCAAACTTCTTATTTTTTCCTGAACCTGAGCCACATTATCAGCGTCTTTGTTGTATTGAAGGAATAGTTTGTAATACTTCAGAGCTTCGGGTTTGTTGTTTTCCGTCTCGTAAGCAATTGCCAGTGCATAATAAGCATATGCATACTGCGGATTTATTTCAATTACTTTTGAAAAAGAGTTCTTCGCCTCTGAGTAATTTTTTTCATTAGCGTACGCTAAACCGAGATTAAACCAGCCGTCCGCATAATCCGGTTTTACAACAATTGCACGTTTATAAAACTCTGCGGCAGTCTTGTTGTCATTTTTCATACCGTAAATGTTACCGATTTTTAGCAAAGTAACTTCGTCACCCGGATTTATTGTCAAAGCCTCCTGATAGTTCTGAATAGCTAAGTCAAAATCCTTCTTCCGGTAATTTTCATCGCCTAATGCAATTAAATCCTTATTCTTTGACATATCAGCAGGCTTTTGCTGCTGCTGAATATCACCATCAGAATTAAGTGCAATTTCCGGCAAATCGTCATCACCTGTTGCACTGACAACCGGCTGCTGACTGTATAATGCTGATATAAAATCTCCGTATTCGCTGCTGTATAAAGCTTTTTCAGGATTCAGGGCAATTGCCTTTTCATACATTTCTGCGGCTTTTTCATTCAATTCCAATCCTCTATAAGCCTTTGCCAACCCGTAATATGCGTAATCATCGGCAGAATCCCGTGCTACAGCTTTTTGGAAATATTCGGACGCCTTTGAATAATTTTTTGCATTCAATGAAACAAAACCCTGTGCGACAATTGCCTTTGTTAAATTAGCACTAACCGTAGGATTATCCTTTACACCCAAAACTTCTTCATATAGTGCAATTGCCTCATCATATTGATCCAATGCGTGAAGCGCAAAAGCCTTATTGGTTTTTGCCTCGATATCATCAGGTTTTACCTTTAAGACTTCGTCATAATATTTTAAAGCTGATATGTAATCCTTTTTGGCATGGTAACATTCTGCCAAATCCTTTTTTACATCAATATCATCTGACTTTAGGGTAAGCGATTTTTCAAAATTTGTTATGGCGGAATCCACATCGTTCATACGCTTATATACAATTGCCATATTTTTATAAGCTCTTGCATCGTTGGGGTAATTTTGAGCATAAATTTTATATTGTTCAACAGCTTCCGGATTTTTTTTCATATCAGCAAGAAGGTTTGCATAATCCAATCTTATTGAATGAAGATTTGGCAGCTGCTTAAATACAACCCCGTATTGCTCAAGCGCCAAATCGTTATTACCAAGCTCCTGATAAGCAAGTGCAAGACTTATGTGGCATGAAGTATTTTCAGGATCCAATTCAACAGCTTTTTCCAAAATCTCGGAACCTTTTGAATAGTCACCGGTTTTTACAAGTGCTATGCCGTAATTTGCATAATCCTTAAAGGTTGAAGTGTTTTTGTTATAAAGAGTTGTGTATTCCTTGACGGCTTTTTCCGGCATATCCAAAACCAGATAAGCTGAAGCCAAGTTTTCACGCGCCTCTTTGTGCTGAGGATAAATCTCCAAAAATTTGCTGTAACTTTTGACAGCGGATTTGTAATCCTGCATTTTGTATTGAACGTTAGCTATGTTTAAAAAATTATATTTGTATTCCGGAAAAATCTGTATTGATTTATTATAAGCCGCCAGAGCCTCCTGATATTTTCCTTGTGTTTCATAAATGCTTCCGACGCTTATATAAACAAATGCATCATCAGGCTTAAGTTCCAAAACCTTTGAATAAGCCTGCAATGCCAAATCATATTCCCCCAAGTCAGAATAAATTCCGGCAAGCTTTGTATAAAGCATACTGTCATTACCGGCAAGTGCAATTGCCTGCTTCAATTTTTCAATTGCATCCGGCAAATTATTCTGATATTCAGCAGAACATGCCTGCTGGTATAACGCGTTAACTTGAGGCGTCATCGCCGCATGCGCATTAATCCCCGTCAAACTTAAAGCTATAATTGATGATATTAAAAGATGCTTTTTAATTTTTACTACTCCTCAATTAATTTACATTTTAGCAAAAAATTTATTCCATGTAAAGTTGACATTAAGTTCTCAAAACTTTTCAGTAACAATTTTTACAAATTCTCCTTCTATAAAATTAATTCTCCGGAATTATTAATTTTAATCAATATAATTCTTTAGCAAATTCTTTACAAAAATTTACAATTAAATTCCTTATCCCGCGCAAGTTTTTATTTTCTTGGCTTTTATACTACTAGAAAAATTTCAACTAACGTGATATAATATACACGAAGTTATAGAAATATAACTGAAGAAAAAAGGAGTAGGATTCTATGGCAACACTCGTAACAAAGACCGAAGAAAAGAAGGTCAAATCCAAATTCAATGACGAGTTCGAAAACTATTTGAAAGCTCAATGTCTAAAGACAACTTTTAATGGTTTAGAATTAGAAACATTTTCATGGTACAAAAAAGTTTTAGGACTCGCTTAAACAAAACTAAATAGAAAAATTATCTTAAAAGTCGGCTGTCATCGAAAGCCGATTTTTTAGTATCAAGACAATTCGCGAATAAGTTCATGCGCCTCTTCACAGTCAGGGAAAATTTCCACCGCCTGCTCAAGAGCCTTCAGTGCGGAATCTTTATCATCAAGTTTTGCATAACATTTTGCACTGTTAAGCAGAATATTTATATTCATCGGACTTTTTTCCAGCAAATTTTTAAAGATGGAATTTGCCTGCTCGTAATTACCGAGTTCATAATAACAAAGCCCTAACAGATTTTCACAGTCGTTTGTTTTATCGCCTTCGTATGATTTAATCAAAAAATGTTTAGCATCTTCAAAATCTTTTAACAAAAATCTTATTTTACCGGCAATAAATAACAAAAACGGCTGATCATTTGCAAATTTCAATGCAGCATCAATTTGTTCTTTTGCTTTATCCAAATCCTGAAGCTGAATTTTATTCAAAGCTGAAAAGCCGAGTGCGTTAGGATTTTCTGGTTCAAGAGAAAGAGCTTTTTGATACATTTCATCAGCTTTTTTGAAATCTGTTGTTGCATGAAGGTAATTTGCATATTCAAAAATTATTGAATAATTTTCCGGAGCAAGTTCATAAGCTTTTTCAAATTCATCTTTTGCATAATCAAATAAACGTTTTGTAAGATAGATAACTCCCAGATCTTTATGTGCGGGAGCATATTCCGGATTAAGCTCAATTACTTTTTTCAAAATCTTTTCCGCCTTGTCAAAGTCATTAGTCATAATGCAAACATGGGCGAATTCATAGTAAAGTTCAAAAGATACATTACCCTGAATTAAAATCTTTTCAAAAATCTGTTTTGCATATTGCGGCTGATTAAGTTTCAAATAGAGATTTGCCAGCTTATGTGCCATATTAACGGATTTCGGATTCATCATTACAAGATTTTGCAATATATTCACAGCAAGCTGATATTCCCCGACTAATTCATAACAGCAAACCAAATTATACTGGAAGTTATGTTTTGCCGGAAACTGTACCACTAAATGTTTATAATGCTCAATTGCGGCCTGAATATCGCCTGATTTGACCTCTGAAAGCGCCAACGCCACAAGATAGCTGTCCAAAGCTTCTTTTTCATAAGCTTTCTTAAAGTATTCACAAGCTTCTTTATGTTTATTTTGGATTTGTAAAACAGAACCGATATTGAAATATGTAAGGGAATTGTCAGGGTCGAATTCGCTGGCCTTCAGATAATTTTCATAAGCCTTATCGAGATTCCCTATTGTAACATAGCAGGTCCCGAGATTATTATAAAGCTGTGAATGCTCAGGATTAAGTGCCAGAGCCCGTTCAAGATAGTAAACGCTTTCTTCAAACTTTTTCAAAGACATACTTGCCGTACCGATTATGTAAAATAAGGTATAATCTTCGCCTACAAGTTCAAGCGCTTTTTTTCCGAGTTCTATAGCCTTTTCCGCCTCGTTGGATTTAACATAAACCACACAGAGGTTTTTATAAGCATCAATATATTCAGGTCTGAGTTTTATAACCTCCTGATAGGCTGTTTTAGCATGCAAAAGATCTTCAAGATTATCATAGCAATTTGCAAGATAAAACCAGCTTGAGGCATCATCAGGCATATATTTTACAACAGTTTCAAAAACGCTTTTGCCTTCTTTGTACTGTTCCAAATTAACATGACAAAGCCCCAAAAGTTTCAAGGCTTCAATATTTTTCTTGTCGTCTTTCAAAAGTTCTTCTAACTTTTCTTTTGCCTGTTCAAATTTATTATCTGCAATAAGCTCGTTTATTTCTTCCATAACTTTTATTATACATTAAAAAAGTTTTCATGTATAATTCAAATATGAATATACTTCAGGAATTTGATACAATAACCGCAATTGCAACACCACTTGGAACGGGTGGTGTAGGTGTTATAAGGATTTCCGGTAATGAAAGCTTTGACATAGCAGAAAAAATTTTTAAAGGTCAGCCGCTAATTCCGGGTCATATTTCCCACGGCTGGATAGAAGATGACGGAACAAAAATAGATGAAGTGCTTATACTGGCATTCAAAAACCCGAACAGCTACACAGGTGAAGATGTCATAGAAATTCAATGCCATGGCGGTGTGAATGTTGTCAGAAACATTCTTGACCTTGTCCTAAAAAACGGCGCAAGAATGGCCGAACGCGGCGAATTTACCAAAAGAGCTTTTCTGAATAAAAAAATGGATCTGTCTCAAGCAGAAGCCGTTGCGGATTTAATCCATGCAAAAACACAGAATTTTGCAAAACAATCTGCCAAAAATCTTTCCGGTATGCTGCACAGAAAAGTAAACGAAATCCGCGGCAAAATTTTTAACAGCCTATCACTTATTATTGCGGCAATAGATTTTCCGGAAGATGTTCACGAGCCTTCCTATGATGTGTTAATTAAAGAATTTGAAGAAACAATAAAAGAAGTTGACGAGGTTCTTGCATGCGCAAAATCCTCCGACATATTAAGGCAAGGGGTAAAAGTCGCAATTGTCGGAAAACCCAATGTCGGTAAATCCTCGCTTTTCAACAAATTACTGAACACAAAACGCGCAATTGTAACAGATATAGCAGGAACCACACGGGATGTTTTAACAGAAACTCTTGATATGGATGTTGCAGTAACCCTTATTGACACAGCAGGTATAAGAAACACTGATGAAGTCGGACAGGTTGAGGGAATCGGAATAGAATTTTCAAAACAATCCGCACAGGAAGCAGATTTGATACTGTTTATTTATGATGCGGAAAAAGGGTTAAATAAAGAAGATACGGAAATTTATGACCTGATAAAAAATAAAAAACACCTTGTTGTAGCAAACAAATGCGACTTAACCCAAAAACGCGAGGATAAAAACGCTGTCTACATTTCAACCTTAACAGGTGAAGGACTTGAGGACTTAAGGAACAAAATTAAAGATATTGTATGTAATTTTTCTGCCGAAGAAACAGAATTTATTACAAATAAACGTCAGGCGGATTGCCTGATCAAATGCCGCGAGAGTCTGATGAGAGCACTGGAAGGCGCCAAAAGACAAGAATTGCAGGATTTGATTTGTATTGACATAAAGTCAGCACTGTTATTTTTAGACGAAATCACCGGCGAAGTTATAACAGATGAGATTTTGAATAATATTTTTGACCATTTTTGCATAGGTAAATAGATTAATAAGTAAAATATCTGTCAAAATCCACATCATCAAAACTGCAAAGCAATTTGAATATATCGTCATGCTCATCCATCCGCTGAAAATTATATTCATCAAACTTCCAGAACTTCGGATTAATCCCTTTAACACGTACTATTCCGGCATCTTTTAAAATATTGAGTTTCTTTTTTACAGTCTCAACAGGCAGCTCAACAAGCTTTGCCAATTCAACGGCAGTAATCCCGTCAGCTTTTTCACATTTTTCGGGCGTCATAAACATCAGCTCCAGACCGACTTTTTTGAGCTCCTTGTCTTCATATTCCAATTCGTACTCGTACATAAAAATATTTTACTCAAAGGTATAAAATTTTTTATCATATTTCTGGTGGAAATATCTTTACAGCTCTTGGCAAAATTCCGAGGCAATATGAAATTACAACGCCGTAATTTGTTATCGGGATGTTTTTCTCATTTGCAATTAAAATTCTTGATAAAACCTCACGACGGTTTGTCATACACGCCCCGCAATGTATTATAAGCTTGTACGGGGTTATGTCGGGAAAATCATGACCCGAATAATTTTCAATAATCAAATCTTTACCGGTCTTTTGCTTAAGCCAGTTCGGGATTTTAACCCTTCCGATATCGTCATCAATTGCATGATGTGAACAGCTTTCAAGTATCAAAACTTTATCGCCGTCCTGTAAATTTTCAATAGCCTGCGCACCTTTGACGAATTCATTAAGATCGCCTTTTAATCTTGCAAAAAGTATCGAAAAAGAAGTTAACGGAATATCGTCAGGAACAATTTCCGCAACTTTTTTAAATGCCTGAGAATCCGTTACTACAAGTGCCGGCGGTGTTTTTAAATTATCCAGTGCATCTTTTAATTCAGTCTCTTTCACAACATAAGGAAGGCAGTTACTATCAAGCAAATCCCTTATTGTCTGCACCTGCGGGAGAATAATTCTGCCTTTCGGAGCTTCTTTATCAATCGGTACAACAAGAATTACCGTGCTTTTTTCAGGAACAAGATCGCCTGCGATTTTCGGAGTGTTTACAAAATCCTCGGGCAAAAGCCTTACAAGTGCTTCCTTAAACCGGAATACAATATCTTTATCACTGACAGTTGACGTATATAAAACATTTTCATAATCTGCAAGTGAAATCCGTTTTACATCGCATTTATTAACAACAATTAAATACGGTATATTAAGCTCTTTGAACTTTTCAATCAATTCTTCTTCATATTCATCAATTCCGTTATAATCACAGACAACAACCGCAACATCACAACGGTTAATAATTTTCACTGTTTTTTCAATACGCTTTTCTGCCAAATCGGTTTTGTCATCAAGCCCTGCCGTGTCTAAAAAAGTCACCGGACCAATCGGCAAAAGCTCCATTGATTTTTCTACAACATCTGTTGTCGTTCCTGCAATATCCGAAACTATAGAAATACTTTGATTGGAAATTTTGTTTAATAAGGAAGATTTTCCGACATTAGTTTTGCCGAAAATTCCTATGTGAAGTCTCATTGATTTTAGTGTTTTCATATTAATTCCCCAGAGCCATTTTAACACAAAATCAAATAAACATTTACAAGTTCTTATTTTTGTCATACAATTTTTTCATAAAGATAGCTTTTAAGGAGAAAATATGAACGAGCTTTTAAGAAAAACGGCAACAGAGCAATCTAAAGCCTTGAAGAATAAAGAAGTTTCCGCTGTTGAGCTTACAAAAGCAGCATTGGAAAGAATAAAAGATATTGACGAAAAATTAGGTGCTTTTAATTCTTTAACAGAAGAAACAGCGCTTGAGACAGCTAAAAAAGTTGACGAAAAAATTGCGCGCGGTGAAGAATTACCGCTTCTTGCAGGTATTCCGCTTGCATTAAAAGATAACATGAATCTGGTAGGTTCAAGAACAACCGCTTCAAGCAAAATTTTAGAAAATTTTGTGTCACCGTTTAACGCAACAATTTCACAAAAATTACTTAATAACCTCGTTCCTATTTTAGGAAAAGCTAACTTAGACGAATTTGCAATGGGTTCATCAAACGAAAACTCAGCATTTAAAAAAGTTCATAACCCGTGGGATTTAAACAAAGTTCCGGGAGGTTCATCAGGCGGTTCTGCCGCAAGTGTTGCCTCATGTGAAGTTACACTTTCACTAGGCTCTGATACAGGCGGATCTATTCGTCTTCCGGCATCTTTCTGCGGGATTGTAGGTATGAAACCAACTTACGGACGTGTTTCAAGATACGGGTTGATTGCGTTTGCATCATCTCTTGATCAAATCGGACCTTTCGCAAGAACAGTTGAAGATGCTGCAAATTTATTGGAAGTAATTTCAGGTCATGACCCGAAAGATTCAACATCATTGAACCTTCCTGTAGAACACTATGCCGCAAGCCTGAATAATGATATCAAAGGCTTAAGAGTCGGTGTTATAAAAGAATTAATGTCTGAAGGTTTATCGGAAGATGTTCAAAAGGCTGTTGAAAATGCAATTGAATGCTACAAAAAATTAGGTGCTGAAATTGTTGAAATTTCTTTGCCAAACCTTAAGCATTCAATCGGAATTTATTATATCCTTGCAACAGCAGAATGCTCATCAAACCTTGCACGCTTTGACGGTGTAAAATACGGTTACAGAACACCTGATGCTAAAAATCTTCTTGAAATGTATACAAAAACACGTGCAGAAGGTTTCGGGCCGGAGGTTAAACGCCGTATAATGCTTGGAACTTATGCTTTAAGCTCCGGCTATTATGATGCTTACTATAAAAAAGCACAGCAGATGAGAGCATTGGTAACGCAGGATTTTGTTGAAGCCTTCAAAAAAGCTGATATATTGATTTCACCTACATGCCCGAACACGGCATTTGAACTCGGGGCGAAATCAAATGATCCGCTTGCTATGTATTTGACAGATATTGCAACAATCAGCGCAAACCTTGCAGGTATTCCCGGTTTGAGTGTTCCTGCAGGATTTGACAGAGACGGTATGCCGATAGGCTTGCAAATTCTTGCACCGCAATTGCAGGAAGCAAGACTTTTCAATGCCGCTCACAAATTTGAAAGAGCAAACGATTACTATACAAAACTTGCAAACATTTAACGGGGTTCTCAATGACAATTAATACCGAATATCTTGAAAGATGTATTGAAACGCTTGAAAAATCATATCAATTAATTAAAACTGTCCCGGAAGGTTCAATTGACTATGAAATGTATCGCAATTCTTTGGTAAAAAGTTTTGAAATTACACTTGAACAAAGCGGAAAACTTTTAAGAAAAAAATTAACACCGTTTTTTGCAAGTAAAAAGGCGGTTGATACTTTGACTTTTAAAGATTTATTCAGAGAAGCGCATAAGCATTCTCTTTTGAATGAGGATGAAGTAAGCCGCTGGATGAAATACCGTGATAACCGAAACAATACCGCGCACGATTACGGAAAAGCTTTTGCGGAAGAAACATTGACGCTTATGGACAATTTTATTAAAGATGTCTACCACCTTAAGGATGTTATAAATAATGACTGAATTGTTTATAAAACCTGAATATTTAAAAATTTTAAAAGACATCTTTAATTCATACTGCCCGAATGCTGAAATATGGGCTTACGGCAGCAGAATTAAAGGTGAAGCTCATCCGGGCAGCGATTTGGATCTTGTGGTTAAAGATTTTCACGACGAAAGTAAAAATATTTTTGAATTAAAAGAACTAATCAATAACAGTAATATACCGTTTATTGTGGATATACAAGCATTTGACCGGCTTCCGGAATCTTTCCGAAAAGAAATTGAAAAGAATTATATTTGCCTTTAAATCTTTACGTTTTTTAGCTGATTGATTTTGCATAAAAATTTATTAAAATAAGGTTATGAGAAAAATTCTTATAACCTTATTTTTAATGATATTTGCTTTATCGACTGCTGCAAAAGAAGTTGATTACGAACAAATATACAGAGATTTGCCGGTGCCTGAACATAAATATGTTCATAATCTGGATCCCGGTGAATTCTATGACATAAAAGATACCTCATGGTCTCCATATCCGTTATTTCGTCTGACAGGTCCTTTGTTTTTCAAAACAATAACAATAGAGCCGGGGTATTATCTTTTAACTCCGAGAGAACACGAAGGGCAATGGTATATGCTTTTTAAAGTTCAAGGGAAAATTAAATACATAATTCCTGTTTACGAAAGAGATATCACACCGGAATTTTTCTATGACGAGAATCTGCCCAAGCCTCAATTAACTTGGTCGCAAAGCGTACATATCAAGTTTCTTGATTTTGTAGGGAAGCACTTCCAAAATTCCAAAAGAAAACCTGCCCCGCAAACCTATCTTGAAGCAACAGATTTGGATAACAACTTTTTATCACTTGTTGTCTACTGGGGTGCGCACAGATATTACATGATATTCAGAACCGTAGGTTTATAATATCCTCTTGACAAAATATGCAAAATAATATTTAATAGAGAAAAAAGGAGGATTAAATATGTTGGAAAAGGTTGTTACAAAAGCGGTTCAGATACTCGCCCCCCCCCCGAGATTAGCTCTGTATGCTGATTTTAGTTCGTCGGGTATTAGAAAATTATTTTCTCGACGACGCTGTCTTGGTCGCTCGCATGAAACGGCGTTACGGTCTTTGCCTGCGCAAAGCCCTTCAGCCTCTGCTCGCTCTCACCTCCGGCACCACTATGGTCTCGAAAATAATTTTCCAATACCCGCATTTACTTTGGCGGAGGTTTTGATTACCCTTGGTATTATCGGCATAGTCGCTGCTATGACTATTCCTACTCTCGTCGCTAACTACCAGAACAAAGCCTGGAGTACTTCCGCATCTGTCTTTGAACGTAAACTTGAAGAAGCTCTCAAAACCATGAATACTCAACAAACTCTTGCAGGATACAAAAATACCGCTGATTTTGTTGCGGAATTAGGTAAACACTTCAAGATTACTAAAGTTTGTCAAAATGATGACATTATGTCTTGTTTTGAAGATAAAGTTACATGGGGCGACGAAGAAGTTGACATGACTAATATTAAAAACGCTTCTAATTTTGGTCAGGATGATTGGGATACCGAGCTTATCGGTGTTCAATTCGGTAACGGTACTTCAGGTATTATTGCTTACAACACTGAATGTAAAGAACAGCCTTTTACCAATCAATTCAACGGCACTTCTTGTTTAGCTTTACTTTATGATACTGACGGGTTTAAAAAGCCTAATACCCAACAAAAAGATTTGCGTTCTATAAACGTACTAAGCCTAGGTGGGAGAAACTGTGCAATAGAACTTAGTGACGGAACCTGCTTCACTGCTCCGTTCACACCTATCCCTACACACCATCAACCTTCAGACGATTACCGCAGCGATGATTATTGGGAGGGCGCAGTTGAAGCATGTGGTGGTATCAATAAAATGCCAACACAAGCACAGCTAACAGCGCTTGCTGAAGAAGTTTACGGATCATCCATATCAAATTCAGGAATTACATCAGACTTAAAATGGAACAAAGACAAACTTGACGAGATGGGATTTGACACATCTTCAGGATTTGTTTACGTTTGGTCCAACGAGATATATAGCGGCTTTAACGCATCTTACCGCAGCTTTGAACCTACTAGGACATACGCGACTTTCTATGATCGTGGCAGTAAATTTCACCAGGCAATTTGTCTTGCTGACTAGTCTGTAAGTTGGGCATACCTGCCCAACAATCTACTTTGCCCCGCCCCCGAATTTCTAAGTTCGCTTTGCTCCTCAAGGGGTGGGGGTAGTATTTTAGTCTTCCCTGAGTGCCAAAGGCACGATAACATGCTTGACTTGATTGGTAACTATTCTTGTCATCCCGGACTCTGGGATCTTTCTCTTATCTTTTTTTAAATGCAGCAATTAAGGGGATCAATGATCCCCTTTTTATTATTCTTCACTTTCTTCGTCGTCTGAATCTTCTGTTTTAATCTTATCAACAACCATTTTTGCCATTTCTTTTGCAATAACGTGTTGTGTTGCCTCAGGACAGTTCTGTAACATATTCATTGCAGTTCTTAATGTTGTATCAATATCGTACCAGCGGCCTTTTCTGTTATCTTCAATCCCCGCGCCCACCGCATTGATAATATCTTCAACTGCTTCAAATTTTTCATCCTCAATATTGTGCTCGATAATAATTTTAATCAAATTCAAAGCAATTCTGATTTGAGTTTGATCATCACTGTGTTCAAGTGTGCTTACTGCCTGTGACAATACAGGATCTTTGTCATACCAGCGTCTCTGGTGATTGCTGTATTCTTCTTTCATCTTTCCGTCTCCTTTTATCCTAATTTAAACGTAACTCCTTTTGTGCCTTTTGGATATTCCCATTTCAAACTCTGTTTTGCGCAGCAAATCCTGCAGGCGCCGCATTCAAGACAGTTTTCAAAATTTACGATAAGTTTTTGGTGCGTTTCATCCCACTCATAAACATTTGCGGGACAAATTGTTGTACAAACCCTGTTTGTACAAATTTTACACATTTCATTATCCGGTGTCAAATGAGAAACCGTATCAGGTGTATATTTAACTGTAAACAACTTGTCTTCTAGTACCATTTTAGGATGCTCCATATAAGCCTTATGCCATGCCAGATATCACTTATTATATTCAAAAACTTCCGTTCCTTAAAGAAATTTCCGATAAAATTATAATATTTTTGACGTTTCGGAATGCTGTCAACTGATGTAAACATCTTAAAGAAAGAATTTACCGTTCTCAAGTAATAATCCAAAAACGCGTCACTCTTTTTATGAGCAATATCCATCAAATCTTTATAAGTTACCAAATCCTTCATGACGAAAGAATTTTTTAGTTTTTCTTCATATCTTTGAAGGGATTTTGCGGAAAAATCATTTTTATTAAAAGCTTCAATTGCAGTTTCAGCGGCAAGTTTTCCGCTAATCATAGCAAGGTTTGTACCTTCCCAATGAAGATTATTAACAAGCATTGCAGCATCGCCAACAACCATAACGCCATCTGCAAAAAGTTTCGGAACCTTTTTATACCCGCCTTCCGGAATCAAATGAGCCGAATACTCCTCTAATTCACCATCTTTTATTAATGGTGCAATTGTCGGGTGAGATTTTAATTTTTCCAGCAAATCATACGGACGAATTCCCCGCTCGACAAGTTCACTAAGGGTAATACCAAGCCCGATTGTAACGGAATTCCGGTTTGTATACATAAACCCTAATCCAAGCATTCCAAGCATCGGACCGCCAAAGATTTCATATATACAGCCTTCGTCATCTGATATATTAAACCTGTCGTTAATTTTTTCCTTATCAAGTTTTATAACTTCTTTTACGCTAAGCGCAACATCCTTTGGCTGAATATCTTCACGCAACCCTATTTGTTTTGCCAGAAGGGAATTTACTCCGTCCGCAAGAACAACAATATCCGCATAATAATCTTCAAGCTCCGTCCTGACGCCCGTGACCTTGCCGTTTTCTGTTAGAAGTTCACGAACAACTGTTTTTTCAACAAGATAAACTCCGGCTTTTTTAGCTTCTTCCGCCATCCAGCGGTCAAATTTACCTCGAATTACTGTATAACTTCCGCAGATTTCGGTTTTATTTTTATAAGAAACAACGGTACTGTCATCTTCGCCAAGGATTGCAAATTTATGCTCTACATTACGTCTTTCAAGCGGGGCGGAAATTTCAAAATCAGGGAATATTTCTTTGGTCGGCCGGGTATAAATCGCACCGCCAAAAACATTTTTACTGCCCGCAAAACTGCCGCGCTCAATCAAAACAACCTTTTTACCGGCTCTTGCAAGCGTAATAGCGCAGGAAATTCCACCTGGACCTGCACCAACGACTATTACCTCTGTCTTATTATTTTCTGTCATTTCCTCTCCGTAATATTGATTATACACTAAATTTTATTCGTTGTAAAATAGTTAATATGATTATAACTGCAGGAAAATATAAAGGACAAAAGATTACCGCACCGGACGAAAATATTACCCGCCCGACGCTGTCTAAGGTACGGATGAGTGTATTTAACACTTTGCAGTCAATGATTGATTTTGATGGTAAAAGTTTTCTTGATATGTATGCAGGATCAGGCATTATGGGGTTAGAGGCAATCTCAAGAGGATTTGAATATGCTGCATCAATAGAAAAAAATCCCAAAGCCGCTGCAATTATAAAAAATAATTTTAAAAAATTTGATAAAGCACCTGAATTATTTGTTGGTGACAGCTTAAAAGTCTGCTCCAAATTTAACCGCAAATTCGACGTAATCTATATTGATCCGCCCTATTTTGCAGGGATTTATGAAAAAAGTTTGGAGGCAATAAAAAATATTGCCTCTGATATAATAATTCTTGAACATGTTGATGAAATTGATTTTTGCGGTTACAAACAAATTAAACAGAAAAAATACGGCGATAAATTTATAACATTCCTTTCAGCTATTTAAAGCATTCATCATACATTTCTTGAAAATCTTTTCCGCCGTCTTCAATTACAGGAGCTATACCTCCTAATTCAAATTTACCGTTCTTATTACCTCTAATACGGAATGAAAATATATCATGGCCCCATTTATTTGGGCCTTTATGACCGTTTATATCAACAACAAAAGCAGGCATAGGGATAGGATATCTCGCATAACCTATAATATAGGTTCCATCCGCAAGTACAAACACAGGATAATTGTTTTTTATTAGGGCATCTGAAAAATTAGCATTCGGATCATAATTCCCATCAGGATCCATTTCTGATTTGACTTTATCCACACCCCTGAAATCTTCAGGCAAACATCCTTGTTCATATGCATTATCTTTGCATATTTTTGTTGTTTTTAATGTATTCAAAAACATTTCTTCCGTAAATGTTGAACATTCTGTCATTGGACCGTTATAATCACTCGGCAAAGCTTCACCATTATCACATTGCCATCTTTGACATGTTCCATATTCATTAGCTTCTACGCATACTGCCGTGCAAGGAAACTCTCCTGAAAACCAATAATGACATTTCAGCGGAGACCCATGCCTTGTGTTCGTGGCCAATAAGGCTTGATAAAAAGTACTATAAAACTTCTTAAATTGATTTTTTAATACTGCATGCTGTATATTATGTGAAATAGTCGGTATCGTCATTGCAGCTACTACTCCGATTATTCCTAACGTTATTAAAACTTCCGCTAACGTAAATGCCCTATTTATTCTTACGCGATAGACAGGAATTATTTTCTCGACGACGCTCCCGCCGCTGGCTCCGCTATGGTCTCGAAAATAATTCCTGTCTATCGCTATCCCTTCAAAACCCTTGCTATTTCTATTTAGAGGAGACGCCCCCCCCCGTTTCTCAGTTTTTCCATAATTTTCATAAGCTGTTCTCCTTCTTTTGGGTTTATTATACCAAATTATTTCAATTTTGGCAATAAAAAAGAGCCGATCATAATTGACCGGCTCATCAACTTATTTTTTCAAAAAACTATTTTACTAATTCTTTGAATTTTTTACCAGCTGAGAATGCAGGAACTGTTTTAGCAGCAATTTTCAATACTGCACCAGTTTGCGGGTTTCTACCAGTTCTGGCAGCTCTCTTACGCGGTTCAAAAGTACCAAAGCCTACTAAAGTAACTTTTTTGCCTTTAGCAACAGTTTTTTGAATAGTTTCTAAAGTAGCTGCGATAACATCAGCAGATGCTTTTTGAGAAACTTTTGCTTTTTTTGATACTTCTTTTACTAATTCTTCTTTGTTCATTACGAACCTCCTTCTTCCTTTTGCCTACGGTAAATAAGAAACCATTTTCCGCATGCTTTTGTATATCGACAAAACTTATTATAGCACTTTTTTTGGTTTTGGCAAGCTTTTTTTCAAAAAAATTTTAAATATATAGTGCATATCCACCGATATATATAGTAAAAAAGCTTGTAGCATAAGCGTTTTAGACACAAAAAAGCTCTAATGATAATACTCTGGATTTATACGGGCAAACTTAACATTTTTGTAAAAATATTGTAAAATTTGGTATGCATTATAGCCTTGTTTTGCCAAATTATTGGCACCATGCTGTGACATACCCACACCATGCCCGTTTTTTTTGACATTATCATCGTAAGACGGAACCGATCTTATAAAAGGCAGGTCACTACCCCAAACATCTGATGAATTTATAGTTTGCCCGCCCGCTGATGCCGAATAATACGCAGGAATAATTTTTAAATCATAGGTTAATACCAGACCTTTTGTATCATCAACAATTTGGTTTGTCTTATAAGTTTCAACAGCTGCGCCGCCATATACCTGATCTTCTGTTGTATCGTTCAAATCATATCCAAATTTTGCACGTTTACCCAAATTTGCAAGTGCAAAACTTCTTGCGGCAATTGCCTGTGCTTTTAAAGCTTCCGGCTCCCAGCCTGACGGCATCTCGGATGGCACAACACCTTTTATGTAATCTTCTATATTAACGTTATTTATTACGGTTAATCTGCCGTCTTTATTTTGTATCATTAAATTACCGCGGTACCATTTGTTTTTTACGCTTACAAAACCTTCTTTTTCAGTTTTCAAAACAACGTTATCACTGTCAATTTTATAGTATTTACCGTTATATTTTATGGCAATTTTATTTCTATACGGGCGCATCTCATAGCCTCTCATAGCATCAATAGAACAAACACTTTTATTGGTATTTGCATCTATAATAACAGCCTCGGTACTTGCTCCGATACCTATTTCTTTCACAGCTGTTTGAAGTCCTATTTTTATAGCAAAACACGGACTTTGAGCTATTAGATTTATTACAAGAATAAAACAAGCTATAATAATCTTTTTCATATAAACTATTATAGCATATTTAAAAATATGTTTGCTTAAGCCATTTGATTGATTTTTGCAGGTTCTTTTGCCCAATTCAGCTTAACTTCATCCGCCATATTTGTACCGAGCTTTTCGCCTGCAGAATAAGAGGCAATAGAAGCTCCAACGAACAACAAACCTTGTATTATAGCTCCGGCTTTACTTCCCACCGGAAGTTTTTCAATAAGTTTAGGTAAAGCCTTTTTAGCAATTCCCTCACCTGCAAACATTGTAGATAATGCAGCAACTTCTTTAATAGCAGTTGAAGTTTTATCATCAGACATCGCAACTTTTATACCACCTGAAACACAAATCAACGGGTTAACATTTTTCGTTGCCCACTTTACGCCTTTTACAGCATAGTCAACAGGTTTGCTCTTTTTAGCCAAATTTTCAAAAACACTGACAGCAGCATCTGTTCCTTGAGCAATAGCTTTGTTATATTTTGAAACCTGATTAAGAACATTTATACTTTGAGCTGCCGCAACAGGAGCTCTGCCGATTTCGCCGTTTTCGGTCTTATTAACGTTTCTGCATGCAAATATTAATGATGAAACTGCATTGGACATAATTGTACACACCTAAACACTATACACATTTATATAAAGTATTTTTTAAAATAAGAATTGCGTATGTTTAGAAAATGTTTACAATTGTAATATTTAATTCACATATGCAAGATTTATTGATATTTTCCAAAAAACTGTTATAATAACAATTATGAGAAAATTTCTTGCGGCCTTACTTTTAATATTCGGACTAAGTTCTTTTTCTTTGGCGGAAGAATTTGACAATATACAGCTTCCAATGAGAGATTACGACGGAATAGAACTCCCTACGGGAACATTTATTCCTATCATAAATGCCCAGGACATTTCTACCGAATACTGCCCCGAAGGTTATAAGGTAAAATTTATAGCTTCCAACGATTTATTCTTACATGAAACTAATATAATTCCGAAGGGCACAGAATTTACCGGGTATGTTGAAGAAATTCATGAACCTGTTGTTGGTACAAATGCGTCAATGAAAATTCGTATTAACAAAATGCTTTTGTCTGACACATTTGAAATTCCTATAAAAGGATACATCTATACTTCAAATGACAATTTAATAGGCGGTGGGCTTTCCGCACCGGCAGAATATGTAAAAGTTCCACATTATCAGCAAAGGTTTCAGGGACGTTTCTGGTCGCACAGAGGGCCTACGCTTCAGATAAGACCGGGAGGCAAACGTTTAATGGGTGAACATACGAGGGTAAATGCAGGTGAAGAAGGTCTTATAATTCTTACAGCGCCTGCATACATAACACATACCTTAACAAATTGACAACATACTAAGAATAAAATACAATGTAAAATAAAGAAAGGGGAGAAAACTTATGTTAAAGAAAATCAATTTGGCTGTTACAGCTCTACTTTTAACCGGAACAGCCGTATTTGCAGCAGCGAACTATGATTACACACAAAATACTCCTGCACCGCTTTATCAACCGAATTATTATCAACAAAATAACTATAATTACAATAACGGAACGCTAAAAGGCAGTGTTGTTACAGTACCTGCCGGACAACAGTTTAAAACAGTTGTTACAACACCTTTGAGTTCACAAAATTTAACCTTAGGTCAAAATGTAACGCTGGCTCTTGGATCTGACTTTTACTATGGCAATAATCTGATAGCGCCTGCAGGAAGCTCTGTTACAGGAACAGTTCTTGAGGTTTCAAAAGCAAAACGCGGAAGCATGAACGGTAAACTTCTTGTAAGATTCACACAAATCACAACTCCTTACGGCATACAAATTCCTATATCAGCCGTTATCAAAACCGATGACAATACCGGTATTCTTCTGGGCGGAACGAAATTAGACGTAACTAAAGAATATACAAAAGATTTAACAGTCGGTGCAGGTGCCGGAGCACTTTCAGGTGTTGTATTCGGTGCATTAGCAGGAGGCAGTGTCGGTAAAGGTGCAGCTTTAGGTACCGCAGTCGGCGCTGGCGGCGGTCTGGTTAAATCCATCTGGGATAAAGGCAATGATGTAGAAATTCCTGCAAACGCATCTATCGATTTGGTACTTACCCAGCCAATCACTGTCAATCCCGCACTTTATCAGACTAATTATTAGTAAATCAGGTAATAATTTTATTTTAAGTTTAAAATAGAATTGTTACTGAAAATATCAAAGGGAAAAATGTCTATCTTAGGAAAATACACAGACAATTTAATAGAAGAAGATGAGCAAACAAGTAACGGCTATACCACTCCGGCGGTTTTAAGAGAATACAAAGATGAATTAAGCTTAAAAAAATCTATAGTCCTCTCAACAATATTACACCCGTCGGTTTTAGGTGCAGCCTGGCTTGCTTTTTTAATTCTGGCATTTTTCGGGATAAATTTTGCTTTATTCGAGCGACCAAAACCGAAAATGAATGACATTGAATTTGTCCTTGTGGATAAAGAAGATACTCCATTAAATAAAAATACACCATACCGTTCTGACAGAAATTCCAGAACCGGCGGTATAAATGATCCGACAAAAAGAGTTTCAATGCCGTCACCATCACCTTCAAAGGCGCAACCGGCACAGGCACCTGCAGCAAGTGCACCTGCGAAAAAACCAACACCTTCGCAGCCGCAAAAAGCAATGCAGCCTAAACATAAATCAACTCCTACCGCGCAGCCGGCACAGCCTAAAGCATCACAGCAGGCAAAACCACAACCGCCGACAGCTCGTCCGTCTTTAAAACCGCCAATGACACCTAAAGTTGCACAAAAACCGTCATCGGCATTTAAAGTTCCGGTACCTTCAGGCGGTACAAAATCCGGCAGTTATTCTACAGGCCCTATCAGCAGTTCAGGCACGACTTCAAAAGGCGGAGGCGGAAGTTCAGCACCTGCACCTTCACTTGCACCTACAGGAGGCGGCTCATCTTCAGGAACCCGCCTTGCAAAAGGTTCAGGAGGCGGAGCCGGCACAGGTAATATAGGAAATCCGGGAGGCGGAGGCGGCAGACCTGGCATTGATGCAATAAGAGAACCTGATTTCGGACCTTATATGAGAGATCTGCAAAGAAGAATTAAAATGAATTGGGATCCGCCAAAAGGTAACGAAAGTAAACGAGTTGTCCTTTTATTCAAAATTGCAAAAGACGGAAGACTGCTTTCATGCAGCGTATTCAAATCGTCCGGACTCCCAAGCGCGGATAAAGCTGCTTTGAATGCCGTTCAATTAACGGCACCATTCAGACCGCTTCCCGCAGAATATAAAGGAGCAAGCATTGATATTCAATTTACGTTTGACTATAACGTATTTGGCGCATCAGGATATAATTAGTACATAAAAAGAGGATAAAACTATGGAATTATTATTACACTCAATTAAACTGGACTGGCCGGTATTACTGCCCATTTTAATATGCTCAATACTGGTTGTGGCAGTAGTTATCAACAGATTTTCATTTTACAAAAGAAACAAAAGGGATGTTGTTCTTTTTATCCCTAAATTGCAAAAAGAACTTGCAAAGAATAACCTTCAAGGCGCACAAAGCCTTGCTGTTCAATGCGGCGGCGTAATCGGTGAAGTAACTGAAGAAGCTGTCAGAATATTTTCAGAACAAAGAAACGGTTTTTCACGTTCATTTGATATTGCAGCAGCTCTTGCAACAAGAAAACTTGAAAGCCACTTGACAATTCTAGGTACAATCGGTGGTGTTGCACCGTTTTTAGGTTTGTTCGGTACAGTTGTAAGAATTTTGTATACCTTCCAGGATTTGGCGGTACAAGGTAACCAATCAGCCGCAGTTGCAATGGGTATTGGTTCAGCGTTGATTGCAACAGCTTTCGGTCTTGGGGTTGCGATTGTTGCGGTTATCTTCTATAACTCTTTCCAATCAGTGGTTAAGCGTTATGAAGATGATTTTCAATTAATCAAATTGCTTTTCTTAAGCTTTGTTGATTCTGAAGATGAAACAACAATTACATCTCCTACATCTAATGCTATATAAGGATTAATGAAAAATGGCAATGAATTCAAAAAAGGGAAAACTTTTTACAGAAATAAATATAACACCGCTGACAGATATTTTTCTTGTTCTGTTGATTATAATGATGGTTATTGCACCTTCGTTCCAATCAATAGACAATACGATTACCGTGCCGGAAATTAACAGCGGCATTGCCATTGAACAAAATAAAGCTGAAGTTGCAATTACTAAAGAAGGCTTGATGTTTATAAACGGAAAACAAATTACTCCGGACCAGCTGGTAGATGAACTTCTGGCAATAAGAGAAAGCTTAGAAAAACCGGAAGTTGTTGTCAAAGCTGATTCGCAGGTAAAAAGCTCCGAAATAATGCAGGTTATGAATGCCGCACAAGATGCCGAATACAAAAAGCTTATTGTAGCAGGCGAACCCTTAACTAAAAAAGAACAAAAAGAACTTAAAGAAGAAAATGAACTCAAAGGGTAATAATAATGTCCAGAAATCGTGATACATTCAATGAAATTAATATAACACCGCTGACAGATATTTTTCTTGTTCTGTTGATTATAATGATGGTTATTGCACCGCTATTGGATCAGCAGGGCTTGAACCTGACCGTACCGGAAATGGTTGATCAGGAACAGGTTAAAAATGATGAAACCAAAATATTATCAGTTACAGTTTCAGCAGACGACAGGTATTATATTGACGGGGAAGAAGTTGCGGCAGACAGTTTAGAGACCACCCTAAAACAACTTGCAAAAGATTATCCGGACGGCTTGATGATAGAATCAGACGGAGATGCAACTCACGGTGCCGTTGTTAAATTAATGGATAATGCCAGAAATTCAGGTATAACAAGTATTTCTGTCACGGAAATTTAAAAAACTTTACAAACTGACAATTTTCTTTTTCATCTGATTTATAATTATTGTTATGTTATCACCAATAAAATCAATAAATTATAACAGACATTCTAATACAATATATTTTCGCGCAAATAATAATTTTAAAAGTAATCCAGCTATGAACCAAGCAGTGACTATAGCAAGAGTTCTGGAAAAAAACGGATACAAAAAAACTGAAGAGGACTACTATAATTTTTTGAACTCAGAAATAGAAGAACTAAAGGCTGCCAAAAAGAATAATAATTATGAAAATATGAAAGAAGAAGCCGGTGATGTCATATTTAATGCAATAATGCTGGCTGATCACTATGGAATATCTCCTGTAGAAGCTCTTTTGGCGACAAACAGAAAACTTTCAAGCAGAATTACAATTGCACAATATATTGCCGAAAAACCACTCATCGAATATCCCTTAGATGAACGATTGAAATTTTGGAGTAAAGCCAAATTATCACTTCGCCAAAATGAGTCATAGCATTTTTTATTTTTTTGCATTATAATAAGAGATATAGAGAGGTTAATATAAAATGAATAAAAGTCAATCTGCAGGTATGTATATAGTATTAGCTATTGTTGTTCTGGTCTTTGTATCATCAGTATTTATGGCAGGTCCGGTAACAAGCACAAGCGAAATTTCCTATTCAAGCTTTATTGAAAAACTTGCGAATAAGGAATTCAAAAAAGTTGAAAAAGCAGATGACTATTTAATTGCAATTCCGGTGAACCAGCCGGCAGCAGAACAAACCGTAAAAGAACAAAGTCCGTTTGGCATGGTTGAAAAAAAACTTCCGCAGGTTCAATATAAAGTATTAACTCCAAACGATCCGGATTTGATGAAAAAACTTGAAGCGGCAGATGTTGAAATTGAAGTTAAAAAACCTGCCGAATCTTCCCAGCTTTTAGGGATTTTAGGCTCATTACTTTTGCCGTTGTTATTTATAGTTTTTCTGGTAGTAATGGCAAAAAGTATTCAGGCAGGCGGTTCACAGGCAATGTCCTTTGGCAAAAGCAAAGCTAAGATGCTTTTGGACAGTAAGGTAAAAACAACCTTTAAAGATGTTGCAGGTATTGACGAGGAGAAAAAAGAGCTTGAAGAAATCGTAGACTTTTTAAAACATGGCGAAAAATATATTAAACTCGGTGCAAAAATTCCAAAAGGAGTACTCCTTGTAGGGTCTCCCGGTACCGGTAAAACGTTAATGGCAAAAGCAGTTGCAGGAGAAGCAGGCGTTCCTTTCTTTTCAATAAGCGGCTCTGACTTTGTTGAAATGTTTGTCGGTGTTGGTGCAAGCCGTGTGAGAGATTTGTTTGAGCAGGCTAAAAAACACCAGCCATGTATAATTTTTATTGATGAAATTGATGCTGTAGGCCGTCAGCGCGGAGCAGGCCTGGGCGGAGGTCATGACGAAAGAGAACAAACTCTTAACCAGTTACTTGTTGAGATGGACGGGTTTGATGAAAATGTTAATATAATTGTAATAGCTGCAACCAACAGACCTGATATCTTGGATAATGCTCTTTTAAGACCGGGAAGATTTGACAGACAAATCGTAATAAACCGTCCTGATATTTTAGGAAGGGAACAAATCCTTCAGGTTCATGCAAAAAATAAGCCGCTTGCAAGTGATGTTGAGCTTAAAGTGCTTGCAAAACGCACTCCCGGCTTTACCGGTGCTGATTTGCAGAATTTATTAAACGAAGCTGCACTTCTTGCAGCCCGCCATGACCAAAAAGAAATTACAATGGAAAATCTTGAAGAAGCTATTGATAAAGTTATGGCAGGACCGGAAAAGAAAAGCAGAATTATTTCTGATGAAGAAAAGGAAAATACAGCTTACCATGAAGTTGGTCACGCACTTTTGGCAAAACTTTTGAAAAACACCGATCCTTTGCATAAAGTATCAATAATTCCGAGAGGCATGGCTCTTGGTGTTACAATGACGCTTCCTGAAAAAGATCATTTGACGATGAAAAAATCCCAATTGCTGGATAGAATCACAATGACGCTCGGCGGACGTGTTGCAGAAGAAATTGTTTACGGCAAAGATTCCATTACAACAGGTGCATCAAATGATTTGGAAAAAGTAACTTCACTTGCAAGAAATATGGTTACAACTTACGGTATGTCTGAAAAAATGGGCAACCTCCAATATGGTAAAAGTGAAGAACACGTATTTATGGGACGTGATTTCGGTCATACAAGAGACTTTTCAGAAGAAATAGCTGCAGAAATTGATAAAGAAGTCAAAAAGATTGTTGATGAACGTTATGATATAGCGAAAAAACTTCTTCTGGAAAACAGAGATATGCTTGAATACATTTCAAAAACTTTACTGGATGAAGAAACTATTGACGAAAAACGTTTCGTGGAATTAATGGAAAAAGTACAAAGTGAAAGGGAAAATTCATAAAACTCTTTATGCGCTTGAGATAAATATCTTCAATCCTGAAGATAATTTTCAAATCGCAAAAGATTTCTTTCGTACAAACAAAAAGGGGTTATTGATTGAAAAAGCACAATCAAGTGCTTGCGATATTTTGTGCCTGAAATTCAATATAAAAAATAAAACAGATATTCCCAAATCCTCAAGGATATTAAAAGCGCTTTTGCCTAAAATAACAAAACCCTTAATGATAAACGGCGTATATGATAATAATCTGAATAGAGAGCTTTTACCGGCGCTTATAAGTGTTTTGGACAGAAAATGCATAATATCTTCCGCAAATGAACAAACCTATAGAGAAATCCTTCCGCATGTAATAAAAGGCAAACACAAACTCGTTCTTAAAAGTCCTATTGATATAAATTTGTGCAGAGAATTAAATATATTAGTTACGGATTCCGGACTTCCGCTCAATCAATTAATCATTGATACAGATATAGGCGGACTTGGCTACGGTCTGGATTACGGATATAGCATAATTGAAAAGATTAAACTTGAAGATGACGAATATTTGAATTTGCCTATTATAAGTTTTGTCGCACAGGAAAGTTTACGAACAAAAGAAGCCCAATATGATACTTTTTCAAAAAGCTGGGGGGATTTGAAAACCCGTGCAAAAATGTTTGAAATTGCATCTGCCGCGGCCGTAAAAGCTGCCGGAGCGGATATTATAGTTCTTTACAATCCGGATAGTATAAAAGTTATGAAAGGATTAGCGTAATGAAACTTTCAGGACTTGAAATTTTTAAATACTTACCCGGCGCGAAAAAAGCCGCACACACAAATTGCAAAGAATGCGGCTGCCCTACATGTATGGCATTTGCAATTAAACTTGCGCAAAAACAGATAACACACGACAGATGCAAATATATGTCAGAAGAACTTAAGAATTTATGCTTAAAAAATCTAAAAGCGCCGCAAAAAACCGTAAAAATTGACGGGTTAAAAATCGGCGGAGAAAACGTCTTATACCGTCACGAAAAAAAATTCATAAATAAAACGGTATTTGCTGTTGTTGTTGACTGTAAAGCACCTGATTTTAAAGAAAAATTAAAACGGATTAAAAACTTTGAGATAAATCGTGTAAACGAAAAAATGAAGGTTGATCTTGTTATTTTAAAAAATGCCGAAAAGTATGAATTAAAAAACTTATGTGATGAAACAGTTTACATTGAAGAAAAGGATTTTTTAAAGCTTTCATTAAAAAGAATAGAAGATAACAATTTCAAAAAAACTGTTGATAAGTTAGTAACAACCCGCAAAAAAGCAATTATAGAGCGTGACGAAAGGTATTGCGATCCTGTATATGTATATTTCAAATCAACTGCGGATAAATATAATTTATGTGCGAGAGCGGGGTATTATTTGTGTAAGTATGCCAATATGCTTGTTTTTGAGGACTTTGACGAAAGTCTTTTTGCGACACTAATGACTTTACGCCAAAATATCTATACTGACCCTCAAAAGCCTTTACAGGTTGAGGCAAAAATTTATGAATTCAACAACCCCGATGAAAATTCACTGGTATTTATGACCACAAACTTTGCGCTGACCTTCTTTGCTGTTGCCAATGAGCTGGAGAACTTAAAAATTCCTTCCTATCTTGTAGTAACACCAGCCGGCGGAATGAGTGTATTAACAGCCTTTTCAGCAGAAAAATTCACATCAAAAATGGTTGCCAAAACCCTGAAAAAATTCGATTTAGCAAATAAAGTTAAGACACGAAAAATAATAATTCCGGGGCTTCTTGCCCCAATGAAAAACGAGCTTGAAAAGGCATTACCGGAATTTGAAATAATCGTCGGCACAATAGAGGCCTATTCCATAGGTGAATTCGTAAAAAAAATCATATAAAACTCCCTTAAAGGGAGCTTTTTAAAAGTCTATTCAGGATAGTCGTCCGGAAACTTCCAACCGTTCAATTGAATTACAGCACCACAGGTCTGGCCATAACCTTGTAGATTGCATGAAGGATGTATGTTGGCAGTATCATTATCATGAATAACAAAATTAGGTTCCATCATTTCTTCTGCAGTAAAACCACTTCCCTCACCATATAATTTTAAGCCATATCCTATATTAAAGGTTTTTCCGGAATCTACGACTTCACCGTCATCATTTTCATTTCCGGCGTTTTTCCCAGGATTACCGGGTGAAAAATACAATGCAAAAACATCTTTTCCCAAAACATTTGGTTTCGACTTACCATTTGTATCAACATAAATCCAAACATGTTTATAATATGCGTCACCACCTGTCCAAGAATATATAGAAGTACCGTCATTTAAAAGAAAACAAGCACTATTTGTATATAAAATTTTATAACCGTTAAGTCCTTTTATAACCTCACCACATTCATATGCTGTGTCCGGAATGTACTTTTTAGCCACTTTTAAATGCGGCAGTATATAATTTTCCCAAAAATATTGCTCGCGTGAATTATAACTGGAAGGATATTGATTCCATGACCATGTTTCGTAATCCCCGTGCTCAACTTTTGCAAGTTCAAACGCGTTCTTTAAAGTCGCATAAGCTTTTTGTAAACGTGTTATAGTCGACTTTTCCTGATAATTACTTATTAATGTAGGGATAGTCATTGCCGCCACAACGCCAATTATTCCTAAGGTTATTAACACCTCTGCTAATGTAAAGGCTGCTTTAACTTTTTTGTCATTCCGAACTTGTTTCGGAATCTCTATATGGGATCCTGAAATAAATTCAGGATGACAAATACCTTTTTGACATTTACTAATCTTCTCTCCAACTTCAGGTATCTCACAAGGGGAATATGTCTTTGAGACCATAGCGGAGCCGGAGGTGAGAGCGTCGTCGAAAAGACATATTCCCCTTGCGGCTTTCTCAAAACCCTTGCTATTTCTATTTAGAGGAGACGCCCCCCCCCGTTTCTGAACTTCCTCATAATTTCCATAAGCTTTTCTCCTTCTTTTTATAGAAGAATTATAGCAATTTTTGTTAATTTAGTCAACAAATTCTCATGCAAAATGGGTCTATTTAAGCTCAAATTCATTTACAAGCAAAACCTGAATTTCACCGGGCATAAGATTTACTTTAAATTTATCTTTTTCAGAAATCGGTGCCGTATCCATTTCTATAGGAATAGTTAAAAATGAATCATTATAATGCGGAACTTTAATAACAGCCTCATTATTAGCTCTAAAATTCATATTACCAAACACCAGCACAGTCGTTTTATTGTAAGATAATCCGTATGCAAAAACTGAAGAATTGTTAGATTTCAGCTCAACAAACTTTCCGTTAGCAATAACAGGTGCAATAAACCGCTTAAAGCTATTTGCCATTACAAAATCTCTTTTAAAATTAGTATTTTTCCCGCCCGGTTGACGTGAAAAGTTGAATATATCAAGTTTTCCTCTGTGTACAAAATAATATTCATCATCCGTATAAGTCGTACGAGCCTTCTTATTTCCCCATAAATAAATATAATTATCCGCCGTATCAAAGCCGTCCACATAATAAGAATTCACAGGCAGAGTTGAATTTAACCATAAAATCATGTTACTATACGGCTGCCCGTTAATCAAAACAGGGCTTAATTCATCGTGAGTCGTAAAACTTCCGATAACCGCCTTAGGCTCACTATATTTATTTTTTATGGAATTGGTAAATTTAATATGCTCCATTAATTCAGATGCAGTGCGCCAGTCTTTCATATTAAAGTAGCTGCCGTAAAATCCGTCAAACCCAGCTTCCAGCAATTTATCATAAGGAGTAAAGACAGCATCCTGTGATACAGCTTCGGTCCAGGAATCAGAAGACTCTGCAAGCCACATAAACTGCGGATCTTTTTTTCTTGAATAGCTTATAAGCTCTTTCCAGAATTTAGCAGGTTTTGACGTCGCAACATCAGCTCTTATACCGTCGGCACCAAGCTGCATAACGTAATCAACAAAACCTTTGTAAAGATTATAAACATCCATATTAATATTATTTTCGGTACCTGCATTTAAAAGTCTGACATCAGTCCAATCTGACGGAATTACAGGCTGAGCAGAAGTGTCTTTTACGAAAAGCTCGGGACGTTTTAAATAAAGATCATACGCACCGCATGCCGGAAGATCTATTATTACTCTTATTTTTCTTCTGTGAGCTTCATTAATAAATTTTATAGCCTGCTCCTCTAACGATAAAGCAGTCCTGTTACTTTTCAACTGGGGATTTAACTCATTAAAACTTGCTGCGGCATATAAAGAACCTGCAGAACCCAGAGCTTTAGTTTTACCAACAGCCATAATCGGCATTACATGAATTGTATTCACACCTGAAGCCATAAGTTCATCAAGTCTGCTTATTGCATTTAAGAAATTCCCGCTTTCTTCGCCTTCAGAGACGTCTATAATCCCGTCTTTATTAACATCCTGTGCCCCAAAGGTTCTCAAATTTATTTCATAAATTATCGCATTGTTATTCAAAAACAACGCTCTCAAATCGTTTACCCAAACATCAGAGGCAAAAGCTCCTGAAACGGTTAAATAAATTACACAAAGCCCTGTTAAAAATCTTTTAATCATATATTCCCCTTCTTAAAACCATATTAACAGACAGAGTAGTTTTTTGCAAATAATTATCTTGTATATTTTCTATCTTTTAATTCGTCAGGCAAAAATTGCTGATAAACCTCCGGCGCATCATGGGTATAAATATAACCAACACCGAAGCCGTATTTTTTTGCATCCTTATAGTGTGCATCTCTTAAGTGCATAGGCGGAGGAAAATCATTTCCCGAATCAATATCAGAAAGCGCCTCATCAATTGCGCAAGCAGCCTCATTGGATTTTTTAGCCCTTGCAACATAAATTACAGCCTCTGCAAGAGGAATTCTCCCTTCCGGAAGCCCCAAAAGTTCAACCGCCTTATAAGCATTAACCGCTACATTCAAAGCCATAGGATCTGCCAAACCAACATCTTCTGCCGCGCAAACTATTAATCTTCGCGCTATAAATCGCGGATCTTCACCTGCCGTAATCATTTTGGCAAGGTAATATATAGCCGCATCAGGGTCACTTCCCCTTAGACTTTTTTGAAACGCTGAGGCACAATCATAATGTTCCTGCTGCGAATATCTTGTATTTCTTTTCTGGCAGATGCTTTCAATAATCTTAACCGTCAAATTCCGCCTGTTATCTTTTAAATCGCTGGCAAAATATGCATTTTCAACAATATTTAAGGCATATCTTGCATCGCCGCGGGCAAGATTTACAATAAAATCAATAACTCCTGTCTCGCAATCCATTGCCGTATAATTTTTTGCAAGGTACGCAAACCCTTTTTTAATAATGCTTTCCATACTTTTATCATCAATAGAATTGAGTCTTATAACCTGAACTCTGGATAAAAGTGCCGGAATAACCTGAAACGACGGGTTTTCAGTTGTAGAACCTATCAAAAACAAAGTACCGTTTTCCAAATGAGGCAAAAGGGCATCCTGCTGTGTTTTGGAATATCTGTGGATTTCATCTATAAACAAAATAGTCTTTGTACCTACGCGCAAGGCTTCTTTTGCACTTTCGACAGCCTCTTTAATCTCTTTGACACCTGAGGTTACGGCAGAAATCTCAATAAAATTCGCATTTGTTTTTGTTGCAATTAACCTCGCAAGAGTGGTTTTGCCGCATCCAGGTGTTCCCCAAAAGATTAAAGAAAATAACCTGTTTGTTTTTAAAAGATTTAAGATGGGGCTATTGGGCGCAACAACATTACTCTGCCCTAAAAAATCCTCTAAAGTTTTCGGGCGGAGAATTTCTGCAAGCGGTACCTGCTTATTTTGATTTTCCAGTTCCGTAAACAAATTATTCATAGTATAATTGTAACATCAAAAGAAACGGGTGTCGAATGAAAAAAATTCTTATTATTTTAGGACTTATTCTAATATGCGGGTTATTTTTTGCCGTCTATAAAACAAATATTATAGGGCGGGCTGACGGTCTGACTTCAATTTTTATAAATAAAAATTCTCAAAACGAAGTAGTTTTCTGGACACTTCAGATGAGCGATTTTTCGGGATATATTAACGGCGTAATAAATGAATTTGAAGCTAAAAACCCTGAAATCAAAATAAAATGGATAGACGTTCCTTTCTCAGAAGGGGAAAAACGTACGCTCGCATCTGTTTTGAGTGATAATCCGCCTGACTTAATCAACCTTAACCCGGATTTTTCGGCAATTCTGGCGCAAAAAGGAGCTTTGTACGAAATAGATTCAAATTCCACCAAACAATTTGTTCCCCAAATTGTTGATTCTCTAAAATATAACGGCAAACTCTATTCAATTCCCTGGTATGCAACTTCTGCCGTTACAATTTACAATAAAGATTTATTTAAAAAAGCGAACCTGAATGCTCCTAAAACTTACACCGAAATGGGACGAATCGCCAAACAAATGAAAACAAACACCGGCGCTTATATCTGGCTGCCGAACATTTCTGAAAATGACACAATGCTTAGGATTTTAAACAAATATGGCGTTAATTCCGCCGAGAATATAAATTCCGCAAAATCCGTTGAAATTTTTGACTTTTTTAAAACACTATACGCGGATGACCTTATCCCAAAAGAATCAATAACCCAAACCCACAGGGAAGCTTTAGAAAAATATATGTCCGAAAGCATTGCAATGTTTCAGGCCGGTGCCAATTTTTTAAATATGATTAAGGAAAATGCACCATCTACCTATGCTCACACGGATGTTGCATCACAATTAACGGGCGACATCGGACAATATGACTTTTCTTTGATGAACTTTATTATTCCGCTTCGTGCACAAAATAAAGAAGCGGCTTTGAAATTTGCTTTATTTTTAACTAACGAAAAAAATCAGCTTGAACTTGCCAGATTAACAAATATTATTGCTGTAAACAAAGACACTCTGCAAGATGATTTTTATACAAAATATGACGAAAATGATTTAATGGCAAAAGCACGCGTTATAAGCGCAAAACAATTAACCAAAATTGAGCCGGCAATAAAATCCGAAGAAAATCAAAAAGAAATCAATACCCTTATAAATTCAGCAGTGCAGGAAGTTTTGCTTAATAAACAAAACACCCCGTCCATTTTGGACAGGGTGTCTGAAAACTGGAAACTTCTTAACAGCGGCAGCAAAAACCGCCAAATGCGGGCATCCCAAACATCATAGGAGAGCCAAACATCATTGGTGATGACCAAGCGGAATAATAGCCCAATCCGCCAAACATAGGCATAGGCGGAGCCATAAACATTGAAGTAGCCAGCGCTGTCCCTGACATCCCAATAGATGCAGCAAACGGATTACCGCCAGCAAAATTAGTCATTACACTATTCATGGTTGAACCAAGATAACTGTGTGTAGTTTTATCTATAGCATTGCCCAAAAGTGCATTTCCAACACCCGCAGCAGTCGAACTTATTCCGTAAGATGCAGCCTGAACAGGATTTGCACCATTATTTCGTGCCTCCAAATAATTAACTATACCGTTTAAACCGGCAAGACCTGCTTGAATACCAGTTACCGTGTTTGTAAATCCGGGATTATATCCGCACCAATAGCTCATTAATATACCTCATTTTATACATTCTATATATATAAACACATTCAGATAACCTATAATTGCCATGATTTTATATAATATTAAGTATTGTAACAATGCATAAGCAAAAAATTAAAGTTTAAGCCGGTAAATGCCGATTAAAGGAACATAAGGAAAAAAAGGGATAATCTGATGAGTCTTAATGTAAATTACACTCAAAATTACAAAACCGGCATTGATACTTCTATCTTAAAAGAAGTATCAGCTGAGATTCTTAAAAGAGCCCAGGCAAAAGCTATGAAGGCTCAATCAGGTTATGCAAACAGTGCTTTCAGATCTACAGATTTGGGTTTGGATTTATATCAAGGGAAAGTAGACACACAAACAGCTCGTCAGATTGCAATGAACAATTCAGGCATTCAAATTCAGCTCAATCAGAATGTTTTGAACTCAATCAAATTTTTAAACACACAAGCAGCTCAACAAGTACAGAAAAATGTTGAAGGTAAAATCGCATTTTCAGTATACGAAGGTACAGATGTTCAAAAAGCTGCAGAAGCTCCAAAATTCAACTCAATAGTAAGTTTCAGCACTGCAAAAGATAAAAAGGGTTCAAATCCTTTCTATCACGGTGAACTTTTGGCTAACGGACACAAAAAAGAAGAAAAACACGAAGATATTAATATTTTTGGTTAATAAAAATCTTCATCTTCAGTGTCTTGATTAGTATTAATTGTTAAAGATTCCTCAATTTTTTTATTCTTGATATCCTCTTTAGACTTGTCTTTGAGGGTAATCTTTTTTTTCTTGGCGTTAATAACATCCGCAACATTCATCATTGCAAGTGAATTAAGGGTAGCACGCAAAACAGCGCTCTGATCCATATATTTGTTCTGTTCCTGAACTTCATCATCTTCACGCTTTTGCTGTGCAAAATATTCTCCGCCCTGCCCCATTTTGTCGTCTTGAGTTCTTGCAGCAGTGCCGGATATATCGCCGCTTTTAAAATTAAATGCGCCGCCGATTCCGAAAAATCCTGCAGATCTGTTATCGACCATAACTTATTACCCTTTGTGTTTATTAGATTATAACTAACCTGATGTAATTTTAACTCCACTAAATAAATTAATTTGCTACAATGTAAAAAAATATTTACATACTCAAATTATATCACTTTTATTGAAAAAGACAATAAATTATGTTATTATAAAAACAGAGGATTTAAGAAAGGCATTTTTATGAAAAAAGGCGGAGCATTTACTTTATCAGAATTAATAATAGCCTTGTCAATAGTCGGAATATTATGCGCAATTGTATTGCCGACTTTAACAAATAACAATCCTAATCAAAATAAAATGATGATGAAAAAAGTATATAGTGTATTTACGGATGTTGTAAACGATTTAATTAATGACACAGGTAATTATCCTGTTATATACGGCTTATGTCCGGATAACGGTAACAGTGGATATATAGGATTTGACTGTACAGAAACAGATTCAAAGCTGCCGTACCTTTTTTCAACAAGAATGACTTTATCCGGAGGAAAGATTAATAACGAAAACGCAATAAAAACCGATGCAAACTATTCACGTACAGGTTTACAAGCATGCAATGGTGTCGGCTCATCTTGCTATGCTTTAATATCTGATGATAAAATGATATGGACATTTGAAAAATCAAAATTAACTAAAGGCAGCTACACAGATAGCATACTTATAGGCGTTGATGTAAACGGAGATAAAAAACCCAACTGCTATCAGGGAAGCACTACTGAAAGCTGTAAAAAAAGAGATGGAAACTTTGATCAATTTCGTATGAAACTTTACGCCGACGGCACAATAAAAATTAATGATGATGATGAATGGGCAAGAGAAGCAATTCATGCCAGTTCATCATTAACAAAATAAAGGGAGAAACATGAGAAAAACAGCATTCACTTTATCTGAATTAATGATAGCATTAACGGTACTTGGTCTATTATGCGCAGCATTACTGCCTGCAATTGTCAGAACAATGCCCAACCAGAATAAAGTTATGATAAAAAGGGCATATTATACAACTGCCAATATAGTAAGCGATATGATTAATGACCCGAATTTATACCCTCCAATAGATTCAAACGGATTTTCAAAGGTCGGATTTGATAATATGGACGAAGTGACTTATGGCGGAGAGACTTATGGCGGGGCTATAACAAATGATGGAAAAGGCGCTTTTGCCAAGTTTATCAGCTTATTTGCCGCCCACTTGAATATTGACGGAGAAATTGAAGATTCATGTCCATCATCATCAGGCGGTTCGGGCAGTGATGATAGCTATGAATGTGAAGACCTTGAAGACTGTCCTCCCATCCCCAGTTTACCTGGTGGGAGCAGCGGCTGGAAATATTGCAGACTATTTAAAACACCCGATGGTATACATTGGGATCTTCGTACAATACATCAGGTTGAAACTTTTACAACAAAAACAACGATTGGTATAGATGTGAATGGTAATAAGAAGCCAAATTGCATGCAGGGAGATGACAGTTGCAAAACAAGAACAAGCAATTTTGACAGATTTTCAATGGAAATAAGTGACGACGGTACAATAACTATTCCGGAGGAACAAACCTGGGCAAGAGAAGCTTTACAAGTCGGCTCCTCTTTGACTGATTAATTTTATGTTATAATAAAAACAATAAAGCAGCCGGATAATCGCGCAGAAATGTGAGGAAAGTCCGTGCATTCAAGGACAGACCGCCGGGGAAAGCCCGGACGACGTGAGTCGGTGGATAGGACCACAGAAATGTCGAATTTTGGCTAGTGCGCCGTGTGAGTGCAAATGCACGAACCCAGCACGACCCGGTGAGGAAAACCACGCTTTTCCGAACCGCCAATAATTCGAGGCGTTAAAAAACGCCAAGACTGCCGATGGATTTTATATCACAGGCGATGGTGCAACGGTGAGTTAAGAGCTTCACCAGTGGTATCGAGAGATACCAGCTAGGCAACCCCCGGTCGAATGCAAGATTAAATCGAAGGTTATAAAGGCTGTCCGCCCACTTCGGAAAAATCGCTAGAGTTTGCGGGTAACCGCATTCCCAGACAGATGATTATCTAGAAACAGAACACGGCTTATGAACTGCTTTATTATTATAAAAGAGGCTCTATTGAGCCTCTTTTAATACTTTTTATTCAGCATCTTTACAACTATGTGCACCGTCCCAAGATAATTTATCATGACATTTTAAGTAATCCATGTTTTTGTTGTAAATTACCCACGCTGCACAATGCTGACCTGATTTTGCGTCGTGATCATCCGGATTGCAGCCTGTACTAAAACTTCTGCCTGTGCCATCGTCATTTTTACCTCCCGTAGGAAGTAACCCCTTTGCATTATATTTGAAATAAAATTTTGTTTTACCCAATATACTATCTTTACCTTGCGGCAATACGACAAATATAGTGCCCCAAGAATCTGAAGAGAATGCACCGCCATTATACCAACCCATCACTACAAATGTCCCATCCTGCAGAAAAAAGTTTGATGCAGGCGAGGTATCATTTCTGTCATCAAATACCTGATTTGCATCAGTCAATTTGTCACCTGCAATATTATATGAGGCACCGGGATAACATACTTTACCTGCCTCACAAATCTTTGCAACCTTTAAATATTTTCGCAAACGCTCTGCTATTAAATCATTTCCGGTTGTATCGTAAATAGGATTACCATTTTCATCAACCTCACCTGTATTCGTACGATTCAACCCCCAAGAGGTGATATATCCGTATTCCGTTGTCATCATTTGATATGCGCTTGCTAAAATTGTATAATTTTTTGTTAACTGCGATACTGTCTGTTTTTCCTGATAATTTGCAATCAACGTCGGTATCGTCATTGCTGCAACGACGCCGATTATTCCAAGGGTGATTAAGACTTCTGCCAGGGTGAACGCATATTTACTAAGGTCGAAAATTGTTTTCTCGACGACGCTGTCTTGGTCGCTCGCATGAAACGGCGTTACGGTCTTTGCCTGCGCAAAGCCCTTCAGCCTCTGCTCGCTCCCACCTCCGGCTCCGCTATGGTCTCGAAAACAATTCCTGACTATTGCTATACCTTCAAAATCCTTGCTATTTCTACTTAGGAGAGACGCCCCCCCCCCGTTACTTAGTTTTTTCATCATTTCCATAAGCTTTTCTCCTTTATTTTTTCCTTATCTTATTATATCAATTATATTTAAAAATGCAATTCCTTTACCCTATGTAAAGATTCCTTTAAAATTGGGACTTTACAATGTGTTTGTGCTATAATTCCGATATAAGGGAGTAGAAGGAGAAAACTTTGAGCCAGCAAAATATTTTTGATGACGGGAAAATCGTTCCCGTAAATATAAGAGAAGAAATGAAACGTTCATATATTGACTATGCAATGAGCGTAATTGTAGGTCGTGCACTGCCGGATGTAAGAGACGGCTTAAAACCTGTTCACAGACGCATATTATACGCAATGAATGAACTCGGTATGACACCTGACAAACCGTTCAAGAAATGCGCACGTATCGTCGGTGAAGTTCTCGGTAAATACCACCCGCACGGCGATACCGCTGTATATGAAGCTTTAGTTCGTATGGCACAAGACTTTTCAACAAGATATCTGACTGTTGACGGACACGGTAACTTTGGCTCTGTTGACGGTGACGGCGCAGCTGCAATGCGTTATACAGAAGCCCGTATGCATAAAATTACCCAATCTATGCTTGCAGATATTGATTGCGAAACAGTAGAATTTGAACCTAACTTTGACGGCTCATTACAAGAACCCTCAGTTTTACCTGTAAGACTTCCTATGCTTTTATTAAACGGGGTTTCAGGTATCGCAGTAGGTATGGCAACAAACGTTCCTCCTCACAATCTTTGCGAAATCGTTGACGGAACTGTCGCTTTAATCGACAACCCCGATATAACCGTTGACGGGCTTATGGAATATATTAAAGGTCCTGACTTCCCGACTGCGGCAACAATTATCGGCTTAAATGACATAAGACAAGCCTATGAAACAGGCAGAGGCTCAATTAAAATGTCTGCTGTTGCAAATTTTGAAGAAATCGCAGGCGGCGGCGGAAGACAGGCAAGAACAGCTATTGTTGTTACAGAAATCCCTTATCAGGTTAACAAGTCAATGCTTATTGAAAAAATTGCAGACCTTGTTAAAGAGCAAAGAATCAACGGCATTTCAGACATTCGTGATGAATCCGACCGCGAAGGTATGAGAATTGTTATTGAGCTGAAACGTGACGCTAAGCCTGATGTTGTGAAAAATAACTTGTTCAAATATACACAGCTTGCTACAACTTTCGGCGTCAACATGCTTGCTCTTTGCGGAAAACAACCACGACTCATGAATTTAAAACAGGTTTTGGAAGAATTTGTTGAACACAGAGTTGAAATTGTTACAAGAAGAACTATTTTCTTCCTGAAAAAAGCTAAAACCAGAGCGCACATCTTGGCAGGCTTGATTATTGCATTAGGCTCAATTGATGAAGTTATTGAAATTATCAAAAAATCAAAAACAATTGAGGATGCAAGAGCCGCTTTAATGTCAAGATTCGGACTTGATGCAGACCAGTCAAATGCTATTTTGGAAATGCAATTAAGACGTTTGACAGGTTTGGAGCAAGACAAAGTTAAGGCTGAATATGATGAATTGTTGAAAAAAATCGCAGAATACGAAGAAATCTTAGCCAGCCGTCAAAAAGTTTTGAATATAATCAAAACAGAACTTTTGGAAGACAAAGAAAAATACGGTGATGACAGAAAAACCCAAATTCTGCCGGAGCAGGGTGAAGTTACAATTGAAGACTTAACTCCAAACACTCCAATGGCAGTATTCATAACACATCAAGGATACCTGAAACGTATTTCACTTGATACATTTGAACGCCAAAACCGTGCAACACGCGGCAAATCAGGAATTAAAACAAAAGATGATGATGATATTCAACACTTCTTCACTGCAATGATGCATGACAAAGTGTTATTCTTCTCATCAAAAGGTACAGTCTACAGCCTGAATGTTTATGACTTCCCGGAAGGCGGCCGCCAGGCAAAAGGCTTGCCGATTGTAAATGTTCTTCCTATAGAACAGGATGAAAGAATTACGGCTGTTGTTCCGGTAAGTACTTTCTCACATGATTTGAATTTAATTATGTTGACTAAAAAAGGTTACATAAAACGTATTGAACTTGATAACTTTGCAAATATAAGAAGAAACGGTATTATAGCAATCGGACTTGAAGAAGGCGATAACCTTAACTGGGTAAAACTTGCAACTGCAAAAGACGAAATCATAATAGGAACATCATGCGGTATGGCAATCAGATTCCCGATACAGGATTTGAGACCTTTAGGCAGAAGCGCCCGCGGCGTAACTTCAATGAAATTACGCTCAGGCGACGAGATTGTAGGATGTGACATTGTTCCGAAAGATTACGACGCTGACCTTCTTGTAGTAACTTCTGACGGTTTTGGAAAACGTACAAAACTTTCAGAATTCAGAACTCAAAACAGAGGCGGCATAGGTCTTATTGCAACAAAATTCAAGACAAGCTCATCAAGACTTGTTGCACTGACAATTGTAAAAGACAGCGATGATATTATGTTAGTTACTGCAAATGGTATTGTAACAAGGATTAACGCAGGATCAATTTCGCAGCAAGGTCGTCCGGCAACAGGTGTCCGTGCACAGAACCTTGTAGACAACGACTCTGTTGTTTCAGTAAACAAAATTATTAATCCTGACGAAGATGACGTTACAATTAAATCCGAAACACCGGCTCAACCTGAGCAGGAAATTGAACAGACAAGCTTGCTGGACAATAATCAGGAATAATTAAAAAATAAGAATAAAAAAATACCGGTCATAATGACCGGTATTTTTTTAAAGAATTAACCTCTGATTTTTAACTTTTTAATCAAATCTCTGTATTCATCAAGATTTTGATTTTTAACGTAAGCAAGTAATCTTTTTCTCTTACCAACCATCATCAAAAGACCTCTTTTTGTAGCGAAATCTTTTTGATTAGTTTTCAAATGTTCGGTAAGTTCAGCGATTTTTTTGCTCATCATCGCGATTTGAACGGCAGCTGAACCAGTATCTTTTTCGTTAGCACCGTATTTTTTCACGATTTCTTTTTTGTTTTTTAAGTTAATTGACATATTGTTTTTTCCTTTATTGTTGAGTGACATATTGGCGTAAGCACTCTACAAAGGAAATTTTAATATATAAAGAAAAAATTGCAAGACTTTAGCAAAATACATGTTAAAAATGGTTAAGCCTTAAAATTCATCAAGCCTTCGGCAATAATTCCTTTATTCAAAGCTGCACGCTGATTATTAACAGCAATATAGCAGTTATCCAAAAGGTCATTTGCAGTATGTTCCGCCTGTCGTGCATTAGTAATAGTTTCCGTTGTATAATTAGTTTTGCGTCTTATGGCATTGTCTTCTGCAGTATTTAACTTTTCACCGCCGTTTTCCTGAACTGCTAATAAATAAAGTTTATCATAATTAACATGGGCAGTATTTTTCTCGCTATTTAAAATATCATAACGTGCATTTGCCTGAATATACAAATCGTGATAAGTATTCCAGGCAGCTTTTGCCTGATTATAATCTGCCCAAACATTTGTTGTAGATAAGTTAATATTATGATTTTTGCAGTATTTTTCAGCAGCTTCATAACTCATGATATTTATTGAAGAAATATCAAAGCCGGTTTCTTTTTTAAATTGTTGTTTTTCAACCTCGCTCATTGAAGATATTTGAGCTTTTATAGCTGAAATTGCATCAATGTTTTGTTTACCGCTCATAATATTACCCTTTTCTCTTATATCTGTTATATATATAAAGTATTTACAGCAACAAAAATTGCCTTTTTTGTTAAGTTTTATAACGCAATAAATAATTTATGCTAAAATAAAACTATGATTGAAAGATATTCACGCGAGGAAATGAAAAATATTTGGACGTTGGAAAGCAAGTTCAACTATTATTTAAAAGTTGAAATCGCCGTCTGTGAGGCTTATGCGGAACTTGGTGAAATTCCGAAGGAAGATGTCTTGATAATTAAACAGCGGGCGAGATTTGACGTCAAAAGAATTGACGAAATAGAACGCGAAGTGCGGCACGACGTCATTGCATTTTTAACAAATGTCAATGAAAGTCTTGGAGATTTGGGAAGATATATGCATGTCGGACTTACGAGTTCAGACGTAATTGACACAGCTTTTGCTCTGCAGATTCAAGACAGCGGCAAAATTATCCTTGAAGATTTGAATAAAACCATAAATTCAATAAAAGAATTGGCTAAAAAACATAAAAATACAATATGCATCGGGCGTTCACACGGAATTCATGCCGAAGTTATGACATTTGGAGTAAAGCTTTGCAGCTGGATTGACATTCTTGAACGCCAAAAAGATAATTTTGAACACGCGCTTGAACAAATCCGTGTCGGGCAAATTTCAGGCCCTGTAGGAACATACAGCAACATATCACCGGAAGTTGAGCAGATAACCTGTAAACATTTGGGATTAAAACCTGCAAGAATATCAACGCAGATTATTGCAAGAGATTACCATGCATACTTTATGCAGTCTTTAGCTTTGATTGCAAGTGTTATCGAACAATTTGCAACAGAAATAAGACATCTGCAAAGAACAGAAGTTTTGGAAGTGGAAGAAGGCTTCGGTGCACATCAAAAAGGATCTTCTGCTATGCCGCACAAGAAAAACCCTGTTTTGTCAGAGAATTTATGCGGACTTGCAAGAGTTGTCAGAGCGAATTCACTTGTTGCATTGGAAAATATTCCGCTATGGCACGAACGTGATATTTCTCACAGTTCCGCAGAAAGAATAATTTTCCCTGACAGCCTGACACTTGTGGACTTTATGTTAAACAGGTTTAACGAAATTGTTGAAAATCTTGTTGTTCACGAAAACAACATGCTTAAAAATACCGAAAAATTCGGCGGGATTGTATTTTCACAAAAAGTCCTTTTGACGCTTGTGTCAAAAGGCTTAAGCCGCGAGGATGCATATACTATCGTTCAAAGAAATGCTCTTGATGCCTTCAACAACCACGGAAACTTCAAAGAAAATCTTTTGAAGGACAAAGATGTGATGAAATTGCTCACACCGCAAGAGATTGACACGATTTTTGACAAAAAAGAATTCTTGCAAAATATTGATAAAATTTATGCAAGAATTCTCAATTAAATAATTAAATTTTTACTCATCGCAAGAATGTTTGCCGTCCCAGGAAAGTTCTTCGCGGCAATGCAGATAATCCAGATTTTTATTATAAATTACCCATGCAGCGCAACCCTGACCGGAAGCTACATTAACATAAGCTGGATCACAACCGCGTTCAAATGAAGAAGTACTGTTTATATCTTCCTCTTTCAAACCATAAGGCCTTAAACCCTTATCATCCATCTTAAAATAAAACAAGTTTTTACCGGAAATCATATCTTTACTGCCTACCGGCAACACTGCAATAATTGAACCACGGCTGCCACTAAACCATCCAAATTGAATATGTGTACCATCTTGCAAAAAAAATCTGCTCTCAACAGAATTATCACTTGTATTTTCTGCAACTTTATTAGCCTCACTACGTTTTACACCGTCCAAAGTATACCAGGCTCCAGGATGACAAACTTTCCCGACTTCACATACTTTTGCAACTTTTAAATATTTTTTCAGACGTTCTGCAATTAAATTCTGTGCACTAAAATCGTATATAGGATTACCTTCCTCATCAACCTCACCTGTATTTGTATTTTTCATACCCCATGTTGTAATAGGTCCATACTCTGCCTGCATCATTTGATATGCACTTGTAAGCGTTGCATATACTTTGGTTAATTGCGATACAGTTTGTTTTTCCTGATAATCTGCAATCAGTGTCGGTATCGTCATTGCCGCAACTACTCCGATAATTGCCAGAGTAATCAAGACTTCTGCCAAAGTGAAGGCACATCTACGAACGTTGTCACACATACCTACGTGCGTAGCACCCTCGCAATGACATTTTACGTCATTCTGAGCGTCAGCGAAGAATCTCTTGAGATCCTTCGGCTTCGCCTCAGGATGACATATGTTCTCAAAATCCTTGCTATTTTTTTCTCCAACTCCATACATCTCAGAAGGGGAATATGTCTTTGAGACCATAGCGGAGCCGGAGGTGAGAGCGTCGTCGAAAAGACATATTCCCCTTCTGGCTACCTTAAAATCATTGCTACATCTACCTAGAGGAGACGCCCCCCCCCCGTTTCTTAGTTTTTTCATCATTTCCATAAGCTTTTCTCCTTCGTTATCTATTATATCAAATTTTTAAATTTATGCAATTCCTTGTAAAATTCTTGCCAATATTTACTGTATAGTATAAAATAGATATTATTGAGAGGACAGTATGACAAAATTGAATATAACGGTATGTATGGGAAGTTCGTGCTTTGCACGGGGAAATCAAGAGAATTTAGCTTTTCTTGAAGATTATATAAAAGAACACGGAATTGATGCAAATATAGAGCTTGAAGGTGCAAGATGCGAAAACAAATGCGCTTCCGGTCCAAATATCTATGTCAACGGAAAAGAATACAATAACGTTGATATTGAAAAATTAAAAGAAATTTTAGAACAAAATATCTAAAAACATCCTAAGGAGAAAAAATGGATAAACAAAATCCGGTTTATACGCTTATAAACGAGTGCCATGACTGTTACAAATGCGTTCGTGAATGCCATGTAAAAGCAATTAAAATAGAAGACGGCCACGCATCCGTAATTCCTGATAAATGTATTGCCTGCGGTGCATGCGTAAAAGCCTGCCCTGCCGGTGCAAAACGTGTCAGAACAGATATTGATAAAGCAAGAAAATTATTACTTTCCAAAAAAGACGTTTACGTATCACTTGCCCCGTCCTGGAGCGGTGTTTTTGAGATGTCTGAAGAAAAAATGATATCCATTTTAAAAAGACTTGGCTTTAAAGAAGTTTCCGAAACAGCTTTGGGCGCGGAAGAAGTTTCCATCAAAACAGCAGAATTATTAAACAATGCTGATAAAGGTCTTTTTATTTCAAGTGCCTGTCCTGTAATAGTTGATTTTATAAGGCACTATCATCCGGAATTCACAAAAAATATTACGCCGATTGGCTCACCTGCAATGACGCATGCAAAAATGCTTAAAGAAAAATTCGGCGATGATATCTCAATTGTTTTCATAGGTCCGTGCATAGGTAAAAAAAATGAATCCGATCATGGAGATTTAATAGACGTTGCAATTACATTTGAAGAATTAAAAATGTGGATAAATGATGATATCGGTGACATTTCAAATGTATCCGTCGATAATAAAAACAAATTTGTTCCGCATTCAGCCCACGAAGGTGCTTTATACCCGATAGACGGCGGTATGAACGAAACAATTAAAAGAGTGGGAATAAAAGAACATATCCAGCTTATTGATATTTGCGGACTTGCAAATTTTGAAAGGGCATTGGCAAATCTTAAACCTGATAAGCTTGATAAAGTAATTTTTGTAGAAGGCTTATCATGTGAAGGCGGATGCGTCGGAGGACCGTGTATTTCAACAGAAAAAGCGGGAATAAGTGTTGTATCCGACGTATTATCAAACGTTAAACACAGACTTGTTGTTCCCAAAAAGCCGGCAGTTGTGGTAGATGTGGATTACACCTCATCCAAAGTTAAACATAAAACTTATCCGATGGAGGATATTTTACAGGCCCTGAAAAGAATCGGTAAACATTCGGTTGATGATGAGCTTAACTGCGGAGGCTGCGGATATCCGACATGCCGTGATATGGCAGTAGCTCTTTTAAACGGGGATGCCGAAACCTCAATGTGCGTATCTTATATGAGAAAAATTGCAGTAAGAAAAGCTGCCGCAATGTTCAGATGTATGCCTGCTGCTGTCGTAATGGTAGATAACAACATGAATATTCTGGAAGCAAATGACAGCTTTATGAAAATGTTCACAGGCGATATGTACGAAATTTTCAAAGCAAGACCCGACGGTATGACAGGTGCGGCAATTGACAGAATAGTAGACTTTGCGGATATTTTCAAAACAATACTAAAAACAGGAAAAGATCTCCATAAGGAGCGATATCCGGTCAAAAACCGTCTATATGATATAAGCGCATTTACAATTGAAGAAAATGAAATCGTAGGCGCTATCATCACAGATGTAACCCAAACCGAAACTAACAGGGAAAAAATTTCACAAAAAGCACACGAAGTTATATCAAAAAATATTTCAATCGTTCAGGAAATTGCCTGCCTTTTGGGCGAACACATGGTAGAAACCGAAACCTTGTTAAGCTCAATAGCAAATGACTTTGACGATAAAGACGAAGAACCGGAGGATACAGGTGTTCATTGACATTGACTGCAGTCAAATGAAAAAATATAATCAGAACGCCTTCGGGGATTATTTTGTATCCAAAAGATACCCCGACGAAGCCCGTCTTATTGCGGTTTTATCCGATGGACTCGGCAGCGGAATTAAGGCAAATATTTTATCCTGTATGACTGCAACAATGCTTTTAAGATTCATCGAAAATCAACAAATATCTATCAGAAAAGCTGCCGAAATTGTTATGAACTCTCTCCCTGTCTGCAAAGTCAGACACATAAGCTACTCAACATTTTCCGCAATTGATGTTAACGATGACGGACATGCAAAAATAGTTGAAGAAGGCAACCCGGAATTCATCTGGATACGTAATAATGAAGTTCTAAAACCCGAATATGAAATAATCCAGTCAAAAACATTTAAAAACAGAAAAATGAGAGTTTACAGGCTGGACTTCAAACTCGGTGACCGGTTAATTTTCTGCTCAGACGGAGTAACACAGGCAGGACTGGGCGGAGGAAGATTAAAACTCGGATTAAGACGTGACGGGTTAATTGTACTTTTACAGGACAAATTAAAAGAGCATCCGGATATTTCAAGCTCTGAATTGTCACATTATATTGTAAATCAAGCGCGAAATATTGAAACAGACAGAAAGCCCAAGGACGATATATCCGCGTGTGTCTTGTATTTCAGAGAACCAAGAGAATCACTTGTATTTACAGGCCCGCCGTACCACCAGTCAAAAGATGCGGAATATGCAAGAATGTTTGAAAATTTTAAGGGTAAAAAAGCCGTCTGCGGAGGCACAACAGCAAATCTTATATCAAGAGAACTTAACAAACCCATCACAATGGACACAACAATAAGCATCGGAAAACTTCCGTCATGCTCATATATGGACGGTGTAGATCTTGTCACGGAAGGAGTTTTGACTCTTACAAAAACCATGGAATATCTTGAATCCGGGACAACAGATATTGACAACGCAGCCGGAAAGCTGGTAAACTTTTTATTGGATAGTGATTGCATAAACTTTATGGTTGGAGCAAAACTAAACCAGGCACATTATGATCCGGCACTTCCGGTTGAAATAGAAATTCGTAAAAACATAATCAAAAAGATTTCTGATGTACTTCAAAACAAGTATTTCAAAAAAGTAAGCATACAGTATATGTAAAAACATAGAGAGGATAGAAAGTATGGACAAAAAAGTTAGTGTTAAAGTATGTTTAGGGACAACATGTTTTGTAATGGGTTCGGCAAATTTGCAGGAATTAATAGAATTAGTTCCAAGAAAATACGGTGACAAAGTAGACGTATCAGGCGTTCCATGTCTTGGCTTATGCTCAATCGACTGGGAATTCTCAAAAGCACCGTATGTAAAAGTTGACGATGATGTAATCAAAGAAGCAACTGTAGAAAAAGTTTTAGCGGCAATTGAAAAAAAATTAAGTAAATAATAAGGAAAAAGAATATGAGTATGAATAGTACCCCAAAACAGACTTCGCACTTAAAGCGTGAAATCTTAGTAAGATTAATAAAAGCATTTTTAAGCGACAATTTTCCTGAAAATACGCGCTTAATACCATTTGCGATGAGACCGAAAGGCAGTGAAGTTCCATACAGATGCTGCATCCATAAAGAACGCGCAATCCTTCGCGACAGAGCAGTTGCAGGGCTTGGTATGTCGATCGAAGAAACAGATGACAGCGTACTTTTGTCAACATTAGCAGAAGAATCACTCAAACGTACAGAACCAGAAGAAGATCCTCTTACAGTTTTGACAACAGCATGCAAAGGCTGTGTACCTTCAAGAATTTATGTAACCGACCTTTGCCAGGGCTGTGTTGCAAGACCGTGCGTAAACACCTGCAAATTCGGCGCAATAAGCATTCAAAACGGAAAATCAGTCATAGATCCTGAAAAATGTAAAAATTGCGGAATGTGCGTTCAGGTCTGCCCTTACCAGGCAATAACAAAAATTATTGTGCCTTGTGAAAACGCTTGCCCTGTAGGTGCTATAGCAAAAGGTGAAGACGGTCATGCAAAAATTGACTTTGAAAAATGTATTTCCTGCGGGAAATGCGTTGCGGCATGTCCTTTTGGGGCTGTTCATGAAAAAAGCCAGATTATTGATATTCTAAAAAATATCAAAGCAGGCAAAAAAGTAATAGCAATGGTCGCACCTGCAATTATGGGGCAATTACCTTGTACGCCAACTCAGCTTAAAGAAGCAATCATGGAGCTTGGCTTCGCGGATGTATATGAAGTAGCGCAAGGTGCGGATGTTACAACAAAAACAGAAGCCAAAGAATTTGAAGAAAGACTTGAAGCAGGGGCTGAATTTATGACAACCTCTTGCTGCGCAGGTTATAATGAACTGGTTGAAAAACATATACCTGAGATGAAACCTTTCAGATCAGATACAAAAACACCGCTTTACTATACGGCAGAGATTGTTAAAAAAGAACATCCGGATGCTGTAACGGTATTTTTCAGCCCGTGTAATGCAAAACGTAAAGAAGCAATGCAAAACCCAAATGTGGATTACGTTTTAAATTACGAAGAACTCGGCGCATGGTTTGTTGCACTTGGCATACAGGTTGCAGAATGTTCTGAATCCAAATTCAAAACAGAAGCATCCGCAGAAGCCAGAAACTACGCAGTAACAGGCGGAGTTGCAAAAGCAGTTCAAACAATGCTGCCAGAACATTTGCCGACATATCCGGTTGTTATAAACGGGCTTGACAAACAATCCATACGCGATTTGAAAAAATATGCGAAAAACGGTGTGTGCGAACTCGGTAACCTCATTGAGGTTATGGCATGTCCCGGAGGATGCTTAGGCGGAAACGGTACGGTTAACGCATACAAGCAGGCACTGAAACAGTTAACAGGATATGTAAACGAAAGCGAACATCTTGTAAACGAAGAAAATGAAAAAATAGAAAAATAAGAGCCTTAAAGGCTCTTATTTATTATATTTGTCATATAATATTTTTATGGAAAAGAAAAGAATAAGCATAATAGGTTCAACCGGTTCCATAGGGACACAGGCGCTGGAGGTTCTGGAAAAACTTCAGGACAAATTTGAAATAATAGCCCTTGCCGGCGGACATAATAAAGAGCTTTTGGACGCACAGGCAAAAAAATTTAAACCTAAATATACTGTATTAGCTGCTAAACCCTCGCCCCTTGAGGAAGAGGGTGCAATTGTACGAGCATCGCGAGCTGCAATTGCGGGTGAGGGGCATAATACATTTTATGGGGATGAAGGTCTTGAAAAAATCTGTTCTGACAAAGAAAATGATATAATTCTTGTGGCATGTTCCGGCAAAATCGGCTTAAAACCGACGCTTACCGCAATAAAAAACGGCATAAATATTGCACTTGCAAATAAAGAAACGCTCGTTATGGCAGGCGATATTGTAATGCAAGAAGCGAGAAAACACGGGGTCAAAATAATCCCTGTTGACAGCGAACATTGCGCAATCCACCAGTGCATAAAAGATATTTCACAGGTAGACAAATTAATTATCACAGCCTCAGGCGGACCTTTTTTACACAAATCCGTTGATGATATGAAAAACGCAACAGTCAAAGAGGCACTTGCGCACCCGAAATGGCATATGGGTAAAAAAATAACTGTTGACAGCGCGACTTTGATGAACAAAGGGCTGGAAATCATTGAGGCGCATCACCTTTTCGGGTTTGATTATGATGATATAGAAGTTGTAATTCACCCGCAAAGCATTGTGCATTCCGCAATAGAATACAAAGACGGCAGCGTAATTGCCCAATTAGGATTGCCGAGTATGCATATCCCGATTCAATATGCGATATCTTATCCTGAAAGATTTGAAGGTATAAAATCCAAAAGCTTTAGTTTTGCGGAAATTGCACGGCTTGACTTTGAAAAACCGGATTTTGAAAAATTTCCGTGCGTAAAACTTGCCTACAAAGCCGGTAAAATCGGCGGAACAATGACAACCTGCCTCAATGCGGCAAATGAAGAAGCTGTTTTTGCGTTCTTGGACGGAAAAATCAAACTCTATAATATTTATGAAATAGTTGAAAAAATGATGTCAGCCCACACCGTAATCTCAAACCCGACAATTGATGAGATTTTTGAAGTCGATAAAGACATCCGCGAAAAGACAAAAGAATTAATAAAAAACTTATAAAATATCCAGCGGATCCACATCTATTGTGAGTTTTATGTCTTTCGGCATTGTGATTTTGTTCAAAAAACTTGAGATAAATCTGTGACCTTTTTCGTCCATTTTGTTTTTAATAAGGATTTGGAAACGATACTGCCCGTTAAGCCGCTCTATTACACAGTTTGTAGGACCCAGAACCTCAATTCGTTCGGATATCCCGTATTTTTCAATCATTGTACAGAGTCTTAGGGCAATCTCCTGTGCTGATTTTTCGGCGCGGAAGTTATTTTCACAAGCCAGAACAAGTCTTATAATCTGACTGAATGGCGGATAGTCAAATTCTTCCCGCGCAATAATTTCTTTTTCGTAAAATTCACCGTAATTCTGGGATTTTGCACTTTCAAGTGCATAATATTCAGGGTTATAAGTTTGGAAAAAGACGCGTCCTGCAAAATCTCCGCGCCCCGCGCGGCCTGCGACTTGAGTTAAAAGCTGAAATCCGCGTTCTGATGCTCTAAAATCGGGCAGGTTAAAGCTTGCATCCGCTGAAATCACTCCGACAAGCGTAACATTCGGGTTGTCCAAACCCTTTGCTATCATCTGCGTCCCCACCAGAATATCTATATCACCCTTTTGAAAACGCTCCAAAAGCCTTATATGTTCACCCTTTCTTACCAGAATGTCGCTGTCAATTCGTTCAACTTTTTTATCAGGATAAAGCTCTTTGATGTACTGCTCAATCTTTTGGGTACCTGTTCCGCTGTTTTTTAATGCATCGGAGCCGCATTCGGGGCAAAAATCCGGAAAACGTTCGCTGTGATTACAATAGTGGCATTTCAAACGCTGATCTTTTGCATGCCAGATCATAGGGATTGCGCAATTAGGACACTCAATTACATGCCCGCATGCCTGACATTGCGTAAAAGTCGAAAATCCGCGGCGGTTTATCAATAAAATTACCTGTTGGTTGTTTTCTAAAGTTTCATTAATAGCCACCTGCAAAGGTTTGGAAATTACATTTTTGTATGCCGCACGACCATATTCCTGCATATTTATAACCGTAACCGGCGGGACTTTTGCATCATTGTATCTTTTTTTAAGCTCAAAAAGATTACCTGAATTTACTGCTCTATAGTAAAGCGAAATGTCAGGAGTTGCAGAACCCAATAAAAGCGGGCAATTATGAAATTCAGCAAGTTTTCGCGCAACAACACGAGCATCATATCGCGGTGCGGGATTTGTCTGTTTGTATGCACCTTCGTGTTCTTCATCAATTATGATTAAGCCGATATTTTGCAAAGGCGCAAAAACAGCCGAACGCGCACCCGCAAGGATTTTTATTTCATTTTTATAAAGTTTTTGCCAAACATCATAACGTTCGCCGTCAGAAATACTGCTGTGCCAGATTGCAACATCTTCTGTGCCGAATTTCTTCGCCAGACGTTTTGTTAATTGTGATGCAAGAGCAATTTCAGGAACCAGAAACAAAACATTCTTTCCGGATTTTATTGTGTCATCAATTAGTTTGAAATAAACTTCCGTCTTTCCGCTTGCTGTAACCCCATGCAATAATATTGTTTTATTATTACCCCTAACCGGAATCAAAGATTCCGACTCTCCCACAAGGGGAGAGTAATCAGTTTCTGTCAAAATTTTTGATATTACGCCTTCAATATTTTCATAAACTTCATTATTCCAAAATCTCAAAACTTTAAAGCCATTAGATTCCAAAAATTTTTGTTTTATCTTGTCACTTTCAATTCCTTCAATATCATTATGCTGACCGCCATCAATTTCAAGTACAAGTTTTTTCTCATAACACACAAAATCAACTATATATTTGCCAATAGCTTCTTGCCGTCTGAACTTTAAATTGTTTAATTGTCTGTCTTTAAGATAATACCACATTACGTTTTCAGCATCAGTCATTTTTTGTCTTAATTCTTTTGAATAAGCTAATGCCTGCCTTGTATAAAAATGTACGGCAGTTTTCCTCTCCCCTTGTGGGAGAGGGTTAGGGTGAGGGGTTATCCTATTTTTTATCCCTTCATAAACCTTTTGCTGTTCGGGTGAAAGTTTATACAACGGCTCTTTTTCAGTTATTTTTAAAATATCAAGCGGATTTCTGTATAATTCTTCCGAGGTAATATTGATACAACCCATTTCAACAAGTTTTTTGACAGTAGCTCTGGTTGTTTTTGCCTGTCTTTCAAAGAGAATTAAAGGCATTTTGCCGGATTTTTGTAAAATTTCCAAAACTTCTTTTTGACGCTTTGTTGCACCGTCAAATTTTACAAATTCTGCTACCTGTTCGGTTTTTGACGCTTTTTCAATTAACTTTAAAGGAATTGCTGCATTCAAAACAGTAACCAGATCACAGCAATAGTAATTTGCAACCCATTCAAGAAGCTTCAAATAATCAATGGAAAAAAGCGGCTTTTCATCCAGAATTTTATTTATCTTTTTAACCTTAAAATCTCCCGGCAGATAATCCGAAAAGCCTGCGCAAAAAGCATTAATAAGCCCCTGCCTTCCAAAAGGTACTAAAATTGCCTGACCGATTTGAATTTTGTCTTTCATTTCATCAGGAATCAAATAACTGAAAGTTTTCACTCCCAGCCCTTTTATATTCACAAGTGCAAGAGCATATTTTGGCATCTTAAGCTTCTTCAGACATAAATTCTTTGCGTGCCTCTTGAATAGCTTCTTCCAAAAGATCAAGCTGTTCAGGAGTGAAAGTTACGCCTTTTTTGGTCGGAAGCCAGCTTGCACCGCCATCTGTTGTGTAAAAAATTCTCATATTAAGGTAACTTTTACCTTTGTACTCACTGATTGAAATTTGTAACTGCTCGGTTTCTGTTCTTTCAATAGTTGCTAAAATTTTTGCATCTGCCATAATTTCTCTCCTTAACTAATAAAATTATAATACCACAAATTTTTTGTTTTATGATAAAATAAAGGGACAAAAGGAGAGAATTATGATAAAAGTTGCAGTATGCGGCGCAATGGGAAAAATGGGCAAAGAAGTTGTTAATGCAATAACTGAATGTCCAGATACAGAACTTGCCGCAAAAATTGATATCGCATCCGGTGAAATGTATCACTCAATTGAAGAAGCAAAAAGAGTTTGTGATATTGATGTTGTGATTGATTTTACACAGCCAAAATCAATTTTTGAAAATGCAAAATACTGCCTGACAAACGGAATAAAAATTGTAATCGGCACAACAGGTCTTACCGATGAACAGATAGAAGAGCTTGAAAAACTCTCCAAAGATAATAACACAGGCTGCTTTATTGCACCAAACTTTTCAACAGGAGCTGTTTTGATGATGAAGTGTGCCGAGCTTTGTGCAAAATATTTTGACAATGCGGAAATTATTGAACTTCACCACAACCAGAAAAAAGATGCCCCCTCAGGTACTGCAATAAAAACGGCATTAATGATGTCAAAAGCAAAAGAAAGTTTTACAACCGGCAATTGTCCCGAAACCGAAACAATTCAAGGTTCAAGAGGCGGTGCATCCTACTCTGATATTCATATACATTCTGTCAGAATGCCCGGGTATATGGCATCCCAAGAAGTTATCTTCGGCTCTATTGGACAAACTTTAACCATAAGACACGATTCAACTGACAGAAAATGTTACATGCCGGGGATTTTGCTTGCGACAAAACACGTTGTTCAGCATAACGATTTTGTTTACGGATTGGAAAATATTCTTTAGAGTTTGTAAACAACTTGATAAGAATCTTAAAAATTGATATAATAAATTTGTAACATAATAAATTGGAGGTTTAAGATATGGGCGCAAATACGCATTACAACTATATTCCTGTCAGGGGGGGGGGGGCAGATTCTGAATTTGCTTGTTTAACCTCCTCAAATAAACTTGACTTTTTGGCTAACCAAAACTATAATTTAGGTATAGATAATTATAGATTTGGAGATTCTATGAAAAAACTTGGTTTTACCTTGGCTGAAGTTTTAATTACTTTGGGAATTATCGGCGTTGTCGCAGCCATGACTATTCCGACTTTGATTGCAAATTATCAGGAAAAACAAACCATTTCCAGACTTACTAAGGCGTACGCAACAATTAGCAACGCTTATCAAATGGCTAAAATTGAAAATGGTGAACTATATGCTTGGGGTTTCACGAGAAATTCTACTACAGGAACTACTGATCCTGACACCGGAGATTATGAAATTGCAGATGGGACAGTAGAGAATTCCAACATATTCTGGGCTAAATTAGCACCTTATTTAAAAGTAGTAAAACATACTGATACAACAAAAGATAATTATCAGTTTGATACATACACACTTGATGGAAGACGATCCGGTATGCTTACGATGTCAACTGTCGAACTCGCAGACGGCACAACTTTCTTCGGAGGTTATATAGGCGATTACAGATGTTCTGATACCGCCGTTACTTGTGGCGACTTTGCTGTTGATATAAATGGTATTAATACGGAGCCAAATACGTTTGGTAAAGATATTTTTTATTTTGATGTAACTAAAAACGGAATAAAACCTCAAGGAAGGGAAGAAAGACGACCTTTTGATGATTACTGCAATATGACAAAAACTTCAACAGATTTTAACGGCTACGGCTGTGCTGCATGGATTTTGCAGAATAAAAACATGGATTATCTGAAATGTAATGACCTTACATGGGATGGCAAACACACTTGTGATTAATAATTTTGTGATATAATCTTTTCACAAGAAAGGAAAATATCATGAGAAAACCAAATATTGCAATTTTAGGCGCTACAGGTGTTGTAGGCAGAGAGATTTTAAAAATTATGGATGAGCTTAATGTTCAATATAATGAACTTAAGCTTTTATCCAGTGCCAAAAGTGCAGGGAAAGAACTTGAATTTCAAGGTAAAAAATACATAGTTGAAGAAGCCAAACCTGAATCTTTTGACGGAATTAATATAGTAATAGCATCAGCAGGCGGTTCAACTTCCAAAAAGTTCGCACCGGAAATTGTAAAGCGCGGTGGAGTTTTGATTGATAATTCATCAGCTTTCAGAATGGAAGAGGATGTTCCTCTTGTCATTGCCGGAGTAAACGATGAGGATTTGAAAAAACACAAAGGTATTATTGCGAATCCGAATTGTTCAACGTCACAATTAATGCTTGTTTTAAAACCTTTGCACGACAAAGCCAAAATTAAACGATTGATTGTATCAACTTATCAATCAGTTTCCGGTGCAGGGCTTGCTGCAATAAATGAACTAACTGCAGATACAAAGGCAAACCTTGCAGGTGAAAAGTTTGAAAATGTATGTTTCAAAAAACCGATTTCTTTCAACGTAATCCCGCAGATTGATGTATTTTGCGAAAACGGTTACACAAAAGAAGAAATGAAGGTTACAAATGAAACTAAAAAAATTCTTCACCTGTCAGCTGATACCCCGATTTCATGCACGGCTGTAAGAGTTCCTGTTTACAGAGGTCATAGCGAAGCGGTAGATATAGAGTTTGAAAATAAACTTACACCCGATGAAGCCAGAGGAATTCTCAAAAATTCTTTTGGAGTAAAAGTTATAGATAATCCTGATAATTTTGAATACCCGACAACTCGTGATGCAGAATTTGTTGATCCTGTGTTTGTAGGTCGTATAAGAAAAAATATTGCATTTGAAAACGGTATAACTTTATGGTGTGTTGCAGATAATCTTAGAATTGGCGCAGCACTTAATACTGTCAGAATATGTCAAAAAATTACCGAAATGAACTTATTCTAGCAAATTTTTTTATTTTTGAATTTTAATATCTGCAAAGGAGAATTAATATGCCCAAAATAGGAGATTTGATTAGTAAACTCCAAATTAACGGAAAAACATTTGAAAAACCGGAATGGTGGTCAACAACACATAAACTTAAATGTCAAATCCGGAATGCTGAAAATTTTAAAGAAGCAATGCATGCCAGAACAACATTTAGCGTAAACAGCGGTGTAGATATTCCTGCGGATTTATATATAAGAGAAATGCGAGACTCGCTTGATTCTCCCCGCTACAAAGAATTAGCACCGTGGAATCCTATATTTAATAAACCAAAAAATATTATTACATATCATAAAGTAAAAGTATCAGATAATGCAGAACAATTACAAACTGCATGGCAAGGCTGAATATTCAAGCTTAGGCTATTTTTCTGCTTCTAAATTTATCATTTAAAGTATTTATAACAATATCCGGTGTAAGGTATTCCATGCAATCGGATATTTTATTTTTGCAATATTTAGTGCTGCCTGATTGCAAACAACATGGTGAACATGAAAAATGACGTGACAAAACAATACACTTTTCACTTCTAGGCTTCCATCTGACAAGAGATGTAGGCCCATGAAGAAGAACAGACGGAATATCCAGTGCTGCAGCCATGTGTATAACACCTGAATCAATACCTATCACCATATCCATATTTTTGACAAGCGACATAGTTTCAGGTATAGAAAGTTTGCCGCACATATCAAGCGGAACGATATCCAGATCATCATTAATATTTGCGATTATATTATTGTAAGCTTTTATATCTTTTTTCCCGCCGACAAAAAACACCTGCGCGTGTAAATCGTTTGATAAATATTTTATAAGCTCTACCCAATATTCATCAAGCCAATTTTTTTGCGGGAAACGGCTGAATGCCTGTATAAGAACTTTCTTATTCGGAATGCAAGAAACAATTTCCTGCGCCTTTGAATCATTAATCCTATCAAGCCAAACTTCTGTTTTGTCGTTTTTAACGGGAATACCCGAAATTCTTAACAAATCCAAATAACAATCAACTTCATGCCTGTCCTCATTATATGCAGATGTTAGTGTCAAAAACTTATTACGTCTTACATCAAATCCTATACGTTTTTTAACCCCCGCTAAAAAAGCAATTGTTGAAAAAAATTTGTCATTTTTTAAGAAATATACAGTATCATATTTGCTGAACAAAGAAATATAAGCCCAAAAATTACGGAATTTACCGTCTATATTAAAAATTTTATTAATATAAGGGCAATTTCTCATGACGCCTTCTGCAATTTCATCAACAAGAATATCTATTCTTGCATCCGGTAATGCGTGTCTCAATTCTCTATAAAAAGCACTTGCAAAAATGCTGTCGCCAATTGTTCCGTATCTTATAACCAATATTTTTTCCATAATGCGTTAATCCTAACATTTATAATTTGTTTTTAATATTAACCACATGGCTACAATTGAATGTGATTATTTTGGATAATTAATATTAAAACATTATTACCTTTATTTAGGCATTATTACTCATATATAGGTAATATAATAACAAAAGTTTATTTTACTGTCAACTAAACTATAATTAGGAAATGAATGCCCGCGGTAAAATAAAATCCTTAATAGCATTAAGATGCCTGACAATAACAAAAGTTGCCCAGATGATGCGAGAAAAAACAGGCAAGCCTTATACATTCAAAAGCCTTACAGGCAAACTCCAAAGAGGTACATTGTCATTAGATGAGGCTTATTTAATAGCAGATATTCTGGGGTATAAACTTGAATTTATAGAAAAATGATTTAGATTTCTCTTTTATTACTTTTTGTAAACAGGAAGCGACTTTTGAGGTTTTTTCTGGTAAAATAAAAAAGTCAAAAGGGTATTCTATGGGACAGGTTTTGAGAAGAGAAAATATAGCTGAATTTGTCCGCAATCTTCAAAAAAGCGGAAAGACCGTTGTTGCAACAAACGGTTGCTTTGACATCCTCCATGTGGGACATGTCAGATATCTTCAAAAAACAAAATCCTTTGGAGATTATTTGATAGTTCTTTTAAATTCAGATAAATCAGTACGATCAATTAAAGGCGAAGGGCGTCCGATAAATAATGAAAATGACCGCGCAGAAATCTTAACAGCTTTAAGCTGCGTGGATTATGTGGTATTATTTGATGAGGATAGTCCGAGGGAGCTATTGGACGAGATCAAGCCAGATGTTTACACTAAAGGTGCTGATTACACCATGGATACGCTTCCGGAAGCGGATATTATGAAAAAAAACGGAACAAGGGTTGAATTTATAGACTTTGTTCCCGGGAAATCAACAACGAATACAATAAATAAAATAAAGGAGTAGGATATGAAGACTTTTTCGGTAGAAGAAATCACACAAATAGTAAACGGTATGCTGACTAAAGCTCAAGATGTTGAAATTACTCACATTGCACCGCCTTTATTAGCGGATGAAAAAACTTTGGCACTTGCTCTTGGCGAAGATGAAATCGCAAATCTTGCAAAATCAAAAGCAAAAGCCGCACTTGTACCGCTGGGTGTACAAATTGACGGTTTGACAACTATTGAGGTTGAAAGACCAAGACTTGCAATGATGAAATTGTTAAATCTTTTCTATGTACCGCCTTCAGTTAATAAAGACGTGCATCCGACAGCTGTTGTTGATCCTACTGCAAAATTAGGTCAGAATGTTTCAATAGGCCCTAATGTTGTTGTTTGCGCAAATGCTGAAATTGGCGACAATTCTAAAATCCTTGCAAATTCCTATATCGGAAGCGGAGTGAAAATCGGTACAAACTGCTTCTTCCATCCCGGTGTAAATATCGGTGACAGAGTTAAAATCGGCAACGATGTAATCCTTCACCACGGTGTATCACTTGGTGCTGACGGTTTCAGTTTTGTAACGGAAAATCCGGATAACATTGAACAGGCAAGAAAAGAAGGAGAAATCAAAGAAGGCTCTCAAACAAAACACGTTATCTTTAAAATTCCTTCAATCGGCTCAGTTGAAATCGGTAATAATGTAGAAATCGGTGCTAATACAACAATTGACAGAGGAACTATTGAAAATACAACAATCGGCGACGATACCAAAATTGATGATCAGGTAATGATCGGACACAACTGTAAAATCGGAAAAGGCTGCCTTTTGATATCTCAAGTAGGTATTGCCGGAAGCTGCGTTATCGGTGACAGAGTAGTAATTGCAGGTCAAGCAGGTCTTGCAGACCATATCCAGATAGGTTCCGATACAATTATTGCCGCAAAAGCCGGTGTTACAAAATCTTTTCCGGAACGTTCAATCGTTGTAGGTATTCCGGCTGTTCCGAGAAAAGAATTTATCAAACAGCTTAAAACAATGAAAGACGCTCAGGAAATTATTGCAAAATTCAGAAAATATGAACCAATGCTCACAGCTTTTGAAGAGGCACACAACGAATAATGGGAACACTTAAAAAACAAGCAGAAATAACCGGACACGGCTTAATGAAAAATAAGCCCTGCAAAGTAACCTTCTTCCCTTCAAATGAAGGTAAGATAAGATATTTTGTAAAGGGTGAAGAAGCCTTTACCGCCGATATTGATAATTTAATTTCCACAGACCATTGCGTAACGCTCGGCAATAAAAAATCAAGGGTAATGCTTGAGGAGCATCTTTCTGCTGCAATGGCATTTTGCGGAATAGATTCCGTTGATATCTGCATGGATGAAAGTGAGGTTCCGGCACTGGACGGAAGCGCAAAAGGCTGGGTAGAGCTTTTTAAACAGACAGGTATTGAAAAGACAAAACCCAAATACTATACGGTTTCAGAACCGATTTATTACCTGAACGGCAAAACCAGTATGGTAATATTACCGGACAAAGACCTTTTTATTTCGTATGCCGTAAATTACGAGCACCCTGATTTAACAAGACGCTGGGTAAATTACAACCCAAAAAATCAGGAGGAAATTATTGAGGCCAGAACTTTTGGTTTTTATAAAGACTTAAAAAAATTCCAGATGTTCGGGTTTGCTCAAGGTGTAACGCAAGAAAATACTGTAGGATTGACAGATGACGGTTACACAACAACTTTACGCTCTGAAAATGAACCTATAAAACACAAAATCCTTGATGTAATAGGCGATTTATACTTAACCGGTGTAAATCCGTTGAATTTAAGGGCACAAATTCTTGTAAAAGAAGCAGGACATGCAGTCCATTTAAAAGTTGCAAAAATTTTAAAAGACAAATTAATAGAGACTAAATAAGGAGAAAATTTATGACAGAAGAAGTTTTGAGTTTTGACATTATGCAAATCATGGAAATGATTCCGCACAGATATCCGTTTTTGCTCGTAGATAAAATCACCGAATGTGTTCCCGGTAAATACGCAAAAGGTTACAAAAATATGACAATGAATGAAGGATTTTTCCAGGGGCATTTCCCGGGTAATCCGATTATGCCGGGCGTTTTGCAGTTGGAAGCATTAGCACAATGTTCAGCTCCGATTTTATTAAAAATGCCGGAATTCAACGGTAAACTTGCACTTTACGCAGGTGTTGAAAATGCCCGCTTCAAAAATATCGTAAGACCGGGTGATAAATTCGAAATGGAAATTGAATTATTGAAAATAAAAGGACCTATATGTAAAGCTCACGGTATCGGCAAAGTTGACGGTAAAATAGCAGTCGAAGCCGATATGATGTTTGCTTTAAAATAGTTTTTTAAAGACTTCCTTGTTGGAAGTCTTTATTTTTGTAGTAAAATATAGGTGTGTACACTAATAAGAGGGAAGAAATTTATGAAAACACTTTCACCATTACAAATCGAAAGATTAAAATACCAGCCGAAACTCCCTGCATGTCTTGCAATGGGAATAAACAGCCTTGAGCTGGTTGAAGGATCCTCTACTCAATCAGTAAGAGATCAGGAACAAATACAGAACTTATTTAAAAATACATACGGCAAACCTGTTGTAACTTTTAAAAATTCAATTTCAATGACAACTTCCGAACAAAAAAATGTGGGCGTAATCCTTTCCGGCGGACAGGCTCCCGGAGGTCATAACGTAATCGCAGGTTTGTATGATGCTTTAAAACAGGCAAATTCTTCAAATAAATTATACGGATTTTTAGGCGGTCCTTCCGGAATTATTGACGGAAAATACATTGAATTTACCGATGAATTTATTGACCAGTACAGAAATACAGGCGGTTTTGATATTATCGGTTCAGGCAGAACAAAGCTTGAAACAGAAGAACAATTCCAAAAATCACTTGAAGTTTGCAAAAAATTAAATATTTCCGCTGTCGTAATAATCGGCGGTGATGATTCCAATACAAACGCAGCACTTTTAGCTGAATGGTTTGTAAAAAATAACGCTGGAATTCAGGTTATCGGCTGCCCGAAAACCATTGACGGCGACTTGAAAAACGATCAAATCGAAATTTCATTCGGTTTTGATACTGCAACAAAAACTTATGCAGAATTAATCGGAAACATTCAACGTGATGCAAATTCAGCTAAAAAATACTGGCACTTCATTAAAATTATGGGCAGAAGCGCTTCACACGTTGCATTGGAAGCTGCATTACAAACCCAGCCTAATATCACTTTGATTTCAGAAGAAGTTGAAGAAAAGAAAATGTCTTTAGAACAAATAGTTAATTACATGACAGATATTATTGCAAAACGTGCTAACATTGGTAAAAACTTCGGTATTGCAATTATTCCGGAAGGCTTGATTGAATTTATACCGGAAATGAAATCTATGATTGCTAACTTAAATGATATTATGGCATCATTGGAAAATGATCCGAATTTTGTAAACGCAACAACAATCAGAGAAAAATTCGATATAGTTGAAAACAGACTTGACCCTGATAATGCAAAAGTTTACAATTCACTTCCTGTATTAATCAAAGGTCAATTGTTAGCAGACAGAGACCCGCACGGCAATGTTCAGGTTTCAAAAATCGAAACTGAAAAATTATTGATTGAAATGATTTCAACAAGACTTGACGAATTGAGATCACAAGGTGATTATATCGGAAAATTCTCACCGCAGTCACACTTCTTCGGCTACGAAGGAAGATGTGCATTCCCGTCAAACTTTGATGCTGATTATTGCTATTCATTAGGCTTTAACGCATTTGCATTAATCAACTTCGGTTTAACAGGATATCTTTCATCAGTAAGAAATCTTACAGCTCCTGCTGATGAATGGATAGCAGGCGGTATACCTTTAACAATGATGATGAACATGGAAAAACGTCACGGTGAAATGAAACCGGTTATCCAAAAAGCATTGGTAAAACTTGACGGACCGGTGTTCAAAGAATTGGAACAACACAGAGAAGACTGGGCAATGAACGACAGATATTTATTCCCCGGTGCTGTTCAATACTTCGGACCATCTTGCGTATGTGACGTTACAACCTGCACATTGCAGCTTGAACGCTCAAAATCATTGGTTAATGCGTAAGTCTTAACATCAAACTATAAAAGGAGGTTTAACGACCTCCTTTTTTGTTGTAATTATTTTTGCATAAGTTTTTCAATTTCTTGTTTCATTTTATATTCTTTGCCCATTTTTTTGAAGGCTTTTTCTTCGGGTGATTTAATTCTGAAGTTATTCAAGAACCAAACCTTCATCATTTTCAAACCATAAGCTGAAAACAACGGTGCCTTAATTTCAGGACCTTTAGCCTGTAAAGCCTCGTCAAAATGTTTGACGGCAATTTTGGCATACTCTTTTGAGGCATTTTTAAACCCCTTATAATTTCCGCTTACAGCAGAAAGCGCCTGATCATACTTGAGTGAAGTTAATTTTTCGATAATCGGTGATACTCTAACCATTTAATGTCTCCTTGGGAATAAAATATTAACATCGCAAATACATTTTGTCAATGTTACTTTATGTAAAAAATATTTAGAAATCCCGAAAGTTCTGCCGAAAAATGCCGACTTATAAAATATCACTAAGGAGCTAAACTATGGCAGAACCGATTAAACCGGTCACAAACGGAACAATAGGTAGTATTATACACAAACTTGATAAAAAACTTCCGGAAAATAATCCGAGTATTTTTATGAAGCCTCAAGATGCTGATGAAACGGCAATCCCCAAGGAATTTATCTTCAAACAGTTATATAACAGTTAAATGATGAATTTTCCGTTTTCATAAATGAGGATATCATCGGCAAAAATTTTGCCGCCGTTTTTCATGTTTTTGATTAAATCCCAGTGAAGTCCGGAAACATTTTTTCCGCCTGTTTCAGGATATGAAGCGCCAACAGCCATGTGGATTGCGCCGCCGATTTTTTCATCAAACAGAATATTCCCCGTAATCTCCTGAATCATATCATTTGTGCCGACTGCAATTTCGCCTATGCCGCGGGAGCCTTCATCCATATCAAGCATTGCATGTAAAAATTCTTCACCTTTGTCTGCGGCAGCTTTTACGACTTTTCCGTTTTCTATCCAAAGGTGAACCCCATGGGCTTCATTACCTCTGTAATTTTGCTGATAATCAAAATAGATTTCGCCATTTATACCATCTTCAACGGGAGAGGTAAAAACTTCACCATCAGGATAGTTGTTCAAACCCGAACAGCTAATCCATTTTCTGCCTTCAACATTAAAGGTTATATCTGTTTTTTCGCCAATTATGTGTAACTTTTTGACTTTATTCAAATAATCTGCCCATTTGGACTGCTTTTCGTCCAATTCTCTTAATTTTGCAACAGGATTTTCCAAATCCAGATAGCATGATTTGAATAAAAATTCAGAATATTCATCAAAAGACATGCCTGCTTCCTGCGCCAGAGCATGAGTCGGAACATCACAGATAACCCATTTGGCAGAACCTTCTGCAGAACGCTTCATCAAAAGTTCGGATAATGCTTTTGTAGCCTTACCGCGTCTTGCAAGTTTTTCCAGATTTACACGTTTCATGCTTTTGGTATTCAAAGGACTTCCTATAGAAATGAATTTATCAACCCTCTCATATTCTAGTTTGGAAATAGGATCAACATAATCCAATTGCTCATCAGATGCGTATTTGATAAACAATTCCGCCATATCGCCAAGCCCTGTTCTAACTAATGGATGTCCGCCGCGTTCCAAAACACGCTTATAAACAGCTCTTACAAGTTCTTTTGCATAAACGCTTTCGGATCTGATTTCGACCAGATCGCCCTTTTGTACGTCGACAGAATAATCAACAAGGACTTCTGCATATTTATCCCAAACGGTTTTATTCATCTTCGCCGCCTTCTAATGACTGATAGCCATGTTTGTGGGATTTTAACAATACTCCGCGTTTTGAAGTTTGAATAAATTCAATCATTTTTTCGATATATTCGTTCATCGGAATTTCAGCTTTAATTTTTTCAATAGCCTGAGTTGTATTTAATTCTTCGGAAATAAGAAGTTTGAACGCTTCATTTGTTGCAGTTCTGATTTCTTGAGGAACTCCGCGGCGTTTCATAGCAATAACATTAAGCCCGCGCGGAACAGGAGGACGCCCTTCACCTTTTGAATACGGTAAAATATCCTGACGTGACGCAGAAAATCCTGAAATAATCGCCATATCACCAATTCTAATATTTTGGTGAAATACGCTCATACCGCCCACAAATGCACCAAATCCGACATGAACATGACCGCCTAAAGTTACAAGGTTAGCCAAAATAACCTGATCTGCGAGAACACAGTTATGCGCAACATGTGAACCAACCATTAGCAAGCATTTGTTGCCTATTCTTGTGGTAAAATCACCGCAAGCAGCGCCTCTGTGGATTGTTACGTTTTCTTTTATGATAGTATCGTCGCCGATTACAACTTTTGTTTCTTCACCTTTATAACCCAAGTCCTGCGGCTCGGAACCTATTGTTGCAAAAGGTGAAATCGTACATCTTTCGCCGATTTCAGCATGTTCAATATAAGCATTTGCAATAACTCTTGTTTTGCTGCCGATTTTTACATTTTCGCCAATAACTACATACGGTCCGATAATTGCATCTTCCGCAATCTGTGCTGACGGGTGAATAACTGCTGTCTTGTCTATCATAATTACCTCTCTTCTGTACTAACCTCCCCTCGCCCCTTGAGGGAGAGGGATGAACACTTGACGAACTTGTGAGTCTTAGTGTTCAGGGTGAGGGGTTGCCCTCAACATAATTATATTATAAATTCCCCGCTGTCTCAATATTTTAATATTATCTTAATCTCACCTTACAAACTTTTAATTTAATATTTTTGTCATAAAATAGTAATATAACATTTAAGAAGGGGAAAATATGGCTAAGAATAGAATAGGAATTGATGTTGGCGGAACTAATGTTAAAATTGCTTTAGTAGATGATAAGGGAAGTATTTTATATTCAAACTCTGTTCCCACGAGGGCTGAAATGGGTTACGAATATACAGTAAATAATATCAAGCAGGCTATCAAAGATTTGATTACAGAGACAAAAGTTTCACATATTGAAGGAATCGGCTTTGATTTTCCGGGACAAATAGATTATAAAAACGGAATAGTAAGACTTGCCCCGAATATTCCCGGCTGGGTTAATATTCCGATTGCCCAAATTATTGAAGATGAATTCAAAATCCCGACAAGAATTGATAACGACGTTCACTGCGCGGCACTTGGTGAATTGAACTTTGGTGCAGGAAAAGGCTGTGAAAACTTTATCTGCATGACAGTCGGAACAGGTATCGGCTCAGGCATTGTTATTAACGGAAAATTAGTGCGCGGAGCCTCTAATGCTGCCGGTGAACTCGGTCATATTAAATTACAAATGCATGAAGGTCCACTATGCGGATGCGGAGATTACGGATGTCTGGAGGCTTTTGCATCAGGGCCGTCAATAGTTGCAATGGCAGAAGAATACATTAAAGGCGGCAAATCAACCAAATTCCGTGAAATGGCAAATAGGGGAGAAATCACACCGTTTGTTGTTGCAGAAGCAGCAAAACAGGGCGATCCGGTTGCAAGAAGAATTTTCACACGTGTCGGTGAATATATAGGATTTGGACTTTCAAGTGTTGTAAACCTCTTAAACCCTGAAAAAATCATTATCGGCGGAGGGGTTGCCGATGCAGGCGATATTTTACTTGATCCGATTAGAGAAACAATTAAAAAACGCTCTATGGTTGTTGCGGGTTCTGCAGTTGAGGTTGTTCCGGCGAAATTAGGCAACACCGCAGGCGTTATAGGCGCAAGTTTATTAATTGAAAGCTAAAAAATAAAAGAGCGCGATACACTGTACCGCACTCTTTTTTCGGTTGTTAGGGAATCATGCTGTCCCTGAACCGACGGTGTCATTATAAGCTGCCTGTTGAAGGATTCCCGCGCTCCTGCATAGAATCGGAGATCCGGCAAAGCAGCCGCCGCGCTTTATTGCATGTCCCAGCAAATCCGGGATTGATTCGGACCGGACACCGTTTTAGTCTTGTATTTCTATTTTTTGAGGTTTATACTCCTGTGCATTTTGTTTAGGCACGGTTATTTTTAATACCCCGTCTTTATATTTGGCTGTTGCTTCCGAAGCTTTTACAGGCTGATCAAAAGATATTGTTCGTTGATATTTACCGTAACGAAATTCACTTGTATGATAGCGTGCATTCTTTTCGGCTTCTTCTTTTTCTTCCTTTTCTTCCTGAATTTCGGCGGTAATTGTCATGAAATCATTATCAATTTCAATTTCTATATCGTCTTTTTTTATTCCGGGAAGCTGGACTTTTACTTTGTAGTCGTCTTTATTTTGCTTAACCTCTATTGCAGGTCTCCATATGGATGTCTTTTTTATATTTAAAGGATTTGCAAAATGATTGGTTAAAAGCGTATCTCTTAAAAAATTATTCAATTCCTGATGAATACTGTCAAAATAAAGCTCCGGCTCTCTTATTATCAAATCGTGTTTCATGGAAACTCCTTTCATAATCAAGATAAACTTTTTTTCAGCGTGTTTCATTCTCTTATCGGTTAATAATTCATTTTTAAATTATACACTTTTGATTAATAGAATTAATTTATCCTTGTTGAATAATTAATTCAGGAGGCTTGATATGTCAATAAAAATGCTTGTTTTTGAATATAGAGAAACTGAACGTGATTTCTTCGGACAAAATAAATTCAATAATTACGATATAAAATTCTTTGACTTTAGTCTTAATGAAGAAACTATCAATGAAATATCAGAAGAAGACAAAAATCAAACGTCTATAATAAGTGTTTTTATTAATTCAACACTCACAAAAGAAATTATTGACCAGTTTAAAAACTTGCGAGTAATTGCAACACGATCAACTGGTTATGATAATATTAACAAAAAAGCCTGTGTGCAAAGAAATATTGCACTTTTAAACGTCCAAAATTACGGCGAAACAGCCGTTGCGGAATTTACAATGGGACTGATTATAGGAGTTGTAAGGAATATATTCAACTCTGTTATAAGCGTAAAAAATAATAACTATATGGGAACCTCTTTTGTAGGAAGGGATTTGGAAAAACTAACACTTGGTGTTGTAGGAACCGGTGCAATCGGAGCGGCAGTTTGCAGGCTCGCTCATGCTTTCGGGATGAAAATTCTTGCGTATGATCTGGTTGAAAAAACAGAATTAGAAGAAAAATACAATGTAAATTTTACAACCCTTGATTTTTTAATAAGAAATTCCGATATAATAACGTTACATGTGCCTTATACGGGCAACAATTATCACATGTTTTCAAAACATGAATTTGATTTAATGAAACCGAATTCGTATTTTATAAATGTTGCACGCGGAGAGCTTGTTGAAACATGTTACTTGAAAGAAAATCTCGAAAACGGAAAAATCCTTGCGGCAGCTTTGGATGTTGTGGCTTGTAATTATAATGCAGCATGCGAAAAACTTTCTAATAATATGGAAAAATCATCACTTCAATGTCTGCAAAATTCTAAAACCATTCAGGAATTAATTCAGATGCCCAATGTTTTTGTAACACCGCACATTGCGTATGAATCTCAAGACGCCATTGATTTCATACTAACCAAAACTTTTGACGGGATTTCGGATTTTATCAACGGCGGAAGCAAAAACAGAGTGTTTTAGATAAAATTTGTTAAAATTTTGCCTATAATGCATAATATTTTATAATTAAAGAATGAAAATAGGATTTATACCAATAGATAATCGTCCTGTATGCTATACTTTGCCCAAACAAATTGCGGCAATTGACAACAGCATTGAACTTTTTCTGCCTGATAGAAGCCTGCTTGGGGATTTGACCAAATATGTCGATACAGAAAAACTTTTTGAATGGCTGGAAAATCTTCCAAACCTTGATGCAATAATAATTTCCCTTGATACACTTGCATACGGCGGCTTGATATCTTCAAGAAGATGCCCCGACACCTTTGAAGAGGTTAAAACAAAAATTCAAAAGTTATACGAAATTCTTTCGGGTAAAAACACTGCAATCTATGCGTTTTCAAGTATTATGAGGATTTCAAATAACAATATTAATGAGGAAGAAAAAGAATACTGGTCAAAATGGGGCAAAAAAATATTTAACTATTCCTACTGTATGGATAAATACGGCACAATATGCAAAAAAGAAGTACCCGATGAAATTCTTGAGGATTATCTGAAAACCAGAAAAAGAAATTTTGAAATAAATAAGATTTACCTTGACTGGCAAAAACAAGGATTTTTTAAAACTCTTGTATTTTCTAAAGATGACTGCGCGGAATACGGGTTTAATGTTCAGGAAGCTAAAGCCCTTGAAGCGCTTGGAGGTTTTGTAAAAACAGGCGCTGATGAAATTCCGCTGACACTTTTTGCACAGGCAATTAAAGGTAATGTAAAAATTGCACCGGTATTTTTGGAGCCAGATTACAAAAATCTTATATCAAATTATGAAGACATTTCTGTTGAAAACAGCGTCAAGGGACAAATTCAACTTTCCGGATGCGAGGTCTCCGACATACAAAATGCGGATATTTTGCTGTATGTCAATAACTTTAAAGAGCATCAGGGGGAAATTGTTATGAAAACGGCTACAGAACCATTTAACGGCACCTGGGAAACGCCTGACAAGCCTTATATGATTGCTGATGTGCGTTTTGCAAACGGAAGTGACAACAAATTTGTTGAAACATTATTCAAATGCGATTTTGATAATAATTTTTACGGCTATTCCGCCTGGAATACCACGGCTAACAGCCTTGGAAGTCTTATTTGTGCCGCCAAAATTAAATTTCTGGCTCAAAAATATAATGACACTGCTTTTAAAAAACTGGAAATCATAAGATTCCTTGACGATTGGGCGTATCAGGCAAATGTCCGGCAGCAAAAACCCGATAACACGTCAATTAAAGACAAAATGTCAGAATTTGAAAAAATTGTATTTGATAAAATCGGATTACAGACCGAAGTAGAATATAAATTCCCTTGGAACAGGTTATTTGAGGTGGAAGTTGAGCTTAATTGATATAATTTTACTTGCAATAGCACTTGGTATAGATTGTTTGATTGTCTCCTTTTCACAAGGGCTTATATTTTATAAAAAAAGAACAATAAATTCGCTTAGGCTTGCCCTTACAATGGGACTATTTCAGGGATTTATGCCTTGTGTAGGTTATATTGGCGCTGATTATATTTACAATATTGTCGCACCGTTTAGCAAATGGCTGGTTTTTGCCATATTTTTTGTGCTGGGCGTCAAATTTATTCTCGAAGCCTTTCAGCCAGATAAGGAAGAAATTTGCTGTATAGGATTTAGATGTTTGATAAGTTTAGGTATTGCAACAAGTATTGATGCTCTTGTTGCAGGTGCAAGCCTTAATTTTTCAAGAACACCATTACTTTTTGCAGCCCTATTAATAGGAATTGCATCATTTATTATGTCTTTAAGCGGTTTTTGGTCCGGTAATTTCCTTAAAAAATTCCCGAAAAAATACCTTGAAATCACGGGCGGAATAATTTTAATTTTTCTTGCCGTAAAATCAGTTATTTCCTGATTTTTGGCATGCCTGCATGCCCAAAACTCAGTAATATTACTAAATTATTTACATTTCTTAATAAAGTTTTAACCCATGTAAAACCATGTCCCGACATGGGTTTTCATGGTTTAAAATCTTGAGAGCATGATATAGCTTTATTTATCATGTGATTGACACCTCAAAAACCCCTATGCAAAGGCGTCTAAGGCAGTTGTTACAATTCTTCATAACAACATGTTTGCCCCTTGAAAAATAATACTTATTCCCTATAATGTTAGTATAAACAGGTCGGAGATAGTTGATACAAGCGACCTCAGGGGTGGGGTAAAGGCAGCTTTGCTGTCTATATCACGCATGTGTGAGTAGATGAATTTGGAGATTATATAAATTGTTTAGAAGTAGAGATATGGGTAGAGCAGTTGCCGTTAGAAGATGGACACCAACCGCTCTTGAATGTTATAAAAGAGGCTGTAACTGTGAGGGATGTTTTTACAAAGATTTCTTTAGCGGGTCTTCACAAAAATGTCAAATGAAAGCATCAGTATTGGAATTGGTCAGAGTAATCGGCACACCGAATGTTGAATTACCGCAATTTATTATAGAAGATTAGTTTATTACCCCCTTTAAAAAATCCGTGAATTGTGTTATACTGCTATGGCAGTATAATAATGGAGGTTTTAAATGCACATTTACGTAAACGGAAGAAACATCGAAATTACTGACGCTATTAAGGCTTATGTAAAAGAAAAAATGGGTAAGGTTGCAGCACACTACGATCAAATTCAAGGAATTGACGTTGTTTTATCTGTAATCAAAAATCCTTCAGCATCAGGAAAGCATGTTGCAGAAGTTTCTTGCAAAATGGCTTCCGGCGTAATCCGCTGTGAAGAAGCTGCTGAATCTATGTATGCAAGTATTGATTTATTGGCTGATAAATTGGCAAGACAAATTGAAAAATATAAAGGCAAAACTCTCACTCCGGGCAAAGAATCAATAAGAACTGATTCCGTTGAAGAAGAAGAAAAATCCGAAGAAGAAGTTGTTGAATAAATAAAAAAGAGCCCATAAGGGCTCTTTTTTATCGCAGTTACAAATATTAATTTACAAATTCCCCGCCTATTTCATAATCTACAACATCATCAGGCAATTTGTTATATTTTATAATATCTTCTATACAACCGGCAAATATACTACATAAAAATTCATAGTTATCTTGTGTTATATAAAACGCAAACGCATCTCTACCAATCTGATTTGGTAAATTTTCCCCGTTAACGTCAACCATAAATTTTGCACAATATTTTTCAACACAAGTTCCTTGAATAGGATTGCCATTTTCATCCAATTTGGCACTGCCATCCTCATTATATTTAGTGCATGTATATTCTCTACGGCAGTCGGGACGCAAATTTATCCCTATTATCATTCCGTTTGTAAGACGAAGATTTGGGACTTCCATCTGCGAAGAGCTATTCGTGTTAGTTGTAACATTTTCAACAGGTTTTACATATTTCAAATTGTAGCGCGAATTATTTACCTTTGATCCTTTAAAATATTTTGATAAATCCGCAATAACCTTCGCAGAATCGCCATTCGGATTAATTGTATCAGTTAAAACCATACTTGATGAGTCAGCTTTAATCCTATTCAACGCTTGCGTCACTAACGAATATGCCTGTTTATTACGGGTTATCAGTTCCTTTTCTTTATAATTTGCTATAAGCGTCGGTATTGTCATTGCGGCAACTATTCCAATGATTCCAAGGGTGATTAAGACTTCTGCCAGGGTGAACGCATATTTTTTACTAAGGTCAAAAATTGTTTTCTCGACGACGCTCCCACCTCCGGCTCCGCTATGGTCTCGAAAACAATTTTCGACCTTAGTTTTTTCACCAAAACCCTTGCTATTTCTACCTAGGAGAGACGCCCCCCCCCGTTTTTGAATTTTTTCATAATTTTCATAAGCTTTTCTCCTTCTTTTGGGTTTATTATAACATTTTTTTTAATTTTTGACAAACTATTATTGACAATAATAATTTATTATCATATCATAAAACACAAAAGGAAGAAAAATGAGAAACAACACAACAATGATGATGCAAATGATGATGCAAAGCCTAAGTTCAGGTGGTCATTGTGTTGCATTTCGAATGTGTTAATCGAAAATAAAACAAGTTCAAGCCACCTGATAAAGGTGGCTTTTTTAGTGTGTAACAATAATAAGGATGTAAAAAATGTATACAAGAATAAATTTATTGCAAAATAACAGACAACAATATAAAAATTCACCCCAACCGAGTTTCAAAGGTTCAACAGGAAATGGCACAATAAAAATTCTGGATGCTTTCATAAAGTCACAGGAGAATTTATCTTCAACAAGATTTATACAAGATACTGCGACAAACTGGGTTCCCAAAGCTTTATTGTCAAGAAGTAAGGCTGATTTTTGGGAATTCACGTTTTTAGAATTTTTGGAATCCGGATTATTTTACTATGCAGCACCGTTTTTCGGAGAACATTTATATAAAAAGGGGTTATTTAAAGCAATTCAGCCTAAAAACTTAAAAGAAAATATCGTTAAAAATATTCCGGAGAGTTTAGAAACAATTAAAAAATCAAACTTTGATAAAAACTTCAAAAACAGACTTATTACAAGCAAAGCCGGAATGGTTGCTGCATGTCTTGCGATTCCGGTTTTAGAATATACACTGAGCTTTGCAAAAAATTTATTTACCTTAAAAGTCTTTAAAACAAGCGATTTTAACAACATAGCAAACCTGAACAAGGATAAAAAAGAAGACATAAACCAGCAAAAACATGTAGAATCTCACGCGAAAAAAGAATTGCTAAAAGCAGGACTGTTATCTGCTGCCGGAATAGGTACAGGTATGGCACTTGCAATTGGGGGACATAAGTCAGACAAGCTGGTTAAGCTATCCGAGGGGATTCTTGAACCGGGAGAAAAACTTGCAAAATTATTCGAAAAAGCAGGTATTAAATCTCCCAAATTTAAAAAATTCCTAAAAGATTACACAAAGCTTGATTTTGAAAATAATAACGGTAAACTGGCTTTAAGCAAAGGTCAGCTTGCAGTTATTGCCACCACAGGATTATTCGGATATTCAAACGCTGCAAAAGATCGCGGCAAATTAGATTTTTATGAAGTTTGGACAAGGGTGCCTCTGGTTGTTTTATATACAATTTTCGGATCTGCAATTTTTGACGAAGGATTCAAAAAAATACTTGCGAAAAAAGGATATTTCCCTGAATTAATCAAAAAAGATAAAAACGGAATAATTAATGTACCATCAAGAAAAGAACTTCCGGAAATAGCTGAAAAATTGGCAAAGAAAAACAATTCCGCCGTTGATAAGGAGCTTGGATCACTTATAAAACAAAAGGCCGTGATAACAGGCGTGCCCTATGCTTTCAGTATCGTTGTAATGGGATTTACACTAAGCGCAATTACAAGGCTATGGACAAAAATCAGATACAATAAGCAAATAAAAGATTCTAAAAATGATACCAAACAACCGCCGATTGAAAATATTATGAAAATGAGTCCGGTATTTGAAGGTTTTAAAAACCATCTGAAATAAATTCCGCAAGCCTTTGGGCTAATACTTGGTGAGATTCTTTTGTATAGTGGATCCCATCAAACTCCGACGGATGCACAAACTTATTAAAATCAAAGTAAAAACAATTGTTATCTTTTGCAATTTTTTCAAAGACATGGAAGATTTTTTGAATTTTTTCAATGGAATTTTCATCAAACATTGCGGCGAAACCGCTATGCAGCAAATCTTTTGTAATCTTTACCGGAGGAATTATAATAATTTTGGCTCCCTGATTGGATTTTTTAATAACATCAATAAGATTTTGCAAACCTTTTTCCGCAATAAATTCATCAAGCGGATAAAAAATTTGCGCGTCGTTTGTCCCGAGACTCAGAATACAAATATCAAAATCTTTGTGATTTTCAAGAGATACCTGAAGATATTCCCCGCCGCTTTGCTTCAGCCCTTCAGGATTTCTAAAAAAGCCCGTACGGTTATTCATGCCATCCTCAATAACTTCATAATTATCTGCAAAAATTTGTGACAGAATTCCGCTCCAACGGCTGTTTTTGTCAAATCTGCCGCCAGTTTCGGGGTTAAAACCAAATGTATTAGAATCGCCAAAACATAATATTTTTTTCATACAAACTTTGATATTGAATAGGATATGTAAAACACTGACCAATAATGGCGGCGGTAAGGGGAATTGAACCCCTGTTTGGAGAATGAGAATCTCCCGTCCTAACCACTAGACGATACCGCTGTGTGTAATTTTATTGTACCACTAAAAAATTTTTAGCAAATTTTTTTAAAACATCAATAAAACGTATGATTTTATTTTTCAAGTCCTCTGCTAATATAAAACCATACTCCTTAGAGACTAAGATACACATATCCCTAATCAACAGCTATGCACCTCAGTACATAGCTTTTTTTTGTGCTATTATATAATTATGTTTGAAAGTTTAAGCGACAGATTACAAAGTATAATTTCTAAAACCCGCGGTGCCGAACTTACACAGGATAATATGCAAGAGGCTTTACGCGAAATAAGACGTGCGCTTTTGGAAGCGGATGTTAATTTACGTGTGGTAAAGGCATTTATTTCCGCTATAAAAGATAAAGCCGAAGGTGAAAAGGTTTTGGAAGGCGTAAACCCCTCACAGCAGCTCGTTAAAATAGTTCATGATGAATTAATTGAACTTTTAGGGAAAGAACAAAAACCGTTAGATTTAAGCGGTCACCCGTCTTTAATTATGATGCTCGGCCTACAGGGTTCAGGTAAAACAACTTCATCTGCAAAGCTTGCCGTAAAGCTTAAAAAGGAAGGTAAGAATCCATTACTTGTAGCATGTGACGTTTATCGTCCGGCAGCAATTTCTCAATTAAAAACACTGGGTAATGAAATCGGCGTTGAAGTTTTCACAATTGACGGCTCAAAAGATGTTAAAAATATAGTGCAAAGCGCAATTGATTATTCAAAAGAAAAAGGTTTTAACGTTTTAATCCTTGATACTGCAGGACGTTTGCAGATTGACACCGATATGATGGCAGAACTTTTGATAATCGACAGAATGTTTGCACCGCAGGAAAAACTTCTTGTAATAGATGCCATGACAGGTCAAGAGGCTGTAAATGTTGCGGAAAACTTTGACGCACAAATCGGTTTGACAGGCTTGGTTTTGACAAAACTTGACGGCGACAGCCGCGGTGGTTCTGCACTGAGCGTTGTTTACTGTACAGGAAAGCCTATAAAACTTACCGGTACAGGTGAAAAACTTAATGCGCTGGAAGATTTTTATCCTGAACGAATGGCAACAAGAATTCTCGGCATGGGCGATATTGTGTCATTGGTTGAACGTGCGCAGGAAGTTTTTGACGAAAAATCCGCAAAAGAGCTTGAAGCTAAAATGGCAAAAGCCGAATTCACCTTTGACGACTTTTTAAAAATGCAAAAGCAGATGAAAATGATGGGTTCAATGGATCAAATTCTCGGGATGATTCCGGGTATGAAAATGTCCAAAGATGACCGCGAAAAGATTTCCCACGAAGGTGAAAAACAATTCAAAAAAATTGAAGTATTTATCCAGAGCATGACGCCGGAAGAACGCGCGAACCCCGCTCTTTTAAACACAAGCCGCAAAAAACGTATCTCCAAGGGCTGCGGCATTGATATGCATAATATTAACCTTTACATCAAACAGTTTGAACAAATGCGTATGATGATGAAGGGCATGAATGATATGAAAAAAATGATGGGCGGTTTTGGCGGAAAAATGGGCAAACACGCCATGACCAAAGCCATGTCAATGATGCGTAAATTCAGATAATTAATAAATATAGTAGAACTATTTTTTCGACGACGCTCCCGCCGCCGGCTCCGCTATTAAAGTTATTTCCTTAACATAACAACAGCATGTGCTTCAATTGCAAGCTTTTGACCTACAGCATCCAAATGCTCGTTTGTTTTAGCTTTGATAGATAATTCATCAGGCTCGATTTCCAAAATTTTGCATAAAACTTTCTTCATTTTCGGAATATAAGGCATCATTTTAGGCTCCTGAGCAATAATATTGCTGTCAATGTTCACAATCTGCCAGCCTTTTTCCGAAATTTTTTCGTAAACCTTTTCAAGCAAAATTGTGCTTTCAATATCTTTATACTTTTTATCAGTATCAGGGAAAAGTGTTCCGATATCAGAAAGCGCAAGTGCACCCAGCATTGCATCAATAATCGCATGGATTAAAACATCCGCGTCAGAATGCCCCAAAAGCCCTTTTTCATGCGTAATTTTAACCCCGCCGATAATCAGATCGCGCCCTTCGGTTAATTTATGAATATCATATCCCAAACCTATTCTATACATTTTTAACTCCGAGTTTCACAAATTTTTCAATTGCCTTTACAAATCCGTCGTTTTCAACAGTATCTGTTATGTAATCCGCATAGGATTTCAATTCCTCCGTCGCATTACCCATAGCAACCTTAATTCCGCCGGCTTTTAACAATTCTATATCGTTATCTTGATCGCCGATTGTCAAAATCTCCTCCTGTTTAATTTTCCACATATCAGCCAAAAACTTGACCCCGGAAGATTTTTTAGCATCTTTTGAGCCGATTTCGCAGAAAAACGGAGTGGATTTTACTATGTACAAATCCGGAAATTCCCTGCTTAACTCCTCCACCCAGCCGGTAACTTTATCTGCATCTTTTAAGTCTATTGCAAGAAGTTTATTGACATTTTCAATATTCAAATCATCAAAAGAACAAACCGTATAATCTATAAACCTGCCGTCAGTGTATTCTTTGACTATTTCATTATCATGTTCAACATATAATTTATCGTCCAGATATAAGTTTAAATGAACATTATTTTTTCTTGCCCATTTAATAATTTTTTTAGCATAGTCAGGTCTCAAATCTTTCTGATAAAGCGTTTTGCCGCTTTCATCTTTTATTAAACCGCCCTGATATGAAACAATAGGCGTATGAAGCCCGAGTTCACGCGCCACGGGAGTTGTTGAACTATGCATTCTGCCTGTTACAAGAACTAGCTTAATCCCGCTTTCATCAAGTTCTTTTATACATTTTTTAACCTCAGGACTGAATTCAAAACTCCATTTCAAAATTGTACCGTCAATATCGGTTGCAACCATTTTAATCATAATTTAAAAGCCCTCATCAATCCGCAAATTGTTTTTGCGTCATTAATTTCACCGTTTTTAATTTTTTCAAAAATTTCATCAAGTTTATACTCAAAACACTGAATAATTTCGCCCTCATCCGGATGTTCACCTACAAATTCCAAATCCTTCGCAAAATAAAGATACAATTTTTCATTGCAAAATCCCGGTGATGTATTGATAAATCCCAACTCTTTCCAAATTTTTGCTCTGTAGCCTGTTTCTTCTTCCAATTCTCTTTGTGCAGCAGGAAAAGGTTCTTCACCTTTTTCAAGTTTCCCCGCCGGAAGTTCTAACACAGTTTCCTTTATTGGGTATCTAAATTGTTTTACCATTAAAATTGTATCCGGACTTTTTTGCGCCGCAATCACAACTCCGCCTGAATGCTCAACAACCTCTCTGACAGATTTTCTTCCGGTTGAAATCTCAACATTATCACGGCGAACATCAATCACTTTGCCCTTGTAAACATATTCAAAATCCAGTGTCTTTTCTTCAAAATCCATACCTTTATTTTAGCATAAAAAATCAATTATGTAATAAAAGATTTTATTCATAATATTTCCTAAAAATATTGACAACAAAACCTTGATAATCTATAATTTACCTACAGGGTAGTACCCGTCACAACCCGACCCACACACGTATTTAACTAAGCAATCAGTGGAAAGGGGGTGAGAAGATTGAAAAAAGAACACATAAAAAATGCCATCAAGGCAATGATAGCATTTTTACAGTTAATTTATTTCATTCTTTAGGGTACTAAGTGCAGTCACCAATGGGGACTGCCACCCTATATATTCATTATAACTCCTTTTTTCACTTTGTCAAGGCCGGTGCTTGATTATAACGCACGAATAATAGATTTAATATTCTCATCGGTAATTTTCAAAAGTGCTACGGTTTTTGCAGTGTCATCAAGGTTACCGAGAGATTTCAAAACTTCTGCGGTTTTTAGAATAATAGTTTGATTATTACATTTTAAAAGTTCGCGTATTGCAATCAAATCCGTTGCAAAATCAAGCGCCGTAAACACAAACGGGCTGTCTTCTCTTAGCTCTGCATTAACCTTTGATAATAGTTCCTTTTTATCTATATTAAAAAGAAGTTTTTTAATATCATGGATTTCATTTTTTGTGTTTTTATCTTCATCGAAAAGGTATTCATCGTTTTCAGTCAAAGTCTCGAATTTTTCACGAGCGTTCAGCAGAACAACTGCAGCGCGGCTGTCCTCGTATTTTTTTTCAATATATTCCAAAACTTCAAACAATTCAAAATCAAATACCTGCGCAAGCCCTAAAATTTCACCTAAACCGTTTATAATATAATTCACAACCAAAAGCCCGTTTTCAAAATTGTCGTCAATTATATCGAAAATACTTTCCAAATAAGGAATTTCGCCTGCAATATTCTCCGCCATAGAAGAATTTTTCATAGCCTCAATAATTTGAGGCAACGCGTCTTTGTTTCCGTATGCGGTTAAAAATTTTACGGCAGCGAGTTTTTCAAAATCGTCATCAGATTTTAATTTTTCAAGCGCCCCATTATATGAACTTTCTTCTTTCATAACAGAAAGAGTTGCCGCGCAATTGGTGTTGAGGTATTCATTATCGGTATAAGAATTTTTCTTCAGAAGTTCGATTGCAAGCGGATCTTGTATATATGAAAAAAACTTTGCCGCATAAGTTTTTTCATCGTCGGTACCGTTTTCCAAAAGCCCAAGCATTCTGTCTGTCAAATCCTCATCCGCATACTTTGCAAGAGTAGATGCGACAAATTCTTCGTAAGACGGCGAATAATATTTCAAAAAAGACAAAACCGTCTGCCAATTGTGTTCATTTGTAGCATTTTCAAGTCTTTGTGCAACATTTTGTTTCACGAAATCAAACAAGAAACTGTCCTTTTCGACCAATTCAGCAAAAAGTTTTTCATCTGCATTATCCATCAAATGTCGAGCGGCATATTCATATTCTTTCGGATTTTTACCGGTTAATTTTTTAAGCATATAAATCCTTATAAGACACAAAAGTCAGATGTTTTTAAACATCTTGCACCAATATATTCATAAAAGAAATTAATCTAAATAAAATACGGTAATAACTTTATGCCCTTCTTCTGCGTATTGCACTGCATTATGAAGTGTTTTACTTGTATGAGACAAAAAGCATATTAATTGATTACAATCGTCAATAATTTCTCTGTTGCAAACACGTGACGCATCAGCCAAAGTCATCATTGCGCGGTCAGAGTGTTCAACGATATTCGGAACTCCGATTAATTGATCCTGAACGTCAGACGGCTGCTGGCCGATAGTTTGCGGCAGAATAACTTTAAGTTTATCCGGATTAGCCTTCATAGCCCCGCGGATAGCAGCAGCGTTAGTACCTGAAGAGCCGCCGGAAGTTATAATTGTATTACCCTGCATAACAAGCGCTGTTGCAAGGGTTTCAATCATTTGCTGATGTGTAATCGGCAGGTTACGGCTTCCGATAATTGCAATCCTTTTTGCTGACTGTTTAATTGTAGCAAGCTCCATTGCAAGTTCATCAACGGTATTTGGCGAGTTCGATTTGACAACATCCATATCATCATCAATAGGAACAACTATTGAACTTTGTTTTTCTTTGTCATCATCTTTTGAACTCATAAAAATTTCTACCATTTTCCCTACCTTTTGCAATTAATATTTTTTTCGCTTATGATGTATTATAGCATGAAAAACAGATTTTGGGAATAGGTTTTGTGGAAAATATATTAGAAAATCTTAATAAGGAACAGAAAGAGGCTGTTGAGACAGTAAAAGGACCTCTGTTAATACTTGCAGGGGCAGGCTCAGGAAAGACAAAAGTTTTAACAACACGTATTGCATATTTAATCCAAAACAATTACGCAAGAGCGCGTGATATCCTTGCGGTTACGTTTACAAACAAGGCTGCGCGGGAAATGAAAGAGCGTTTGGGAAGTATTCTGGGCGAAGAAACCGTAAAATATATGTGGGTAGGCACATTTCACGGGATTTGCGGAAGAATTTTACGCGAAAATATTGAAAACTATAATTTTCAATCAGGTAAAAAATTAGACAAAAATTTCAGTATTTACGACGAAACCGACTCTGTAGCAGTTCTAAAACAGGTTATTAAAAAGTTAAACATTGATGACAAGATTTATCAGCCCAAACTCGTAAAGGCCGTAATTTCAAATGCTAAAAACAAAATGCAGGATGCCTATACCTTTGCGACATTTGCAAGAGATTTTAAATCCCAAAAGATTGCATCAATTTTTGAGGAATACGAAAACACCTTAAATAACAACAATGCAATAGACTTTGACGACATGCTTTTGCTGACTGTAAAACTTCTTGAACAAAACGCACAGGTCAGAGAGTATTATTACAACAAATTCAAGCACATACTCGTTGATGAGTACCAAGACACAAACCTTGCGCAATATATGCTTGTTAACATGCTTTATACCAATAAGCAAAAGGAAGTTCCGCCGGAAAGGTCATTGTGTGTTGTAGGTGATGTTGACCAATCAATTTACAGCTGGCGCGGAGCGGATTATACAATTATATTGAACTTTAAGCGCGATTTTAAGGATGCAAAACTCATCAAACTTGAACAAAATTACCGTTCTACCGCAAATATTTTGAACGTCGCAAACGCAATTATAGAAAATAATCAGGAGCGTGTGGAAAAATACTTATACTCTCAAAAAGGCGACGGGGAGCTTATAGATTACTACGAAGCGCAGGATGAGGCTGATGAAGCCAATTTTATTGTAAGTAAAATCAAACAAAACAGCGGCGGAGATTACAATCGCTACGCAATTTTATATCGTACAAATTCTCAATCCCGTGCACTTGAAGAAGCCTGTATGGCTGCCGGTATTCCTTATAGAATTTACGGCGGTCTGAAATTCTATGACCGTAAAGAAATTAAAGATATAATTGCATATTTAAGACTAATCTATAACACGGATGATTCACAGAGTTTACGACGCATTATAAATGTTCCGAAGCGTGCAATCGGCGAAACAACTATTAAAAATCTTCAAAAATTCGCTGATGAACGGGATTTAAGCCTCTTTCAGGCAATTGTAGAGTTGGACGAGGATAGTGAAATTACATCCAAAACTCAAAGTAAACTCAAAGACTTTGCCGCACTGATTTTAAGATTCAGAGATGCACAGAAAAGTTACAATTTGAGGGAATTTGTAACACTTGTTATAGAAAAAACAGGTTATCTGGCTGAACTACAGCTTCAAAACACTCCGGAAGCCGATGCTGATATTGAAAACTTGCAGGAATTGGTCAACGTAGCGGAAGAATTTGAGCCAGAAGAACTTGATAATGCTTTGGGTGAATTCTTGCAGCAGGTAGCACTTGTATCTGACGTCGACGGAATGGACAACATATCAAATAATGTTACGTTAATGACTTTACATTCCGCAAAAGGTCTTGAGTTTCCGGTTGTTTTTCTGGCAGGTATGGACGAAGGTGTTTTCCCGCACCAAAGAACCTTTAATTCTCTTTCGGAACTGGAAGAAGAACGCAGGCTTATGTATGTCGGAGTAACGCGTGCGGAAGAAAAATTATACCTGATTTCCGCTAAACGCCGCCAGATGTGGGGGGAATATAAATACTATAATCCTTCAAGATTTATTGAAGAAATTCCGCGCAAACTCCTTGAAATGTCTACTTTTGAAGGCAGATCAGAAAGCTCATCAACCTTCCGCGATGCAGTATCTAAAGTTAAGACAGGAGATTCCGGAAGAAATTATTCAACTGCGCAGGCTGACAGCTATGGTTATGTAAAACCGACCACAGGCTTCGGAAAAGGTTTTGTGGCACCGCAAAAGCGTAATCAGCAAACTAACCAAACTAACCGCACGCCGAGCAGAACAATCCTTGTTAAATCACAAGCAAACAAACAGCGTGATGAAGAAAGGGTTAAAGAGCTGTTTAAAGACAATGCCATAAAACGCATGATAGAGGAACGCAACCGGAAAAATCAACAGGAGCTTTTTGAAGAACAGGAAAAACGCAGACAACGTGAAGATACCACTATAGATTACGTTTTTAACGTAGGAGAACGAGTTTTCCACGAAAAATTAGGCGTCGGGCATATAACAGATGTAATGACAATAGGCGAAAGCATAATGTACACAATAGATTTTGGTAAAATGGGCAAAAAAGCCATGGATGCCGCCTACGCTAAACTTAAAAAGTTTTAATCAAATTTTTATATCTTTCCATAAAAACTATTATCTGCCTAAGGCAGGACAACATATTGTGCCAGAATTGGTAAAGGCGCTTTATACGATTATTTTTAAAACAACACAATCATTAGTAATACCGCTTTACATAAAAACTATTATGAGTACATGGTACTTTCTTGTACCGACAAGAAAGTACCCAAAGAAACTCTCGACCGGAACTGCACTCGCTAATCATTACTATAACTCAGCCCAAGCTCGCAAACTCGCTTTTACGTCATCCCGCACTTGTTGCGGGATCTAAAAAACAACCGCTCAGACAATGCTCGCTTTGTTGTTGCTTCGTTATGTAATGATTGCTCGTTCCGTTAAGGTCGAACCATTTTGTCATACCGCGCCGTTGTCCTTAGGCGCGGGAAAAGATTGCAAGCGCCAGCTTGCAACGGCACGGATGTGCGCCCGTCAGGGCTTGAGCAATCCGAAGGATTGCAAGTAAACACGCATGTTTTTCTTTTTCGGTTCACTTTTTCTTTTTACATCGCAATAAAAAGAAAAAGTGAACAAAAGATTCCTATAATAGTTTTTATGTAAAGCCATACTTGATAAAACCTTTTTATTTTAGTAAAATAGAATAAAAAGCGGGGTTTTATGTCTGAAAAAAGAATTTTAATAGTTGATGACGATGATGAAATAAGAGAACTTCTGGAATTTGACGTTGCTCAAAGCGGATATTTTGTTGATACGGCAAAAGACGGATTGGAAGGACTTAACAAAGCATTAAACAACACTTATGATTTGATTTTGCTGGATGTTATGATGCCCAAAATGAACGGGTTTGACGTGTGCAAAAATATTCGTCAGGCAAAACTTGCAATACCTATTTTAATGCTTACCGCAAAAGGTACCATTGACGACAAAACCGAAGGTTTTGACTGCGGGGCCGATGATTATCTGGTCAAACCGTTTGATATTCAGGAGGTGCTTTTAAGAATACGTGTTCTTTTACGACGCAACAATATGGAGGAAGAAAAAAATTCTCTGTCTGATGAGATTTTGAGCGTGGGAGATATTACTATTTCGCCTGAAACTTTGGAAGCCGTTATAGTTAATAAAAAAGTTAAACTGACTCCTACGGAATTTGAAATTTTGTATTGCCTTATGCAGCATTTTAACAACCCCGTTACGCTTGCAACATTATTGGATGAAGTTTGGGGTTATGACAGCAACGAAGATGTAAGGATGCTTCGGGTTCATGTGGGCGGCTTGAGAAATAAAATTGAGCCTGATACAAAAAATCCAAAATATCTTCATACAGTCACAAATGTAGGCTACAAATTAACGCCTTTTGCGGAGGGTTAATCTATGGCATTCAAATTCAAACGTCTCAAAATTGTTGAACAAATTGTAATAGTTTTTTTCTTCGCTGTCCTCATACCAACAACTATCAGCGGTTTTATTATCAACAACATTAACCAGCAGTCCGTAAGGTCGCAACTGCGCGAAACTGCTGTTTTGATTGCCAATATGGTATCGGATGAGATAGATTTTTTCCTCAGCCAAAACCAAATGACGTTGAGCCAAATCGCATATACTCTTAACTATCTTGATACGCCCCAAAGAAAACAGGATTTTTTGGATAGCTTGGAAAAGAAAGTCCCCGGATGCGATGAAATAATGATAGTTAAATATCAAAGCGAATTGGATGAAATTAACAAACACAGCCGTGAAAATAAAAAAGCCGTGTTATATACAAAATTGAAAAACGGCGATTATTTGACGATTACTTATGATGTTGAAAACTTAAGGTCAAAACTTTTTAAATCTTTGGACGAAGACACAAGACAAATTTATGTTCTTGACGAAAACGGAAAACTTATTGCCGCTCATAATTATACTGATGAAGTATTTCAAAAAACAATGGAGCTTTTACCCAAATATCGTGTTTATGATGATCCTGTTATTTTTGGTGACGTTAAAAACCAGCCGATTGTATATGTTACAAAAGAAGATCCTAAAATTACAATCATTGTAAATACTACAGAAGGAATTACAAAACGTGCCATTAATGATAACCGATTTAAAATTATACTTTCCGTACTTGCTGCAACAATTACAATTCTCACAGTCACAGCATTATATACATACTATCTTTACATAAATATCAGACAATTATTTAAGGGTATAATCGCGATTTCAAAAGGTAATTACAATCGCCAAATAAGACTTTTAACAACAGCATTTACACCTTATGAAATAGTTTTCCTTGCATTTGAGTTCAACAAAATGGCTAATGCTATTCATAAATCTTACCTGCAGCTTCAAAAAAATAACGTTGAATTAAAAGAATTAAACGAATTCAGGTCAAACCTCATTGATACGGTAAGCCATGAATTAAGGACACCTTTGACAAGTATTCAGGGTTACACAACGCGGCTTATGCGTCAGGATATTACAATTGATGAAGAAACCAAACAAAAATCTCTGCGGGTTATTAAAGAACAGTCAGAAAAATTGCAGCGATTGATTGAGGATTTGTTGACAATTCCTGATATTGAAAGAATGAGGTTGAAAACAGTTAACGAACCGGTTAATTTGCAAGATGTTCTTGAACGTTCGGAAATGCTTTTACGTAAAAAAGACGGTAGAACAATTGTAATAAAAATAAAAGATGATTTCCCGCAAGTTTATGCAGATAAAGGAAGGCTTGAACAGGTTTTTGTAAATCTTCTTGAAAACGCCGTCAAATACTCTTATCCTGAATCCGTTATACGGGTTGAAACAGATGTTAAAGACAATAAAGCAAGAATTCTTGTTAAAAATGATTGTGATGTAATTCCAAAAGAAAAACTTCAGCGGCTTTTTGGGAAATTCATCAGGTTGGAAGACAATACAACAAGAACAACACGCGGAACAGGGTTAGGATTATTTATAGTAAAAGGTCTGGTTGAAGCGATGAATGGTAAAATTGAATTATCTTCATCAACCGGCTGCGGATTTTGTGCGGAAGTCACTTTGAATTTGGCAGGAGTTGCTGTATAAATGAATTTTATGGAGTCTGCTATTGATATTGCAAAAACTGTGCAAGGTGAAATTGCTGTCGGGGCAGTTGTAGTTAAAAACGGTGAAATCATTGCATCTTCCGCAAACAAAAAAGAACAGGATAAAGATGTAACATCCCATGCAGAAATCCTTGCATTACGTATGGCAGCTAAAAAACTGGACAGCTGGCGTCTGGATGACTGTGATTTATATGTAACTCTTGAACCATGCCCGATGTGCGCCTGGGCAATTATAAATTCAAGAATTAAAAATGTTTACTTTGGCTCTTTTGATACAAATTACGGCGCATTAGGCTCAAAAATTGACTTAAGACAAATTGCGAATTCAAAACTCAAAGTCTATGGCGGAATCATGGAAAAAGAATGTGATAAAATATTAGAGGAATGCTTTAAGGAGTTAAGATGATTACAAAAGCCGAAATTGATAATCTTGTAAAAGAATACGAAACAGAAGAATTTATAAAAGACGATCCTGTCAGGTTTCCAAATAGATTTAAAGATAAAAAGGACATTGAGATAGCCGGTTTTATGGCATCTCTTGTCGCATACGGCAGACGTGACGTTTTCACAAAAAAATTAGACCAACTTTTTAACCTGGCGCAAAATGAACCTCACAATTTTATAATTAATTTTGAACCGGAGATTTTGGGCGATTTCAATTACAGATTCGGAAAGCCTGATGATTTTGCACAAATTTTTTCTATAATGAAAGAATTATATAAAAAAGACGGCGGATTGGAAGAACTTTTCAAATACGGGTATAATTTAACCCCTCACCCGGCCCTCTCCCACAAGGGGAGAGGGGAAAGTGCGTTTACTATGCTTACTACGGTCACGGATTATTTTTATTCCCGTGCAAAAAATCCCAGACAAGGGTTTTATTTTATGGTACCAAATCCCAGAAACGGCGGTGCTATGAAACGTATGTGTATGTTTTTGCGATGGATGGTCAGAAAAGGGCCGGTGGATTTTGGAATATGGAACTTTATGCCGGCATCTGATTTGTTAATTCCTCTGGATGTTCACGTTGCGAGAATTTCACGTGAAATGGGACTTTTAACCCGTACATCCAACGATTTTAAAGCAGTATTGGAATTGACAGAAAATTTACGCAAACTTGACCACGAAGATCCCGTCAAATACGACTTTGCAATGTTTGGTTACGGAGTGAATAATAAATAGACTTATTTATTGGAAAGCCTCTTTATGCATTTGTTCAAATCGCCTGCCGCCTTCTTCAATAGGTTGACAACCTGTATCACTAAATCTAAAATTATTGCCATCAGAGCGTAATGTTAATGCATACAAATCATGTCCCCACTTATTTGGTCCTTTCATGCCGTTTATGTCTATCACAGTTATTACACATCCTTGCGTCGAGTTAAAGAAAAATAATATTGTACCGTCAGCAAGATTATATACTGTTTTATTATTCAATATTGTATTTGTATTAAAACCGCCGCAATTTCTTGTAGCATAATCCTGCCAGTAATCTTCATCATAATCTTCGTCATCTTTATGCTATTCTTTTATAATATCATCTGCACCTCTATATTCAGGTATACAGCCATTTTTAAAGGCATGATCTTTACAAGTTTTTGTTATCTTTAATGACGATAAAAAATATTCGGTTAGTTGTTTACAATCAGAAATCTCTGTAATATTACCTGAATCATTTTTATAATAGCATCTGGGCAGATAACCAAATTGACTTTGAGCACTTAATAACGCCTGGCTTAACATTGCATAACTTCTTTTAAATTGATTTTTAAGTACATTATCTTTGTAGTTACTTATTAATGTAGGTATTGTCATTGCCGCAACAACACCAATAATTCCAAGCGTTATTAAGACTTCCGCTAAAGTAAACCCTTTTCTTGATTTATAATTCTTCATATTAGAATTATAAGTTAAAATATGTTCTTTGTCAAAACTCTCGTAATCCCTTGTTATACCCCCAAAACCATTGTCTTTTCTACTTAAATGGGATGCCCCCCCCCGTTCTCAGTTTTTTTCATAATTTCCATAGCTTCTCCTTTTTATATAATTATATTAGCATATTTTTATATTTTTGCCAAATAAAAACAAAAGGCGGTGGAGGGCACCGCCTATTAACCAGATATACACTTTCGTGTTCAGAAAGGAGTTTTTTTAAATTGTCCTATTCTCCTAAATTAATCTGTGAGAACTGAACAATTTTGTTTTTACCGCGTTTTTTCGCATTGTACAATGCATGTTCCGCGTAACGAATAATTGTATTTGCATCTTCTTCCGCACCTTCAATACAAGGATAAGTTGAAATACCGCCGGAAATTGTAATCGGATGTCTTTCTTCTTCCCCTGCAGGAATAAATTCCATTCTTTCAATTTCACGTCTGAATCTTTCTGCGAATAAAAATGCGTTGTCTTCTGATGTATTTGGCAAAATCAGCAAGAATTCTTCATCGCCGTATCTTGTCAAAATATCTTCTTTTCTTATTAACTGTTTTAACTTATCGGCAATAGAGCGTAAAAGAACATCGCCCCATTCGTAACCGTAAATATCATTTACAACTTTGAAAAAGTCTAAGTCAAACAAAAGACATGAAAGACTGTTCCCGTAACGTCTTGCACGGGAAATTTCCTGCTCAAGGCGTTCGTTCAAATATTTTCTGTTATGCAAACCTGTTAGTTCATCGGTTGTAGATACAACTTTTAATTTTTCACGTAAATCTCTGATTTTCAAAAGACAATTTGCGCGGATTAAAAGTTCATCGTTATCAACAGGAGTTTTAATAAAATCAAAAGCAACAGAGCGTACTGTTGTACCTTTGAAAACTTCGCCGATAAATAAAACAGGTACCTTGAATTTTGTTGTCATTAAAACATCTTTAATATCCGGAACGCTTTCTATAACAAGTATTGCCGGATTTAAAGTTTCATATTCTCTTAATTTTTCAGCATTTTCAATTCTTACATTGGTATCGTCAATTTTAGCTAACACATCTGCAAGAGCTGAAGAATTTTTGTCTGTATAAACAACAATATTTCTCATTGATAATCCCTTCTTTACAAAGAGTTTAACATAGCGCTGACAGCAAATCAAAATTGTAACATTTGTTTAACAAACTTTATGCTAAAATCAGGTTATGGAAATCAAAATTCAACGTATGCAAAAGTCCGATGTGGACAATGTAATAAATATTGAAGAACGGGCTTACGGCGAACATCACTGGTCTAAAGAGTCTTTTTTAAACGAGCTTTCAAATGATCTTGCACGTTACTATGCCGCATTTGACACAGACGGAAATCTCGTAGGTTATGCAGGCTGCTGGCAAATTTTGGAAGAAGTCCATATTACAAACATTGCGGTTTCTCCTGATTTCAGACGTAAAAAAATAGGCGAAAGACTTTTGAGAAAAATTATTGATGACTGTTATGCAAATAAAGCAAAATATATTACGCTGGAGGTTCGGGTTTCCAATAATGCGGCAATAAAACTGTATGAAAAATACGGTTTCAAGTCGCTCGGCACAAGAAAAGGCTATTATCAAAATAATAATGAAGATGCCTTAATAATGTGGACAGAAAACATATTTTACGATAAATTTAAATTGAATTACGAAAAAATATTATCCGGAGAAGAAAATGACAGATGATGAGGCTATGGTCCCTCGAATTAAGAGGGTAAGCAAAGAAAAAAAGAAACTTAAAATTCCTGTACTGAATATACTTCTGGTACTTTTCTGTTCTTTTCTTTTAATGGTATCCACATTTGTACAGCTTAATATAACACATTTTATAATCCCGTTTGATATTTTTTCAAACCATGCATTAACTAAAAAGGATTTTCTATATACGTTTTCAATAATTCCTCAAATCCCTGCCGTAATGTTTGTTGTAGGGCTTTTAGGCAGAAGACTCGGGATTACAAGTGTTATAATTTATATTTTGACAGGATTATTTTTATTACCTGTTTTTGCGCTCGGAGGCGGAGTCAGATATATTTTGGAACCGGGTTTTGGGTATATTGCAGCCTATATTCCGGCTGTGTTTTTTGCAGGAAGCATATTAAAAAGCGGTTTTTCAATTAAAAATATTCTCAAAGCAGCTTTAATAGGAGTTTTAACAATACATTTTATCGGAATAATTTATATGCTATTTATCTCCGCAATAAAACATGAAGGCTGGGGCTTTATAAAAGGCTGGATGCTTTCACAAAGTTTATTAAAACTGGCTTATGATTATGTATTAAGTTTAATCGCACTGTTTGCAGCCAAATATGTCAACAAATATATTAAATATTTGATAAGCTGAGATTATTTAAATATTTAATCAATTTTTTAATATCTTTATTCCACGACCCGTTCCAGCTTCTAAGGATAATATCTGCAGGGCACAAGCCGTTCAGGGTAAGTTCTTTTATAGGCTCAAGATATTTTTCTTCACCTGTATTCATTTCTATCAATGATTTTTCGGAGATATAGAGAATTTCTTTTGCAATATCAAGAACCGTATAATTTTTTATACTGCACTGGAGAGCATTTTTAGGAATATTATATCTTAGCTCCGCAAAATCCATGTGTGAAAAAGGCTTAAACAATTCTTCAATTTCACTCATTGCATATTTGTTATACAAAATACTTTTATAAATAGCCAGAACCGAATAAGGCATACTTGTACAATCATGATTTCGTATTTCTATAAAATTACGCAGTCTGACTTCAGGAAAATAAAGATTTGCATGAAGTTTGTAATCTTCTAACGTAGCTTCAAAACCTTCAAACCCTTTTTCCATGTAATCTTCAAAATTCATTCTGCCGTTAATTTCCAGAGGATTACGTCCCTTATTCAAAAATATAACCGGAGACTGCATAACTTTATTTATATATTCATCAAAAGAAAACTCCTCATCCAAATTGCATGCATATCCGCAGCGTTCATTATCGGTATTAAGCCAGCTAAGGCTTCTAAAACTTTTGTATCCGGTTTCAACCCCGCCACGTATCGGAGAATTTGCAAACATTGCAGTCATAAAAGGCACCATTTTGTTTGCTATCTTGAATTTTCTGACTGCATCTTCTTCATCAGTAAAATCAAAACAGCCCTGCACGCCCGCAGTTTCTCTCATCATGACATCTGACAAAATTCCCCATAAATATCTTGCCATAATCTTATAACGCTTTTTCGGAATAATATTGATATTTTTATGTGTAGTTAACGGAGATACACCATATTCCAAAAGGTTTATGTTCAACTTATCTAAAATCGGAAGAATTTTTTTGTTTAATGATTTAATCTTTTTTTCAAGATCAAAGATTGTTTTTTCAGGTTTTATACTTAATTCTACCTGACATCCGGGTTCAAGTGTAATTGTATCGTGATTTTGCTTTAAACCGATTATATTAAAATCATCAGTTATGTAATCCCAGTTTTCTTCTTTTGCAAACTGCCGCAAAAAATTACATATCCCGTTTTCATAACCAATAGTCTTAAAAGAAGTAGCAGAAATCGGTAATCGTTCATATTCCATTCCGACAGTAAAGTCTTGAGGTTTTTTATAACCTCTTTTGTATAATCTTAAAATATCTTCCTTTTCTAATTTTTCTTTAACTTTTGCGTTTAACATATACCCTCTTTGAATTAATTATAACACTATCAAAACTAGCAGAGAAATTTTTTTAAAACATTTACCTGTGTGTGGTATTATTATTTAGTAATATGAACTACTTCGAAAGAGCAAAATTTTTCAGAACAAAAAAACGACTCGGACAAAATTTCCTTATTAATGGCGAAATTATTCGGGAAATAATTGACAATGCAAATATTTCTCCAGATGATACCATTGTTGAAATCGGTCCCGGCGTCGGGTTTGTAACCGAACAGCTTGTAAAATATGCAAAACAGGTTATCGCAATTGAATTGGATGAAGAAGCAATTAAGGAGCTTGAAAAACTTAAGGCACCGAACCTTAAAATTATCCATGCCGATATTTTAAAAACAGATTTGTCAACTTTAAGTGAAGGTAAAATCAAAGTGGTTGCAAATATTCCTTATTATATAACCAGCCCGATAATTGCACACTTGCTTGGTGAAGTTGATGATTTAGACAATAAAAACCGTAACAAAATTACCGAAATAATCCTGATGGTTCAGGAAGAAGTTGCAAGGAGAATGGTTGCCGATGAAAATTCACCGGCAAAACAATACGGACTTTTGACAATACTTTCACAATTCTGGGCAGATGTTGAAATATTTAAACTCGTCGGCAGAAAATCCTTCTACCCCGCACCGAAAGTTAATTCAGCTCTTGTAAAACTTCTGGTTAAAGATAAACCTAAACTGGAATTATCCGATTACAAACATTTTAGAAAAACAGTAAAAGCAGCATTTTCACAAAGACGCAAAAATATTAAAAATTGTCTTTTAAACGGCGGATTTTCACGCGAAGCTATAACATCCGCACTTGCGAAACTGGGAATTGATGAAAATACCCGCGGAGAAAAACTCTCAATTGAAATGTTCGGAAAATTGTCGGAGGCACTCCGTGAAACAAATTAAAATTCAATGTCCCGCAAAAATTAATTTAACCCTAAAAGTCACAGGCAAACGCGAAGACGGATACCATAATATCGACAGCATTATGCAGACAATCAATTTGTTTGATTATCTTACAATTTCTGTTGAAAAAAGCGATACAACAGAAATTATCTTAAGCGGCACAAGTGATGAAATCCCTTATAATGAAAAAAACCTTGTATATAAAGCATGCCTGCTTTTTTTAGAAAAAACTAACATGCCGGCGCACAAAATAAAAGTATTTATAGAAAAAAACATTCCGATAGCCGCAGGATTAGCAGGAGGGAGTACAGACGCCGCAGGAATGATTTACGGATTAAACAAATTATTTGATGAACCGTTAAGCCGCAAAGAATTACACGAACTTTGCGCAAAATTAGGTTCAGATCTGAACTTATGTCTTGAAGGCGGCAGACAACAAACCTCCGGCAGAGGTGAAATTTTAGAAGCATTACCCTTTGAGGAATTTGACGTCTCTTTGATTAAGCCAATAAACCTCGGCATCAGTGCTAAAGAAGCCTATACAAAATTCTCTGAAAAAATAAAAACTTATCCGTCTTTTGCCGAAATGGATATAGCAGATATGCCCCCCACCCTAGCCCTCCCCCTCAAGGAGGGAGGGAAAAAATACACCCATAAATACAGCGAATTCGCAAAAGAAAAATCAATAGAACTTCGTAAAAATATGACCGATACTGAAAAAAGATTATGGCAATATATACGAAAAGAACAAATAAACGGTTTAAAATTCAGAAGACAGCAGCCAATAGGACCTTATATAGCAGATTTTACCTGTCAATCCAAACGATTAATAATTGAAATTGATGGCGGTCAACATAATGAAAGCAAAAATATTGAATATTATGAAAAAAGAACTGAATATTTACAAAAAACGGGTTATACTGTTTTAAGATTTTGGAATAACGAAATATCCCAAAATATAGAAGGTGTTATTGAAAAAATTATTGAGACTGCAAATTCCCTCCCCACCAGAGGGGGAGGGTTAGGGTGGGGGGCAAGAGATACCTTCCAAAATGATCTGGAATGGGCAGTAATTGATGATTATAAACAATTACAACAGATTAAAAAACTTTACCCTGACTCTGTAATGTCAGGTTCCGGCTCAACATATTTCGGAATAAATATGACTTTCTCTCCTCAAGAAGGCTTTTGGATAAAAAACAACTTGAAATCCATTCCTTATGGTGTAAAAGAAGTCTAAAAAAAACCTCCCCGAAGGGAGGTTTTTTATAAATTATCCAAAAGGATTAAAGTTGGTTGACCATGCTCCCGGCTCATCACCCGGAACAGGTTTGCCTGTTAATTCCTGATATTCAGCCCTTAATTCATCAGCATACTCAGGAGAAATCACCGAAGTTTGAAGTTCTTCCAGAATCTCTGCCGCACGATCAACAGTTTTAGGTTCTACAGCAGGCTTTGGTGTTTCAGCGGCTTTTGTTGTTTTTACCTCCGGCATATTAACAGAGAAGTCACCATTTCCAAAACCCGGAACAGGTTTGCCTGTTAACTCCTGATATTCTTTAGCTAAAGCGTCTGCTATTTCAGGATTAAGCATAGGCTGTTCCAGTTCTTTCAAGATCTCTGCAGCTCTTGCTTGTCTTCCGGTAAGATCTTCAAGCTCTGTTTCCAAAGAATCTCTGAGTTTCGGATCAAGCAGAGGGTTTTGGAGTTCTTTTTCAATGTTAGCGATTTTAGCTTCTTTTGCTTTTTGATCAATTAACGCATTCATTTCCTCTGTTTGCTGTTGAAGTGTTTTATCACCCGGATCGTATTCAATACCGTATGTATCTTTTAAATGTTTCTTCTGATTTTCAACTACAGTTTTCAAATCTTTTATTTTATCTCTAAGATCACGCGACAATTCAGCATCAGATCCAAATTCTTCAGGTATAGGTACACCGGCGGCTTTAGCTTCATTAATCATTTTCTCTTTGAATGCTTTTTCAGCCTCAGGCCCTGCAGCCTTGATATTTTTGTAACAATCTCTGTTCTTTTCAAGGAATGCATCACCTGTTACATATTTGATATAATCAGATCTGATTCGATCAGCCGTAAATTCATCGTTATAAGCTCTAACCGTATCCGGATTAGCATTGCCCGGGAGTTTTACTTCTTTACCTGCAACAAGATATTGATGTTTAATTTCTTCGCAATCAATGTGACCGGATTCCAGTCCTTTGGCATCTACGTTCAGTTTAATTAACTCATCAACGTCAACACCAAATCTTTCTGCAATTTTCGCATAAGTATCATTATTGTTAACTAATACATTATACGGCATTGATTCAACTTCAAGATTCTCATCCGGTAAAACCTGAACCGGTGTGGGTTCTACATGGATTTCCGGATCTTCAATCTCAATATCAATATGTTGGATTTCCGGCGCATTTACAGGTTCAGGCAGTGTCTGTTCATAAGCTTTTGCAAAAGCGACAGCCAATTCTTTTTTACTTAAAATACCCTGGCTATTTTTACCTGATATTTCTTCTAATAATGCTATTTTTTCCGCATCTGTCATATCCAGTTGGTCAAATGCACGCAATATGGTTTTTACTTTTATGCTATCATCTTTTGATCCAAAACTCATGTTTTCATAATTTCTAACGGTTTTGCCCTCAGCGTCGACGGTATTACCAAACAAACTCTTTATAGGTGAACCATGCAGAACATCTTCATCCTGAGTATCGCCGAACATTGCAGCCGCAACTGCCGTACCAACTGCTGCGCCTATGCCCATGCCTTTCCAGTTGACATATTTAACACTTGCAGATTCTTCATCGTATGCTAAATATTCACCTGTTATAGAATTTTGAACAAAGGCTACTGCAGTTGCTTCAATTACGGCAGGCAATGCTGCTGTTCCGACCTGCGATAATACAGCGACAGGCAATGCTTTGGCAATATTTTTGAATGTGTCATCTTTGACATCAAAACCCATTCTGCGAAGTTCAGCTTTAGTTGCTGCCATATGCCCTTTCTTATTTGAGTATAAATTAGCAGCGTGTTTATATTCATTTGGATCAAATGTGCTATCTGCACCAGGAATATCTTTTACAATATCATAAGCTGCTTCGTGAGAAGACATACCCTGTCCCATACGTCCATGCAGATTTGCATTCTCCTCACTCAAAATTTTCTTCTTATGAACTCTATATCTTGTATTTGCTGCTGCATCGGCATCTGCTTTTTTATCTGCCCTTTTGGTCTCTCTCATTTCTTTACGTGTATCAAACATAGCCGTATGCTCGACTCTGTCATCATATTTTAGGCGTCTGACGTCAGCTTTTGCACTAATATCAGCCAATGTGTCAAAAAATTCTTGCATTTGCTGTATTTTTGCTTGACATTCCTGCACTTTAGTCTGATCACCTGCTTTCATAGCCGCTTCAATTTCTGCTCTGACTTTATTTATTTCATCAGTATACGCAGGACTATGTTTTAATGAAGCTTTTATGGCATCAGCAGTATTTCCGCGAAGTTCTTTTTGTGCTTTTTTGTTTCTGTAAAATGCATCGTCATCTTCACCAACAACTGTTGCAATACGTGCTTCATCAATTTCTGAATGTCTTTGGGGCGCAAAACGTTTTTGAGCAGCTTCTTTTTGTCTTGCAATTTCAGCTTCTCTTTGCTTTCTTGCCTCAGCACGTCTTTCTGCACGTGTTTGTTTCTCTTCAGGTGTAGTAACTTCTTCTTCACCTTTTTCAACAGCTGTACCTTTAACAGGCTCTTCAGGCGGAGTTTCTTTAGCTTGTCTAAATTCAATTGTCATTTGTTTTCGTTCAGCTTTGCTTGCCGAATTGTATCTTGCCTGTTCCGCCTCGGTCAAGGTACCAAATTCAGCCATAGTCAAAAATTTGCTTTGCACATTGTCCACTGACATCGTTCACATCCTTTCAGCCTGTTTAGGCATGGTTATATTAAGTACTCTTTTCTCTCGATATAAAAATAAACGTATTCACGTTCCCGAAATTGCATGTCATCATGTTACTTTTACCATATTCATATACCTTAAATTCTTTTTATATCTGCTTTTTAACCGTATAATATTTAAGTTTACAATACTTAATATATACAATTTATATACAGATACACTGCTACACAAATCTATATACGACATAATTGAAATTAATCTTTAACTCATGTAACAAAATGTAACAAAACTATTCCTCTATTACCCTATTCAATTATTCCCTTTTTGAATATATAATTAACGTATGGCAATATTAGAGGTTAAAAATTTAAACTTAGGATTCAATTGTGAAAACGGTTTCCGGCAGGCGCTTTATGATGTAAGTTTTGCATTAGAAAAAGGTAAAATGTATGCACTTGTCGGGGAATCAGGCTGTGGAAAAACGATGAGCGCAATGAGTATTTTGCAGTTGCTGCCCAAAACTGCTGTCATAACAGGAGGGGAAATTTTATATAAGGGGGAAAATCTTTTAAACTATACCAAACATGAAATGCAGCAAATACGGGGTGCTAAAATTGCTTTAATTCCACAAGATCCTATGACATCATTAAATCCTTTATATACTGTTGGCGATCAGCTGCTTGAAGTTTTAAAGGTACACCAGAATCTTGAAGGCAAAGAAGCTGTCAATAAAGCTATTGAGGCCTTTGAAATGGTGCAAATTCCGTGCCCTGAGGTAAGATTAAAATCTTACCCGCACGAATTTTCCGGCGGAATGAAACAGCGTGCAATTATTGCGATGGCGTTATGCTGTAATGCAGAAATATTAATTGCTGATGAGCCGACCACAGCGCTTGATGTTACAATTCAGGCACAGATTATGAAACTTTTAAAAGAAATTAAAGAACAAACCCAAACCGCAATTCTTTTAATTACTCATGATTTGGCACTTGTCGGAGAAAACGCCGATGAGGTTTCCGTAATGTATGCCGGCAGAATAGTGGAAAATGCCCCTGCCGATGAATTTTTCCAGACACCTAACCACCCGTATTCAGTGGCATTGTTAAATGCAGTACCCGCAAATAAAGGTGAAAAGTTAGAAACAATTCAGGGACATCCGCCAACAATTCAGCAGACAATTTCAGGTTGCAAATTTCACCCGAGATGTAAATATTGCATGGATATCTGCAAAAAAGAAATTCCGCCTATGTTCACAGTCGGTCAAAATCATTATTCGGCATGTTTTTTAAATAAATAATTTATATTGTTATATAATATAAGTATGGCGATATATTTTTACTACGGCGATGAAGAATTTAACATAGAGCAGGAAGTCAACAAGCTTAAAAAAGGTCTTGATAAAAATTTTCTTGAAATGAGCCTGAAAACTTATGATAATCCTAAATTTGCCGATTTAATATCAATATTAAGAACCCAGCCTATGATGTTTGGCAAAATGCTTGTTATTATAAAATCAAACGACTACTTTACCAAAGCATTTGATGATAAAGAGCTTAAACAAATTGAAGAAGCTCTTGAAGATAATAACGAAAATCTTGATATAGTATTTGTTGCGGAACTTCCGAGAAACGAAGGCAAAAAACTCGACAGCCGTAAAAAATTTTTTAAATTGCTTTCAAAATATAATTCAAAAGAATTCCCGTCAATCCCGACATATAAAACAGCGGAACTTGAAAGCTGGATAAGAAAACAGGCAAAATCAAAAGAGCTGGAAATCACATCAGATGCAGCTTCTGCCATGATTTCACAAATCGGAAATAATCTTAGAGAAATTAACGGAGAATTGGAAAAACTTAAACTTTTTATCTATCCCCAAAAACAAATTACAACGGAAATGGTAAAAGAATTGTGCATTTCCAATGAAGATTTGTTCGCTTTCTCAGATTATTTAATGAAAGGAGAAAAGGACAAGGCACTTTTGGAATACAGAAAACTTCTGGAGAAAAAATTCTGTCTTGAAATCGTTGCGGCACTTCAAACAATGCTTAGAAAATGGATTTTATTAAAAGCTAATTCTTCAAAATGTTCTGCGTTTGAACTTTCAAAACTTACAGGTCAGCATGAATATGTCGTAAAATTAAATCTACAAAAACTTAAAAATACAAGTCTGAAAGATTTGGTCAAATTAAAGCAGAACCTTACGGAGGCTGAATTCAAAATAAAATCCGGGCAGTCGCTTTCACCTGAAACGGAGGTAGAAGATGTCTTGTTTAGATAAATACCCGTTTTTAATTGATTATTTTACAAAGGGAATTAAAAATCCTGATAAGAATATTTCGCATTGTATTTTATTTTGGGGTAATGACATTGATGCACAATATGAACTTGCGCTTGAGATTGCCAGAATTCTAAACTGCAAACTTGACGGTGCCCCTGATTGCTCCTGCCTTAACTGTACATGGATAAAAAATAATACTCATCCGGCGGTTTTAACATATTCAAAAGCAGACAACAAACCCTCGGATGATGATTCCAAAACAATGTTTTCAATCGCTCAGGCAAGAATGATTAAAAATGACCTTGCTGTGACTTCAGACTACCACAGAGTTTTAATCTTCTGCGATAAAGATTCCAACGGCAAGCTTTGCGGACTTAATTCAACAAACTTTTCAACAGATGCCGCAAATGCTTTATTAAAAACTTTTGAAGAACCGCCTTTAAATACAACTTTCTTTTTCTTAACAAATGATATTTCAGATATGATTTCAACAGTTGTATCACGTTCACAATGTTTCTTTGTTCCGTCCCAAAAAGATGAGCCGCAAAACTTTGAGCTTGTTAAGGATTTTATGGATGATTATCTTCAATTGAAACGTGATGACGTTCTGGAGTTTAATGATACAATACTGAATCTTACAAAAGAAAACAATCCGGCTGAAATTTTCAGACAAATGCAAAACTATATGATTAACCTTCTAAAATCAAATCTTGATAACAACAGTCTAAAATTAAAACTTTTGCATGATATAAAAATGATTGAAAAAGCAAAAAAAGAATTAAAATTAAACATGAATATTCAAACAGTTACGGAAAACCTTGCATTTGACTTGATATTAAATTAATAATATTTCCTGTTTTTTCTTGACATGTTAAACTTAATCTCGTAAAATACATATTGAGGGTAAGCTCCATACCTCCTCCGACACAGACTAGTTAAGGGACCAAAGCGGAAGGGAGGTGGTACAATGAAACGGGAAATAATTAAAAAAGTCCTAGCTACACTAGGACATTTAATTCAAATTCTCGCCGAATTTGTATAGGGAGTTAAGAATGGTTTCAGGAATGTCGGTTCTTGGAACCATTTCCCTATATATTCATTATAACTCATTTTCCGGCAATGTCAAGCATAGTTAAGTAATTGCCCGAATAAACTTTATACAATATAATAAGGTTATGAAAAAGTTCAGTTTTTTAAATCAATTTCCGGACGCGGTAATTGTAACAAATAAGTTAGGGGAGGTTGTTTTCCAAAACAATGCCTTTAAACGTAGATTTCAAAATTTTTCGGGCTTGAAAAAATTTTCCCATAACATGAATTTTGACATCTGCCCTTTGAACAGCGAAAATATCGAAATCTATTCTCCCATCTATCATGCGCTGAACTCTAAAGAGGATTTTTTTGCATACGTAACCTTTGAACTATCTCCAAATAATATTTTGTACTTTAACTTAACAGCAATAAAAAAGAAAAAATATACAGTAATTTTTCTGACTGACGTAACAGCAGAAAATGAACTTGAAACTTGTAAATCACAAAAAGAAAAATTACAGCAGAAATATAATCTGCTTGAGGAAGAAAATCAGGATCTTCAAAAAATACGGCAAAAAGCCCAATCACAAGCTATACGTATCGCACTTATTAACAAAATGTCTAATATCATAAGAGAATCAATGGATATTTCAAAAATTCTGAATTCCGCATTATCCGAACTTGCGATAATGTTTGGCGCTTATGAAGCTTATTATGCCTCAAACTATGAAGGCGACTTCACTATAGACGAAACTTACGGAAATAAAAATAAAAAAAATAAGAAGATAAAATTTGATGAAAACACATATAATCAAATAGTTTCAGGCAATATTTCAATAAGCCACTGTCTCATTGAATACATCGGAGCGGAAGCTTTTAAACAGCCTGTTATGAGAATCGTTGTTCCTATATTCCACATGCAAAAATTAATCGGAGTTATAGTCCTATTGAGTTACCAAAAGCGTGAATTGAATGAAGAATTGGAAATTCTTGAAGCAATTTCCTCCCAGCTGGGCAACGCTATAATAAGAGCAGAACTCTATCAAAATAATATCAAAACAGTTCACGAACTGAAAAATACCCTCAAAGAACTGAAAGAAACCCAAATTCAATTGATAAATTCCGAAAAAATGGCATCTCTAGGTCAGCTCGTTGCAGGCGTTGCACATGAAATTAACACTCCCGTTGCGTCAATAAAATCAAATAATACAATTTTGAGCAAATTTATTCCGCAGATTAAAGACCCTGAAATTTCAGATATGCTCAAAGAAATCAACGAAATTGACCATGAAGCAATTCAAAGAATCAGCAATATAGTAACCTCGCTCAAAAAATTCGTAAGACTTGATGAGGCAGAACTCCAGGAAGCAGATATTAATAAAGAAATTGATTTAACTCTTGATCTGATTAGACACGAAACAAAAAACCGTATTGAAATTATAAAACACTACGGAGATTTACCACTCATAAAATGCTATCCGAATATGCTAAATCAAGTTTTCACCAATATTTTGATTAACGCATGCCAGGCAATTTCCGGCAAAGGAAAAATAGAAATTACAACCGAATATAATGACAAAAAATTAACAGTGAAGATAAAAGATAACGGAAAAGGAATTCCCGAAGATCAGCTCACTAAGATATTTACAGCCGGTTTTACAACAAAAGGAGCAGGAGTCGGAACAGGACTCGGTCTTGCAATTTGCAGCAAAATTATTGAACGCCACAACGGCGAAATATTGGTAAATAGTGAAGTTGGCAAGGGCAGCGAATTTATTATTACTATCTGTAATGAGTAGTATTTTGTTAAGTTTTGTAACACGGATTTCGCAATTATTACATTATTGTACGTAATTTTAAAAAAACAATCTTCACAATTTTAAAAATAATACATTTAACCCAAGAAATTGTTCAAAAAATATGTTATATTATAAATATAAAGTGTGAGTGTTACCCTTATTATTTTCTCACAACAGGTAGACATCGTAAAAGGAATTGTTACAGAAAATTAAGTAGAAAGTTATAAAAAAGGCAATTAAATTCAGCACAAATTTTTTATATTAAATGTAGGTGTGAATTTATTACTTTAGTGTCGGAGGAAAATAATGACAATTAGTGTGAACAGCAAGAAAAAACAAGTAAAGAAGACATTTGATGAATTATTGATGGATTTAAAAACAAGCAACTCAGAAAAAGTCAGATACAATGCGGCACGAGTATTAGGCGAGATGGGTGATTCCAAAGCAGTTGAACCGCTGATTGACGTATTAAAACATGATAAAAACGGATCAGTAAGATTATACGCAGCCCGTGCTTTAGGTGAACTTGGTGATTCAAAAGCTACAGTACATTTGATTGAATCATTACGTGAAGACAGAAACGTTGATGTACGAGTTCGTGCAGCAAGAGCATTAGGCAGATTAGGCGGCGAAATTGTTGTAGAACCGCTTGTTGAAGCTTTAAACGATGAAAACCCTCAAGTTTGTATAACAGCAACAGATGCTTTGATTGAAATTGGCGACGTTGCAACTGATGCTTTGATTGAATCACTTGATCATGAAAAAGTAAATGTAAGATGCGATGCAACCCGTGCTTTAGGTGAAATCGGCAACAAAAAAGCTGTTGATAAAGTTATTAACATGTTATATGACGAATGGGTTAACGTAAGAATTTACGCAGTAACATCATTAGGAAAATTAAATGATACAAAAGCAGTACCTGCATTGATTGATGTTATGAAAAACCGTAACGAAAATGAATTAGTAAGAGCAGGTGCAGCCGCTGCATTAGGTGTCTTGAGAGATCAAAGAGCATTGCTTCCTTTAAGAGAATTAATTATGGAAGCCGAAGAATTGGGCGAATTGGAAGATACAGCATTAAAATCTTTCAAAAAGATTATGGCTGCTAACTGGCAATCAATTCCCGGTGCTACAGCTCAAAAGAAACCTGTCGCAACTTTCTAAAATTTTAAATGAAAGGAATGAAAGCACTCTCAATATTGAGGGTGCTTTTTTAATATAGCAAAACCGGACAATTTTATTTTCAAAAGCATTTTATAATAATGTTTTTATGCAAGATTCACTATGGTACTATTCATTAAATAAATCTCCGCTGACACCGCCGGCAGAAGTTTTTCCTTTTGCCTGGACAATTCTTTATATAATGATAGCACTGTCTTTATTTTTCTATGTTAAAGATGGTCTAAGACAAGAAAAAGTTATTCCGCTTGTAGTATTCAGTATTCAGATAATTTTAAATCTACTTTGGTCGCCTGTATTTTTTGATTCACATGATATAAAGTTGGCGTTTATAATAATACTTTTACTTATTGTATTTGTTCTTGCAACGATTATACTCTTTTATAGGAGTTCAAAAATCGCGGCATACCTTTTAATACCATATTTTATATGGCTCATATTTGCGGCTTACCTTAATTTTGAAATTATAGTTCTGAATTAAGTCTTATTATGATTTTTTAGCAAGCAAATAACTTTCATCAATTTTAGATTTTACCATATCTAAAGAGACTGTCCCATCAAGAATTATAGTAATCCAATGCTTTTTATTCATATGATATCCGGGGAAGATAAATCTGTTATCAACGATATCTTCAACATTTTTTGCTCTCAAATCAATAACCTCAACAGGATTTGTATCTTCAAAACCTAATTTCTGCTTTGAAACAGTCAGAAATGCAGCATACCACTTTGAATTATCTTTTCTTCTGACGATTGCATTATTAGGAAATTTTTCCCACAAATATTCAAGCTGGTCATTATATTTTTCTTTAATATAATTAATTAACTCTTTTGTCTGAGTGGCTTTAAAAACATCCGGTTCAAAACATTCTTCATAAATTTTTTCTAAGATACCATTATATTCTTCTTTAATTTTACCGACGAAATTCCCGATCGCACCCTCAACCAAATGCAGAGTGTATAGCTCATCTGTAGCTAATTCAGTTAATTTTGTATGAAGGTTACCCGAGGTGTCAATTATAACAGACAATTTAAACTGATTATCCAATAATAATTGACTATAGACAAACTCTCCGTCCTGCTCTAAAAAACCGAATTCCAAAAGCTTTGCTTTATTAATTTTTTTGTTTGTAAAATTGCTTGTCATACCAATATAAATATCATAAAAAATTAAATTGAAAACTATTTTTTGAAAGCTTATCTAAAAATACGTACATTATTTAAAGGTGCCGATTTCATATTTCTATATAATACAAAAGAAAACTTTAAATCCTGTAATCTACTCAATTCTTGAGAAAATGGCGGAAATTTCAATTTACTGCAAGTATCAATTATTTTTTTATCATATTCCTCAATTCCGGAAGACATGACTAAATTAACATATTTTACAGTACCATCAGAATTAATTTTTATCTCAATTTTAGCTTCTTGCGGAAGATAGCCAAAATACGTAGGCATTTTATCATAAACAATCTGACTGACCTTATTATTATAATCTTTAATAGCCATATCTTCTTGAGAGGTCGGAGTCTGAGGAATAAGACCTATATGGTATTCCTGAGTTTTTTGCACAATATGCTTGAATTGACTTTGCAAAGTTACAGAAGAAAAATTGGCTCCTTCGGGATAAGGTTTATAGGGACTTGATTTTTGAATTGCAGTAATAAGTGCCTTATCGTAAGCATCACCTCCGGACTTATCAATACGAATATTAACTATATTACCTTCCGGAGTTATTTCATAAGATACAATTGCATCCGTACTTTCTGTACTATTATATTGAATATTTCTCTTTATATTTTCCTGTATAGTTTTATAATATTGCGCCATGGCATTATCAATTTCCTGCTCCGTGGCAGCAAATGACAAACTTATTCCTAAAAATATCATTAAAACTAAACAAAAAATCTTCTTCATTATCCAAAACCATATAAATAATATTTGTATTATAACATTTATTTATAATATATCAAGTATAAGTTGTATTTATGCACTAAAAAAGAGCCTTTTCAGGCTCTTTCAAAATGGAGGAGGAGGTGGGATTCGAACAAATATTTCTGCTTTTTGTATTTTCAAATTTCATCCCGTAACCTCCAGTATTGTTTAATCTTGCAAACTCCTTCTTTTAGTAACTTGTAATAATCTTTAGGGACTATTTGCAAAATTAGTCCCTTTTTAGTCCCCTAAATCTTATTATTTTGTTCTTTATAAATTCTAGCATTTTCCCAGTCTTTAGGTAACATTCTTAACCAATCTAATTTTATTTTATCATTTTTTGCTTCTGATACAAGATTTATTCCCATAAGTTTATCAGAACAAGTAATTTTTTCTTTGTGTATTTCACTAAGCATATAAGTTAAGTACCTATGCAATAAAAGTGAGAAATAAATTAAACTATCACAAGTATCATACAATGTTTCAATTATACTTTTAACTTTTATTATATGTATTTCTAAACAATTTGGGGCTTTCTTTTCTTCTTCAGTTAATGAAAAATTATCAAATTCTAATATTGTATTATTTAGTTTTTCTTCATATTGTAAAACTTGATTTAAAGCACTCATTGCTCCCTTACTAGCATTAATCAAAAAATCGTAATCTTCAATCTTAACAGGTAGTAACCAAGAAGAAAACGGATATTTTTCAGTTGCTACAGTTAAATTACCTAGATTTATTGCTTTGAGTTTTGGTATTAAAGTTTTATCTCTGTAATCAATCAAAGCAGGCACTTGCAGTTCAATTAATGTATGCAATATTATTGCTTTATTAATGTTTACTTTATGTTGTTCCTTTTCTCGCCTTTTATCTGTTAACCAAGCCCCAAAATATACTGCACCAAAAGATGCAATAGCAGTTATAAAGGGCGTTGCTATTTGCCACAAGTTTATATTATGAGGTGTTTGTACAGTATTGAAAACAAAATCTAACATTCAAGCCTACTTACTTTATAAATTATAATACAAACTAACGGAATTCATTTAACAATACAAAGGAATTAAATTTTGTAAATTATTTATATGATTCTATGTTGAATTTTTTGTAAAATAGGGTATAATATAATTAAGCGGTGTATTTGCCATTTGGCAATACACTGTTTTCATTTTTATATGTATTTAAGAATTTATACATATTAGGATTGTCTTTGTCAAAGAACTCTTTTAGCTTGTATGTTATTCCTGCATTATTTAAGCTTCCTGTTTTCTGATTATAAGCAAATTTTGGCAATAACATTTTGAAAAATAGATATTCAGGATTATCATCTTTGAACGCTCTATTCACGTTATACGCACATAAGTCTGTTAGTTGAATGAAATTATTATATTGTGAATCAACAAACATAATATTTTCAATTATATTTTTAATTCCTCTCCAAGAGTAACCTTCTTCAACCTGTAAGGTATGAGTTCTGTTTAACATCTTTTCTATGCTATCCGAGCATTTATCCATAATAACAATCGCTTGTTCATCAGGATGGTTAAATGCCATAAAGAGTGAAATTCTTTCTAACAAATACTGAATAGCAAAAATATTCGGCTCGGGCTTATTTATCCCGTAATGTCTTAGTAGAGAGTCTTTGTTAATAACTGTAGAAATTAAAGTACAGTTATTATTGACAATAATATCCATTAATCCGCAGGAAAGCTGTATTAATTCATCTTTGGATAAATTAGCAAGATATTTATGTTTTTCTCTTTCCTTTGGAAATCTTATCCAATTAGATTTGACTTCTAAGACAGAAGCAGAGTTAGTTTTGAAAACAGCCGTTTTTAACACATTAACTTTATGGTTAATAGCTTTCCAGTCATTAGCATTAATACCCAACGCATTAAATACGAAATACTTTGAACCTGAATTATATGCAATCTCACCTGATTCGTCTATGTAGAATAAGAACATGCTACCTCTTTATGCTGATTTTATAGGTATTATAGCATAAAAAAGCAAGATATATAATAGATTTTGTCTTATAGTAGTTGCTGCTATACAATCAACAAATTTTTTCAGCAGTCCCTTTTTGGTCCCTTTTTTGCAAAATTTGCTCATTTTTTGAGTTCGGGGACATGGCAGAAACGCACTAAAAAAGAGCCTTTTGAGGCTCTTTCAAAATGGAGGAGGAGGTGGGATTCGAACCCACGGAACGCGTGAACGTTCGACAGTTTTCAAGACTGCTCCAATCAACCGCTCTGGCACTCCTCCAAACGATTTTTCGGATACTATTTATTCTACTTGCACAAAAATTTTTGTCAAGTATTATACTTAACCATCAAGCTTTTTAGTATTTTTTGGCATTTGCCGTTCTTCTCTTACCTGCTTGAAAGCTTCTTTAAATTTTTTCTTCAGGTTAGGATGTGCCTGCCAAAACTTTTTATAAAAACTCTTTTTAACTCTTACTTCACAAGAATTTAAATCCGTATGGGATATTTCTTTTTGAATAACCATTCTGGTAAACGGATCCTGTGATTTTGCAAATTCAGCCATAGCCTTTTTAATTTCCGGAACCTTTTGCCACACAGCAAGGTCAAATTCACGAATTTTTCCTACACGCTCAGGATGAGATTTGTCATATTCAATCATTCTTTCTGAATGTGCCTTTCTATACTCAGGCGTTTTACAAAACTGTGCTGCATATTTATTTTTTTTATACATTAAATCGGGATGAGAAGCATTCCAGGCTGTTGTTTTTGCCGCAATAACCGCACGGCTTCCGGGATCTGACGACAACAATAAAGTTCTATAATTTGAACTGTAATTTACAAACCCTATTTTTTTCAAAATCCAGCCTAAACTTGACCTATTCTCCAGACCTAAGTCCCGGGCGACTTCATCCTGAGATTTTAAATTACACCATATATCCTGCAACAATTTTAATGATAAATTATCCTTTAATGCACCATTTGTTTTAAGCTTTTTTATATTTCCTCTGTTTCGTACAAAGCTACCTTCGGCATTTTTTATATTGCTAAATTCAGGGAAAATTTCTTTTGCCTCATCAAGTGTCTTGCATTCCAGAAGCGGTGAATAAATTTCTTTGTGCACCTGCATCAAGGTAGGCATTTCTTGCGGCTTGGAATTAACAATTTCCGTAATTTTTTCAAGCATTCTCTGCGGCAAAAGATTTGATCTGTTTTGCAAAATATAATTTAAATCAATAATCCTCCTGCCCTCAAATGACGGCTGTTTAGACAATTGAGAGTTTGAATAAAGTGAAAACGACTGTATTCCTGAAACAAACATATTCACTTAATGTATCTGAATGCATAAATTTGCCATGTAATAAGTTAAAGGCTTAACATTTATTCATTTTTACGCTTCATGACAAAATTTTATGTTGTAATATTTTTTATTTTCATGCTAAGATTTGAGCATACACTAAATTTAAAGGAGAAATTAAATGAAAACATACGAATTGTTGGCAATATTCAAACCAAATTTGGATGCTGAAGAAGTTGAAAAAATGATTTCAAAAATCAATGATACAATTTCTGAATTTGGCGGAAAAGTTGAATCAACAGAGAAAATCGGAAGAAAAAAATTAGCTTATGACGTACAAAACTTCAGAGACGGTTACTTTACATCAATGGTAATGGAATTACCAAGTGACAAAGTTGCCGAATTCAAAAGACAATTACGTTTGAACGATAATATTTTAAGAACAATGTTCTTGGAAGTTTCAAAAAAAGCTAGCGTATAGAGGTTAAAAATGTCACTTGCAAAATCAGTTGTAACAGGAACAGTATACAGAGCACCGGAAAAACGTTTTACGCAAAACAATATTGCGGTATCTGCATTTGTTCTTAATATTGGCGAAAGAGACGAAATATTAATCAGAGTAGTTTCAAGACGCCAGGCTCTTGATGAAATTATTGATAACATTGAAAAGGGCGAAAGAGTTCTTGTTGAAGGCAGACTTCAAACCGCCACAGTTAAAATGGATGACGGTTCTGAAAAAAGAATCTATGAAATAGATGCCAATACAATTGAAAAACTTGGTGAAGGTGCAATGGCGCCTGCATCATCAAAATTCGGGACAGAAGAAATCGTAAAATTTGAATCCGATGACCTGTCAAATGAATTAATCGGAGAAGATGAAATCCCGTTCTAAAAAATAGAAAAAATTTGGTCGAGTGTCACAAGACACAAAATAGAAAGGTAAATTAAAATAACATGGCAAAACAAGATATCTCAAAAGATAAAAAACGTAAAAATTGCAGTCTTTGTGCAGATAAAGTAACAGAAATCGACTACAAAGACGCAGCAAAATTAAAAAGATACTTGACAGAAGCAGGAAAAATCATTCCGCGCCGTATCACCGGCAACTGTGCAGAACACCAGAGAATGATTGCTAAAGCTATCAAACGCGCCAGAGAAGCTTCTATCATTCCTTACGTTTTTGATTAATTAATAACAAAAATAAAAAAACCGAAGGCTTTTGCCTTCGGTTTTTTATCACCACCCGCCGAGTAATGTAGACCGGGCAGTACCTGTTTTATAAACCGTAAAATAAATTGATAATAATGCATTGCACCCTGATGTCGAAATTGTAGTTTCATCATAAGGAAAATTATTAACATATTCAGAATTTACTGGTGGTTTATGTTTATAAATCAACGCAGCCTCAACTCTTTCACGATAATAAGCATCGACTTTTACACACGAAAATGAAATTATTTCTCCGGGTTCAAGTTGTTTTTCCCAGTCTTTAAGTTTCTCATGATTTTGAAGTCTTTCTCGCATATTACATGCTTCACCGATATAAAGCAATCTTTTTAAATTAACTGTTTCATTTAATGAATTATAAGTTGATGCGTAAACACAGTATACGCCGGAATTTTCAGGTACGCTGCCTCTATTTATATATCGCCAATACCCTAAAAAATCCAAAGAAAATGTTAAGCTAGCCATTGTTTGGCTCCTTTCTTGCTATTTATAAGTACTACCAAAAGGATTTTTTAAAAAGGACAACTGTGATAAAAATCCCTGAAAAATCTTCCGCGAGTTGTCCCGGCTAGTTCCGTATTTTGGCTAATCTAAACATAAAGTCTATCCTCCATATGTCTTGCGACTACCGAAGAATTGACAAATAAAGCTCCATTGTGATAAAGTGTTAATGAACGAAAAAGATAACACATTATCTTTTGGAGGCTATCTGAAAATTTCAGGTAGTCTCTTTTTATTCCCCCAAGTCATTGTTCTTCATGACTTTGATATAATAATTCTACATCATGAATCTTTTTCTGTCAACTGTTATAAAATTTTATTATTTATCGATATAGCAAAAGTTTTGTTAAGTTTATAAATAAAATCTATTGATTTATAAACATGGTTATAGTACAAATGTATTAGAAAGGAGGTTTTTATGAGTATTGAAAGACTACATAAACTTCTTAACGCTGATAAAAATTGTGTAAAAATTAACAGGGATCTGCTTAAAGCACTTAACATTGAAGAAGCATTGCTATACAGCATTTTGGTATCGGAATACCAGAAAAAATTAAAACTGGAAGATTACAAATTTTTTGAAGATAAAAAATTTATATATTGTCCTGTAGAAGATATAGAACAATTTATTAATTTATCAGCCTTTAAACAACGCAATATTTTAAACAGTCTCCAGAAAAAAAATTTATTATGTGTAAAACTGGGACATGCCCGCGCGCGTTATATATGGATTAATGATGATGCGTCAGTTTTGGAAAAATTATTATACGGCTACACAGTAAATGAATATCAAGAAGATTTGATGAAAATTTTTATAAAACAATTGAATAATTTCAGGCAGCAAAAAAATATAAAAATTGAAAGCAGCTATATTGCTGACTATGGCGTACCCTGGGAAAAAATTCTATCAAATGACTTGAACTTACACAGCTCACATATTGGCTGGATTACAAAAAACGAATATATTAACAAACCTATAATTGACACAGATAAAGTAAAAACAGGAGCCTAATCAGGCTCTTTTTTTGTTATAAATAAAAGCGGAGCCGGTCAGTTTGACCGGCTCCGCCAGGCTAACGAACTTTTAAACTACTGGGTTGCTCGCCCCTTGTGGAGGCTATGGTAAAGGGTTACCTTACTCATTACAACCAAAAGCAATAGTAACGTGTTCTCTTGGATTTACGGCAGATATTTTATATCCGCGAGGGTCAACAAGGTAAGCAAATTCGTCGCCTGTTGTCTGGAATAAGCCCATTGTACCTGATAATGCTGTTCTTGTTACGTCAACAGGGGCTTTAACAGTTTCCCATAATCCGTCGCCAAGGTTACGTGCAGCAGCACCGAATTTACCCTGGAATACGTGGCCTAACATGTAACCTGCGTCATTAGATACGTTTTCTACAGCGTTACCTAAGTTAGTTACAACACCGCCGACTGTTCTTCCTGCAACACCAACTAATGAACCTGCCCATGTAAACGGCATTTCTACAAGTCTTGCAACAGGGTTTACATTTTTAGATTTATTAATTTGTGCGCTTAAGATTTGTTTTGGTAACTTAGTTTTGCAATCGCCGTTTTTAATATCGGTAAATGCCAACTTCAAAGCACCTTTATCACAGCCTGAAGGTCTGATAACTTCAACAACCTGACCTGTAACTGTAGATCCGCAAGGATAAGTTACGCCGTTAATTGTAACATCTTCAAGAGTGTTAGCTCTGAAGTATTGACCTACGTGAGATGATTTTGCGGTTAATTGGTCAATCATTTCGATTTGAAGTGTAGGTATTTTAACAATTTCTTCTTCCTGAACAAAAGCGTTTTTGTCTACAGGACATGCAGGACAAATGCTGTTTGCTGTTTTCGGGTTAGTATCGTAACCCAATGCAACACGTACAGTCTGCATCATAGATGCAACATCCGCACGGGAAGCATCTTTATTAGGCATAATCATGTTCGGATTAGGTGAATCTTTCAAAGCACCGTTTTCAAGTGATTTTGCAACCGGAATTCTTGCCCAGGTAGGAACAGAAGCACCGTCAGAGTATTTACTTAAGATTTCATCTGCTTTGCACTGGTCAATATCGCAAGTCATACCTTTTGCAATTGATGTTAAGGCTTCTACTCTTGTTACGTTGTTGTTAGGTCTAAACTGACCGTTCGGATAACCTTTTAACAAGTTTTCGTCAACTGCTTTTGCAATTGCAGCATTAGCCCAGTTACCGCGCGGAACGTCAGTAAACATACCTTCACGTTCAAGACCGCAAGCATCTAAGTTAAAACCTTTAACCAACATTGTTGCAAATTCAGCACGTGAAATATTTCTGTTCGGCTTAAATTGACCGTCAGGATAACCAACAACAACATCATTCATAGCTAATTTATCAATGTCGCATGCTGCCCAGTGGCTGTTAGGAACGTCAGGGAACATGCAAGCACCTGCAACACCTGCCGCAGCACCGGTTGTTTGATTTGCAAACGGTGTCAAATCAAAAGGGACGAATGACTTTTTTATAGCTTCAATTGAGTTTGAAGATTGGAAGTCAATCGGACAATTGTTGCCATCCATAGTTGCTTCATTTCTGTTGACAGAAACGCCGTTGTTAATTGAAGGCAATTCATTTAAGCAAGGCATTTGAGCAGCAGCACCTGTAATGTTGCCGTCTGTAGCAACAGTTACACCACTGATGTTAGATGATAATTTGCTTGATGAACATCCTTTCATTGCAGTTTCTGTTGAGAAAATTGAGTTAGCCGGTTCACCTACGTAGTTGTTTGTACCGTAGATTGCCTGAGGATAACCGTAAACCTGTTTCATTTGAGCTTTATCAGGTTTTCCTGTCTGAGGACACAATGCGCATGCAGGAACTGCAGGTTCATCACAGCTTATTTCATCAGGACAACCGCAGTCTGATTTTTGTTTTTCGCATGGATCGCAAGGTGCAGGTTTCTGGCATTCACAATCCGGTAATGCTTTTTTGCAAGAGTTGCACTTTGGTGCTTTAGTTTCACACGGACAAGCACCGCCTGTTACGACAGGCATTTGTTCTTCAATCGGACATGCAGGACCTGTTACTGTCGGTAACGGCTCTGCACACGGGCAAGCCGCCATTGCTTGATTCAAGGAACACGTTGCTATTCCAACGGCAATTGCAGCTGCCACAGTAAGTTTTTTAATAGTCATTTTTACCTCCTTGTGTTTGCGGGCTTTTGCTTGAAAAACCCCAAAAGTTAAAAAACAAACTTTATACCAAATTATGTACTTCATTCAACGTCAGAAACATTGCCAAAAGCGGTTATTCACCCGGGCTATTTGATTTCACGTTAAAAATATACAGGGAGTAAAACGACTATATAATTAATTACAAAGATTTTAAAAATAATACTGAAATATCAATACCAAGGGCATCTGCAATTTTTAAAAGAGTAGTATATTTTGCGTCATTAACGCCGCATTCAATACAGCTTATTGCACGTCGGGAAAGCTCTGTCTTTTCCGCTAATTCTTCTTGTGAAAGACCTTTTTTAAGCCTTTCAAAACGAATTCTCTGCCCTAAAATAAGTAATCTTTCGTCCTTCATACAAATTATTTTAATTTATTGACAAAATTAACTCTATGCTCTAGAATTATCTTATGATAATTTTAAATCACATAAATGAAGAACAATTTACAGAAAAGGATATACCAAATGAAACAATATGCCTTCACACTTGCAGAAGTCCTCATAACTCTTGGCATAATCGGCGTTGTGGCCGCAATGACAATACCGACTTTAATTGTTAATTATCAAAAAAAAGTTACACTTACAAGACTAAAACAAAGTTATGCAATTGTACAAAATGCAATTTTAGCCTCACAGGTTGAAAATGGTGACCCGCAAACCTGGGGACTTAAAAATTATAAACTGGATTACGATGATGACACATTAAATCAAATATCAAAAGATATTGTAGTATCAGTTTGCGAAAAATATTTAGTACCATATTTTAAAACCGCAACAAAATCCGAATATAAAATAATAAAAGAAGCGGGATGGGATGAAATACATCTACTTTCAGGAGCCGCTTCCGTAAGACCTTCTGTAGATGCTAAATATTATATTATAAACCTTGCTAACGGAGCCGCATTACTAGCTGCAGTAAATGGTTCTGATGCCAACAAAATTGTAAGTATCATAATCCATATTGATATAAATGGGCCGCAAAAACCCAATGTATCAGGAAAAGATCTTTTTGCTACTAATTTAAGCTTAACTACAGGACATTTTGGCTTTTTTGGGTCGGAATACACCGATTTAACAAATTTATGCACTGATCAAGGGTCTGGTGTTAACAGTTCTATGGGCTGCGGAGAAATGATTTTAAGAAATGGCTGGACTTTCCCGAAAGATTATCCTTGGAAATAACTTCTCAACAAAAGGCATAAGTATCTTAGCGCCTTGGTATTACACTAACTTTTTCCACTCACCTCATTCACTTTTTTATGCTATAATATATTTATGATTAAAAAACTATGCGGAGCTTTATTATTATTGTCTTTAATCCTATGCGGATGCGGGAAAAAACAAGAGGTCACAAACGATACTCTAACCTCAATCCGCCAGAAGGATATTTTAACAGTAGGTGTCAAAGTTGACACTCCGCCTTTCGGCTATCTGGATAAAAAAGGCAATAATATCGGATTTGACATTGATCTTGCAAGATTTATCGCAAAAAAAATTCTTGGCAATCCTGATAAAATCGCTTTTGTTCCCGTAAATACAACAAACAGGATTATGAAACTTGCGTCAGGCGAAGTCGATATGATTGCGGCAACTATGTCTATAACCCCGCAAAGACAGATTATTCTGGATTTTTCCATACCTTATCACACCGCAGGTCAGGCAATTATGGTGCCGAAACAAAGCGATATCACCTCCTTAAGCGATCTTGAGAACAGAAAAGCGATTATTGTATACGGCTCAACCGTTGAGCAGGGCTTAAGATCAAATGTTCCGAATATTCAAATCATAGGCTACAAAACATACCCCGAAGCTTATCAGGCACTGAAAGCCGGCAAGGCTGACGCAATGATTGCGGATGATACAATTCTACTGGGCTTTGCAATGAATGACCCGAATGTAAAAATTCTCCCCAAACGCTATTCAAAAGAACCTTATGCTCTTGTTTTCCGAAAAGGTGAAGAGTCCGAAAAACTTTTGAGAACAGTTAATATAGAACTTGAAGAAGCGCTTAACCGCGGCGAAATAAGACAAATGAAAGCAAAATGGGGAATTAATTAGTATCCCGCAGGAGTAAAATTGCCTGTTCAACTTCCTTTTTCAAATATTCAAGCTGCTGGCTAATATTATCGGGATCATAAATATATCCGGCGCCTGAATATGCAAGATAGGGGTTATATTTCTGTGCCTCGGCACGTAAAAGTGCAATTGATTTGGCATGTGTGCTTAATTCCATAAGCTTTTTAAATGAAATATATTCACCTTCCGGTTTTTCAACGTATTTATCACGCAAATAGTCCGCATTTTTGTTGAAAAAATACACTTTTGCATTGAAAAGCTGAACATTTTCACCGTTTTCTATTGAATCGTATATTTTTTCAAGCATAGGAATAAATTCATTAATATCATTCATATATTTAGTCGTTTTGTCCTGTTTCAAAATGATATTAACAAACGCCGGATTATCACGGGGGATTGGCTTTATCTGATCGGATGAATGAAAATTTTCCACCTGTTCAATAACCGGTTTTGTGGACTTTGGCTCCGTAGGCTGGTATTGACGGGTTAAATCTGGCAAAGTCCCGACATAGCCTCTGCCGTCAAATGCAGGATTTTTTTTGGCGCCGTAAACAGGCAGGCAAAAAAATGCTATGAAAATTATCGCGAATAATTTTTTCATACTATTATTATAACGATTGTGTTTAAAAAATCATCATTTATATGAATTATTGTTGATTTTAAGACTCTTTCGGCGTAACATAATAAAAGCCATGACAAAAGAAGAATTACTTGAATTATATAATACGGATTTGGATGAACTATTAAAGATTTCATCCGAATACGTATCCGATAAAATTGAATTTTGTTCAATAGTAAACGCGCGTAACGGCAAATGTTCCCAAAACTGCAAATACTGCGCGCAAAGTTCACACTACAGAACAAATATTGAAACATACCCGCTGATCAGCGAAAATGAAGTTATAAAAGCTGCACTTGATGCAAAATCACACCACGCAGACAGGTTCTCCGTTGTAACCTCAGGCAAAACCCCTGCTGAAGAAGATTTTGATAAAGTAATAAACCTTATAAAAGCGGTTAATAAAATTGACGGGATAAAAAGCTGTGCATCTATCGGGATTTTGGATGAAGATATGGCAAAAAAACTCGCGGATGCCGGCTTGAAACGCTTTCACCACAATATAAACACATGCCGGTCATATTATCCGGAAGTCTGTACCACGCACACGTGGAATGACAGGCTGAATACCTGCAAACTCGTTAAAAAATACGGAATGGAGCTCTGCTGCGGGGTCATTCTCGGTATGGGAGAAACAGTTGAGCAGAGAATTGAAATGGCACTTGAACTTGCGGAAATTCAGCCGGATTCAATTCCGATAAATATTCTGATGCCGATTCCCCAAACTCCGTTTGAAAATTATCATAATAAAATTGATGAAGAAAATATTTTAAGAACACTTGCTATATTTAAAATCGCCAACCCAAAATCAGTTCTCCGTTTTTGCGGCGGCAGAATGAGGTTAAGCGATGAAAACCAAAAACTTGCTCTGAAAACTTGCGTTGAAGGGATTTTGATAGGCAATTATCTTACAACAGTCGGCAAAAATCCCGACGAAGATATCAAAACCGTTCTGGAATTAGGCAAAAAACCTACATAATTATATTATTTTTGGCAACATAGCTGTCAAAATCCGCCCTGTCCCAGGAAACATTTCCTCTGATTTTTTTCGCAGGAACCCCTGCAAGAATAATGTTCGGCTCATCAAATTTTTTATTAACAAGCGACATTGCGCCGACAATTGAACCTTCCCGAATTTCGCTTCCTTTTAAAATCATTGACCTTGTTGCAACCCAAACTCTGTCGTGGATTATTATATCTTCGGGTGCGTTTAAAATTTCGCCTGTCAAAGTATCGGTTATTGTGTGCCCGTCATTGTTTCTTATAATAACATCTCTGGCAAACATACATTCATCACCGATTTCTACTTTTTTACCGTTTTTTGCAACTACATTTAGATTTCTGTAAACTGATATTCCGCTGCCGACCGTAATTATCCCGCCGTTTTCCATGCCGAAACTTGTGTGTCTTATAAATCTGTGCTTCGTTGTTTTTATGTGACAAAAATTATTATCGCCGTTCATGACTATTGATACCGCAATAAATTTTGTCGGAACTTCTATCATTACAATATTAGAATTTCCGGTTATCGTAATGTTTAAACCTTTTACGGGTTCATAAGGAAGCTCTTTACCGTCTTTTATAAGAACTATTTTATTATTTTCGCCTGTTACGTTCAATCCTGTTGTCATTTTGTTTTCTCCGACTTTAATTATAACAAATTTATGCGTGGTTATAACATTTACATGCAGTATTTTTTGTAATTTTCAACTTTTTAAAATCATTAGTTAATGCGTTATATGTCAGTAAAATATTTTCCAGAGGTTCACCTATATTTAAAATTTGTTTTACAGCCTCCATAGCCTCAATTGATGCTATTGTTGAAACAGCAGGGCTTAAAATACCTTTTGGGAAATCTTTTTTAGTATCAATATCAGGAAAAATGCATCTTAGGCATGGCGTTGAAGGTTTTATAACCGTAACCTGTCCGAAAAATTCCGAAACTCCGCCATGAATTAGTGTCTTACCGGTTTTTACCGCAATATCATTTAAAAGGAATTTTGATTCATATGAGTCGAAGCAATCAACTATAAGGTCGTAATCTTTTATTATGGTTTCGTAATTATTATCGTCAAGCCTGATTTTATAGGCATTTACGTTGATTTCAGGATTATATTCCAAAATTCTGTTTTTCGCGGAAATAACTTTATCTTCTCCGATATTTTTATGAATAAATTGACGGTTAAGGTTGGTTATTTCAACAACATCATCATCAACAAGCCCGATTGTACCTATGCCTAAACCTGCCAGATTCATTATAACAGTTGAACCCAGACCGCCGCAGCCGCAGACAAGAACCCTTGAATTTAAAAGTTTTGTTTGTCCGGCATCTCCTATTAATAAAATATTTCTGTTGTACCTTTGCATAAGTTTATTTTATAATAAACAAAAAAGGAAATACTTATGGCTAAAATCAAAATCACTGTAAACGGAAATGACATAGAAATTGAAGAAAATTCTACTATACAAGACTTTATAGATGAACGTCAGGTTACGGGCAAAATGTTTGCCATAGAAAAAAATCTTGAAATTATAAATAAAGACAGATATGACAAAGAAATTATAAAAAACGGAGATGTTTTGGAAATTGTCGGATTTTTCGGCGGAGGTTAATGGGCTAGACTTTTTCAATAACTTTTGCGCAATCGGGTTCTGCATGAATAACTACAACAGTATTTCCAAGCGCATGCTCCAGTTTTTCTTCGACCTCATCACATAAATTATGGCAAGCAAGAATTGTCATTTCTGACGGAAAAATAAGCACCATTTCTATAATCTTATGTGCGCCGACCTGACGGGATTTAATATCTTTATATTTCAAAACACCCTTATCTTTGAAATCCGTTACTACCTTTTCAATTAATTGAACATCCTTTTCCGGTAATGAACTGTCCAAAAGGTTATTCCAGGCAGTTTTGGTAATAGAAAAACCTGTTTTTAAAATAAATACAGCAACCAAAAGTGCAATAAGCGGGTCTAAAATCTGAATACCGGTAATTTTAATAAGGACAAGCCCCAATAAAACCCCGAAGGATGAATAAATATCAGTTCTTAAATGTTCTGCATCCGCTAAAAGTGCAATTGATTGAGATTTTTTAGCTATCTTAAAAAGATAAGAGCTAACAGCAAAATTTGCAACAACGGCAAAAAGCATTACATAAATACCCAAAACAGGCTCAAAATCTATGTGCTGCCCAAACAACAATTTTTTCCCAGCTTCAAAGATAATAAAAAATGCCGCAAAAAGGATTAAAACGCCTTCAATAAACCCGGACATATCCTCATATCTTGCATGCCCAAACGGATGTTCTTTATCCGCCGGCTCTGATGCTCTTGTAACAGAAAAAAATGTTAATACCGATGCAAGCATATCACTCAATGAATGAATAGCTTCGGAAATTATACTGATACTGCCGGATAAAAATCCCGCTATCAGCTTTAAAATAATTATTGCCGCGTTTGAAAAAATAGATAATCCGGCCGCAAATTTTTTCTGTAAATTGATATCCATAAATCTCATTATACATATAATGAGATTTTTATCAAGTTTACATAAAAACTATTATGTGAACCTATCAGCATTTTCTTTCTCTTTGTTGCGAAGCAAAGAGAAAGAAAACGCTTGCAAAAGAAAGAGAAACACGCGACCGAA
>CALUTI010000004.1 GCA_944323695.1 Candidatus Gastranaerophilales bacterium
AAATAGGTTCACCAAAACCTAAATGTTACAGTTTTTTTGTAAAACTTTTTTTACAAAAAAAGTTTTCGGGATGTGGCACTCTGCCGAACAAACGATTGAATATCGTTTGTGAGAGGTTGGTAGCGCACCCGGCAACATTGATAATCAAATATCAAATAGGTTCACCAAAACCTAAATGTTACAGTTTTTTTGTAAAACTTTTTTTACAAAAAAAGTTTTCGGGATGTGGCGCAGCTTGGTAGCGCACCTCGCTTGGGACGAGGGGGTCGCACGTTCAAATCGTGTCATCCCGACCATTTTTTAATTAATTCCAAAACATAGCCGAATAAGAGGATTAGGGACATTGGATTTTACAACATTAACCATAGAATTTTTAAGCAAACTGGCGTCAATCGTCGGTAATTACGGCTGGGCAATAATAGTATTAACAATCATCGTAAGGCTTTTCTTATGGCCGTTAAACGTCTCCCAGCAGCGTTCAATGCGAATGATGCAGACATTGCAGCCAAAATTAAAAGCAATTCAGGACAGATACAAAAGCAACCCGCAGGTAATGCAGCAAAAACTTATGGAATTTTATAAAGAACATAAGTTCAATCCTATGGGCGGCTGTATGCCGTTATTAATCCAGATGCCGATATTCATCTTATTATATTCGGCATTAATGAGCCCGCAATTCATTCAAACAGCAGGCAACGCACCGTTTTTATTTGTAAACCGTCTTGACACAACGCTGAGAGCATCCGCAGGGATTTCAAACGACGGCGAAATGGGCGTATCCAAATACGACAGATTTATTGTCGGAAAAACAGCGGTTGTGTATTTGCCTGATGAGACATTAGACGGTGTAAAAATAACAAAACCGAATCAAGCATTGGAAATTCAGGGCGAATTAACTCCGGGAGAACCGATTGACTTTAAAATCAGCCTTGATAATTTGAATTTAAAATTCAGCCAGCTTCAAAATATTCAAAAAGCTGACGTAATAATAACAGACGTAAACACAAAAGAAACCGAAAAGGTAACCTTTGCGCGCCAGGGAGAAATCTTAGCGGCATCAGTTCCGTCAATAGAGGTAAAACAGGCGTTCCATTTTGATGTATTACTGTTGATTGTGTTGTTCGGAGTTACGATGTTCATATCACAAAAAGTAATGATGGCGACTTCAAAGACAGCAGAACCGCAGGATCCGACACAAGCAGCCATTCAAAAATCAATGGGCACATTTATGCCGATAATGATTATTGCGACATTTGTGATAATCCCGATTCCGGCAGGTGTTCTTTTGTATCTTGTAACAAGCAACTTAATCCAGATATTGCAGACAGTTGTTGTAAACAAACAAATGGATATAGAAGAAGCTCGCAAAAAACAGGTTGTTACGGATAGTGATTTAAACAACGCCAAAAAGATTGACAATAAGGAGTAAATGCGTTGCAGGTATCGGAATATGATTACGAATTGCCCGATGAATTAATAGCGCAAATGCCTGCCGACAAACGCGAAAATTCCCGAATGCTTGTGCTGAACCGCAAAAACCACACGATTGAGCACAAACATTTCTACGACATTGTTGATTTACTGGATGAAAACACTCTTCTTGTTTTAAACAACACAAAAGTGCTTCCGGCAAGACTATACGGAACAAAAGAGACAGGGGCGAGGATTGAAGTATTTCTGCTTGAATCCAAAGGCGGGAAAGAATGGTCCTGCCTTATAAAACCTTCAAAACGCATAAAACCGGACACCTTAATAAAAATAAGCGACGAGCTGCAAGTCCGTGCAATAAAACGGCTTGAAGAAGACGGCGAATGGCTCGTTGAAATGATTTATGAAGGGGATTTGTTTGAAATTCTGCATAAAGTCGGCAACATTCCGCTTCCGCCGTATATTGAGCGAAAACTTCAGACAGACGAGATAAAAAACTTTGATATGGAGCGGTATCAGACGGTTTACGCAAAAGACGAGGGTTCTGTTGCAGCCCCTACTGCCGGTTTGCATTTTACAAAAGAAATATTGAAAAAGCTTGAAGAAAAAGGAGTTGAAACAGCTTACGTAACCCTGAACGTCGGGCTTGGAACTTTCCGTCCCGTAAAATGCGACAGGATAGAAGACCACAAAATGCATTCCGAAACATTTGAAATAAGCGAAGAAACAGCCGAAATTATTAATCGTGCGAAAGCAAACGGCAAAAAACTTGTTGCGGTCGGGACAACAACAGTCAGGACACTTGAAACAGCCTTCAGGCAATTTGGCTGCATAAAGGCTTGCAAAAGCGCATCGGAACTTTTTATTTATCCGCCTTATGAATTCAAGGTTATTGACGGGCTTATAACAAACTTTCACCTGCCAAAATCCACACTCTTAATGCTTGTCAGCGCACTTGCGGGGAAGGATTTTATCTTTGAAGCCTATAAAGAAGCTGTAAAAGATCGCTATAGATTTTTCTCCTACGGCGATTGCATGTTTATAATATAGCAAAATTTCAGGCGCACAATTGACATTTAGCTAAAAATCCTTAATTTATATGATACCAAACTTCAATAAAGCGTGTAGAATAAAATTGAGGGTAGGATTATGTTTTCAGAAATGTTACAGAGGATGCTGAACAGCGGCGGACAGGCAGCAGCAATGCAAAGAGCCGCACAGATGAATCAGTATATAAATAATTTTTACAAGACAAAAAACGTAACTCAGGCGAATATAAACACAATACTTCCGCCTGCAAATCCTAACGTACAGTCTTTTGAAAATGTTTTATCCTCTGCGCAAAAAGTAAACTTCGGCAATCTGCTTTTAAATCCCGAATCAATGAAGGTTAAAGCGGAATTTGCAAAAACAAATCCGACCGAAAGCCTTAACACAGCGCTTATGCAGGCTGCTGCGACATCAAATAACATAGGGAATATCAACAACCCTTCCAAAAGCCAGATAATGAACATGGTAGAACAAATAGCCCAAAAACACGGAGTTGATGATAAACTGGTAAAAGCCCTGATTAAACAGGAATCAGGATTTAACCCCAATGCAAAATCAAAAGCAGGCGCAATGGGTTTAATGCAATTGATGCCGGCAACAGCAAAAGGTCTTGGCGTAACCGATGCATATAACCCTGTCCAAAACGTAGACGGCGGCGTAAGATACTTGAAATCCATGCTGAATAAATATAACGGTAATATAATTTTGGCACTTGCGGCATACAATGCAGGGCCGGGAGCAGTGGACAAATACGACGGGGTTCCGCCTTATAAAGAAACTCAAAATTACGTAAAAAATATCCTTGCAAATTATCTGTAGAGTCTTTAACTTCCTTATAAATTTTAAGTTTTTGCATTTAAAAAAGTTTTTTGCTACAATAAAAAATGTAGATAATTTTTATGAGGGATTACATGAAATTCTCATCATCGTTCAAAGTGGGTCTATTGACATTAATTGCACTGGTATTGCTTTTCGGGGTAGTATTCAAGGTTAAGGGAAGAACATTTTCGAATGCTGACAGAATAGAAATTCAATTCAAAGATGTAAACGGCATGAGACCGGGTGCAGGGGTTCAGATGATGGGCTTAAGAGTCGGACAGGTGGAAGAAGTTACCCCTGTTGTCGACGGCGAAAACAATTATGTTAAAGTAAAATTCGTAATCACTGATCCCGATATAAAAATTCCGAAGGCGTCAATGTTTTCAATCCAGCAGTCAGGTTTAATCGGCGAATTATTTTTGGAAATCACCCCGCCAAAAACCAGAACGCTTTATATTCCGATGGAGTCAAAGGATTTGCTCTATAAGGACGATGTTGTCGAAATGAAACTTGACGACAAATATTATGATGTAGGTAAAGTAAAAGCAATTGAGGTAATTTCGCGTGATGCAGTACCTTTTAATATGCGTGACTCAATAGAGACAACTTATGCCTACAAAATAGATTACATGGTAGATTTGCCGGGGTTAATCCTTCCGGAATTTATGAAAGGCACACCGATATTTAAAAACGGTGAAAAGAAACTGAGAATATCAACCCTTGACGATACAATTCTACCGTATCCGCCGCAGACTTCACCATATACCATCATTGAACCTATGAGAATAGCGGACTTTATGGAATGGCAATACAGAGCGGCAGAATCATTAACTGAAACAAACAGAAAAATTAATGATTTATTATCCGATGAAGTTATTGCCGAACTCCAGATGTCAGTTACAAACATAAATTCACTAACTGCACAGTCAGCATCAACAATTGCAAAATTTGACCAGCTGATTGACGCTTCACAGGGAGATTTGAAAGAATTAATGGCATTGTTAGACAGAACAAGCAATGATTTTTCAAAACTTTCCAATAACTTAAATAACATAATCGGCGACAAGGAATTTAAAACAAAACTATATACAACCGCGGATTCGCTTGATTTGTTAGCGCAAAACCTCAACAAAATTATGGATAACGGCAATGCAGAAGCCATTGCAGCTGACTTACGCGTAATTACGCATAATGTAAATGAAATCAGCACCTACGTAAATTCCATGACAAAAGATGACAATTTGAAAAAGGATTTAACCAGAACTATCAATAGCGTAAACAAAGCGATGAGTGATATTTCTACGGCACTGGCAGCCGTAAATCAGGTTACGCCGGAAAACAAAACCGAATTACAGTCAATAATCGATGATGCGGCAGTAACTACATGCAATTTAAGAAAATTCTCCGAAAAATTGAATAAAAGATTTTTATTATTCAGACTGATGTTTTAAACTATGAACCTGAAAACAAAGATTACAAAATTACATTATGACCGAAATGCAAAAGGCGTGCTGGTAAATATACTTGAGGGCATGTCATATTTCTACGGAGCAGGCAGCGGGTTTAAAAACTGGCTTTATGACAAAAAAATCCTGCGTCCGAAAAAAGTCGGAGCATACGTAATTTCAGTCGGCAATATGACAACGGGAGGCGTCGGAAAAACTCCTGTTGTACTGGAAATTGCACGATATTTGATTAAAAAAGGCGAAAAAGTCGCAATAATTTCACGCGGCTACGGGGGCAAATTGTCAAATAAAAAGGTCAACGTAATCTCAGACGGTCAATACGTACTGCATACAGCCGCAATGGCTGGTGATGAACCGTTCTGGCTGGCACAAAAAGCCGAAGGCGCCTGCGTTTTAACCTGCAAAGACAGATATAAAGCCGCAAAATACGCAATTGAAAACTTCGGGGTTACCAAAATAATCCTTGATGACGGATTTCAGCACAGAAAATTATACCGCGACATAGATATTGTCTTAATGGACAGCAAAATGGGCTTGGGGAATGAAAAACTTCTGCCCGCAGGACCTTTAAGAGAAGGCGCGGAAGCACTTGACAGAATTGACAAACTGCTTATCATAAGCAAAGACACAGACCACCGAAAAGCCGAAAAATTTGCACGGATTATGGAAAAAAGATTAAGCATTGAAACAATGGTCTGCGCAATAGAACCGGATTACATATACAACATAAAAACCGGAGAACACCTTGAAGAAGGAAATGCCGTCACGGCAATGTGCGCAATCGGTCAGCCAAAACAATTTTTTGACTTTTTGGACGGGTTTTACGTAAAAAAAGAAATCGCGCTGGACGATCATCATCAGTATTCCCCGATAGATCTTGTGGATATTGACGGAAATATAGTCACGACAGAAAAAGATGCCGTAAAACTTTTGAGATTTGACAAAGATAACATCTATGCGCTCAAATTACGTACAGTGCTTGACGTTGAAAGGCTTTTAAATGTTAAAAGAAAAAGTTGATATAGATAGCGTTGTAAAAAACTTAAAAGCTGCACGCCAGCCGCAAAGTGATTTTGTAAAGCTTATGGACGGATTTAAGGATCCTTACTTAGTGCTTATCGCCTGCATTTTAAGCCTTCGGACAAACGACAAAACAACATATCCTGCGACCTTAAGAATGCTGGAATTGGGCAGAACACCCGAGGATTTTGCAAAGCTTGACCCTAAGATGCTTGAAAAAGCTATTTATCCGGTTGGATTTTATGCAAACAAAGCGCGTCAGATAGTGGAATTATCCAAAGAGCTTGTTGAAAAATACAATTCAAAAGTTCCCGACGAAATAGAAGAGCTTGTAAAATTCAACGGAGTAGGGCGAAAAACAGCGAATTTAGTATTAAGCGAAGGCTTTCACAAGCCCGCAATCTGCGTGGATGTCCACGTTCACAGAATAATGAACCGCCTTGGATATGTAAAAACCAAAACACCTGAGGAAACCGAATTTGCCCTAAGGGAAAAACTTCCCGTAAAATACTGGATAGATATAAATTCGCTTCTGGTAACCCACGGTCAAAACGTCTGCAAACCCCAAAAACCCAAATGCGATATCTGCCCGATTAAAGAATTTTGCGAAACTTACCGCGCCTGAGAACCTGAAAAACCTAAGATATGTTAGTATTCAGGTCAAAAAATTTCTGTCGGATTTAACAATCCGACCTACTTTACTGCCGTCATTCTGAGCGCTAGCGAAGAATCTCCGGAGATTCTTCAGCTTCGCCTCAGGATGACAATCCGTAGCCTGTAATTTGGGCATACTTGCCCGACAGAAAGCTTAGTATCTTACTGCCCCCTTAATAAGTTTACCATGAGATCCTGAAACGAGTTCAGGATGACAGTAGGTTAGCATGCCTAAATATGTAGGTTGGGCATACTTGCCCGACAGTAATATCTTATTAACTATATGATGCCTAAGGCACCTTGATTTATGAAAAAAATTATGCGATAATATGCGTGGGGTAGTCGGCCCCGGCAATACGAGGAGTTAATAATGAGTATAGACACATCCCGCAAAATCAGCACGTCAAAACTGGACGAAATTTTGCAGTCATACGGCTGTAAGAAATCCAATCTTATCGCGATTTTGCAAAAAGTACAGGAAGAGTACCGGTATCTTCCGGAAGAAGCTTTAATTTATATCGGGACAAAAATCGAAGGACTATCCCCTGCAACAGTTTTCGGGGTGGCAACCTTTTACGCACAATTTTCATTGGAGCCTAAGGGCAAATTTGAAATAAAAGTCTGCGACGGAACAGCATGCCATGTTAGAGGTTCAATGCCTGTTTTGAACGCAATAAGGAACAAACTCAACATCAAAGAGGGACAATTAACCAGCGAAAACGGACTGTTTTCACTGGAAACCGTAAGCTGTCTGGGGGCATGCGGTCTGGCACCGGTCGTTGTAATTAACGGAAAAGTTTATCCGCAAATGACCTCCGATGCCATCACTATTGTACTTGATACCCTTTTGAAAGAGGAAGAATAATATGGAAACAAAAAGCTTAAGTATAGACATTAAAGAAGAACAGAAAAAAGCACAGGAGCTGGTAAAAAAACAGGGTTTAAGAGTTCTTGTATGTGCTGGAACCGGCTGTGTTGCAAACGGCTCTTTGGGTGTAATTGAAAGATTTAAGGAACTTGGAGCTGACGTATCGGTTTTAACCGATTACGATAAAATGACAATAGTTCCGACAGGCTGCCACGGATTTTGCGAACAGGGTGTTCTGGTAAGCATCCCCGACAAACACGTAACCTACGTCAAAGTCCGCTACAAAGACGTTGAAGAAATTTACGAAACACACATAAGAGGCGGCAAACCTGTAGAAAGACTTTTATACACAGATCCGCAATCCGGTGAACACATTCATAAAGACGAAAACATTAATTTTTACGCAAAACAAAACCGTACCGCGCTCAAAAACTGCGGTAACATAAACGCTGAAAGCATAGATGAAGCAATTGCCGTAAGAGGTTATGAGGCTTTATACAATGTATTAACCGAAAACAATCCTGACGGAGTAATAGAAACAATAGAAAAATCAGGTTTACGCGGCAGAGGCGGCGGCGGATTTCCGACGGGAAGAAAATGGCGATTTACGGCAGCCAACCGCGGAGGAAAATCTTACGTGGTATGCAACGGCGACGAAGGTGATCCGGGCGCATTTATGGACAGAAGTATTATGGAGGGCGACCCGCATAAACTTCTTGAAGGTATGGCAATTGCAGCGTTTGCAATCGGCGCGGATGAAGGCTATATTTACGTAAGAGCTGAATACCCGCTGGCAATCGAACGTTTGAGAAAAGCTATAAAAGACGCCGAAGAAAGACATTTTTTAGGCAAAAACATAATGGGAAGCGGATTTTCATTCACGGTTCACATAAAAGAAGGCGCCGGAGCATTTGTTTGCGGCGAAGAAACCGCACTCATAGCATCAATAGAAGGCGAACGCGGAATGCCGAGACCAAAACCGCCATTCCCAGCAAATAAAGGCTTATTTGGCAGACCGACATTGATTAATAACGTTGAGACACTGGCAAATGTGCCTGTGATTATCCTTAACGGCGCTGATTGGTTTGCACAAATGGGTACTGAAACTTCAAAAGGCACGAAAACTTTTGCGCTTACCGGTGAAGTTAATAATACCGGCTTAATCGAAGTCCCGATGGGAACAACGTTAAGACAAATTATATTTGACATAGGCGGCGGAATCCGCGGCGGAAAGAAGTTCAAAGCCGTCCAAATCGGCGGACCTTCAGGCGGCTGCTTGACGGAAGAACACCTTGATTTGCCGATGGATTATGACAGTCTTATAAAAGCCGGCGCAATGGTGGGTTCAGGCGGTCTGGTTGTTATGGCGGAAGATACCTGTATGGTCGAAGTCGCAAGATTTTTCATGAACTTTACCAAAAACGAAAGCTGCGGCAAATGCGTTCCGTGCCGTGAAGGTACAAAAAATATGCTTAAAATCCTTGAAAAAATAGTAGCCGGAAAAGGCGAACTTTCGGATTTGGATTTGTTGGAGGAATTGGCGCACACAGTTAAGGAAGGTTCATTATGCGGACTCGGAAAAACTGCCCCGAACCCCGTTCTTTCAACCCTTAAATATTTCAGAGATGAATATATTGCACATATTGTTGATAAAAAATGTCCGGCAGGTGTTTGTACGGCAATGAAAAAAATCGTTATTAACGAAGAAAAATGCAAAGGCTGTACAAAATGCGCAAGAACCTGCCCTGTAGGAGCTATTGAAGGTACAGTAAAACAGCCGCACCACATTGATCAGGAAAAATGCATCAAGTGCGAAGCCTGTCTCAAGAGCTGTCCGTTTAAGGCAATAGAATTACAATAGTGCGGTAGAATTTACGAGGAAATTAAAATGACAGATAAAAAAACATTATTTATAGACGGTAAAGAAGTAGAATTTACGGATGAGCCAAACCTTTTGGAGGTAATCCGAAAAGCAGGTATGAATGTTCCGACATTCTGCTACAGACCTGATTTAACCTCATTCGGCGCATGCAGAATGTGCGTTGTGGAGGTTGAAGGCAGAGGAATTCAATCATCCTGTACAATGCCTCCGGAAGCGGGTTTAAAAATTCATCTTAATACGGAAAAAACAAGACGCATCAGAAAAACCGTTCTGGAACTTCTTCTTGCAAACCATGACAGAAGCTGCTTAACCTGTGAAAAATCAGGTGACTGCGAGCTTCAAAAATACGCAGAAGAATACGGAATTACCAAAATCAGATACGCTGAAAAAGAGGATTACCTGCCGATAGACGACAGTTCGCCTTCTATTGTAAGAGATCCGAACAAATGTATCTTGTGCGGTGCGTGTGTAAGAGCCTGCACGGAATTTCAGGGGCATTCGGTATTAGGCTTTGCAAACAGAGGTTCAAAAACCGTTGTACAGCCGATGAACGGCAGACCAATGGGTCAGGTAGACTGCGTAAACTGCGGTCAATGCGTTGCGGTTTGCCCGACAGGAGCTTTGACTATAAAATCCGAACTCGACGATGTATGGAAAAGAATTACAAATCCTGAAATGAAAGTCGTTGCGCACATGGCACCGTCAGTCAGGGTGGCACTCGGTGAAATGTTTGGTCTTGAACCGGGCGAAAACACAATCGGCAAGATTAATGCAGCGCTAAGACGAATCGGATTTGATATGGTTTTTGATACAAATTTCGGTGCGGATTTAACAATTATGGAAGAAGCCACTGAATTTGTAGAAAGATTGAAAAAAGGTGAAAATCTTCCGTTATTCACATCATGCTGCCCTGCATGGGTTAAGTATCTTGAAATGATGCATCCTGATATGCTGAACCACTTATCAAGCTGTAAGTCTCCTATGTCAATGCAATCGCCTGTTTTGGTGGATTTGGTACCGAAAATTCTGGGTGTTGCAAGAGAGAATTTGACGGTTGTTGCAATTATGCCTTGTACAGCTAAAAAATATGAGGCGCTTCGCCCTGAATTAAGCCAGAACGGACGTCAGGACACAGATTTTGTAATAACGACAAAAGAGCTTGGCAAGATGATTAAAAGTGCAGGAATTGATTTCAATGCGCTTGAACCGGAACAAGCCGATTCACCGTTTGGCGAATACACAGGTGCAGGTACAATCTTCGGGGCATCAGGCGGTGTTGCTGAAGCTGCAGTCAGAACAGCATACGAATTTGCAACGGGTGAAGTTTTGCAAAACATTGATATCAAAGAGATGCGCGGAACTTCAAACAGATGCAAAGACGTTGAAATAGATATTAAAGGCACAAAAGTTGTTGTAAGAGTGGTTTCAACGCTTAAAGAAGCTGAAAAATCCATTAAAGAAATAAAAGAAGGCAAGGCGCAATTCCAGATGCTGGAGGTTATGGCGTGCCCCGGCGGATGCATAAACGGCGGCGGACAGCCTTCAAGCTTTGATGATACAAAGATTAAAGCTGAACGTGCCGAAGGACTTTACAAAGAGGACGAACATCTTTCAATCCGCAAATCTCACATGAATCCTTCAATTCAAAAACTTTATCAGGAATTTTTGGAATATCCTAATTCACATAAAGCGCATGAATTGCTGCATACGGTTTATACGGACAAATTCAAAGATTCATACAGAGACATCAAATAAAAAATCAAAAGGGTTAGATAAAAATTCTAACCCTTTTTAAATACACATAGAAAAAAAGGGAATTATATCGCAGTTTGCACCAAATGTATTTAAAATACAGTCAAGTTGTCATTCCGAACTTGTTTCGGAATCTCTGTGTTGATAGACCCTGAAACAAGTTCAGGGTGACATGTAAGATTTAGTTTGGTGCAAACTGCGATATAATTCCCGAAAAAAAAAACTGTTGACAATAAAATTTGTTCTTGGTAGACTAAAAGCATTGACGACACTGGTCAATGTGAATAGCGGTTAAGCGCTTGTAGCTCAGCAGGTAGAGCACTCCCCTTTTAAGGGATAGGTCGCGCGTTCGAATCGCGCCAAGCGCAAAATAAAAGAGGACATTATGTCCTCTTTTATTTTGCTGTTTAGCTAAGATGAGAACGCCTATTGCGTTTGAGCGACCTGCGAGCAGAGTGCGAAGGCTTGAGTGTGTAAAGAACGAAGTTCTTGTAACACTCAACCGTAGTCACGTTTAATGCGAGCAGGTCAAGACAATCGCGCCAAGCGTATAATGTTTCGACAAGATTTACAGAACGCGCACAAGGCGTAAGCCTTGTTAAAGCGTTCGGCGGATTTGCGGACGGATGTAACGAAGTGAATCCGGATAGCGAGCAGAACGAACCGGCTAAGCCGCAAGGCTTCAAGGTGAGTTTCTGCGAGCGTGGAGCAAATCCAAGACGAATCGCGCCAAGCGCAAAATAAAAGGAAGGTTAAACCTTCCTTTTATTTTGCTGTTTAGCTAAGATAAGAATGCCCATACCCTACTTAATATGCACAAACTTTTTAGCGCAGTCGAACATGGAATTTACAAGCGCGGCATTGGAATAAATATTCATCCCGTTGATTTCCAAAACCTGCTTCATACGCTTTTCCCACATATTATAAATTTCGTCGACAGACAAGTCCAAAACCTGTCCTATCATGGACAATTCTTTAAAGTCAATCGGCACAGGGAGTGTTCCGCGTAAAATATCCACCACGTCCAATCTTTTTTTGCGCGGGAAAGCCTTTAAAAAATTCACAACAGACATTTTTTTAGATTTTAAGGCATCTTTAATAAATTCCACTGAATCATCCAATAAAACCGGCTCCTGCGGGATTTTATACTCTTCAAATTCCTCGGGTTCAATCTCCATAACCGTCGCAATCCGCTCTAACGTAGTTCCGCGGGTAGAAAACGGTATTGATTCATCAATAAGGTTGTAGACATAGGACAATGTAACGCCGATCATCTCCGCAAAGTCTTTTTTATGTAATCCGTTTTTCTCCAAAAATCTGGCGACTTTTTCCGAACTTTTCTGCTGTATAATTTGTTTATCTTTCATAAATTAATCCTCACAATTGAACTTACAAACAAAATACGTTTATCTTATCGATTTGTTAAGCGAAATGTCGGTAAATCGACACGGTAATATTTATTTACGTTAAAATAATAAATATAAAAGGTTTTGGAAAATGAAATTAGTCACAGGATTAGGCAACATAGGAGAAAAATACTGCTTCACACGCCACAATGCAGGTTTTATGGCGGTCGACAAATGGGCGCTGAATAATGATTTGCAATTTAGGGAAGAAAAAAAATTCAAAGCTCTTATGACAAAATTCAATTTCAACGGCGAAGATGTAATAATTGCAAAGCCGACAACTTTTATGAATTTGTCGGGAGAAGCAGTCGGCGCGATTTGTAATTTTTACAAAATAGACGCAAAAGACATTTTAGTAATCTATGACGACATTGCAATAGACCTTGGCAGACTGCGTTTTCGCAAAAACGGTTCCGATGGCGGACACAACGGGATTAAATCAATTATAAAACATCTGGGCACATCTGAATTTGCACGGCTTAAAATCGGAATAGGCCCGCAGCCGCCAATTCCTTCAGAAAATTATGTGCTGGGAACATTTACAAAAGAACAGACAGAAATTCTGAAGCCGACACTTTCGCGTGCGGTAAATGCCATTGAATGTTACCTTACAGACGGAATTGAAAAGGCTCAGAATATTTTCAATTAGCCAACCGGACTTTTCAAACAAAATATTTTGTGTATAATTAACTCAAGGAGTATAAAATGAGCATACAAACAGCAGAACAATATGAAGCCAACGAACAGTATGAACTGGCTTTTGAAGAATATAAAAAAGAACACGAAAAACGTCCTAATGATTTGAGTATAACAGAACGCCTCGGGCATCTGGCTATGATGCTTAATAAAAAAGACGAAGCCGCCGATTATTATACACAAATTTTAGAAAAAGATATGACAAACACGCTTTGTTATGAACAACTAATGGACATCTACGTTGATACAGACAAATACAAGTACTATATCTATCGCGGGAACCTTCATTCTGTTGAGCATAAACTTGAGCAGGCAATAAACGATTACAAAAAAGCGCTTAACCACGCCGAAAGCGAACGCGATATTGTAATGACACGTTTTACGCTTGCAAATTTATACGACCAGACAGGAAATACAACAAAAGCTATTGACGAGTTTTTGAAAACACTTGAATACGAAGATAATCACGAAGAAGTTTTCCTCAAACTTGCCGATTTATACATAAAAGAAGATATGCTTTCAAGCGCAATTGATGTTCTTGAACGCGCACAAAAACGTTTTGATACGGATAACATAAGAGAAAACCTTGCAAAGCTTTACCTTCGCAATAATCAGCCCGACATGGCAAAAGATTTAACAAAAGATGACCTTCTTAAGATAAAATGCATGCTTGAATCAGGCGAAAAAGATGATGCCTACAAAAAGCTCTGCGAAATCGAATTTATATACAAAAACAATCCGGAATACTATGCTCTAAGAGCGCAATACTATTACATACAGGAGGAATACGACAAAGCGCTTGAATACGTAGAAAAATACAACGAGCTTAACAGAAATTCAGCACTGGTATACCAGATGCGCGCGTTGATTTATGAAAACAAAAACGACGACTACAACGCACATCTTAACTGGGGCAAATTCAATCTGGTAAGGGGCAACAAAGATATTGCGGTAAATGAATTTTTGAACGCATTTCAATTAAAAGAAGATGACGTTGATTTGATGAACACGCTTGCGGTTCTTCTGGAAGAAACCGGCGATAAAAACCACGCGGTTGAATTCTGGGAAAGAATTGCAAAAGCTGAACCGACAAATAAAAAAGCTCTGGAAAAGCTTGCGGATTTCAGAGAAAATCTCGGCGACTACCGTGCCGAAGCAGATTACCTTGAAAAACTTTATGAACTTGATAAACGCAACGCACTTGTTATAAGAAGGCTGGCGCAGGTTTATGAAAAGATTAAAAACAAACCTGATGCCGTTGAATTTTATAAAAAGTATCTTGAACTTGCAAAAGGCGCTCAGGATTACGAAAAAATCCGGCAAAAACTCCAAAAACTTGAACACACGGAACTTGTTCAGGAAGATGAAGGCTTGCTTGATAAAATAATGCGATTTTTTAATAAGGAGAATTTATGAAAGTTACCGGAATAAATTCAACACAAACACCCTCTTTCGGAGTAAAAATACCAACGAAAGAACTAAAGGTTTCATATGCAAATCTACAACAACAGACAACAAATTTGCATCATCAGCCATTACAGTAACAAAACTTTCTAACGGAAAAATTCAAGGTCTGCATACACCTGTTATGGACATGTGGCAAACCTGCTGTGATTTTGCCGAAAAAATCAGAGCAAAATATCCGGAATTGAAAGAAGCTGCGGATTCCGTTGATAAATATTCAGTAAAAATTTTAAATAAGAAAAAAATATCTATTCCGGAATATTTACAAAAAATTGACAGAAAACTTAAATCTTTTGAAAAAACTCTCGGCAAAGAATACGATATAAAAGATTTTGAATAATTTATTAAGAGATTCTTCGAACCTAAAAATTCAGAGGGTATCAATATAGTAGGTTGGGCATACCTGCCCGACTTTGAGATCCCGGAACAAGTCCGGGATGACGGAAGTTTGTCATTGCGAGTGTGCTACGCACGTAGACATGTCTGACAATTTTGGTAAAGCCTATGCATGTCATTGCGAGGGTGGCTGAGCCACGACATCGTGTTTAACAACATTCGTGTAGCTTTCCAGGTCATTGCGAGGGCGCGGAGCGACCGTCGCAATCGCAATGTCAGCAAATAATAATGAGATGCTGAAACAAGTTCAGCATGACAAGGTATTGTGTCATTACAAGGCGTCCACGACACATGATCCTTGTACATACGACCAATACCTAATGTGTTGTCCTGCCTCAGGCAGTGCGATTACTACGTCGTGTGCTGCGCACACTCCTCGTAATGACAGTTTTTATACGAATGACGTCAGACATGTTGTCGTGCCTTTGGCACCAAAAAAGAGGTCTTTCGACCTCTTATTCTGCCGGAATTTCTTCCTTAACTTCTTCTTCTTTAGCCTTTGTCCGGCGCTTTGTACCGCCTTTTTCAAACGCGATTTTACCGTCTTTCAGGACAATTTTTACGGTGTCGCCGTTTGCGTATTTGCCGGAGAGAATTTCTTCCGCAAGCTCATCTTCAATCTTGCGCTGAATTAATCTTCTCAAAGGTCTTGCACCATAAGCTTCTGAATAGCCGTTTTCAGCCAGATGATCTTTAACTTCATCGGTAACCTCAACTGACAATTCGCGTTCCTGCAAACGTTTGAACAAATCTTTCAGCATCAAATCTACAATTTGTCTGATTTCTTCCTTGCTCAGGTGAGAGAATACAATTGTTTCATCAATACGGTTCAAGAATTCCGGTCTGAAGGCTTTTTTCATTTCTTCGGAAACCGTTTCTTTTAATTTTTCGTATTTATCTTTTGATTCATCCTCACCGGTTGTAAAGCCGAGTTTTGCTGTATTTGTAATCATGCTTGCGCCGACGTTGGAGGTCATAATAATAATTGTATTTTTAAAGTTGATATGGCGACCTTTTGAATCGGTTAAGCGACCGTCGTCAAGGATTTGAAGCATAATATTGAATACATCCGGGTGAGCTTTTTCAATTTCATCAAAAAGCACAACGGAATACGGCTTTTTACGGATTAATTCGGTCAAGTGACCGCCGTCATCGTAGCCGACATAGCCCGGAGGAGAACCGATAAGTTTTGCGGTTGAATGTTTTTCCATAAATTCTGACATATCAACCCTTATCATATTGTCTTCAGAACCGAATACGGCTTCTGCAAGAGCTTTTGCAAGTTCTGTTTTACCAACACCTGTAGGACCGCAGAAGATAAAGCTTCCGATTGGTCTGTTTGGTGATTTCAAACCAACACGGGCACGTCTGATTGCTTTTGAAATAGCAACAACAGCGTCGTTTTGTCCGATAACCCTTGCGTGCAAAGTTTCTTCAAGTTTAAGGAGTCTTTCGCTTTCGCCTTCGGTTAATTTTGTAACCGGAACACCGGTCATTGTTGCAATAACTTCCGCAACGTTTTCCGCTGTTACGGTCGGTTTGTTAGCCTCGTGTTCTTCTTTCCATTTTGCGGACATTTCGCGGATTCTGTCTTTCATATCAGCTTCTTCGTCGCGCAATTGAGACGCTTTTTCAAATTCCTGATTACGGATTGCGTCCTCTTTTTCCTTAATCAAAGCTCTTAATTCTTTTTCCATCTCTTTGCCTTCAGGAGAAAGCGTAGAAACTTTCAAACGGACTTTAGAGCTTGCCTCATCAAGAACATCAATTGCTTTATCCGGTAAAAATCTGTCTGTGATGTATTTGTTAGACAATTTAACCGCCGCAACAACAGCCTCATCAGAGATTATAAGATTATGGTGTTCCTCGTATTTACCTTTAATACCTTTGATAATCTCAATTGATTCATCTTCGGTCGGCTCATCAATCATAACGGGCTGGAAACGTCTTTCAAGAGCAGAATCTTTTTCGACGTATTTTCTGTATTCATCAAGTGTTGTTGCACCGATAACCTGAATTTCGCCGCGTGAAAGAGCCGGCTTCAAAATATTTGCGGCATCAATCGCGCCTTCTGCCGCACCTGCACCGATAAGTGTGTGCATTTCATCAATTACAAGAATAATATTACCTGCCTGTCTGATTTCGTCCATAATCTTTTTAAGACGTTCTTCAAACTCACCTCTGTATTTTGTACCGGCAACCAAAAGCCCCATATCAAGCTGGATTACCTTTTTGCCGTCGAGGATGTCGGGAACCTCAGCATTAACAATTCTTGTTGCAAGCCCTTCTGCTACGGCGGTTTTACCCACACCAGGCTCACCGATTAACACAGGGTTATTTTTTGTTCTTCTTGCAAGAATTTGTATAACACGTTCAATTTCTTTTTCTCTGCCGACAACAGGGTCAAGTCTCAATTCCTGAGCAGCAAGAGTTAAATCACGTCCGAATTCGTCCAAACTCGGGGTTTTTGTTTTTCCGCCGGAGGATGAACTTGATGACGAGCTTGAGGAAGAACTGCTTGAAACCTGCGGTTTTGTCTCTCCAAGCATCTTTATAACATTGCTTCTGATTTTATTCAAATCAACACCCAAATTCTCCAGAACACGGGCGGCAACACCTTCACCTTCTCTTATTAAGCCTAACAAAAGGTGTTCTGTACCTATATAATTATGACCGAGCTGTCTTGCCTCATCCCATGAAAGTTCAAGAACTCGCTTTGCGCGCGGGGTGAAAGGAATTTCCACCGCAACAAACCCTGAACCGCGTCCGATAATTTTTTCAACTTCGGCTCTGGCATCTTTTAAGGTAACACCCATAGATTTAAGGGTTTTTGCCGCAACGCCCGTTCCTTCGCCTATAAGACCAAGCAAAACCTGCTCCGTACCTACAAAGTTATGTCCGAGTCTCCTTGCCTCTTCCTGGGCAAGCATTATGACCTTGATAGCTTTCTCAGTAAAACGTTCAAACATTTTTTCTCCTATCTCTTCCTATGCTATAAATTATATATCAAAACGTTTAATCTTTCAAGGGGTAAATAAGCTTTAACGGAATATCCGACTTAAGTTATTTGACTTTTTTTCAAAAATCATTAAATCTCATACAAACAGATGTTTATTACGCAGACTTAATCCTTCATAATGAAGTCAAGAAAGTGTAATATGCCATTCAGATACCGTCTACAAAAAGTCCTGGATTTCAGAATCCGTAAAAAAGAAGAGCAGCTGCTTGTAGTACAAAAAGCCCAGCAGGCAGTGTATATAGCAGAGGAAAATATCAGAAAAAACGAAGCTGAAATTCAGGCAACAAAGGACGGTCTGAGAAAAGCTGATCCCATGATGTATGAAGCATATGACAAATATCTTAATCATCTTTGGGAAAAAGCCGAAGAACTTGAACAAATAAGACAGCAGGCACAACAACAGCTTGACATTGAAAAAGAAAAACTTGTAAAGCTTGAGCAGGCAGTCAAAGTTCTTGAAAAACACAAAGAGCGGCACAGAGAAATCTATATAGAAGAAGAAAAAGCCGCCGAATTAAAGCAGTATTCCGAGCTCGGGGTAGTAAGATATTTCCGGCAGAATCAGGAAAAACTCGAGCAGGAAGAAAAAGAAATTCTTGAAGAATTACAAAAACTAGAGGGCGAAAATGGATATTAGTTCAACATCATCAGCGACAGCAACAGCAACGGAAGCAAGCACATCTTCGCAAAGTCAAAAAACTTCCTCAAAGAGCAATTCGTCATTTAAAGACGAAATGAAAAAAGTTTCCGAAACAGAAAACAAGGAAACAGAAAAAACCGAGCAGGAAACCGAACAAAAAACAGAAGCTGTTGATAACAAAACTGATGATAAATCTAATGAGCAAAAAGATCAGGAACAAAACCAGAATCAGACGCTCAAAGGCGAAGTCAATATGATTGCAGGTCAAAATCGACAGCCGGTAATGCTTAATAATGTACAGAATATGCAGAATAATAATATTCAGACGCTTCTGGATGCAAATATGCAGCTTTCCAATATAACAAAGATGGGCAGCGGGCTTTTGGAAGCCAAAGTCGATTATTCAAATATAAATATGTCGGCAGATGACGCCAAATTTTTCTCTGATCTGGTTCAAAACACCGACAAAACACTTCAGGGTGTTGTGAATGATTTAAAAAACGGCGTTGAACAAAATGTTCAAAAGGCAGCTCAGCACGTAAAAGTTTCATCAACCTTGATGACGGCATTAAACGATGCTGTGAAATCAAACCAGCCCGTCAGAATTAACCTTGACAAAGATGTCTCCATTATCTTAAAAGTTGACAAAGACGGCGCTTTGTCAGCAACATTTATCCCCGGGGACAAGGCTGTTGAGGAATACTTAAGACAAAATATTTCCACACTTCGCCAGAGATTTGACGAACAGGAACTTTCATACAGAGACCTGTCATATTCAAGGCAAAAACAAAATCAGGAACAAAACAGAAGAAATAATAAGGAGAAGGATAATGAATGATTCATTTATCACGGCACTGAATACGCAGTTTGCGACAAACAACTGGATGGATGTAATCGCGGATAACATGACAAACGTCTACACCCCCGGTTTCCGTGAAAAACAGGTGAACTTCAAAACCTTTTTGGGCGGCGCAATTGCAGATGACTATAACAAAAATTTAGGTCAGGGTAAATCAACCCCCGGTACCTCCACTGAAAACCTATTTTTGGAAGGCAAAGGATTTTTCCTTGTGAAAAATGCCGAAGGTAAAAGTATCTATACCCGTCTGGGTGAATTCAAATTTGACAGCGAAGGTGTTTACCGCGACACACACGGTAATACAGTGCAGGGGTATATTTTGAATGACAAAGGCGAAATTATGCAGGGCACCAAATCCGTAAGCTCTGATTTATACCAGCAGACAGCACTTAAAGGCGGCTCGCTGGATATTCCGACAACAAACATCAAAATGTGGATTGACCCGAATAACGGAAAATACCTCGGTAAATATGATGATTATGAAATAAAAGGCGACGGAACAATTTACGGAAAAGCAGACGGCGGAAAACGTATGGTGCCGCTTTATAGAATTACCACAAGGAATTTCCACAATGCGGCAGGTCTGTATGAATTTGAGGACGGTCAGTTTATAGAAACAGCAGAATCCGGCAAGCCCGTAATCGGTTACGGCGAAATCAGATCAGGGCTTTTGGAACTTTCAAACGCTGACTTCAAGGCCAATATTTCATATTACCAGATGGCAAAACTCCAGATGGAAATAACAAATAAACTTATTTCAACCAACAAAGAATTGCTGCAGGAAGCCTTGAGGCTTGTCGGCAGTTAATAATTAAACTCCATTTTTCAAATCGGAACCCTGCAGGGTTCCTTTTTTTGTGCTAATTGAATACGTCATCCTGAATTTATTTCAGGATCTCATAAATATTCCACGACTTTGCGATTGCGACGTCGCTTTGCTCCTCGCAATGACATATAAAGTTACGCGAATATTGTCATACAGGGCTACGTGTCTTTGATTATGCACGGCTCGCAAAAGCGTGGTTGCCAGCCAGGACGAACTCGCTTCGCTCTTGTGCAAATCCGCTGCGTTGCACCTCGTAATGCCAATAACATACCTTAGGGCAGAATATGAACACCTGCGCCCATATCGCCGTAACGTTGTCCCCAGCGTTCTCTATAAGAACCGTTAAATCTTTGCTTTCCGCTTGGATTGTAACCGTTATAAGCATCATAAGGTCCGTTATATCCATGGTAACCGTTTACGTAAGGCGAATAAATCTGCGGCGAAAAACCCGTTGGCATACCTACAAACTGTCTGTTCATAAAGTTTGTAAATGAACCTGCAAGACTTCTTATGCCGCCTGAGGAGGGAGGAAGTCCAAAATAGGGATCATCCGGAATTGCACTTGAAAATGTGCTGGGTGTATTATAATGTGATACGGCCTTGGTAAGCATAGAATAACGGCTGTTTATATCACCGCTTTGTATTGTTCCGAAAATCTGCTCCTCGAGCCTGGAAATTCTGTTTTCTGCGGTATCGTTTGCAAACTGACGGTTAAAAACTTTCTTTTCCATTTTACCCAGCTTTTTGCTTACCGCACTGTCGTTTGAAACATTATTATTTTTATAATTTACAATAATATTATTCATTCTCTGCTCGTAGCTCATATTAGGATATGTTCTGTTAAACACTGAGCGTTCAAGCCTGTTGAGCCTGACATCTATATGCTGGTTTTCATAGGTCTGGCCGAGAATTGTTTTTTCCGCCTGAGTTACTTTGTTGTAATTAAGCTTATTGTAGCTGTTTTTTTCAAGTGTTTTAACGGTGTTTTGCCCTGCCGGCTGAAGCGGCGGAAACCCCTCTTTTGCATAGTCAATAACCTTTGCCTGAACAGCTTGCGAAAACAATATTAAACATAAAACTAAGAACACTTTTTTCATATTATTTAACCCTCAAAACAGAATGTAAAATAAACTTCACGTGTTTACATCGGACAGGCAGCTTGCCCTGGTGAGTAATCTTCACTACCCACCAGATGCACAAAGGGCGAGGAGAAATTTCTTGTCATCCTGAATTTATTTCAGGATCTCATAGATTCTTCGCTGACGCTCAGAATGACGGTTGCAGCTGTATCACCTTGCAGAGGCGGAATAATTGAACAGCTATCCCAAAGTTGCCCAAAACACTAAAACATGCTAAAATTAGCTTATGAAAAAAAAGGTAATTGCATATCTGCATACACACTGGGACAGGGAATGGTACAGAGAGTTTGAAGTTTTCCGTCTGAGGCTTTTGAGGGTGTTTGATAATGTTCTTGAAATGCTTGAAAATGGCGATATACCGTCGTTTTATTTTGACGGGCAGGTTGCGGCGCTATTGGATTACCTTAAAATAAGACCGGAAAAAGAGCCTCTGATACGCAAATTTATTGCAGAAAAAAAGCTTTTTATAGGTCCTTTTTATTGTCTTGTTGATGAATTTTTGACGGACAGAACATGTTTTGAAAAGAATTTGGAAATAGGTTTGAAAATTTCCAGTGATTTCGGCTGTGAGGACTTTTTAGGCTACCTTGCAGATACCTTCGGGCACAGCAAAAATATTCCGCCTATCCTGCAAAAATTCGGGATAGATAAGGCAATGGTCTGGCGCGGAGTCGGGGATTTGCCGGCAGACTTTGTATTTAACGGCGTAAATACGGTTAACCTTGTGCGAGGCTACTTTATGGATATATTTTCCGCCCGGATTTCCATTGAAGAAAAAGCCGGCTGGCTTGAAAATGATTTGGACAAAATCGCCCCGAAAGCCTCTGATTACATCCTTATGCCAATCGGAGCCGACCACCTCGGAGTTGAAAAAGATATCGCAAAACAGGTTGCGGAGGTCAACAAACTCCTTGCAAATTACGAAATTGAACTCGGCTCACCGTTTGATTACTTTGAAAAAGTTAAGTTTGAAACAAAATTTGACGATGAATTGCGCGATAATTCAAAAACCTTCATACTTCCCGGCTCATATTCCGCGCGGATGAAGCTTAAACAGTACAATACAAAATGCTCTTACCTGCTTGAACAAGCTGATAAGCTCCAAAAATTCTACGGCGAAAAATATAATGCGGTTATTGAATATGCGTATAAGCTTTTACTTCAAAATCAGGCACACGACAGCATTTGCGGATGTTCTACGGATTTGGTTCACCGCGAAAATATCACCCGCTATGAAAAAATTATCCAAATAGCAAACACAATTATTGAAGAATTAAGGCTCGAGCATCACTTTGAAACACCTGTTATGCGAACAACAGAACCCATTTCGGGCTATGAGGTGGTAAAAACGGAACAGGGCTTTGCAAACGAAATTTTGTATAATACCCAAAAAATTCCCGTCACCGAAGATTACAGAACAATTTATACACTTAAAAAATCACCGAAAACGCGGACTGAATTGCAGCCTGAAGTTAAAGACGGAAAACTTTTTATAAAAAATATTCAGGTTGAATTTGTAATCCGCGAGGACAAAGGCGATACCTACAATTTCGGCGCTGTTGAAGGAGATTACGGGAAAAACGCTGAAATTTATGAATTGAGCGGAAATGCAATAAAAACAAGCTTTTTTGATGTTAATTTTACACGCAGCGAAAACCTTATTAATTTCACGATAAACTGGGATAACAAATTTAAAAATAAATTGCAGCAGGTTAGATTTTTACTTCCAAAGCCCGTCACAGAAACATTTTCAGAGGATATGAATACAATTATCCGACGCGAATTTGATCCGGATTACGATATGCTCAAACACCTTCCAAAAACCCGCGGAATTGAGGTTAAAACAAATTTTGCACCTATGCAAAGATTAGTCTGGGCGCAGGGTTTCGGAGTTATCACACAGGGTTTGACCGAATACGAAGTTTTTAAAAACGGACTGTCCGTAACAATTTTGAGAAGCACCGGCGTCATCTCCAATCCGCACAACCCTTCCCGCTCAACCCCTGCAGGTCCGCCGATTGAAGTCCCAGATGCACAGCAATTGGGCGAAAATACCGCAGAATTTTCCGTTGGATTTTTTGATATTAAAGATTACCAAAAATACATCGACGAGGTCTTTTTGCCAATAATATAATATTGCCTATATTATAGTCTACATAATAAAAAACCCTATCTTTCGATAGAGTTCGGAATTCTTTTTCGTAATTCCTCGTGTGTAGAAGGTTAGTGTGTAGTAGGTAGTGTAAATAGTGTATTATGTATCTCGTGTTTATTTAATCAATCCTTACATATTAATAAAGTATTTCTGCAGTATATAATTGCTATATACATTAAATATCGTTACAAAACTTAACAATATCCGTTAAAATCCGCACGGTTATCAATTGTCACAATAGTTTAACAAAATTCAAAAATAACTTGACCTTTTTTGAAAAAATCTATATTCTAAATAAATGTAAGGAGACAGGATATGAAAGAATTTAAACACACAAGACTGGACAACAGACAGTTTACTGAAGATGACATCAAGGGGTACATAAAAGAATACAATATAAAGTTTATAAAGCTTCAATTTGTGGATATAAACGGACAGGTTAAGAACCTTACAATTCCGTCAGAACATATTGATAAAGCACTTGCAAACGAAATGATGCTTGACGGATCATCAATTAAAGGCTTCAGAAGTATTGAAACCTCTGATATGTTTTTCCATCCGGATATAAATTCATTCCAAATCCTTCCGTGGAGAGAAAATGACGGAGTTACATCAGCACGTCTTATCTGTGATATTTACAACTCGGACGGTACACCGTTTGAAGGGTGTCCGAGATGCAACCTTAAACGGGTTATGAAAGAAGCCGAAAAAATGGGCTTTTCAATGAATGTAGGTCCTGAGGCTGAATTTTTCTTATTTGAAAAAGACAAAGACGGAAAAGTTACCACAACAACACAAGATAGAGCCGGTTACTATGACGTAGGGCCGGAGGATTTGGGCGAAGATGTCCGCGAGCATATCGTTTTAACCCTCAAAGAAATGGGCTTTGATATAGAAGCATCACACCACGAGGTTGCAGACGGCCAGCACGAGATAGATTTCAGATATACTGATATTTTGACGGCAGCAGATAACGTTGTAACCTTTAGAATTGCAGTTAAAGCAATTGCTGCAAAGTACAACCTGCTTGCAACGTTTATGCCGAAACCTATTTTCGGAATTAACGGATCAGGTATGCACTGCAATGTTTCGCTTTTTAAAGACGGCAAAAACGCTTTTTACGACGAAAACACTGAATACCAATTGTCAGATGTCGCAAAATATTCAATCGGAGGCATGCTGAAACACGTCAAAAGCATTACCGCAATCACAAACCCGACGGTCAACAGCTACAAACGTCTTGTTCCGGGTTATGAAGCACCGGTATATCTTGCATGGTCACTTGCAAACAGAAGCGCGCTTCTAAGAGTTCCGGCAAAAAGAGGAAACGCAACAAGAGTTGAATTAAGATCACCCGATCCTGCATGCAACCCGTATTTAGCATTCGCTGCAATTTTGGAAGCATGTATTGACGGAGTCAGAAACAAAATCGACCCGCCGGCACCGGTTGAAAGCAATATCTATCAGCTTACATCTAAAGAACGTAAAAAACAAAGAATTGATTCTCTGCCGGGCAGCCTTGCAGAAGCCCTTGAACAGCTTGACAAGTCACTCGTTGCAAGAGCGGCTCTGGGTGAACATATTTTCAATGAATTTATGTCATCAAAACGAAAAGAATGGGATTCGTTTAGAACATACGTTTCTAAATGGGAGCTCGACAAATACCTGGAAAGATATTAAAAATAACCTATTAATAAGGCGGCGGAACACTTCATTCCGCCGTTTTGTTATCTTGGTGGCTAATATTGACATGCCTGTGTTGATATGCTATAAAATAAATACTTTTAGTGTTTTGTAACAAAATGTTTATTTGCGGAGGAGAAACTCGCAAAAAAATTTTTGACATGCGTTTTATAAATGGAAATTTAAAGGAGTTATTATGCCGTCAGTTCAAAAAATCACATTTAGAGGTGAGAATACAAATCTTTTAAACAAAAATTTAAACAAATCAGGCTTTACCCAGCCAACAGTAATAGCAGCACCGGCGTCAACACCTGTGCAAAATCAGGATACGGCACCGGAAAAACAACCGGTAAAAAAGAAGCTGTCCGGTGAAAAAATTGCCTATGTAAGTTCCGCAATTGCAATTGCATCTCTGGGCATTTCCACAATATATGCAGCTAAAAACGGGAAATTATCCAAAAAAATTGCAGAATTATCAAAAAGCGGTAAAAATCTGTCCGCTGATTTAACAGATAAGGTAGAAAAAGAGCTGAGTAAGTTTAAAGATATGTCTAACGGTATAAACTCAAAAATAGAAGGAGTTAAAAAGAGTGTTAAAGATCTCGGCAAATGGCAGGATGGTCAGATAGAAGGTGTACGTAGTGATTTATCGGCACAGATTTCACAGGTAGCATCTTCGGTAAAATCACCTAACGCACAGGAAATTCTGGTCTCTCCTGTAAATGTAAACGGCATGGAATTACAACTTGCAACAGTTATGAACGGATACGGCAAACATACCGGAGAACTGGAAAAAGCACTACGGCAGGAATCTACAAAACGTATATTTGGTATTGTTGACCGCTCCGGAATGGTTCCGCGTGATGATATTATGATAAGAGTACCGACATCTGAATTTAAAGGTTTTAGAAGCACAGGCGGCATGTCAGCTGTTCCCAAAGAAGTTATTGCTAATTTAGGCGGCATAATCAATCAAAAACAAAATGCACGCCTTGTCGTTGATATGCCTATGTATCTGGGGCAGGTGGAAGATAATGCATATTCCGCAATAGTGAAAGCTAAAGATAATGCCTACAAATATATTTTGGATACCGACAAAGGCAGAAGTGTAATCGCAAATCTTGAGCATTTAAATACTATACAAATTCCTATTTATAATGATAAGGGCAAAACAAATGAACTAGTTGATATTTACATAGCAAGAAATAATACCCAGGAAGTTGACTTTAATCTTTTACACCAATGGCTGGAAAAGAATCTTGCCCAGGAAGTTGACACAGCATTAAAAGCAGGGGAACCGCTATCAATAGATCGCAATATGTTTTCAATTGAATATAATCCGGCTAAATCACAAAAAGTGACTGCCAAAATAAAATATGATGCTGTATTCTATAAAAGCGATAAGTTCAGAATGGACGGTCCGGTAATAGACGGAAAAGCTAAAAATATATATAACGATCTGACACACGAAGCCGGCGAAACTGAAAGATTCATGTACTTTGATAAATTTTTCTATGAAACACTTTTAAAAGGTGCAGAAACATCAAATGAAAATTTAAGAGCGGATTTAATCATAGGAAACGATTGGCAGACGGGCGGAATCAGCGCAATGATGAAAATGCTGACAACAACAAAAAAATACTTTGGTCTTGATCCCAATGTTGCTGACAAAATATATAATATTCCGGTGATAACTATAATGCATAATGCAAGACTTGCAGGTGCAGTAAATCATAGTCAGGCAAAACTGCTTAATATACTATTCGGAGAACATTCCGCAATGATTACCCGAAATGCCTATATGCCAAAAGAAGCCTCCGTTAAACCTGAAGCCTTTAACGCACTGTTCCACGGTACTTCATTTAACCCGCAGACAATGGCTGCAGCGTATTCAGATGTTGTTATACCTGTATCAAAAGGTTACGGACATGAAATGGCATCCCACAGCGGATTTGGAATGGCAAACCACGACATTTTCAGGATGCGGGCAAGATATCACGAATTTAGCAGCATGGAACACTTGAAACATATTGCAGAAAAAAACAATCTTGACGCGAATCTGGTATCGGATGTTAATATTGCATACAGACCGATTACAAATGGTTCAGATAAAGTTAACAACACATTAACGGCAAATAAACTTCATGAAATTGAGACTAATTTGTCTTTAAAACCTAATTCCTTAAGACTTTTAAGCGAATGTAACTCCATACCGGAATGGCACATGCATAATAAAGAAGTTTACCTGAATAAGGTAATAAATGATTTAAATATGGCAAAATCCGGACGCGGGAATCCCATGAATATTGAACTCGCAGAAATGACAAATCTTGACGGTGTAACAAAAGACACTATGGTAGTGTCTACTGCAGGCCGAGTTGTTGACCAAAAAGGTCTGGATATTTTTGCGGAAGCAATTGACGAATTTTTATCAAGACATAATGGCGAAGATTATCCTGTATTCTACGCACAGGGTGTCGGCGACAAGGTATATATTAATAAATTGCTTGAAATAAAACAAAATGCAGCGAAGAAATACGGACAAAAAGCCGCTGATAGAATAGTTTTTGCAAGGTTATTCAACGAAGCAGGCAGATATGACGGATGCAAACTAATGTCAGACTTTACGGTCATGTCAAGCTGGTTTGAACCTTGCGGTCTGGTACATAAAGAAATTGCAGCCTTCAGCGGTTCAATACCAATCGTCAACAAAGTCGGCGGATTAACAGACGGATTAACAGACGGAGTTAATGCAATTTTCTCTGAAATTCAACCGAAATATGAAAAAGATTTTGATCCGGAAGCACTTGCATTTAACAGAAAGGCTTTTGCTGATGCGATTGATAAAGCGTATAATCTGTTCAAGGATAAAGATAAATTTAATTACATGCTTGAAAATTCATACAATGCAGACCACAGCTGGCTGAAGCTGGGCGGGCCTATGGAAGAATATGCAAGATTATTCACTGATTTAAAAGTACTTAAACCGGAAGTTTTACAACACACATAGGTTAACTTTTATCACATTTAAAAAACAAAGGCGTATATATGCGCCTTGTTTTTTGTATAATTATTTTGTGAAAGAGTTTTTAAAGGGTTAAGATGGAAAGATTTTTTGGAATTTTCGGGATAATATTTATATTTGCCATAGCATTTTTGATGTCAAACAACAGAAAGGCAATAAATTACAAGACGGTGGTAACCGGATTTGTATTACAGATATTATTGGCGGTATTTGTATTTAAGGTTCCGTTCGGGCGGAAATTATTTTTGGCAATAGGGGAATTTATCCAGAAGATTCTTGAATTTGCAAAAGAAGGCGGACAATTTGTCTTTGGCGGGCTTATGGACGGCAAATGGGAGCTTGCAAACGGCGGACAAATTTTCGCATTACAGTTAATAAGCTCCATAATCTTTATGATGATTTTGGTAAACATGCTTTATTATTACGGTATAATGCAGCGAGTTGTAGCGGTTTTAGGCAAAGGCATGAACAAACTCATGTCAGTTTCAGGCGCGGAAGCCTTGTCAAACGTTGCAAGCGCATTTGTAGGACAGATTGTGGCACAGATTATGATAAAACCTTATCTGCCAAAGCTTACAAGGTCAGAATTGTTGGCATCAATGGCAGGAAGCATGGCGTGTATTTCAGGTGCGACAATGCCTTTATATATAGGGATGGGAATTCCGGCACCGTACATTCTTGCATCGTCAATTATGGCGGCACCGGGTGCATTGGTAATCTCCAAAATTGTATATCCGGAGGTTAATACACCTGAGACAAGCGAAAATTTTCAGGTTAATTTCAGCAAAAGAAAAAGAACTCATGCGAACGTATTTGACGCAATTTCAGCCGGCGCATCAGAGGGTATGAAGGTTGCAATCAATGTTACGGCAATGATTTTGGCGCTTGTTGCACTTGTTGCTATGATAGACTGGTTTTTAGGCGGCGTCGGAAGTTTAATCGTAAAATATCTGCATATAAATTCATTCTTGGGAATGGATTTGGCGCATTTGTCATTGAAAATGATTTTAGGCGAAATTTTTGCGATATTTGCATTTTTAATGGGTGTTCCGTTGAGTGAGGCAACGACCGTCGGAAGCTTAATGGGTACAAAACTTGTTTTAAACGAAATGGTCGCGTATGTTGATTTAACACATTTACCTGTGGCGCTTTCGGAAAAAAGCTTTTTGATAGCAAGTTTTGCACTATGCAGCTTTGGTAATTTCGGTTCAATTGCAATACAACTAGGCGGTATCGGCGAGCTTGCTCCGAACCAGCGAAAAAACCTTGCAAGATTAGGTGTCAGAGCGCTGATTTGCGGTACTTTAACCTGCTATATGTCTGCTGCTATCGCAGGGATATTATTCTAGAATTTGAGATCTGTAGACCAAGTCATCAGGTGTTTCAGTAGCTCATGTCATCCTGAGGCGAAGCCGAAGGATCTCAAGAGATTCTTCGCTGACGCGCAGAATGACAATCCTTTAGGGCATACTCGCCCTAAAGTTATCACAATGACGATAGCTTTAGTACGACAAAACTTCCGCCTAATTAATTAAGCGTATAACAAACACTTTTTACTCTCTACACTTCCCTGATTGGCGCCGGAACAACGTCAGCAGATTTACGTCTTAACTTTTAGAAGTTTTATCCTTCTGTTGTTAATTCTTCCCAAATGCTTGGAACTACGATTAACGCAGTGTAAACGATAAAACCAAATAGGATTAAATTAATAGCTTCCATGACACGCTCCTTTTGTCACATGTATATTATTCCCGTTTTGTTATATTTATTAACATAAATTTTAAAATTTATAGAAAAATCAGAAAGAAATTGTTATAATAAAGAGGTAATATGAAAAAGAATATCAAAAAATTATTGGAAAATTTATGTTGTGCAAGCTGCAAACAAGGATTTGACGAGGATTCAATATTCGTAAACCGTTATGAGCAGGATTTAATGGTCATTCAGCTCAAGTGCAAACATTGCGGCAGAAGCTACGGCATTGCATTCTTAGGATTTTCCGGAGGAATACCTTTAAAAGAGCCCTTGGAGGTTCAGGAAGGACCTGATGCCATCAATTACGACGACGTAATTGATGCGCACAGGTTTATCCAAAATTTAGACGAACACTGGCAGGATTATTTGCCGAAGGGCTAACGATAACATACTGTCATCCTGAACTCGTTTCGGCATTATTATTTATATGCGGGACAACATTGGTATTACTCAACAACATTGCGATTACTACGCAAACTACGTTTGCTTGTAATGACACCTCTCACCCGTAATTGTGTGAGCGAAGCGAATGAAATAACTTATTACCTTATTTACTTATTCCAATATTTACCGGTTGGGCAAGGATGCCCAACCTACTGAGTAACAAATTATTACAAACTTCCAAGTACTTCCCGAGCGCATTCAAACGCAGTCTCGACAACAAAATCCATATCCGGTTTTTCAATAATCAATGGCGGATTAAAATAGATTACGTTGCCCAAGGGGCGTAGAAGCACACCTTTTTTGAGCGCTTTTTTATAAATCTGATACCCAACACGCAAACCGCTTTCAAAAGGTTCTTTTGTAGTTTTATCTTTTACAAGCTCAATTGCGTTAATAAGCCCGATTGAGCGGACTTCTCCGACATTTTTAAGCGGCAGGAATTTTTCCTTAATCATATTTGTAAAATACGGAGCTTTTTCGGCGGCTTTTGGAATAATTTGTTCATCTTCAAGGATATTCAAGACTTCGCACGCAGCGGAGGCCGCAAGGGGGTTGCCGCTGTAAGTATGACTGTGCATAAACGCCTTGCCCTCATCGTAATCCGCATAAAAAGCATCGTAAATCTTTTGCGTTGCAATAAATACCGCCATAGGCATATAACCGCCTGTCAAACCTTTTGAAAGACACATTATATCAGGCGAAACACCGGCATGGTCAAACGCAAACATTTTGCCTGTTCTGCCGTAACCCGTTGCGATTTCATCCGCAATTAAATGGACATTGTATTTGTCGCAAAGCGCACGGAGTTTTTTCAAATACAAAGGCGGATAAACCTTCATTCCTGCAGAGCCTTGTAAAAGCGGCTCGACAAGGATTGCGGCGGTTTCATCCCCGTATTTCGCAAACATTTTTTCAGCATGTTCAAAACATTCACATGCACAATTATCACGGCATTTTCCATACGGACATCTGAAACAATCAGGGCCGTCTATTCTTACTATATCAAGCAAAATCGGCTTGTAAATCTCGGAATACAAATCCACCCCGCCAACCGAAAGCGCCCCGATAGTTTCACCATGATACGCGTCAGAAAGTGCCATAAATCTTTTCTTTTGAGGATTTCCACTCTGGTAATGATACTGAAAGCTGACTTTCATTGCGGCCTCTATTGCGGATGAGCCGTTGTCGGTAAAGTTAAATTTACAAAGCCCTTCAGGCAAAACTTTTGAAAGCTTTTCACACAAATTAATAATCGGTTTATGGGTGAAATTGGCAAAAATAACGTGTTCAAGTGAATCGATTTGCTTTTTTACGGCATTATTAATCCTCGGGTTGCAGTGCCCGAGAAGGTTGCACCACCATGAGCTTACGACATCCGCGTAACGGTTTCCGTCAACATCGTACAAATACATTCCCTTGCCATGGTCAATTACAATCGGCGGTAAGTCCTCGTAATCCTTCATCTGGGAGCAGGGATGCCAGATGTATCCCAAATCTTTTTTTTGCCATTCGTTCATTTTTATATCTCCCTGAAAACGCTCAATAATGCGTCTTTTTCAATTTCAATGCTGTCGGCGCCTGATTTTACAACGGCAATTACACTTACCCCAGTCAAATCCTCAATTGCCCGCTTATTATCCGTGTGCATAAGATTATTTTCTTCAAAGTTATTCAAAATTATGCCTTTTACATTAATTTTGAGTTTTTTTGCATATTCAACCGTCAAAAAAGCTGAATTAATGCTTCCCAAACCCGCCGGCGCAACAATTACAATATCCAAATCCAAAAGTTTTATAACTTCGGGCAAAAGTATTTGACCGTCTTTTTCGAGCTTAAAAGGACACACAATACCGCCGGCGCCCTCTGTGATTATATAATCGTACCCGCGCTTTATCCTTTCAAAATCAGATTTAATTTTTTCAAGCGTAACGGACTTGTCCTCAATTCTTGCCGCCAAATGCGGGGAAACAGCAGGCTTATATGCAAAACTCACAAAATCATACGGATCCGCGTCTATTTTTGCGGTTTTCAAAACAAAATCCACATCACCGGGGATTAACTTACCTGATTTTTCTTCCAACCCGCTCAAAACAGGTTTGTAATATCCGCAATTCAAGCCGAATTCCCGCATTCTTTTAACCAGAAGCCCTGATATATAGGTTTTTCCGACATCAGTGCCCGTTGCTGTTATAAATATCCCTTTTGCCATGTCCTCCCCTTAAAAACATGCGATAACTTTTTTAAGTTATCGCATAAATATATATGAAGATTGTCTTATTTACAAAGCACCGCCGCCGTCAAGGAAGTAATCATAATGTCTTACGTCATCATAATTGTTTATATATTCGGCCTCAACTTCTTTTTGAACCTGAGGAACAACCTTGGCAGCTACAGATCTGCTCTTAAGTAACTTATCAATATTAGGTTCTAATGTCAATTCAAAGTGGAAACGTCCGTATTTTCTGTCTTGTTCATAAACATTATTAATCAACGGATAGCCCCAATACAATCTGGCACTCAAATCACCCGGTAATTGAACCCTTAACCCCATACCGACTGATGCAAGGAAATAACTTCCTCCTGCATAGTCTTGATTTGCAGCAGGAAATACACCTGCGTGATCGGCAAATACTACACCCTGAACATATTTACCTAAGAAAGGAATTTTCTCACCTGTTCTGGGGCTTGTAATTTGTCTTGGCAATAACGGAAATATCAAATCACCGCTGATAAAGTAGCCGTTCTTACCAATCATTATACCTTCCGAATATCCTCTGGTGGTTAATAAACCGCCGGCCTGGAATTGATCGATATACGGAATATCCTTACTGTTTGGAATAATTTGATAGTTTGAACGAAGTTGTCCATATACGCCGTGTGAAAAATCATGAATTCTATACACGCTGCCTGAATATTTGAAATAGCTTGATCTGCTGTCAAATATCGGGAATGCCATAGACGCATTCTGGTTCAAATACCAAATACCACGTGCGGTATCTTTTCTTATATTAAACCCGATATCAGCACTGGTAACCTGATCTGTCGGGAAAAATCTTGATGATAAAGGTCCAAGTATGTCCATTCCGGTAAATACACGTTTGTAATTCAATGAACCGTAACCTTTAAGTTCAAACCCTTGTGTACGTTTTATCGGTTGTGAATAATACAATGAATAAACATAAGATCTCGTTCTTAATCCATATGGTGAATAACCGCCCCATTTTACTTTAGCAAATGTAGATGCATAGCTAAACCCTACACGACCGTCATATTTGTTAACCGGAATATTATAATCAAAGAACGGGCTTATTGCACCGCCGCTGAAATATGAACCTAAGCTCATTCTGTCACGGTAACCGAACAAGCTGTCGGCAATCAACATCGGACCGCCTCTTAATTTACCTGTCTGGTACCTTCCGGCGTTATCCATTACACCGACAATATGAAACGGGAATTTTTCATCTGCTGATAATTCTATATCAGTTGTCCCGGGCTTTTCCCCCGCCTTTAAGTTTGCTGAAAGTTTTACACCTTCATTATATCTGTTAAAATCAAGAACGTCTTTTTCCAATTTTACAATATCAAACAATTCATGTTCTTTATCCGGAATTCTATCGAGAATATAATTTGATTTTGTCCATTTATTGCCGTCAATTGTAACTTTACCGATACGGCTTTCGATCAAATCTATATATATAGCACCGTTTTCAACCTGCTGTTCGGGAAGATATGCCTTTGCAGTCACAAAACCTTTTTTTGCATAAAGTCCGTTAATCTCATCAATCATTGCCTGAATATCAGAAATGAAGAGGTTTTTACCTGCGTATTTTGAAATAATCGGTTCAATTTCTTCTTTTGTTAATATTTCAGAAGGTGCAACCTCAATAGAATCTACATAAACACCCTTTGTTTCAAGTTCTTCAACCTTTGCGCGTATAACATCTCCTGAACCTTCCGGAGCGCCTTTAATTACAGTGCTGCCTTTAGTTCCGCCCTCTTCACGCTGCTGTTGATACTGTTCATAATCGATTTGAACATTTTGACGCTGTTCTTCAAATTTTCTTGTGTCAAAATCGTGCTTTACATTTGAACCTGCATCACGCTGTATAATTTCCTGAACTGATTGAATATTATCCAAAGGCCCGGCTGCAAATACATTTTGGGGCATACAACACAGCGATGCAAGCGCAAGAACTGCGCCTAAATATATTCTTTTTGAGATCACCTTTTTCATCTTTATTCTATTACCTTTTAAATTTCGTCCGGCTATTATCTATTTTCTTACTATAAAACACGGACATAAAGTTTTTTTGTATTTTTATTACAATTTAGTAACAAAAATTTATTTTTTAACACAAATAAGTGTTCACCTGTTATTATTATAGAGTATTATTTTACTCTTGTAAATATTATGACGAAAATTTAACGTATTTACTTGAATAAAAATAAAAAAATCGTATATTTGGTGTAGAAAAGGACGGAGTTATGAAAATCAAAACATTAACAATTTTGACAGCAGTAGTTTTAGGGTTGTGCATAAATTCTGCAAATGCAAGTGAAGTTGCAAGTATTGACGTACAAAAGGTAGTAAGTGCATCTCCTAAAGTTCAGGCACTAAAAAAAGAACAGCAGGCAAAGGCAAAAGAAATTTTGTCTTTTATCGACAAGGCACGAAAAGATGTTGCTAACGTATCAGATGTCAAGAAAAAAGGGGATTTAGAGACAAAATACAACAAACAGCTTGTCGAGAAAAAAGACAAAATGGATAAAGAATATGCTAATAAGCTTAAAAAAATAGAGGATGAAATTTCAAAAGTTATTGCAGAACAGGCAAAAGCAAAAGGCTACGACATGGTTGTTGCAAAGGGAGTTGTTCTTTACGGCACAAATGATATTACGGAAGATGTAATCAAAGCTGTTAAAAGCCTAAAATAAAACTTAAAAATCCCAGCTTCGGGATTTTTTTATTATGCTAAAGTTTGCAAATATTCAACCAATTCGCCCATGGAATAGATATTTTTCACCACAAAAAACTTTTTATTCGTAACTTTTTTGACATAATCCAGAGTTTTTCCGTCCAAAAAGTCCTCGCTGTAGGGTCTTAGCATAACAGAGGGGATTACGACAAAGTCCGCATCAACATCTTTGATTGTTCTTATCAAATCATCAGTTGTTATAAGCCCCGCAACGGTGATATCTTCGCCCCAGTAATCGGATTTGACAGGGTTGACATAGCACGAAAGATTTTGGATTTTGTTAAGCTTTTCGGCGATTTTCTCTATTGCAAAGCGCGCCGCGTATGAGGTTGCAAAAATAAATTTCAAAGGCTTTTTGAGCTTTTTGGGAAGCTTATATTTTTTAAAATCTTCCAACAAAAGCCTTATAGCGCCAACACCATCGTCAAGCTGTTCAAAATTCCCGTAATATTTGGCAGGCGGAACCTCACGTCCCGCAAGCAAAAAGAATTCATCGGAGCAGCAAACTCGCTTGTAGCGTGAAGCAATATCAATTGTTTCTTCCGCACATTTTTTATCAACCTGCTTGAGCCCGCCTTGTCTGAACTGTGTAATCCCGACAGGCACAATCGCCGTTGAAAGAACGGTGTTTTTCAATTCCGCAAGGTCATTAAGCGTCCGCTCAAGCTCTTTTCCGTCGTTTAAGCCGGGGCACAAAACAATTTGCGCATGAAAAGGAATTTTATTTTTCCTGAACCATTTAAGATTTTCCAAAGCCTTGCCGGCGTTGGGATTTTGAAGCATTTTGCACCGAAGCTCAGGATTTGTTGTGTGCACGGACACGTAAAACGGTCCCAAATGCATTCTTTTAATTCTTTCGCGGTCTTTATCCGTAAAATTCGTGAGAGTAATATAAGTTCCCTGAAGGTATGAAAGTCTGTAATCGTCGTCTTTTACGTACAAAGTTTCCCTCAAACCCTTTGGCTGCTGGTCTACAAAACAAAATACACAGTGGTTAAGGCAGGGTTTTACGCGGTCAAAAACAGCGCTTTCAAACACTATTCCCAAATCCTCGTCAAAATCCTTTTCTATCTCAATTTCTTCAATTTCTCCGGAAATTTTCTTTACCTCAAGTGTCAAAAGCTCTGTTTTGCAGTAAAAATTATAGTCAATCATATCGGACATTTTATTTCCGTCAATTGACAAAATCTCGTCGCCGGACGTGATTTCCAGCTCCTCGGCTATTGAATTTTCCACAACACTATTTACTATTGCCGGCATTTTCCTTTTCCAAACCTTCCAGAATAGTTATAAAATTAGCATATTCGCAAATCGCATTGTCAAGAATAATTCTCTGATAGAAGCTCAGGTGGTTGTATTCATCGTTAATGACAGCTTCTGCGTTGAATTTGTGCTGCATTGCAAGTGATTTGATATGGAAAAACAAATCAGCGCATTCATCTTTAGACAAAAAAGATGCGCAGGAAAGCTTAATCCTTGCATTTGACAAAAATTGAACCGGATTTTCGCTCAAATTCTCAAGAATTAGCCGTCTTAATTCTTCAAGTCCGTTTTTTGTGATTGAATAAAAAACAGAAAGTTTGCCGCCGTCAGACATCATTTTGCGGGAGGTAAGACACCCTTCTTTTTCCAACCTGACAAGCGCTGGCTTAATCGCACCGATGCTCGGCTTTGAAAATGCGCCAAAGTTTTCAAAAATAAACTTCTGCACGGAATACATTGTCAATTCCCGCTTGGACAGTACATATAATATCATTAGTTCAATCATACAACTATTATATCACAGTGCCAAAGGCACGACAACATGTCTGACAACATTTGTGCGACTTTTCATATCATTGTGAGAGTGCCAAAGGCACGACAACATGTCTGACAACATTTGTGCGACTTTTCATATCATTGTGAGAGTGCCAAAGGCACGACAACATGTTTGACAACATTTATGTGACTTTTCATATCATTGTGAGAGTGCCAAAGGCACGACAATATGTTTGACAACATTTATGTGACTTTTCATATCATTGTGAGGGTGCCTGAGGCACGACAACATGTTTGACAGTTTTGGCATATTTATCTGTATCAACATGAGAGACGCACGACACCATACCGTCATCCTGAGGCGAAGCCGAAGGATCTCAAAAGATTCTTCGCTAGCGCTCAGAATAACACTGACTTTGGTATAAATTAGTCAGTAGGTTGGGCATACCTGCCCAACTTGAAAGATCCTGAACCTAGTTCAGTATGACAAGAAAATTCCCCTCATTGGCTCGCTTTGCTCCAAGAGGTACAGCATTTTGTCATTCCGAACTCGTTTCGGAATCTCTGCATGAGATCCTGAAACCAGTTCAGGATGACACCGCACTCCAAAGCCCTTACTATCAGTACTTAGGAGAGACGCCCCCCCCCGTTTCTGCAAATTCTTCTTAAATCCATAAGCTTTCTCCTTTTTTTTCTTAAAAATATCAATTTTTCAAAATTTAGTCAAGCAAAAATTGACATAAGCATTGATTTTTTAGTATAATTTAAGGTATGGGGACATTACAAAAATACTTCAGGCAATCCGCGACATACAAGGTTTTTACAGGGTTATACGAAACCTTTTACGATTTTGTGGATACTCTTGGCAAGATTACCCAAAACGGAATTCAGCTTGTCAAATGCCTTTTGAAAGGCGGAATTGACCGGAAGGAATTAATCTATCAATGCTCCAGATTCGGCGTAAGTTCGCTCCCCATAACGCTTACCATTGTCGGGATGACGTCAGTAATCGTCGCATCGCAGGTCGCGCTGGAAATGGTTAAGCAGGGCGGCGGAAATTTTATCGGCATGATGATGTCAATTCTGATAGTAAGGGAAGTTGCGGTTATTATGTCCGGATTTGCGATAATTTCAATGATAGGCTCATCAATAGCCTCTGAAATTGCCACAATGCGGGTTACGGAACAAATTGACGCCATTGAGGTTTTGAAGGTTGATCCTATATGTTACCTTTTTGTGCCGAGGGTTTTGTCAGGAATAATCATGATGCCTTTTGTAACCATAATTGCAGCAGCAGTCGGAGTTATTGCGGGTGCTGTGACATCTGATTTGTTTGCCGGGCTGAGTTATATGGCATATTTTGATTCGGCATGGCTCGGGATTTACATGAAGGATTTGTGGGTAAGTATGCTTAAAGCAGTATTTTTCGGAGGGACAATAGCTTTAATAAGCTGTTCCTGCGGGTACCACGCATCAGGCGGAGCAAAGGGCGTAGGGCTTGCGACTACAAAAGCCGTTGTATGGTCTTTTGTATCTATTGTTGTTTGGGATATGATATTTGCGGTAGCATTTTTCTTTTAAAGGTATAAATTATGAGTATTGAAGTTAAAAATCTGGTTAAAATTTTCGGAGATAAAAAAGTCATTGACGATGTGTCCTTCAAGGTTAATGATAAAGAGACACTTGCCATTGTGGGTTTTTCCGGCTCCGGTAAAAGTACGATTTTGAAGCTGATTTCAGGACTCATAGAAAAAGACGGCGGAGAAATTATTACCTCAAAAGGCGATATTGCAATGGTTTTTCAATATTCAGCACTTTTTGATTCTTTAAATGTAGCCGACAACATTGCGTTTGCACTTCATGAAAGACGTGATTTGCGTAAAAAATACACCGAAGACCGGATTAAAGAAATCGTTGCACAAAAGCTTGAGCTGGTTGGTTTGCGCGGGATAGAAAATCTTTTCCCGTCAGAGCTTTCAGGCGGTATGCAAAAACGTGTAAGCTTTGCCCGTGCAATTGTAACGGAGCCCAATACAATTCTCTATGATGAACCAACAGCGGGGCTGGATCCGATATCTTCTACACTTATTGAGGATTATATAGTAAGATTAAAAGAGGAGACCAATGCGGCATCTATTGTTGTAACCCACCAGATGTCAACAATTACAAGAACCGCAGACAAAGTGGTTATGCTCTATAACGGAAGAATAGTTTTTGAAGGTACGCCTGAAGAAATGCTGAAACAGGATAACGAATACACAAAACAGTTTGTAACAGCGTCTTTGGAAGGCCCTATGAAGATGATGGAAGGGAAAAAAGATGAGTAACTTTAAGGAAAATTTGTTTAACAAAGACGTAATGTCTCTTGATACATATATTATGTTTAAGCTGAAAGAGCAGACAGCGAAGCTGAAACCGGAATTAACCGCAAAAAACAGAGCGCCGATTTCATTATCAATGGGTGCGCCGACCGCAAACCCGCCTAAAGCGCTTGTGGAAAGGCTTAAACAAATTCTTGACGAGGACGGAATTCACACATATTCAACCCCGAAGGGCGAAGATTACTTTAGAAAAGCAATTGCGCAAAGGATGAAAAACCGCTTCGGCGTTGATTTGGATCCTGATAAGGAAATTTATTCACTGGTAGGCTCAAAAGAGGGCATTGCAAATCTTATAAGATTTTTGATTACCCAAAAAGATACGGATAAAGATATCATAATGGTTCCGGATCCGTGTTATGCATCATATTTGCAATTTATTCAATGCGCGGGCGGGCTTGCTTATCATATACCGTTGACTGCCGAAAACAACTATATGCCGAATTTGGATGAGGTTTACGACAAGTTTACAAAAGAGGGTTACAAGCCCGAAAACTTAAAGGCACTTGTCATAAATTACCCGAACAATCCGCTCGGTGTCAGCGCAACAAGAGAATACGTAAAATCAGCCGTTGATTTTTGTAAAAAACACAAAATTCTTTTGATATCAGATTTAGCATACTCGGATTTGTATTTCAGCGAAGCTGAAAAACCTTTCAGCGTATTTGAAATTGAGGGTGCAAAAGATATTGCGGTTGAATTCCACAGTTTTTCAAAACCTTATGCGGTAACGGGCTGGCGTCTCGGCTGGGTTTGCGGAAACGAGTTTGCGGTTCAGCGTCTGGGTAAAGGAAAATCCACAATTGATAACGGGATTTTCAAGGCGCTTCAAAAGGCTTGCGCTGAAATTTTGAACTCAAAAGAGGGTGATGATTACATAAAAGAAGGGAACCTCGGTTACAAACGCAAACAGGCTATTATGGTAAAAGGCTTCACAGAGCTTGGCTGGGATATGTCAAAAGTTCCGCACACAACGTTTTACCTGTGGATGCCGATTCCGAGAAAATACAAATCCTCTTTTGAATTCTGTGAGGATTTATTGAAAACCTCAGGAATTGTTGTTGTGCCTGGTACGGCTTTCGGCGACTGCGGAGAAGGGTTCTTCAGATTGTCTTACGTATGCTCTGACGAGCAGCTGCAGGAAGTCATCGACCGTATGAAAGCCGACGGCTTCAGATACTAGATTTCTTGTTGGGCAGGTATGCCCAACAAGAGATCCTGAAATAAATTCAGGATGACAAATTTTTGCATTTTTTTCACAAGGCTCGGAGAAAACTTTAGCAACAAAAAAAGCGGTCATTAAGACCGCCTTTTTTCACTTTATAAAATCTTATTAGCTCAAAGCCATTAAAGCTTTTACTGAACGTGCATTTTCTCTGACTTCTTCGTCTGAATGCATTTCAATTGTATCAGATAAAATTTTGATAGCTTCTTCTTTATTATCAAGAGCTAAAAGTTCGTTTATTGTGCTCATTGCAACAACAGTTGACATATCGTTGATGCCTTTGCCTTTGTTTGTAATAGTAACTGCAAGAGAGTCGTGATTGTTTTTTCTGACCAAAGCTCTGGCGGTCAATTCTCTGATTTCATCATCAGCTGAATTTGTTCCCATTTGTTCCAAAACTCTGATTGAATCATTATCTGAGTGCAAGCATAAAGCTTCTATTATATTTCTGATTTTTCTGTTTTTATTATCCTTCATCTTTTCTCCTCCTCTATGCCGCAACATTTATTCCTGATAAATCTTTCCACATAGCTTCAAGTGAAGCAACATCCTGCTTTTTCAATTTTTGTACGCTGTAATTGTCCGCAATTGACGTAAAACCTGATTTAATGGCGCGGCCTGCACCTGCAAAATCAATAGAAATTTCCATTGAACCGATTTCGTTCAATTTGTTCATTGCAGATGAAAATCCTTCTTTCATTCTGTTACCGAATGCAACGACTGATTCAATTCCTTTACGGAAAGTCGGGAATGCATCACCGATTGAACCTACAAATGCGCTTAATTTTAATTTGTCTTTTAAAGACGGTTTTGCCGCTTTTGTTTCAAACACATCTGCCGTTAAAACATTACCCTTGAATGTTGATGCCGCAAACGGGTTTGATGAATGATTTACTGTCTTTCCGATTTTAATCGGGGTGTTTAGAACCTGACCAATCTTTGCAATTATTGCCATTAATGTATACCTCTCTCTTCACTATTCACATACTAAGAATAACATACTAACCGGATATGAAATCCACCTTTTGATGTAATTTTCAAAAAAGAATACAAACTTTAGTTGGAGTTTGTGTTAAAATTTGAATATGGGATATAAGAATTTAGAAGAATTAATTGAAGTAATCAGACGCTTGAGAGCGCCGGACGGATGCAAATGGGACAGAGAGCAGACGCACAAAACCCTTCGTCCGAATATGCTGGAAGAAGCCTACGAGGCAGTTGATGCCATAGATGACGATGATATGAAGCATTTGAAAGAAGAATTGGGCGATGTGCTTTTGCAGGTTGTACTTCACGCGCAAATTGCAGACGAAGAAGGCGCTTTTAATATAGATGATGTTGCAAAAGGGATTAAGGATAAACTAATCCACCGCCACCCGCACGTTTTCGGGAATATTAAAGTAAATTCCACAGATGAAATTCTTGATAACTGGGATAAATTAAAGGCAGAAGAAAAACCTCACCGCAAATCCGCAATGGACGGGATTTCAAAAGCGCAATCCGCCCTGATGAGCGCGCAAAAAATCAGCAAACGCGCCGTAAAAACAGGTTTTGAATGGCCGGATGAAAAATCGCTTTATGAATGCATTTTTTCCGAATTTGATGAATTTAAAGAAGCCTGCCGGCAAGAGGATAAAGACCATATGGAGGACGAATTCGGCGACATTTTGTTTGCCGTGGTGAACCTTGCACGCTGGAACAAAATTGACGCGGAACAGGCACTTTTGCTTGCAAACAAAAAGTTTGAAAAACGTTTCAGAAAAATGGAAGAACTTGCTGAAAAGCCTTTGACGGAATATTCATTTGAAGAATTTGACGCGCTCTGGAAACAGGCAAAAAAATCCACTAATTGATTTTTACCGTTGGGCAAGTATGCCCAACCTACATTCTTCGCTAACGCTCAGAATGACGCCATTGTCATTGCGATGTGCCAAAGCGTGAGCGAGCAGAGGCTGGAGGGCTTTGCGAAGGCAAAGACCGCAACGCCGTTTAATGCGAGCGAACAAGAGAGGCACGACATCAGTATTATTTGTACGGACGAGCAATACCTAATGTGTTGTCCTGCCTCAGGCAGTGTCATTGCAAGACGCTACAGCCCTCTTGAAAGATTTTTGATAACCCTTCCGACTATGGTAATTTCTACATCACTATTCGGCTTTAAGGTTTCCATCGGATATTTCGGATTATCGGAAATTATGTCCAATTCGCCTGTAACCCGCAATCTTAAACGTTTTACATACCAGTCGTTATTGATTGTTAATACAAATATTCCGCCATTATTAAAATCTCTGCGAGAAGTATCCACCAGCAAAATATTCCCGTCCTCAATTATGGTTTCCATGCTGTCGCCGGATGCTTTAAATAATTTTAAATCCGACGGCTGCGGAATCTTCCATAATTCACGAATAATCTCCCTGCCGATTTTTACAGGCGTAACATCCGCCTCATCCAGCACAACCGTTCCCCTGCCGCATGACGGGTTTATCTGAATGTATTCTAACTCCACGCAATCTGATGTTAATTCTATTCCGTAATGCGCCTCAATAAGCGCAATTTCCCCCTCCGTAAATTCACTGTCTCTCGCCGCACGCGCAGACATCGCAGCCTTCTTTATCTGCAATATCTCACACAAATCCGTCTGTTTTGGCTTGAACCCTATTAAATTTTGTAAAGTATTTAAAAGCTTACTATACTTCATCTTTCACCTATAAGTACACTTTATGTTGACTTTATTAACATTAGTGTTGACTTTTATCTACATTTATGTTAATCTGATAATGTGATGGGAAAAATATTTTGTAAAAATAACTCCGGTAAAGAAACCGGATACATATTGAACATAGATGCAACAGTATCCGAAAAACCTTACGGCAGGCTTTTAAAAGCCTGAATTCCAACATTATTATAATACAACAAATACACACGGCTATCACCTGACTGGATATATTTGTTGTAAAAAAATTTACAAATCATTTACAATCCCTAACCCTCGGGCATTTGCCCGTTTTTTTAAACAATAATCAAGGAGAGCAATATGATACAACAGTTAATGAACAAGGAAAACAAAAAGGAAATTTTGAGAAAAAGACTCATTGAGTATTACGAAACAGTCAACAAAGACAAAGTTAATATCCCGGCATTTATGCTTGCTCAGGAAGATATCCGGCTTATAGAAAAAAAAGGTACACTTAATTTTTGGTATAAAAATTTCAAAAATGGCATTGGAAGATAATTTTTTACGGCTTGATGCCGAATACGCTTTGAGTGAGGTAAAAAAACGTGCGCTTGACGGTGATTTTACACATTCTGATATAGAAGAAATTTATCAGCAGGGTTTGATATCCTCTGAGGAATATGAATACTGCCTTGAAATTTTAGAAAGGAATAAAAATGTCTAAGAGGCTTACTGACACAACTATCTGGAATAAGGACTGGTATTTGGATCTGCCTTTGAAGAAAAAGCTTTTGTTAAGGTATATCTATGACAACTGCGATTGCGCAGGGGTTTATGAGATTTCTTACAGAACTTTAAAAAATTGCTTTGACCAGGAAATTACAAAAGAAGATTTTGAAGGACTTAAGCAAATAAAATTTATTGATGAAAATAAAATACTTGTAGAGGATTTTATAAAGTTTCAATACGGAGTCACTCCGGACAAGCTAAAACCCAAAAATAGCGTGCATAAAGGCATTATCCGATGCCTTGAAAAACATAAACTCTTAACTAACCCTTTTATAACAGTTAAAGATAAGGATAAAGATAAAGATAAGGATAAGGTTAAAGATATGAATTTTGATATTAAAAATCATAACGACAATATTCATTTTGATATGCAAAATAATCACACTATTGGCATGCCAAATAAAAGTGATATTAAAAATAATCGCGACAAAGAATTAAAGAGCAGTTTTAATGACCTAAAAGACAAAATGTTTAAGACTTACGATGAACTATGCCCGCACCTAATTCCGCTTAGCGGGGAGAAAACAAGCAGCCGCACGGATGAAAAAATCCGGCTTTACTTGAGTGAAACAAAAAACAACATGGAGCTATTCGGACAGATTTGCCAAAAAGCAGACAAACTCAAAACAATCGGCACAATTAATATAGATTTTGAGACAATGCTGAACTGCAGAATAGGGATTATGAACGGGAAATATGAATCCCCGCAACTTCGTGAGAAAGAACGAATAAAAGACCGGGCACGCAGAGAAATACTGCAAACTCAACGGCGGAACGAAGAATACAGAAGTTTTAAGGGAGATCCGATGCCGGAAAGCTTCAAAAATCTCGGGGAAAAATTACGGAGCATAAAGGAGCAAAAATGACACTGACAACACAGAGGTTGAACGATTATACGGAGATAGTTAAAGAATTAGACTTTTTATTAAGGAAAAAAGAACAGATAAAGGAACGCTTGAACGCCCTTAAAAGTCCGGATTACAGAGAAATAAAGGTTACGAAAGGCACCAAAAACAAAACCAGCGAACAGGAAACATACGTAATCAAGCTGGAAAAAATTAACCGAAAAATAGATGAATACAAGGCCTGGCTTCTTCCGGAACACGAAACCATAAAACAGGAAATCGCACGTATTAAAAAGTGGCAGTATAGAAAACTGCTTGTCTACAGATACCTTGAAAAATGGAAATGGTCTGAAATTATTCAGGATTTTTTTGAATTTGAAGACGATTTTGAGGCGGAAAAAGATTTCAAATACAAGGAAAAGATTATGTACTGGCACAGAAGAGCGCTTAAAGAGCTTACAGAGGAGTGATTTTCTCATTTGTTAACATTTGTAACACACCTCAAAGTCAAAAAAGCAATTTTCATATAATAAAACTCTTTATATAAATATACAGGTTGGAAAGAGGATAACTCAATGAAAGAACAAGAATTAAATACAATGATGTCAGTGGTGTCAGATCCGATTAAAAATGTTTATAAAATCGAAACAAGAAAGGATTTGGAAGAAATCCAACGCATCATCAGAATTTTTAATATAGCTGAAGAACAGCATAACAAACACGCTATGCTTTCTATAAAGAATTTAGCAACATTCAGATTAGTGTTAAGCAATAATTAGGAAATAGGATTATAAAGGAAATGTGATTAGTCTTGAAGCAATTCAAGACTTTTTTATTTGATAGAAATAGGTTTTACCAATTTGAAACAACATCCCAAATAGCCGGAACAAACAACAAAAGCCCGACGGCAATTGCAACAAATGTCGTAAACATTACGGCGCCTGCGGAAATATCCTTTGCCATCCCCACAAGTTTGGAATACTTGTTGTGAAATACCGCGTCAAGCGAAAACTCTATGGCTGAATTCACCATCTCCGCGCAAATTACTGACGAAATAGTCAGCAAAAGAACACAGATTTTTGTTACAGAAAATCCTAAACATGCCGCAAATATAAGGATTAAAAGTGCTGCGCAAAAATGAATTCTTATGTTAATTTCGCTTTTCAAAACAAGCCGTAAGCCCTTTCTTGCGTTTTTAAAAGTGTTTGAGAACCCCTGAGACTTATATTTTGTCATACCCCTATACCTTCCAGCGCTTTATTCTGTAATCCGACAACAAAATTATAATCCTCTTCCGTCCGGTGGTCAAATCCCAATAGATGCATTATCCCGTGACTTATCAAAAATGCAAGCTCATGGTCAAACGTAGTGCCTTTTTTAACAGCTTCCTCCTGAACCTTATCCAGCGCAATAATAACTTCCCCGAGGTTAATCTCCCCGTCAAATATGAACTTTTCTTCGCTGTCTGCAAATATCGCAAAGGTGATTATATCTGCCGGATAGTCTTTATTTCTGTATTCACGGTTAATTTCATGCGTTTTGTCGCTTTTACAATACAAAATGTCAAAAGAAATTGTGTCAAAATCATGCCCGAAAAGGCAAGACTCCTCAAAGATTTCCGACATATAAAATTTCAGCACTTTTTTTGCAATATCAATGAATTTTTTTTCATTAATCTTGAAATCATCCGCTATATTTTCCGTAAAAATATTAATCTTTTTTCTCATCTTTATCATCGTCAGAGCGGTTTTCCAGCTGTTTAATCTTATTTTCCAAATCTTCATCGAGAATTTTATTCGGCATGACAATTTTATTTTTGCCGAATTCTTCCGCGAGATTTTCCTGATACTTAATTCTGTTATGCTGCATGCCTCTAAGGATTCTGCTGAAGGTAGCTGCAATAACCTTCAAATCATGCAGCGTCAACGGGCTGTCCGCAAGCTGAGTGTCGTTAAGACGTTCCACAATAATCTTATCAATAATCTTTTCGATTTCCTCAGGTGTTGGATTTTTCAAAGAGCGCACCGCAGATTCAACCGCATCGGCAATCATAAGGATTGCGGTTTCCTTAGTATTAGGTTTGGGCCCCGTGTAGCGGAATTGTTCTTCCTTAACGTTTTCGATACCTTCTTCCTGTACCGCCTGGTTGTAAAAATAGCTTGCCAAACCTTCACCGTGGTGCTGCAAAATAAAATTGTGAATAATCGGCGGAAGTCCGTATTCTTTTGCCAATTCCACCCCGTCTTTCGGGTGGGCGGTAATAACCATCTTGCTTAATCTCGGATTAAGTTTGGTGTGCGGGTTTTCAATCCCGAAATAAGACTGGTTTTCAACGAAAAACAACGGGCGTTTTAATTTACCTATATCATGATAAAACGCTCCGACACGTGCCAAAATCGGGTTTGCGCCGATAGCTTCTGCTGCAGCTTCGCAAAGGTTAGACACCATAAGACTATGGTGATAAGTCCCCGGAGCTTCAAACTGCAGACGCTTTAATAAAGGCTGATTGTGATCTGCAAGTTCCGCCAAGCCGTAAGGTGTTATTATCTTAAACCAGCTTTCAAATACAGGGAAAAGTCCCAATGCAATGATTGAGCTTAAAATTCCGTTTAAAAATAATAACACACTGTTTTGTACAATTAAAATATTACTTACGTCAATCAAACATTTTTCTAAAAGGTAAATACTCAAAAGTATTACCAAACCGGCAGCAGATATATGAAAGCCTGTCTTAATCAAATCAACGCGTCTTGAATATCTTATTCGGGAAATAGCAATCATGGAAATAACTGCCAGAAGAACAAATGTTATAAGCCACTGAATATCATACTGGGCGCCCGCAGAAATAACCGTTGCAAGGATTACTGTTGCAATGCAAGCGACACGCGGATTCAAGAATATTGACATCATAATCATATACGCGGGCAACGGCAGAATATACGGTGAAAAACCTGTCGGAATGACGGTTACAATTATCGCTATTATTATGGATAATACAGCAGATATCGCAAGGTAGCTGCTTTCCAGAAATTTCTTTTCAAAAAATTTCATATATCCTAAGAACATCAGAGTTGTTAATAAAACAAGGATATAAATTGCGGAAAGTCCCTGCCAGTTCAATTCATAAACATTATAACCGGCCTGTCTTAAGGCATCACGTTTCAAACGGGTAACAGGCTCGCCCTCAAATAAAATTTTGTCTCCCTTTTGGAAGGTTATCTCATAAGGCTTCACTGAATTCATGGCATTTTTACGTGCAATTTCCGTAGCGAACTCATCCACCACAAGGTTTGGCACAATTACCTGTTCCAAAAGCGCGCTGATAATGGAAATTTGGCGTCTGGAAACATTCGTGGCCATATTATTCACAACAAGCAGGTGAATATCATTGTTTTCGTAATCACTTTCGCTTATCCCGACCCTCAAGATTTTGTCGAGCGTCATATTTGCCTTTTCAAAAACGTCATGAAGGCTTGCGTCGTCTGATTTTAGAAGAAATGTTGTAATAAATTCTTTCTTAGGGTTTCCTGACAAATCCAAAAGAGTGTTTAAATCTTCCAATTTAACGGAATCATCAGTATCCTTTTTTCTTATTTGGACAATAGAATTTTCCATTGTCACAAGATTTGTTTTAATAAATTCATCTTCAGCAGCCGTCAAAACAGGCTCAACCTTTGAAGCAACTTCTTTTCTGTGCTGCTCCGTGCGTTTGACGTCAACTACGGTCAATGTCTTTTGCGCAATAATATCACGCTTGCTTATACCGTTTTCAATAATATTCTGGAAAAAATAATTCTGAGAGGCAATAACCGCCGTCATTAAAAAGGTAAAACCTATAAGTGCGGAAACCTTTACTGTGTTCGACGAGGTTACAAACCCTTTAATTGCTGTAATAAATTTGTTATCAAACATATCTTATATTCCTTTTTCTATATATTTTATAACTTCCTGTATTTTTTGCAAGTATGCTTGACATCACGGTTGATGATGTATAATAAACATGTATCCCCTCTTGGGAAAGATTAGGGAATCAAAGTTAATTTTACGTATTCTGCTTTAATCAACATGAAAAAAGAGATGATGACAGTAATTAACAAAACTTAACAATTACGGCAGATATAGCAATTTTAATTTTGTTCAACACTCTATATATATAGAAGGTATGTAGGTATGAAAGTAGAAAAAATTAACGGAAATTATGCGGTACAACGCGCACAAAAGCGCAGCCAGTCGCCTAATTTTACCGGCGGTATAGTTTCTCTGGCCGATGAAATTACCAATTCACTTCCTGCAAAAAATGCTTTGACAAAGATGAAAAAGCTTGAATGGTTAAAAGGTGAAATCGGAGGTATATTACTAACCGCCATAGGCACAGGTTTGGTTGCACCTGTATTCATAGGATTTAACCCGTTTGTAAAAGCCCCGAAAGGATCTTCAGAAGAAAAGAAAAAAGAAGTTACCAACACAAAATTATACACTGCAATGAGGCAGCCTATATCAGCCGTACTTTCAATATTATTCCAGGTAGGAGCCTTAAAACCGATAGACAAGGTTCTGGATAAAGTATTTAATAATGAAGAATATTCAAAAAATTTAAGTATAAATGTAGACCAATCAGCCTTGAACAGCAAATCATACTTAAAAACGATTGTAAAAGAAGATTTGAAAGAAAAAGGAATAACAAAACCATCAATATTTGCAGGATTCAAAGAAGGATTCAGCAAGGTCAAAAAACAGCGCAAAGAATTTAATGCACTTGTAGACGAAACAGTAAGCAAGAAAGCTGAAGCACAGCTGCAGCATGTAACGGATACATTCCGTCAAACCGGCAAAATCAAAGTTGGCAAACGTAATCTTAACAATGAAACATTGGCCGGCTTAATCAATAACCAGATAGATGATTATATATCAGATGCAACAAAATTAAAAATTGACAATAACGGTCTTGCCTTCTACACGGAAAGAGCAAAAACTCTTATGGAAAACGAACACCACATAAGAGAAATCTTCAAAGATATTCCGGTAGAAGAAATAGATAAAACAACAGATGCAAAAGAGCTTCAAAAATTATACAAACAAACAGACTCAATTTTAAAAGGAGCACTGGCAAAAGAACGTGATCCTAAGGTTCAAAAGCTTATTCAGGAAATTCTTGATAAACCTGAAGACATTAGAGCAAGCCGTGTTGCAAGAACTCTTCATCGTATAGATACAATAAAAGATATCTGCAAAGAGCATTACAACCCTGAAGACTATCTTAACGCAATGTCATTAAGAAATTCAGAGCTTGATAAGACAATCACAAAATTAAAATTAAATAAAATAGCCGAACCTGCGAAAGCTACAACGGCAACAATACAAGATGCTATGAAACAGTTAATTGACAACTGCCAGTTCAAAACATCCGATAACCTGTTAAAATCAATTCTACATGACACAAACACATTTGATTCAGACGGTGAAAAATTAACCAAAAAAATATATAAAGATGTAACAAAACTCTACAAAAAATTTGTAGAAAACAATTATAAAGCTCCGAACCAGATTATAAAAATTCTGATCGGCGTATGCATAACATTACCGATAACCTGCAACGCTTTAAACTGGGTATATCCAAGATTCATGGAATTGGTATTCCCAAAACTTGCGGGTGTAAAAAAGGACGGAGGTGATAAATAATGCCGGTAAATAAAATATTATCAGCAACCTCCAAAGTTATCGGAAAAGTTGAAAAAAGCAAACCCATGCAATGGGCAGAAAAGAAATTCAATCTGGATACGGAAAAAGCATTAGGACTCGCTACCGTAACGTCAATTGTAATTAAAGACGGTGTCGGCTGCTACAAATATGTAACTCAAAGTTTAAATAACAAGAAAATTCCTGATGAAAAACGTAAATTTGTTGCCGCATTGGATTTAACAAACGGTATATTAATGATTACGGCGCAAATAGCAATGTACTTTGCAATGAGAAAATACAGCGGACCGTTATTTGAAAAATTATTCCAAAAATCATTCAATCCTGAAATGTCTAAAAACATTGCGTCCAGAATTCGTATGAAACAGGTACAGGCAGGTGAGCCGGCATCAAGGAAACTTCCTATTGAAAAAGAATACAATAAAGTAAAATCCGACGGATTAGATGTATTCAAATTTGTAGCTGATATTGCGGCTGCAACAATTATAGGAAAACGTGTCATAGTACCTTGTATAGCAACACCTCTTGCGGCTAAGGTTCAAAAGAAAATGGAAGCTTATGAGCACACACATCATCCGGAAAGATTTACTGAACCCGTAGCAGAAGAACAGCCTCAAGTTGGTGAAAAACTTGATATAACAACCCACAACACGAACTTGCTAAAAAGATACTACAATTATCACTAATCAGGTGCCGCAGGCATTATGTCTGATGTGATATACCAATGATATTCGGGTTTAACGTTGTCGAGCTTATGAAGCCAAGAATTCCACGACCTTTTCGGCAATTTCTTTGGCAACTTTTTGTTGCGTTTCAATGGTACTTGCGCCCAAATGAGGAACTGCAACGACTTTATCCGGAAACTTCAAAAGCGGGGAGGAAGCGACATCAGGTTCGTTTTCAAAAACATCTGTTGCAATGCCGGAAATAATTCCACTTTCAAGCCCCTGAACCAAATCTTTTTCGACAGCAAGTCCGCCGCGGGCACAGTTAATAATCTTGACCCCTTGTTTCATAAGCTTTATGGTTTCCGAATTAATTATCCCGACGGTTTCAGGTGTTTTAGGAAGATGCAGCGATACGTAATCACAGAGAGGAAGGATCTCCTCAAGCCTGTCAAAACACCGGTAATCATTTATTTTACGTCTGGAATACACAATAACCTTCATACCGAAAGCTTCACAAAGCTTTGCAACACGGGCGCCTATTCTGCCAAACCCTATTATTCCTATTGTCTTTCCATACAAATCATTTCCCATAAACCTTTGGCGCTCCCATTTTCCTCCGAAAACAGAAGCACACGCCATAGGAATTTTTCTTGATAAAGCCAGCATCAGGGCGATTGTATGTTCTGAGGTTGCAATAGTATTTCCGTCAGGCGAATTAATAACGCGGATTTTGGCATCCTCTGCCGCCTGCATATCAATATTGTCAAGACCTGAGCCAACACGGCCTATTATTTTAAGCTTTTTTGCTTTTTTAATAACTTTTTCTGTAATATAAGTCAGATTTCTCAATAAAATTGCATCAAAATCAGAAATGACCTCACATAAAGCATCTTCCGGAAGAGAATGCATAACAACCGTCTCAATACCTGCATTATTGAGGATATCAACAGCAATATTATTTACATTATCAACTAATAGAGCTTTCATCTAAAACGGCTTTGTCTGGTTAAGCTTAAGTCTCAAATCTCTGAAACGTGCTATATCTTCCTGAGTTTTGCCGGAATCTCTGAAAACTGCCTGTGTTGCAGGATGAACCATCAAAACATAATCCATGTGGATTTCCAAAAAATTATATCTTCTCGGAGACTGGTTAGCATTTCTCGGGTAGATTTCAGCATTGGTTACAGCCAGAAATCTTCTTTCCCTGTCATTTAACAAATCTGTCAATTCACGATTTGTATTTGTATATTTTGAGACATGTACAACACCTTTAATATCATGGTCAGCTGTCAAAATACAAACTTCTATAGGAACCGTATCAATATTTTTTGCCATAAAACTTCCTCTTAATGATACAAGTATATTATATTTTTTTAAAATTGTCTATATGTAAAGTTATTGTTAGATATAAAAAGTACGGGATATTAAATTTTTCTGCTATAATAAGGTTATGAAAGATATTCAGAGTCTGGAAGATACAAGAGAAGTCGATATACAAAAAGTAGGGATAAAGCACATTGAGCTGCCTTTGATTATCCAGCGAAAAAACAACTCCAATCAGGTGGTTTGTGCAAAAGCCCGCGTGAGCGTTTCTTTGCCGAAAAAATACAAAGGAACCCATATGTCACGATTTGTGGAGGTTTTGAGCGAATGGAAAACCAAAAACCTTCTTGGAGTTGATATTAAAGGCTGCCTTGAGAAAATTATCAAAAAACTTCACGCCGAAAGCGGCGAATTGGAGTTTAAATTCAAATATTTTGTTGACAAATCCGCGCCCGTAACGGGTTTTACGGCGCCTATGAGCTACGAAAGCTCGTTTGAAGGAAGAATTATTGACGGGGATTATAAATTCATCCTCGGGGTTGTTGTTCCTGTGACAACGCTTTGCCCGTGTTCAAAAGAGATTTCCGATAACGGCGCTCATAACCAGCGGGCTTATGTATCAGTCAAAGTTTCCTATGACGAGGATGAACACATCTGGCTTGAGGACTTGATAGAACTTGTTGAAAGCTGTGCTTCATGTCCGGTTTACCCTCTGCTGAAGCGTAAAGACGAAAAATTTGTTACAGAAAAAGCATGGGATAACCCGAAATTTGTCGAGGATGTTTTGCGAGACGTTGTTGTAAGACTCCGCAAACACCCCGTTGTTAAAGAGTTTGAAGTGGAATGCGAAGCGTTTGAAAGCATTCATAACCACTCAGCATGGGCTTATCAAAAGGAAATCCGCTAGAATTTGTAGGATAAAATTACGTTTGCGCTCCAGTTTTGCCCGCTGTTGTCCGTTGGATTTTGAAGATTATAGCGCTGGACTTCTACGGAAATTGAGGTTTTGTCGCCGATTTTTTGGGTTACGCCCCCGAAAATTCCTATAGAATGATTGCTTTTGGCTGAATTATCATAATCCAATTTATAAGCGTAATACGGATTAATATAAAGTGTTGTATTTTTGCCGATATGCTCCTGAACTCCCGGTGAAATTCTGAATTGTGTTGTATTTTTACCTGCACCGTGAGAGCTTCTTATACGGGCTTGCAGACTGTGGTTTGCATCTATTTGAAGATTACCTTTCAAATCAAACACAGCGCCGGTATAGCCGCTAAAGTTTGTATCCGCTCCGCCGCCCGCAAAAACAGTAATATTTTTTGCTGCCTGAATGTCAACGCCATACATTGCAATCGTTCGATTGTCTCCGTTAAAAGACTGAAAACTCTGCACAGTTACATTCTGTTTTACATCCCCGACATTTGGCATAAAAATCCCCTTGTTATTTATATAAAAACAAAGGGATTTTTTTAATTGACTTTTGTAAAGTTATCTTTACAAATTCCAAGAACACTGCGAAATTATTTTTCCTTAGCCAATTTGTCGGCCAGTTTGGTTTCGAGTCTGCCGTTAAGGGTTTTGCTGACCTTTTGGAGAGCTTTTGCAATAACTTCCATATTTTCAGTCCAGACAAAGTTTTCCTTAACATATTTGTCTGCTTTTTCAAAATCCTCGTCGATTTGCAGACGGATAATTTCTTTAAGCATTTCCTTTGCCGCGGGCACGACTTTATCGATATTAACGTGGATTTTCCCGTCTACAAGCTCATAGGCGCCTCTTTCCGCCATAAACTTGTTTTGCATAACCGTTCTCACGCGGTGTGCCTGGCTTAAGGTCGGTTTTGATTTCAAAAAATTATCGGCAACAACGGTCACAAGGATTTGTTTGCGCTGTTCGGGCGTATACATTCCAAGCTCGGTCAGCAAATCCACAAACGCCAAAGATGCCATATCAGCCTTGTTTTCTTCGATAATATTTCTGTATTTGCCAAGCTTTTCGCAGCCTTTTTTAGGTCCTAAAGAGTGAGCGTTTTCATGACCTATTGTGAACCAGTGGTCAGCCTCGTCAAGATAATATTTGTGCTGATCTTTGTCCAAAATCGCGTCAAGTCTTTCCTGAAGCTTTTTCTTATCGCTTATAAATCTTATCTGTCTGTGGTAAACATTACGTCTGCCGCCGCCGATTTGAAGGGAGGGTTTGTCGTCGTTGGGAAGGTTTTCGGCAAGGGTTATACCGCCTCTATAAGCTCCGACATCACCCGCTGCCTGCACCATATCAACGTCCACCATTGTCTGCTTTGTGTCTTTGTCCGGCGAAATATTTTGTTCGTATTCGTCAGCAAAAGGCATATTTTTTGCAAGCTCCGGAAGGTATTTTTTTATCGCCATTAAGGCTTCCGTTCCTTTTTTATTAACAATTCCGACTCTGCCGCCGAGAAAATCCTTTGGTGTCGGAGTTATGCCGTGTTTTGCAAGGAGTTCTTTTAATCCCGGATTCTCCATAATTGTTCCGGTCATCTCATCCTCGTAGTTTTCGCGTGTAATCGTGAATTCCAGAGGGGTATCCTGCAAAGTCGCCCATTTTTTGTCCGCAAATGCGTCAAATGTCGGGTCAGCCGTTCTCAAAGCTTTTGATTGCAAAATTAAATATTCGTTAAAATCATCATTTGTGGAGGTTTCAGCGGCTTTTTCAAGCTCGTCGGCAATTTTTTGGCAGTCTTCGCGGAATTTATCCACGTAATCAATTCCGACAAGATATTTTCCGCTTCTTTCAACAACAGAGCGCTGATTTAAAATTTTCTTAACCTCATCAATCTTATTTGAATTAATCATATCTGTCAGGATTTTATGGAATTCTTTTACGCTCAAATCCTTTGGATAAACGCCTTTTCCGGGTAATTCTTTTATCCCTTTTGCAAGGTTAATCTTTGTGGACATTGTATCTATTGCGTTCATGCCCTTTTGGGCGTCAAAGAGGATTTTTGTCAATTTTGCGCGGTGGTTTCCGTTTTTAACTTCACGCTCAAGGTATGCTTTGAAATCCAAATTATCGTGGCAGTCAAGCTGCATGTTAATTTTTTCGATAATGTTTGCGGCCTTTACAAGATGTACAAGCGCTTTTTTGTCGCCTTCATCAAGTTCAAGATATTCGGGCGCATCAGGTGCCAGAAATTTTTTCGTCACCAGATAGTCTTTATTGGTGCGTTTTTCAAGCTCTTTTTCCGATAGATTTAATTCAAATTCTCTCATAGATAAACTCCTTTTGCCCCAAATTATAGCATATTTTTTTCAAAATGGGTTCATCTATTTATGGTAAGTTTCGCCCTTTATTATTTTGAAGGCGCGGTAAATCTGTTCGACAAGCAAAAGCCTTGCAAATTGATGCAGAAATGTCATCTTTGACATACTTAATTTGAAATCGGCGCGGTTTGAAACGTTTTTGGAAAGTCCATAGGATGAGCCGATTACAAAAATAATTTCTCCAATCCCGTCATTTGTAAGCGATTGGATTTTTTCCGCCAATTCTTCACTGGAAAGCATTTTTCCCTTGATTTCCAGCGTAATTACGTAAGAATGCGGCTTTATAAGTGCGAGGATTTTTTCGCCCTCCTCATCAAGCGCTTTTTCAATAAGGTTTTCATCCTTAATCTCAACTGGCGAAAGCTCGATTACTTCAACATTCGCGTATGGTGTAAGCCGTTTTAGGAATTCTTCAATTCCGTCTTTCAAAAACTTTTCTTTAATTTTTCCTGTCGCTATAACTTTTATTTTCATTTTTTCTCAATGTATATAGATTGTGACGGGAACGCAAAGTCGATATTTTCCGCGCGGAAGTGTTTTACGATTTCGAGTATAACATCGGAGCGCACTTTGATTAGCTCATTAAAGCTGTTTGTTTTGACATAAGCATAAAGTCTGATGTTAATTGAGCTTTCCGCAAGAGTTTCCACGACAACAACAGGATTTTTATATAGCCTTGCGTCACTGTCGCAAACCTCTTTGATAATCTCGATTGCGCGCTGTAATTTCTCGTCGCTTGTATCGTACGTAACCCCGAAAACTTCGTTTATTCGGCGTTTATGAGCCTTGGAAATATTTGTAATTACGGTTCCTGAAATATTGTTGTTCGGTATTGATACCACAAAGTCATCCAGTGTTCGGATTTTTGTGGACAAAAGGTTAATATCTTCAACAGTGCCTTCCACATCGCCTATTTTTACGTAATCACCAATCTTGTAGATTTTATCCGCAATAATTGCAAGGGTTCCGAAAAAGTCTGCGATTGTCTGCTGTGCCGCAAAACCTACTGCCAAACCTGTTATACCAAAGCCTGCTATCAATGAGGTTATTGAATATCCGTTACTTTGCAAAAATGATGCAACAATAAAAAACAGAATTAAAAATTTTATTACTTTATCCAATATGGGTATCAAATGCACGGATAAAGTCGTTGTGTCTGATTTTTGGGTATGCTCCTTAAGTTTCCTTATAAAAACATCCGTAATCTTAAACAGAACAACCGCTATTATTACGTTGATTACAACACTTATTATAAAACCGAATTTTAAAGTTTTTAGTGCCGCCTCAATCTTATCAACAAATTCCAATATTTCCGTAATCATATATACTCCTTAATTTATTATACTTTAGGCAAATTTACCAATTCAAACTGTAATATTTGCGGTTCTCGTCCGCCGATATTCTGTTTTCAACAAAAGCGGAAGCCACACGGGGTACTTCATCTCTAAACTCACTTCGTTCGTTAAGAGCTGAAGCAACGGGACTCTACTTATTTGCCGCTCCGTCCGCAAACAGCTTTTTGCAAAGCTTCGCTTTGCGGTTCTCGTCCGCCGGTATTCTGTTTTCAACAAAAGCGGAAGACGGGACTCGAACCCGCGACGTCAACCTTGGGAAGGTTGCATTCTACCACTGAATTACTTCCGCGCTTATTTTATTTATACTACAAATAAATTCTTTTTTAAACTATGCAGTACTTATATTTTATTAACTCTTTTTTTCAGCCTTGCGCCGTAAGTTTCGTGAACATCAACAATTGACATAAACGCATTCGGGTCAATTTCGCGGACAATTTCTTTCATTTTTGACATTTCAAGACGCGAAATAATGCAGTAAATCATTGTTTTATCAATTTTGGAATATCCGCCCTGTCCGTAAATATAAGTAATTCCTATATCAAGTTTTTCAATAAGCTGCTGACCGATTTCGTAAGATTTGTCGCTGATTACACGTACAGCCTTTGAACTGTTCAAACCTTCCATAACAATGTCAATAACCTTATACGCAATAAAATAGGTCAGCATTGAATACATTGCCTTTTCCCAGCCAAAAACAAGTCCTGCGCCGCAATAGATGAAAATATTCATCCCCATAATAAATTCCCCGACGGAAAATCCCCATTTTTTTGACAAAACAAGTGATAAGATTTCCGTACCGTCAAGGGAGCCTTCATTTTTAAGAATTATGCCGACGCCGGTGCCTAAAATTATCCCGCCAAATACCGTTGCCAGAAGCAAATCCTCCGTTGCATGATGCCCGTGAAATACGTTCAAAAACAACGAAAACATCATAATCGCATAAAATGTCTGCAAAACAAATTTCTTACCCATTTTTGTAAAAGCAAGGCAGATAAACGGAAAGTTAATCAATACAACAAGTAAACCCAAATTTTTACCTGTCAGATAGCTCGTAATCATAGAAACACCGACAACCCCGCCGTCAATAATGTTATTCGGAAGCAAAAAACCCTCGATTGCTGCGGCCGCAATAAATGCACCGATTGTTAAAAAAAGCATTTTGCGAATTATCATTGCAATCTTAAGTTTTAAGGGTATAGGTTTATTTTGCATATATTACTTCTTCTTTATTGTTATAAAATTATTTATTTTGAAAACTGTTTTTTTGTCGTTATTTTCTTCTTCAGTTTTCACCCCGAGGATATTTTCCAAATCCGCCTTAAGGGTAACCAGATCATCATATTTTTTCAAGGTTCCGTCCATACAGATTGAAACGTCGCCTGTTTCTTCAGAAACCACAAGACAAGCCGCGTCGCTGACTTCAGACATCCCGATTGCCGCACGGTGGCGTGTACCGTATTTCCAGCTCAGCTTCGGATCTTCCGTCAACGGTAAAAGCACCCCTGCAGAAATTATTTTGTCACCGTTAATCACCACAGCACCGTCGTGAAGAGGCGTGTTCGGGTGGAAAATTGTCAGCAAAAGTTCAGTAGAAACATCCGCGTTCAACTCTGTTCCTACGTCATAATAGGTATTGCTCAAGTCATCCTGAAATACTATCAAAGCACCGGTGTGGGATCTTGAAAAATACTTAACGGATTCCACAATTTCTTTCACAACGTCAATCCGTTTGTCGTTGTCTTTTTTAGAGTTATCAAACAGTTTGTTGATAAAATCCACCTGTCCCAAAAAGCCCAAAAATCTTCTGAGTTCCGGCTGGAAGATTACAATCAAACTCAAAGAAACAAGGGTTACGACGGATTTCAGGAATACTCCGATAATTTTCAGGTCAAATCGGATTAAGATTTCGCTGAAAATCCACAGGAATACTAAGAAAAATGCGCCTTTTACAAATTTTTCGGACTGGGTATTTTTAATGAATTTTTTATAGAAAAACCACAAGATTCCGATGATTACGCATATTTCAGCCAGATTAGTCCAGTTAAAGGCCAGATCCATAGGTGCTATTAAACTTTGAAAATATGCCCAAATTTCAGAAATCATACTAACTCGTCCGCGTCGTGAGAAATCAAATCATCTAATGTCTCTCTATATACTATAATAGCAGATTGTGAATTATTTACAAGTACCATGCCGGATTTTTGTACGCGATTATAGTTAGACGCCATGGAATAATTATACGCACCTGTGTTGAAAACGCATAAAATGTCGCCTTTTTCGGGATTAGGGAGCTGAATATTTTTAATCAAAATATCACCTGATTCGCAAAATCTTCCGGCAATTGTTACCGTTTGTAAATTTTCATTACAATCAGGCTTATTTGCAATTTTAGCGGAATACAAAGCCTGATACATGGAAGGTCTCGGATTATCTGCCATCCCGCCGTCTACCGCAATATATTTTGTGCCGTTTGGAACCTGTTTTTCACATCCGATCGTGTAAAGAGTTACGCCGGCCGTTGAAATTATGCTTCTTCCGGGTTCTATATAGACCAAAGGAGCTTCTATGCCGTATTTTTGGACAGCATTATTGAGAGCGGAAATAATCACGTCAGCGATTTTTTGAACTGACGGCGGGTTATCCGCATCTGTATATTTAACCCCCAGGCCGCCTCCGAGGTTGATTTCATTCAGGTTAAGATTGAATTTTTCGTTCAGACGGACAATTTCCTTAACCAGAATTTCGACCTCATCGCCGTAGATTTTTGTTTCAAAGATTTGGGAGCCGATGTGGGCGTGAACCCCTTTTAATTCAAGGTTTTTGTATTTGTTCAAAATAAGCTCAAGCGCCCCGTCAATTTGTGTAAGGTCAAATCCGAATTTGGAATCAAGATGCCCGGTCTGGATATACTCGTGCGTATGGCATTCAATCCCGGGGGTAACTCTCAAAAGGATTTGGACGGTTTTGTTTTTGGATAAAGCAATTTCGTTGAGCATTTCAAGCTCTGTGAAGTTATCAACGGAAATTCTTCCGACTCCGAGATCAATTGCAAGCGACAATTCATCAAAGGATTTGTTGTTACCGTTAAAAAGCACATTAGACATATCGACGCCGGCTTTATACACCGTATAAATTTCGCCTGCCGATACCGCATCAAATCCGAACCCTTCATTTGCAAGCAGTTTTGAAGTTGCAATTGTGCAAAGCGCCTTTGACGCGTACATCATACGGATTTTAGGGTATGCCTTGAACGCGTTTTTGTAATCCGCGCAGATACTTTTTATTGTATATTCATCCATAACATACAACGGTGTGCCGTATTTTTTTGCTAGTTCAACTGTGTCGCACCCGCCGATTTCAAGATTTCCCGCTGAATTCACACGACAGGTCAGGGGTTCCGATGATTGGTTTGTACTCATAATCTCTCCTTTTACTATAAGAGTAGCAGAATTAAAGAAATTTTTCAAGCGCAAATGCAATACACACAAGCACGGTGAAATATGTCGTAATATTCCGTGCAAGATATAACCTTAAATAAAAGCTCTGAGTCCCCTCTTTTTCAATATGCTCCCAGTTTCCCAGAGGGTAATTCCACCACTTAACCTCCGGTACAAGGGTTTTGTCAAAATTGTAAACCTTTAGACTCTTATACAAAAGAATAATCAAAGGCAGTGCCAAAAGCGAAATTAAAATCCAATAAATCTGCGTGAGGTACGCAAAAATCCCGATAAAAATATATCCGAGTGCGTAAAATCCGCCAAGCACCTTCAGCGAATTATTTTTATCCGAAAACGAGCAGGCAAGAGTTTTTTTGTGTGAGCACAAATCCCCGTCGTAATCCAGAATAGTATGGGTGTACAAAAAAGCAATCACAAAAGGACATACCCCGATTGATAAAATTAATACGTCGATTGAAAATACCCCCGTCATAACGTAATACACACCCTCAAATAACAAAGGTCCGTATGTAATCCCTACCGCCAATTCGCCAAGCCCGGCAAAGGTGAATATAGAATAAAATATTACAAATACACTTGCCAAAAGAGCGACTATAACTGCCCCCCATCCAGTAAGATACGTCAACACAGCACCAAAACACACTGCAGCAAATAAACACACCAAACCCGCAATAAGCATTCCCTTATGTGTTACAAGCCCGTCGGTTATGAATTTACATTTGCAAATCTGCGCGGATTTAAGGTATTTTTCATCCTTAGAGAGAATTTTGTAATCAAAATAATCGTCAAAAATATTAGCAGCCAGATGCGCAAAACAAACTCCAAAAAGCGCAATTACACCGTACAAAGCGTTTCCGCCGGATATGAGAGCGTAAATAAAAACCACAAGCCACGACATCACAGTCACGGGCAATGCAAAGGCTCTTGAGCAATTCCACCAAAAATTCAATTTTTCAAATATCACGATAAAATATTCCCCATACCTAGCACGGATTCATAACTTGCACCTGCTTCAAGAATTTCCTCCGCGGTAAGCCCGAAAAGCGTAATCAGTGCATAAACATCCTTGTCGCCGTTTTCAAGCATTTCAACAACGGTTTCCACCGCCTCATCTCTTGAAAGCTTTGAAAACCTGTCATTTATGCCCAAATGTAAACTTCTTTTCTTAGCCTTGCCCACAAATTTGTCCTTTACATTTTTTCAAACGCGAGAATTGCCGCACCGACCATCCCTGAATAATTACCGACAGACGCTTTAACAACACGTGTCGGGGTTGTCACGATTTCACTATTCACCGCCTCTGTCAGGTAATCCGTATTAACAAATTCAGCCATAGAACCTGATAACACAATAACCTCCGGATCAAAAAGGTTTGCAAGCCCGATAAGCCCTTGCAGAATGTCATTTTGCCAGCGTTCGTAAATCATTGTCATAACAACATCACAAAGCTTATACCCGCCTATTATGTCGTAAGTCGTAATATTCGGATTGCCTGAAATTTCTTCGCCGGTAAGTTTCAGCCCCGTGCCTGACGCGTAAGCTTCAAAGCAGTCCCAAGAACCGCAGGAACATTTTCTGTGCTTGTCACAGCGCATTTTAAAATGCATTTCGCCTGCCGCACCGTTTTGACCTTTCAAAAGTTTTCCGTCAATGATAATTCCGCCGCCCACACCTGTTCCGAGTGTAAGGGTTATGGAATGCCCGCAGCCTTTTGAAGCGCCAATTCTATATTCTGCCCATGCAGCGCAATTTGCATCATTTTCAAGAAATACGGGCTTTGATGATAAGCTTTGAAAATCCGTTGTCGGATATTCTTTTGCAATATTTCCGGTTGAGCCTAAAATCTTTGTGTTTTCGTTATTAACGGCACCGCAGGTTGAAATTGCTATCAAATCAACCTCTTTTTCTGCTTTGTGAATAATATTTTTTAAGGTTAAAATCAAACCTTCATACTGTTTCGGGGTAGAAGTTTTTTCGACGCGCGAAAGGATTTCGCCTTTTTCATCCACAATTGCCGAATAAATTTTTGTACCTCCGATATCAATAGCAAGCGCTTTTCTCATTATTTATTTCCCCTCTGGACAAACCGTTTTGTAATAAGCTGCGGGCGGGTAATAGCGGATCCGATAACAACACAGTGCGCACCGAGCGCAAATGCTCTGTCAACTTCTTCGGGCGCCCAAATTCTGCCTTCCAGACAAACTGGTACATTAACTGATTGCACAAGTCTTTCCAGCAGAGGAAAATCCGGACCTGCCGGAGAATCTTTTGATTCCAGCGTATATCCCGCAAGCGTTGTTGATAAAATATCAGCACCGAGCTTTGCCGCCTCAATTCCTTCTTCAACCGTTGAAATATCGGCCATTGCAGCTTTGTTATTAATGTGAATATATTTAATCATTTCCGCCAAAGATGCCTTATTAGGGCGCGGTCTTTGGGTTCCGTCAAATGCTATAATATCAGCACCTGCTTCTATAAGCGAAATTACATCCTTTAATTCCGGCGTAATATAGACTATTTCTTTATAATTTGCCGGAATAATATCGGGCTTTGTAATTCCTATAACAGGGACGTCAAAAAGTGTCTTTGCATTTCTGACATCACGTGTTCCCGCAACCCGCAGGCCGCCTGCTCCGCCTTTTACAACAGATTTCATCATTGCAGCCATGCACTTTTCCAAATACAAAGGCTCGCTCGGCATTGCCTGAACAGAAACCACTACCTTGTTTTTCAAACGATCAATAATATACATACATTATATTATATACCAAAAAAACTTTTTGCGATATAATTATTAATAACGAGAGAGGTAATATGAAAAAAAGTTTGGTAAAATACCCGTATTTAACGCAGGATGTTGAAGTTTACACCCGCGACAACGGGCACAAAATTGTTCTGGCACACAAAGAAGGCACCCTTGCAAACCTTAGTACATGGGTTAAAACAGGCTCCATTAACGAAAATGACCAAAATAACGGAATTTCGCATTTTCTGGAGCACTTGATGTTCAAAGGAACCCATAAGCATAAAGCAGGCTACTTTGACAAAACCCTTGAGGCAAAAGGCGCTATTGTCAATGCCGCAACCTGGAAAGACTATACTTTTTATTATGTTACCCTTCCGAAAGGTGAAAACTGCTCTGATTTGAACCTTGCAATTGAGCTTCATGCGGATATGATGCTTGACCCTGTTTTGCCGGAAGAAGAAATTGGCGCACCGTTTAATCTTAATGACCCCGAGGTTAAGGACAAACGCGAACGCCACGTTGTTATTGAAGAAATCAGAATGCGCAAGGATCAATCCTGGACAAAAGTTTATAACACATGTAATTTTAACATGTACACAAAACATCCTTACAAACGTGATGTTATCGGCACGCCGGAAATCATTTCACAGGTTACCCGCGACGACATAATGAATTATTACAGAACTTTTTACACGCCCGAAAATATGACAACAATTGTTGTGGGCGACTTTGACCACGAAGAAATCCTTAAAAAAATCGAGCAGGAATTTGATTTTAAAGGACGTGCAAATACCCCGGTTCAAATCCACGAACAGGATTTGCCGGTTACCGAGACAAAATATATTGAACAGACCTCGCATATAAATACTTCTTACGCGATGTTCGGCTGGCTCGGCCCAAAGGCAAACGACCTGTACGGCACAATCTGCCTTGATTTAATCAGCATAATTTTCGGCGACGGTACAAGTTCAAGGCTTTACAGAAATTTAATCGAAAAATTGCCTGAACCGATATTCAATATGGTAAGTTCAGAGCATTACCAGTTCAAAGACGGAGATAATTTCTTTATTCAGGCGAACTTTAAACCTGAAAAGAAAGATTTGGCGTTGGATTTGATTAAGCAGGAGCTTGAAAAGCTTTTGACCGAAAGGATTACGGAAGACGAGCTTTTAAAAGCCAAGAAAAAAACAAAATCAAAATTTGCATACACAGCCGAAACAGTTTCCGAAATAGGCGAAAACATCGGTTACTATATGACGGTTTGCGATGATTTAAAAATCATAGAGCATTACCTGAATGATCTGGAAAACATTACCGTAGAGGATTTGGAAAACACTATTAAAAAATACCTCAACATAAACAATGCAGTAATATCAGTACTGGTTCCGGAAAATGAGTGAAGATTTACAAAAAAAGCTGGAAGAAGTTCGAGCAAAATGTCTTAACTGCGATAAATGCGGATTGTGCAAAACCCGTACGAACGTTGTGTTTTCAGGTGGTGTCCCGAACAATAAACTTATGCTCATAGGCGAGGCTCCCGGGTACTATGAAGATCAAAAAGGAGAGCCGTTTGTCGGAAAAGCAGGCCAGCTTTTGGATAAAATACTGGCGAGTGTCGGGTTATCAAGGGATAAAGACATTTACATCTGCAACACCATAAAATGTCGTCCGCCGGAAAACCGTGACCCTTTACCGGAGGAAAAAGCGGCTTGCAGGGAATATTTAGACGCCCAGATTGAAATTTTAAAGCCCCGAATAATTCTTTTGTGCGGCAGAGTTGCGGTAAATTCCATGATGAATACGACACAGGGGATTACAAGACTTCGCGGAAAATGGTTTGAGGGGCCGAATTTTTCAAAAATGATGCCGATTTTTCATCCGTCATATTTGTTAAGAAATGACAGCCGCGAAAAAGGCAGTCCGAAATGGCTTATGTGGCAGGATATTAAAGAAATCAAAAAGGCATACGATATGCTGGACAATGCAATTTAAGACCGATTTTATAAAACCTCCATCGGCTCGACTATAAATTCCACAATCGTTGTACCTTTATCCGCAAAGGCTTTTTGCAATGCCGGAAGGATTTCCGCGCGGTTTGAAACCCTATAAGCTTTTAACCCGTAGCTTTCGGCTATTTTCATAAAATCGGGGTTGGAAATTTTTGTTTCAAAATACCTTCCGTCGCACTGTTTTTCCTGCAATTGGCGAACCATACCCAGATAGCCGTTATTTAATATCAAAACCTTAACCGGCAAATCGTAATCACAGCATGTAGCCAATTCCTGCATATTCATCTGGAAAGAGCCGTCGCCCGCAATACAGATAACGGGTTTTGAATTGTCATACACAGCCGCCCCGATTGCAGCGGGGAAACCAAACCCCATTGTGCCCGAGCCGCCTGAGGTTAGAAAGTTTTCAGGCTTTGAAAAATGCAGGTTCTGCGCTGCCCAGAGCTGATGCTGGCCGACTTCCGTTGTCACAACCAAATCTTTTCCGGCTATAAATTTATCCAGCTCGCGCATAACCTCAAAAGAATGAAGCATATTGGTTTTCGGCTCGCGTTTAACGTTTTCGGCGCGTATTTGGGCGATATTCTCCCAAGAGCAATTTGTTATGTTACCGCCTTTTTCAAGCGTTGTAATCATATCGTTTAGGATAACTTTTGCATCGCCGACGACAAAATCGTGCGCCTTTATAACCCGCGAAATTTCACCCGCATTTATATCAAGCTGAATGAATTTTTTCTCCAAATCAGCCTTTTCAAAGCAACAGGTAATCCTGTCATTAAATCTTGCGCCGATTGAAAAAATCAAATCGCTTTCTTTGATGATTCTATTTGCCGCCCTGTCGCCGAAAATTCCTATCATGCCGAAATAGTTTTCGTCCGCATGCGGATAAACCCCGAGTCCCATCATTGTAGTTACAACAGGAAATTTCAAAATTTTATTAAGTCTGCGGACTTCATCGTACGCACCTTTTGCGCCGCCGCCCGTGACGATTACAGGGTGCTTTGCCGCGCAAATTTCTTTTAAAATATTTGTTATATCGGGGTGAATTTCAGGCTCTGCCGTAATATCAGCCGCCCCTGTAATTTCCGTTTCTTCATACAAAATATTTTTTGCCAAATCAACAACAACCGGCCCTTTTTTGCCTGACATTGCGGTTTTGAAGGCATCATAAAGCGTTTTTTCAAGGTCTTTAACAGATTTCACCTGATAAACTTTTTTTGTACAGGATTTAGTAATATCACAAATATCAGCCTCCTGAAAAGCATCTTTGCCAATCAAATCCGCATTGACCTGACCTGTTAAAACAACAAGCGGTGCGCCGTCGAGATAAGCATTTACAATACCGGAAACCGTATTTGTAGCTCCGGGGCCTGAGGTTACAAGCACAACACCGGGTTTGCCGCTAACTCTTGCATAGCCTTCAGCGGCATGAACGGCTGCTTGTTCGTGTCGCACAAGAATATGCCGGATATCGTTTTGCTTATAAAGTTCGTCGTATATTTTCAAAACAATTCCGCCGGGGTAGCCGAAAATCTTTTCAACTCCAAGTTTTTTAAGCGTTTCAATTATAATTTTTGCACCGGTTAGTGTTGTTGTTTTTGTTAAATTATTCATACCCTAATTTTAGCACAAAAAAGCCTGCAGGTTATGCAGGCTTTTTGTAAACTATTCACTGATTAATTCGTTCCATAATTTTTTCTTATGTTCGATTTTCTTTTGAGCTGCTTCACGTTTTCTTTGTTGTTCTGCTTGTTGTTTTTCTCTTTCAAGTCTTGCAGCTTCTTGTTTTTGGGTTACTGCAGCTTCTTTTTGGTTAATTTTGTTAGTTGTTTGCTGTGCCCAATCACCTAAAGGACCTGCAAATGCGCCTGTTGCTGTGAACATAACGATAAGTGATGCAATCAATGTTTTTTTCATGGTTTTTCTCCTTATTCCTCTAACAGTATTCTCAACTGTTCTTTCTTTTCCTCTAAGCGTTTTTGGTTAGCTTCATAGAGCTCCTGGCGTTTTTTCTGTTCTTCCAGAATTTTTTGTTCTCGTTCGGCCTGTTTAGCCTCGAATTTTTTCTGCTGGGCTTCGTTTTTAGCCTGAATATCGTCAATTTTGGCGTTCACGTCGTCATTAAACTTCCATAATTTACTAAAAAATGACGAAACAGGATTTGTTGTTTCCTCTGCCATAGCAGGAGTTGAGAGCACAGCTGTCAGTGCTGCAATTGCTATTAAAACCGTAAAATACTTTTTCATAAACCAACCTTTCTAAAAAGATTATAACAATATTTTTAATACTTTGCAATAATTTCATCAATACCTTTTTTGGCAATTTGGAAAATTTGTAACATTTGTTCGTAATTGTACGGTTCGCCTTCCGCGGTTGTTTGAAATTCAATAATCTTGCCGCTTTTGGTTAAAACCACATTTGAATCAACCTGAGCATGGGAATCCTCTTCGTAATTCAAATCGAGCCGGACTTCCCCGTCAATTATACCTGCGGAAATCGCCGCAATGGGTTCTGTAATCGGGTTTTCAGTTAAAGCACCTTCTTTCAAAAGCTTTTCAACAGCATCTTTTAATGCGACAAATCCGCCGCAAATGCTTGCCGTGCGGGTTCCGCCGTCTGCCTGAATTACATCCGCATCAATTGTTACGGTTAAATCGGGCATTTTAGTCAAATCAACGCAGGCTCTCAGGCTTCTTCCTATAAGCCGTTGGATTTCCTGAGTTCTGCCTGAAATTTTTGTACGTTCTCTCTGGCATCTGGTGTTTGTTGATGCCGGAAGAAGCGAGTATTCTGCAGTAACCCAGCCTCTGGGGTCGTCTTTTTCCATCCATTTGGGCTTTGTACGCTCAACCGATGCCGTCACAATTACCTTTGTGTCGCCAAATTCAGCCAGAACAGAGCCGGGCGCGTGTTTTGTATAGTTGTGTGTAAATTTAATTTCACGGGTTTCATCATTTTTTCTGTTTTCTCTCATAGTTTTATCCTCTGTAATCGTAATCCCACATATAAATTTGTCCGCAATAGCGGCAGACTGCATGCTCGTTCATAAACCTTAAATCCGGCACAAAGGTGTAGCCGTCAACGGTAATTTCGATTTCGTTTTTGCCGTTGTAGCGCTGCTCGAAGTGTTTGTCCCCCTTATAATCCGGCGCAAACATTAATTCAAATTTATCAACGGATTTGCAGTTTTTGCATATAAACATTATTTACCTTTAGTCTTTTTTTCGGATTTATTTTCTGACAAATTTTTGTACCACAAAGTCCAGCAAATGCTCCTCATAGGCAGCGTAAGCCCCGCAACCACAAACAATACGGCTGATGCCCAGATTTCATTTGCTATCATAAGCGGAGTTATTGTCTGCATTTTGAAATATTCCAAAGTACCGTTAATATCTGTCAGAGGAAGTGTTGAAGCCCAATTTTCAAAAATACCTTTAAAAAATTCGCCGAGCTTAACCGCATCCAGCAAAGCCATTGCGCCTAAGTTAATCAAATAGTGCGAAATTAAAGCCAGAACAAACATTATAAAAAATGTTCTGCCGAAATTCCCTTTTACAAGGTTAAAACTGTGCTTGAAACAGCTTGTAACAGTCGCATCAGGCTCAAATGCAAATACTTGAAACACAAGAATAAAGTAGATAAAAAAGATTAATCCCAGAACCCAGAAAAGCGGGTTAATCGCAATCAGCGACAAAACACTTATTATCAAAAGCAAAAAGATAAATGTTCCTGTTCTTGAGGTTACAACCTGATTATGCGCCTTAAAGTCATAAAGTTTGCCGGTTGTGATTACGGCTTCCGTCATGGAGTTCAGCGCGCCGTAGGCTACAAGATAATCCCAAAACGCCTTTAAAAATATCGCAAACCCCGGTAATGTCAGCAGCAAAAGCACGAAAGTTATCGTTGTAAAATTATTCAAAAACCCATACTTTTCGGTTAAATACGGCAGTGCAAACGTAAACCACCCCGTTAAACCAAATATCAAAGCAACTCCGATTACCTGTCCGAATACCGGAAACAGCATATACTGCGTGAATTTCAAAAAGTTTGTAAAATAAATCTTTAACCCTTCGCCCAAAACACTCCACAGGCTGTCTTTTATCTTGAATTTCGCCATATTTTCTCCTTTGATGTATAATAATTTTATTACAAATAAATTTAAAAAAACAATGAAAAATTACAAAGAATTAATAAAAGGTTTCACAGAAGAAGATTATACCGAACACAGGGTTAATCTGCATATCCATACAACCTTTTCCGACGGCAGAGGTGAATTCAGCACTCTTGTAAGGCAAGGGGCTGGATACAAAGCTATTGCTATTTCTGACCACAATACAATTGAGGGCTATCTGGAAAATGAAATTCCCGATAATGTAATCCCCGCCGTGGAATTTGATGTTTGGTGCGGATATGTGTTTATGCACCTTCTTGCCTACGGAATTGATGTGAATTCCGATGCTTTAAAGCCTTTTCTTGCAAAATCTAAAAGAGAAACCGAGCTTGATATAGTACGCATATTTGCAAAACGGGATATCAAAAAGCTTATTGCGGCAATTCACGAGGCGGGCGGAATTGCCGTCATTGCGCATCCGGCTTGCTGCTGGGCGTTCAGTCTCGACAGATTTTTTAAAAAGCTCAAAAACTTCGGACTTGACGGGGCTGAAGTTTACTACCCCTACGAACGCCACAGAGGAATAATAAAATTCCACACGGTTGCAGAAGTCAAAAAAGCCGCTGAAAAGCACGGTCTGCTTATGACCGGCGGAACTGATCTTCACGGGGAAAATTTATAGACTAGACAAAAAGTTTATACAAAACAACCGCGCACGAAACGCTTAAGTTCAAGGATTCAACGCTCTCTTTCATCTCGATTTTTACGCTGTCCGTCGCAAAGTCCTGCAACTCTTCGCTCAAGCCATCGGCTTCGGAGCCGAACATTACAAGGCAGGGTTCTTTTACCTCAAAACTCTTCAAATAATTCTTTGCCCTCGGAAGCGTTGCTATACGGCGAAATCCGGAAAATGCCGCCTTAATTTCGTTATGATTTTTCATATCAAAAACGGGTATTTTCCATAAATTTCCGACGGCGGATCTTACACACTTCGGGTTATACAAATCCACGCTGTCGCCGTACAAAACAACCGCGTCCACCCCGAAAGCCGCTGATGTCCGCAAAATTGTGCCTAAATTCCCCGCATCTTTAATTCCTTCCAAAAGTACAACTCTTTTGGCAGAATCCAAAATCCCGCGGTCATATTGCTTTTTAAACCCGACCCCGACCGCATTTGGCGCCGTATCAGTTGTGGAAATCTTTTTCAAAACCTGTTCGTTGGTTAAAATTATCTTGTCGCCTAAAAACTTGTATTCATCGGCTTTTTCTGCTAAAACAAAAACGTAATCAATTTTTATCCCTGAATTATAAGCACCTTCAATTGGCTTAAAGCCTTCCAGCAAAAACTTTTCGGTTCTGTATTTTTTCTGCTGAAGCTTTACTGTTTCTTTTACAAGGTCATTGTTTACGCTCGTTATTTCCATCTAAATCACCCCGAATTCTTCCAGCCACTCTTTTTCGACATTCGTCATCATAGAGTAGTCAATAAGTTTTTTCTCGTAAGGCATTTTTACAAACGAATTAATTTTGCCATTTTTTAAATAGCAGGAATTCTCAAGCCTTACGCCGAAATGCTCCGCGTTATAAAGCCCCGGTTCAATCGTGAAGCACATATTATCCTTTAAAGGAGTTTTTGCGATTTCGTTTTTTCCGAGATTTGGCGGTGCCTCGTGAACATTTATCCCGATGCCGTGCCCTAATCCGTGGTTGAAAACAAACCCGTCGATTTTGTTTTCGTCAAAAAATACGCGTGCCTCGCTGTCAATATCATAACCTGACAAATCCTCTTTAACCTCCGTATTATATGCATGCAAAAATGCCCTCAAAACTGTTGTGTAAACCTTTTTCTGCAATTCATCGGGTTCGCCTTTTACAAAAACTCTTGTAATATCGGTTGCCAGTCCGCCTTCAAAATATGCGCCGCAATCTATTAAAACGAGGCTTCCGTCCTCCAAAACCTCGTCCGCTGAGGATTTGGAATAGTGTGCAAGCGCGGAATTCTTGTCCTTTGCAATAATTGAGTTAAAGCTCAAGCCTTTTGCGCCGTTTTTTATGAATTCTTCTTCAAGTTTTCTTGCAATATCAAATTCCGAAATATTCTCAACGGAATTTATGTAATCCCTGACCGCCCGCACAGCATTATCTGTCCGTCTGAAAGCATCTTTATAATGCACAATTTCCGCATCCGTTTTAACTGCCTTCATTAATTTGACCGGACTTGAGGTCATTTCCGCCGCACGGCTTCCCAAAAGTGCATAATCGTAAGCGTTTATTGAACTTTTATCAACGTATATCTTTTTATCAAGCGTTTTGATGAATTCTTCAAACTTATCCGGCCTGTTTTCTTCAAATAAAAGGGCTTTGTCTTTCAAAATAACCGCTTTTGCCTTGATTTTAGAGGAAAACGGCATTGAAAAATCCCTTAAATTGAAAAGATACGAAACTTCTTCCAAATTCGTCAAGAGGATTGCTTCATCGTCATTCAGTTTGATTTGAGCGATTTTTTCCTCGCTTGAAAGCCCCGTAAGACTCTTATCAAGCGGAACTATCTCCTCATGTGCCGCGGATACAAAAATATCCAGCGGATCTTTGTCCAAAAGCTTAATCCTGCGCTGTTTTTGGATTAAATCCACCACGGACTGAGGATTTTTTTCGGAAAAAAGCCCTAAAACCGCATCACAGGGCACGTTTTTCAGCATTTCTTCCAAAAAAGTCTGTCCTGTTTGCAGTTTTACAACGGTGATAATATTATGATCGACTTCCAAATCCGCCTGAATATGGTATCTTCCGTCAACAAACAAAAGCACTTTGTCCAAAGACACCAGCGCATCGCCCGTGGAGCCCGTAAATCCGGTGAGATGATATCTGGAATTTTCGCTCAGGGTGTTGTATTCCACCAGAAATTTGTTAGTGGAATTTACAAGCAGATAGTCGACCTTTTGCTCGGTCATAAATTCTCTTAGAATCGGCAGAACGCTGTTCATTAGTTTTTACCGGTAAGCTGAATCAAATGCCAGCCGAATTGGGTTTGAACGGGTTTGGAAACCTCGCCGACTTCCATATCAAATGCCGCATCTTCAAAAGGTTTAACCATCATTCCGCGTCCGAAATAGCCCAAATCCCCGCCTGCTCGACCTGACGGACATAGTGAATATTCCTGTGCGGCTTCGGCAAAAGATTTGCCGTTTTTAATTTCTTCGTACAATTTTTTAGCTTCTTCTTCTGTTTTAACAAGAATATGGCTTGCTTTTACTTCTGTTGTCATAATTTTTAAACTCCTTTTTTTTCGGATTATAACCCAAAAAACCGAGTTGCGCAACAGACACAATATTGCTCTCAAAAATTTTGCATAAAAAAGCGTAGACCCAAAATATTTTCAACCAAACCCGCTAAAGAAAAACTCTTGTCGCAACCCCGAAAAAGTGCCTGGATATCTTGAGTCTACGTATATATCATAACTCTTTTTTTAAGTGTTTTCACCCTTCCAAAGAATTACTTTTATTGTGAAAAAAATAACGATTAATGACTAATTCTAAAGAATTAGAATGTGAGTGCTTGCAATTTTTTTATTTTTATCATAGGATAGGTGTTGTTGCGGAAGTAACTCAATGGTAGAGTCCCTGCCTTCCAAGCAGGTTGTTGCGAGTTCGAATCTCGTCTTCCGCTAATAAAAAACACCCTTTGCGGGGTGTTTTTTATTAGCTAATGGCAGAGATGAGAACTCTTTTAAGGAGTTCGAGCGGATTTGCGCAAATATTCTTCAACAAACCCGTCGATATCGCCGTCCATAACAGCGTCGACATTTCCGACCTCGTAATTTGTTCTGTGGTCTTTAACCATTTTATAGGGGTGGAAAACATAAGAGCGGATTTGGGAGCCGAAATTTATATCAACGTTTTCGCCTTTAAGCTCTGCGAGCTTTTTCTCGTGTTCGGCCTGACGGATTGCAAGAAGTTTTGCCGCAAGCATTTGCATGGCATTTTCTTTATTCTGTAATTGAGAGCGTTCCTGCTGGCACTTAACAACAATACCTGTCGGCTTATGGAGAATTCTGACGGCGGTTTCGACTTTGTTAACATTTTGTCCGCCGGCTCCGCCTGAGCGCATTGTATCAATTTCCAAATCCTCGGGTGGGATGTGGATTGTTTTTTCGTAATCTTCAATAATCGGGGAAACCTCTAATGAGGCAAAACTTGTCTGGCGCTTGCCGTTTGCGTTAAACGGTGAAATTCTGACAAGTCTGTGGACGCCTTTTTCCGCTTTTGCGTAACCGAAAGCGTATTTGCCGGTGATTTTTATAGTCGCTGACTTAATCCCGGCTTCTTCACCGTCGAGTTTATCCAGCAATTCCACTTTCCAGCCGCGTTTTTCAGCCCAGCGCATATACATTCTTAAAAGCATACTTGCCCAATCCTGCGCATCAGTTCCGCCTGCGCCCGCATTAATTGTCAAAATCGCATCCGCCTCGTCGTATTCACCGGAAAGCATCTGTCTTAATTCAAAACTATCAAGCTCTTTTTCCGTTTTTGCCAAGGCATTTTCGCTTTCCGAAATAAGTTCGGCATCCTGAATTTCAAGGGCGGCACCCGCATCATCAAGTGCGGATTCCCAATTTTTGAGCATTTCAAGATTATCTTTAATCTCACGGATTTCAGCGCCCAATTTTGACGCAAGATTTTTATCCGACCAAACCTCGGGCGACTGCATTTTTTCTTCAAGCTCTGATAATTTCACCTCGGCGGGGTCAAAGACACTCCTTTATCTTTTTAACACGCGGACGCAAAATATTTATCTGCTGTTTTAATTCGGTTTCCATAACTCAATCCTACAATAAACTTTTTTCTATTGCAATTCCGCGCTAAAAATGGTATTCTTAAAGACGAAAGGAGTTTTTCATGTTAGGAATCAAGGATGCTTTCAAAAAAATTTATTCAGGCGATGACGCACTTTTAAAACACATGATGCTGTTTGTTCTTTCCGGAGTGCCTGTCATGCTTTCAACACCGCTGAATGAAATAAGCCGGCGCGAGGACCTGAGCACAATGGATATTACTATGATTTTTGCGGCACTTGCCGTTATGCTTGTAATTGCAATATATCTTGCAGGATACACATACGGAATTATGCATAATTCATTTGATAAAACAAAAGAGACTATTCTGCCGGATTTTGACAAAAGCTGGTTTAAGATATTTTTCAAAAGTCTGCCTTTATTGCTTTGCTGGCTTTCATATGCAATTATTTATATAATCTTATTTTTTATAGCTGCAGTTATACTTAACACAGGATTATCGCTTTTAATACCGGTACAAATCTCAAGCGGGATAATCATGACAATTTATACTGTCATTGCTGCGCTAATACTTCTTATGATACAATTTATATCCGTCGGATTTTCAAAGGAATACAAACGCGACGGGCTTTATCACTTCGGGTTAATCTTCACCTATTTACGCAAAACAATTAAAAGTGTTTTGTGGCTTATGGTAAAACTTATCCCGATATTTTTAGTTGTTGCCATAGTCAATATTTTCGGCCGCGGAAATGATGTTATGTCATACATTTTTATGGCATTAGGGGCTTACTTAACAACTATGATGCAATATATTGCAAGCTACTGCTACGTTCAGATTTATAAAGAAAAACTATCTGACACTGCTGTTGAATAGCTTTGAATATCAGAACTCCATTTTTTGACAGTGCCATTTTTCCTGTAATTTTTCAAAAAGGCGGGTGGCGCTGTCATCTGTAATTTCAAGAATTACGATACCTGAATTTACGCATTTATCCTGAAAAGTATCGTGAAGCCCGATTCTGGTTTTAATCCCGCAGCCGAATTCCGTAATTATTTTTTGGAATTCTTCTGCTTCTTCTTTTCTGTTTTCTAATTTAACTCCGATGATTGTTTTCGTATTTTTTACCTCCTTAATATATTTATTTTGTTCACTTTTTCTTTTCTTGTTTGCTCGCGTTAAACGGGACTGCAACGCCGTCGCCTACGCGCCGCCGTTTCGCCCTCTGCTCGCAATCCGCTTTGTTGCGATGCAAAAAGAAAAAGTGAACACAATATATTTAAATCAAAACCAGCAAAAAAATAACACCCACATATGGGTGTCATTTTTTATCTAATTTGACAATCACCTACTGTTGATCATCTTCTGCTTGAAGCTGTTTTTTCATCATGTTGTGCATCACCGCATCAACCAAAAGCTCATAAGACTTCATGCTCTCAATATTCGGGAATTCAGCCTTGAGCTGTTCTCTGACCATTGCTTCCAGCTTTTGTGCGTCAGACATTGACTGCAGTTCAACCCCGCTCACCATTTGAATATAATCCGTCGAGGTTTTGTCTGCGTTTTTATTAGAAAACTTTAACCAGCGCAATTTCGGGCTGATTTCTGTTTTCAATTTCTTTACTATCTTTAAATTCTGGAATCGGTTAAACATCACTACCTCAAATTTTCCCTTTGGTACTATTTTAAAGTATCCTCAAAAAAATTATTTACTGTTTTTACACTATTGTTTACAAAATTTAATATTCCGCCGCAAAAAGTGCTTATAGCTTGCTAAAATCTGCAAGATGCTCATACTTATGTTTCAACAATGTTAACAGAGAAATCCTGTTTTTCTTAACATTTTCGTCCTTGTCGTTCACAAGAACATCCTCGAAAAACTTTTCTACAACAGGGTTTATGGATTTTAAAGCGTCAAGATAAGCCCCGTATTTAAAGTTTTCGTTAACGGATGAAATTGCCTCGTAGAGCATGCCTTCTGCCGGGTCTTTAAACAATTTTGCATCAACCGGCGCAGGATTTTCTTCTTTAAGAATTCTGATAACCCTGTTTGCGCTTTCGAGCATTTCCGGGCAGTCAAGATTAGAAAGGATTTTAACCCTTTCGATATAGTCATTCAAATCCACAAGCGGATTACGGGAAGCAGCGCAGGCTTCAAGAACATTTTTTCTGAATTTATCGGAAAGCATAATAATCAAGCGCTGTGTGAAAAATTCGTTAACCTCACCGGCGCAGTCTTTTTGAACCGGAAGCAGCTTCACTGCTTTATCAATAAATTTTGCGATATTAATTTTCAAACCTGCATCCAAAACCGTTCTCATAACGCCGAGAGCTGCGCGTCTTACGCCCAAAGGATCGGATGAGCCGGTCGGTTTTTTGCCGTCTGCGAACACCGCGCAAATTGTATCCAATTTATCTGCTATACCAACGATTTGACCTTCAATTGATTTTGCGGTTTCGCTTTCCGCGTTAAGCGGGAAGTAGTGCTCCTTAATACCTTCTGCGACTCTTTCATCTTCTTTTGAAACTCTTGCGTAATCCGCGCCGATAAAACCTTGAAGCTCCGTAAACTCAAACACAAGGCTTGTTGTCAAATCAGCTTTGCATAAAAGTGCAGTACGCTCAATTGTCTGCGAGGTTTCGCCAAGGTCTGACGCGATATCTTTTGAAAGAGCAATAATTCTTTGGGTTTTGTCATAGACAGAGCCCATACCTTTTTGGAAGGTGACGCCTTTTAAATCTTCCACATAGTCAGCAAGCGGCTTTTTGGTATCTTCCGTAAAGAAAAATACCGCATCGTCAAGTCTTGCCTTAATTACGCGGACATTTCCGGCTTTGATATTTGCAAATTCATCACCGATGTAATTTGTCATTGTAATAAATTTATTAATCAATTTGCCGTCTTTATAGAGTGCGAAATATCTTTGATGAACCGCCATAACGGTTACGGTAACCTCTTCCGGAATTTCGAGATATTTCGGGTCAAATTCACACACAACAGCCACCGGATACTCGGTAATATAAGTAACCTCATCCAGCAAATCATCGGAGTATCTGACGGTTGCACCGAGCTTATCGGCTTCGGCTTTAGCTTTTTCAATAATAATTTGTTTTCTTTCGTTCTGGTCAACGATAACGCAGGCATTTCGCATAGTTTCCACGTAATCGTCCGGATGCCCTATCATAACTTTTTGCTGGGCAAATCTGTGACCGCGTGAATAGATTGATGATTCCTTGTCTATAATTTTTATTTTAACTTCGTCTCTGTCAAGGACTGAAACAATCCAGCGGATAGGGCGGGAGAATTTTTCGTCATTGTAGCCCCAGCGCATAAAGTGAGAGCCTTGAAGCTTCATAACGATTGCCGGAACGTTTTCTTTTAAAAGTTCAACAATCGGCTTGCCTTTTATGGTAATTTTAGCGTGGATGTAATCGTTTTCGATATAGATATCGTCGGGTGTCAAGCCGTTTTTATTCAAAAAACCTTCGCCGGCACGTGACAGATTGCCGTTTTCGTCATAAGCAACTTTTTTAATCGGACCTTTAACAATTTTTTCTTCATCCGGACTTTTTGCAGCAAGCCCGCCGACAATTACAGCCAGACGGCGCGGGGTTGCATATACCTCAACCTTGTCAAATCCGACTTTATTTGTGTTTAAAAAGTTCTCAAAACCCGCCTTCAACTGTTCAATTGCAGAGGGTATGAACCTGTAGGGTAATTCTTCCGTTCCGATTTCCAATAAATATTTGCTCATGTTTTGTCCTTTTATTTCTGCGAATTAGTATTTGCCACGATTATAACCAAAACAAAGTCCGTTGTAAATAGAAAAACACCGCAGATATACTCTGCGGTGGTAACATCCGGGGGGATGTTTTAAGATAATTGTTTTTCAAGCTTTTCAAGTCTTTCTCTTAATTCTTTATTCTCTTTTTGAAGCTGTTGAATTTCTTCATCATGCTTATCAAGTCTTGAAATAGCTGTTTTTATATCTTCAACAAGATTTTGTACAATTGCATCAAGCTCTTTTATGGCATTAACCATTGCGTAAAACATATCATCACGACGAATTTTTAGATAGCCGTCATCACCTTTTATTACCGCGTTCGGGAATATTTTTTCCAAATCCTGCGCAATTACTCCTACTTGCGGTTTATTTTCTTTATCTTTTTTAAATGTATAATCATATACCTTTAATTCTCGCACTTGTGCCAATCCTGATTTGTTTTCTCCTTTGATATTTTTTAACCTGCGATCAGAGGTGATAGCGTCTGACGGAGTGCTATAATCGATAGTTTCTTTTGCCTTAAATGTCTTACCAACTATCAAATCACCGGGAATATAAACAACTGTACCACTATCACCCAGATAAATTACATGCTTACCATTTGTTGTTGCAGCAGAGGAAGTTTTAGGTCCAGAAGAAAAACCAATACATGTCTTGTAACTTCCAGATGTAACCGATTGACATGCTAAAGTACCAATCCCGATATTCGATACACCAGTCGTAACGCCTGTCAATGCACTTGTTCCTATTGCTATATTATTAGCCCCATAAATACCCTCCCCATTAAGGTTGAGTAATGCATATTTTCCTATTGCGATATTCTGGAAACCTGCTTCATTCTTATATAAAGCATTATATCCGATAGCAATATTAGCATCAGCTGTTGTATTACTATATAAAGAATTTTGTCCAATAGCTACATTCTCTTCCCCTGTAGTATTTGAAAATAATGCTTGATTCCCTATAGCCGTATTAGCATCAGCTGTATTACTATATAAAGAATTTTGTCCAATAGCTACATTCTCTTCCCCTGTAGTATTTGAAAATAATGCTTGATTTCCTATAGCCGTATTACTGGCACCAGTTGTATTGCTTGAAAGTACACTGCGTCCTATTGCGGTATTGTTGCTTCCGGTAGTATTTACCCTTAATGTTTCATGTCCTAATGCGGTATTATTACCACCCGTTGAAACTGACCTGAGCGAGTTTTGCCCAAATGCAGTATTGTATAAACCGGTGATAGAAGATTCACTATTCGATTTTGGAACATTAAAGAAAAAATTATTATTGCGTAAGCTTATTGCAGCACGTACTATAGAATTATTATCTTTAAATACAATAGGATATACATCATAAGGATATTTTATTATTAAACGGCTATTCAAATCATCGCTTTGCTTTGCATTCTGACCGATCATTGCGGTCTGTGTATCTGCCAAACCAAAATATGCATCACTATTATTCGTTGCGTATCGCCATGGACTTGTTACGTCTGCTGATTTCCTTTTTGTCATCATCGGTGCAAATGCCGCCAGTACTATTGTCAATATCAGCATTACAACCATCATTTCAGCCAAGGTAAAACCAATATGACCGAAATTATTTTTTCGTCCGTATAAAGAAGCTACAGCTTCCTCATTTGTCCCCATTTTTAACAATTTTTTCAAAGTTATATCCCCCAGTCTTATTTTCATTATACCATTTTATTCACAAAATTGCAAAGCTTTACAAACTTTCGTTAATAAGTTTTACAATATCAAATGCCGCATTAAATTTTGCAAGGCTCAAGGCATTTTTTTGCAGCGTTTGAAGCTTATCAGGTGTATCAACAAGCCCGACTACAGTATTAAGCAAAATTTCCGGCGTAATTTCATCATCTTCTATATAAATTCCTGCGCCTTTTTGCTCCATGAACCTTGCATTTTTACGCTGATGGTCAGCCGCAGCATGCGGATACGGCACAAAAATTGAGGCAATTCCCGATGCGCAAAGCTCGGATATGCTTAATGAACCCGCACGCGAAACCGCTATGTCGGAAGCCTTCAAAACGCTTACCATATCGTCAAAATACGGCCTGATAATTATATTTTTGTCGGATTTATATTCCGGATAGCACATTGCCAAGTGTTCTTCAACCGTACTAAACTTCTTTTTGCCGGTTTGGAAAATTATCTGCATATCGTATTTTTGTGAAAGAGTTTTCAAAATTTCTACGGCGGCTGAATTTATTGATTTTGCCCCCTGAGAACCGCCCATAATACAGAGAGTTAATTTATCCTCCAATCCCAAAGCTCGACGGGCATCAGCTTTTGTAAGTGTTTTAAAGCCCTCGCGCAAAGGGTTGCCCGTGATATAGCAGTTTTCGTTGTTAATATAATCCTGGGCGCATTCAAACGCAAGAGAAACCCCTGCTGCATAGGGCGAAAGATGTCTTGTAACAAGTCCCGGCTGAGCATCGCAATCGTGCATTACAAAAGGTGTTTTTAAAATTGCCGCCGCAATCAAAACAGGCGCGGACACATACCCGCCTGTTCCGAAAATCACATCCGGCTTATATTTCAAGATATAATAAACCCCTTTTATAACGGCAATTGCGAGCAAAAACGTCCATTTTATCAAATCCAGACAGGCTTTCCTCGGCAGCCCCCGAACATTCACGGGCAAGAATTTGTAACCTTTTTGTTTTACGATATCAAATTCAAGATTGCGGGGGTTACCAACGTAGAAGATTTCCCCGTCGTCTTTCAGGTAATCCGCTATTGCAATTGCAGGATATATATGGCCGCCCGTGCCGCCGCCCGTAATAAAATATCTAGTCACCTTCTGCGTTCCTTATTTTTTTAATACGTTTTTTAGAAATGTTCAGCAAAATTCCGACCATCCACAATGAAACAATCAAAGATGAACCGCCGTAACTTATGAAAGGAAGCGGAACACCCGTTGTCGGAAGAAAAGAACTTGCTACACTCATATTCAAAAATGCCTGAAATCCTATTGAAAAAGTAATTCCGACCGCCAGAAGCTTTCCGTACATATCAGGGCATCTTCCCGCAATCAAAAATCCGCGCTGGACAAAGGTGAAGAACAATCCGATTACCAGAATGCACCCGATAAAGCCCATTTCCTCCGCAATAATTGCAAAAATAAAGTCCGTATGGCATTCGGGAAGATAATAAAGCTTCTGAATAGAACCGCCATAGCCCACACCGCTAAAACCGCCTGAAGCAAACGCTATTAAGGATTGAATTATGTTATACCCCGCACCCTGCGGATCGGTTTCCGGGTGTCTCCAAATTCTCAAACGCTGTAATTGATAAGGCTTAATAACCGTAGTTGCTGCAATTACAATTGATGTAATACCCGCCACAAGACAGCTTATGAACAATTTCAAAGACCCGCCGCCGCACAAATACATTACAACTGACGTTGCAAGAAGCAAAATTACCATACTAAGGTTCGGCTGGGCAAAAATAAACGCTATCATTATCAAAATCGGAATGAACGCAAACACCCATTTATTCTGGTCAAAAAGGTTTGCGTCGTTTTTAAAAGCAGATGCCAGAAGCATTACGACCGCAGGTTTTGCAAATTCCGACGGCTGAAGCTGAAATCCGGCTATGTTAATCCATCTTTTTGCACCGTTTACCGTAACCCCCAATGGCGTAAAATCAACCAGAATTAACGCCAAGATAATTATTATCATGAAAATCGTATTCCACTGCGCAAGCTTTTTGTAATCGTAATTTGAAAAGAATTTTAACCCGATAAACCCGACAACAAACGCAAGAATCTGCTTAATCAAAAACTGTGCGGGATTTCCGCCCTCATCAAGACATTTTGGAGCCGTAGCGGAAAATATTGCCATAAATCCGATTATTACAAGAAATGCAACCGCCACCAGTAAAGTCGTATCAGGCGATGAAACTATGATACTCTGTATCGGATGGCGCCTTCCGGGTTCTCTGTTTTCAGATCTTTGATAAGACATAGTCTTTGAAAACGTCCCCCCTTTCCTCGTAGCTCTTGAACATGTCAAAACTTGCACATGCCGGCGAAAGCAGCACAACATCCGGCTTTAATTCAATTCCCATATCTATTGCAGCTTCAAGACTTTCTGCATGCAAAATATTTTCAAACCCGCTTGCTCTGAGGTTCTTTTCAAATCTTTCGGCAGCCTCCCCGATTAATACTACGGTTTTGATATGATTTTTAATCTCATCACAAAATTCTTTCAGGCTTGTATTTTTGTCTCTGCCGCCCGCGATAAGCATTACATCCTTGTCGTTAAAGGATTTAATCGCAACGATTGCAGCTTCCGGGTTTGTTGCTTTTGAATCGTTATAGAAAGCTGTTTTGCCGATATTTACGACATATTCCAGACGGTGCGGCGGGGATTTGAATTCTTTTATAGCCTGTCTTATTGTATCGTTATCAATTCCGGCAAGTTTTGCACAAATTATTGCACACTCAACGTTTTGGAAGTTATGTTCGCCGACCAGAGGACAATCCTCAACAGGCATTACAAACTCGACAACGCCGTCTTTTTCATAAATAAATTCGTTATTTTTAACGTAGCAGGAATTGCCTGTTTTGCGTTCACCGAAATAAAACACAACGCCCTCTGCCGGAAAATCCTTCAGCCTATCATCACACGCATTCAAAACCGAAAATTTCGGTGCCTGAGGGGATTTGAAAATTTTAGCCTTAGCAGCAAAATAATTTTCAATACCCTGATGCCAGTCAATATGATCCGGCGTAAAATTAGTCCAGACGGAGATAAACGGGGTTAAAGTCGGACTCATCGCAATCTGATAAGAACTCATTTCGCAAACGTAATAATCCAAATTGTCATCCGCAAAGTCACTCGGCGGCTGACCGATATTTCCGCAGGCTTTTGCCTTAAATTTTTTCTCAAAAATATGCGCCGTCAAAGCCGTGGTCGTGGTTTTTCCGTTAGTACCGGTAATTGCCACAAACGGAGTTTTGCTCATTCTGTAGCAAAGTTCAAGTTCTGAAATTACCGGAATATTTTTCATCCGCAAAAGTTCAATAATAGTACTGAACGGAGGTATTCCCGGACTTGTCACGGCAAATTCCGAACCCTCTGCAAAACCTAGAGAATGCCCGCCGGTTTCTATATGAATGCCGAGTTTTTCAAGCTCCGGATCGGGCTCAACGCTTTTGCTTTCCGTCAAAAACACGTCATACCCATGCTTTTTCAAGAATTTTGCCGCCGCAATTCCGCTTTTTGATAACCCCAGTACCAGAACCTTTTTCATCTTATATTATCCCTTTTACAAATACTTCAAATAACCCTATTGCTATTATAGCAAAAACGAGAGAAACAGCCGCAAACACCGCAACGATTTTTTTCTCGCTCCATCCGCAAAGTTCAAAATGGTGGTGAATAGGCGCCATCTTGAAAACTCTTTTACCCGTTGTCTTAAAACTTGCGACCTGAATAATTACGGACAAAGTTTCCGTAACAAAAACAGCCGCAATAAAGATTAAAAGAAACTCAAATTTGCCCATAACAGCCAAGGTTCCCAACAAACCTCCTATTGCAAGCGAGCCTGTGTCGCCCATAAATACCTGAGCTTTCGGCTTATTGTATTTTAAAAATCCGATTAAAGCTCCCGCAACAGCAGCTGATATAATTGCAACTTCCGGATAGCCCGTAAACATTGCAATCAACGCACACGCAATAAATGCAGGAACTCCGGTAGATGCCGCAAGACCGTCAAGCCCGTCGGTTAAGTTGTAAGCGTTTGACGCCCCCGTTATGATAAATATTGAAAGCAGCGGATACGCCCAGCCCAAATTTATTGTCCAATGCCCTATTGAAAAATATGCCCCGAACGGGTTTGTCATCATAACGTATAATGTAGGCAAAAGCGCAATCGCAACCTGTCTTAAGAATTTCCCGCGCGGAGTCAGTCCGTCATTGCCTTTGCCCTTGATTTTTATGTAATCATCCTGAAATCCCGCAAATGTGTAAAATACAAGCGTCATTAAAATTATCAAAGCATCTGTCGTAAGCCTCTGGGCAAGCATTAATGTAGTCAACGATGCCGCAATTATCGCAACAATTATAAAAACACCGCCCGTTGTCGGGGTGCCCTGCTTTTTGGCATGAGCCTCCGGCGCCAAATCCTTTACATACTGCCCTATCATCTTTTTCTTTAAAAAATCTATATACGGAACCCCGAATAAAAGGCACAAAATCATTCCCAAAAGAAATGATACCGTAATCATTATCATAGCTTACCTCTTTTTAAATTTTCAATTATTTCTTCAAACTTCATAGCTCTTGATGCCTTCAAAAATATTGTATTACCGACATTTGAATTATCAAGAATGTAACAAGATACATCATTATTGTTATCAAATTTTTTGACAAAAACGCCTGATTTTTCAAGTTCTAAGCCGATTTCAGCGGCGAGATTTCCGACTGTCAAAAATTTTACATTTTTAATATTTTTCTGCGCTGTCAGATATCTTCCGACCTCGCGGTGAAGTTCAACTTCATTTTCGCCAAGCTCACACATATTCCCGAGGACAACAACCGGATTTTTGTAAAGCTCAATAAAAGTTTTGACCGACGCCTTCATGGAATCCGGATTTGCATTGTAGCTGTCGTTGATAATTTTTACCCCTGCAAGATTTTGGACTTCCCAGCGCTTTTCAATGGGTTTGTAAGCGAAAAGTCCGCTTCTTATATCCGTATAGGACACCCCGAGCTTTTCGGCTGTTTCAATTATCCCCAGAGCATTTTCTATATTATAATCCCCCTCAACATTTAATTCATACTCTTTGTTTTTGTAAATAAATTTTGAATAAGAAGGCTTTTTCTCTAAAATTCTGACATTCTTCAAAGAATAGTATATTTTTTCGCCGTCAAAATGTACATTATTTTTAATTCTGTCCTGCTCCAGCGCGATAAAAACGCCTTTAGGGTTAAGATGTTGTGCAATCTCGCATTTGGCTTTTGCAATATTTTCAAGGCTTCCCAATCGCCCGATGTGAGAGGTGCCGGCATTTGTAATCACCGCGATATCAGGCTGTGCATAGCGTGAAATCAGCTCAATTTCTCCCAAGCCCCGCATTCCCATCTCTACAATCAACACTTCTGTACCCGGTGCCATATCAAAAACAGTCTGGCAAAATCCGATTTCGTTGTTATGGTTGGAAAAAGTCTTAACAGTCCTGAATTTTCTGCTCAAAACCGAATACATCATCTCTTTTGCGGTGGTTTTACCCGAGCTTCCGGTAATCCCTATGACCTTCGGGTTAATCTTTTTACGATAAAATCCCGCAAGTTTTAAATATGCCTCAAGTGTATCGTCAACTTTGAAAACAACCTTTGCCCCGTCAAAAACCTCGTCACTTGTTGTAAAATATCCGGCAGCACCTTTTTTTAAGGCATCTTGAATAAATTTTTCCCCGTCAAAGTTTGCACCCTTTAAAGGAAGATAAATTTCGCCTTCTTTTATGCTTCTCGTATCGGTCGAAAATACATAATCCGCCGTACTTCCGGCCGATTTCAAAATTTGCGCCCCCGTGGCTTTTACAATCTCATCTTCTCTCATATTTATAATTTTACTGCAAAAAATAACCGAAATCACAAACTTTACAAATATTAAAACTACTTGACAAGTATTTTTCTGTATCGGATAATGAATTTACGTATTAGTATGCGGTAACTCGTTATAAAAATCCCCAAAAGCCGAAATGGGTAATCCCTGACGAAATTTCGTTACGGCAAAAGGGATACGAAACCCAAAATGAAAGGAAATATGAAATGTACGCAATTGTAGAAACAGGCGGAAAGCAGTATCAGGTCGAAGAAGGCCGCTACGTTGATGTAGAATTGCTCGACGCAGACAAAGACAGCAAAATCGTTTTTGATAAAGTTGTTATGATAGTAAACGGTAAAAAATCAAAAGTAGGCCAGCCTTACGTTACAGGCGCTTCTGCCGAAGGCACCGTTTTAGCTCATGACAAAGCTAAAAAAATCATTGTTTTCAAACAAAGACCTAAAAAAGGCTACAGAAGAAAACAAGGTCACAGACAAGGCTTTACAAGAGTTATGATTAACAAAATCAGAACATCAGCTCAGAAAAAAGCAGCCGAAACAACTGAAGCAGCTGCTGAATAGTTTACAAAAGAATCAACAAGGAGAATAAAAAATGGCACATAAGAAAGGTATGGGATCTACCCGTAACGGACGCGACTCAGAAGCTAAGCGCCTGGGCGTTAAGAAATTCGGCGGCGAAACTGTTAAAGCCGGCAATATTCTTGTTCGCCAGAGAGGTACTAAAATCCACCCCGGAAACAATGTAGGCATTGGTTCTGATGACACTTTGTTTGCTTTGATTGACGGTCAGGTTAAATTTGAACCTCACAGACGCGACAGAAAACAGGTTAGCGTTTACGCGGTGTAAAACTTAAAAAAAAACTAACAAAAAAGAGGACAAATAAGTCCTCTTTTTTTATGTAAAAATTTATTTACAATTAAAAATTTTGATTAAAGTTTTTGAAGCAATACTCCGATAAAAAAAATATAATGAAAAGGAGTGCCTCATGCTAAAAAAGATTTCACAACCTTCGTGTAATGTAAGCGATAGTGTTGAATTTATATTAAGAGGAGCGAGAAAACGCCGTTCTATGGCGTTAATGAATGCGAATGCAATCAATGCGGACGCAGGTATTCAGGCCAAACTGAGAGCTGTAAAATAGCGATTAATAAGAAGAGAGTTTTTAAAAGGCGGATTAAAAAATCCGCCTTATTTATTATCGAATTATTATTAGTTATTGGGCTTAATCAAAAACTTCAAAGCTTTACCTTCAATATGTTTTTGCATTGCATACTCAACTTTTTCAAGCGGAAGGGTATCGGTTATAAGCTTTTCTACTTCGACCTCGCCTGATGCGATATAATCAAGCGCCATACGGAAGTATTTCGGCGTGTGGTGAAAAACACTCATCATTGTAATATCGCCGTAATGCATTTTTGTAGTGTCAAAAGTTACGGTAGAACCTGACTTACAGCCGCCGAAAAAGTGCACCGTACCGCCGGGGCGTACACATGAAAAAATTCTTTCCCAAATTTCGGGAAGCCCTACGCACTCAACTGCAATATCCAGACCTTTTTCTTCCTCCGTGAAGGCTTTAAAAATCTTTTCAGGGTTCGGATACTTAGTCAAATCCACGATTTCATCAGCATGAGCGAATTCCTCCGCCATTTTCAATTTCAACGGATTTCTGCCTGCCGCAATAACCCTTGCGCCTTTAAGCTTTGCAAGTCTTGCAAACATCAAGCCAATCGGCCCTATTCCGATAATCCCGACGGAATCACCCGGTTTTATACCGGTTCTTTCAACGCCGTGCACCACATTTGCAAGCGGTTCGCAAAATGCCGCCCTCTCAAAACTTAAATCATCAGGCAAAATAAGCATATTTTTCTTTACAATTCTTGCCGGAACTGTAATATATTCTGCGTAAGCACCGTTTAACAGGTTAAGATTTTCGCAAAGGTTATACTCTCCGCGCCTGCAAAAAAAGCATTCTCCGCAGGGAGCCGAATTTGCCGCAACAACTCTGTCGCCGGGTTTGAAATCTTCCACGCCGCGACCGACTTTTTCGACAATTCCGGAAAACTCATGCCCGAAACCGGAGGGGATATCTTTAATCAAAACCGGATGACCGCGCCTGTAAGTTTTGACATCAGTTCCGCAGGTCAATGCAGCCATAACCTTAACGACAACTTCACCTTCTTCGGGCGGTTTTACCATAACGTTTTCAAGTTTTATATTTTGAGGACCGTAATACTGTATCGCTCTCATATTACTACTCCTTAATTTTTATGTAAGCCTTCATAATTCTGTTATTCATAGTGTCATCAAAGGCTTTTTGGATATCCTCCAGCGCGTAAACCGTTGAAAGCCCGTCGACTTTGACCTGATGTGATCTTAAAAGGTTCAAAGAATCCTGCAAATCAACAGGCGCAGGTGAATAACTGCCCAAAACCGTCAATTCTCTATAATAAATTTCGTTATTTGCATAGCCCCAATTGTTCGGAGTGCTTGAAAATACAAGAATTTTCCCGCCGTTTCTGACGTATTTAAGCGCGGTATTAATAGCCTTATCAGCGCCTGAGGTCATAAAAACGCCGTCCGCTTTGAAATTCGGATCCATTTCTTTTACGTTAAACGCGGCAATTCCAAGGTCACGCAAGCGATTAACCCTGTCAGGGATTAAGTCGCAGCCCATAACATCCATTCCGAAAGCCTTTAGAGCCTGCGCCATCATAATTCCGATTGTGCCGAGACCTATTACAAGCGCGGTTGAATTTCCTCTTAAATTCGCTCTTTTTATTGCTCTGACGCAGCAGCCGAGAGGTTCATAAAAAGATGCCTCAATGTCCGTTAAATTCTCGGGTTTAATATGGGCAACATTTTTCAAATGCTCCTCTGATAAGTAAACATACTCGCTGAACCCGCCGGGGACTATATTTGTAGCTTTGAAATGCTCGCACATTGAAACGTTACCGTTTTTGCAGTAAACGCATTCCCCGCAAGGAATGTGGTGCGACGTAATAATTTCGTCGCCGGCTTTAAAATTAGTTTTTGAATTAATTTCCACAATCTCCGCAACAATTTCATGGCCAAGGACAGTTCCGTCTTTAGAAATTTTGTGAACAAATTTTACGATATCGGAACCGCAAAGCCCGCAGCCGAGAACTCTTACAACAGCACCTTCTCTGCCGTTCAATTCAATATCGGGGGTTTCTTTTACAACAATTTTGCCTTTATTAATAACAGCTATTTTCATATTTCGCCTCGCAAATACTTTGCAAAAAATATTCTAACACAACTTGCATGAAAATAAAAGATATATTAAAATATACATATGACGAGGATTCGAAAATTATTCTGCTTTGATTATCCTAAAATAGAAAAAATGATTTCGTATCTGGGCTCCGAGGAACATGACAGGTTTTTAAAAATGATTATGGAAGAACCTGCGGGAATCCTGAATAATTTGCTGCCCTTGCAATACAAATTCAAGCACGAATCATACATACTGCTTGAAGGTGATGAAATTTTAGGCTTGATTACAATTGAGCCGACCGTCGGAAACCCTTACAAAATCAATATTACACGCCTTGTCTTTAAACAGGATTTTTATAATGTAGGCAAGCAGTTAATTGAATTTATCATAGCCAAATACGGAGCAAAAGGCGCGCATTGCTTTACTGTTTACGTTGATATAAGCCACGACGAGCTTTGTACATTGTTTGTGGAAGGCTGCGGGTTCAGACAGTGTTCTTATGAAAACTTATGGAAGCTTGATAATTTTCAGCCGCAAAATTCAACAGCGGCAAACTTCCGCCCCTGCCAGAATGAAGATGCAAAAGCAGTTGCGCAGCTTTATAACGGCGAGTTGAATAATCTTTACAAGCCCTCAATGGAGCGGATTCCGTCTGAATATATCGAACCTTTGCTTGCAGGATTTAACACCTGCTATAAAAACCGCTACGTGCTTGAAGACGGCGGAAACATCATTGCTTATCTTTCGCTCACCACCGTTGATAATCTGAATTTTATAATAGATATTTCAACAAATAACGGCTACAACTTTGACTACGACGAGATTTTGAACTTTGCCCTCGGAGAAATCAAACGCAGGAAAAGCCATTTTACGGCATTTTTAAAACACCGCCAGTACGCAAAAAACGCCGATATTTTGGAAGACTACCTTCACAGCCGTAACCTCAATTGCGTTCAGACACAGTGCGTTTTTGTAAAAGATTTCTACAAGCCCGTTAAAGAAGCCGAAAGCGCCTTAAAAGTATTTTTGTTCGGAGAAAACAGCCTTATATCGAATTAAAATTTTTCTGTTGGGCAAGTATGCCCAACCTACGGGCTTTCAAATTGAGAATTATATCGCAGTTTACACCGAATGTATTCAAAATACAGTCAAGTTGTCATTCCGAACTTGGTTCGGAATCTCTGTTTTGATAGACCCTGAAACAAGTTCAGGGTGACATTTAAGATTTAGTTTGGTGTAAACTGCGATATAATTCCCTTCAAATTCATCTTTGAAAAATTTATTTTTTATGTTAAAATCGGGTGACGAGGTGGATATGGTAAAAATTTACTTAGATAAGGATATTGACAAAAATTTAATCAAAACAAAAAAAATAGCAATAATCGGGTTTGGCTCACAGGGTTACGGACAGTCTTTGAACCTTAAAGATTCAGGCTGCGACGTAATTTTAGGTTTAAGACAGGGCGGCAAATCCGACAAAAAAGCAAAAGAATTCGGACTTGTTACAATGAGCATTGAAGATGCCGTAAAACAGGCCGATATAGTACAAATACTTATTCCTGACGAAATTCAGGCAGAAGTTTATGAAAAACAAATCAAACCCTATATGAGAAAAGGTCAGTACCTGATGTTTTCACACGGGTTTAACATACATTTCAAAAGAATTATTGCGCCCGAGGACGTGAACGTTATTATGGTAGCGCCCAAAGGTCCGGGACATACGGTCAGAAGCGAATACACCGAAGGCAAAGGCGTGCCGTCATTGATTGCGGTTTATCAGGATCCCTCAGGTGACTCAAAAGAAGTTGCCCTCTCCTACGCATCGGCAATCGGTGCGGGCAGAGCGGGGATTATTGAAACAACCTTCCGCGAAGAAACCGAAACCGACCTTTTTGGCGAACAGGCAGTAATTTGCGGCGGGATTTCCGCATTGATTAAAGCCGGATATGACACCCTTGTGGAAGCAGGATATTCACCTTATATGGCATATTTTGAAACCCTTCACGAGATGAAATTAATCGTTGATTTAATCTATCAGGGCGGTCTCGGGGATATGAGGTATTCAATTTCAAATACAGCTGAATACGGCGATATGACCCGCGGTCCGAAGGTTATCGGCAAGGAATCAAAACAGGCGATGAAAGAAATTTTGAAAAACATTCAATCAGGTGAATTCGCCGATGAATTTCTAAACGAAATGAAATCAGGCTGCAAAAAATTCAACGAACTCAGAAAAGAAAATGCGGACGCCCAAATTGAAAAAATCGGCGAAGAAATCCGCTCATCTTTTGTATGGAGCAGCAATAAATTAATTAACAGGGAAAAGAATTAATTATGTTTGATACGGAAACAATTTATGAAGTGGTAAATTTTGCGACAGGTGACACAAAAGCCGGCACAAAAATGGGTAAACTCCAGCTTAAAGACACAAAAAACAATTCCGTTTTGAATTGTGTTTTGTGGGAGGAAACCCTAAACAGGCTGGACTCTAAACTTTTCAGAACAGGCAATCAGGTCAGAATTGTGACGGCAAGCTTTAACGAAAAATTCAACAACTGCCTTGTGTCCTCGCTTGAGCTTATAAAAGAAGCAAAAACAGGACTCGATGAGGCTCAACGCGAAGAAACCTACAAAAAACTTACCGGTTACTTTGACACAATTAAAGACGAAAAGCTCCGGAATTTTTTGAGCACATACTTTGAAGAACACAAGGAAAAAATCAAAATAATGCCTGCTGCCAAAGTTATGCACCACAACTATATCGGCGGGCTTATGGTACACACGATTGAGTGCGTGCAGTTTGCGGAGAAAAATCTTGAGATGTTTACGCTAAAAATCAGCCGTGATGTAGCAATTGCCGCCTGTATCCTGCACGATATCGGAAAGATTTTTGAATACACAGTTGATTTAGAAACCGGACTGATTGACTATGACGAAAATTTCCGCTCAGAATGGTTAAGCCACTCTCAATACGGATTTTCACTGTGCATGATGAACGGGTTTAAACGTATCGCAAAAATGATTGCGGCACACCACGGACGCGATGAGTGGGGCGCAATTATTGATTTGGACGAAAAAGACCTTGAGCCGGAATTGTATTTCCTGCACTTTATGGATAATTTGTCCGCAAAATTCGGCAGAATTAACGTTGCTATGATAGAAAGAGGATTAAATTGGCAAAATTAACCGAAAAACACAATTATGAAGGTACGCTCGTCTGCGTTGAAGGGATTGACGGGTCAGGAAAATCAACCCAGCTTTCGCTTTTACGGGATTGGCTTAAGGCAAACGGAAAAGACGTTATTTATACAGAGTGGAATTCTTCGCCCTTAATCTCTCAGACAACAAAGCTTGCCAAGAAAAAAAATATGCTGTCGCCGAGAACCTTCAGCCTGCTGCATGCGGTTGACTTTGCGGACAGACTTAAGCAGGTTATTGCACCGGCCCTGAAGGCAGGGTTTATCGTACTTGCAGACAGATATGCTTTCACGGCTTTTGCACGTGACGTTGCCCGCGGAGTTGATCCGAAATGGGTTCGTCAGGTTTATGATTTTGCAATCCGCCCCGATTTGACAATATATTTTGATATTGACCCCAAAACCTCAATGGAGAGAATCTGCTTTAACAGAACTCCTAAATTCTATGAGGCGGGGATGGATTTGAAATTAAGCAATGACCCGTTTGAAAGCTACCTGATTTTTCAAACCCGTGTGATTAATGAATACAAAAAAATGCTCGAAGAGTTTGATATAGTTAAACTTGATGCAAATGATTCAATCCACAGCAAACAGGTCGAAATCAGAAAAATGCTCACCAAAATTCTTGAGGCTAAGGGGGTTGAACTCTAATGACAAAATTCAAACACGGCTATGAAGGTTTATTAATAGTAATAGAAGGCACGGACGGTTCCGGAAAATCAACCCAGCTTGAGCTTTTGAAGCGTTCTTTGCAGGATCAGTCCTACGGCGTTATGGTGTCAGAGTGGAAAACCTCAAGGCTTATTGCGGATGTAATTGATGACGCAAAAGACAGAAATCTGCTTAATGCAACAACCTACAGCCTTTTGTATGCGGCGGATTTTGCTGACAGACTGGAAAACCAGATTATACCGGCTTTGAAATCAGGCTTTGTGGTACTTTTAGACAGATATTACTACACGGCACTTGCACGCGACGTTGTGAGAGGACAAAATATCGAATGGGTTAAAAACCTTTACGATTACGCGCCTGAGCCGGATTTGGTATTTTATCTTGATATGCCTGTTGATGTATTATTGAAAAGAATTATCGGCACAACGGGGCTGGATTTTTATGAAAGCGGCAGAGATGTCGGATTTTCAACGGATTTTTACAACAGCTTTGAAATCTATCAGAATAAATGTCTTGAGCAGTATGAAAAAATGAAAAAGCGCTATGGTTTTATAAGTATCGACGGAACAAAAACAATTTCCGAAATTCATAAGATTATGAGCGGGGAAGTCCAAAAAATTCTCGACACCGGCGTTTTGGATTAATTTTTACTGTTGAGCAGGTCCGCCCAAGTTTTCTGTTGGGCAAGTATGCCCAATCTACGGGCTACGGGCTTCGCTGGCGCTCAGAATGACGGCAGTGTCATTGCGAGGTGCCAAAGGCACGATATTTATAAAGAAATATAACAATTGTAAAATATTCAACATAAAAATTTACGTTATGAAACATTTCGTACTTTTAGGTCATGGTTTGTGCTAAGTTAAATATTGTGAAAGAGATTATTAGGTTTAAGGAGATTAATGAATGTCTGAATATTTGAGCAAAGAAGAGATAAAACAATGGAGAAGCTCATTAGAAAAGATTACATTAGAAGAATTCGCTGCCAGACTGGGGAAAAAATTAGCAGAAGATAAACCGACAAACGACATTGTAGATATAGTCTTAAAAGGTCAGCCGGTAATCTCAAACGATACGGAATGGTCACAAACACGTACGGAAAGATTAAGCACAATCGCAGACAGAGCCTATGCCCGCGAAAAAGAAATTGCGCCGTCACCGTTTGTGGCTCCGAAACACGAAATTCATCATACAACTGCTAAAAAAACTGCAGCTCCGAAAAAATCAGCACCCAAACCTGTTGAAAAACCGGCAGCTGATTTGAGAGAAGAAGTTAGAATTGTATTCAAAAAAGCTCTCACTGACAGAGAACAAAAAGTTTTTGATTATTTTGCACAAAACAGCAACAAAATTGTTTATGCAAAAGATCTGGCAACACTTTTGGATTTGCCGAGAGACTATGTTTATAAATATATCAAAAACTTACGTGCAAAAATTGACGGCGATAACCTCAAAAACGCTGATAAAGGCGGATTTATTCTGTCAATATAATTAATAAAACCGAATCAAAAAATTAAGCTCCTTTTTAAGGGGCTTAATTTTTTCCGAATAAAAATTCCAGATTTCTGATTTTATTTTCAATCGCTTTATCGTGTTCTAACGGCATTTTATCGTGCAGATGCTGTTTTACGTTTGAATAAAGGATGTCATCTTCATACAGTGCTATTTGCTTTGCCGCAAAAAATTCGTGCGGGATACCTGTTTCTTCCGTATCCTTAAGCATTTTCCTTGCGCCTTTTCCGCCGTCCGGGATGTAATAATCTTCAATCTGTTTGAATTTTTTATCCCCGAATCTTTTTACTACGACCTCATAAACACTGTGTTTATCACCACATAAATAATCAGCTTTGGCAAAATCTGACATTTTTCTCTTTCCGAAAACATTTTTAACAAAAACGTCCTTACCGTCGTAAATTACATCGGTCTTTGTGTTTTTCAAAGGTAAAACAATGCGGCGCATAAAAACTTTTTCATACTGAGGATCATTTACAAATTTTTCAGCCAAAACTTTAGCCCCGTCGGCTTTTAGCTTAAAGCCCGTAAAAGATTGGTTATTCACAGGGGTTATATGCATAATTTTCTCCTTTGGGAAATATTAAAACCCGGGCAAAATATTTTTTGCCGCTAATCTTCCTTAATTGTTCTTGTAATAAATGCCGCACATAAAAGACAAACCGCGCCGATTAAAAACGCGTATTCCCAGTGATAATTAACCAGCCCTTCTCCCGCGTCAAACACACATTTTGAAATAAACCATGCAACAAGTGTGCATACAAATACCTGCGGACCTGCGATAAATATATTAAATATTCCCATAACAGAGCCTTCCGTGCCTTTTTTTATGTATCTTGAAAGCATTGCAAAAGGCAAAGCACAGATACTTGCCCAGCCGATACCGGCAAGCCCCATTAATATCGCAACGTACACAGTGTTTGCAGTAAAAGCCATTCCTAAATACGCAACAACCATTGATAAAAGTGATATTATATGAACCTTTTTGTTGCCGTATTTTTCCGCCAGTGCACCGATTGGAATTGCAACCAAAAAGCAAATAAGATTAAAGATTGCAAAACAAATTGATGAGAAATTAGTTCCGTTTACAACAGCTTCTTCAAAAGTGTGGCGGGCAGTTTCCGTTGCAGTTGTCAAATCCGGAACCCCGAAAAGAGTATGCACTGAATATTGCGTAAAAAATATCAACATACACATTGTGCTCATCCAGGTGAAAAACTGCATAAGACAAATTTTTGAGACCTCCGGCGACATTAAAAAGAAATTTTTCAACGAATCCCAGAAGCTGTCCTCTTCAATATTCGCAACAGCAACCTCTTTGAGGTTTTCTTTCCGCGTTTGATGTTCTTTAATCGTCATACAAGTCCAAATCATCGCAAGCGAAAACGCAAGAGCCGCCATAATAAACTGTGCCGGAATAGACATCTGATAATTAAATGCCCATTTCAAAAACGGAGCAGTTGCAGCAGCAACAACAGAGCCTAGTCCGATTGAAAGACTTATGTAAGAATTTGCCATAGCGTGCTGCTCCTGAGGCACAACATCGGGAATTAATGCTCTATAAGGTCCCTGCGCAACATTTATACACGCATCAATTACCCAAATCATAATTGCAGCAACAAAAAGCGCCGTCCAAATAGGAAGTTCAACCCCCAGAACACTTTCAAGAGCAATTGCAACATTTTGAGAATTCGGAAAAATCCACAACGCCAAACTTGCAATCAACGCACCGCCCAACAAATACGGGCGTCTTCTGCCGAATCTTGATACGGTTTTATCGCTCAATGCACCGACAAGCGGCTGGACAACCATTCCGGTAAACGGGCCGGCAAGCCATATAAGCCCGTACAAAAAAGGTGATGCCCCCAAATTTTCCGTAACAGGCCCTGATAATATAATTCTCATCTGCCATGCAAATTGCAGCCCGAAAAATCCGAGCGCAAAATTCAAAAATTGAGCAGTACCAAATTTCTTTAAATCTGACATTGTTTCTCCATATTACAATCTTTTAACAGCCGCGTCAATTAACCCCTTAAACAACGGGTGCGGTTTATCCGGACGTGACTTAAATTCAGGGTGGAACTGTGATGCCACAAACCAATCATTTTTAGGCAATTCAACAACTTCAGCAAGCATTCCGTCCGGTGACATGCCGGAAAATACAAGTCCTGCGTCCGCAATTTGTTTCAAAAATTCATTATTAACTTCATATCTGTGTCTGTGGCGTTCGGAAATTTTTTCCTTACCGTAAGCTTTTGCGGCAACAGAACCTTTTTTCAAAATACAATCGTAAGCACCGAGCCTCATTGTACCGCCGTAGCCCTTGACGTTTTTTTGCTCCATCATCAAATCAATTACCGGATACTGTGCATTTTCGTCAAACTCTGCGGAATTTGCGCCCTTAAGCCCTGCAACGTTTCTTGCATACTCAATTACCGCGCACTGCATACCCAAACAAAGTCCCAAAAACGGCAAATTATTTTCTCTGGCAAACTTAATTACGTTCAACTTACCTTCAATACCTCGAACCCCAAAGCCTCCCGGCACAACGACCGCCTGAACGTCTTTCAAAAGCTCTTTGCAGCGTTTTTCGTCAATACATTCCTCCGAATTTATCCACTTAACCTCAATTGCTGCATCATTTGCATAACCTGCGTGTTTTAAAGATTCCACAACAGAAATATATGCATCGGAAAGTTTTGTATATTTGCCTGCAATTGCAACTTTAATTGTCTTTTTCGGGTTTTTAATTTTTTCAACGAGGTGCTCCCAGCCTTTTAAATCAGGCTTTTTAGATGCCACACCCATCATCTGCAAAATTACATCCGCCATTTTTTGTTCTTCGAGCGCAAGAGGAACCTCGTAGATACTTTTCATATCTCGGCATTCTATAACAGCGTCCTTCGGAACGGAACAGAAAAGCGCAAGTTTTTCTTTTTCGGTTTTCGGTATCGGGCGGGTTGTACGGCAAACAAGGATTTCCGGCTGAATACCGTAGCTTCTTAAAACGCTTACACTATGCTGTGACGGTTTTGTTTTTAATTCGCCTGAGGTTAGCAAATACGGCAAAAGCGTACAGTGAACAGATATTGCGTTTCCGATTCCGACTTCTGATTTGAATTGTCTGATTGATTCAATAAACGGCAAACTTTCAATGTCACCGATAGTTCCGCCGATTTCAATCAGTTGAAAATCAGGTTTAAACTGTTTTGTAGCGCCCGCAATTCTTGATTTAATTTCATTTGTTATGTGCGGGATAACCTGAACTGTTGCGCCAAGGTAATCGCCTTTTCTTTCTTTTTCAATAACTCTCTGGTAAACGCTTCCTGAGGTTACGTTATTAAATTTGCCCAGATTAGTGTCGGTAAATCTTTCATAGTGTCCCAAATCCAAATCAGTTTCCGCGCCGTCATCGGTTACGAACACTTCACCGTGCTGGAACGGGCTCATTGTACCCGGATCAACGTTTATATACGGGTCAAATTTCTGGTTAATTACGGAAAATCCCCGTGCTCTCAATAATTTTCCCAAAGACGCAGCGATAATGCCTTTTCCTAAAGAACTTACAACCCCGCCTGTTATAAAAATGTATTTTGTCATTTACATACCCCAATTATTACTATGAACCCTTACACCTGTGTGCCACCCCTCGGCAGAGGACTTAATTTATTTTCGGAACCTTGAAAAATCCGTTTTCTTCCTCAGGAGCATTTGCCATTAACTGCTCTTTTGTCTGTTCGTAAACAACTTTGTCTTCTCTCATTACGTTTACAAAATCAATAGCATGTGACATAGGTTTAACATTTGTTGTGTCAACCTCGTTCATCTGGTCAACATATTTCAAAACATCACCGAGCTGTTTTGTATAAAGTTCTTTTTCTTCTTCTGTTAATTCCAATCTTGCAAGCTTTGCAACATGCTCTACATCTTTTATGGTTATCATATTTTTGCTCCTATAGATTAATTGTAGCATAAACAAAGCGGCATGTTTCAAAAATTATTACATAAAATTAAAATTTAGATATAAATCAAAAATATGCTATAATAAATCATGAGAGAGTAACAAATGAACAAGACTTACGAAAAACTTGACGATTTAATCGCATCCTTTAAGGCTTGCAAAGACGAAAAGAAAAAACGTATGCTGCATCTTAAAATAGTTGAAGATGCAATGTCGCTTGTCAAAAAAATTGCAAACACAATTGCAATGCAGTCAGGTGTAAGCAACGAAGATTTAATACAGGTTGGTTCTTTAGGGCTTATAAAAGCAATTGAAGCCTATAAATTAAATATGAATACCAGATTCAGAACCTATGCGACTTATTTTATAAAAGGCGAGATAAAACATTATCTGAGGGACAAAGCCGCTATGATAAAAGCTCCCAGAGAGCTTCAAGAGCTTGTTTTCAAAATCTCCTCCGCCGCTAAAAAGCTTACGGAAGAAGGCATTGAAGATCCGACAGCGGAAGATATAGCAAATGTTTTAAATATACCTGCCGGAAAAGTTGAGGAAGTCTTGAATATTGACAAATATAAAAACGCTCTCTCTCTCGATCAATATTTCAAAGGCGAGGATGAAGATTTGCCGCTGCTTGACAGGATTCCTGCAGGCGACTACAAGGAATTTATGAATTCCTATGAGGATAAAATCATGCTTTCCTCTACAATTAAAAAATTGCCGGCAGAATTGAGACAGATTATTGAATTAAGCTACTATGAGGATCTTAACCAGCGGGAAATTGCCGAAAGAATTCACATTTCCCAGATGCAGGTTTCAAGAAGACTGAAAAAGGCGCTTAACAGAATGTATGAACTTATAAAAAATTATGAAAGATAAAAGGAGTAAAATATGCTTGTAATAGCTGTATTGTTGTTGATTTTTATTATCGGACTTTGTATCGGAAGCTTCTTAAATGTAGTTATTTTAAGAGCATTGAGCAATGAATCCATTGTTTTTCCGGCATCAAAATGCCCCACATGCCAGCATAAGCTCTTATGGTGGCACAATATTCCGATATTATCTTACGTAATCCTGCGCGGCAAATGCGGGTTCTGCGGAGAAAAAATCAGCATTCAATATCCAATTGTAGAGCTTTTAACAGGCATAATGTTTACGCTGGTATTTTTAAAATTCGGCATAAGCTGGGACACTTTGTTTGCATGGGTTATCGGAAGCTTATTTATAGTAATTGCAGGCACCGATTGGAAGGAAAAAGTTGTATTTGACATACATACTTATTCATTAATCGGAGTAGGGATTTTATACGGAATACTTGTAACAGCGCTTGATTTATACCAGTTCCACAAAATAACGGGCGGATTTAATTTTACAACCGAATGGGTTGTAGGCAATCCTATATCAAGCACATTGCTCGGGATAATTTTAGGTTTTGTAATTATGGAAGTTGTTGCAAGAATAGGGTATTTAATAGCCGGCTCCAGAGCTTTCGGTGAAGGAGATTCATTTATTGCAGCAGGTCTGGGGGCTGTTTTCGGCTGGAGAATGATGCTTGTGGCGCTTGTTCTGGCCGTAATTATCCAGATAATTATTACTTTGCCACTGTATATTAAAAAAGAAATCGAAAACAGAAACTGGATGATTGTAATTTCACTGGGTGCATTTGTTATTTATACGATAGCATTTTTAATGGCATTGCAGTTTGGCTGGCTTGCAAATACGATTGCGTATGCATTGAGCGCAATTGTGCTTGCAGTAATCGGTGTTTTTGCATGCAGAGAAATTTTAAGAGGAATAAAAGAACCCGAAAACAGAACTTATCTGCCTTTTGGGCCTGCATTAATCCTTGCCGGGTTTGTGATTTTGTTGATATAAATAAGTAGTTGGGCAGGTATGCCCAACCTACAGGTTTCGGAATCTCCATAAAGAGATTCTGAAATAAATTCAGGATGACATAATAATGCGATTACTACGTCGGACTTACGTCCTCCTCTCAATGATTTACATTCCCTCCCCACACGAGGGGGAGGGTTAGGGTGGGGGGTAAGCCCGCAGGTTGGGCATACTTGCCCAACAGAAAACTTCGCCTCAGGATGACAAATTTCAGTTCGGATTATCCGACAATAAACTTTCCCAACTTACGCAGACAGGATTTTAAGGGTTTCCTTCAAAATATCCTCAGCGGAAGAATTATCCTTGATAAGGCTTACAGCTTTGGACATAGCGGATTTTATCTCATCTTTTTCGTAGCCCAAAGACACCAGAACCATCTGCGCATCTTCTACCGCTTGTGAATTTTGAACACTCGGCGCTGAAATTTTTATAGGTTCGGTTTCCTTATAATTCATCAATTTATCTTTTAATTCAAGGATAATTTTTTGTGCAAGCTTTGGCCCGACACCTTTTGCGCGGGTTAATTCTTTGTAATTTCCCTCTATAACAAACCCGATAAGCTCTGAGGACGGGAATTCATCCAATAGAGTCAAAGCCATTTTGCTTCCGACGCCCGAAACCGATGTCAGAATATTAAAAATATCCCTGTCCTCGCGTTTTAAAAATCCGCAAAGACTCATTTTATCCTCTCTGTGGATTAAAACAGCGTACAGCTTTACTTTTTCGTCTAAAGAAGGCAATTCGCCGTAGTCGCGGGCGGTGATTTCCATCAAATATCCGACTCCGCCGCCTGTTTCAACAGTTGCCGTGAAACCTTTTGTCCCGCCTGATTTGTTTGTCAAAACTCCTTTTATGTAATCGTACATGGTTTTAATCCTTTAATTTATTTTTAATTTCTGAAATTGCTCTGTCGAGGTCTTTATTTGTTTTCAAATCCTCTTTGATTTTTTCGTAAGAATAAAGCATTGTGGTGTGTTTTTTGTTAAAGTATTCCGCAATACTTTCAAAACTTTTGCCTGTAATCTCACGTGACAAATAAACCGCAACATGGCGCGCGCTTGAGACTTTCTGGTTGCGCGAGGTGCTTTTAAAATCCTGCAGGGTGACGTTAAAATATTCCGCAGCTGCTTTTGCGACCCTGTCAATTGTGATTGCTTTTTTCATGGCCTCGCAGTTAAGAACTTTTTTGGCATAAGCAATGGTTACATCAACTTTTTCAATATCCGCGTATGCGCTTACTTTGTTGAACGCACCTTCAAGCTCCCTTACATTATTTACAAAATTATTTGCAATGTATTCAAAAACCTCAAATTCAATATTCATGGAGATTTGTTCCGCAAGATTTTTCAAAATAGCAACACGGGTTTCAAAATCCGGCGGCGTAATATCCACGACAAGTCCCATCTCAAAACGGGTTCTTAACCTGTCAGGAAGCGTCGGGATGTCTTTTGGAAGCCTGTCGGAGGTTATTACAATCTGTTTATTGTTATTATGCAAGGTATCGAAGGTATGGAAAATTTCTTCCATAGTGTAAGTTTTGGATTCCAAAAACTGGATATCATCAATTAACAAAACGTCTATATTTCTGTACTTCTGGCGGAATTTTTCCATGCGGGCGTTACGCTCGCCGCCGTGCTGAAGGTTTTTAATCAGCTCGTTTACGTATTCCTCGGTTTTAATATAACGGACTTTTAATTTGGGCTTGTGAAAAACAATATAATGCCCGATTGCCTGCATAAGGTGAGTTTTGCCCAAACCTGAGGCACCGTATATAAAAAGCGGATTGTATTTTTTTGCGGGGTTCTGGGCAACGGCAAAGGCTGCGGCGTGCGCAAATCTGCTGTTTTCACCCACTACAAAATTATCAAATCTGTATTTTAAGTTCAAATTGGAAAACGACTGCATTTGAGCGAGATTATCCATTGTTTTGGAGATTTTTTCATCGTCGTCTTTTTTAATTTTTAGTCGTTCTTTCTGCTTTTCCTTTTTATATTTTTCAGCCAAATCCGCATCATAGTTAAGCGAAAATTCAACGCTTTTACCCAGAACCTTTTCCAACGCCGCTTTAATCTGTGCGTAATGGTTTTTGCGGATAATTTCGACAGCCATCTGGTGAACCGTCAAAAGCGAAAAAATATTGTTATCAAACCCGACAGCCTCCAACGGCGTAATCCATGTATCAAAAACATGCGCGGGCAAAGAGTTTTTCAGCTCTGATTTTGCATCTTCCCAAACTTGTTTTACTTCAGTTACTTCCATACATAAATTTTAGCATAAAAAAAAGACCTTGTAATATTCAAGGCCTATCCGTTTAAATAAGAAGAGAGAGCTTTATACTATTATAAAGTCCCACATCTTCTAAAAATTGCTAACTTTTTCCGATAAATTTTACAATAGTTAACATTAATTTACCGGAACCAAATCCAAAAGTCCTCTGATGCGCAAATAGCGGTCAAGTTCAACTCTTAATTTTTTCAAATCCATGTAAATTGCGTTATTTAACAAAACTCTGTTATCATACTTCGGATCAATAATATATAATGTCGGAAATCCGCTCAGTGCAACATCTTCAACCAATTTTTCATTTGCGGGATCTTCGGCGTTTAACATTACAATATTAAATTTGTCTTTGTAAATGTTGCTTACTGTCTTATATTTCGGCATAAATTTCAAACAATAACCGCACCAGTCAACGTAAAGCAAAGCAAGCATAGGTTTATCAGACTTCAATGCCTCATCATATTTTATCCCGATTTTGTAATCGGATGGTTTATGCTTCTGTTCCGCAGCAGGATTTGTCAATGCATAAGTAATTGCTGACGTCAAAACAATAATACCTGCTATTATTAATGTCATTAAAACTTTCTTCTTCATTTCCTTCCCCCTTATATAAAAAATTTTACTATAAAAAATACTGTTATTAAAGATTTTTTCAACTTTTTCAAAAATTTTAGCTTTACATAACTTAACATCCATGTTAAGAATAATATATACTGTGGTATATACTTAGTATATATTATTATGTAATTTTGTTGTATCATCGTGCTTAGAATAAGGCTTGGAGCCTGGATTCGTGTTAAGAAGAAGAGGAGTTTAAAATGAAAAAAAATTCGCCGATTAAATTGAAAAAAGTGACAAAATTTTCAAATCCTGCAAAAAATGAAGTATTACAGGCCGACAGTGTATTATCAAATTATTTAAGAGAGATTTCAGAGTATCCGTCACTGAGCGCAAAAGAAGAAAAAGAGCTTGCAAAACGTGCAAAAGAGGGTGATTTAGATGCAAAAAGACAGTTAATACAGGCAAATTTAAAGCTTGTAATAACAATTGCGAGAAAAGCAATCCACGCTTCAAATCTGCCGCTGACCGATTTAATTCAGGAGGGCAATTTAGGGCTAATGATAGCCGCAGAAAAATTCAACTACAAGCTCGGCTACAAATTTGCGACCTATGCAAGCTGGTGGATAAAGCAATCAATGTTCAAGGCGATTTCCGAGCAGTCACACTGCATGAAGATTCCGGTGTACATTCAGGAAACGCTTTCCAAATTTTCAAAAATCAAATCAGACATGGAAAAAACAGCAAATGCACAGGTAAAAACAGAAGATGTTGCGAAAAAGATGAACATTTCCGCAGAAAAAATCGACACATTTTTATCAGCATACACAAAAACCATTTCAATCGAAAGCGGACTTGAAAAAGCCGACGGCAAAGAATTCAATGTTGCGGACATTTTAGCGGACGAAAACACATCAGTTGCAGAAAGCGTAGAATTTGAAAGTCTGAAAACCGACATAGAAATGGTAGTTTCAACCTTAAAAGACAGAGAACGCGATGTTGTAAAAATGCGCTACGGACTTGGCGACACAACCAGAAGAACGCTGGAAGAAATCGGCAATATTTACGGCGTAACAAAAGAATGCATCCGTCAAACAGAATTGAGAGCTTTGAAAAAAATGAAACTGACAGGCGAAGAAATCCTGTCAGGCTACATTTCGTAATTTCCTTGTATCTAAAAATTTGACCGCCCTAATTTAACTGACAAAAGGGCGGTTTTTTATATCCTGCAAATGATTGGTTTACTTATCAGAAAAAAACATTATTATAAATATATGAGAAAAATTATTGTAATAATTTTTGCACTGTTATTTTTTACCGGAAACGCAAGTTTTGCGGACACAGACATCTGGGACTATTTTGGGGATCAAAATGTTTACGGGCAAAAACCTGTTTCCGATAAGGAGTTTGAACAAGCACTGGAAAGCAAGAAAAAAAAGAAAAAACGCGACAAAAATATTCCAAAAGGCGAAGAATTCCATCAGAGTAACGAAACCCAATTTATAAAAGAAACAGAAGAAGAAATGCCTGTGCTTTGCGTGCCTGCCAATATAAAACTTTCAGAAACCGAAATTCTGCCTGTCGGACACTATCAGGTAGCAGGAGAAAAGAAAAACGGCAAGCCTTATTTAAAATTTTACCAGGCGCACTACCTGATGGCGGAAATTCCGGCTGTTGAGACGCATGACGACTTTAATCAGGAGACGGTGCATTTTGTTAATTTGCTTGAAAACGGCGACAAACAGGTTAAAATAATCTTCGGCTCGCTTGATTTTAACGCATACAGCGTGGTTAATATTGCGGAATAAACCCGTTTTGTGATATAATAAAGCCAAAAGGGGTTAAGTTATGAAAAGAGCAATAATTGTCGTAATAGATTCAATGGGAATAGGCGCAATGCCGGATTGCAGAGAATTCAATGATGTTCCTGAATGCAATACGCTGAAAAACGTCTGCAAATTCAACCACGGCCTTAAGCTTCCCAACATGGCAAAAATGGGATTGGGTAATATTCAGGACTTTGAAGGTTTGGAAAGAACCGACACGCCGACTGCAAAATACGGTACAATGTTTGAAAAATCCAAAGGCAAAGACACAACAACAGGCCACTGGGAAATTGCAGGATTAATTTCCGAAAAGCCTTTTGCAACATTCCCGAACGGATTTCCTGCTGAATTAATTGAAAAATTTATAAAGGAAACAAACTGCGGCGGAGTTCTGGCAAATATTCCGGCAAGCGGAACTGTCATAATTGAGCAGCTTAACGACGAACATCACCGGACAAAATTCCCGATAGTCTATACATCTGCGGACAGCGTTTTCCAAATTGCGGTTGACACTGACCTTATCCCGCTTGAAACGCTTTACGACTGGTGCCATATTGCGCGCAGACTGCTTGATGAAGGGAATTACAACGTATCAAGGGTAATTGCACGGCCTTATAAAGTTATTGACGGCAAGCCGACAAGGATTTCCAAAGACAGACGCGACTACTCAATGGCGCCGAAACACACAATTCTTGACGACATCAAAAATAAAGGCGGAAAAGTTATCGCAATCGGCAAAATCGAAGATATTTTCGCAAAAAAAGGAATAACCCACGCCATCCACACAGGTTCAAATAAAGAAGGGCTTGAACTTACAATAAAAGCGATTAAAAATGAGCTTGAACTTGATAAAATTGCTTACGAAAACAAAGCCTACGGCGAGCCGACTTTGATTTTCACAAACCTTGTGGACACAGACATGCTCTACGGACACAGAAATGACGCACCCGGCTATGGTAAAGCGCTGGAGGAAATCGACCGTTATCTTGAGATAATATTAAAAGAGCTTACGGATGAGGATTTGCTGATAATTACGGCAGATCACGGCTGTGACCCGACGGTCGAAGGCACTGACCACACGCGCGAAACAGTTCCCGTACTTGTTTATAACAAAAAAATTAAAGGCGAAAATCTGGGTAAACTTGAAGGTTTTGATAATGTTGCAAAATTTATAAAAGACTGGATATTTTAATTTTTTTGTTTTATAATAAGTTCGTGAAAGAAATTTCACAAGTGAAATATAAATAAGGAGAAAACAAAATGACAGTAAAAATTAATGACGGATGCATCGGATGCGGCGCTTGCGAATCAATTTGCGATGCAGTATTCAAAGTAGAAGACGTTGCAACAGTTAACCAAGCTGCAGTAGCTGATAACATGGATTGTGTAAAAGAAGCTGCTGATTCTTGCCCGGTTGGCGTTATCGAAATCGAATAGTTTCAAAATAATATAAAAAAGAGTCTCCCAAAAGGAGGCTCTTTTTTTGTGCTAATGATAATAAAAACAGAATTCCCGACCGCCGACCAAAACGCCTTATAAAAAGAAAGGCAATTTTTTTCGTAAAAAGTTTTTATAAATAAAAGGGGAAAATATGGCAAATATAGGGAAAATTATTTACAAAGCCACGGGAATTATGTCAAAAAGACAAATTATGAAGACGTGTTCAAATATTGGCGATGAACTTTCCGAAAATTTAATTAACGGTAAAAATATCAATGCCGGAAAAATTCAAGAGATACTGACAAAAAATATAGGTTCCAAAAATGTTAAACAAATAAAAGTTGCCGACGATATTGACAGTTTCAAAAAATTCGTAAAGCAAGAAATCGGTTTAACAGACGAATTTGCGGAATATGCATTTCAAAAATCCAAATCTGCTGTTATTCCGAGCGCAAACGGCAAGTCCAGCCTCTTAAGCTTGCGAATAAACTCGATGGCACCGGATGAAATTGTCAATATTACAACGCATGAAATAGAACACGTTTTAAGCCAACATTTGGGCTTAAGAGAAAAATTTGCAAAACTGTGTCTGAAAATCAGAGGCAAAAAATTTGCTGAAAAAAACCTGCAAAAATACGGTCAACTGTTTAATGAAAAAAATATGGAACTGCAAACAAACCTGCTGGCGAAATCAGGATTAGACAGCGTGACACAAGGATTGACCGCATTTAAAGCCGGTCAGGAAGGGCTTTGCAAACAAATCGGTCTAAAAACAAAAGAGGAGCTTGACAAAACAATTACAGATATTATTCATAAAAATGCTCTTCTGCCGGATGGTGACAAACGCAACCTCAAAATTTTAAAAGCCATTAAAATTATACTAAAAGACGAAGCAAGAGCCTATAAAGCCGGCGGTCTGGCAGAAAAAAACTTTCTCAAAAAAACAGGCGCAGCACAATCCGAAAATATTACAAAATCAGAAATGTACTCCCAGTTCTATGATGAAACAATCAAAATGCTGAAAAAAGAAATCAATAAACAAACAATTGACAGATTTAAAACTGCAATCGGATTAAAAAATTAACAAAAAAGCGGACTTTAAAAAAGCCCGCTTTTTATTAGCCTTAATATAAATTATACTCTTGCCAATTCAGTTGCTTCTTTAACAACAGCCTGTAAAGCTTCAAGAGCATCAGCAGGAAGTTTGTCAATACCTGCTTTTTCAGTTTCTCTTGATTTAACAAACTCAATTCTGTCGTTCATACGTGCAACAAACTGAGCTGCGTATTCTTTGTTAGAGAAAGAAGCGTCAAAACCTTCGATATCCATAATTTCGATATCAGAGAAGTTTTCCCATTTATGGAACTTAGCAGTGCCTTCAACAATAGCCTCAATAATACCGAGGGTATGTTTCGGCTGAACTTTAGTACCCATAAACTCGCCTGTATTCAAGATGTAGCAGTCAACGCCGTCAGCGATTAACTGTTTAAATCTTGTGTAATCAACTTCCAACGGGTAAACTCTGAACGGGTTAGCATAAGGTTCAACAACCAATGCGTTCGGGTCAACGCCTGCTGCAAGTCTTTCAGCAGATGAACGTTTTGTTGCAAGAGTTGCACCCATAGCAGAGCCTAATGAAGCGCCTGACAATTTCAAAACAGGAGGAATTGTCGGGTCTTTCATTAACCAGAAAATAGCGTTAATCGGCTGGTCAATTCTGTCAACTCTGTTTGGAGACCAGAGTTTTGACTTAACGGCACGTCCGTTACCGTTTCTGATATCTTCTGTAACAGATACCACTTTGCCGTCTGCAAGCTGGATTGCGCCTGCGTTCTGCTGAGTCAAGATATATTTGTTATCGTCGCAACCGATAGGATAGTCGGCAGTTTTGTCGAAATAAGCCGGCTCAAGCGCGATTGTATATTTGTCATGAACGTTAATAATAAACGCATCATCGTGAAGCACGGTGATATTGTATTTATTATTGTGTTTTGCGTGGGTAATAGTTGATTTACCGGAACCTGACAAACCAAATACGGCAACCTGGAATGATTTACCGTTATCAAGGTTATAACGTTTCATACCGCCGTGGCATGATGCATAACCGTTACGGGCAGCGCATCCCCAGGCAAGTGTAAGTGTGCCTTTTTTGTGTTCACCGAAATATCTCATACCCAAAATAGCCGCACAGTTGTGTTCAGGATCAAAGAAAGTCAAACCATACGGGAAGTCAGGGTGTGTCCAGTCAGGATCAGAGAATACATAAATATCTCCGTCCGGTAATGCACGTGATTCTGAATACATATCAGCATATTTTTCGTTGATATACTGGAAGTTCAGCATCCATGAATACATAATATTTTCAAACCCTTCCGGAATCATAAGGTGAGCTTTAACCATAAAGTCTTCTTCCAAACCGACAACGACTTCGGTTTTATACATTAATTTATCACGGGTTTGATATATGGCTTCACGAATAATCGGTAATAAATATTTCAGGTCGCAATTCGGTTCGCCGACGATTTTTCTTGCGGCGGCGCAGCGGCCGACAACGGTTCCGTCATTGAATAATAATTGATTTGCACCTTGAGGCAAACCTATTTTTTCAGGTTTGTACACAGGCATGCCTGTAAGCTCAATAGTACCGGGGCTTGATTTTGCCAGCTTGTAAGCTTCGGAAACAGATTTAACTTCTTCAACATTGTTTCCGAAAAACGGCGCAGTAATAGTTGCGCGGGCTGCTGACATCATCTTTTTCAATTCTTCAGAATTGGTAAAGAATTCTTTTGTTGTCATAAAATTTCTCCTTTTTTAGCTAATTAAATTTCAGCTACACATAACGAGCGTACCACAAACAAAAAAAGACTACAACATATAAACAAATCTATTCGGGTAGTTACCAAAAAATAATTATTGTGATAGAATATTACTAAAGGGGATATAAGATATGAAAAACATAACAAAATTAGTAATTATTACGGCATTAACGGTATTTACGGCAAACACGGCACTTATGGCACAACCTACAGCAACACCTGTTGCAAAACCTCCTGTACAGGAGCAAGCTGCGGCATACCCTCAGGTGAATGCACTTGATATGGTTGCTGCACCTTCCAGATATTTAAACAAAACCGTAACCGTAAAAGGCAAATTTGATAAATTTTCGACTCTCGGGCTGGATTACGCACCGGCAATGAGAAGTTCCGAGGATTATATTACGTTTTTAATCCAAAGACCGGACATAACCGATCATAACATCCCTCTTTCAGAAATGAAAGTATTTTTAAAACGCGCAGAAGCAGAAAAACACATTGATCTTAATGCAGGCGACGAAATTGAATTCACAGGCAGAGTATTTTCAAACGCACTGGGCGATGTGTGGATGGATGCCGAAAAATTCACTGTCTTAACACAAAAATCAAAAGACGAAAAAGCATCTGAACAAGCACCCGCAACAAAATAAAAATTGAATAAACGGAGTTAAGTATGGCAAATAATGAAAAGTTTTTAACAATACACGGTCACTTTTACCAGCCGCCGAGAGAAAACCCATGGCTTGAAGCAATAGAACTTCAAGACAGCGCACTGCCTTTCCACGACTGGAATGAAAGGATTACAAAAGAGTGCTACAACCCGAATTCCGTATCCAAAATCGTGGATAACAGGAACAGAATTCTTGACGTTGTTAACAACTATTCATTAATGAGTTTTAACTTCGGTCCGACGCTTTTATCGTGGATGGAACAGTATGCGCCTTTGACATACGAAAGAATTATAAAAGCCGATATTGAAAGCATAGACCTCAACGACGGTCACGGAAACGCAATGGCGCAAGTGTATAACCACATCATAATGCCGCTTGCAAATGAACATGATAAGCAAACTCAGGTCAAATGGGGCATAAGAGATTTTGAATATCGTTTCGGCAGAAAACCCGAAGGTATGTGGCTTGCGGAAACCGCTGTTGATGACGACACTTTGCGCGTTCTGGAAGAAAACGGAATAAAATTCACCGTGCTTTCTCCTTATCAGGCGCTCAAAATCAAAGGCCCAAAAGACAAAGAATGGACAGACGTAAGCTGGGGCAACATTGACCCTGCACGTTCATACAAATATAACATAAAATCCGCACCCGGAAAATCAATTGATTTATTCTTTTATGACGGTGCAATTTCGCGCTCCGTCGCATTTGATGAGCTTTTAAAAGACGGAAATAAATTCATAAAACGTTTAAAAGAAGGCGTATCCGATACAAGGAATTACCCCCAGCTTATAAATATCGCAACAGACGGCGAAAGCTACGGTCACCATACAAAATTCGGCGATATGGCACTTTCCTATGTGCTTAAAATAAGAGCTGAAGACGAAGGATTTAAAATAATCAATTACGCGGCATATCTGGATAAATACAGAAGCGACTACGAAGCCGACATAAAACAGGCGTCCTCCTGGAGCTGCTTCCACGGAGTCGGCAGATGGTGCGAGGATTGCGGATGTTCAACAGGCGGACACCCCGGCTGGAACCAGAAATGGCGCCGTCCGCTAAGAGATGCCTTAGATTATTTGAGAGATGAATTGGCAAAAGTCTTTGAAAAAGAGGGGCCGAAATACTTTAATACTGATGTTTGGGAAGTCCGAAACAATTATATCGACGTAATTTTGACCAGAACTGAGGCTAATATTAAAAAATTCCAGAGCAAATATTTCTTGCCGGAATTAAGCGACGAGGACAAAGTCCGCGGTATGAAGTTATTGGAAATCCAGCGTCAGGCACTTTTAATGTACACAAGCTGCGGCTGGTTCTTCTCTGAAATTTCAGGGATAGAAACCGTTCAGATTATGAAATATGCAGCCCGCGCAATGCAATTGGCAGCATACTTTACAAAACAAAACTATGAAAAGAAATTTTTGGAAATCTTGAGTGATGCCAAAAGTAATATTCAGGAATACGGCACGGGAAAAGATATTTACGAAAGATTTGTAAAACCGTCCGTCGTAACCCCGAAACAGATTGCAAGCCTCTGGGCAATTTCATCCTTGTATGAAGATTTTGGCGATGAAGAAGATGTCTATTGCTACAAAATCAAAAACTACGACTACCAGAAGGTTCAAAAAGGCACTTCGACATTTGTTGTAGGACATATAGAGATGCAGTCAAGAATTACGCTTGAGAGTGTAAACCAAATTTTTGCACTCGTACAATTCTCAGGCGGAGACTTCCACTGTGCGATTAAGGAATACTCCGACGAAACAGCTTATAACGAAGTAAAAACCGAGCTTATAAAGACATTTATGCTGAACCCGCTGACGGAAATCATAAGAGCGCTGGACGAAAACTTCGGCAAAGAATACTTTACGCTTAAAGACATATTTATTGAAGAAAGACGCAAAATCCTTCAAATTATGCTTAAAGGTAAGCTCGAAAAATTCGCCCAAACCTACAAAGACATGTATGACGAAGGCAAAGGTTCAATTTATCACATGCAAAATCTCGGGCTTAAAATTCCGGATGAATTTAAGATTTCGGCAAATTATACATTGAGCCGCAAATTCAATGATCTTGTGGCGCATTCCGGCGGATTTGTGGATCCTGCAACACTTCAGCAGGCGTTTGATATTAATTATGAAGCTAAAAAAATGGGCATAAAATTAGACAGAAGCCCGTCAAATACAGTGTTTGCAAAGAAAATTCTTCAAAACACAATCCGCCTTGCCCAAAGCTTTGAAAGCCAGCAGGCAGAAGTATTATTGGAAATCTTTGATAACGTTGAAAAACTTGATCTGGAAATTGATATAGCAGAGGCCCAGAATATTTACTTCAACAGAATTTACCACAAAATCGGCGATATAATTGATAATTATACTAAAACAGGCAGAAACAAAGATAAAGAATTTATCCAAATGCTGCTTGATATAGGTACAAAACTCAACATCAACACTGATTTTTATAAAAATATGCTCTTAAATCCGGCAAAAGCATAAGCTACCAGTTTTCGGAGCCGTGTTTTTTATAAAGCTCAATATTATTAAGCATTTTTTGCTCGACGGATGTAATTTTGAGCAGGATATCCGGATCTTTGGTTTTCTTTTTCAAAAGCTGAAGCTCAAGAAGCTCCTCTTTTATCTTGCGGATTTTTTGCTTGGCCTCCTCGCGTTTCATAAAAAGCCAGCCCTCATAGCCGCATCCGGGAGGGACTATCGCCCATGGAGAGGCAGGGAAATGCTTACACAGCGCAAGCCTTGTTTCATATCTTGTGCATAAATTGTTGTCATCAAGGTATTTGCACTTATAGAAGGTCATATCTTCTTCTTTATAATTTCCGTCCTCGGATAAACATTTTATAATATTATCAACTGTTTTCGCAGAAACCTGACGCGCAGCCTCAATAGATTCATAAGGCTCAAATACACTTAGAAAATCAATTGCGCCCTGATCGCCCTGATCGCACATTTCAAGAAGCTTTTTATACGGCGTTGTCGTTGTTGCAACACGGCAGCAAAGTCCGCATCTTACACACATTTCAGGACGCTGAGACAAATAATTTTTTTCATAATTATCCATAATCACATTATATCCCCTTTAATAAATTAAATAAAATTGCGTAATATTTCTTAAAATATTCTAAAAAATAGCAATAATTAAAAAGTTTTATACTTTATAAAAATAAGTAGTGAAAAGGTAGTATTATGCAAAATACGGTAGGACAACAGCAATATCAACAGTGTAATTGCCCGCAATATGCGACAGCACCTGCAGTTCAGCAGCCTCAAGTGCAAACTCAAGCTGCAGGACAGACTTATACTGCACCGGCATATACCCAGCCGCAAACCGCATACTATCCGGCGCCGCAGGTAAGCACGCAGGGGCAAACCGTTTCCGTTCCGAATTATTCAGGCGTAAATATTCAAATCTTCAACCCATCTGTCGGAGTTCCGGGCGGGGCCCCTGTTTATAACGTAAATGCTCCTCAATACCAAAACCCCGGATGCTACCCTTCAGGTTACTATACAAATAACTGGGGACAAGGCGCAAACGCATCCAACGCTGCAAATAACGCAAATAATGCAAATTCTTCCAATACAACAACAAACACAACAAATACAACGACGACAAAAACGGAAGAAAAGAAAAAGACCGAAAAACGCGATATCGTAATGTTGACTGACGATTACATAAAGAATCTTGAAAACTATCTGAACAGTCAGGATAAAGAAATAAGGTTAATGGGTGCAAAAGAAGTTGCAGCAAGACTTCAAGAGGACGAATCCAGAAAAGACGACAAAGCATTAACCGCATTGATTAACAAAATGCTTCAGGATCCTTATCAGCCCGTAAGATTTTTAGCACTCGGAATGCTTGACACAAGAGCCGTAACAGGTGATGATTATACCGTACAGCTTCTTCAACAAATGCAGCAATCAGATTCCGGTTACGGACAGGATGCACTTCAGGCAAGCCAGATACTTCTTAAGATGTCCGGACAAACCGTCAAAAAAGAATTTGAAGTAAAAGATACTCCCAAAAAGGATGACAAAAAATAATGAGCGTAATAACAGCAATAAAATCCAATTACGGTAAATATTTAGCAAGGGGTGCAGGCGCTGCGGCACTGTATTTTATTGCGCGTGATGCCCATAACTTCGGCAAAATCAGGTCAGATATTGAAGTTAAAAGCAAAAACGCTAAAGCCGCCCAGTATTTTTTGGATAACACAATGAGTATCGACCGACCGTCAAGGACTGCCATGGATATTCAAAACGGTATTTTTAAACTTGAATTAAATGACCGTTTCAGAGGTTTTGTAAACTCAATAATCGGTTACTTCAAAGGTATAGGTACAACTCTTGTTCACGATGTGGTTCCGTTAGGTCTTGGTCTTACCGCATTATTTGCAAAGAAAAGAGCATTGCCGCTTGCAAAAGGTTCCGCAATCGGGCTTGGAATTTACGGAATTTATACGGTATTAAAAGACGGTTTAGGTATAGGCAAGCACAACAATCTGACTAACGCATCAGGTCAGGACGTCGCTCTTTAGTGCGTTTAATCCTTTGAGCCTGCCTGAATTCATTAATTTCTTTGTGATTGCCGTTTAAAAGAACCTCGGGAACATTTAAACCTCTGTATTCACGCGGTTTTGTATATTGCGGGTATTCAAGAAGCCCGTCTGAAAAACTGTCATCATCCGCGGATTCAATCTTACCCAAAGTGCCTTCAAGCTTTCTGCTTACTGCATCCAAAACACATAACGCGGGAAGCTCTCCGCCGGTCAAAACAAAATCCCCCAATGAAATTTCTCTGGGCTTAATAATATCCCGTATTCTCTCGTCAAAGCCCTCATAATGCCCGCATAACATTACAATCTGATCGTATTCGGCCAATTCTTTTACGAGACTTTCCTTCAAAGGCTCTCCCTGAGGCGAAAGCATAATCGTAATTGAGTTTTCACACCTTTCAACGCTTTCATACGCGTCAACATAAGGCTGTGGCATCAAAACCATTCCCGCACCGCCGCCATAAGGGGTATCGTCTACTTTTTTGTGTTTATCAAGCGTAAAATCACGCGGATTTACCGTATTTACGCTGATAACACCCGCTTCAACCGCGCGTTTTATGATACTTTGACTGCAATAGTCAGTAATCATTTCCGGAAAAAGCGTCAGGATATCAAATTTCATTCCAAAAGCCCCTCCAGATTGTTAATGGTAACCTTTTTGCCCTTCAAATCAACATCTGTGACAATCGCTTTTACAAAAGGCACAAGAGAAATATTTTTTGATTTGGTTTTCACGGACAGCAAATCGCTTGCGCCGTTATTGGAAACCCCGACGATAAACCCGAGCTTTTTGCCTTCTGAATCCACAACATCAAGCCCTACAAGCTCATCTATCAAAAACTCATCCTCCTCTAAGTTCTCGCGAATAGTCGTTTCTTCAACAAACAAAAGGCACCCTTTTAAGGGTAAAAATTCATTTATGGAGTTTATTCCGTCAAACTTTACCACGGCAACATTTTTATTAAGCCTTGAGCGGGTAATCTTTAACGGCTTATATTCACTTTGTATTTTTACAAAAACCTCTTTTAAAGACAGGAAAAAATCAGCCTGATTTTTGGAAAAACCAACCTTAGCTTCTCCCTGAATTCCGTGGAAATTCAAAATCTTGCCGACAGAAATAAACTTACTCATCAGCCTCTTTTTTAGGTTTTCTGCCGCGTTTCGGTTTTTCAGCTTCTGCAGCCGGTGCAGCTTCTTCAGCTTTCACCTCTGTTTTTGGCTTTTTGAATTCTTCAGGAGCATCTTCTCTTTCCTGATTCCAACGTTCAAGTCCCATTTGAGAACGGATTAAGCCGATACCGACGTGTACACGCCATTCATCCATTTTTAATTGCGCCGCAATAATTTTGTGGCAGCCGATAGGCGGAAGCGGCAATAACGGTTCGTAAAGATTTTTTATTGCAAACAGCTGATCCGGTGAAATCGCCAATTTACGTTTCGGGAACGGCAATTTCGGAAGCATCATTTTTTGTCTTACAAGATTTATGCCAAAGAAAACTTTTCTCGGCTCAAGCCCGATTTTTTCACCTATAACCTCGTGTGCGTCAGGGTTTGGCAGCGGAAGCATAGGTTTATAAAGCTTTTCAATCAGTTCAAGCTGTTCTTTGCTTACCAGAAGCTGTTTAGGTCCTTTAGCCTTATTCATCGGACGACGGTTATTAAAGCCCGGTCGTTGATTTCTGTTAGAATTAGGTCTGTTAAAGCCTCCGGGGCGCTGGTTACGGTTGTAGCCGCCCTGTTGTGGTCTTTGGTTATTGTTATAACGACGATTGTTGTTATTCGGTCTGTTATAATTATTTCCTTGCCTATTGTAATTGTTGTTTCTGTTGTAGTTGTTATTAGGACGCTGCTGAGGGCGTGTGTCGCGACCTTCACCTGCACTGTAGCTGCTGTAGAATTTCGGCTGTTCTTCATTAACCGGTTTTACCTCCTCAGCCGGGACTTCCGGAGTTACGGAAGGTGATATAATCATCTTTTTATCAGGATACAAACAATCAGGACAGATAACTCTTTTGGGGTTTTTTGTCTCAAACTCGCGACCGCATTTAATGCATTTGTTCACATACATAATTTTAAAAGCCTCTTAATTGAATAATAAAATAATACTCCTCGAAAAAATCGATTTCAAAAAAATAATACAAATTTGCATGTACATTTTAACATAAAAAATAAATCTTGACAAGGGGGTAATACAGATATTGTTAAGGTCTTACAACTTATAGGTCAATTACTTTTCAATAAAGAAGGTAACAGGGCCGTCGTTTACCAGCTCAACATCCATCATTGCCCGAAATTTGCCGGTTTCCGTCTTCACATCGTGTTCTTTAACCTTTATAATGAAATATTCATACAAGTCAACGGCCTTATCTAAAGGTGCTGATTTGTCAAAGCTCGGGCGGGTTCCCTTTTTGCAATCGCCGCATAAAGTAAACTGTGACACCACAAGAATTTCGCCTTTAACATCTTTCAAAGACAAATTCATCTTGCCGAATTCATCCTCAAAAATTCTAAGGTTGACGATCTTATCCGCAAGTTTTTCGGCATTTATTTTTTCGTCTGTTTTTTCAACCCCGACAAAAACCAGAAGACCTTTGCCGATTTTTGAAAAAATCTCGCCGTCAATTGTTACAGATGCGCTTTTAACTCTCTGGATTAATGCTTTCATGAGACTTTTCCTTTCAACTGACCGCAGGCAGCATCGATATCCGCGCCGCGTTCAAGTCTTACGGTAACCTTTTTGCCTGAATGTTCCAAAAGACACTTAAATTTCATTATTGCGTTATTTGAAGGTCGCTTGTAATCGTTGTCGCTTGTCGGATTGTAGGGGATTAAATTAACGTTGCATTTTATATCGTGAAGATATTCAGCCAACTGTTTTGCGCATTCAACCGTATCATTCAGGTCTTTTATCAAAAGGTATTCAATGGTAATCCTTCTGCCTGTTTTTTCAACGTAATTTTTAAGCGCAATTTTTAAATCACGCAAATTATATTTTTCTTCAATCTGCATTAATTTTTTACGAAGCTCGTGATTTGGGGCGTGCAGAGAAAGTGCAAGCGTAGACTGCATATCAAGTTCGGCCAATCTGTTAATCCCGGGGATTATTCCGCTTGTGGAAACCGTCAGGCGGCGCTGACCTATCTGGAAGCTTTCGTTAAAAATTTCCATTGCCTTTAAAACGTTATCAAGGTTCAAAAGCGGCTCGCCCTGCCCCATAAAGACAACGTTTGTAACCTTCAAGCCTGTGTCTCTTTGGATTGTCAAAACCTGCTCAATTATTTCTTTATATGTTAAATTTCTTATAAAACCGCGTTTTCCCGTTGCACAAAAAGAACAATTCACGGCACATCCGACCTGTGAGCTTACGCAGGCGGTGAGATTCGCGCGGTTGTCAAAACGCATTAATACCGTCTCAACGCACTCTCCGTCAGGATATTCAAGCAGATATTTCAAAGTCCCGTCGGCACTTTCCTGTTTAATTTTAATTTTTACATCCGTAACTTTAGCAATTTTTTTCAAATCTTCGCGGAAATCTTTTGACAGATCCGTCATATCGTCAATGGATTTTGCGGATTTTAAATAAATCCAGTTATGAATCTGGCGCGCGCGGAATTTTGACTGGTGAAGCTCATCAGTTATTTTTTCTATCTCTTTTTGACTTAAACCTGTTAATATTTGCATATTTTATTATTCCTTTACAACACCCTTCACCCGAATTTCTGACACTCGCACCCCAAAATTCTCAAGGGGTAATATGGTCTTTATAGTACTCAATAATTTCCAACATGGAATGGAGCATCAAAGCAACCGGCTCAACCTCTTGTTTCCACGCATTATATCCGCAGGATTTCGGCAAAAGCGCAAGCGGATTATCGGGAAAATCGCGGCAAATTTGCGGACGGTGTTCGTAATCCGTACATCTGCTGCAATCGTTGAGTTTCGGACAATGGTAAAAATACACATCCTCCTCTTTGTTATCTTCTAGCATCTTGATGTATTCCGGATAAATCTCACGCGCCTCAGCCTTTGATTTATATGGCACAAAAACGCTTAAAAACTGGTTTGCAAAATTATCACCGTGCTCGGCTTTTATTTTTAGTTCTTCCGGAGAAAACTCGCTGCATGCCAGACGGCAGCAGGTTCCGCATCCTACACATGAAAATTCCCTGCGGTATGCAAGAATTTCCGTCCATTTTCTGAAAATTTCGCGGCAAATATCTTCATCAAACATCTTTAAAACTGATTTTTGCCACAAAGCACCGGGGGTTCCCGCAGGATAATTATCAAAAATATCACCGGCGCCTTCGGGTTTTAATTCATCCACACGTTTTTGAATTTCATCAGCAGAGGTTTTGAAAATCTCTCTGTACTTTTGCCGTAAATTTTTAACTGATGCTGTCAAATCTTCCATAACAACAGTTTAGCACAAAATTATCCGAAAAGATTTTTATATCCTTGTCTAAGCTTAAAAGAAATCATATTATCCGCATCCTCTTTAAGCTCGCGGTAAGCTATTGCGTAATCCATCGGGGTAATTTTACCGTTAAGATAAAATCCCTTGAACTTATTATTTTCATCACGCTCGCTTTTCATATCCAGAGCATATATAAATGCCGCAAAATCCTTGTTATCAATTAAATTGTCGCCGGTTTCTTCACCATGGTTTGCGAGCTTTTTAAACTGGGTTTCTATTTTTTTGTTGTAATTAGCAAGTTCTATTTTGTCGTTAGGAATTGCGGTTTTATCAACATTTGTTGTTATAAGAAAATTTTTATAGTCGTCAAGGGTGAATTTATACGTCTTGTTATTTGTTTTAGCACCCATATATATAATACAGGAATCCGCCAAATCGCGAATTTCCATTCTGTAATCCTCATCGACTTTTTTGAGTTCTTCAGGCGACTTGTCTTTTTTATCCGCAAGTTTTCGCCAGCTCGGGGAAACTATTTCAAACTCACCGATGCGCGAAAAAGGTATGCCGTCACGAACAACCATTTTATTGATAATTTCAAAAAATGCTTCACCAAGTTCGTAATTTGCATAAGCGGATAAATTTTCGCTCATAAAAAACTCCTATGCAATATCCCAGCGCCCGCAGGTTCCGCCCCAGCGAGCTATTATATTGCCTTTGATATCCTTAATTTTTTCAACATGCTGGATTTCATCAACGCCTTCCACAATTGTGATAATTTCGCAATTGTTAGAACAGCCGTTGCATTCGCATGTAATTGAAGAAAAATGCATGTCACCGACTTCCCAGCCTTTGAATTTAGTCGGAGTTTCGGTATATTGATGATTTTCCATTGCAAGAAGCGCCGCACCTATCGCACCCATTGTCTGGTGGTTTTCAGGAACAACAACTTTGTGTCCGAGAGCTTCTTCAAACGCCTTTACCATACCGGAATTTGTTGCAACACCGCCCTGGAAGGAAAACACCGGAAGTAATTCTTTACCGAGAGCGAGGTTTGAAAGATAATTTCTGACCAAAGCCTGACAAAGTCCGTATAACAAATCTTCCACAGGATAGCCGAGCTGCTGTTTGTGAATCAAATCGCTTTCCGCAAAAACTCCGCAGCGGCCTGCAATTCTTGCGGGGTTTTCGGATTTCAAAGCAGTTTCACCAAACTTTTCAATAGGAACATTAAGTCTGTTTGCCTGTTGATCCAAAAAGCTTCCGGTACCTGCCGCACAAACAGTGTTCATCGCAAAATCGGTTACAATACCGTCTCTCAGCAAAATGATTTTGCTGTCCTGACCGCCGATTTCAAGAATTGTCTGAACTCCGGGAACATTTGTGCTTGCTGCAACCGCGTGTGCCGTAATTTCGTTTTTTATAATATCGGCACCGACCAAAGCTCCTGCAAGATTTCTTCCGGAACCCGTTGTACCAACGCCCATAACCTCGTAATCGGTTAATTTTTTACCGTATAATTCTTTTAAACCTTTTTGAACTGCCATAACCGGTTTGCCGGCTGTTCTGAGCATGTAACTGTCTACATATTTCCCTTTTTCATCAACAAGTGCAAGTTTTGTTGTTACTGATCCTACGTCTATCCCTAAATATACTGTTAAACTCATGTTATACTTCCTTTTCCAAGTTTATTATAACACAAAAAAAGAAACCGCACCTTTCGGTGTGGTTTTCTGAAACTTTGCATCGGACCGGACATTAAAATTTTAACTTCTCAAATCAAGTCTTTGCAATTCACCGTGTAGATCAACGAACCCGTCATCAGAGCTGTGTTTTGAAAAATACTCACGAAACATGTCGTCAATATTTTCTTTCCTGGGAAACATTGACTCAAATCCGAAATGTTTTGATTTTATATCTGGTCTTGTTGCATGTCCTACAGTAAATTCGCCCATAGCAAACCCCGCAGCTTGTACCCCAAGTGTATTATTCCCGTTTTTTTAAAACGCATATCCGACTGTTTATTTTTATTAAAAACAAAGACCGTTTCTCATTTTTATTTTAATAGATTTTGCATAATAAATTTATCCCCCGCAGAATTTTGGGGGATAAATAATAATTTTATCAAATTATTTCCGGACAACGTCAGATAAACATTAGGGTACATCTTTTTGGTTTAATGTGCTATCTGTTTGTTCTACTTTATCTTGAGCGAGAGAAAATTTAATAATCTTCTTTTGTTCATCACGTTGATTTTGACGCTTTACTTCTTCTTTAGACTCATTGATTTGTTTTTGCAGATCATGATTAGCGTGCAGCTTTTTCAATTCATCCATTTTAGTTTTTGGAATATCCTGAGAATTTTTCAAGATATAATCAACCTTTTCCTCAAACCTCAGCTGCTCAAGAGTTTTTTTATACTCCTTAGATATTTCGAAATACTGTTGAATCTGTTCTGCAGTCTTGCTTTTCTCCATTTTTGATTTTTCTTCAGCAGATTTTTTGCTATTAGGTTTCACTTTACCAACTTGCTTGTTAGAAGCGCCTTCTACGTTCACTTTTTCAAACATAAAATTTTCTCCTTATATATTTCTACATAAAGTTATCGGATTTTAATATATAAAACTTTAATAATATTATTTTATCTTTACATAATTTTACAAGTTAATCAGTCAATTATTGTTTTGGACCGGTATTCCGGCAAGCATACTCAAAATATACGGCTTAACCGTATAATTATGCGGAAAATTTACACGAAGTGCCACGTATGTAATAACTTTTTCAAGGTGTGTTTTAAAATCTTCAAATTCTTTGCGGGTTAAGGGCTGAGATTTTACATATTTTGCAAGAATAGAATACAGATAAGCTTTATCGCAGTCGAAATCTCTTATCATATTATCCAAAAGCACAACCGTAACCATTTTATCCTGCCACTTTTGGTTGGTTTTAGAAACGCCGTCCTCGTGGCTTCTTATAAATGTCAAAACTTCCGGAATTACCGCAAGATCACAATAATATGTCAAATCCGCCCAGAACTTGAAATCTTCAGCGTGCAGGCAATTTTTATCGTATTCAAGATTATTCTCAACAAGAACAGAACGCCTTATCATACCGGAAGGATTTGAAATACAGCCCCTGACATAACGTGATAACAATTTAACATCTTCGGGTTCTGTGGGAAGCTCAATTTCTTCCCCTGTATGTAAACGCTTAAAAAACGTTCCCAAACCGCCCACATTCGGGTGTTTTTCCATATATTCAACCTGATGTTCAAGACGCTCCGGAGCACTGTAATCATCCGCATCAAGCCGTGCAATATATTTACCGCGGCACAACTTGAGACCTTTATTTAAACTTGCGATAATCTTTAAATTTGTTTCATTTTTTACATATCGGATTCTCTTGTCGTTGTAAGACAAAATAACATCTTCCGTGTCATTTGTAGAGCCGTCGTTAATAATTATAAATTCAAAATCCTTAAATGTTTGATTAAGAATACTCTCAATAGCCTGACGAAGTTCATGGGAACGCGCATTATATACTGACATTAAAACTGATACTAATGGTTCATCCATATAGTTTTAACCTCTTTTATTATCTTAAAATGCTGAATAATAGCTTCCAAATACTGAATAATTCTTGCGTTATACGGTTCTGAAAGCTTGGGTACAAGAGAATTTATAACGGATTTAAACAATTCCTTTGTCATCTTAAATTCATTTTCCGTCAGAGGAATTGATTTTGTAAATTTCACAAGAATAGGGTACATTTTTTCTCTATCACACTCAAAATCTTTTATTATATTATCAAATGAAATTAGCATCAGCATTTTGTTCTGGAAGTTTTCATTTTGTGCACAAATACCGGTCTCCGTCTGCCTGTAATATGTTAAAACCTCCGGCAAAACTGCCACATTTGCTACTCTGCTGATGTCCGACCACATTTTAAAATCTTCGGCATGCAAACAGTCTGAATTATAATAAAGCTTATTGTCCGTCAAAACGGATTTTCTCATCATAGCTGACGAATGCAAAAGGCAGCCCGGTATATATCTTATACAAAGCGGTATATCTTCAACATTCACAATCTCTCTAACGTGTTCAGGAACAAATTCAAATAAAGTACCCAAAACACCTGTTTCAGGATGAGTGTCCATATATTCAACCTGTTTTTCAAGTCTTTGCGACGAACAATAATCATCCGAATCAAGACGTGCAATGTATTTTCCGCTACACAAATCCAACCCTTTATTCAAGGTTGCAATAAGCTTCAAATTCCGTTCATTTTTATAATACTTAATCCTGTTGTCTTTATAAGAAAGGATTACATCCTCAGCGTTATCAGTTGAGGCATCATTAATTATTATCAGCTCAAAATCTTCATACGTCTGGCTTAAAATACTTTCTATTGCCTGACGCAAAAAATCGTACTTTGTGTTATATACCGGCATCAAAACAGAAACTGACAAATTTGTCTCCTTCTTCTTATAGAATAGCAAAAAAAATTCCCCGTTCAACGCAAGATATAACTACTTACAATATCGCGAGAATAAATAATCCGCACTTTTTGCACATGTTCCGGTTGCACTGTCAAAGTAAAATCCATAGGCGAGGCAAGTACCGTGTTCCGGATCAGCATCTTCATAAAAACCACCTAAAGCCTCACAACCTTCTTCTGTCTTGCAGGTTGAAATTGTTTCAGGAGTACATTCCGGAGGATCCGGCAATAACGTAGCTGTCATATCCGCCAATACAGCATTTCCGCTCAATGAAAACAAAAAGAAATCTTCATTTACGATATTTGGTTTATTGTCACCGTTTAAATCAGTATAAAAGAACAAAGATTCCGTATCCGGCAACAGCAAATAAGACATACCGTCATTAGTCTGAAAAGCCGGCATTCCCATTGATAAATAAGTGTTGAAATCAAACGTTTGCGGTAAACCAGGGATATCATATTCTCCGGCAAATGCAGTTGACATATCAGAACTTGCGCTGTCTTTCAACATTTTAAAAACACTTTTATGCGACGCAAAAACACAATCCATATCTCTGCATTCCGTAAACATAGACAAATTTTTCACATCAAAGACCTGCTCTTTTGCCATCATTAATTTGTAGCCGTTGATTAATATATTTTTTGCCTTTTTGTATCTGGTTTCCAAAACTTTATCCTGATAATTACTTATCAGGGCCGGTATTGTAATTGCGGCAACAACACCAATTATACCGAGTGTTATCAACACCTCGGCAAGAGTAAAACCATATACCGGAACTTCATAATACCGTTCAAACCCTTGAGGAGTGTAGTTTTTTAGATGCCCCCCCGTTGTCTGAAAATTCAATTTTTTCATGCGTCCTCCTTTTTTATTACATTTAATAATACCAATGCCGCCAGTTCATGTCAAGATATTAAAAAGAAAGCGCCTCCGAAAACGGAGACGCTTTTAATTCTTTGCTGACTATCAATTATTGTTTTGTAGTCGGGATTCTCATTCCGTAGAATGAACGAATTACGAAAATCAAAGCAATTACCAACAAAATCCAGCCCGCAATAGGTGCAATAGCTTTGAAAGATTCGCTGATAGCGATTTCCATAGCCAAAAGACCAAATAATGTTGTGAATTTGATAATCGGGTTCATTGCAACTGAAGAAGTATCTTTGAAAGGATCACCCACAGTGTCGCCGACAACTGTTGCTTCGTGAAGCGGAGTGCCTTTTTCTTTCATATCAACTTCAACAATTTTCTTTGCGTTATCCCAGCATCCGCCGGCATTTGCCATAAATACTGCCTGGAACAAGCCAAATACGGCAATTGCAATCAGGTAGCTTACGAAAAATGCTACAGGATGTGAGTTTTCACCTGCAGGTGCTGAAAGACATGCAAGTGCTAACGCAAATGCAAACAATGAAATGAAGATATTTACCATACCTTTTTGAGCATATTGTGTACAAATTTTTACAACTTCTTTAGAGTTTTGAACATTTGCACTTTTGCAATTTGCATCATCAAGCTTGATATTTTCTTTGATGTATTCGGTTGCACGGTAAGCACCTGTTGTAACCGCCTGCATAGAAGCGCCGCTGAACCAGTAAATTACCGCACCGCCTGTCAAAAGACCAAGCAATGTGTATGGATTTAACATATTCAGAATCATTTCAGGCTGGATGCCGAGTGTGTTTTGGATTACCAAAATCAATGAGAAAATCATTGTTGTGGCACCAACTACAGCAGTACCGATCAAAACAGGTTTTGAAGTTGCTTTGAAAGTATTACCTGCGCCGTCGTTTTCTTCCAAATATTGTTTTGCGTTTTCAAAATCAGGTTTGAAACCGTAATCGCGTTCGATTTCTTCTGCAACGCCTTCTCTTTCTTCAATCAAAGAAAGTTCGTAAACTGATTGAGCGTTGTCGGTTACAGGACCGTAGCTGTCAACAGCAATTGTTACAGGTCCCATACCCAAGAAACCGAATGCTACAAGACCGAATGCAAATACTGATGAGTAAACCATAATATCTGCCGGTATAAATGTGCTTGCAAAATAAGCAATACCCATTAAAAGTACGATTACCATACCTATCCAGAAGGCAGAGAAGTTACCTGAAACAATACCTGAAAGGATTGTCAAAGATGCACCGCCTTCTTTTGAAGCTGTAACAACTTCTTCAGTGTGTTTAGCTTTAGGAGAAGTAAAGATTTTTGTAAATTCAGGGATTAAAGCAGCACCGAGTGTTCCGCAAGAAATAATACCTGAAAGAACAAGCCATAAGCTTCCGCCTAAAGGAGCCAATAACCAGTGGCTTACGCCGAAAGTCATTGCGATTGATAAAATTGAAGTCAGCCATACAAGGTTTGTCAAAGGCTGTTCAAAGTCGAATTTAGATGCTTTTTTAGCGTAAACTCCGTCGATAATATTGTTAATCCAATATGCAACAACGGAAGTTACGATCATCAAGAATCTCATAGTGAATATCCAGGTTAAAAGCTGAACCTGATATTCAGGCATAACACCCAAAAGAATAAATGAAACAAGCGCAACACCTGTTACACCGTAAGTTTCAAAACCGTCAGCAGTCGGTCCGATTGAATCGCCTGCGTTGTCACCGGTACAATCTGCGATTACACCGGGGTTTCTCGGGTCATCTTCTTTAATACCGAATTGGATTTTCATCAAATCTGATCCGATATCAGCGATTTTTGTAAAGATACCGCCTGCCACACGAAGTGCAGATGCGCCCAAAGATTCACCGATAGCAAAACCGATAAAGCAAGCGCCTGCCAAATGTCCCGGTACAAACAACAGAATTGTAAGCATCAGGATTAACTCAACTGAAACAAGCAATACACCGATACTCATACCGGCTCTTAAAGGAATGTTCAAAATATTCAACGGATTTCCTTTAAGTGATGCAAATGCAGTTCTTGCGTTTGCAAGGGTGTTCATTCTGATACCGAACCATGCAACGCCGTAAGAACCTAAAATACCGATTACTGACCATGCTAAAATTGTCAATACACCGGATAACCCCATTTGCTGCAAGTAACCAAAGTAAAATGCAATACACAAACCGATTAACACTTCCAATACCAGCAGGAATTTACCTTGTTGAATAAGGTAAGTTTTGCAGGTTTCAAAAATTGTGTTGCCGATTTCTGCCATTGCAGTGTGGACTTGCAATTTCTTAATTCTCAAAAATTCGATAAATCCGAAAATACATCCGATTAAAGAAATCACCATACCAATTAACAATAAGTTAAAACTGTCAGGTGACATCTGGTGGATACTCGGAACTACCAAATCAGCTTCTCCCGCAAAAGAGGGAGCAATGCCAAGCAATAATGCTGCAAACAATGCCATCATTGCTTTTGGACTGAATAACTTTTTAATCATAATATCCTCCACTAAAAGTTACAATTTCCAGCCTAATTATAATCCAAACATTTTATTTGACAAGTTTGTTACATTTAATTTCATATAATCGCATCATGCATTAAATTTCGGATAATGACATAATAATAAAAAAGGAGGAACTTATGGTAAGAATTATTTTAATCCTTGCGGTTTTATACGGAGCATGGTGGTGCTGGAACAACGTAGATTTCAATTCAATGATGAATAATGCGGCAAATACTGTTCAAAACGAAAAAACAATCAAGGCGGTAACTCAGGGGCGCCAAAACCGCGCACAGGATATTGATAACGCTTTAGGTAATTAATAGTAGGTTGGGCATACCTGCCCGACAGGAAACGCCTAATCTTTTAGTATCTTATCAATACAAATAAACATCTTCGAGGAGCTTAATTTCAAATTCGCTGCCTGCGGGGATAGAAATTCTTCCGCCTTTGCTAAAAAGTCCGAAAAGCGGTGAGCCGACAAAGTTAACCGCATAAACAGCCACCCCCGCAACAACCGTAAACGGTGTTAGAATAACCGTAAACGTGCCGTCTGCGAGTTTTGAAGTTGTACGCATCATTTTTTTGTAGAATTTCGTCCCCGGTTTTAGTGAATTAGCGGTGCCTTTCCAGTATTGTCTTTTACCTTTTATATTATTAAAGAAGATTTTTTTATGGTTAGCCTTGGTAATTTTCGCCTCAATTCCGACAGTTGAACCTTTATATACCATGCTGTCAATCCCGATTACAATGAGCCCGCCGTTTCCTGACATCTGGGGTGTATGGGAATCGTAGACTTCGCCTTTAAAAACAGTTCCCTGCGGAATTGTTACATATCTTTGGGTAACAGCCTTTTGGGAAACAAAAGAAAGTCTTGCGCCGGTGCGGGTTGCATCAGACACTGCCTGCCGGGATCTGACAATAAATTTCGTACCTTTTTTAATTCTTATTGCAGTTGACTTATCAATTTTAGTAACGACAGGCTTTTTATCAGCCGGTTTTAAAGGCGGAAGATTGCCTATGGGTTTGGACTCCGGAATATCCACGACCTCCAGAGGCGGCTTTTTCTCCGGTACAGTGGTCGGTTTAACCTCCGGAAGCGGCGGCAAAGACTCCAATTCAAGCTTTGACGGGTTGTAATTTTTTCTGATATCTTCATCCACAGACAAATCTAACTCTAACGCCAAAACCGGCATCAGAGTTAAATTTATAGATATTAATACTGTTAAAATTTTATTTAAGTAATTCATTTATGGCTTTAGCGGCTTTTTTGCCTGCTCCCATAGCGTTAATAGCGTTGGATTCCCCGACAGGTGCGACGTCGCCGCCCGCGTAAACCGTCGGGATATTGGTGCAGCGGGTTTCGCCGTCAACCGTAATATATCCGCGCTTATCCGTAATAATTTCCAAACCTTCGGCTTCTGCGGATTTTTGAATAATAGGGTTTGGGCCTGTGCCGAGGGCGACAATTACGGTATCAAGCTCCATAACCTCTGTTTTGCCGGTTGCAACAGGGCGGCGGCGGCCGCTTTCGTCGGGTTCGCCAAGCTCCATAACCTCCAGTTCAACGGCTTTTACATAACCATCCTCACCCAAAATTTCTTTCGGTGCGTAAAGGAATTTAAAAATTATACCTTCTTCTTTTGCGTGTCTGATTTCTTCAAGACGGGCAGGAAGCTCTTTTTCAGTTCTGCGGTAGATTATATAAACCTCTTCAAAACCGACTCTTACAGCTGTTCTTGCGGCATCCATTGCAACGTTTCCGCCGCCGAACACAGCAACTTTTTTACCTACTTTTAAAGGCGTTGGAGAATCCTTTTGCCCTGCATGCATCAAGTTTACACGGGTTAAGAATTCATTTGCGGAAAATACCCCGTTTAAATTTTCACCCGGAACGTGAAGCATTTTAGGCAAACCTGCGCCGGAACAGATAAATATTGCGTCAAATCCGTCCTCTTTAAGCTGTTTTATGGTTATTGATTTACCGACAACAACATTGGTTTTGAATTCAACGCCCATAGTTTTGAGGTTTGTAATTTCTCTGTCCAAAACAGTTCTGGGAAGTCTAAATGGCGGGATACCGTATCTTAAAACACCGCCTAGTGCGTGAAGTGCTTCAAACACAACAACTTCATGTCCTGCTTTTCTTAAATCGGCAGCAGCAGTAATACCCGCACAGCCGGAACCTATAACGGCAACTTTTTTGCCTGAAGGTTTAATCTCCGGCATATCGGCTTTTGTATTATCTCCGACATATCTTTCAAGCGCGCCGATTGAAACGGGTTCACCCTTAATCCCCAGAATACAGTTGCCTTCGCATTGTCTTTCCTGAGGACAAACCCTTCCGCATACTGACGGAAGCATACTTGTTTCGCGGATAATTTCTCCGGCTTTATCTAAATTTCCTTCTTTTAATTCGTGAATAAATTGAGGTATCTGAATATTAACGGGACAGCCTTGAACGCATTTAGGATTTTTGCAGTTCAAACATCTTGATGCCTCAAGTTTAACCTGCTCTTCAGTTAAATTGCTCTCTACAGGGTCAAAGTTATGACGTCTCTTAATTTTATCCTGCTCTGCAACTCTTTGTCTTTCTACAGCCATTTTTATCTCCCCCTTACATCAAGATATTTTATCAATAAAAAATAACAATTGCAAATAATTTATGCTTGTTTTTTAATATTGTTATGGATTGTGTATCAAAAAGTTTAAAATCTTTAGAATTTGATAAAGTGCTTGAGAAGTTGTCAGGCTTTGCAAAAACTTCCCAAAGCAAGGCACTGTGCCTTAATACAAAAATATTTGAGGCATCTGATGAGATTAAAAAACAGCTTGAATACACAAAAGAAGCCAAAAGAATTCTTGATAACGCCACGGATATTCCGATAGAATTTATTGCGGATATTGAAAAAATCGAAAAAAATTCACTTGCAAGCTACCTGAATGAGGAAGAATTAAACGATATTGCAAAAACCTTGCGCACCTCAAGGCTTGTGAAAAGATTTTTGACCGAAAACACAATGTCCGATACGTGTTTATATACCGTTTCAAGGGATTTAACAGTTGATAAAGAACTTGAGGATAAGATTTTTTCAACCTTTGACGAAGCTTTGAACATAAAGCCGGATGCAACACCGGAACTTAAAGGGCTTTTTGCATCTCTAAGAGAAACTGAAAAAAATCTTAAGTCAAAAGTTAACGAATTAATGACCTCAACCGATTTTTCAAAGCATTTGCAGGAAAATATTTACACCACCCGCGATGACAGAATTGTTTTTCAGGTTATGGCATCATCAAAAAGCAAAGTCCCCGGAATTGTCCATGACGTTTCCGCCACAAACAAAACTTTTTATATAGAGCCGGAACAAATTGTTCCGATTAATAACAAAATCCGCGAGGTTAAATCGAAAATTCATGCCGAATTGATAAAAATTCTCGTAGAACTTACAAACCTTGTTAAAATGCAGTTTAATGAGCTTAAATTATCAGAAAAACTGCTTGCGGAAATCGATTTTCACTTTGCAAAAGCGCGCTATGCCGTAAAACTTCAAGCAACAGAGCCCGAAATTATCGACAATAAAGAAGTAATTTTTGAGAACATGCGCCATCCGCTTTTAATCGGAGTTGTTGAAAATGTTGTCGCAAACAACTTTGAAATCGGAAAAGATTACAAATCCGTTATTATTACAGGCTCCAACACCGGCGGGAAAACTGTTACACTAAAGACCATAGGGCTTTTCCTGCTTATGGCAAAATCAGGCATATTCCTGCCTTGTACTAATGCAAAATTGTATCCGTTTAAAAATGTTTTTGCGGACATAGGCGATGCCCAGAGTATTCAGCAGAGCCTTTCAACATTTTCCGCGCACATGACAAATATCATTGAAATTGTCAACAATGCAGACAATGAAACCTTTATCCTTCTTGATGAAATCTGCGCGGGAACAGATCCTGTAGAGGGCGCCGTGCTTGCACAGGTAATTCTTGAAAATCTTGCACAAAAGGGTGCTTTTTCAATCGTCACAACCCACTACGGCGAATTAAAATCTCTTGAATACGTAAATTCGTATTTCAAAAACGCCTCGGTGGAATTTGATACGGAAAGCCTTAAGCCTACCTACAAGCTTTTACTCGGGATTCCGGGCTTGAGCAACGCTATTGCAATTTCTTCCAACCTCGGTTTGGACAAAGATATTGTTGAAAAAGCCAAAAATATCCTCGTTTCCCAAAAAGATCCGTCAATCCTCGTCGTTGAAAAGCTTCAGGAAACCCAAATGCAGTTATCTAAAAATCTTGAGGAAGCAGAAGAATTAAAAGAAGCATCTCTTTCTGTTAAGCAGGAATATGAAGAAAGTTTAAGTAATATTAAGAAAGATAAAAAGAAAACAATAAAAAATATTAAGGACAAATTTGACCGCGAGCTTATGAGCGTAAAAGCAGAAATAAAGGACATTTTGGACGAACTCAGACGCGAGAAATCCGAAAAAATTGCCCGCCGTTCATACGCCCGACTTGCGAAACTGGAACAGGGCTTCCGCGGAAAACTAACAGAACACGACGAAAAACAGAAATACCTTGAAATTGACTGGGACAAAGTTCAGCCGAATGATAAAGTCATGCTCAAAGAGCTTCACCAGCCCGTTACAGTGCTTTCCAAACCCGACAAACACGGAAATGTCTTTGTGCAAATGGGTAATATTAAAACAAAAATTAAGACCGAAAAGCTCGCTGTGCTTGACGAAAACTACAAAGAGCCGGTAAAAATTTACACACCGAGCAGCTTTGAAAAATTTGAGCTAAAACGCCTCAATATGTCGAATACACTTGACTTGAGAGGCTACAGGGCAGAAGATGCGCTCGACAGCCTTGAATTTTACCTCGATAAAGCAAGCCTTGCAAACCTTTCGCCGGTTACAATTATTCACGGGCATGGTACAGGTGCCCTAAAATCAGCTGTACGGGATTTCCTGTCGACTTCGCCTTATGTTGCAAAGTTTCGACCGGGAGAAGATGCGGAAGGCGGAGATGGTGTCAGCATCGTTGATATCAATTAGCATTTTTGCAAAAAAATAAATTGTGTGTTATGATAATTAATATAAAGGGGAATATCTTATGGATATAAAAACATTACGAGAAGAAAACAAATTAATCGATCTATTTTGCAACTTAGCACAGATCCCTTCACCGTCACTTGGAGAAGAAAATTTAATCAACTGGATTGTTGATTACTGCAAAACAAACAATATTAACTGTGAATTGGACAGTTACAAAAACATTCACATTAATATTGAGGCAACGGATCCTAAAAAACTTCCGCTGCTATTATCCGCACATATGGATGTTATAGGAGATGATTCAGCCGTAAAAATATATATGGAAGATGATTTGATAAAGGCTGAAGGCAGAACTCTAGGAGCTGATGATAAAGCAGGAGTTGCAAATGCTTTGTATTTTGCAACGGAACTTGCAAATAACAAAGATTACAAACACGGCGGGCTGGAAATTGTATTTACCCGCGACGAAGAATCAGGTATGACCGGCATTAGAAATGTTGATTTTTCAAAATTAAAATCAAAATATGTTCTTGTACTCGACAGTGATTCTTTAGGACAACTTTTAACATCTGGTGCAAGTTATACAAACGTAAAACTTGAATTAAATACATTTAAAGGCGGTCATTCAGGTATAGATATCGCAGACAAAACACGCGAAAATGCCGCAAAACTTATTGCGGATTTAGTAGCTGAATTCCCGCAGGGGGTATTCTATTCAGAAGAAGGAAAAGTAATAACTTCATGCAATATAGGCGGAATTTCAGCCGGCAAGCTTGATGTAACAAATATTATTAATACCCATGGCGAAGCGACTTATTCAATAAGAAGTTCAAGCGTTGAAAAAGAAGAAGAATTAAAAAATCTAATGAAATTTTTGGTAGATGACTTTAATAAAGAATACGCAGGAATTGCGCAGGCTCAAATAACCTTTAAAGAACACATGCCGGCATTTGAAAAAATTGAAGATGATTATATACCTTTGTTATTTGAGGCTGTTGCTAAAAAGGAAGGAATTACTCCTGAAATTTCATCATTCCACGCAGGTGCAGAAACCCATATTTACGCAAACCGGACAAATGCCAATGGTGAAAAATTTGCGCCGTATCTTGTAGGACTTGCAACTGTTTGCAATATGCATTCGGAAAAAGAATATGTGGATTACAAAACAATGATTGACGGTCAAAGACTTTTAAGGGCATTTTTTGCCGCTTATAATGCTTAAATTAAAAAATCGGCTCCAACAAAGGAGCCGATTTTTTAAGAAAATGCTTTGAATGAACGTTCCGTATTCTTTTCGATAACGCTTTTAACTGATTCGTATTCGGTTTGAAGCGCATTGTGCTCGGTATCAAGTTTTTTCAAATCATTGTCGTACTTTTTGTCTTTTGATTCTATTTCTCTTAACTTCTGATTGTATTCCGCCTCAGCTTTGGCTATTGCAACTTCATCTTCTGTTTCTGATATATCAGTACAAGAACTGTAAGCTGTGGCCATCCATTGTGTTGTTGAAAGTCCGGTATCACTTTCAGCTTCGTCAACAAATTGAACTTTTTCTAAAGTTACAACACCGTGTTCTAAAGCAAATTGCAGCCATTCACTGCTGGTTAATAAATTATCATCCAATTGTTTATAATATGTACCTTTTTCACCTTGAACCGATTTGCGATCGCTTTCGCCGTTCATACGGTGCCAAAGATTTATATACCAAGAGGTTTTAGGATCGTCTTCGTCAGGGATTTTACTTGTCGGAAGATTTGCTATATCATCCATATATTGCTCGTATAATTCAGTACAAGCAGCCTGCCAGCTTTGAATTTCCTGCCATTTTGTTTCCCAAGCCGCATGGTCTTCAAGATATTTATTATATTCTTCCTGGTATTTTTCGTTATATTCAGCTTCGCCTTCAGTTTCTAAATTTGCAAGTTCAGTATAAAATTGCTGCCAGGAGTTATACAAAGATGTTGATGATTGCGCTGATTCACTGCTATTAATTGTAAATGCTGAAGAATTAATACTATAATTATTTTTAGACAGATAATTGATAACATCACAATACAAATCTATTAGAGATTGCACCAGACTCTGAACGCATTCATATTCTGCGATATCCTCCTGTTTAAGTCCTGCCAACAAACCAGTTGCGGCATCTTTACCGCTGCCACCAAAACCCGTTGTTAAACTATTATCATCTAAGGTTCCCGTCGGCGTAATACTAATAGTTCCGTCAGAATTTGTTATTTTAATTCTGTTTCCGTTTGCATCCGTACCAAAACCGTTCGGTCCCCAGATCAAATGACAAAGGTTGTGTTCAATATGCCAAACCTGCGAATTGCCGGTTGTACTTAAGACAGATGAATAACAAGCAGAACCGTTATATGCAGCAGCTAATGCAGCAAAATCAGGCATGTTAACCTTTTCCGGTTCCTTTGGTTCATCACCCGGATATGCCGGCACATTGGTCAATTCTGATATTAAACCGCCGTAGGATCCGGCTTCTTTACCTGTTACCGGTACCATGGAAACCTGTGCCGCCCATGAGTTATATTGTTGTTCACTCATACCGCTGTTTGGTTGGGCTACCCAGTTTAAAACATTCATTCCGCCAAAATTTACAAGTAATTTGTCAGCATCAATATCATAAAAGTCTCCGTAATTACCACCAAAAATTGTTTCTAATTCATATATAAACTGCGGATTTGTTGTCAATGCCACACCATATGCCTGTACAAAATCGTTTACATTGGCACTTGACTCAAAATTCATTGCATCAGTTGAACTTACCATTAACTGACCGGAGGTGTTTGAAATCCCGTATTGATTTTTTAAATCCCCATACTGATACATTATTGCAGGTGTTAATTCCGTTTGTGTTGCATTACCCTGGGCATCATAAGTCGTATACATTAATTTCGTTGCATTTAACGCTTGAATATATTCCTGACTTGCTTCCTGAGTTTTGTCAGCAAGACGCACTTTAGAATTTGAGATCTGCTGTGAATGCAGCTCATTATCTGATAACCGTGCGGTTATACTCAATAATCTTGCTTGTGAGGCAGCCAGGCCCATAGTTTTTTCCCTTTCGCATTGATGCTTTTGATACATTTATGTTTACGTAATTTTTGTTATTTATCTTTAATATTTATATATATTTTGTTAAGAATTTGTAATAAAAAATATATGTAACGAATTGTAAAGATGTATTTAAAAAGGGCTGAAACCCGGTTATAATGCCTGTATGGTATGGTCGAAGTGTGTTTTTTGTCTAAAGTACCCCCGAAAAGTTTCCGTAATCATGAATACGCATTGATACGGAAAGGACTTTATGGGTTTAGCAGCATCACAAGCAAGATTATTGAGTATAACCGCACGGTTATCAGATAATGAGCTGCATTCACAGCAGATCTCAAATTCTAAAGTGCGTCTTGCTGACAAAACTCAGGAAGCAAGTCAGGAATATATTCAAGCGTTAAATGCAACGAAATTAATGTATACAACTTATGATGCCCAGGGTAATGCAACACAAACGGAATTAACACCGTCCTTTTTATATACATATACACCGCTCAAAAATCAGTATGCGCTTCAAGATGCAAGCGGAGCATATTATGTAAGCTCAATTGATGCGCAAAATTATGAAAACAGCAACACATTGTTGGAATTTTTAGAGTGCTATGATCTTTTAACAGATGAAAAATATCAAGATGCATTGGAAAAATACGAACAGGATATGGAAAAATTCCAGCAAGCCCAGACTAAATATGAGGAAGATTATAAAGAGTATGAATCCAAGTTAAAAGATTATAATACAAAGTTAGACGCATACAATAAAGAATTAGCTGAATATGAAAAGGCATATCAGGAATATCTTGACCAATTAAATCAGCCGAACCTCTACGACAAATTTGCAGGCTTGGTTGGTACAAGCGATAATCCAAATGGCCAGGCCGGCGGATGTTATCAAGCAGCCTTAAAATGGAACAGTACAGGTTGTTATGCACATTTATTAGCGCACATGTTAGATTATAAAGGTGGAAGCAATTTTAATTATAATTATGATTACAAAACAAGCTATATTAATCCTGACACCGGTATTAACGATACGGTTCAGATAGATAACCAAAGCGGATCTACAGGTGCGACTATGCATAGGTATGTTAAAGATGATCCTAACTGGCTTGAAATTGTTGATGCCATAAATGACCCGTCACGACTTTGCGACGGAGATGATGTTTATAACGGTACAAGTGATGGTACAAAAGATAATATTATTCAACAAGCAATTGATGAAGGCAGAGTACCTACAAAAGCAGAAATATTACAGAGTGACTATTTGTATGATCCTGATACAAATACTGTTACAGGACTTAAAACACTTAAACAAAAAGCTATTGATTTGTTGTATATGTTAGATAATATAAACGAATATAGAGATGTTGTTGATTGGAAAGCAACCTTGATCAACTTCACAGACGGTGATATGAGAAACTTGGGTTCAGCACCGACACCGCCGGATCCGTTTACTGCTGTAATGCCGGATATGCCGACAAAACCGGAAGAACCTCTGCATCCTGATTATTCTGTTGAACTTAATGATCAGGAAAAAGCCCAGTGGTATGTAAATTTGTGGTATATGATGAACGGCTCTGATACGGCAAATATTGTTAAGGAAGATACATCAACCGACTTGGATGGCATATTTATAGTTGAAAGTGCTGAGAAAAGTTCCAAAGGTAATTATAAAGTTCTGGAAGATAATTTGATGACAAGTCCTGAATGGATTGAATTTGCATTGGAACATGGTATTGTTACCCTTGTGAAGGCAGAATATACAAATCCGTCTGAAGATAGCGGAAAAGCACCTGAATTAACAAGTGACGCTATTACATGGAGTGCAACAACAGTAGGCTCATGTATAGATATATCTTCAACAGAGGATGAAGCTGCGGTAGCAAAAGCAGAAGCGGAATACAATCAGAAGTTAAGAGAAATTGAATCAAAAGACAAAAAGTACGATAATGATTTGAAAAAACTTGATACCGAGCACAATGCGCTTCAAACCGAATACGAATCAGTTAAAAGCGTTATCGAAAAAAATACGGAACGTTCGTTCAAAGCATTCTCTTAACATAAAAAAAACGGCTCATAAAGAACCGTTTTTTTTTTATGCCTTTACTAAAGACTAAATTGAGAAAGTTTCCGGATATAATTCCAATTCTACAGGATTTTCATCCACAACTTCCATCTGTAATTTATCTTCGACTTTTGAGACAACAGGAGCCGGCGTTGATTTTGGTGCAGCAGTTTTTTGTTTCGTAACATTTACCATTGCCGGGTCAGGATTTGCCTTTAATCTGTTATAATCCGTCATAATCTTTGCGATAAATCTTTTTGTCTCTGCATACGGCGGAACCTTATTATTGTATCTTTTTACGTTCCCCGGGCCGGCATTGTATGCTGCAAGTGCCAATTCCATTGATCCGAACATCTTGTACATATTCTTGTAATACATAATACCGCCTTTGATATTATCGTTTAAAGAATAAGCATTTAGCCCCATCCTCTTTGCGGTAGAAGGCATTAACTGAAATACTCCAACTGCGCCGTGAGCGCTTCTTGCTTCATGTCTGAAGCCTGATTCCGCTCTTGCAATACTTAAAGCGATAGCCGGATCAACTCCCATTTCGATAGAATGTTTTACTATAGCCGCTTTAATCGTATTTACGTCTGATGCGAACACTTGTGTGCAGGACATAAACACTATTGCAATAGTGAATAGTAATAATTTTTTCAAAATGTAATCCTCTGGTTGTAAATTGAAATCCTCCAAGTCTCCTTTAAACGGCTGTGTTTTTGCTTAAATTATAACTCTTTGGAATAAACTTTATATACACATCGTAATACAAAAATTTAAAATTTCAAGTCTTTATGAAAAATTACCCGGCAACAAACCAGTCCAAATGCTTGTTGTGCAAGGGTTTTACTCGCTTAACATTTAGTGTATTTTATACCATAAATACATATATTTCCATTAAAATTTAGTTTATGGTAAAATAAATTTTGTAAAAAATTTTATATGAGGGATAAAAATGGAACAAAAAAAATTAGCAACAATCGGCGTATTTGGCGGATCAGGATTTTACAAATTTTTAGATGACATTGAAGAAATAAAGGTTGAGACCCCGTACGGAATGCCGAGCGACAACATATTTTTAGGAAAAATCGGCAGACATAACGTTGCATTTATGCCAAGACACGGCAGAAATCACACCATTTTGCCTCATTTAATCAATTACAGAGCAAACGTTTGGGCAATGAAATCAATCGGATGCGAAAGAGTAATTTCACCTTGTGCTGCGGGAAGTTTGCAAAAAGAAGTTAAACCCGGAGACTTTGTAATTTGTGATCAATTTGTGGACTGGACAGACGGAAGAAAGTCAACATTTTTTGAAGGACCAATCGTAACCCACCCGTCCGCTGCGGATCCTTATTGTCCGGAGCTTAGAAAACTGGCTATTGAAGAAGGTAAAAAATTAGGTATTAATATTCATGAAACAGGCACTGTTGTTGTAATTAACGGTCCGAGATTTTCAACAAAAGCAGAATCAAAATTCTTTACAAGCCAGGGCTGGCATGTAATCAATATGTCTGCATTTCCTGAGGCTTATCTTGTAAAAGAACTTGATATGTGTCCGTTGAATATATCCTTGATAACAGATTACGATGCAGGTCTTGTCGGTGATGTACCGCCGGTTTCACACCATGCCGTAATCGAAGTTTTCAACAACAATGTTGCAAATCTTAAATCATTATTGTTTAACATGATTGAAAACATCCCGACAGAACGCAAAAATTGCGAATGCGCCTTAACAAAACAACATTCACAATTATAAGAAAGGATTAAAATATGCCCATAGTGCATGGAATAAATAACATATTCAACTTATACTTTTTCTTAATAATATTGAGAATATTTTTAAGCTGGATTCCGAGCATAAGATGGGAACTGCAGCCATGGCAAACCCTAAGACAGATTACAGATATGTATCTGGATTTATTCAGACGCTGGATTCCGCCTTTGGGAGGGCTTGACTTTTCACCCATTGTTGCGTTAATAGTTTTACAGATTGTACAAAATATAATAATTTATGGAATGATGAGTATAGTAAGGTGAAGATTATAATTTTTGGTGCTACGGAAGTCGGATGCCTGCTGGCAACTGAATTTTTCGAAGATCACGACATAACAATAATAGATAAAGAAGAAAACAGAACAGACGAATTCAACAAACTTGATATAAGCTTTGTACAGGGAAACGCCACGGATATTGCAGTCCTAAAGCAGGCAGATATAAGGAATGCGGATGTATTTATTGCATGCACTGCAATTGATGAAGCAAATATTGTAGCCTGTCTTGCGGCCAAAAAAGCCGGAGGTGTCAGGACAATATGTTTTGTCAGCAAAGGCGAATACAAAAATGCTTTGAACCAGAATGATTACTGCGACTTTTTTATAGACTATATAATCTGGCCTGAAGAGCTTTTAACACAGGATATTTTCCGAATAGTGACCGTTGCGCATGCACTTGATGTGGAAAATTTTGCAGACGGCAAAGCGCGGCTTTTGGAATACAAAGTGAAAGCCGGATTACCGATAATTAACCAAAAACTAAAAGATATCGGATTTACAAAAGATACGATTATTGTCGGGCTTACAAGAGACTGCCAGCTATTCATTCCAAACGGCGACACGGAAATTTTGGAAGGCGACAAACTGATATTTATGGGTACGCCGCACTCTTTAGATATTCTTGCGGGAACCTTTTTCCATGAAAAAGAGCAGGTTAAATCCGCAGCGATAATCGGCGGCGGAAACGTAGGTGCTATGCTTGCCAAGAGCCTTGATGACTTAAAAATCAAAACAAAGATAATCGAAAAGGATTACGAAAGATGCCAGTTTTTGGCACAAACCCTTGAACATACACTCGTAATCCACGGCGACGGTACGAATTTAAAAATTCTTGATGAAGAAGAAATCGGCTCAAGCGATATTGTAATAAGCGTTACCAATAATGACGAAAGAAACCTTTTATGCTCGCTTTTATGCAAACAGCTCGGCGTAAAACGTGTAATTGCACGTGTGGCAAAGGTTTTGAACATTCCGCTTTTTGAAAAAGTCGGAATTGACATTGCTATTTCGCCTAAAAATTCAGCAATAAACGAAGTTAAAAATGATTTAGAAGAAAATGATGCCGATATTCTGGCTACAGTAGAACAAGGTCAGGGCGAGGTTTTGGAAATCAGCGTTAAAGAAGAATTTAACGACAAAATGATTATGGAATTAAAACTTCCTGCAAGGGCGATTATAGGAGCAATTCACAGGAAAAATTTTGTTATTATTCCAAAAGGCGATACCAGAATAAAAACCGGAGACGTCCTGATTACCTTCACAATGGCGGAAAATGCCGACAGTATTAAAGAATTCTTTAAGGTGGGATAATGCGTTTAAATTATTTATTTTATGCAATAGGGCTGGTTATAAAATATGTTGGGATTACGCTTTTATTCCCTATAGTTGTGGCATTGTATTATAAAGATTTTTATTCAGTATTGCCATTTTTAATTTCAGGTCTTATATCAATAATTGCCGGCTACGGATTAAAAAAGCTTGGTAACCTTAACGGAAAAATAGAGAACCTTAATGACATAAAAAAGTCAGAAGCATTATTTGTTGTAGCGGTATCGTGGGTAATTTTCGGGATACAGGCTGCACTGCCGTTTTTATTTTACGGAATAAATTTTGTGGACGGAGTGTTTGAGGCTGTGTCAGGGATTACAACAACAGGCGCGACAATATTAACGCACTTCAATTATCCGAAAGCAATGTTTTTCTGGAGATCATTTACGCAATGGCTTGGAGGTATGGGAATAATCGTATTATTCGTTGCAGTATTACCGCAATTTGCTGTGGCAGGGCGTCAGATGTTTTTTGCGGAAGCTCCCGGACCGACAGAGGAAAAATTATCCCCGAGAATTCGCAATACCGCATCGGCGTTGTGGGGAATTTACGCGGGGCTTACGGTATTAGCTGCGGTTTTATTAACCTGTGCGGGAATGCCAAAATTTGACGCTATATGTAATGCAATGTCAACCCTTGCGGCAGGGGGTTTTTCACCAAACGCTGAAAGCACTATGGGATATCATTCTGATTTAATCACCTGGATTATTACCGTCTTTATGTTTCTTGCCGGTGCAAGTTTTATTTTACAATTACGAGCAATAAAACAAAAAAATCCTTTTGTAATGTTCAAAAGTGAAGAATTTCGTGTCTATACGTATATAATTATAATTTTATCATTTTTTGTTGCAGGCGCCTTATATTTTAATGATCATTACAGCATATTTGACGCGATAACCGCAGCTTTCTATCAGGTAACAAGTCTGACAACGTCTACCGGCAGCGCGAGCGTGGATTTTGCGCAATGGAGCTTCAGTGCAAAACTTTTACTGTTTATCGCGATGTTTACGGGTTCATGCGCAGGATCTGCAGGCGGCGGTATAAAAATGACACGATGGATTTTAGTTTTCAAATCAATGAAAAGCGAAATTTTCAGGATTTTACATCCGAATGCAATAATTAACATTAAGATAGATAACGCAATTATTCAGCCGGAAGTAATAAGACAGATAGTTGTATTTGTATTCTTTTACTTTTTTACCTTTGTTTTAAGCGCATTACTGGTAGCATTAATTGAACAAGACAGTGTAATAGGCATAACAGGAGCAATAACAACACTTGGAGACAGCGGTCCGGGATTTGGCTCCACAATAGGGCCTATGGGAAATTTCAGCAGTCTGCATATTACATCAAAACTTATTTTTACAGCAAACATGCTTGTCGGACGTTTGGAATTAATTCCGTTTTTGGTGCTTTTCCAGCGTGATTTCTGGTCTATAAAACAAAATTAATTTGAATAAATGATTGAAATGAACAAAAAATATGCTTAAATCGTTATATAAAAAAGATAACTTTGAGGATAGCTATTTTGCAGTTCAATATAAAAAAGATTATAACACTATGCCTGTCATTTTTGCTGATGACAAGCGTTTACGCTTATGCTATCGAAGAAATAACAATAGAAAAGGACAGTCTTTTAACCCTGAATGACTGTATAAAAATAGCACTTGAAAACAGCCCTGTTATAAAAAGATACAAATACAATTACGGAGTATCAAAAAGCAACGTAGGACTGGCAAAATCCGCATATTTTCCGACAATCGGCGTCAGCACGGGCTATACCTTCAGCGACACAAGTTCTTCCGGCAGATACGGAAGTATGACAAATAACAGAAACACCTATAACGTAGAAGCTTCTTTGAACCAGTTAATCTGGAACTTTGGAAAAACAAACGCAAACATCCGCATGCAGAAATTCAACCTTATAACCGCATTATTCAACTTTGACGACGGGGTTTTGGATACAATTTATGAAGTAAAAACAAACTATTTCGGCGTTCTGGCAGCAAAAGCCTCCGTTGATATTAATAAAGCAAATGTGCAAATAAATGAACGAAATTACCAGCGGACAAAAGCATATTATGATGAAGGTATAAGATCAAAAATCGACCTTGTAAACGCCGAAGTTAACCTGAGCGATTCAAAAGTTACCCTTGTAGATGCCGAAAAAGCTTACAAAAACGCAATGGTAACGTTAAACAACTCAATGTATATTGCATTCACTCCCGACTATGAAATTACCCCGACGGAAAACTTTAACTTAAGCACCTATATGATAGATTTGGAGGAATTAGACCAGAAAAACGATCTTGATAATCTTCCGGCAGACGTATCCGATGCAACGCTGACCTCAACGGTTGAAAAAACAGATATTTTAACCGACTATAAGTTTGAAGAATTTCCGTACACGTTTGAAAAAGCCGTAGAGTTGGCATACGAAAACCGCCCGGATATAAAAGCTTACGAAGCGACTTTGAAAGCAATGGAGGAAAACCTTTTATACATCAAACGCGAATACTATCCTGAAATTTCCGCAAACGCGGGCTATGGCTACAGAAACTCATATTCAACAAATTCATTCAACGTTGGGGTTACACTCTCCAGCAGCCTCAATATTTTAGGGAAAAAATACGAAATCGACAGCGGAAAACTTCAGGTACAGCTTGCACAGAATGAAATTGACCTTCTTAAACAAAATGTCTACTTTGAAGTTCAAAATGCCTACGTAAATATGATAGAATTGGAAAGACAAATTCCGCTTCTGGCGGTAAAAGTCCGCCAGACACTGGAGAATTTTGAACTTGCAGACGGCAGATACGCCGTAGGTCTCGGGGATTTTATAGAATTACAGGACGCAAAAGTTCAGTATAACAATGCGCAGCACACTTATGTACAAACCGTGTATAATTATAATGTAGCACGCGCAGCTTTGGAAAAAGCAATGGCTCTGCCGCAGGAAGTTACAATTGCAATTGAGGATGTAAATTAATGAGAATAAAGAAAAATCACATAATTATATTAACAGCAGCAATTTTAGCCTTGATAATCTTAATTGTTATAAATACAAAAGCTAACGGCGTAAAATATGAGACCCGCAAGGTTAAAAAATGCACGATTACGGAGGTTGTAGAGGCTTCAGGCACGGTAAACCCCGTAAACACAGTCAGCGTAGGTTCAACAGTATCAGGATTGATTAAAGAAATCTACGTAGACTTCAATTCAGTTGTAAAAAAAGGTCAAATACTTGCCCAAATTGACCCCGCAAACTTTCAAGCCTCGGTTGATCAGGCAACGGCACAGATTAATAACGCCCGCGCAAGCCTTGCAAACGCTCAGGCAGTTATGGAAATGTCCAGAAAAACTTATAACAGATACAAAAATCTTTACGCTAAAAACTTCATAGCAAAAAGCGAACTCGATCAGGCAGAAAGCGACTACCTTGCAAACCTTGCCCAGGTAAATTCCGCCAAAGCACAAATTGCGCAGGCTCAAGCAACATATAACACTGCAATGACAAACCTCGGCTACACAAAAATCATTGCACCTGTAGACGGCACAATCATTTCACGTGATATAGACTTAGGTTCACCTGTTGCGGCAAGCTTTCAGGCTCCGCAATTGTTTACAATCGCGCAGGATTTGACCAATATGCAGATAGAAGTAAACGTTTCCGAAGCCGATATAGGCAAAGTCAAAGTGGGACAGGATGTTACCTACACGCTTGACGGCTACCCCGATACAGACTTTAAAGGCAAAGTAACTCAGGTAAGAATTTCCCCGACAACCGTTTCTAACGTTGTTACCTACGTTGTAATTGTCGATGTACACAATGAAGATTTAAAACTTATCCCCGGCATGACGGCAAATGTTTCAATAATCACGGATCAAAAAGAAAACGTGCTTTGCGTACCCAATGTTGCACTGAAATTCACTCCCGAAACTTCGGGTCAAAAATACAAAAATCAGGGCATCTGGCTTCTGCAAAAAAATAAACCCGTCAGAATTGACATAGAACAAGGCGCAAGCGACGATTCAAGATTTGAAGTTATATCAGACAAAATAAAAGAAGGCGACCTTGTCATAACAGGCTCTACAGGCGGCAAAAAGACAACAACACAGCCAAGAAGACACAGAGGAATGTTTTAAAAATGGCGCTGATAGAAGTTAAAAATGCAATAAAAACATATCAAACAGGCGAAGACAGCTTTAATGCAATGAATAATGTTTCATTAAGCATTGAAGAAGGTGAATTTGTTGCTATAATGGGCGCCTCAGGCTCCGGTAAATCAACTTTTATGAATATGCTCGGCACTCTTGACAAGCCCAACAGCGGAAGTTATTTTTTAGACGGCGTTGATATGCTTTCTCTTGGACCGAATGAGCTTGCGGAAGTCCGAAATCTTAAAATGGGTTTTGTTTTTCAGGGTTTTAACCTTATCTCAAGGACAACCGCGCTTGAAAATGTCGAGCTTCCGATGATATATAAGGGAATTCCTGAAGAAGAACGCAAAATAAGGGCAAAAGAGGCTTTAAAAATAGTCGGGCTTGAAAACAGGGAAGACCACATGCCAAACCAGATGTCAGGCGGTCAGCAGCAGCGTGTTGCAATTGCCCGCGCAATCGTAAACGACCCGCCTTTAATTCTTGCGGACGAACCCACAGGTAACCTTGATACAAAAACCAGTATTGAGGTTATGGAATTTTTCGTTAAATTAAACGAACAAATGGGCAAAACAATTGTGCTTGTAACGCACGAACCTGATATTGCGGAATACTGCAAACGCGTTGTACGGTTTAAAGACGGAAATATAATCTCCGATGAGGTTAAAAAATGATAGACTTCAAATCAACATTAAAAATGGCGGTAATTTCGCTAAAAATAAACAAAATGCGCTCAATTCTGACGAGTTTGGGCATAATTATCGGAGTAAGCGCCGTAATTATAATGCTTGCGGTAGGCTCAGGCGCGAGCAAAAAAATTGCAAAAGATATGGAATCCATGGGCAGCAACCTTTTGATGATAAGATCGGCTTCCGCAACCTCCGGCGGTGTTAGAATGGGCTTTGGCACAAAACCCTCTTTAACGCTTAAAGATGCCGAAGCAATTTACAAAAACTGCCGCGGGATTATGGCAGTTGCACCGTATTCTTCCGCAACGGCACAATTGACATACGGAAACCAAAACTGGTCAACAACCGTCGGCGGCACGACAGCAGAATATATTTTTATAAGAAATTACGAAGTCGAATCCGGCAGAAATTTTATTGAAGAAGATGTAAAAAACAACACCAAAGTTGCAATTATAGGAAGTACAATTGCAACCGAGCTTTTTGGCGATATGAACCCGCTTAATAAAACCATGCGTATAGGAAATGTCCCCTTCAAAGTAATCGGGCTTTTAAAAACAAAAGGTCAAAGCGGAATGGGTATGGATCAGGATGACCTTGTATTTATACCCGTAACAACGGCACAGAAAAAAGTTTTCGGAACGGATTACCCCGGCACCGTCAAAATGATTAACGTAAAAGCACAAAACTCTGACGTTCTCCAAACCGCACAAGATGACATCACAGACCTTCTTCGCACAAGACACAATATCGGAAAAAATCAGGATGATGATTTTGAAATAAGAAACCTTGCGGAAATGCAGGAAACCATTAAATCTTCAGCCAGAACAATGTCAATTCTGCTCGGCGCAATCGCTTCCGTGTCATTACTTGTCGGCGGGATAGGAATTATGAATATTATGCTTGTATCAGTTACTGAAAGGACAAAAGAAATAGGTATCCGTATGGCAATCGGCGCAAAGGCTTCCGATATAAGGGTACAATTTTTGATTGAATCCTTTTTACTTTCGATTATAGGCGGGGTAATCGGCGTTGTAATAGGCGTTTTGGGAGCAAAAATTGTTGAGCTTACTGATGCAATGACGGTTGCAATTTCAAGCGGATCAATTTTTTTATCGCTCGGATTTTCCGGTGCCATAGGGGTGCTTTTCGGGTATTATCCGGCATACAAGGCATCTTTGCTTAACCCGATTGATGCTCTGAGATATGAATAATTATTTATTCAGTTAGTAGGTTGGGCATACCTGCCCAACAGTAAATCTTATCGTCTTTTATCACAAAGCTTCCAACAGTGCTATTTTCATCAAATCCGTATTGGGTTTGCGCCCTGTCCAGATTTCTTCTGCCGCTGCGGCTTGTCCGATAAACATATCGACACCGTTCACTGTTTTGTAACCCAATTCCTGCGCAAGCTTTAAAAGCACGGTATTTTTCGGGTTATAAATAACATCATAAACAAGTGCACCTTCAGGAAGTGTCATCAGCTGCGGCTTTTCAACAGGCGTCATATCGGCAGAGCGTCCGAGCATTCCGATAGGGGTAGTGTTTACAAGAATATCAACCATGGATAAGTCTCTTATGTATTCTATCTGATATGCATCAAATTGAATTTTCGGGAACAATCTGCGCATATAATTCAACAATTCCAGTGAATTCGGGATATTTCTTGTATAAAACCGAATTTCCTTCACATTGGAATCCGCAAGAGCAACGGATGCGGCATGTGCAGCGCCGCCTGTTCCAAGAATCCCTGCGACTTTTCCGGTCAGATTAAAGTCTTTCGGAATAGCGTTTCTAAACCCGATAACATCCGTGTTGTATCCCTTCATGGTTCTGTCGGGATTGATTATGACCGTATTTATTGCGCTTGCAATATCAGCATATTTGTCGACCTCGTCAATAAAAAGCGCGACCGGAAGCTTCAACGGTATTGTTACGTTAAAACCTTTGTAATTGTTGTTTTTCAGATATTTAATTCTTTCAACAAGGGTTTCGGGCGGTGTTTCAAGAGTTTCATAACTTGCCTCAATACCGAGACTTTTAAACCCTGCCTGATGAATAACTGACGAAAGCGAATGTCCCAGCGGATAACCGATTACGCAGAATTTATTTTCGCGGCGGTCAACAATTTGAGGCTCAAAGTTTTGGGAATAATCAGGAGCGGGCTGCTCAACAACATTTTGTGTAAAAATATCAGCCTGAGGCTCAAGCGGTACTGCCTGCGGGTCGACCGGCTGAGGGGTCTGATTATAAACAGGCTGAGGTGCAGGGTTATAAACAGGCGAATATTCAGACTGGGCAGGCGCTGCAGCTTCTTGCGGATGTATAGATTGAGTCCGGCTGCTGCCGCCTTTTAATTCTTCGACGGAAATCCCTAATTTTTTAGCTTTTTTCTGCAAATATCTTTCATAAAGGTCTTTATTCAGCATTTTCTTCAACCTCTTTTTTGTATCCGCATTTTAAGTTGGAGCAGACAATAGTATCGCCTTTTTTCAAAACTTTTTTAACAAGAAGCGAGCCGCAATTCGGGCAGACTTCCCCTGTGGGTTCGTTCCACAGTACAAAATCGCAGTCCGGATATTTGTTGCAGCCGTAAAATACTGTTCCGCGTTTGGATTTTCGCTCAACAATCTCACCCTCGCCGCATTTTGGGCATTTTACGCCCGTTGTTTTGCGGTAAGGCTTTCTGTGCTTGCAATTCTGGTTTGTACATTCCATATATTTGCCGTAGGGACCTGTTTTAAACACCATATCAGAACCGCATTTTTCGCATTTTTCCTGACAAACTTCTTCCGGCGGATTCTCTGTGTTTTCTTCAGCTTGTTCTGTCAAAACGTTCATTGACATAACGGTTTTGCAATCCGGATAGCCGGAGCAGCCCAAAAACTGTGTTCCGAATTTGCTTGTTCTGACAACCATTGGTTTTCCGCAATTCGGGCAGTTAATGCCGGTTTCTATATTAATTTTTTTTGCGGTTTTCATAACGGAATTTACTTCTTCCATAAAAGGATCGTAAAAATCCTTCAAAACCTTATTCCAGACAGCTTTTTTATCGGCGATTTTATCAAGCTTTTCTTCCATGCCTGCCGTAAATTTGTAATCCATAATATCTGAAAACTGTGTTACGAGCTGTTTTGAAACCGCGCGTCCCAAAATTGTCGGATGAAGTGCTTTATCGCGTTTTTCAACGTATTTGCGTGTCTGGATTACCGTAATAATCGTTGCATAAGTTGACGGACGCCCTATACCGTATTCTTCGAGCGCCTTAACAAGTGATGCTTCGTTGTATCTCGGCGGCGGCTGGGTGAAGTGCTGTTTCGGGGTTATCTTTTGGCAGTCAACCTTATCGCCTTTTTCAAGGTCAGGGATTTTTGAATCTTCTGCCTTTTCTTCATCATTATCGTTATAAAGTTTCAAAAATCCGTCGAAGGTAACCTTGCTTGTGCCTGCTCTTAAAGTATAGTCGCCTGCCGTAATTTCTATTGATTTATTTGCGATTTCGGCATTTGACATCTGAGAGGACATAAATTTATCCCAGATAAGCTTATAGAGCTTGTACTGGTCATTATCGAGATATTGTTTAATGCTTTCGGGCGTTCTTTCGGGATATGAAGGTCTTATTGCTTCGTGTGCATCCTGAACGTTTTGTTTGCCTTTTGCGTAAATGTTCGGGGCTGCCGGATAATATTTTTCGCCGAAGTTATTCAGGATAAAATCCTTTGCCATTGCCATAGCATCATCGGAAACCCTTGTACTGTCAGTTCTCATATATGTAATCAGACCGACTGCGCCTGACTCAAGTTCTATACCTTCATAAAGTCTTTGGGCGACCTGCATTGTTTTTTGAACCCCGAACCCGAGTTTGGAACTTGCGGCACGCTGGAGTGTTGAAGTTATAAAGGGGGCTGTGGGTTTGCGTTTTGTTGATTTATTGGTAACTTTTGACACTAAAAAGTCGGAGGTTTTGAGATAATCAACGATTTTTTGCGCTTCTTCTTCGTTTTTTATAGTTTTTTCAACAGATTTGTCTTTGAATTTGGCAACTTCGGCTTCAAAAACCTTGCCGTCTTTTGCCAAATCCGCATGGATTGACCAGTATTCCTGAGGAACAAATGCTTCAATTTCGTCCTCGCGCTCGCAAATCATCCTTAATGCAACAGACTGAACGCGGCCTGCGGAGAGATTGTAATTTCCCATCTGCTTCCACAAAACAGGGCTTAACTTATACCCCACAAGCTTGTCAAGAATTTGTCTTGTCTGCTGTGCCTGCACCATATCCATATTAATCATTCTCGGGTGTTCTACGGAATATTTTACCGCTTTCGGGGTAATTTCGTTAAATTCAATCCTTTTAATTTTTTCATCCGGAACCTTCAAAACCTGTCTGACATGCCAGGCTATGGCTTCTCCTTCGCGGTCAGGGTCGGATGCAATATAAATATTATCAAACTTTTGTGCAAGGTCGTTTAATTTTTTAACTACAGCTTTTTTACCGGGGATAATTTCAAACTTAGGTTCAAAATTGTTATCCACGTCAAATCCGAGGTTATCGGTTTTCGGGTCTTTTGTGGGTAAGTTCCTTATATGCCCGAAACTCGCCTCAATCTGGTAGCCGTCCCCTAAAATCTTTTTTATGGTTTTTGATTTTGCGGGAGACTCGACTATTACAAGCGATTTTTCTTTTTTGGATTGTTTTTTAGCAGCTGTCTCTGTCAAAATTTTTATACCTTTTTATATCTGTCTGAACCGACTTGTTTTATTATGCCCTTAAGCTCCATGGTTGTCAAGTCCGTCAATAAATTTTCTATTCTCAACCCTGTTATTGCAATCAGCTCATCCACCCCTTTTTCTTCTATTTCAAGAGCTTTTAGGATAACCGCTTCATTTTCGTTCAATAGCGGAAGTTCCGTTTGTTTTTCTTCTTTTTGGATTTCCCAGTTAAGCGCATTCAAAATATCCCCGGCGGAAGTTACAAGAGTTGCGCCGTTTTTGAGAAGTTTATAAATCCCTTCGGTATTCGGGTTTGAAATCAACCCGGGCATACACATCAATTCTCTGCCCTGCTCTAGGGTTAAATTGGCTGTAATCAGTGCCCCGCTTTTCAATGACGCTTCTGCAACAAGTGTTCCGTAAGAAAGCCCTGACACTATTCTGTTTCTTTGCGGGAACCTGAATTTTAAAGGTTCAAATGTCGGGAAGTATTCACTGACAACAGCGCCGTTGCCGTTTTCAATTCTTTCGTAAAGGTGTTTGTTGCTTGCAGGATAACAAAAATCCAGCCCGCTTGCAATTACGCCGATTGTTTTAAGGTTATTTTGCAATGCCGCAAGGTGCGCCTCGGAATCAATTCCCGCAGCCAAACCCGATACTATACAGATATCAGTTCCGGCGAATTGTGAAATTATCTTATTTAATTCTTCTTTTGCGCTGTAAGTTGCCCTTCTGGAGCCTACGACAGCAAGCGTTCTTTTTAAATTACAAATATCAAAACTGCCTTTGTAATACAAAACAGCGGGCGGATCTGAAATATTTTTCAGCATTGTCGGATAATTTTCATCCTCAAGCGTCAAATATTTTATATTCCGGCGTGTAACCTCCTCCAAAACTTTGTCAGGATCTGTTTTGTCACGAAGTGAAAGAAATCTTTCCGCCTTTTTGATATTTAATTCGTCAATATTCATCAAATCAAGACGTGATGCATTGAATGCCGCCTCAATATCGCCGAAATAATTATATAATCTTCTTATAAACCCGCTGTCTATCTGCTCGATTGAGGACAGCGCAATCCAGTATTTACTTTTCATCTCTTTTCTTTTTAACTTTTTCTATTAAAGCTTTTACAGCTTCAACTTCTTCTTCAGGCACATCAAGCTTTATGTAATCCTCAAAATACTCAATTGCATCATCATAATCACCGCGTGCCATAAACAGTATTCCCGCTTTTTTATATGCCGGCGGGAATTTGTCATTCACCGTAATCGCCTTCAAATAGTTTGAAATTGCTTTGTCTATCTCGTCATTTGCTTCATAAGCCTGTGCCAGAATATAATACACAAATTCGTTATTTTCTTTGTATTCAAGAACATTTTCAAAATTTTCTATTGCAAGCTGATAATTTCCAAGCTCAAAGTGAACTTTTCCCAAATCGTAATAGGCGTCGTAATTATCCGGCTGACGCTCCAGAATCTGCTCCAATTCATCAATTGCAAGATCAAGCCTTGCATCTTCCATATAAAATCTTGCAAGATAATGCGACAAAATAAGTTCTTCCGGAAGCTCGTAAATCCCTGTATTCAAAAGCCCGATACCATGTTCGTAATCCTTCTGGCGGTAATAGATATCTGCAAGGTTTATGTATGCCTGCACAATCTTAGGGTTCAATTCAAGCGCGTGAAGAAAATTCTTCTCGGCTTTTTCCAAATCACCCTTGTTTGCGTAGCAGAGTGCAAGGTTATTATAAATTTCCGCATTGTCCGGAGCTTTTTCCAAAACCGCCGTAAATGTGTCTATAGCTTTATCCCAATCCTGTTTTTTAAAATATTCAACTGCTTTTTCAATCTGTTCCTGCATAATTTTTCCTTTATAAACCAAGTGTCATGCCTGAATCTTCACTATTGCCTGAGCCGATATTTTTAATAACCGTTCTTGTATTGCCCGTTGCCTGAAAATCTTTCGGCTCGAGCGTCATTCTGATTTTATCGGCATAAATTGTTCTGACACCCTGAGTTATGCTTGAACGGCCCGTAAAATAGATTTCGTTCGGCTTGCCGGTTGTTTTATCCGGATAAAAAGTAATTTTCGGTCCTACAGCGTAATAATCCTGATACCAGACATGAACGTTTCCGCTTGCGTTGTAGGTATTTTTCTTTTTATTGTATTCTTGATATTTGGACTTCAAAACAAGCTTGTCTCCGCCGTCCATTATTGCATTGGATGTTGTATTACCTGTTGCAATAAGGATTTCCGTTGTCGGGTCGTAAACAAATTTATCTGCAAAAGATTCGTTATTCTGTTCTTTTACCCTTGCGTTTCCGATTAGTGTAATATTTTTCAAATCGCCGTTTTTATCGGTTTTAATGGTTGCGTGGTTTGAAAAAGTTTCAATGTCTTTATATTTGATAGTAACAGTGCCGTCCGCGTCCATAACGCCTGAATTTGTATCGTATTCCTGAGTATCGGCATTTATAACCACAATCGGCGTTTTACCGTCATAGACAATTGATTGGGTATCGCCTTCGGCTTTTATAACTTTTGTAATCAAAGATACTTTTAAAATATTTGCCTTAACCTCGCGTTTTTTATTCTTTTTAACTTCGTAAGCATAAGGTTTGTCGTAAAAAGTCGCCGTGTCAAGCTGCTGATCCTCCGTCATATTAACGTCAGCCGTCTGGCCTTCCACTCTCAGGTCGTCCACGGAAACTTTTACATCACCCTGAAATTTAATCTTGTTTTCAGATTCCGCATAACTCTGGGATTTAGAATCTATAATAAGGTCTGATGCGCTTGTTGCGATTCCCGTAACCAATATTGCCGCTGTTAATATAGCTAATATCCTTCTCATTTTATCTCCTTAGCTTCGTATATTCTTGAAGTTGTATTCCCTGAAATTTTGAAATGACCGTAATCAGGACTGATTTCAACTTTATCCGCTGTTGCCACAAAATTGTTATCGCGTGTAATTTGGACATTACCCGTTGCAATAATCGGTTCATCATTACCTGCATAACGCAGCCTGTCAGACTTTAAAGTTGTTCCGTCTTCAAGAACGATAAATGTGTCCTGATATAAAACTATAACCCTTGTTTTTGAGTTATAGCTGCCCTTTGAGGATTGAAAACTCATGGCAACTTCGTTTTCTTTATAGAAATTTCCGATAACATTATCCATCATTGCAACTTCGTTGTTGCTGTCGTATGAACCTGTTTCACCGTAAATTTCCCAATATTTTTTTTCATCTTTGGTTTCGGTTAAAATTATACCGTTAATCAGTGCTTCCTGACGGTCTTTATCTGTCGAAAGCTGGCTTCTGTTGAAATCGTGGGTAATTACGCCTGCAGAAATAAATGCCCACACCATTATGGACGCAAGCGCAGCAAATGCGTAAATATATGCTTTCTTTTTCCTGCTTAAATTACTCCACCAGTTCATATAAAAATTTTAGCACGAAGAAATTTCGTTGGCAATTTTGGATTTCTAATAGTTAATTTTCCATCCTTCATCAAAAATACGTCCTGCACACGCGTAACCTGCTGACCAGGCAGACGTATCATCTCCGCAATAATCGAGATTTTTTGCGGTATCATCCCAACCGCCACCGGCACCATAAGGTGTAAAAACACCTTCGTCATTTATATTATAATAAAATATATCATGTCCAACTTGATTGGGAGAACTCGCGCCGTTCACATCAATAAATCCGCTAAGAGGGACATCTACATTCACGTCTGACGCCAGAACAGGACTGACAAGAACTCCGTCACTCAACCAAAATATATAATCGCCAAAAATAGATACTCCTAAAAGAGAGTTCTCATTGCCATTCAAAAGTTTTATATTATATACCGGATAAAATGAACTTGCATCGCTAAAAGTACCATAATAGGACTTGGCAAATTTAAAAACGCGTCCAAAATTCGCATCCAGACATTCCTTATAATTATCATCTGATTTGTTACATTTAAACACTTTAAGATTTTTAATATTTTCTACGCCTTCCTCCGCCATCATTAACCTATATCCATTCGACATAACAGATAATGTTTTCTGCAATTTGGTGACAGTTACTTTTTTTTGATAATTCGCTATCAACGTAGGTATAGTCATTGCTGCGACAACACCTATTATGCCTAAAGTAATCAAAACTTCTGCCAAAGTAAAAGCTTTTGAATTGTTTGTAATATTAATCATTTTTTAATCTCCTTCATAAAATTTTCATTGTTTCCATACAGAACTAATGGAAAATTTAACATGAAAATAAAAATATCGCAAATTATGAATAAAGAATAATTATTTATAATTGTAAAGGTCTTTTTATATATTTATTTCAGCACAATAAACATTTGTGCTATAATTTATTTGAAGGATTAGGGAAAAAAGGGGAGAAATTTATGCCTATAAGATACGATGCAGGTGAAGTTATTACAGCAATGGTCACACCTATGGATGAAAAACGGGAAATAGACTACAACAGAGTCGAATCTCTTACAAAACATCTGCTTGATAACGGAAGCGATGCAATTCTGGTTTGCGGAACAACAGGGGAGTCTCCGACGCTTACCCACGAAGAAGAGGTCGAAATTATAAGCACGGTAAAACGCGCTGCCGCAAATAAAGCAAAAATTATTGCAGGCGCCGGCTCAAATTCAACGGAAACTGCCGTTATGTCTGCTAAACTTGCGCAAAAAGAAGAAGTTGACGCGATTTTATCAGTCGTACCTTACTACAATAAACCTTCACAAAGAGGCATGATTGAACATTTTTCAGCTGTGGCTGAAGCTGTTGATCTTCCGGTTATTTTGTATAACATCCCGTCAAGAACAGGGGTTACAATGCAGCCTTCAACAGTTGCATACCTCGCAGGAAAATACGACAACATCGTGGCTTTGAAACAAAGCTGCCCCGATATGGATTTGGTAAGCGAAATTAGAATGCTCTGTCCTGAAGATTTCATGATTTATTCAGGCGATGACAGCTTAACTTTACCGATGCTTTCGCTGGGTGCGCACGGGGTAATTTCGGTTGCTTCTCATCTTTTCGGCGCTGAAATTAAATCTATGATAAGAAACTTTAAAACAGGGAACCCGACAGCCGCAAGAAATATGCACACAAAACTTTTCCCTGTATTCAGAAAACTTTTTATGGCACCGAATCCTGTGCCTGTAAAAGCGGCTCTCGCGCATAAAAAACTTATTGATGAATACGTCAGACGCCCGCTTGTGGAATTAACGGATGATGAAAAAATTATTCTTTTCTCCGCAATAGACGGTTTCCGCGCGGATTAGCCAACGTCGGCGATAACCGAAATTTTATTTTTGATAAAATTATATCAGTATAGAGAGGATAAATAAAAGTGAAAAACAAAATTATTATGTTTTGGGCAATTGTACTTATTGTAATCGTATCAACGGTTATAATATTTGTAAAGCCGACAAAACTCGGACTGGATCTGGTAGGCGGCTCACGTCTTATGCTTGAGGCCGAAACCACGCAATCCATTGCAAAAATCACACCCGAGGTTATGGGTCGTTTGCAGTTTGCAATCGAAAACCGCGTAAATAAACTCGGGGTAGCAGAAACCGTCGTTCAGCAGGTTGGCGACAAAAGACTTTTAATCGAAATTCCGAATGTTACGGATTTGAAAGAAGCAAAAGCATTTTTGGGCGAAACCGCACAATTGGAATTCAAAAAAGAAGGCAAAGATTCTGACGGCAATCAGATTTGGGTAGACACGGGACTGACAGGGCAGGATCTTCAAAGATCATCCTTAAGCACTGATCAGACAGGTCAGTGGGTTGTGTCCTTGGAATTTAATGACGCAGGCGCAAAAAAATTCGCTGATTTGACAAAAGCTCTTGTAGGGCAGCAAATGGCAATTTTCTTTGACGGAGAAATCCAGTCAGCCCCTGTAATCAGAGAGGCAATCTACGGCGGCAAAGCACAAATTTCCGGCGGAAACAGCGGTTTTGAATACGCGGAAGCCGAAAGAATGGTTAACCTGCTTAACGCAGGCGCTCTGCCGGTTCCGGCTAAAATAGTCGAAGAAAATACAGTCGGACCTACACTCGGTGCTGACAGTATTGAAAAATCAAAATTCGCAGGTATTGTAGGTCTGGGTGCAGTTATGCTGTTTATGATTGCATACTACAGATTACCCGGCTTGATTGCGGATATCGCGTTAATCATTTACAGCTTAATCCTGTTTGCGCTGTTCAAAACAATCCCCGTAACCCTGACACTTGCGGGCATTGCAGGCTTTATTCTTTCAATCGGTATGGCGGTTGACGCTAATATCTTGATTTTTGAAAGAACAAAAGAGGAATTAAGAGCCGGAAGAAACCTGTTTACGGCAATCAATTCAGGTTTTGACAGAGCATTCACAAGTATTTTTGACTCAAATATGACAACAATCATAACCTGTACGATTTTGTACTTATTGGGTACAAGTATTGTCAAAGGTTTTGCATTAACTCTTGCACTCGGTGTAATCGTTTCAATGTTCAGTGCCATTACCATTACAAAGAACTTTATGCACCTGATATTCGGAACGGGTGAATTGAAATATCCGGCACTTTTCGGACTTTCAAAAGACGAAATCGGCAAGAGTTACGAAGCAACCGAAACCAAACGTGAAAAAGCTCGTTTCGGTATTTTAGACTAGGAAAGGATTAAATAAAATGTTTGCACTAAAAAGACATCTGGTACATATAGTTAAGTACAGAATTTTATGGATGGTGTTGTCCGCAATCCTGTTGATTCCGGGTATTGTTGCAATGGTATATTCATCAATGACTTACCCGAACCACGCACCTATGAAGGTCGGTATTGACTATACGGGCGGCACGATTTTGCAGTACGGTTTGAAGCAAAAAATTACAAATAACGATTTGACAACAACCCGTGCGAACTTAGAAAAAATCGGGGTCGAAAACCCTTACCTGCAAATCTTAAACGTTAATAACACCCAGCAGGAAGAAACCAAAAATAACATTAATTCAATTATTTCAATCAGAACAAAATTCATCGGCGAAAGCTCCGAGGATGTACAAAATATCACAAACGCGCTTTCAAGCCAGTTTGAAACCCCTGAATTAATTCAGGTAAGTTCAGTCGGGCCGACTATGGGTAAAGAATTATTCAAAAATTCATTCATAGCGGTTGCGCTGGCATTTTTAGGAATATGCGTATATCTTTCTTTGAGATTCCGTTTTGATTATGCCATAGCGGCAATTCTCGGAATTTTGCACGACGTACTTTTTGTTTGCGGTGCATTTTCAATTCTCGGATTAGTATATAACGTTCAGATTGACGGGTTATTCATCACTGCGATTTTGACGGTAATCGGATTTTCAGTCCACGATACAATCGTTGTGTTTGACAGAATCAGAGAAAACTTAAGATACTATTCAAAGAAAATGTCATTCGGCGAAATCGTGGATGCATCGGTTAACCAGACACTTGCAAGAAGTATCAACACATCATTGACAACATTAATTACGTTGTGCGCACTGTATTTCTTCGGCGGCGTAACAACCAAAGACTTCGTTCTTGCAATGATTCTGGGTATTGCAATCGGAACATATTCAAGTATATTCTTCTGCAGTATGCTGATTGACTTCTGGAACGATAAGAAAAACGGTCCGAAAACTCCTGTTAAAGAAACAGTTGCAGCATAAAAAAAGAGCCTTTAAGGCTCTTTTTTTATCACAAATTAAATATAAACAGCTTTTATTGCTTCAATCATGCCGGTTTCATCCGCAATATTTTTTCCTGCGATATCAAAGGCAGTGCCATGCCCCGGTGACGTTCTAATCACATCAAGCCCGATTGTCATGTTAACCGTTTTTGAACCGGCAACTGTTTTGATAGGGATTAAGCCTTGATCGTGGTAGTTTGCAATATAGCAGTCGTAACTGCCTTTAAAGTAATTAACAAATAAAGTATCAGCAGGCAAGGGATTTGTAATATCAACCCCTTTTTTGCGCAAAACATCAACCGCAGGCTGCAAAATTTCTATTTCTTCACGTCCTAAAATTCCGTCCTCGCCTGCGTGCGGATTAAAGCCGCAAAGTGCAAACTTCGGCTTTTGAATTCCCAATTTTTCTATAAAAAAGCCGCGAAGATTAGCTACTTTTTCAATAACCATTTGTTTTGTAAGCGTAACCTCCTTTAGCGCGCAGTGACGGGTTAAAAGCAGCACCCTGAAATTTCCGGCAACAAAAAGCATTTCAGCAAGCTGTCCGTCATGAGCAAGATATTCTTGTAAAATTTCAGTCTGCCCGTTAAAATTATGGCCTGCAAGATGCAATGCGTTTTTTGCAACCGGTGCAGTAACAATAGCCCTGCCCTTGATTTCACACGCTTTTTTTAAGGCCTGAAAGCTGAATTCACCGGCTTCTGCAGTAATTTTCCCCGGTAAAATATCTGATGTTTCATACGGAATTTCGATTATTTCGTAATTTTTATCTAATTTCCCGTAAAAATTAAGAATTTTTTTATTTGAAATTAAAACAACATCAGATACGGGCAAATCAAGCTTATTCAAAGCCTTTACGGTAATTTCCGCCCCTATACCGTTCGGGTCGCCGGTTGTTATAATAATTTTATCCTTCATGGTGATCAAAATATCTTAAAATATCAATTAACGTATTAACTCCGCCGAGGTTTCCGGATTTTGTAACAATCCAGCGCGCATCATGATCCATACACAAAGCAATTGCAGGTGCAACTTCATCAATCAATTGCAATTGATTAGCCCCTATTCTTGCACAGCATTTGTAAGAAGTTTCACCGCCAAGGGTTATTAAAATAACCTCTTTTTTCGCAGTAACCTGACATGACAAATCCGCAAGAAAATCCGTTATAACGCTTGCAAGTTCCGCTTTTGTCAGCTCTGCACGCAAAGATTCATCCGAAAATCCGTCGAAATTCTTTATCAAATTTGATGTGTGAACAACTACTATATTGTTATCCGCAAGATTTGAAACAATTCTGTTTACAAGATCTTCATTAACCCCGCCGAGCACAGTTTCCAAATCCAAACTTATAATAAGCGTATTTTCATCAAATTCTTCACTCTGCTCCAACCTTTCAATCTGACTTGCCGTAATCTGGGTGGCGCTGCCTGATACAATAAATTTCGGTAATTCAGGCAGAGTTTTTGTAACCCTGTCAACATCCATATCGGAAAACCAGACATTACTAAAAGCACGCGCAGCAGCGGCAGTTCCGCCGGGCAAAATGTTGTACTCGGATTTATCAATTGCCAAAACTATCTGCTCTATATCGGTTGTGGAAACGGCATCCGCCACAATAAGCTTTTTCCCTGCTTTTATAAGTTCATTTAACTTTCTGATTATAGGACCTGCCCCCTTCATAACAGTTGACAAATCCAATGATGCAACCAGATCATGATATTCTTCCGGAAGCTGTGACTTTAAAAGCGTCGGCAAATGAGATTCCATAATCGGAGAATGCGGATCGCGCGCCATTTCCGTTCTTTCTATCGGAATACCTTTTAACAAATGGTATCCGCCGACCGTTACTCTGCCTTCAGACGGAAAAGCCGGAATTACAACCGCTGCATCCCATTCCAAAACCTCTAATATAGCAAGAGTTTCAACAGCAATATTACCCCTTACTGTTGAATCCAGTTTTTTATAAAAATAATCGGGTTTTAAAACCTCCGCAAACATCTTTGCGGTGTGTTTAACCTTTTCGTAAGCCTCATGCGGCGTTACATTTCGGGATTCAGTCGAAATCGCCCAGGTCTGGGTTCCTGCAATATTTAACGGCTCAACCTCGTCGCTTAACAAAATCTGCGTGTTTGCCCCCCTCAGGTGAAATTGCAACGCCGTATCATTTGCACCAGTTAAATCATCTGCAATAATCCCTACAACATGTGAATTAATTATCATATAGCAGCTTCCGCATCCCTTTTGGAACCTAACAGTCTTATGCTGTTTGCGACAATTAAAAAGTTTTCTCTGTCGTTTCCGGTTGCTTTATCTGTCCATTTGTTCTGACCAATTCTTCCGTCTACCGCAACCTGAATACCTTTTTTTACATATTCTCCGGCAAATTCAGCCTGCTTATCCCAAACATCAATATTAAACCAATCCGCAACTTCTGCCTTGGTTTTGGGATCCCAACGGTTTACGGCAACAGAAAAATTTGCCTTTACCTTCCCTGATTCAAAATATCTGACTTCCGCATCTCGTCCGACACGACCTACTATTACTACTGTGTTCATTTTTACCTCTTTCGCATTTTCCTATATTTTACAATAAAAACGAAATTCTTGAGGGAAAAAATAATTTAATTAAGAAATGTTAAACATCCAGCGGTATAAGTTTGTCTATGGTCACTCCAAGTGCAATTGCAAGTCTTACAATAACAACCAGCGAAGGACTGTATTTTTCATGCTCAATTCTGGCAAGATATTCGGGTGTTATATCCGCTTTTTCTGCCAAAAACTCCTGTGAAAACTTCTTTCTGGCACGTTCTGCTCTCAAATTCTCTGCAAATATTCTTATTATCTCATCTCTTTCCATATTAATAATATTACCCTTTTTTTTATCTCATGCTAATGATTTATAATTATATTATTGAGATTTATAAATCATAGCTGAGTGATTATACGCAATCAATTAGCCATGTATTGAGTTGCATGCCAAAATTAATTTTGTGTTACAATCTTAAACGTAGAGTTAGGGGGGTCCACCCCGGGCGGTAAGAGTTTATATAAATGTTATTATTTAAACGGAATTTACCGGCAAACCCAAAGGACGAAAGGATTAAAATGGAAAAAAACGAATCAACACTTGCGGTACTGAGACACTCCGCATCCCACATCATGGCACAAGCCGTACAAAAGTTGTTCCCTGAGGCAAAGTTAGCTATAGGACCTTCAACGGATACGGGTTTTTACTATGACTTTGATTTAACGGACGGGCATGCCTTCACAGAAGACGATCTCGTTAAAATTGAAGAAGAAATGAAAAACATAGTAAAACAAAACTTAACATTTGAAAAACACTATGTTGAAGATGTGGACGCACAAATTGAAGAATTCAAAAAAGAAGGTGAAATTTACAAGGCAGAGCTTCTTGAAGAACACAGAAATGACAATCCGACCTTGTATTTAACAAAAGACAAAGACGGCAATGTTTTGTTTAACGACCTTTGTGCAGGTCCTCACCTTCCAAATACAAGTTATATAAAGCCAAATGCTATCAAGCTTTTGAAAGTTGCAGGCGCTTACTGGAGAGGAAACGAAAACAACAAAATGCTCCAGAGAATTTATGCAACCGCCTTCTGGACAAAAGAAGATCTGGCGGATTATCTGCATTTTCTTGAAGAAGCTGAAAAACGCGATCACAGAAAACTCGGGGCAAAGCTTGATCTTTTCTCAACCCGTGATGAATTGGGCGGAGGGCTTGTGTTATGGCATCCGAACCTTGCAGTTGTAAGAGAAGAAATTGAAAATTACTGGAGAACCGAACACAGAAAACGCGGTTACGTAATCGTAAATACTCCTCACATTGCAAAATCAAAATTGTGGGAAATTTCAGGTCATGCCGATCACTATAAAGAAAACATGTTCTTTATTCAAAAAGATGAAGACAGCGATGAACAGTTTATTTTAAAACCGATGAACTGTCCGTTCCATATTCTGATTTATCAAGCAAACAGATATTCATACAGATCATTGCCTTTAAGAATGGCAGAACTCGGAACTGTTTACAGAAAAGAAAAATCAGGAGCTTTATCAGGTTTAACCCGTGTTCAGGGCTTTACACAGGATGATGCACACATTTTCTGCACACCTGAACAGCTGGTTGATGAAATCAATGAAATTATTGATTTTGTTGCGGACACAATGGCGTTATTCAATATGAGCTTTGAAGTTGAATTGTCAACACGCCCTGAAAGTTTTGTAGGCGAAATTGAAAATTGGAACAGAGCGGAAGCCGGCTTGAAAGAAGCTATGGACAGACGCGGAATGAAATATGAAATTAACGAAGGCGACGGCGCTTTCTACGGTCCGAAAATCGACTTTAAGATTAAAGATGCTATCGGCAGAATGTGGCAGTGCGCTACAATTCAGCTGGACTTTAACCTTCCGGAACGTTTCGGTATCAAATATCAGGACAAAGACGGTTCCATGAAAACTCCTGTAATGCTTCACCGCGTAGTATTCGGCTCTATGGAACGTTTCCACGGAATCTTAATCGAGCATTACGCAGGTGCTTTCCCGACATGGCTTGCGCCGACACAAGTTGCTATTGTTCCGATTTCTAACGAAAAACACGTTGATTTCGCGGAAAAAGTCTACAAAAAAATGCGCGATGCCGGAATTCGTGTAAAACTCGACGACCGCTCCGAAAGTATGAATTACAAAATCAGAGAAAGTCTGCAGGATAAGAAAATTCCTTACGTCGTTGTAATCGGCGACAAAGAAATTGAATCGAATTCTCTTGCAGTCCGCGCACGCGGTATCGGACAGGTCGGAACGCTCGGTGTGGATGAATTCATCAATAAGGTTAAAGATGAAATCGAATCCAGATCCGCCGACTCCTTTGCGCAAAACCTTGTTAAAGCATAGAAAAAAGCAGGCTCAATGCCTGCTTTTTTTAATCCGCCGAAAAGCATTCTCTTTTCTTGACAAATCGGGACATTCGGCATAATATAAGTAATTATTGGTGATGATATAAATATGAATAATATTAAAGTAAGTGTAATCGTACCGGTTTATAACTGCGAAAAGTATTTGAAAAAATGCCTTGACAGTCTGGTAAACCAAACGTTAAAAGACATTGAAATTATCTGTGTTAATGACGGTTCCACGGATAATTCAGGTCGGATATTAGAAGAATATACCGACAGCAGAATAAAAATTATTACAAAAGAAAACGGCGGAATTTCAAGTGCAAGAAACGCCGGAATTGCTGTTGCAAAAGGAGAATATCTGGGGTTTGTTGACAGCGACGACTGGGTTGATTTGGATTTCTTTGAAAAACTCTATAATGCCGCTAAAAAATATGACACAGACATTGCAACCGGCGGAATAATAAGACTGCATAAATATAATCAAAAATATCATCTTAAATTTGACAAAGAAACAGTAACATCAGATTTTCGGGAAAAGCTTGTGCTTTGCGATTTACCGGATAAATCCTATGTTTGGAATAAAATCTATAAAAGGGAAATGTTTGTTAAATGCAATTTAAAATTTGAAGAAGGACGGTATTATGAAGACATTGTATTCAGTCCGCAAAGTTTGTACTACTTAAAAACAATGGTTACGGTACCGGATACATATTATTACTACTGGCGGCATTCAAAGTCGATTGTAAGATTAAAAACAAAAAAAACAAATGACGATAAAAGCTGGGCGCTAAAAACTGCGGAAGACTTTTTAAAATCACATAATATTGACCTTTCAGATAATAAAACTCACACGAAAAGATATAAAATATTTGGACTTTCTGTCTTTAAAATAAGCACAAAAGGGGAAACGAGAACTTACAGACTATTTAATGTTATAAAATGGAGTAAAACTATTACTTAAATACTGTTTTTAAAATAATCTGTGATATTATCAACAACAATCATAAATTTTTCTTTAGAACTTTCATCTTTAAAATAATCTTGATTTTCATAAAAATCTCTATCGGCATTAAGGATTTCAAGGTTTCTTTTTTTATACGCGCCTCTAAAAGCTCTGTCTATTTTGTCCAAATCATCATGGGCATATAAAGGAACTCTGAATGTATTATACAAACTTTCTATAGCAATGCTTCTGGCGTCATCATTTTTAAATAATTTCATATCATTTATATAATCAATCTGACAGAGCAAATTTGTAAGCTCATCTTGCGTTTTTCGCGGAAGCATCAAAAAAGCATCCATAGGCTTGGCTGCATTTTCGAGTTCATTTGCTGCAAATTCCAAAATAGCAAACCTTTCATTTTCAGGCTTATCAGCAACAAGTCCGACAATATTTTTGAAAAAATCTTTATTTGATATGGGAGTTCCTTCATCCAGTGCAATAATTTCCTGTAAAATTTCAGGCTTTTCTTCAGGCTTTTTGACGACTTTAAGACTTTTTACAATATCTTCAATATCATTTTCTGCAAATTTTCTTCTCACACCATCTCTTGCTGCACGTAAAATATCTATACATTGATTTTCTATTACGTCAACGCCTTTTGCCAATCCGCCGAAATATACATTCATACCCTTTGTATTATATAAAGATGTTTGAACACCTGACGAATAATTTTGCACCTGCTGTTGTTTGCGCTGCAACTTGTTATGATTAACGGAATTTTTATTGAAATTAACCTGATTTACATACATACTTTCACACCTTATAAAAAGTTCTTCCCGAATTTATAAAACACAGGAAGAACTTTTATTGTCTAATTGTTACAAAATATTAACCATGCTTTTCAATAATAGCCTTAGCCATCTCGTCCAGTTTTTGGAATGTATCTTCCTTAGCCTTGCCCTTAATCAAAATCGGCTCAATAAGCTCAACTTTCAAATTTGACATCATATTGGTTAATTTACCTACCAAATCACCGCCCCAGCCGTAAGAACCGATAATGGTTGCATATTTAGCTTTTGGGTTAAGAATATTAACAAGATAAGCCGCATTTGCTGCTGCGGGGTGAGGAGCACAAAGCACCATTGAAGCGCCGAGAACAATTGTTTTGGCATCAACAATTGCCATTGCAAGATCACCCAAATCATCAGACACTATATCGTGTTTAATTGTCTGAATACCTGCGGCATTCAATTTGTCGGCAAGATAATTAATCATTTCTTCTACACTTCCGTACATTGAAACGTAAGGAAGAACAACAAGATTTTTAGCTTCGTCGCTTGACCAGTCTTCATACAAATCCAAAATAAATTTAGGATTTTTATAAATCGGACCATGACTCGGCAAAATCATATCAGGATTTAATTCTCTTACCTGTTTTGTATATTTCTGGCACATCTTTCTAAACGGCATCATAATTTCTGCATAATAACGTTTTGCGGCATGTTCAAGCTCTTTGCTGTCGTCCGCAAAAATGTCATCAAATGTATAATGCGCGCCCAAAAAGTCGCATGTGCACAAAAGATTATCTTCAACAATATAAGTAAACATTGTATCAGGCCAATGCACACCTGGTGCCATAAAAAACTTCAATGTTTTGTCGCCTAAAGAAAGTTCCTCATCATTTTTAATAACCTGAATTCTATCTTCGGGAATCAAAAGCATTTCCATTATATTATTTTTGCAAAACTGATTAGTAACAATCATTGCGTTTGGATATTTTTCAATCAATTTCGGCAAAGTTCCGGTATGATCCTGTTCACCGTGATTTGCAATAATATAATCAACTTTTGTAATCTTATTTTCATCAAGGTTTTTAAGATACTCTTCAGATTTTGGCGGATACATGGTGTCAATAAGCGCAATTTTTTCAGAACCTTTAACAAGATAAGAATTATAGCTTGTTCCCTGTTCCAACGGAATAAGTTCATCGAAAATCTTGCGTTCTTTGTCATTCAATCCGCAATAAAAAACATTATTTTTAATTTCACGGAATTTCATTGTTTCTCCTTTACTATTTATATAACGCTTTTGTAATTTCCGCATAGCCTGTATGGGCTATGCGGATACAACAATTAATAATTTTTAGCTTTCATAAAGAAATATGCTTTCGGGTGCTTGCAAACAGGACATAATTCAGGCGCATTTTCGCCTTCTAATACATGCCCGCAGTTTGCACATTCCCAGATAACGGCTGAAGGCTTATTGAAAACAGAATTATTTTTAACGTTTTCCAACAATTTTCTGTAACGTTCTTCGTGTTCTTTTTCAATTTTTGCAACCATTTCAAAAAGGATTGCAATCCGGTCAAAGCCTTCTTCTTTAGCTTCTTTTGCGAACTGAGCGTACATTTCCGTCCACTCGTAATTTTCGCCGTTTGCGGCATCTTCAAGTGCTTTTATAGTTTCCGGCACCTTGCCGTCATGAAGATATTTAAACCACAATTTAGCATGTTCTTTTTCATTATTGGCAGTTTCTTCAAAAATCTTACTTATTTGAACAAAACCTTCTTTTTTAGCCTGTGAAGCATAATAAGTATATTTATTTCTCGCTTCGGATTCACCTGCAAAGGCAGCCATAAGATTTTTTTCTGTCTTTGTTCCCTTTAATTCCATATTAGTTAATCCTTATTATTCAGCTAACACTTCAAACATTTCTTTTGGCATTGCACACAATGGGCAAGTCCAGTCATCCGGAAGTTTTTTGAAAGGGACATCCTCATTTTCTGCCGGGTCATAAACCCATCCGCAAACCGTGCATACATACTTTTCCATAATTTCTCTCCTTTTACTCTTGACAGTCTTTACACAAACCCTTGAAAACTATTTCATGACTTGTAATTTTAAAGCCTGTTTCCTGCTCTGCTTTTTCTGTGACATTTTGTGCCACATCTGTGCTTATATCAAATACCCTGCCGCATTTTTCGCACATAAAATGATAATGCGGATGAGTATTATGATCAAAGTGCGCTGACGGCTCAAGTCCGTCAATCTTTTTTATTATACCGGCATCCGCAAGCTGGCTTAAATTTCTGTATAAAGTAGCCTTGCTGACCTCCGGATATTCAATCTGAATTATTGAATACAATTTTTCAGCAGTCGGATGTATTACGTTTTTCTTTAACGAATCCAGTACAACTTCTCTTTGTTTTGAATAATTCATACTTTAAACCTCAACTTGATAATCATTCTCATTTTAAACTAAATTAATCAGCAAGTCAATTAAAAGCTAACAATATCTTAATATAAATACAAAAAAATGGCAATTTTGTAAAAGTTTTTGTTTTAATAAAGCTATGGAAGTTGTAGTGAAGGAAAATATTGCCAATAAGCCAATGCATTACCCGCCGTATGTGCTTGGAGTAATTCCCGCGCCGGATTACCATCTTGAGCCGGAATTGTATTCGCATTTTAAAGCTACAAAAGAATTCAACCAAATATCAAATGATATTTATGTAAAACAGCAAAAAGAAAAACCCGCAGACAGAAAAAAAACACCCGTCGGAGTTTGGTGTACATTTGGAGCTGCGGCACTTTTCGGGCTTTACAAAATAATCAAAACTGCCGTATTTAAAAAATAACCTTTTAACTACTTTTTTTATCGGGAATTTTATAGTAGTATTTTATTAAAAGGGGATATTATGAGAAAAATAATTATTTTATTGTGTTTATTTATAACAGGGAATTTAGCGCTTGCAGCGGATTTTAACGTTTTTAAGCTGGACAACGGGCAGACCGTAATAATTGAAGAAGTCCACACCAACCCGATTGTCACAATTGACACCTGGGTAAAAACAGGTTCAATAAATGAAGATGACAAAAACAACGGGGTCTCACACTTTTTGGAACATTTATTTTTCAAAGGGACAACAACCCGTGAGCCCGGAGAATTTGACAGGGTGCTTGAGGCAAAAGGCGCCGTAAATAATGCTGCTACAAGCAAAGATTTTACACATTATTATATAACTATCCCGTCAAAAGATTTTGATTTAGCATTAGATATGCATGCAGATATGCTTCAAAACCCCTTAATTCCGCGAAAAGAAATGGAAAAGGAAAGAAAAGTCGTTCTGGAAGAAATCTGCAAGGATATGAATTCACCTTCGACAAAAGTTTACGACAACCTTGTCGAAATGATGTACACAAACCACCCGTATAAACGAAAAGTAATAGGCAAAAGCGAAATTATAGAAACAATTACGCGCGAAGAAATTCTAAGCTACTTTAATAAATATTATGCCCCGTCAAATATGATTACAATAATTGTCGGTGATGTCGATACCCAAAAAGCGCTTGAGAAGGTAAAATCAGAATTTTCAGCCGAATACAAAAAAGTACCGAAAAAGAATTACCCTAAAGAAAAACAAATAACATCTCAATTAAGAAAAACAGATTACACAGATACGCAATCCGGCTATATGCTCATAGGCTTCCGCGGCGTAAACATAACCGACAACGACTCTTATGCACTGGATGTGCTTTCAACAATTCTCGGCGACGGAAGATCCTCCGTGCTTTACAGAAAAATAAAAGACGAAAAACAGCTTGCATTCTCAATCGGCGCGGCAAATGCAACATTTAAAGACGACGGACTTTTCTACATTTCGGCAAATTTTACTCCCGAAAATGCAGAAAAGCTTGAAAAAAACATCTTTGAAGAAATTAACGAAATAAAGAAAAACGGGGTTACGCCGGAGCAGGTAAGGCTTGCGCAGAACTTAATCGAGCGCGACACCTACTATGCAAGAGAATCCGTAACCAATATTGCGCAGGAAATCGGCTATACCTTTGTTACAACCGGCGGAACAAAATTCTACGAAAACTATATCGAAAATATTAAAAAAGTAACTCCCATAGATGTAAAACGCGCGGCGAACAAATATCTCGGCGTTGAAAAAAGCGCCGTATCAATAGTTTTGCCGAAAAAATCAAACGAAGTCCAAATTTCCGATAAAAAACCGCTTAATTTAAAAGCTACGCTTGCAAGCGAAAATTCCGAAACCCAAAAATACACTCTTTCCAACGGTGCCACCCTTCTTTTGACCCCGAATACCGCAAATGATATTATCGCAATAAGTATTTTTTCAAAAGGCGGAGAATTTTTGGAAAAAATCCCGGGGACAGGCAAACTTACGGCATCTGTTATACTTAAAGGCACAAAAAAATATTCCTCGAACGAACTTTCTGAATTAATGGAAGATAACGGAATAAAAATTTCCCCGATGTCAAAGGCCGACAGCTTTTCCGTAAATATTTTGACCACCAAAACCGAATATGACAAAACCCTTGACCTTTTAAACGAAATTGTAAATAACGCAATCCTTGATGATTACGAAATCGAAAAAGCGCGCGCGGAAAAAATTAACGCCATCCGCAAAAACCGCGACCTGCCCTTGCAAAAGGCAATTGAGGAATACAATACCCTGATTTATCAGGGCAGCGTCTATTCTAATTCCACCAAAATCCTTGAAAAAACTATGCCGCAAATTGAACAAACCGATATTCAGGAATTCTACAAAAATCTGTTTAACCCCAAAAACCTTGTTATATCAATTAACGGCAATGTAGATAAAGAAAAAACAATCACAGAGCTTACAAAAATGTTCCAAAATAAATCCGGCGAAGTTTTTGATTTTGGCAAATATACAATTCCGGACACAACAACACCGCGAATTTCAACCCAAACAGACAAAAACACAGAAACCGCCTGGATATTTTTAGGCTGGCAAACCGCAGGCTTCAATAACCTTAAAGATTACGCCACCCTTCAGGTAATAAATTCAATGCTGGGTTCGGGCATGAGCTCACGACTTTTCAAAAATCTTCGTGATCAGGAAGGTCTTGCCTACCAGTTAGGCTCAAACTACAGCCCGAGTATGCTTAAAGGGAACTTCGCCGTTTATATCGGCACTAACCCGAAAACTCTTGAACGTTCAAAAAACAAATTATTTGAAGAAATTAACAGGCTGAAAACAGAATACGTAGGCACAAAAGAGCTTCAGGATGCAAAAGACAAACTCATAGGACAATTCGTAATCGCACAGGAAACAAACCTTGAAAAAGCCTCCTCCACAGGCTGGTTTGAAGTTTCCAAACGAGGCTATGACTTCAAAGACAAATACGCCAAGCTCATTAACAGTGTCACAGAATCCGATATAATTGAAGCCGCAAACAAATACTTCAACAATAATTATGTACTCTCCGTTGTTAAAAACTAAACATCCACTGAACAAATGAACATTTTTTTCAAAAAATCGTTATAATAATATAAGAAGCTTTATTGGTTAGTTTATTAACAAAAGGAGAAAAAGATTATGACAGAAGAACAAAGATGTGAAGAAAAAAAATGCGATTGCATTTGTATGTCAAAAGGGTTTAGAAAATTTTTAATCGTAACTTGCGGTTCATTTTTCGGCGTATTTTTTGCATTATGCTTATTTAACGCTATAAACAAACCTCCAATGCCGGTTTATCCGGGCGCATATCCTCCGCCGTATCATCATGAATGCAGATGCGGACACCATCACGGCGACTTCCATAAACAAATGCCGCCAAAAATGGATCATAAAGCAATCAAAAAATTTAAAAAAGTTGATAAAGATTAATAATCAGGCGGGTTAATTCCCGCCTTTATTTTACCAATTTGTTCTTATAACCTTTTGTTTTCCGTTTTTATCGTACATTTTTTCTTTGTACCACAAGCCTTTAAATTTACCATCAGGTTCGTACATATATTGCATATCTTTTGATGTAAAATATATTGCGCTGACAAGTTTTCCGTTTGATTTATACTGCTTGGAATTATACGGGAAATTAGGGTAATTTTCAGAAATCACATCCACATATCTCAAGCGTCCGTAAGGATCGTAATAAAACACATTACGCGGATTATCTTTATACTGAAGCGCATATATAATTAATATATTGCCCTTGTAATAAAAAGAACAGATGTTTGCGTCTTTGGTTTCCTTCACGTCATCTTTTGCAAGCATATAGTGTTCTTTGTAATCTTTATCCTTTTTATAAGGTTCAAATTCTTTTTTAAATTCGTCTTTTGTGAAGTTGTTTACGCTGTTTTCACCAAAAAGTATATCGTGATAGTATTCAATTGTGGAATCTCTTTGAACCTGTGTCATATCAACCCAGTCAAAGCGTGCTTCACCAGTGAGGGTAATACCTTCCGCATTAACCGACAATCCAAAAATCAATAAAGCCATTAATAAAAATATTTTTTTCATAATAAAGATTTTAGCAAAAGTTTTTGCGTTTTGCAAGAATTTACATAATAAATATTATCTGCCCCCATGGTACTTTCTTGTACCGACAAGAAAGTACCCAAAGAAACTCTCGACCGGAACTGCACTCGCTAATCATTACTATAACTCAACCCGAGCTCGCAAACTCGCTTTTACGTCATCCCGCACTTGTTGCGGGATCTAAAAATCAACCGCTCAAACAACGCTCGCTTTGTTGTTGCTTCGTTATGTAATGATTGCTCGTTCCGTTAAGGTCGAACCATTTTGTCAAGCCGCGCCGTTGTTCTTAGGCGCGGAGCCGGCATAGCCGGCTTTAACGGGGTGGCAGGGGTGTCCCCTGCTTACTCGGTCATTTCGGTCGCGTGTTTCTCTTTCTTTTGCCAGCGTTTTCTTTCTCTGCTTGTTTGCTCGCATTAAACGGGACTGCAACGCCGTCGCCTGCGCGCCGCCGTTTCGCCCTCTGCTCGCAATCCGCTTTGCTTCGCAACAAAGAGAAAGAAAATGCTGAAATATGGCGATAATAGTTTTTATGTAAAGCGGTATATGTTGTATTGCCTCAGGCAGTAGTTTTTATAAAAAACAGCCATTTATTTGATTAGACAAGGGTTTTGGGGCATGCTTCAAAACCCGCTCGAATCAATATATACAATTTATGCCTTGACAGTCAAATCCTGATATAATCAAGCTTTCAGCCCTGTAAAAAATATTGTAACAAAAATTTAACAAAATTCAAAAAACGGGCTGAAAATTTCTTGACTAAAAATATTGATGTAATATGATTAAGTAACATGCAAAAGTAAAGTGGGGGCGATTTGTGCCTAAATACAAAAAAGCCCTGAAAATATATTTATTTGCCGGTTTACGGCAAAAGGTTAACAGCCTCAAGTTAGAAAAATTAATTTTTAGTACGTACACCATTTATAATAGAATGAGGTAATTTAATGTCTAAGACAAAATACGCAGAAAGAGTAACTCCGATGGGTATTCCCCATACTCGATTGGATGATTTACCGGACCTTATTGAAGTGCAGAAAAAATCTTTTGAATGGTTTTTAAAAGAAGGTTTGAAGGAAGAATTACTATCTTTCAGCCCTATTAAAGACTATACGGGAAGATTGGAATTACACTTCTTACCAAATTATACTTTCGACAACGCAAAGTACACAGTAGAAGAAGCAAGAATTCATGACGCGACTTATGCAAAACAATTACGCGTAATGATAAGACTTGTAAACCGTGACAGCGGTGAAATCAAGGAACAGGAAGTCTATATCGGCGATATTCCGACAATGACAGACAAAGGTACATTTATCGTAAACGGTGCGGAACGTGTAATCGTATCCCAAATCGTAAGATCACCGGGTGTATATTTCAAACGTGAAGTATCACCTGCCGGAAAACGTTTATACAACGCAACAATGATTCCGAACCGCGGCGCATGGTTGAAAATAGAAACAGACAGCAACGATTTAATCTACGTTAAAATAGACAAAAACAGAAAAATCCTTGCTACAACATTATTAAAAGCAATGGGCATAACAGTTTCAGAAATGGAAACTTTATTCACCCACTTTGAATTTTTGAAAAAGACACTTGATAAAGATACAACTGAAACAACAGACGATGCTTTAATCGAAGTTTATAAAAAATTAAGACCGGGCGATCCGGCATCTCCGCAAGGCGGACGTTCAATATTGGAAGCACGTTTCTTTGATGAAAAGAAATACGATATCGGACGTGTAGGTCGTTACAAATTAAACAAAAAATTAAACTTAAATATTCCTAAAAATCAGAGAACATTGACCGTTCAAGATATCGTTGCGTCAATCGAATACTTAATCAACTTAACTTATGATGAAGGAACTTTGGACGATATCGACCACTTAGGAAACAGAAGAATCCGTTCAGTCGGCGAACTTTTACAAAACCAGTTCAGAGTAGGTCTTTCAAGAATTGAAAGAATTGTAAAAGAAAGAATGACCTTGCAGGATTCAGAAACATTAACCCCGTTGAACCTGTTGAACACAAAACCGTTGGTTGCTTCATTGAAGGAATTCTTCGGAAGTTCACAGTTATCACAATTTATGGACCAGACAAACCCGTTGGCTGAATTAACTCACAAAAGACGTATTTCAGCATTAGGACCGGGCGGTTTGATGAGAGAACGTGCAGGATTTGCAGTACGTGATATTCACCCGTCACACTACGGACGTATTTGTCCGGTAGAAACTCCGGAAGGTCCGAACGCAGGTTTGATAGGTTCATTGGCAACACACGCAAAAGTTAACGACTACGGCTTTGTGGAATCACCGTTCTTCGTTGTAAAAGACGGCGTTGTAACTGATGAAGTTCACTATTTGACAGCAGATGAAGACGAAAACTTCCGTGTTGCACCTGCAGACGTACAGTTAAACAAAGACAGAAGCTTTAAAGATGAATACGTACCTGTACGTTATCATTCGGAATTCACAATGGGCGACTCCAAAAAGGTTGACTATGTAGGTGTTTGCCCGATTCAGATAATTTCAGTTGCAACCTCAATGATTCCGTTCATTGAACACGATGACGCAAACCGTGCATTGATGGGATCAAACATGCAACGTCAGGCAGTACCTTTGTTTATAACACAAAGACCGGTAGTCGGTACGGGTTTGGAAGCAAGAGCTGCAAAAGACTCAGGTATGGTAATCGTATCAGAAGTTGACGGCGTTGTAGAAAGAGTTGTCGGTGAAGAAATCGTAATCCGCGATAAACAAAACAACCCTCACGTATATCAGTTAATGAAATACGTAAGAAGCAACCAGGATACATGTATTAACCAGCGTCCAATCGTAAACGAAGGAGACAAGGTTAAAGCAGGCGACGTAATCGCAGACGGTGCGTCAACCTGCGGCGGCGAACTTTCTTTAGGTAAAAACGTAATTGTTGCGTATATGCCTTGGGAAGGTTACAACTTCGAAGATGCTATCCTGTTATCAGAAAGATGCGTACACGATGACATCTTCACATCAATTCACATTGAAAAATTAGAAATAGATGCAAGACAAACAAAACTCGGACCGGAAGAAATTACCCGTGAAATTCCGAACGTATCAGAAGATGCTTTGAGACATTTGGATGAACGCGGTATTGTTCGTATCGGTGCAAGAGTTTATGCAGACGATATATTGGTAGGTAAAGTAACTCCGAAAGGCGAATCAGAACATCCGCCGGAAGAAAAACTTTTAAGAGCAATCTTTGCGGAAAAAGCAAGAGACGTAAAAGATAACTCATTGAGAGTTCCTCACGGTGAAGGCGGACGCGTAATCGACGTTAAGGTATTTGACAGAGAAAAAGGCGATGAATTACCGCCGGGTGCAAATACCGTAATCAGAGTTTACATCGCACAAAAACGTAAAGTATCAGTGGGTGATAAACTTTCAGGACGTCACGGTAACAAAGGTATTGTATCAAGAATATTACCGAAAGAAGATATGCCGTTTATGCCTGACGGAACCCCTGTTGATATCGTGTTGAACCCGCTGGGTGTACCTTCACGTATGAACGTTGGTCAAACTTATGAATTATTATTAGGCTTGGCAGCGTATTTGACAGGAAACTACTACGAAGCACCGTCATTTGATGAAATGTACGGCGAAGCTCAATCAGAAATCGCAACAAAATACGAATTATTAAAAGGTATTAAAGAAAGCGGATGCGATTGGGTAACCGAAGACGGTAAAGTAAGACTTATCGACGGAAGAACCGGTGAACCGTTTGATGAACCGGTTGCAGTAGGTCTTTCTTATATCCTGAAACTTGTCCACCTTGTTGACGATAAGATTCACGCACGTTCAACAGGTCCTTACTCACTTGTAACACAACAACCGTTAGGCGGTAAGGCACAATTCGGCGGACAAAGATTCGGTGAAATGGAAGTATGGGCTTTGGAAGCGTATGGTGCGGCTTACACATTGCAGGAAATGTTAACAATCAAATCCGATGATGTAAACGGCAGAAATAGAGCCTACGAAGCAATAGTTAAAGGTGATAACATTCCGAGACCGGGTATTCCGGAATCATTCAAGGTACTTGTAAGAGAATTGCAAAGTATCGGTTTGGATATAACAGTAGCCAAAAAAGACGGTGAAGAAGTCGACTTGATGAGCGATATGGATGATTTGAGAAAATCAGCACCAAAACGTACATTATCCGACATTGATTCAGAGTTGTTGAACATCAACTTCTTTGAAACACCGACCACTTTCGGCGATCTGTAGAAAATAATTTAAGCGGGGAATAACTTCCCCGCCCAAATAAAAGGAGAAATAACAAAAATGTCAACAAGCATAGATTACTTTGACTATATACGAATAAGTATAGCTTCACCGGAAAGGATATTGAAATGGTCCTACGGGGAAGTAACAAAACCGGAAACAATAAATTACCGTACCTTAAAACCGGAACGCGACGGTCTTTTCTGCGAAAGAATTTTCGGACCGACAAAGGACTGGGAATGCTATTGCGGTAAATATAAAAGAGTAAGACATAAAGGTATCATCTGCGAACGCTGCGGTGTAGAAGTTACAGATTCAAAAGTCCGCCGTCACAGAATGGGACACATTAAACTTGCTGCCCCTGTTTCTCATATCTGGTTCTTAAAAGGTATTCCTTCATACTTAGGTTTACTGTTGGATATGACCTTGAAAGATTTGGAACAGGTAATTTACTTTAACAATTATGTAGTAATTGAACCTGGAGAAAGCCCGTTTAAGAAATTACAATTGTTAGGCGAAGAAGAATACGAAGATTACATTGCGGAAAACGAAGAAACCGAACTTAAAGTAGGTATCGGTGCAGAAGCAATAAAAGAACTTTTGTCAGAAATTAACATAAAAGAATTGGCAGAAGAAATCAGAAGCGAACTTGCAGGCAATGTAACTTCAGTTCAAAGAAAAAGCAAACTTATCAAACGTTTAAGATTACTTGATGCATTAATTTCATCCGAAACAGATCCGACCTGGATGATTATGGATGTATTGCCCGTAACCCCGCCGGATTTAAGACCGATGGTACAATTGGACGGCGGACGTTTTGCAACATCTGACTTAAACGATTTGTACAGACGTGTAATCAACAGAAACAACCGTTTACAAAGACTTTTGGAAATGGGCGCACCTGAAATTATCGTAAGAAACGAAAAACGTATGCTTCAGGAAGCTGTTGATGCATTGATAGATAACGGCAGACGCGGAAGAACCGTAGTAGGACCGAATAACCGCGCTCTTAAATCATTATCAAATATTATTGAAGGTAAACAAGGCCGTTTCAGACAGAACTTATTGGGTAAACGTGTTGACTACTCAGGCCGTTCAGTTATCGTTGTAGGTCCGCAGTTGAGCTTGAATCAGTGCGGCTTGCCGAAGGAAATGGCTATCGAATTGTTTAAACCATTTGTAGTTAATAAACTTATTGAAAGAGGATACGTTCAAAACATCAAATCAGCTAAAAAGAAAATTGAACGCTCTGAAGCAATAGTTTGGGATATATTGGAAGAAGTAATTGACGGACATCCGGTATTGTTGAACCGTGCACCGACCCTTCACAGATTAGGTATTCAAGCATTTGAACCGAAACTTGTAGAAGGCCGCGCAATTCAATTGCACCCGCTTGTATGTACGGCATTCAACGCTGACTTCGACGGCGACCAAATGGCTGTTCACGTTCCGTTGTCAATTGAAGCCCAAACAGAAGCAAGAATGTTAATGCTCGCAACTAACAACATTTTGGCTCCTGCAAACGGCAAACCGATTATTACACCTTCACAGGATATGGTATTGGGTATGTATTACCTGACTATCTTGAAAAATCCTGAACAAGAACCTAAAGGTTACTTCTACAACTTCCAGGATGCAATATCAGCGTTGGAAGTAGGCGTAATCGACTTGCACGACAAAATCGTTGTAAGAAACGAAAAAGGTGAAAGAATGGAAACTACAGTCGGAAGAATTATTTTTAACGAAACAGTTAAAAACGCTCTGGCTTAATATATAATCCAAATGATTGTAATAAAAGAATAAAAAGGGAATATATAATGGAAACAACATACATTCATGAAAAAAAGACACCCGAATACATTAACAAACAAATGGATAAAAAAGCATTAAACAATTTGCTTGCCCAAATGTATTTGGAATACGGCGGAGCAAAGACAGCAGAACTTGCAAACGCCTTGAAAAACCTTGGTTACAAATATGCAACCAAATCAGGTACAACAATTTCAATTGCAGACTTGCAGGTACCGCCTGCTAAGAAAGCACTTTTGCAGGAAGCAGAAAAAGAGATTGAACAATCAACAAACAGATACCTGAAAGGTGAAATTACAGAAGTAGAAAGATATACAAAAGTTATCGACACCTGGTCTGAAACAACTGCAAAGTTAACAGAACAGGTAGTAGAAAACTTTGATAAATTAAATCCGGTATATATGATGGCATTCTCCGGTGCGAGAGGTAACTTATCACAGGTATCACAATTGGTTGGTATGCGTGGTTTGATGGCAGACGCACAGGGTCAAATCATCGACTTGCCGATTAAATCAAACTTTAAAGAGGGCTTATCCGTTACTGAATACATCATTTCATCATACGGTGCCCGTAAAGGTTTGGTAGATACAGCGTTAAAAACAGCTGACTCAGGTTATTTGACAAGACGTTTGGTAGACGTAGCGCAAGACGTAATCATCCGCGCAGAAGACTGCCATACAACAAAATCAATTAACATGAAACCAATCGTAGACGGCGATGCAGTAATTGTACCGTTAATCGACAGATTACTCGGAAGAACAATTGCAGAAGACATCAAAGATACTGACGGAACAGTTCTTGTTCAATCAGGAACAACATTGAACCGTGATGATATCAAAAAGATTGCACACTTGAATTTACAGCATTTAAAAGTACGTTCAGGCTTGACCTGCGGACTTGAATACGGTATTTGCCAAAAATGCTACGGCTGGGCAATGACAACCCAAAAACTCGTAGATGTAGGTGAAGCAATCGGTATTATCGCAGCACAATCAATCGGTGAACCCGGTACACAGCTTACAATGAGAACATTCCACACAGGCGGTGTATTCAAAGGTTCAGGTGCTATGAAGCACATTGATGCAAAATCAGCCGGTGAAGTTGTATCAAACGTTAAAACAAGAGAATTAAGAACACGTCACGGTGATATCGTAAATGTTGCAAACTACGAAGCGGATATCGAAGTTAAAGGTGCTAAAAGAACAGAAAAATACCACATTCCGGCAGGATCAACAGTATTCTTTACAAACGGAATGAAGGTAGAAAAAGGCTTTACACTTGCAACTTATGAACCGACATCTCAAGGTGACGGTTCACGTTTGACAGAAAAAGCAACAAAAGATATTAACGCTGACTTGAGCGGTGAAGTTATATACGAAGACTTTGTAGCAGACGAAAAGAAAGACAGACAAGGCAACATTTCAAGAACAACAAATAAACAAGGCGTTATCTGGGTTCTTGGAGGCGATGTATATAACCTTCCGGGCGGTTCAAAAGTAATCGTAAAAGACGGTCAGAAAATCAAAGCCGGCGAAAAATTAGCCGAAACGTTAACTATTTCAGAACACGGCGGCGAAGTTCGCTTTGGTGAAGACTTGGTTATTGAAGATGTAAACTTTGAAGGCAAAAAGATTAAGAAAATCGTACAGGGTAAAGAAATTACCATTGTAATCGCATCTTTGATGCCTGAAAACGCAACATTTGAACAAACTAAAAAAGAACAAATCTGGACAGTTAAAAAGACAGGCGAAAAATACATTGTAAAAGCACCTGTTGATACAACTGTTGAAAACGGCATGATTATCGCGGAACTTCTTGACGAAGAATGCGCTGTAACAAGCTCAGGCGAAATCAGATACGTAGACGTTGAAGTTGATGAAAATCAAATCATTACAAAACCGGGTACTGTTGTATTTATTCCGGAAGAAATCCACCAGATTTCAAAAGACAGCACATTGAAAATGGTTGAAAACGGAACTTACGTAACAGCAGGCACCGAAGTTGTAAAAGACGTTTACTGCCACATTGACGGTATTGTTGAATTCAAAGAATATAACGATATCATCCACGAAATTACGGTAAGACCCGGAGAAATCCACACACTTTCAAGCGTTTCAGAATTAAAAGTTGACGAAGGCGAAGTGGTTAAAAAAGGTACCGTAATCGCAGACGGCATCAAAGCAAAAGAAACATCTATCGTTACAATTATGGATTCATCTCTGGATGAAATTGAAATTGATGATCTGGATGAAGAACTTGATGCAAGTCTTTCATTGGATGAAGATAACATCTCTAACCAGCCTATCCAGATCTTGGTAAGACCGGTTCAGGTATTGGACGTTCAACAAAAAGACGTATCAATCAAATTCAACACAACAGACGAATTGATTGATATAGTTCCCGTAACTCAATTACAATACAAAGACGGTGCAAGAGTAAGAAACCTTGACGGTTCAACAATTACAAGAACAAGCCTTGTATTACAAATGCAAGGATACCTCTCACACTTGAAAGGTATGGTTGAATTGGATGATAAAGGCAACTTGAGAATTGTTGTACTTGAAAACTTAATTGTACGTCGTGAATTTGAAGGCAATTCAAAATTGTTATCAGCACTTCAAACAGAATTGCTTGTAAAAGACGGTCAAACAATTGAGCCGAAAACACCGATTGCAAAAACACAGGTTCTGGCAATAAATGACGGCGTTGCATCAATTAATGAAAATAAAACAGATAACAGACGTCTGTTATTAACAAGCCAAAACTACGAAGAAGTAATTAAAATAAAAGCTTCAGCAAGTGTTAAGAAAGGTGATTTCATCAAGACTGACGCAATAATTTCATCAAGCGGAGAGACTTCACCGGTATCAGGTCAGGTAGTAGCAGTAAACAAAGGTGAAATCACGGTAAGAACAGGCAGACCGTACTTGATAAGCCCGGGTACAATGCTCCAGGTAGAATCAGGCGCACTGGTACTCCGTGGTGATATGATTGCAACCTTGGTATTTGAAAGACAAAAAACAGGCGACATCGTACAAGGTTTGCCGAGGGTTGAAGAACTTCTTGAAGGCCGCAAACCGAAAGACTGCGCTATATTAGCGGAAGAAGACGGCGTTGCTGAAATCGAAACCGACGAAGATTTGCCGAGATTATATCTGGTAAATGAAAACGGCAGAGTAGAAATCAAATACGCAATTGATGCAAATATTATCGTTCACGATAAACAAAAAATCACAAAAGGTCAGCCTTTAACAAGCGGTCCTTTGAACCCGCATGACGTTATCAGACTTTGCGGAGTTGAAGCAGCACAGCAGTATTTGGTTGACGAAGTACAACGCGTTTACCGTTCACAAGGTGTAGAAATCGCTGATAAACACATCGAAATTATCGTACGTCAGATGACAAAGAAAGTACGTATTATTGATGCCGGCGATACAAACCTATTACCGGGCGAATTAATTGAACTTCAAACATTTGAAGAAGCTAACAAAAAAGCCGAAGAAGAAGGCAAAGTACCTGCAACTTGCGAATACATGCTGTTAGGTATTACAAAAGCTTCTTTGAATACCGAAAGCTTCATATCAGCAGCATCCTTCCAGGAAACAACAAGAATTCTGACGGAAGCTGCAGTTGACGGTAAGAAAGATATGTTAAGAGGCTTGAAAGAAAACGTAATTATCGGCCGCTTAATTCCGGCAGGTACAGGCTTCCACCATCTTTCAAACGCCAACGAAGAAAAAGAACGCGAAGCACGCAGACGTGCTGTAGCGCAAAGAAATCAGGCAAGAAAACCGTCAGCAATTTTGGAAGAAATTGAAGGCATGTTCGGCGCTCCTGATTTTTCATTAGACGAAGATGAATAAAAGCTAATATAAGCTTCCTCCTGAAGGAAAGGCTCCGGATTTTCCGGAGTCTTTTTTTTCATTTATTTATATTATATGCAAAAAATAAAAATCCTATATAATATAATTTATGAGAGAAAAAAACATAGACGATTACAGACGTGAATTTTATCAGGTCTACCATAGGGAAATTCTGCCCAAACTTGAAGTTTTTGAAAGAACGAGAAAATCAAAATTCGGGCAATTATTATTTTATGAAATAACTGTTGCATCGGTGTTGGCAGTCTTATTGATGTCATCGGGCTACATTCGCGGACTGTATTACGAAATTGCATGCGTACTTCTGGTTCTGGCACTTATAATTATCCCTTATTTTATGAACAAAAATTTTGTAAAAATGCTAAAAAAAGAATGCATGCACAGCTTAACAAAAGTATTTGGGGAAGTAGAATGGGCAAATGACCAACAGTTTATAACAGATACTGAACTGGTAAAAAGCGAATTATTTTCAACATATAACAGAAGAGGCAGCGATGATTCTTTCAAAGGAAAATATAACGGGGTTAACTTTGTAATTTCTGAAACAAAACTTGTAAACCAAACAGGCAGCGGTAAAAATCGTCGCAGACGAACAATATTCAAAGGAATCATAATAAATTTTGAATCAAACAAAACTATACGTAATAAAACAATTATTACTACAAAATGGGACATGCATACCGCCAGAATGAGCAAGTGGATGTTTTTCAGCTCAATTTTACCCCTATTTGCATATATATACTTATTCCCTGAACTCAAAATCCTGCTTATAGCAGTGGCAGCGCTTGCAATAATTGCGATTTTCATATTCTTTTCAAAAGGAAATGGCGAAGCGCTGGACGAAGTTAACCTTGAAGATCCTGTATTTGAAAAGAAATTCAATGTGTATTCATCGGATCAGGTGGAATCAAGATACTTAATTACAACAGCATTTATGGAAAGATTTAATAACCTGAATACAGCTTTTGGTGCTAAAAAAGCAAAATGTTCTTTTTTTGATAATACAATAATGTTTGCGATTTCAACACACAAAAACCTGTTTGAGATAGGGAACTTATTTATGAGGCTGGATGACCCAAACAGAATAACCGAATTTTTTAACGAAATCGCATCAATTCTTATACTTGTTGACTATTTCAAACTTGATGAACACATAAAATTATAATTCAGATTACAAAAGAGATTTTTAAACAAAATAGCTGATTTTGCAAAGGTTTAGAGGATTTCTTGCCGTAAAGAAATAAAGAAAGGAACTTTTATGGCAAGAATAATTGAAGGTGAAAGAAGATTAATCAAAATGAGCGTAGATGATGTAATAAGCATTGTCAGGGAATACCAGCAGATATGCAAAAACAGTTGCTGTTATGAACATACGCGTGAACTTTTGGCAAAAGCCGATTTTTACATCCCTGAGGATTAACCTTCCATAAAAACTACTGCCTGAGGCAGGATAATACATTGTCTCTACATAAAAACTATTATAGGTATCTTTTTGTTCACTTTTTCTTTTTGTTGCGATGCAAAAAGAAAAAGTGAACCAGCTCACTAAACGTGAGGCCATTTTCTATGGCTCATACTTCGCCAAGAAAAGAAGGCAAAAAGAAAAACACGCGTGTTTACTTGCAATCCTTCGGATTGCCCAAGCCCTGACGGGCGCACATCCGTGCCGTTGCAAGCTGGCGCTTGCAATCTTTTACCGCGCCTAAGAACAACGGCGCGGAGCCGGCATAGCCGGCTTTGACGGGGTAGCAGGGGTGTCCCCTGCTCACTCGTTCATTTCGGTCGCGTGTTTCTCTTTCTTTTGCAAGCGTTTTCTTTCTCTGCTTGTTTGCTCGCATTAAACGGGACTGCAACGCCGTCGCCTGCGCGCCGCCGTTTCGCCCTCTGCTCGCAATCCGCTTTGCTTCGCAACAAAGAGAAAGAAAATGCTGATAGGTACAGATAATAGTTTTTATGGAAAATTATTCTTTGGCAGTTAATGAAAAACTACCCCGTGGTATTACCTATCCGGGGTTATTGATATTTTGTTTTTGGTTTATGCTAAGATAGGAAACATAAGGAGTCAAACTATGAAAAAAAATCTGATAGCAGTTTTGTTAATTTTTGCAGTACCGATTATTGCATATATGGCACTTACCAAATCCACTGCGACAACAGCACAAACAACGGATGCCGCAGCCGCAAACAAACCTCAGGTAATAAAATTCACCTCAGCAATGTGTCTTGACTGCCAGAAAATGAACGAAATTTTCAAGGAAATTTTCCCAAAATATGAAGGCAAAATCATTTTGACTGAAATCCCAGTTCAAGACGGAACCTCATTTACAAACTCTCAAATCGAAAAATACAGCGTAACCCTTGTCCCTACAATTATCCTGCTTGATGCAACAGGCAAACAGGTAAAACGTATTGAAGGTGCAATAGAAAAAGCCGAAATGGACAACTATCTGAAAGGTCTCGAATAATGGATTATGCCGATATATTCACAAATAACACAAGCACGTTGATATTATTTATACTGTCATTTTTCGGAGGTCTTGTGGCATCTATATCACCGTGTTCATTGGCAATGCTTCCGATAATCATAGGCTATATCGGCGGATATTCTGATGCAAAGCCCTCTCAAACACTCGTGCAGATGATATTTTTCGTATTTGGTACGGCGATTGTATTTTCAATAATAGGTATAATCTGCGCGATTACGGGAAAAGTCTTTGTATCAAACAGCTACTTTGCTCTAATCCTTGCATCTCTGCTTCTTGTAATGGGTTTGAAACTGGTCGGATTTCTTGACTTTGACATGCCGGTTTTAATAAAAGAAATGCCGAAAAACAACGCCCACAGCAAGTTCACCTACCCGATTCTTCTGGGCGGAGTTTTTGCGCTTGTCGGAACCCCGTGTTCCACCCCGATTTTAGCGGGAATAATGGCATTTGCGTCACTTTCCGCAAACATTGTTAACGCAATTATAATGCTGTTTTTATTTTCGCTGGGTCAGGGGTTAATTTTAATCATTGCAGGATTTTTAACCTCCCGACTCAAAAACTGGCAAAACTTCTACAAAATTTCCGACGTTTTAATGAAAATAAGCGGCGCGTTGCTTATTCTTGCATCATTATATATTTTTTATAAGATTTTCCACCCGCTTATTGTAAATTAGCCCCCTGTGGTGTACAATGTATGCAAAGGAGTATATTAAGATGAAAACATTTGAAGGGCAATTAACCACAGCAGGGGAAAAATTTTGTATAATAATTTCAAGATTTAACGATTTTATCGGCTCAAAACTCTTATCAGGCGCAACCGATGAATTAAAACGCCACGGGGTAGCTGACGAAAACATAGATATAGTAAAAGTTCCGGGAGCATTTGAAATTCCGCTTGCCGCACAAAAATTCGCAAAAACCGGCAAATACAATGCCGTTATAACTTTAGGTGCCGTAATAAAAGGTTCAACACCTCACTTTGATTACGTAAGCGCAGAAGTTTCAAAAGGTGTTGCGCACGTGGCTTTGGAAACAGGAATTCCGGTAATATTCGGAGTATTAACAACAGATAACATAGAACAGGCAATAGAAAGAGCCGGAACAAAAGCCGGCAACAAAGGTGCGGACGCTGCAAAAACCGCAATAGAAATGGCAAATCTGGTCAAATTAGTTTAGTGTTTTAGGGGGTAAAATGAGCGAAGTTATTACAGAGTACAGAAATGAAAATACCAAAGACATTGATCTTTTATCAACTGTCGATATGGTAAGAAAAATGAACGAAGAGGACAAGCTTGTTGCGCTTGCTGTTGAGGATGAAACAGAACATATCGCTCAAGCCATTGACTTAATCGCAAAACAGTTTTTAAAAGGCGGAAGATTATTCTACTTTGGTGCCGGAACATCCGGCAGATTAGGAATTTTGGACGCCTCAGAATGCCCGCCGACCTTCAGCGTGCCGTATGATATGGTGCAGGGAAGAATTGCAGGCGGCAAAGAAGCATTTCTATACTCTATAGAAGGCGCGGAAGATAACTTTGATTTAGGCGTTGAAGATGCAAAAATTTTAACGGACAAAGACGTCTGCGTGGCAATTTCCGCAAGCGGAAACCCGAAATATTTACTGGGTGTTTTGCATCAGGCAGATGAAATCGGCGCCAAAACAATTGCCGTAACCTGCAACTCTCAAGGCAGAATTGCAGAAGAAGCAGGACTTGTTATCTGCGTTGAAGTCGGTCCCGAAGTTATTGCAGGTTCCAGCAGACTTAAAGCCGGCACAGCGCAAAAAATGATTTTGAACATGCTCTCAACAGGTTCAATGATAAAAATCGGCAAAACTTACGAAAACTTTATGATTGATTTGAAAGCCGTAAACGAAAAATTAAAAGACAGAGCAATCCGAATTGTAGGTCAAATCGCAGGAGTAAGCCTTGCGGATGCGCTTTCAACACTTTTAAAATGCGACTGGGAAATTAAAACCGCCATTGTATCGTTAATGATGAAAATCAGCATTGATGAAGCAAGAACTGAGCTTAAAAAGCACGGCGGCGTTTTAAGAAAAATCATCTATAAAGCAGTGGTATAAGGAGAAGATATGAAACTTACGGTACTTGGTGCAGGATGCTGGGGGCTAACGTTAGCATGGCTTTTAACAAATAACTTTGATAAAATAACAATCTGGGGCAGACAGCAGGATTTATCAGATGATCTGGTCAAAAACAAGCACGCGTCAAAACCTTTAGAAGTACAGCTTTCAGATAAAGTTGAGATAACCTCGGATATGGTATCTGCAATTAAAGATGCTGAAATAATCCTGAACGTAGTTGCCACCTCCGGCACCCGCGATGTGTGCGAAAATCTTAAAAAAGCAGGAATAAAACCCGAACAAATTCTTGTAAACGCATCAAAGGGTATTGAATTGCCGTCTTTAATGCGTATGAGTGAAGTTATAAAAGATGTTTTGCCTGAGCAAAAGCTTGCAATTCTTTCAGGTCCTACTCTTGCAAAAGAAGTTCTTCAAGGAAAGCCGACTGCCGCATGCGTTGCAAGCGAAGATATGGAAGCAGCAGAATTTGTCCAGCATGCGCTTAATGTTCCCGGAAAATTCAGGCTTTACACAAATAGTGATGTAACAGGCGTGGAACTTGGCGGAAGCTTGAAAAACGTAATCGCAATAGCATCAGGTTTTGCGCATGCAATGAATCTTGGCGACAACTGCACGGGCACTCTTTTAACCCGCGGTATGGCTGAAATTGTAAGGGTTAGTATCCGGCTTGGCGCAAATCCTTCAACCCTTTACGGGCTTTCAGGTATGGGAGATTTGATTGCAACATGCTCAAGCCCTATGTCAAGAAACTATACAGTAGGTTCAATGCTTGGTCAGGGCAAGAAAATTGACGATATTCTTCGTGAATTAGGCTCTGTTGCGGAGGGTGTTAAAACCTCCAAAGCAATTTGCGAACTTGCAAAAAAACTTGATATAGATGTACCTGTGTCAAATGCTATTTACGAAGCGGTTTACACAGACATAACTCCGCAGGAATTGCTTGAAAAATTAATGAACAGGAAGTTAAAAGAAGAAGAAAAATATGTATAAATTTGCAGTAAGATACCTCAAAAACACATTTTATCCCGTAACCGTTCCGGAAACAATTCATCTGGAAGACGGACAGATGGTTATTGTAAGAACCGAAAAAGGCGAAGAAGCTTTAAAAATTTTTCTCGTAAATCCGGAAATTTCCGAAGTCTGGGAAAAAAGCGAGGTAAAACCGGAACCGCTTCCTGTTATAAGAGTTTTATCCCAGAGAGATTTGCAAACCCTTGATGATATTAAAAAAGAGGAAGTAACTTCATTTTTCAAATGTCAGGAGCTTGTAAAACAGCACGGGTTAAATATGAATCTCGTACAGTGCAGAATAACTTTTGACAGACGTAAAATAACCTTTTACTATACCGCTCCGGAAAGGGTTGATTTCAGGGCTTTGTTAAAGGATTTAACGCAGGTATTCACACGCGTGCGTATTGATTTGAGGCACATCGGCGTCAGGGACGAAACCTCAATTCTTGACGGCATGGGAATTTGCGGACGCCCTTTTTGCTGTTCAAGTTTTTTGAGAAAATTTGCCACAATTAACGTAAAACTTGCCAAAGATCAGGGAATGCCGATTGCACCGGGGAAAATTTCCGGTACATGCGGAAGATTACTGTGCTGTCTCACTTATGAATATTCAAATTACATTGATGCGGCAAAAGGCATGCCGCCTGTGGGATCATCCGTTATGACACCTGAAGGATTGGGCAAAGTCTGCTATCTGCAGTTCTTGAGCGGTAAAGTCGCTGTAAAAACCGAAGACGGCAAGGTAAAAGAATTCCCGAAAGGCGATATTGAAATGGTTGACGCTGATGTTAACGTCGAAATTGATATCCAATCTCTAAATACCTCTTACGGCGAAGATGATATGAATATTGACATAAAACAGCTTGAAGACGACAGAAACAGCTCAACAGGCAATATTTAACGCACTGAAACATACCTGATATACGGTTTTAAAATCTCCGTAATCTCTTTAAATTCAGTATCCGTATAAGTTGTTTCCGTCATCATTTTGGAATCCAGAGTCTTAGACGGAATAAATTTTTGAAGGTAATACTTTTCGGCACCTTTTATAAGTTCACCGATTGATTTGAAATCCTCAAAGGACAACTGCGACTTTACAACAGTGGTTCTGAATTCATACCCGATACCGGAGGTCATAATAATATCAACACTCTCGCGGATTTTTTCGGGATTAATTTTGGAATTTGTTATGAGCGGATATTTTTCAATCGGCGCTTTTATATCCATCGCAATATAATCCAAATACGGAAGCAAGTTTTTAATTTTTTCCGGAAAAGTTCCGTTAGAATCCAGTTTAACCGGAAACCCGAGACTTTTAATCTCTTTTATGAAATCCTCCAAATCGGGCTGCAAACAAGGCTCGCCGCCTGTTATTACAACGCCGTCAAGCTTTCCTTTTCTTGTGTTTAAAAAGTCAAGAAAGGCCGGCACAGTCCATGCCGGCTCATTTCTTACAGCTATAAGTTCAGGATTGTGGCAGTAACCGCATCTGAAGTTACACCCCTGCGTAAAAACGATTGTGCTGATTTTATCGGGGAAATCCAATAATGATGTTTTTTGAACTCCTCCTATCTGCAGCATTCGTTTATTACAAATTCCTTTCTGTCCTTGAATTCACGTTTTTTACCTTTATTCCACTGGGTAACAGGTCTTATGTAACCCACAACACGTGAATAGACTTCGCATTCAGCGCCGCATTCGGGGCAGGTAAAGTGTTCGCCTGCCACATAACCGTGGTTCGGACATGTGCTGAATGTCGGTGAGAATGTGAAATACGGCAGATGATAGTTGTTGCACACTTTTTTAACAAGGTTTTTCATAGTTTCAATGTTATGAATTCTTTCCCCTGCAAAAATGTGTAAAACAGTACCGCCTGTGTATTTGGTTTGCAAATCATCCTGATGGTCAAGAACTTCAAAGATATCATCGGTATAATTTACGGGCAATTGGGTTGAATTTGTGTAATAAGGATATTTTTCCTTATCAAGTTTGGCAAGCCTGTATGAAGTGCCTTCACCCGGTGTAGCTTCAAGGTTGTAGTTGTGGCCGGTTTCTTTTTGGAATTCTTTGATTTTTTCTCTCATAAAGTCCATAACTTCGACCGCAAACTGTTTTCCGCGGAAGCTGCCGATGTCATCGGCAAGAAGGTTCAAGCAGGCTTCGTTCATACCTATCAAACCGATTGTTGAGAAGTGGTTTTTCCAATACACGCCAAATCTTGATTTAATATCTCTCAAATAGAATTTTGTGTAAGGATAAAGATTCTTGTCAGTCAAATCTTCAAGCAAAGCACGTTTGATTTCCAAACTTTCTTTTGCAAGCTCCATTTTTTCAGCCAATTTAGCCATAAATTCGCCTTTTGTTTCGGCATTAGCAGCGATTTTCGGAAGGTTAATCGTTACAACACCAACAGAACCCGTCAAAGGATTTGACCCGAAAAGACCGCCGCCTCTGTATTCAAGTTCTCTGTTGTCAATTCTTAATCTGCAGCACATAGAACGTGCATCCTCCGGTGACATATCAGAATTGATAAAGTTTGAGAAATAAGGAATACCGTATTTTGCAGCCATTTCCCATAAGCCTTCAATATTTTTGTTATCCCAGTCAAAATCTTTTGTAATATTATATGTAGGAATCGGGAAGGTGAAGACTCTGCCTGAATTGTCTCCTTGCATCATAACTTCAAAGAAGGCTTTATTCAGCATATCCATTTCTTTTTGGAAGTCTTTATAAGTTTCTTCCATCAATTCACCGCCGATTATGACAGGCTGTTCCGCATAATATGAAGGAACAGTCAAGTCCATAGTAATATTAGTGAAAGGTGTTTGGAAGCCGACACGTGTCGGAACGTTCATATTAAACACGAATTCCTGCATTGCCTGCTTAACCTGATCGTATGTCAGGTTGTCATATCTGATAAACGGCGCAAGAAGTGTATCAAAGTTTGAGAAGGCTTGAGCCCCGGCAGCTTCTCCCTGCATTGTATACATAAAGTTTACAACCTGACCTAAGGCTGTTCTGAAGTGTTTTGCAGGAGCACTTTCAACTTTACCCTTAACCCCTGTAAAACCTTCCGTCAACAAATCTTTTAAATCCCAGCCGACACAATATACTGATATAATATTCAAATCATGGATATGAATATCACCGTTTATGTGTGCGTTTCTGATATCGGCAGGATAAATTTTATTAAGCCAGTAATTTTTGCTGATTTCAGAAGCGATATAGTTGTTTAACCCCTGAATAGAATAAGACATGTTAGAATTTTCATTAACCTGCCAGTCAAGCTGTTTCAAATAATTATCGACAAGCGCAATATTTGAATCTTTATCAGAAGCTTGAACAGGGTTTGACATAAAAGCTCTTTTTGCGGATCCCAAATCGACAACATTGTTGTCCTTCAAAATTGCATTGTTCATAAAAAAAATCTCCCAGATTACCGTGGTTGTACTACAACTTATATAAGCATTCCGACTATAACGGCTGCGGTCCAGTGAGGGATTTTCACCCATGCTTTCCTTACATAAGTATCATGATTTTATATCTATCATACAAATTTGTCAATAAATCGGAAGGTTGATAATATTACGGCGTTACATAAACATAATACACATCACCATCAACAAGCTTTACATAATACTTAACATAATTTTTACGTTTTGGATCCGGTCCGAGTTCTACAACATTTGCAACAAAATCATTCTCAATAAATTTTCGCACTTCATCGAGGGTAAAGTATTCTTTTGCAAGGTATTTAGCAAATTTTTCGTACTCGCGATTATCGTCCATATATTAAATATTATACCCGTTTTTGCAAAAAAACAACATTACCTGATATTTTTGAAAAATTCATCTGCGATTAATTGTGAATATTTGTCTTTTTCACTAACTGATATAAGCAGCCTATCGTCACCCTTTGAATCTTTTACGACAGAAATTATACCTGCAACATCACCTATAGGAAGCTTCTTAACTTTGGCCTCAAATTTTACATAAGGCACTGATTTTCCGTATGAAGAAAGCGTGCCGCGTTTTGTTACCGATAAATCATTAACTGAAATTGCTTGATATTTTATCTTTTTAACAGAATTACGCAATTTTTCCTCAATATTATCAGATTTTATATCTTCAGCCGACAGTATCGGTTTTTCACCCGTATCAACAACGACCATTTTTTGTCCTGATGCCTTATGCTCAGCAACAACTGCATTATAGCCCATGACACCCGCTGCTTTTTCTATTTCAAATTCATCGTTAATCTTTGAAAAATCACCGACTTTTTTTGCTCTTTCAAGCAGAACATCAGGCGAAGGATTCAGCCAATTTCCAAGCCAGCCCCCTATCAGCTCTTTGCCGCCTAATGACATGAATCCCACAATAGCAAGGGTAATTACAACAGCTCTTATAATGTTTCTAAGACAACCAATCATCTTAAATTCCTCTTAATTAAATTTTGACAAAAAATTTTGGTGGTATAATAATATTATAATTATGACAAAAACGGAAATCAATAATATAAATAGTTGGGAAGTAATACCGGAAGATACCACGCCGGTTATGCGGCAATATTTGGAGATTAAGCGCGAAAATCCTAACATGCTTTTATTATACAGGCTTGGAGATTTTTACGAAACTTTCTTTGAAGATGCATTGAAATTATCTAAAGCACTTGAATTAACTTTAACCGGAAAGGATGCAGGCGCACTGGGAAGAATTCCGCTTGCAGGAATTCCTGTAAAAGCTGCCGATACTTATATTGAAAAACTCGTACAAAAAAATATTAAGGTCGCAATTTGCGAACAGCTTGAAGATCCAAAATACACAAAAGACCTTGTAAAACGCGGAGTCACAAGAATTATAACGGCAGGTACCATTACCGAAAGCAATTTTCTGGAACAAAACACAAATAATTATATCTGTGCAATGTTTAATGACGAAAAAAGCGGACTTTACGGCTTTGCCTACACAGATATATCAACCGGTGAATTCAAAGTAACACAGGCACCTTTGGATTTGATTATGGCTGAACTTGCAAGGCTTAATCCTGCTGAAATCATTGCGCCTTCCGTTCGGGAAGAAATAAAACCCTTCCAGATTGTACCTGATGAAAAAATTAATCTGCCGGAAAATATTACAAAACTTTATAACTGCTCAAAAATTCCGTCATCGGTTTTTGAGCCGGCATTTGCAGAAAGCAATCTAAAAGCAGTATTTGAAACCAAAAGTCTGGAATCTTTCGGATATGAAACATGTAAAGCGGGATTTCGCGCGGCAGGAGCACTTTTATCCTACATTTGGGAAACACAAAAAGGCAACATGCCAAAATTTGAAAGAATTGAACACTATGAACTTTCAGAATACATGATTGTTGATGTAAGCACAAGAAAAAATCTTGAGCTTACGGAAACCTTGAGAGAAAAGAATAAATACGGCTCGCTTCTCTGGTCTGTTGACAAAACCAGAACCAATATGGGCGCAAGACTTTTGAGAAACTGGATATGCCAGCCTTTAAAAAAAGTTGAAGATATCCAAAAACGTCAGAACGCGGTATCAGAACTTGTTGAAAAAAGCGCACTGAGACGCGAACTTTCGGAAAAACTTGAAAAAATCCAGGATATTCAAAGACTTTCTACAAGAATAAGCAACGGCAGTGCAACGCCTAGAGATTTCATAGGCTTGAAAACTTCTCTACAGGCGTTACCGGAGATTTTGGATATAGCAAAAAATTTGGACAACAACCCGTTTGAAAAAGTTGAAGAATATCGCGAAGATATCTCTATTTACGCTGATTTAATTAACAGAACAATCATTGATAACCCGCCAATCCAAATAAAAGAAGGCGGTATCATAAAAGATAATGTTAACGGCGAGCTGGATTACTTTAGAGACTTATTAACAGGCGGAGAACAGTGGCTCAAAAACTTTGAAGAAACTGAACGTGAAAAAACAGGTATTAAAACCCTTAAAGTAGGATATAATAAAGTTTTCGGATACTTTATTGAAATTACCAATGCCAATATAAATATGGCGCCTGAAAATTACATCAGAAAACAAACTCTGACCAACGCCGAAAGATTCATAACGGAAGAACTCAAAAAACACGAAGATGACGTTCTTTCCGCAAAATTCAAATCAACAGAGCTGGAATACAAGCTTTATACCGATTTCAGAGATTATTCAAAAGAATACGTGACTAAAATAAGAGAAATTGCAGAAGCAATAGCGCTTATGGATGTTGCGGCATCTTTGGCGGAAGTTGCTGTGGAAAATAATTATACAAAACCAATTGTTGATAAATCCGACGATTTTATAGTCAAAAACGGCAGACACCCTGTTTTGGAAAAGATTTTGCCGCTGGGTGAATATGTTCCGAACGATTTGACATTAAAAAGCAATTCCGTTGACACAACGCAATTTATGATACTTACAGGCCCTAATATGGCAGGAAAATCCACCTATATGCGCCAGAACGCTTTGATTGCAATATTAGCGCAAATCGGCTCATGGGTTCCTGCAGACTATGCAAAAATCGGTGTTGTGGATAAAATTTTCACTCGTGTAGGGGCATCGGACGATTTGACGCTCGGGCAGTCCACATTTATGGTTGAAATGATTGAGACAGCGTGTATCTTAAATTCAGCAACCGAAAAAAGCTTTATTCTGCTTGACGAAATCGGACGCGGCACAAGCACCTATGACGGAGTTGCAATTGCCTGGGCAGTTGCGGAATATATTGCGACAAAAATCAAAGCAAGATGTATTTTTGCAACCCACTACCACGAACTTAACGTAATGACAAACACTTATCCGCAGATAAAAAATTACAGGATTACAATTTCCGAAGAAAACGGCGAAATAGAATTTTTGCGTAAAATTGTTCAAGGCGGAGCAAGTAAAAGCTACGGTATTCAAGTTGCTAAAATGGCCGGACTGCCGAACGTTGTTATCAAACGTTCTCAAGATTTGATGACCAAAATGCAAAGGGACTTTTCAAACAATTTATCTACCCGCAAAAAATCTGATGCAATCGCGCCGCAGGTTCCGCAATTAAATCTGTTTAATTGATAAAATTTGTAAATTTTTATTAAAAAAAACGCAAAAAAAATTATTTACGAGTTTTAATGTAAATGGTAGAAAAGGAGCGGCAATGCAGGTAAGTTTCAATCCTAATGTAAGTTTTAAATCACAGACACCGCAGGTTAACAATCCAATACAAAATAGCTCTGCACAGTTTATTGCGCAGCCTGCTGCTAACGTAACTTCTGTTAATACTGAATCTGAAAAGCGTAAGGGGTTAAGAGAAGATATAAGCAAAATCGCAAAATTTTTCACCACATTGAGCGAGATGACCAAAGCCTCCTTCAGAGCAGTCGGTTACGGAGCATTAACCGTTGCTGCGTCATTAACAGGTTTCTGGGCATTCGGCGCTGTTCCGAGAGGATTGAAAAAAGGCAACAATATCCTTGATGCATTCAAGCATCCTGTCAAAAATATAAGCAAAAAAGGCAAAGTTATCACTGCACTTTTGGGATTAGGTGTGGCATCATATCACTTAATTAAAGGGAAATTAATTTCCAATCAGCGCACCGCAAACGTAGACCACCAGCTTAAAACAGGTCATAGACCGGCTTAATATTGACAATACCTCCCAATTTGATATAATGAAGGAAATGGAGGAAAATATTATGGAAATAAGCACTGTAAAAGCGGTTCAGATAGTCACCCCCCCCCGAGATTAGCTCAAGGCTTACGTTTTAGAGCGTCAAAGAAAAATAATTTTTCAATGCCTGCATTTACATTAGCAGAAGTTTTAATTACCCTTGGAATTATCGGAATTGTCGCTGCAATGACAATTCCGACGCTTATCGCGAATTATCAGAAACGTATTGTAGAGACAAGACTTGTAAGATTTTATTCCACAATGAATCAGGCTTTAAAAATGTCTGTAGCAGAAAACGGGCAGTTATATTTCAATCAAATTTATGAGGGAGATAGCGCATACTTAACCGAATGGTATCGAAACTATGTTATCAAATACATAAAAACTATAAAAGAAGAAGGTCCTGAAGTAAATAATACTTACTACAAAGCAATATTTATAGACGGCAGCGGATTTTCCAGCTATTATTCAGGTCAAACAGCAGACGGATCACCTGGTTTAGGAAATATAAATATATTTTACTGTTTAGATGTTAATAAATGTAGTAACTACTTTTTTCCGGATGGTAAAAACTCATTTTTCTTTGTTTTAAATACAAAAAATGCAAACATATCAACATGGAGTGATAAAACAAATTGCACGAGTAGTTATGCTTTAGGATGTACTGGATGGATTAAAGAGAACAACTGGAAAATTCCTGATGATTATCCAATTAAATTCTGATAGTGTTCGTTATAAAAATCACCGAACCTGTCTTGGAGGATAGCTTCGCGGCATTTTTGCGAGAATTCCACCAAAAATTGAATATTATGAATGGATAAAAGCGTAGAGGCTGTACTTTCACCACAGCGCCAGAGGTGTCTTATATAAGCGCGTGAATGGTTTTGACATGCATAGCAATCGCAGCCTTCAACAAGCGGACTCGCGTCGTCATAAAATTCTTTATTTTTGATATTACGTTTGCCATTCCAGGTAAAAAACGAACCGTGCCGGGCATTTCTGGTAGGAAGGACACAATCAAACATATCCACCCCGCGCTTAATCCCGTCGAGTAAATCCTCCGGAGTTCCGACACCCATAAGGTATCTCGGCTTATTTTGAGGTAACAAAGGCGCGGTAAGCTCAACAAAATGGTTCATAATCTCTTTTGTTTCCCCGACACTTAAGCCGCCGATTGCATACCCCGGAGCGTCATAAGATGAGATTACGCTTGCGCTTTCACGTCTCAGGTCATCAAAAAATGCGCCCTGAACTATCGGGAAAAGTGCCTGACGAGGGTTTGTCTTAGCCTTCATACATCTTTCAAGCCACCTGTGCGTACGCTCCATTGCCTTTTTCGCGGTATCGTAATCGCAAGGATACGGTGCACACTCATCAAATGCCATAATTATATCAGCGCCGATGTCCTGTTGGATTTCCATGGAAACTTCCGGCGAAATGAAGTGTTTTTTGCCGTCTTTCGGGTCTCTGAATTCAACGCCGTCCTCTGTAATTTTTCTCAAATGTGACAGCGAAAACACCTGAAACCCGCCGGAATCAGTCAAAACAGGCTTATCCCAGTTCATCCAGCCGTGAATTCCGCCGAATTGTTTTATTAACTTTGTTCCGGCACGCAGATAAAGGTGATATGAATTAGCCAAGATTATCTGAGCACCGGTATCTTTCACCTGAGCTGATGTAAGAGTTTTCACAGCGGAATTAGTTCCGACAGGCATAAAAATAGGCGTCAGAATTTTTCCGTGAGGGGTGGTTAAAATCCCTGCGCGGGCGCCTGTTTGTGCGCATTCGTGAACCAATTCATAGCTGAAAAATTCACTCATTTACTCTAAATCTTCCTTTTCGGTCACAAGTTCGGTCATATTTTTCCAATCAGTGCAAAGTTCTTCGGGCTTGAAGTAGATTGCTATTTCGCGTGCTGCACTTTCAGCTGAATCTGAACCGTGAACTGAATTGTATTCTTTCAATTGTGCAAAATCAGCGCGAATTGTGCCGACTTGAGCTTCTGCAGGGTCTGTTGCTCCCATAAGCTGACGGGCACCTTTGATTACGTTATAACCTTGCAAAACCATCGCAACAATCGGACCGCTTTGAATATATTTGATAAGTCTGTCATAAAAAGGCTTTCCATAGTGTTCGGCATAGTGCTGTGCAGCCTGCTCTTTCGTTACCATAAGCATTTTTAAGCCGATAATTTTGTAGCCTTTATCTTCAAATCTTTTGAGAATAGTGCTTGTAAGCCCTCTTATTACCGCATCGGGCTTAATAGCTATAAATGTTCTCTCTTCTGTATGTCCCATGTTGTTTCCTCCATATAGAGCTATGATAACATAAACCCGTGAAAAAATCTAATATTCTTCCCCAATTCTCACGAAATCAAGGTTTTTCTTCATATCGTTTATGTATTTTCTCAAAATTACAAGCATTATTGCGCAAAGAATAATTGCCGCACTTACCAGCCCGTACCAGAAGCCCATAATGTTCATATTATATTTAAAAGCAAGGATGTACCCGACGGGAATTGAAATGAGCCAGTATCCTATAAAATTTGCAATCATAACGATTTTAGTCTTTTTCATACCCTTGAATATCCCTGCCAAAGACACCTGCAGCCCGTCAAAAATCTGAAACATTGCAAGCACATACAACACAGGCACGCTAATCTTGACAAGCTCGGCATCATTCGTAAATAATCCGACAAGAAAACCCGGAAAACTTGAAAAAACAATTGAGCTGCAAACCATAAATCCTACAGCCATTCCCAACCCTATATAAGCGTAACGCCTTAGTTCCATAAGGTTTTGTGCACCGTTTGCAAAACCAACCTTAACCGCAATTGCATTTGATATTGCAAGCGGAACCATAAACGATACCGTTGTCAAAGTGCATACCAAGTTTTGCGCCGCCGCATAAACCCCGGAAACGCGTCCCATAATTATTGCAACGCAGTTAAACGCAACAAATTCTATCAAAATCGCAATTGATATCGGCATCCCGATTTTCAAAAGCCCTTTGAAATATTCTTTATCCTCTTTGCAATCGCGGAATTTCATAAGCTTAAAGCAATACCACAACAGAACAAATCCCATAAAATATCTTACGGTAAAACTTGCAATAGCAAGCCCTATAGCACCTAATGACGGGATAGGCCCCCAGCCGAATACAAGTATCGCGTTCAGTGCAAGATTTAAAAATACCGAAAATACAGTCACAACGTTCGGCAAAAATACAATTTCAAACGCCTGCAAAAACTCCTTCAAAGCCGCATGCAAATATGCTCCAAACGTTGAAAACGCGGTTATAATCATATATTCTTTAATCGGCAGAACAAGTTTCGGTTCAAATTTCATATAATCAATCAGCGGAACGCAAGCCAAAACCGCAATCATCATAATAAACGCCAAAATCATTGAAAATCTTATTGTCGGGAAAAAATATTTTTTAGCGGAATGCTTTTGTCCCCTGTAATTTGACAAAAGCGGCGAAACGCTTGCAATCAAACCGATTCCGAATGTCATAATACAATTTGAAATAGCCGTTGCAATGGAAATTGCAGCAAGTGTGTCCGTTGAGTGGCGCCCTGCAATTAAAACGTCGCCCGCGCCAATCATAATAAAGCCCAGATTCCCCATTATAATGGGCAGGGCAATGTTTAACAGCTCTTTTGCATAATGTTTAAACTCGGATAAACGCATGACTATATAGTAACATAAAAATTCATTTTGCGATTTCAGGGTGAATACAATTTTGTTGCATTCAAGTTTAAAAATGGACGCAAATATGCATTATAACTACATTTCTCTCAGGGGGGGGCAACTAGCTTAACCTCCTACAATACGTTTAGCTGGCTTTCCGAACTCGGTTCGGAATCTCTAAATGAGATGCTAAAACCAATTCAGCATGACAAGGAATATTCCCTCGCCCTACGGGAGAGGGATAGGGTGAGGGGGCTATCCTCTCATAAGGAGATGCTGAAACAAGTTCAGCATGACAAGAATATTATACCCTCTACCAACGGTGCAAAGTCAGTAGGTTGGGCATACTTGCCCAACAATCTACAAATACGTGAGCGAGGTTCTTTTTAGTATCATACCGGTATCTTAGTATCTTTATCAAAAGATCCCGGAACAGAGTCAGTAGGTTGGGCATACTTGCCCAACAATCTACTTCGGGTGAAGGTATATTTTCGTGAGAACCCTTAATCCACGGAGAAGATTTCTTTCAAATCTTCCATAGTAAGCGATTTTGTAATATTTCTGTCAACGGAAATTACGCTGTCAACAAGGTTACGTTTAATTGTTTTGAGTTTCTGAATTTTTTCTTCGACCGTATTTTTTGTAATAAGCCTGTAAACAAATACTTTCTTAGTCTGCCCGATACGATAAGCACGGTCTGTTGCCTGATCTTCAACCGCAGGGTTCCACCACGGGTCGTAATGGATTACATAGTCAGCGCCTGTGAGGTTCAAGCCCGTTCCGCCGGCTTTCAAACTGATCAAGAAAATCGGAATTGAAGGCGTTGAATTAAATCTTTCAACAGCGGCCTGTCTGTCTTTTGTTTTACCTGTCAGGTATTCGTAATCAATTCCTTCGCGCTCAAGCCATGCTTTTACTATATCCAGCATATCCACAAACTGACTGAACAGCAATACTCTGTGACCTTCCGAGATAATTTCTTCCAGCATTGATTTAAGTTTTTCAAATTTACCTGAGGACATAATATTTTTGACGTTCTCTTTGTCGTAAAGTCTCGGGTGGCAGCAGATTTGGCGTAATCTAAGCAGCGCGGAGAAAATTGACAATCTGCTTTTTTCCAGACCGTTCTGCTCGATACTCTTGAAAAGTTCTTCCTTTGTGCTGTCCAAAACCTGCAGGTAAAAATCTCTTTGCTCATCTGTAAGTTCGCAATAAGCAATGTTTTCAACCTTATCCGGCAAGTCTTTTGCAACATCGCGTTTCATACGACGGAGAATAAACGGATAAATTTGCAATTTTAAACGTTTTTCAACTGTTTTGTCCTGACGCTCCATAATCGGATTAACATATCTGTAATTGAAATCCGCCACGCTGAATAAAAATCCCGGCATCAAAAAGTCAAATACAGACCACAATTCCTCAAGTTTATTTTCAATCGGGGTGCCGGAAAGTGCCAGTTTATGCTGCGCCTGCAATTTTTTAACCGCCTGAGCAGTCTGGGACATAGCATTTTTAATATTTTGCGATTCATCCAGAATTATATATCTGAAATTAATATTTTTTAATTTTTCAATATCACGTCTGACAAGCGCGTAGCTTGTAATTACAACATCATAATTCGGAATTTCCTTAAACATCTGTTTACGCTCAACCCCTGCAAGCTTCAGGCAGGTCAAAGTCGGCGCGAATTTTTGGATTTCAGCTTCCCAGTTAAACACAACCGTTGTCGGACAGATTACAAGAGTCGGCATCGGACCGTCTTCTTCCTTCGCCTTTTGGACAGCTGTCAGAGCCTGCAAGGTTTTACCAAGCCCCATATCGTCCGCCAAAATTCCGTTCAGCCCGTATTTATACATAAACCAGAGCCAGCCGAAACCCTTTATCTGGTATTCACGGAAATCCGCATGGATACCTTCCGGAAGCTTCAAATCCTCAGAAGTTGAGAATGTTGACATCTGTTCCCAGAATTTTTCAAAATCGTCGCTCAAAATAAGCTCGACATCAAGGTTTTTCAACTCGTTAATAAGCCCTGCACGGTAGGTTTTTACCGTAAATCTGTTATCCGGGGTTCTATAAACATCAAATGAATTGAACGCCCTCATCATTGCATAAATATTCTGCGCCGGATATTCCACAAATCCTAAACTTCTTATGCGGGCGTATTTTTCGCCGCTTTGAATAGTTTCGTAAATATCGTCAAAATTGATAATCTCATCGCCGGCTTTTCCGAATATATGCACCTCAAAGCTGTCTTGAGATTCTTCGCTGAACTTGATTTCCGCACATAATTTGAAAGGTTCTTCCATAAGCTTGAAAAAGCTCATGTCGTCTTTTTCTTCAAATTTCCAGCCGTCGCCTGCCTGTTTGATGTAATAATTATAAAAATCAATTGCGTTTTCCTTTTCCAGAGCAAGGTTATTTGTCTGCATCGGAACAAATTTACATGCCAGAAGCATATTGTAGGCTTCAATTTCGTGCTTGTAATTTCGTTTAACCCAGTAAATCAAATCCTCATCGGGCTTTTTGATGGTAAGATAAGGAGATTTTTCACCGGCATTTTTGGAAAACGGCACCCTTACCCCGTCATATTCAAAATCAAGTGAGGCTTTTAAGGATTGGTCATAATCAATACCGAGGGTAACAATATTCAAAGGCGGGCGTTCTTCAAGCATTAATTTTGAAATATTATCCGCAATTCTGACATCCATAATTTCGCGTAATTTAGGCAGTTCTTCGTAGATAAATTTACCGCCTTCCGCATCTTTCAAATCCGTAAAAGATGATTTTAAAAGGTTTTGCGGAATTGACTGCATTGCGATATTTGTCGGGAAAATTATGTTTTTATATCTGCCCCATTTCAAGTGTCTTGAGAAATATCTGACCTCTTCAAACGGGTAAACATCGTCCTTATCCGGTCTTTGCCATTCCAGAGACAAAAGTATGGTGCCTGCTTGAGAGCTGTTTACATACAAAACAAGCTGCCATTCTTTGTCGGTAAATTTCAGTCTCTGCTTTGTTTTTTCATCCAGAACCTCATCCGCCATAGACAAAAGGTTAAACATCGGACCGAATTTTGTAATCGGAATATCATACCAGCCGGCTTTTTTGTCCTGACGTGAAATTTTCAAAAGCTCTTTTAAAATATTCAATTCAACTTTTTGGGTATTGTTAAGCTCAAAATTTTTGTCCTGCTTTTGAGATTCAATGAAATTTCGCAAAATCGGCTCGATTTGTCTTACGACCTTGCCGGTCTCTCTTGACATTACGAGAATTGAGAAGAAATTCGCCTTGCGTTTCGGATTAAAATGAAAAATATAATTACCTTTCGGCGGCTCGGTAAGCGCAGTGTTTTCGTCCGGAAAATCCGCCTCAATACCGAATTTGGTTTCTAACCAATCCTCATAAGCGTGCTCGTCAATAGCTTTCAGGGCAACCGCAACAGCGTGCTTGCACCATTCTTCTTTTAAAGGGCAGTTGCAGCGGGCGGTAACGCCGTTTTTCTTAAAAATCAAATCCGTATTATAATAATCCTGAAAATTACCTTTAACCTTTGCCATATAGAAATTCTTTTCAGGATAATTGTCAAATACCATATCTTTCAGATGGTATTCGTAGCCTCTGCGCCAGCTGCCGGCACTTGCATGCTCTTTTATAAACTTATAATTAAATTCCTCAGCACCCATTTGTTGAGTATAATCTTCCTTCTTCTAAGGGGATAACGCCGGATATAGAAATTAATCTATAAACCCTTATGATTACATTATACATGAATAAATCAAAAGTGCAAGTATTTTTTACGGTACAAGAAAATTATGGAAAGCAAAAGCGAACAAAATTCCAAACACCGCGCCGAAAAATACTTCCAACGGGGTATGTCCCAAAAGCTCCTTAAGCTTGCCGCCTGCCGCCTGCAAATCGTGTTTATAAAAATCATCCATCATGCGGTTAAGACACGCCGCTGTTTTGCCTGCCGCCCTTCTTAAACCTGCCGCATCATACATTACAATAAGTGCATAACCAAATGCAACGGCAAAAATTAATGAACTAAAACCGGCAATTATTCCGACAGAAGTTGATAAGCCCATAACACCTGCAGAATGTGAACTCGGCATTCCGCCCGTTGTCGTAAATATTTTAAAATTTATTTTACGGGTTCTGATTGTAAAAACGCAAAACTTAATTACCTGCGCCAAAAATGCGGATAAAAGCCCGCAGGCTAATGCCTCATAACCGTTATTTATAATCATAATGTGCATAAAATCTCTCTTTCCTTTGTCAATCTGTGGCAATTATATCAAACATAATAACGCATTGCAAAAACTTTACAAATCTTATGCAATACGGATTTTGGCAATAATTTGATCAAAAATATCCGATTTCAAGCCGTTTTCCGACAATATTTTTTCGCAATCATCCAGAATTTGAGCCAAATCCGCTTTTGCCCTGTCCAGACCGTATAAAGAAACATAAGTCAATTTGCCGGAGAGTTTATCTTTGCCGAGAGTTTTACCCATTTGTTCAAAAGTTGAGGTTTCATCCAAAATATCATCCGCAATCTGGAACGCGAACCCGAGTTTTTGAGCGAATTCAGTTATGACGGAAAGCTGTTTTTCATCAGCACCGGCAATTATGGCACCTGTTCTCAGCGCAAGTTTAAACAAGTCGGATGTTTTATGAATATGGATATATTCAAGTGTTTTTTGCGGATTTTCGGGGGTATTTTTTTCGCTTTCAATATCAACAACCTGACCTGCTATAACGCCGTATGCGCCTGCGTATTGAAAATATTCTTCAAGAATTTTCAAAACTTTTTCCGCATCAAGATTTTTTGAATTTTTAACAATAACCTGCGGTGCAAAAGTCAGCAGGGCATCTCCCGCCAAAACAGCAACAGCTTCGCCAAAAACCTTGTGGTTGGTCAATTTGCCGCGTCTGTAATCATCATTATCCATACACGGCAAATCGTCATGGATTAACGTCTGCGCGTGAAGCATTTCAATAGCGCAGGCTGTCGGAAGGGCGTCTTCTATATTCCCGCCAAACATACGGCAGGATTCAAGACACATAACCGGTCTTAAACGTTTTCCCGGTAATAAAACCGTATATCGCATGGATTTAAAAATATCCTCAGGATAGGTTACTTCCATAAATTTATCTAAATTTTCATTCACAAGTTCAATAAGTTTATTCATCATTTTCAATTTCCTTGTATAATTGCTGTTTCAACGTATTTCGTGCACTCTGACGTTTTTTACCGCTGATTTTTGCGACCTGTTTGTTATTTACAAACTTTTTGGCATGTTCAATTTTTTGCCCTTCGTATTTTACTCTTTCCTTAAATTCTCTGGCCTCTTCAACAAATGCCAGATAGCTTTCATATCTTGACAAATCAATCTTGTCCAAATTTGCAAGGACACAGCATCCGTCCTCACTTATATGCAGACAGTCACTGTATTTGCAGCTTGAGCTGAATTGTGAAATCTCGTCAAACAACAAATCAACATCCTGCGGCATTATAAAATCAAATTTTACATTGCTAAATCCGGGAGTATCAACAATTCTCGAATTTTCATTAATTTTAATAATTTCACAGTGGCGGGTTGTGTGGGTGCCCCTGCCGATTTTTTCGCTGACCTGCTTGGTGCGGAGATTCAAATTCGGGTTTAAAGCATTTATAAGACTTGATTTTCCTGCGCCCGAGGTTCCGCAAAGCACGCTGGTTTTATCTTTTAAAATTTTTTCAAATTCTTTTAAGCCTTTGTGTTCAGTTGCGGAGGTAAAAACAATTTTGTACCCCAAAGGCTCATATATCGCCAAAATTTCAGGCTTAAGATGCTTATCCCACTTTAAATCACTTTTATTAAAACACAAAACAGCTTCAATATTATGATATTTGGCAAGTGCAGCGTATCTGTTAAGCTGCATAAGGTTCAAATCAGGCTCTTTAAGTGCTGAAACGATGATTATTTGGTCGATATTTGCGGCACTCGGGCGTGAAATAAAATTTTTCCGGGGGATTAAAGCCTCTATAACCCCGTTGTTAAATTCCACAAAATCACCGACAAGGATTTTTTCCCTTTGCTTTTTCAAGACCTCGCGAATTTTGCATTCGTGGCTTTTTACTCCGTCATCAACGTAGTAAAAGTCTGAATGTATTTTGTAGATTTGTCCTTCTGCCATTTCATATTAATTTTAGCATAAAAACTAAAATTTCAGCGGATAATCATCAGGAATTTTCCAGTTATTCATTCTTATAAGCTGCGTACAGTAAGCTCTTTCATTTGTTACATCTTCCTTACAGCCAAGGTTATTATCATTTAAAAGCATTTCTAATGTACCGTCCCATTGTGAGAGATATGGCTCAAGTCCCTTGCCGTAATGATACTTAGGGGTTGCTGTGGTTGTTCTGGGATTAAAATAAAATGTAAAATACTTTGTTCCGCAGCCATCTTTATCCCTATCCGTTAATCCGGTATCTTCGCCATATTCACCCTCACTGTAATCGTTTGCGTTCGGATATACAAGCCAGCTGCTGCCGCTTATTAAAACCAGACTTCCGTCAGGCATCCACACTTTTATCTTTTTGTCTTTGTCCGTTGTAATGTTTTTATCTACTTTAGCTGTCTTTATATATGGTGCAATATATTTATCATACCAATCAACTATATTTGATTCTGTAATAATATATGATTGATTCTCATCATCATATTCCATAGTTTCCTCAATTGCATCCCAAGTTGTCAACGGGCCGTGTTCTGCCTCCGACATCTTTATAGCCTGATTAAATGTGGAATATACTTTTACCAGACGCGTTTCCACTACTTTTTTCTTATAATTCGCTACCAATGTCGGGATTGTCATTGCTGCAACAACTCCGATTATGCCTAAGGTTATTAAGACCTCCGCCAGAGTAAAGGCAGCATGTTTTGAAGAAACTTTTCCTCGTCCCTTGTGGGAGAGGGAATATTCCTTGTCATCCTGAACTCGTTTCAGGATCTCTTGTTGGGCAAGTATGCCCAACCTACTACTACTTTTTTCCTCACCAACTTCTGACATCGCGCAGGGGGAATATGTCTTTGAGACCATAGCGGAGCCGGAGGCGGGAGCGTCGTCGAAAAGACATATTCCCCCTGTAGCTTCCCCAAAACCCTTGCTATCACTATTTAGAGGAGACGCCCCCCCCCGTTTTTGAAAAATTTTCTTAAATTCATAAGCTTTTCTCCTTCTTTTTGTCTTATTATACCAATTTTATTTGATTTTGGCAAGATATTAAATTTATCAATTTGTTAAGCAGGTTTGAAATTTTATATTTTTATGTTATTATCAGTATATTCAATAAGATATATTTTATAAGGGGAAAAAAGATGATTTCAGTAAACGACTTAAAAACAGGCTTGACTCTTGAACTGGACAACGGTCTATGGTCAGTAGTTGAGTTTTTGCACGTTAAGCCGGGAAAAGGCGCAGCTTTTGTAAGATCTAAACTTAAAAACGTTGAAACCGGACAGGTAGTTGAAAAAACTTTCCGTGCAGGTGAAAAAGTTGCAAAAGCAATGCTTGACAGACGTGAAATGCAATATTTATATAAAGAAGGCAAAGAATTCATAATGATGGATATGGAATCTTATGAACAATTGCAATTAACCGAAGATCAGGTCGGGGACGGAATTAAATATTTGAAAGAAAACATGATAGTTCAGGTTTTAATGCACGGATCAAGAATTATCGGTGTTGATATTCCGGCTCACGTTGAATTGGAAGTTGTTGACACTCCGCCTTCTGAAAAAGGCAACACCGCTCAAGGCGGCACTAAACCTGCTACACTTGAAACAGGTGCTGTTGTTAACGTTCCGTTCTTTATCTCTAACGGAGACAAAATAAGAGTTGATACACGTACAAATGAATATTTGGATCGTGCGTAATTAAGAAAGGCATATAAAATGAAGTTTGATACAGATTATATTGAAAAGTTAGCTGAAATAATTGAAGCAAAAGGCTTAACAGAAATTTCACTTGAAGACGGAAATCAGGCGATAACCGTAAGACGTGAATTATTTGCAGGCACACCGGTTGTTGCAGCACCTCAGGCAGCCCCTGCGGCTCAGCCTCAGCAGGCAGCAGCACAAACAGCTCCAAAACCGGAAGTTAAAAAAGGTCAGCCTGTAACCTCTCCTATGGTCGGAACTTTTTACAAAGCTCCGTCTCCGGATGCAAAACCTTTTGTTGAAGTCGGTCAGACAGTTTCTAAAGGTGATGTTGTCTGCATAGTTGAAGCTATGAAATTGATGAACGAAATTGAAACCGAAGTATCAGGCAAAGTTATTGAAATTTGCGTAGAAGACGGTCAGCCTGTTGAATTCGGTCAGGTATTAATGTATATAGAATAGTATAAGTTAATAAGTGAGATATTTTTTTATCTCACTTATTTTTTAAGGAAAAGGGTATGTTTAGAAAAGTATTGATAGCAAACCGCGGGGAAATTGCGGTAAGGATTATTAGAGCGTGCAGAGAAATCGGAATTCCGACAGTCGCAATTTATTCACAGGCCGATGCAAATTCACTGCATGTAAGACTTGCAACAGAAGCATATTGTATAGGACCTGCCGCAAGTGCACAAAGCTATTTGAGCATTCCTGCAATAATTTCTGCAGCACTTGTCTCAGGCGCTGATGCAATCCACCCGGGTTACGGTTTTATGTCAGAAAGAGCGGATTTTGCCGAAATTTGTGCGAAACACAATATTAAATTCATAGGTCCTACACCTGAGGCTATGCACAAAATGGGTGATAAAGCCACTGCCCGTAAAACAATGATTGAAAATAACGTACCTGTAACCCCCGGAACAGGAATTTTGAAAACTCCGGAAGAGGTAAAAGAATTCGCTAAAAAAGCAGGCTACCCGATTATCCTTAAAGCAACAGCCGGCGGCGGCGGAAAAGGCATGAGAATTGTAAGAAGCGACGATGAAGTCGAAACAAATATGAATCTTTGCCAGTCAGAAGCCCAGAATTTCTTTGGCAACCCGGATGTTTATGCGGAAAAATACCTTGAAAATCCGCGCCATATCGAAGTTCAAATCCTTGCTGACCAATACGGAAACGTAGTTCACCTTGGAGAACGTGACTGCTCTATTCAAAGACGCCACCAAAAGTTAATCGAAGAAGCTCCGTCTCCAGCAATTAACGAAGAAACAAGACGCGAAATGGGTGCTGCAGCTGTTCGCGCGGCTAAAGCAATTAACTATGAAGGTGCCGGAACATGCGAATTTTTGCTTGACCATGACGGCAAATGGTATTTTATGGAAATGAATACCCGTATTCAGGTTGAACACTGCGTAACAGAGATGATTTCAAACGTTGATTTGGTTCGTGAACAGATTATGGTCGCAGCAGGTGAAAAACTTGATTTTACACAGGATGAAATTGTCTTGAGAGGTCATGCTATTGAATGCAGAATTAACGCTGAAAATCCGGAAAAAGACTTTATGCCTAACCCGGGACAGATTACCGGTTACGTAACCCCGGGAGGATTTGGCGTCAGAGTTGATTCACATGTTTATCAGGATTACAGCATCCCGCCATACTATGATTCAATGATAGGTAAATTAATCTGCTGGGGCAGAACACGAAATGAAGCCAGACGCAGAATGTACAGAGCATTAAAAGAATATGTCGTAACAGGTATTGAAACAACTATTCCGTTCCATCAGGATATTGTGGAAGATGAAGTGTTTATCAGCGGCAACTTTAACACCGGATTTATTGAAGATTATTATAAAAGAAAAGGTAAAAAATAGTTAATATTCTTTAACACAGTGTTAAAAAAATCTTTTCAGCGGATTTATACCTGATATGAGAATTTATGGTCTGTCACAAAATCCTTATGGTTACTATCAACATCCTCAAATAACTTTTGGCACAATGAAAAAAAGAGATTTTGAAGGGGTTGATTTTGCTGTTGTGGAAAAATTTAAGGCGCCCATTCAAAAATTTAAGACAAATGATGATTTGCAAAAGTGGGCAGATGCAAAAATTCGCAATGAATATTTGAATACAAATTTTGGAGGCAGGACACACGAAACCCGCCGGCTCCGAAAATCAATTTTCAATAATTGGCTTGATTTTTTATCCGGAAACGATGATTACAAAAATACTACAAAATTATTAATTTTGAATGCTATTACAAAAGATTTGAAAGACACAACAAATACCCTGCCGCCCGAGTTAGACATACAAGTTTTAAATACAACCGTAAATAATCTTGAAAACATTCTGAAAAACGAACCCAAAATGTTGTTTGATTTTAAAAAAATTTATAACGCAAACCTTCTGGAAAAATGTCTTAATGATTCCGACAAATGTTACACAGGCTGGGTAAAAATTCCGAGCAGATTACACGACGAAAAAAATTTTGACAAAAATGTAGACAAATTAAAATTAATGTCATACCATACCTGGTGTACAAAAAACATGACGGCCAGAGAATATCTGGCGGCAGGAGATTTTCATATCTATAATGAAAACGGTGCGCCCAAAATAGGAATAAGGCTTAAAAATGATGAAATCCGCGAAATTCAGGGTGAGCTTAACAACAGCATGTTTGCCGCACGCTATCTTGCGATTGTAAACAATTACATAAAAGATCAAAACCTTATACTGGGGAATTACGCACAAAAAGAAATTAATCAGGTTTCCGAACAGGAAAAAAACATTGACAAAATACGGAAAGATTTACAACAAGCAATCCAAAATAATGCAGCTGACGAAATATTCAAATATTTCAATATAAAATATTCTAAAGATAAAGACGGTTTATATATAATTGACAAATTTGAGCAGCCGGATGAGTATTATACATTCAGCGACCTCGGAATTGACGAAAATAAACTCATTCAAAACGTAAAGGAAATTACCCATAATGCGGAATTTGCAGACTCAAAAATCACGGAATTGACAAACTTAAGGGTTATCAGAGGGAATGCGGATTTTTCCGAATCTATAGTTGAGAACCTGAATGAGCTTGAACAAATCGGCGGCGACGCAATTTTTACAAATTCAAAAATCACATCACTGAATAAGTTAAAATCCATCGGCAAAACCGCTGATTTTTCAAAATCAAATGTAAAAGACCTCGGAGAACTTACCACTATAGGAGAGCACGCCATTTTCAGCTATTCTCACATAAATGATCTGGGGAAATTGGAATACATAGGATGGAGTCCGAAATTTCAAAAGTCAAATATAACCTCTCTTAAACACCTGCGTGAAATCGGCGGCAATGCACGATTTGAAGAATCTCTTATATCAGATTTAGGGGATTTACAATCAATAGGCAAAAATGCATATTTTCAAAATTCTCTTATAACTGATTTAAAAAACCTTGAAACAATCGGAGGGGATGCTGTATTTTCACTTTCAAACGTACAAAATCTCGGCAAACTCTGCTATATCGGAAATTGTGCATTTATACAAAAATCAAATTTTACTATGGAAGATTTTGACGACATAGGCGTTGAGGACAAAGTATATCCATAAAAAAGGGAGCCGTTAAGCTCCCTTTCAACATTTGAAAAACTAAAAACTATTTGCCGTTAACAATAGTTTTGAATTTTTTACCGGCAGAGAAAGCAGGAACTGTTTTAGCAGCGATTTTAAGTTCTTTACCGGTTTGCGGATTTCTGCCAACTCTTGCAGCTCTCTTACGTGATTCGAATGTACCGAAACCTACTAATGTAACTTTTTTACCTTTAGCAACTGTTTTTTGGATTGTATCAACCCAAGCGCTCAAAACTTCTGAAGCTTCTTTTTGAGTTACGTTTGCTTTTTTAGCGATTTCTTGTACTAATTCTTCTTTGTTCATGATAAAACTCCTCTTTTTGTGTACATGCTTATTATATCTAAAGTTTCACGTAGTGCAAGTAGTTTACAATATTTAACCTTAAAAAACCCCTGAAAAGAGGAATTTCAAAGCAATTTTGATACAAAAAGTAAAAAAAAACAAGAAGAATTAAACAATTTTCACTGTTTTTTGATACAATGTCATGTGGAAGATATGAAAGAACGAGTATTATTATTTGCAATAGTTTTTGGGCTGGGTGTATTTATATACATCTTCCAAAGTTACTTTAATACTTTATGGGGGCTGGCTTTCTTAGTTGCTGCAATGGCAATGTATGCCTTATTTACAAGTTTGGCATATAAAATAAAAAGCCGACAGTTACAAAAACATCCGCAAATAATTAACGAAAATTACAAACCGTTTGTTTCCGTTATGATTCCTGCGCATGATGAAGAAAGCGTAATTTCTGAGACCGTTGAAAACATTTTGCAGATTGATTATGAGCCGTTTGAGGTTATAGTAATTGATGACAGGAGTTCAGACAATACAGCAGCGGTTATCAAAGATTTGGAACAAAAATATGCTAAAGTAAAGGCATTTATAAGAGAAAAAGATGCATTCCCGGGGAAATCAGCAGTTTTAAATGATGCGCTTGTATATGCAAAAGGCGAAGCAATTCTTGTGTTTGATGCGGACGCAAGAGTTGAAAAAGATTTCTTAAAAAAACTTGTCCCGAATCTTGAACCGAAAGATGTAGGAGCTGTTCAGGCAAGAAAAATTATCAGAAACAAAGACGAAAATATTCTAACCCGCTGTCAGAATAATGAAATGACGATTGACACGCATTTTCAGGTTGGAAGAGACTCTGTAAAGGGCGCTGTTGAGCTTCGCGGAAACGGTGAATTAATCAAACGCGAAGCGCTTGACGATATCGGAGGCTGGAATAATTACACGATTACGGATGACCTTGATATGTCCACAAGGTTGCATATAAAAGGCTGGGACGTAAGATTTTGTAAAGATGCCGTTGTTTATGAAGAAGGAATAATTTATCTTTGGCCATTATACAGACAAAGAAGAAGATGGCTGGAAGGAACAATCAGACGCTATCTTGAGTATGCAGGGCCTGTTCTAACCTCAAAAGATATGTCATTAAGGGTTAGTTTAGATTTGGTTGCATATATTTCGCAATTTATCATGCCGGCGTGGTTTTTAATGGAAATTTTAATCCGCGGGTTCAAAATTTTGGCAAAAGATGCTCCGCCGCACATGCTTTTTTCTTCAATAATTATAGGGTGTGTAATAGGTGTAGGATTTTTTGCCGCGGCGAGATACAGTTTAAGGCGCTATGATAACCTTTCACGCAAGGAAGCTTTTATACAAGCATTTGAGACTTCAATCTATTTATTCATAATCTGGTTCCCGCTTGTTTTATTTATCGGATTTAAAATCCTGTTTATGAAAAAAGACATGAACTGGGGCAAAACCGCACACGGACTTGTTCAAAGAGAACACGCAATCCAAAAAGCAAAAGAAAAAATCAGACTTGCAAAAGAAGAATTAAAAAGAATATTATTGACCAAATAGGAGAAAATAAATGAACACAACCGATGTAATAGCAAATGTGAAAAGCAAAATTCGTTCAGTAAACGACTTTCCAAAAGAAGGTATAATTTTCCGCGATATAACAACAGCGCTGAAAGAACCTGACGTATTAAAAGAAATGATAGATTACCTTTGCGACCAATTTAAAGACGTAAAAATCGATTATATAGCAGGTATAGAAAGCCGCGGATTTATCTTTGGAATGCCAATGGCATACAAACTTAATGCCGGCTTTGTCCCTATCAGAAAGCCAAATAAGCTTCCGGCAGAGACTTTAAGCCAGGAATACTCACTGGAATACGGCACTGACAAAATCGAAATCCACACTGACGCAATCAAAGAAGGCGACAATGTATTAATCGTTGATGACTTGCTTGCGACAGGCGGGACAGCGGAAGCTGCCTGCAAACTTATTAAAAAAACAGGCGGAAATCTTGTTGGAATTGCATTTTTAATTGAACTTGAAGATCTAAAAGGCAGAGATAAATTTGATAAAGATCTAAAGGTTGTTTCAATGCTTAAGTATTAAAAAAGAGGCTCTTTTGAGCCTCTTTTTTTTACTATTAAGGCAAGCATTCCCAGTAACCTTTTGTCTCGTCGTCAGGACAAATATCTCTTAATGCCCAGTAAGTGCATCCCA
>CALUTI010000005.1 GCA_944323695.1 Candidatus Gastranaerophilales bacterium
TTGATGAAAGTTATTCTAATTTTATTCTATAAAAATTATATATGAGACTTTTTGATACATTTTGATAAAAAAGTATAAAAAAGCGTAGCTATAAGTATTTATATTGTATAGCCTGTGTTTTTTAGTATTTTAGTTACAGTTTTTTAATATAGTGAAAATATATAAAATATTTATGTTAGTATGAAAAAAATAATAAATTATTTACTCTATACTTTTTTATCAAAATGTATAGAAAATTAGGAAGGGCATTGAAGGTTGACAGTTAGTTCTCCGATAAAAGATATCCAAACTATAAATATAATTAAGGATTTATATAAAAAGAAAAATATGATCCGGGATTTATTACTTTTTGAACTTGCAATTAATACAGGCGCAAATCTTAATGATTTGTTAAATTTAAATGTAAAAGATGTGATAAATAAGCACTATCTTGTAATAGATGGTAAAAAAAGTTTTCCTTTATCTGAAACAATAAAAGAGCTTATTTCAGAAGTTGTTTCTAACCGTTCACTGACTGAACCTTTATTCAAGACTATAAAAAATAACCGATTGGATAGAACATTTGTTTTTTATAGTTTTAGGGATATATGTAATGAACTTGGGCTTGAAAAAGACATTACAGTTGCATCATGGCGAAAAACATTTGCATATCATCATTACGAAAAATATAAAGATTTATCATACCTGCAGTGGCTTTTTAATCAAACTACCGTTGATTTAACAATGAAATTTATAGGTATCCGCGAAAATATGAACTTGAGATACAGACAAGGAGTGTGTTTGTAATGCTAACGATTAATCCGTTTGATATCGAGATTTTTATATTGACTTATAACAGGAAAGAGTTTTTAAAAAAAGCACTTGAAAGTGCATTAAATCAAACTATAAAAGATCTAAAGATTACAGTAGTTGATAATGGCAGTACTGATGGAACAGAAGAGTTTGTCAGATCCTATCTTAACCGGTATGAGAATTTAAACTATGTCAGACACAACGAGAATATTGAAGTTTTGGAAAATATAAAATTTACGGTTGGTCTTGCAAAAGAAAAGTATATGTTAATGTTTCATGATGATGATTTTATTCATCCTCAATATATTGAAACAGTTCTAAATATTATATCAAAACATGATGATATTGATTTTCTTTATCCTAAGACAACAATTTTTCAGTCAGAGGATAAAATAGATAATCAAATTTTTTCTGATATAAAATATCAAATTTATGACAGACAGCATTTTACCGCAAAAATGTTTATAAATAAGGGAACGGAAAATGTTGTTTTTCCAAGTTCCGTCTACAGGACAGCTAACGTAAAACAGGCAATTTTACATGAAGCAATAAACACGACAGGCACAATTGCGGATAATGTGATCATAGTGGAATCTGTCATAAACGGCAAATGTGTTTATATTGAAAATTCGCTTTATTACTATAGAAGTCATCCAAGTCAAGAGTCACAGGTTTTAAAATTATATCCTGATGAAATTATCTGTTGTCTTAAGTTTTTCAAAGAAAAATTAAACAGTGATTTTTACTCCAAATTAATATTCAATGTTTTTTCTTATTACAGACTTTTACGTTTGTATAAACATTTTGGCTTATATAAAAATACAAAACTAAAAGAATTGGAAGATGACGCATATAAAGGAAATGCAGTTACAATATATGATTATATATTGTTCAAGCCTTATGGAATATTGTTAAGGCCATTCAATGCTTTACTAAAGAAAATTTTGCAAAAAGTTAAACATCAAAACGAAACTTTTAGATTAGAAGGAGAAGCTAAATGAAAGTAATAATTTTAGCAGGAGGCTTAGGGACAAGACTTTCGGAAGAAACAAGATTAATTCCGAAACCAATGGTGGAAATTGGCGGGAAGCCCATACTCTGGCATATTATGAAAATTTATTCATATTATGGATTTAATGATTTTATTATATTGACCGGTTACAAATCTCACGTCATCAAGGAATATTTTGTAAATTATTATCAACAATATTCTGACATAACAGTAGATATGTCAACCAATTCTGTAGAAATTCATAAAATAGATACTGAGCCATGGAAGGTTACAATGCTTTATACCGGTCAAGAGACAATGACCGGCTCAAGGATTAAAAAGGCGCAGAAATATATAGGCAATGAACCGTTTTTATTGACATACGGAGATGGTGTATCAGATGTAGATATCAACAAGCTAATAGACTGTCATAAAAGAAGCGGTAAATATTTGACCTTGACTGCCGTAAAACCCGGTGGAAAGTTTGGCGCTTTGGATATAGATTCTGAAGGTAATATAAAGAGCTTTACAGAAAAACCGCAAGGCGACGGGAACTGGATTAACGGCGGCTTTATGGTATGCGAGCCGGAGGTATTTGATTATATAAAACCGGATGTAAATGATGTTGTATTTGAACGCGAACCATTGGAAAATCTTGCAAAAACCGGACAGCTTAATTCATACAAGCACAACGGTTTTTGGTATCCTATGGATACTTTGCAGGGAAAAAATCATCTTACGGAATTATGGTTAAAAGGTAAAGCTCCATGGGCATTGTGGCTGAAAGAGGCAGTTAATGTTTAATAATATTTATCATAATAAACGCGTATTTTTAACAGGTCATACCGGTTTTAAAGGAAGCTGGCTTTCGTTATGGCTTACAGCGCTGGGTGCAAAAGTTTGCGGATATTCGTTGGCGCCAAATACGGAACCGTCAATGTATGAAGAACTAAAAATAGGTGATAGAATCGAAAAATCCGTAATCGGCAACCTGCTTGATTTTGAAAAATTACAAAAAGAAATTAATGATTTTCAGCCGGAAATAATTTTTCATCTGGCAGCGCAGCCATTAGTGCGGCTTTCTTATTCAGAACCAATTTTAACCTATCAAACAAATGTAATAGGAACATTAAATGTTCTGGAAGCTGCAAGAAGATGCTCATCTGTCAAGGCATTTGTTAATGTTACGACAGATAAGTGTTATGAAAATAGGGAAATAGCTAGTGGTTACAAAGAAGACGAGCCAATGGGCGGATATGATATGTATTCAAGCTCCAAAGGTTGCGTGGAGATTATGTCATCATCTTTCAGACGTTCATTTTTGGAAAACGGTTATGCCATGGCAACAGCGAGAGCCGGGAATGTAATAGGCGGAGGAGATTGGGCGCTTGACAGACTTATACCGGATTGCATAAAGGCAATAAACAGCGGGCAAAAAATAGAGATAAGAAATCCAATAGCAGTTCGCCCATGGCAGCATGTTTTAGAACCTTTATCAGGCTACTTGCTTTTGGGACAAAAACTTATTCAGGAAGGCAATAAATATGCTGAAGGCTTTAATTTTGGCCCGAACGAGGAAAGCGTATTGCGTGTAGCAGAAGTCGCGGATAAGGTTTGTAAATTCTACGGCAAAGGCGAAGTGGTTATACATAAAAAAGATAATTTGCATGAGGCAAATTTGTTAATGCTGAATATAGAAAAAGCCGAAAGAATATTGGGCTGGACACCAACGTACACGGCAGACAAAGCAATCGAAGAAACAGTTAATTGGTATAAATATTTTTATGAAGGCAAAAAAGATTTATATGAATTTACAGTAAAACAGATTAAAGGTTATGAGGAGAGTATAAAGTGGAACAAGAATTACGCAATAAAGTAAAAGAAGCAGCTAGTGAATATTATAAACAAGTTTTTGGAAAGAAAAGAGAGTTTGATTATATTCCACCTTCAGGAAAACTTTTGGGCGAAGAAGAACTGCTTAATATGATAGATGCTTCTTTGGATATGTGGTTGACTGCAGGAAGATTCAATAAAGAATTCGAGACAAAATTTGCGAAATATCTGGGAGTAAAATATGCACTGTCAACAAATTCCGGCTCAAGCGCGAATTTACTTGCCTTTTCAGCATTAACTTCGCATAAGCTTGGTGAAAGAGCATTAAAAAAAGGTGATGAAGTAATCTCTGTTGCAGCAGGATTTCCGACAACAATAAATCCTATTATTCAGCATGGAATGATCCCTGTTTTTGTGGATTGCGAAATCGGCACATATAATATTGATGCGGAAAAAATAGAAGAGGCTATAACTCCGAAAACAAAAGCAATATTTTTAGCCCATACACTTGGTAACAGCTATGATTTGGATAAGATAATGAGTTTGGCGGAAAAATATAACTTATGGGTAATAGAAGATTCTTGTGATGCTTTAGGCGGCGAATACAAAGGTAAAAAAATCGGCACAATTGGTCATATCGGGACATTTAGTTTTTATCCGGCGCATCATCTTACAATGGGCGAAGGCGGTGCAGTAATAACAAATGATCCGCAATTATATAAAATTATTATGTCGTTTAGAGACTGGGGAAGAGATTGCTGCTGTCCTCCCGGAAAAGATGGGGTGTGCGGTAAAAGATTCTCTCAGCAACTGGGCAACCTTCCTTTTGGCTATGATCATAAATACACATATTCTCATATCGGATTTAATTTAAAAATTACTGATTGGCAGGCGGCTTTAGGTTGTTCGCAAATAGATAAACTGGATGGTTTTTTGGAACAAAGACGTAAAAATGCAGAGCTTTTGACGGAAAAATTGTCAGACCTTACAGACTATTTAATTTTGCCAAAAGTAAATGACGGGGTAAAGCCTTCATGGTTTGGGTATCTGATTTCAGTAAAAGAAGATGCCCCGTTTACAAAACAACAGATGGTTGAATACCTTGAAAATCATAAGGTCGGTACCCGCCAATTATTTGCGGGAAATATTTTAAGACAGCCGATGATTGTTGAGAACGATGTTAATTTCAGACTCGGTGATTCTGAAATATTGAATTCAAAAGACTTAACAGAGGAGCATTATAAACTTCTTCCGAATACTGAATTCATAATGAATAATACCTTCTGGGTAGGAACTTTCCCTGCTCTGGGAGAAAAGGAAATTACAAGAATTGCAGATACAATTCATAATTGTGTGAAGGAGTATGTATGCTGAGTAGTAAAAAAACATTAGAAAAAAATGCTCTTACAATTCGTTACGGTATAATGAAAGCAATCAGTTCAAACAGAGGCGGACACATCGGCGGTTCAATGGATCTGGCAGATATGTTATCTGTGGTTTATACGGATTTTATAAGGGTAAATCCTGAAAATCCACGTGATGAAAACCGTGATTTTATGATATTTTCAAAAGGTCATGCAGGTCCTGCATTGTATTCGGCATTGTGTTTTAAGGGTTTTTTCCCTCCGGAAAGACTGGAAAATTTAAATAAACCAAACTCATTACTTCCGGGTCACTGCGATAGAAATAAAGTTCCGGGAGTTGATGCGACAACCGGCAGTTTGGGGCAGGGATTGTCAATTGCATGCGGTGCTGCACATGCAGCCAAGATTAAAGGGACAGATCAAAGAGTTTATTGTGTAATAGGTGACGGAGAGGCGGCCGAAGGTCAAATTTGGGAGGCCGCACAGTATGCAGCTCATTATGAACTGGATAATTTAATCGCATTTTTAGACTGGAACAATAAACAAATTGACGGAACAGTTGATGAGGTTATGAAACTCGGTGATCCTGTTAAAAAATTTGAAGCTTTTGGCTGGAATGCTCAATTGGTAACCGGTACTGACGTTATCGGAATTCAAAAAGCAATTAATAGCGCTGTAACCTGTCATTCGAAAAAGCCTGTAATGATTGTTTTGAAAACAGTTAAAGGACAGGGCGCAAAGTGCATTATGGAAATGCCAAATAACCATTGTATTGCTCTGACAGATGAACTTAAGGAAAAAGTTATGAGTGAATTGGATGAACAGGCTGAAAAACTTGAAATGGAGGTTGTTTAATGCAATTAAGATATACTGGCGGAAAAGCTGAAAAGGAGCCATTACAGGTTTTTAACGAAACAATGCGTGAATTATTTGAAGAAGATAAACGTGTTGTTTATCTGGATGCTGATTTAATGGGGTCGTTAAAGACAGCACAGCTTTGGAAAGATTATCCGAAAAATGTATTTAATACCGGCATTCAAGAGGCAAATATGATAGGTGTTGCAGCCGGCATGTATTTGAATGGCTTAAAACCGTATGTCCATTCATTTTCACCCTTTGCATCAAGACGGGTATTTGATCAGGTATTTTTAAGTATAGGTTATGCTAAAAAAAGTATAAGAATAATAGGTTCAGATGCGGGGATTATGGCAACAAATAACGGCGGAACTCACATGAGCTTTGAAGATGTCGCAATGATGAGAACAATTCCTGATGCTTGTGTAATTGATGCGTCTGATCCTGTAATGTTCGGGGAATTATTAAAACTTACAAAAGACAGACCCGGGGTTACATATATACGTACAGCGAGACGTGATTTGAAAGATATTTATGTACCTGATGAAAAATTTGAGATAGGCAAAGGAAAAATTTTGCGTGAAGGTTCGGATGTCTCTTTGATAGCATCCGGTATCATGGTTGCAACATGTCTTGAAGCTGCTGAAAAACTTGCACAAATAGGTATCAATGCGAGGGTTGTTGATATTATTACAATCAAACCTATTGATAAAGAGCTGGTCATAGACTGTGCAAAGACAACAAATGCAATTGTTGTTTGTGAGAACGCAAATGTAATAGGCGGTCTGGGCAGTGCCGTATGTGATATCACGGCAGAAAGTTGCCCTGTTTGCGTGGAAAAAATCGGAATTAACGACAAATATGGCTGCGTCGGTAACGAACAATTTTTACGTGAAAAATACGGTTTAACAGTTGAAAGTATTGTTGAAAAAGCTAAAAAGTTAATAGAAAAGAGAGAAGCGAAATGATAAAATTATTGGATTGTACCCTACGAGACGGCGGTTATGTAAATGATTGGAAATTCGGGCATAAAGCAATTAAAGATATAAAAGAAAATCTTGAGTTGTCCGGTGTTGATATAATTGAGCTTGGTTTTATAAAAAATGAACCGGAAAATAAAGATAGAACTGTTTTTAATAATATAGACAGTGTAAAGAAGTTGATAGGGCAGAAACTTCCCAATAGAGAATATGCTGTTATGGCAGAAGTTGTAAACCCGCTTCCGCTTGATATGCTGGCGCCATACGATGAAGAATCACCTGAGATTATAAGAGTAATTGTATGGAAAAGGATGTTGAAAGAAGGTTTTGAATACTGTAAAGGAATTGTGGAAAAGGGCTACAAGCTTTGTGTTCAGCCTGCGCGTGTGAGTCAGTATTCTGATGAAGAATTTGTCGATATGATTAAGATGTTTAATGAGCTTAATCCTATGGCTATCTATGTCGTTGACAGCTGGGGAACAATGTATAAAGAAGAACTTTTACATTATTTAAAACTTGCTGATGAAAATTTAAAAGACGGAATTTCTGTAGGGTATCACGGTCATAATAATATGATGCAGGCATTTGATGTGGCGTGTGCATTTTGTGAACAACCGCTAAAACGCGATTTGATAATTGATGCCAGTGTCTACGGAATAGGCCGCGGCGCAGGAAATCTTAATACGGAGATTTTTGCCAAATATGCTAATACATACCTTGATAAATTCTATGATTTAAAACCTTTAGTAAAAATTTATAACAAATATATTTCACAGATTTACAAAAAAGAAAAGTGGGGCTATTCAGTACCTTATTTTATTAGCGCAAAATATAATTGTAATCCGAATTTTGCAAGTTACTATGAGAAAAAAGGTGTTTCAGCTGAACTGATTGAAAGAGCAATTTCTACTATGAAGCCTGATGAACGTATTATATTCAAAAAAGAGGTCGCGGATGAATATTATACAAAAATTGATAAATATCATGGCAAACGTTTGGGGATAATATTAATTACAGCTAATAAGCCTGCTGTAGTTCATTGTTTTTTGCAGAGAATTGCGCATACGGCTGCTGAACTTAATGTGGATATTATTGTTTATGATGGCAGCAAGAATAATGATACCAAAAATATTACTCAGATGTTTACTGCAAAAGGATTTTCAAATATTAAATACCAATATTATTCCGCATTGGATAAACTTAATTCAATTGACAGAAAAGTAATTAGTGCTTACGAAAAATATTCGGATGATTATGAATATTTATGGGTAACGCGTGATTCTTTATCAATTAATCTTGATAAAGTCTGGGCAGGAATTATCGATTATATGAATGCTGCAGTTGATTTAATCGTTGTTGACGAAAAAACACGTGATTATAAAAATCACGGTTCCAAAATTTATACAGATTGCACACAGTATTTTGTTGAACAATGTCATCAAACCACTATCTTAGGTGCAAGTATAGTCAGATCGGATGTTATAAAGAATATAATCAAAGAAGTTCCGTTGGATATGGAGAAAAATTTTGGAATCTGGCAGCCGATTTCTTATCTTGAATACTTTGCCAAGCACGATTTTGTCGCTGCAAGCTGGGTTGGCGATTTATGGGTAATGATGCCTCGAACATTAACACGAAACAAGAGGGGAACTTCTTTTTGGCATAAAAATACTTTATGGCAGTGGGGTGAACGGTGGTATAAAGCTATAACTTCGCTTCCAGAGGTTTATGATGAATTTAAGCCTTATGTATTGAAATTTGAATTGATTGACTGTAAACCGTTTTCGTTATTATTTCTTGCAAATGTTAGAAAATTGGGCGGACTTGATATATTTAAGGTGAATAAGTACAAAAAGTATTTACCTTATGTGTGTGATACTCCGATTTGGCAGTTCTATGTGCTTTCGTTAATACCAAGGATTGCAGTTAATAGAATTGTCAGAATTTTTGTAGAAAAGTCAGGCAAAATTAAAAGAAGAAAATATAGCAAATCAAGACGTTTAGCATTTAAAAAAGTCCTGAAATACAGTCGTAGCCTGGTAATCGGGGGGGGGGTGGCTCCTTCTCAGCTTAATTAAAAAATGTATAGTCTCATCAAGATGTGTAAGATCACATAGCGGTAAAATTTGTATAGAACGAAAAATATTTGGAATAAAGTTTAAACATACATTTTATTTCAAAAAGAGTAAATATAATTTAGGTGCGATAAAAGAAATAATGCAAGAGAAAAATAAACAATTTCATTTAGGCAAACGAATGGCAGTTATTGTAATAACTGCCAACCGCGCAGATATTATTGATGATTATCTTTTTGCATTAGGTGAGTCTTATGATGATGCCGGAGTGGATTGTATTATATTTGACGGTAGTGACAATAACGATACTAAAAAGGTAGTTGAAAAATGGAATAAACGTTTTTTAAAAGATAATAGAGAGTTTTTGTTTTACAAAAAATATAACGCAACTAAAGATATTTATTCAATTGATCAAAAAGTAATTGATGCCTGCAAAGAGTATGCCGATAAATATGAATATTTATGGCTTCAACGTGACAGATTAGGAATATTATTTAATAATTGCCTGGAAAATCTTTATAATATTTTAGCTAAAAATCCTGATATAATTGCTATATATAATTCCATAGATGAAAAAATTGAAAATTGTAACAGTTTTTATAAAGATTGTAGAGAATTTTTTAAAGATTATTATGCAGTTATAACGACATTAGGCCAATATATATTTAAATCTTCGTTCATAAAATCTGTAATAGAAGAAATTCCTTTGGACGAAAAAACATATAGTCTTTATTTCCCAACAGCTGTTTTTCACTATATCGCAAACCGTGAATTTCTTGCTGCGAATTGCTCAGGTTCAATATTTAAATATCATAGAAAAGCTATCACAAGTCGTTCTCATTGGTATAAATTCTTCTTTAAGCAATGGTTTGAGTTTATGTATAAAACACTTGTTAATCTTCCTGAAATTTACCGTGATTTAGTTCCGGTTATACTGAAAAAATGGAATGAACGATACAAATTGTGTCACCCTGTGGCATTATTATATTTGCATAAAGATTACGGTATAAGTAAGGATGAAATAGATAGATACGCACGGCAAATTCCGTTTATAAGTACTACGCCATTATCTATTTTTTACAAAATTTCCGAGATTGATTTTAAAAAAGAAAGCTTTAAAAATTTATTGAAAATAATTGAAGATTATGGAAAGGAAGTTGAGCAAAACCCGGATATTACTAATCTGGGAAAATTGGAAAAAGAACCTATAGGAGCAAAATAAATGAAACAAATATCAAAAGAATTAAGAAAACATGCATTATATTTGTCGCACAAATGTCAGGACGGAAATCTGCAAAGTGTTTTTTCCTGCCTTGATATTGTGTGGGTTTTGTATGATAAAATTATGAACTGGTCGCCTGAAACAGCCCGGGATGATAACAGAGACTTTTTTATAATTTCAAAAGGTCAGGCTACCTTGGCGCTTTATCCTGTTTTGATTGAAAAAGGATACTTTACTATGGATGAAATTGCTCCTGAAATAGGAAATTTTAACAGCCGTTATTGTATTCAGACTGATCTTACAAAATTTGACGGCGGTATTGAAAATAATGCGGGTTCCTTAGGTCACGGTCTGCCTTTTGCTACAGGAATTGCAAATGCAAATAAAATTAAAAAATCAAGTTCAAATGTCTATGTACTATGCGGTGACGGTGAATTCTGCGAAGGAACAATGTGGGAATCATGCATTTTTGCATCTGCTAAAAAGCTTGATAACCTTTGCGTGATAATTGATGATAACAATTCCGTCGGCGCAATGGTTGATATGGGTGATATGAAACAAAAATTGGAAACATTTAATTTTGATGTAAGAGTTGTTGACGGGCATGATACGGAGGAAATTGAAAAAGTCTTTAATCAACTTAAAACAATGAAAAACGGCAAGCCAAAAGCTGTGATTGCCAAAACGGTTAGAGGATTTGGCTCCAAGACAATGACGGAACATGATATTTGGTTCCATAAAAGTCCGAATGCAGAAGAATTAGAATTATTATCAAAGGAGGTTGAATTAGCATGAGACGTGCATTTTTAAAACGTGTTGCAGATATGATAAGAAATGAAGCTGATACAACCTTTTTTACAGTTGATATCGGTATGTGGGCAATCCGTGATGTGCTTGCGGAATTTCCTGATAGGTGCACAAATGTCGGTATATATGAAGATGGAATGATTTCTATTGCTGCGGGTATGGCTCGTCGAGGACTTGCCCCGACTATTTTTGGAATCCAGCCGTATTTAATTGAAAGAACACTTGAGCAAATCAAAATGGATTTGGCTTATCAAAAGTTGGGTGTGAATATAGTCGGTACCGGTGCTGCTGTCGATTATCCAAAATATGGATATTCTCACTATTGTGCAGAAGATTTGCATGTTATTAAGGCTATCCCCGGCTGTGAATTCATTGCTCCGGGAAGTGCAAAACAATTTATTCAGTTATTTAATTCTACTTATCGTGACGGTCATCCGACATTTTTTAGAGTGAGTGATCACCCTAATTCAAAATATGATCCGGATGTGGAATTTAATAAGGCTGTTGTTATGCAAAAGGGTTCAAAGGCTACTGTAATTGCGGTTTCTATAATGCTTGATGATGTTATGGAAGTTTGTAAAAATCTTGATGTAACTGTTTTGTATTATACAACCCTTGAGCCGTTTGACAGGGAAACACTGTCAAAATATTACAATGACGGTAAAATCCTTATTGTTGAGCCTCAATTTGAGGGCAGCCTTACATTCGATGTTATAAAAACATTTGAAGGAAAGCCGGTCATGGTTGAAGAAGTTGCATTCCCCCGGGAAATATTCAGAAACTACGGGACATACGAAGAAAAAATGCAGTATTATGGTTTGACTAAAGAAAATATCAAACTGAAATTGGAAAAATTAATCGGAGCAGAATATGGATGCTTACAAAAATAAAAAAGTTCTTGTAACGGGTGCGACAGGCCTTATTGGCAGTAATCTTGTTGAGAAACTTATGTCAATCGATAATATTTATGTTACGGTTCTTGCCAGAAATGAAAACAAGGTTAAAGCACTTTTTGAAAAATATTTAAATAGTCCGAATTTTAAGTATATTATACAAGATATTACTGAACCGTTTAATTTTACCGAGGATTTTGATTATATATTTCACGCGGCAGGTTCTATCTCAGGGGAAGCTATCCGCAACTATCCGGTTGATATTATTAATGCAAATGTTGAAGGTACAAAAAATTGCCTTGAATATTTAAAAAAGAATAAAAAAGGAAGGCTTGTCGTGTTTTCCTCCGCAACTGTTTACGGCAATAGCACCGGTAAAAATATAATAGTTGATGAAGAAGATACAACAATTACGGACAAATTAGGTTCTGCTATTTGCGCTTATTCGCAAAGCAAAAGAATGGCAGAAACCCTTGCAAGAGCGTATTTTACTCAATTCAATACCAGCGTTGTTATTGCAAGATTCAGCTATGTATATGGATTTACTAAGTTTTATCCGAATACTGCATTTTTTGAATTTATAAAGAAAGCTTTAAACGGTGAAGATATTATTCTAAATGGTACGTCTTTTGCAAGACGGGATAATATTTATGTCGAAGACGCTATAGATATGCTATTAGTTGTTGCGGCCGAAGGAGTTTCAGGTGAGGCTTATAATATATCCTGCGCAAACAAAAGTTTTGCAGCAATTGATGAAATCGCTGAAGAAATCGCAAGTGCCGCAAATAAGATTAAAAACAACTGCGTAAAAGTTGTTAAAAAATGTTTTGATGATAATAGTCGAGGTGCCGGCATTATTATTAATAATGCCAAAATCCGCGCCCTGAGCGATTTTAGGGGGGGGGGTAGGTCCCCTCTCATAGGATTAGAAGCCGGCATCTTCGAAACAGTCAATAGATTTAATCAGGAGATTGTTAATAAGGAAGGAGGTGCCAAATGATATAGAAAAGGAAAAAACATGAAAAAATTTAACGAAAAAGTTGTGCTTGTAACAGGTGCAACTTCAGGAATTGGCGAGGCAACGGCAAAAATGTTTGCACAGTGCGGTGCCTCAGTAGTTTTAGTAGGACGAAATAAAGATAAAGGTATTCAAATTGAGCAAGAAATAAGGGCAAAAGGGCAGGAAGCCTATTTCATAACCTGTGATGTATCAAAAGAAGAAGATGTAATAGAAATGGTTAATAAAGCTATTAAAAAATATAAAAAAATAGATATCTTATTTAATAATGCAGGAATAATGTTGCCATCCCGTGAAATTGAACGGATGCCGGTTGATGACTGGAAAAAATCAATTGACGTCAATTTAACGGGGTGTTTTCTTGTGTCCAGGTATGTAAAACCTTATTTGTTAAAAGAAAAAGGTACAATAATAAATAATGCATCTATTGCGGGCTTGCAATATTATGCTGCGGGCCGATCCTATGCCTATAGTGCGACAAAAGCTGCCGTAATTCAGTTTTCTCATCAAATGGCAAAAAATTACGGCGAGGAAGGCATCCGTGTAAATTGTATTTGTCCGGGTATTATTGATACTCCTATTTTAGGTGACAGAGACAGGAGTGTCTACGCACAGAGAGTCCCTTTGAAACGTTTGGGAACTCCTGATGATGTTGCAAAAGCAGTTTTGTTCCTGGCTTCTGAAGATGCTCAATATTTAACGGGTGTTGTTCTGCCTATTGATGGCGGGGTATCTTTATAGAAAGGGAAAAAATTAATTATGACTATTTTAAAAAACAGAATTCAAAAAGTTAGTAATACAACAAATGTTCTTTATTCGTTTGATATTTTTGATACTGTTTTTACTCGTTCTGTAGCGGAGCCTGTAGCAATTTTTTCTTTGATGCAATCGATTTTAATGACTGATAAATCCTTTTTGGATATTCCTCAAATTGTCAGAAGTAACTTTTTTACAATCAGAATTGATTCAGAAGCATTTATAAGGGCGAACAAATATATCACATGTCAGGTTTTTGAAATAACTTTAGATGATATATACAATAATATAAAACATAACTATGACTTATCAATTGAGCAGATTGAAAGACTTAAGGAACTTGAAATTACAACTGAAATCAAAAATATTGTACCCATTCCGGAAACTATTAATAAAATTAAATCTTATCTGTATGATAAAAAACGTGTTGTTTTAATTTCAGATATGTATTTGAACGAAAAGCAGATAAGAAGACTGCTTGTGAGTATTGATGAGATATTTGAGGATATAAAAATTTATGTTTCTAGCGAGTTCAATAAAACAAAGAATAACGGGAATTTGTATGAATATATAAAACAAGAGGAAAATATTGATTATTGTAACTGGTATCATGTAGGCGATAATTGGGCAGTTGATGTTAAAAAAGCCAGAAATAAAAATATAAATGCGAATTTATTGGAAAAAGAACCATTAATGCCTTATGAAGCGCGTTATTTATGGGAAAAAAATTGAGGATGTCGATTTCCAATTATTAATTGGTGTAGCAAAATTAACAAGAAGATTGAGTAAAGATAACAGTGACGTATACAAATTTGGTGCATCATTTGCCGGTCCGTTATTATTCGGGTATGTAAAATGGCTAATAAATGAAGCTTTGCACTATAATGTAAAAACTCTTTATTTTATAGCTCGTGATGGTTATATTTTAAAAGAAATTGCTGATATAATAATAAAAGAACGGAATTTAAATATTAAAACCAAATATATTTACGCATCAAGAAAAGTATGGCGTGTCGCAAACGAACATAATATTGATTGCTTTTTGTCTGTAATGAATAGTGAATATTTTGATAGATTCTCGACTTCCTTTGTAGCAGAACGCTTAGGGCTATCAAAAGATGAATTTACACGTTTAACAGGTTTTGAATGCAATAATAAAATTTTAAGCGAAAACTCCAGAAAATATTTATACGAAAAATTAGAAAACAATACGGCACTAAAACAAACTCTTATTGAAAAATATAAAATTAAAAATGAACTCTCAATAAAATATTTACAACAGGAGCTTGATTTTAGAGATAAAGATATTTGGTTTGTTGATGTCCATGGCTCCGGCAAAACTCAGGACATCTTAATAAAAACTCTGAAAAGCTTTTGTAATAATAATTTTGAATTCTTTTATTTTAGTTTGGATATTTCTATGACACCGGAAAATATAGCCGAAAAACGACAATATTTTACATATTTTCACATAAAACATTGGATGGAACTTCTTTGTCGGACTCCTGAGGGACAAACTATAGGTTACAAAGAACATAATGGATATATCTATCCTATAAAAGGAAAATCTAATAATAATTTATTGAAGTGGGGTTTTAATTCTTATGTGGATGCCGTAAAGGATTACAGTAGGTTAATTCTTGAATTTGAACAGAAAAATAATATTAGTCTGGTATCGTATTCCTTGTGTAAAAAATATTTTGAATATTTTAATTATTCCCTTGACAGAAATACTGCGGATTTGATTGGTTCTGTTCCGTTGTCAATCCTGGGTAATGAAAATAATCCTCAAGAGGCAGCGCCTGTATTTGGATTTTTTGATTATTTTAAAATCCTATTTGGTCTGCATACAGATATCAATTATTTAGATAGTATTTCTTATGTTCGATCAAATAAATATTTCAGAAGTTTGAGAAAATTTTTGGATAAACACGGTTCGTTAAGAAATTTTTTCTTTGAGTTTTATAAAAATAATGAAGAAAAGGAAGTTTACCTGAAAATTTTGGGACAAAAAATCACATTAAAAAAATTGTTTGGCTGGAGGGTGTAATGAAAAAAATCATACAAAGTCTATTTTCAGTAACTAATAGTTTGGACAAAAGACATAAAATAATTTCAATTCTCGGGATTAAACTAAAATTTAAACGCCGTAGGAATTTTGCAGTAGAAATTATATCGGAAGATATTTCAAATCTCAATGAAATAAAAGAAAATTTTGAATGTCCGTTTTGTAAATCAGAAAAATACTATCCTGTTAAATCTTTTAAATTTTCTGGACTTATTGAAGAATATGAAAAAGTATATAGAATTGATCCTATAGGTGAAAGATTACGGTACAAAAAATTAGTAAAATATAAATGTGCTGAATGTGGCATTGAATTCTATAATTATACTATAGTTACACCACCTGTTTTTTACGAAAAATTATTGGCAACGGGCAACTATATTTATCCCGAATATAAATGGGAATATGAAAAAGCATTAGAATTTATATTGAGTAATAACTGCAAAAGAGTGTTGGACGTTGCCTGTGGAAGCGGTAATTTCCTTGATAAAATTCAAAATATAACTGAATATTCAATTGGAACCGAATTTAATGCAACTGCCATTGACGAATGTATTAAAAAAGGACTGAAGGTTACCAATAAAAAATTGGAAGATTTAGATGAAAAATTTGATTTTGTAACAGCATTTCAGATTTTGGAGCACATGGAAAATCCGAAAATATTTATAAAAAATGTCTTAGAATGTGTAACAAGAGGTGGGTACGCTCTTTTTGCCACTCCAAATCCTGAAGGATTTTGGATTAAAGCTAATCCTTGGGTCTTGAATTTGCCGCCGCACCATAATTTGGACATTACGGAAGAATTTTATAAAAATCTTGAGAATTATTTTGATGTCAAATTGGTCGGTTATTTCCAAGATGAACCTGACTGGGGACTATATAGATCTTTTGTTTTACCAATGCACACTAATTTATCTATGACGTCACAAGATTATTTATGTTTTTTAAAAGAAAAAGCGTCAATAAAAGGACATAATCATCTTGTCCTATTGCAAAAATTATAATATTTGCAAAATTTATTATAAAAATGGAAAAGTAATAATTTAAAAAAGTCTAGCTTTTTGTATAAGTATGGTAAAATGCATGCCAGAATTTTGGTCTTATACAAAATAACGATCTGTGCATAAAAAATAGTATGCCGGTATATAATAGATTAAGGATTTTTAAAAAGTCAAATTTGTAAAATTTATTTGACAGAATTCAAAATGTTTTTTATATTAAAATAAAGATGTTATTAACAAATGAAATTCTTTTAATAGTCTCTGTTCTTTTAATAAGTGCAATTTTATTAAACAAAATTGGCGGCAAATTTGGAGTTCCGTCATTGTTAATTTTTATTCTCGTCGGAATAATGGCAGGCTCTGACGGTATTGGCGGAATATATTTTGAAGATTTTTATCTGTCACAATTTATAGGAATTGTTGCAATTTCTTATATCCTTTTTATGGGCGGCTTGAGCGTGGATATAGATGAGTTAAAGCCGGTGTTTAAAGAAGGTGCTGTTCTGGCGACTTTGGGTGTATTTATTACAGGGATTGTTACAGGTTTAATTTGTTATTATTTTTTGGATTTGTCATTATTGGAATGTATGCTTTTGGGTGGTATTATCTCCTCAACGGATGCTGCTGCTGTATTTAGTGTGTTACGTTCCAAAAGTATCAGCCTTGCAAATAATTTGAAGCCGCTTTTAGAGTTTGAATCCGGAAGTAACGACCCTATGGCTGTATTTTTAACGGTCGGGATTATCGGACTTATTACCGCTCAATTGAATTTGCCGTATCTTATTTTTGACTTTTTTAAACAGATGACCCTTGGTATAGTTTTCGGGTATTTAATTGCAAGGGCTACTGTATGGTTGATAAATAGAATAAAGCTTGAATATGACAGTTTGTATGTAGTAATTACTCTGGCAAGTGTGTTGTTTACATATTCATTTATTTCTTTAATCGGCGGTAACGGATTTATAGGCACTTATGTCTGTGGTCTTGCAATGGCGGCTATGAAATTTGTCAACAAAAAGACTCTTATTAAATTCCACGATGCCACCGCGTGGATAATGCAGATTGTTATGTTCTTAATCTTGGGATTATTGGTTAATTTCAAATATGGATTTACATTTGTAAGACAGGCATTTTTAGTCGCAATGGTATTAACTTTTGTTGCACGTCCTATTGCGGTATTTTTAACTACAATTCCGTTTAAGCGTTCTGTTAATGAAAAACTTATGATTTCCTGGGTAGGATTGCGCGGGGCTGCACCGATTGTGCTTGCGACATTCCCGCTGACTGCAAATATTCCTCATGCTATGGAAATATTCAATATAGTATTTTTCGTTGTTATAATTTCGGTTTTATTACAAGGGACAACAATTCCTTATATTGCCAAAAAATTGAAAGTCGATGCGCCTTTAGATGTGGAGCATAAGTCTATTTTGGAATATGACGGCGCGCATACGAGCAATAAGATGATTGAATTTACCGTACCTGAAAATTCTCAGATTTCCGGTAAACAAATATTTGAGTTAAACCTGCCAAAAGGTTCTCTGGTGAGTTTGATTTATAAAAACGGAGATTATATTATCCCGACCGGCAGTACAACAATTGATGCGTGTGATGTTTTGTTTATGCTTTTGGATGTTAAAAATGAACAACAGGTTAAAGAAATAATCTGTACTCCAAAATCAGAAACTTAGTTTTTTGTTTTTTGCATATTTAATCTATTGATTTTAATTTCGCGGATTAACTGTTTTAATTCGTTTATATGGGCGTTGATAGTTTCAACCTTATTGAGATAATAATTTGTTTGATTTGTAGATAATTTTTTATCATCATAAAGTTTTGTAAGTCGATAAAGTTCAATTTCAAAATTGTTAATATTTTCTTGTAATGCTGAAATTTTTGATTCTTCATCTTTTGTCAGTTTTAAAACAGGACCTTTATATTGTTTTAACGGTATATAGCCTTGGAAACTTACAGATTGTGATATTTGCATTATTAAAATCCTTTTGTTTTAATTAAGTTTATGAACAAAAGAAATTGTTAGTTAATTAATAAAATTTTACAAAAATTATTTTCTTATACTGCAGCGTTCTAATGCTCTCACAAATCTTACGAGTTTTGTTTCTTTGTCTGCGGTTATGGAATCGACAAGAATTGTTTTGCAGCCCAAAAGCTTTCCGCATAATATATCAGTTAGCGGTCTGTCGCCTACAAGTATGCAATCCTTAGCGTGTAAATCGTATTTATGCAAAAATTCTTTTGCCGGGCCTGTTTGAGGTTTGCAAGCATTGAAAAGAAGCGGAAAATCTGAAATATTTTTTACCTTTTCAATATATTCAGGATTTTTGTTGTTTGAAATTACTGCTACAAAAAAGTTTTCTTTTACTTTTTTGAGCCACTCAATCATCTCATCTGAATACGAACCTGACTTTGATGCCATAATGGTACTATCTAGGTCAAAAAGCATAGCTTTTATCCCAAGATTTTTTATTTCTTCAAGATTAATGTCGTAGATACTTTTTAAGTTATAATCAGGCTTTAGAAACATACTCTTTTACTCCTATCGTACGTGCCAGCGCGTATTTGTATTCGACGGGAGCTCTTTCAAATTTTAAATAAACATCATCATTTGTGTTGCCTAAGGGTTGTTCCTCTCCGTCTTTGTTTTTAATCTCAAGAATTTTTGTTGTGAATTGTTCCGTCGGGGTAATAATTTCTACCTCATCATTCAAGTGGACTTTATTTTTGATTTTTACAAGATAACTGTCATCTTGTTTCCCGTGAAATTCAAACAGAAAATCAGCACCTGCAAGCCCTTTTGAAATATTGTAGCTGTAACTGTCGGGTTTGTTTTCTCCAAGTGCAAAACCTGTTGTGTAACCTCTATTACCTACTTTTTGCAATTCAATAAAATATTTGTGCATATCCGCATCGGGATTTTGTTTTAGTTCATCAAGAGCATTTCTGTAAGTTTTAGCAACGGCCGAAACGTAATAAAGACTCTTTGTTCTGCCTTCAACCTTTAAAGAATCCACGCCTGCGTCAATAAGTTCTTTTAAGTGTTCTACAAGACAGAGGTCTTTGGGACTTAAAATATGCGAACCTCTTTCATCCTGATTGATTTCGTAATACTGATCAGGTCTTGTACTTTCAACGAGTTTGTAACTCCAGCGGCATGGCTGGGAGCAGTTGCCGTGATTAGCTTTTCTTTCACCGTTTGTGAAATAATCGCTCAAAAGACATCTCCCTGAAAAAGATACACACTGGGAGCCGTGAATAAAGCTTTCAAGTTCAATATCAGGGACACGGCGTCTGATTTCCGCAATATCTTTTATCGCAAGCTCGCGCGCAAGAATTACACGGCTTGCACCAAAATCACGCCAGAATTTTACGCTTTCGTAATTCAGTGTATTAGTTTGTGTGCTTATGTGTAAAGGTGTTTCCGGCATGTATTTTTTAACAAGATTTATTACGCCGAAATCGCTTACGATAACAGCATCAGGATTTGAATCTTTAAGCCTGTCGATTGATTTTTCCAAAAGTTCAATATCATTGTTGAATGCAAAAATATTAAGTGTTAAATATGCTTTTGCACCTAAGCTGTGTGCTAAATCAACTGCTGTTTTGAGATTATCGAGTGTAATGATTTCACCTTTTCTCATTGCTCTGAGGCTAAAATCAACAACACCGAGATATACAGCATTTGCACCGTATCTAATTGCATATTCCAGTTTTTCCAAATTGCCCGCAGGCATCAACAGTTCTACATCCCTCATACCAGAATGATACTCAAAAGGTGATAAATAATCAACCGATTAGGTGATGTTGTTTTTTGATTTGTGTAGAAAATAGAATATATAGAGAGTTTATTTGGAGAAAGATTATGCAAACTATAGAAAATGCTGCAACCACAATTAAAGAAATCTGGCAATACCAACACCCCGTAATGCATACCTGGTTTTTGCTAAGTGCGGTTTCTCTTTGTTCTATGTTTGCTGTTTTATATTTTGTGATATAAGACACTGTAATAATTCAAATACTTATCAAGCAAAATAATGTTTTAACTTATAATACGGTTATAACTACCATTTTTCTATGTCTTTTATATTAGTAACAGGAGCCGTCATATAATGTATAAATATCAGCTCTATTGATAAGGGCATCCGGTGAAAAGTTGGGGCACCCTCCAGTAACTTGTAAAGATGCATATTCTTCAGGAATGCATCCTTTTTCAATGGCATTTCCTTGACAATGTTTAACAATTTTTAATCTGCTTAAAACGGCTTCATTATAGGGTCCCCAACTATGGTCATTATCACCTGAAGCCATAATTGTATAATCGTATTTTAATTCGTTATATATTTGTGAATACATAGAAAAGCTTTTTTTAATTTCTGCCTTGAGAATATTTTTTTGAATAACGCTTTTCAATGTAGGTATAGTTATAGCTGCTACAATGCCGATAATACCCAGAGTTATTAAAATTTCTGCTAAAGTAAAACCTTTTTTCATATATACCTCAAAATGGGTTATATTATGCTCCATTTTTATAAATATTATATGTAAAAATGTTATTGATGTCAAATAAGGATGAAAGACTTATATTATTGGGAAAACAGTTAAAAAAGTTACGCAAATCAAAAGGCGTTTCCCAGTTGAACCTGTCTGTTAAATTAGGTGTTACACGCGAGCATCTTTCAAAAATAGAGCGGGGAGTTGCATATCCCAGTGTAAAAATTCTATTTGCGATAGCGGATATTCTTAATGTTTCATTCAGAGATTTAGCTGATTTTTAAATGATATTATGTCTTTATGATATAATTTTTTTATGAAAAAATTCCGGATAATGTTGGGGTATTTGATATTAATACTTATTGCAATAAGTATGCTTTATCCGTTTTTTGCAATGGTTAATCTGTCTTTTGTCGAAAATAGAGAAATTTTTTCTCAGGCTGATAGAATTTTTCATTCGCCTTTGACTTTTGAAAATTATAAAAATGTTTTCGGACAAATCCCTTTAAGCAAATATTTTATGAATAGCTTGATTGTCGCTGTTATAACCACGCTGGGACAGGTTATTATTGCGGCTATGGCGGGGTATGCTTTTGCAAGGTTAAAATTTAAGTATCGTGATTTGTTGTTTTTGATTATATTGATTACAATGCTTATCCCTCCGCAGGTGAATATTATTCCTTTATTTTTTCTGATGCGGGAAATGCATTTGATAGATACGTATCAGGCGTTAATTTTACCTGGACTTTTTGGCGGGCTCGGGGTTTTTATGCTAAGACAGTATTTTTTGACTATGCCTAAAGACTTGGAGGAATCTGCCAGAATTGACGGATGTAATTTGTTTGAAACCTTTTTTAAAATAGCATTGCCGCTTGCGTTGCCGGCTGTGGCAACACTTGCAATATTTACCTTTGTATCAACATGGAACAGTTTTATGTGGCCGTTGATTGTCACAAATTCAGAAGGTATGCGCACCTTACCGGTCGGACTTGCAATATTTAAGGGAAGTTTTCGTGAGGTTACGCTTTGGGGTGAACTTTTGGCCTGCTCTGTTATTTGTACCCTGCCTGTAATTGCAGTATTTTTGTTGGGTAAAAAATATTTTATAAATGATATTTTGCAGGGCGGAGTTAAAGAATAAAAAAAACAGGGCAGATGCCCTGTTTTTAAACTTGTTTTGGAGTGCTTTTAAGCTTTCCGAAAAGCCAATCTGTCGCAATTAATGCTCCGGCTGCAATGGCTCCCCACTTACCTGCCTGTTTCCATTTGAAGTTCTTTAATGCCTTGTTAAATAAAGTCGGCGCTTCTTTGGTAAATGTTTTTGTTTCTGTATCAAAATATTTTACATATTTATTTGCTTTGTCTGCATTTTTGCTTATTGTTCTTACAAAACTGTCTTTAAAATGTTTTGAATCTTTTAGAGGATTACCTGTTAAAAAATATCCTGCACCTGCACCTGCTGCACCGCCTAATAATAATGTTCCGAGTCCTGTGCCTTTGGTTGCAGGTTGCTGCGGGTTACCTTGAAAGTTAACCTGACCTTGCGGTAATTGCTGAGCGCCATTCTGGTTCATATAGGCATTGTACATAAAATCATCATTCAATGCTGAATTTGAATACCCGAAATTCCCGTAATTCATCGGAATATTTGATACCATATTTAACCTAACCTTTCAAAAATTTATAAACTAACCTGTATTTATAAACAAATTTTGGGATGAATTATTGCCTTTTTGTAAAGTTATGTTAATAAAGTATCAAAAAGTCTTTCAAATTCAGGGAATGAGATTTTTACCCAGTCGAAATCTTTTATTAAAATTTCTTTTGAGCATAATAAGCCTGCAATATAAAGACTCATTGCAAGTCTGTGGTCGTGATAGGTTTCAGTTTCAATTCCGCCTGTGAGTTTTGTTTTTCCGTTTATTATCATACCGTCGGGTGTTTCTTCAATATCCGCGCCAAATTTTTTAAGTTCGGTAACTATTGCCTTTATCCTGTCTGATTCTTTGTTCCTTAGATCCTGAGCATCTTTTATCACGGTTTGTCCTTCTGCTTGCGTTGCAAGAACCGCAATTACCGGTATTTCATCAATAAGCCGCGGAATTATATCACCTTGAATTGTGCAGGCTTTCAGATTTGAATATTTAACTTTTAAATCTCCTGTCAATTCGTTTGAAATTGTTCGTTTATCCAAAATCTCAATATCTGCGCCCATTTGCTTTAGGATATCAAGAATTCCGGTTCTTGTGGGGTTTAATCCGACATTTTTTAAAATTATTTCGGACTCAGGCACAATAAGAGCTGCGGCAATAAAGTATGCTGCACTTGAAATGTCACCCGGAATTTCTATTGTTTTTGGCATTAATTCGGATTTTCCAATAGTTATTGTCAGCTTGTCTGTTTTTATGTCTGCCCCCATATAAGAAAGCATTAATTCCGTATGATTTCTTGATAAATAGGGTTCTGTAACAGAGGTTTTGTCGTCTGCAAATAGTCCTGCAAGAAGTATGGCGGATTTTACCTGTGCGGAGGCAATTGGCGTTGTGTAATCTATTCCGTGTAATTTTTGTCCGTGAATTTCAAGCGGTGCTTTGTCTTCATTGGATTTGATTTTTGCCCCCATTAAAGAAAGCGGAGTGATAATTCTTTTCATAGGTCGGTTTGAAAGACTTTGGTCACCTGTGAGCGTTGAATTAAAATCCTGCCCCGCAAGTATTCCTGCCATAAGCCGCATTGTCGTTCCGGAATTTCCGCAATAAAGGTCACCTGTCGGTGCTGTTAATTTTCCGTTGGAGGTAATATAGAGTTCATTTTTGGAATTGAATTCAGCATTAATTCCAAGAGATTTGCAGATATCCAGCGATGATGCCGGATCCTGACCGGTTGAAAAGTTTTTAATTATGGATGTGCCGTTTGCAAGGCTTGAAAAGATTACAGCCCTGTGTGAAATGGATTTGTCTGACGGAATTGTTATTCTGCCTGTTAAGCCTTTTTTAGGTTTTGAAATTTTTTTGTCCATAAATTGATTTTAGCACATTTTACCAGAAATAATAAGGATTGTAATATCTGTAATAAGGATAGTTGTAATAGTATCGGTTATAATTCATTTGCTGTTGGAGCAGCATAAGTCTTTGAAGCATAAGTTCCTGCTCTTTTTGTTTTTGGGCATATTCAAGTTCTTTTATTTTCTCTTTAATTTCCTGAGTTTTTTTATCTTCGGAAGAATTTAGTGCTTCAAAGCATTTTACAAGGTTGTTACCATGATATTTTGTAATACAGTTGTTTGCGGTTTGGAAAAAATCATCCTGACGTTTAGACCAGTTTTCTACGTAAAAATTTATGTCCGGTGAATTGTCAATATAAACCTTTTTCCAGTCAGGTTTGACAACAAAATCGGTTATTTTTTTGTATGCACTGTCGATTTTAGGCTGCTCAAGTTCTGCTATCATGTTATCAACGGTGTACAAGATTATGTCAGGGTTTTTAAGAAGAAGTTTTTTAGCATTGTATAAATAATTGAGTTTTAAAGTTTTATCACCACAGGTTTGTGCGGCACGCAGATAATTCTGTGCGGCGTCAGGCTTTAGTTTTATAAGTTGTTGTGAATATTCGTATGCTTTTTTATTATTTTTAAGATTATAATTTGCTATGTAAAGTAATTCTGCGGCCGCATAGAAATCATAATCGGATTTTGAAATCTTAGAGGCATATTTAATAACATTATTATTATCATTAAGTTTAAGATAAGTTTCTGCAAGTATAATATAATTTCGTTTTGCAATTTCAAGGTCGGTAATTGTCTCAAATTCTTTTACTGCTTGTGAATACCTGCCCATGTGTACACAGCTTCGCGCAATTATATCAGTCAGCATGTCTTTCGGTAAAATATTATCTGAGTTCAATTCTCTTAATTTTACAGCATAATTGTAAACTTGCTGGGACTGGGAATTTGCCGCGTATAAAAACATAAGATCATACAAGGCTGGCATGTAATCGGGGTATTTTTTCAGAATTTTTTCGTAATATTTGATTTTTTTCTTGGCTTTAACCGAATTTTTAGCCTTTTGCATGTATTTTTCAGCATATTTGTATTTTGATTTTTCGGATTTAGTATGTAAAGCATGAGTGTTCATGATGAACTTCATTGTGGAAGTGTCAAACGTATATGGCTTAATATCTTCTATAGCAATAGCCGTGCCTAAAGTTAAAATAATTAGCACAAGCGGTAATAACTTTTTCATACATACTCCTTGAGCAGAGAATAACAAAATTTTATATAAAAGTCAACAAATCCGGATGTTTGTGTTAAGATATAAATAAACCTAGAGGGGTGTCCGAGAGGTTTAAGGTGCAATCTTGGAAAGGTTGTGTGGGAGCAATTCCACCGTGGGTTCGAATCCCATCCCCTCTGAATAAAGCGGGCAGACAAAAGTCGAGCCCGTTTTATTTTGGGATGAGGATGAGAACCCACCAACGTCTTTTGTGGTTCGAGCGCGAGCGAGCTGAAGGCGGAGACTTGCCGCCTTAAAATGACGAGATGATTTAAGGCGGCAATCGAAGACCTGTTAAAAGCGAGCGAGTAAGCAAATCCCATCCCCTCTGAATAAAGCGGGCAGGCAAAAGTCGAGCCCGTTTTATTTTTGGATGAAAACCCACACAGGCAAAGCCCCTAACCTGTTAATTTTAATTATTCGTTAAATAAATCTTTTGTTTTTATATTTAATGCATCAGCAATGGTATCTAATTTGTTTATTGTTGCATTCATTTTAGCATTTTCAAGTTTGCTTATGTATGAATTGTCCCTTCCTACAATCAATGAAAGTTCTTCTTGATTAAGTCCACAGCGCTCTCTTATTTGTTTTAAATTTTGTGCAATTATTTTTTTACTATCTTGACTCATAATCAAATCCTGATTTTATTCAATCTTTTAACTAGGTTTTATTTAATTTTTTTAAGTGAGGATAAGAAATTATTGTTCACTACATCGCCGTCAACTTTTGTCAAAAATACCTGACAATCCTTTTCATCCGCTTCAATTTCCGGAATTTCTTTTAGTTCTGAGGCATAATAATGAGCGTCATTTCGACTGCTTAGAGGAATTCTGTTTGCAAGGCTGTTAAGTGAAAAGTTCCTTAAAAATCCTGCAAAACCTTTATTTGTACTGCTGAATTTCGTATAAATCCTCAAAATTGCATCACCGTTTTCAATATTGTAACGCCCTACAATATAGCTTCCCAGTTGCGGGGCTGATGATTTTATTTTCAAAAGTTCTACAACGTTATTTTTTAGATAAAGTTCCCCTGTGATGTTGTCAAAATTGCCTTCAGGAATGCTTACCATATCGGATAAAGTCGCAGGGCTAATCATTGCAACCGGATTTCTGAATATTGCTGCAAATTTCAATACATATTCTATTAGACCGATTTTTTGGATTGTACCGTCTTTTACTATGAATTTTATTGTCCCGTTTAATTTTAGTGAGTCATCTGTATTGAGCGCTATTAAGCCGCTTGCCTTTCCGGAGATTTCACGCGGAAGGTTCAGCAATGATGTTGACATCAAATCTGAATTAACATCCTTTATTCCAAGGGTTATGTTATAGAGATGTTTTTTTAAGTCACAGTAAACTTTTACTGATGAAATACCTTCTGCTATGTCAAATTTGTTTGAATGCAATTGAAGAATATTATTCTTATCCAGCGTAAGATTTGCTTTTAGATTACCGAATTTGATGTCCTTGTATTTCCCGTCATTAAGCCTTAGGATACATCTTTCTATAATAAGATTGTTGACATCAAACGTCGCAGCCGTTGTGTCTTTTGTCTCGTCGTAATTTTCATAATCATATTCAACATTTTCAGCTGTTTTAGGTTGTTCGGTTACAGCCGCAGTGTTTTGCTGATTAAAGGACTGCATTACTTTTTCAATATCGATTTTATCAATGCCAAAATCAATGTTTTTAATTACAACAGGAAACATAATTTTATTGGCAATAGTTCCTGAAAAATCGTATTTGGAACGCTTATACCAGCCTTCGGATTTTATATTGATATAATCTTTATTCGTAGAAAATTCACCGCTTTTGATGAATACTCTTTGAGAGGGGATAATGATTTTTTCTGCGTTTAATTTGCCTTTTACAACCGGATATGTACCGTTATTCAGCATTGAAAGGTCGCCGTAGAATTTTCCGCCTTTAAACAGTTTTTGCCCTATTAATACGTTCAAAAATTCACTTGGCAGCGGGTTGGGAATTACAAATCCTAATTTTTTAACAAACGGAACCGGTTTTGAAAGGTCAATGTCTCCGTTTAATGACAGAACGGGTTTTACTTTTACCCCTCGGACAAGTTCTGAGGCTATGTAATAATTTATGTCTTTTATATTTAAAATATTATCTTCAAAGTGCAAATCAGCCTTGACCGCTCTGTCATATCCCGTCGGGGTTAATGAGGCGCCGTCTACAAGGATGTCTTCACCTTTTGCAAGTTTTGAAGCCCAGATTATGTCAATCTTATTATAAATGGATTTTATAATTACGCTGGTACCGGCATTCCCTATAATTTTAAATGGGAAACCAACGAGTTTTGACAAATATTTTTCTGCAAACTCATTAGTCGCAACTGTTTTTACAACGACTTCAGTGTCGCAGGATTTTGTGTAATCTTTTACGGTGCCGGTCAGGTCAATATGATTTTTCCTTGTTGTGCCGTAATAACCTTTGAAATCTTTTAAAGTTATATCATTTGATGTTAAAACAATTTGCCCTTTATCTAATGTAAGAGGTAAATCCGCTACAGGAATGACTTTCAATGATGTTTTATTCATATCGATTGTACCATTGAGGTCATTTTTTGTAAGCGTTATATCAAAATCAAAGCTGCCGTTAATGTCTTTGAAATATGAAATAATCTCGCTGCCGTTATTAATCAAAAGATTTGACCCGGCAATTGCAATAATATCATCCACATTAAATTTTTTAGCTGAAAGATTTAGTTTCATGCCAGTTTCACGGGAAGCTTCCGCATTGATATGCACATCAGATTTGTTTACATTAAAAATGCAGTCTTTTACATATAAGTGTTTTTCTTTTATGAAGACTTTGTTCTTATCTCCTATTGCAAAACGCAGGGTTTTATCAGCTTTTTTGATTGTTGTATCAAAATTAAAATGTACAAATCGTTCGTATTTGTTTCTGTTGTCTATAAATAACTTATCCGCATCAAGCCTTATATCAACATCAGGCTCAAGATGATAAAGAATTACCCCTTTTTTCAGAGCTAAAACTGAATCATAAAAATCCACGGCCCAATTAGACTTAGTCTCTTTTTCTTGTTTTTCCTGCTGAGGGATTAGTGTCATAAGTTTATTTACATCTGCAAAAATGTATTCTACAAGAAATTTGTCTAATATTATTCTTTGTTTTATAAGATCTTTAAAGGAAATTTGGGTGTTAAGATTTTTAATTTCCAGCAGACTTTCATTATTTTTTGTAAGCTTTAATTCATAAACTTTAAAGCCTATTGCAGGAGAAAAGCCGGTTTTTAATTCCGGATATTCTATAGACAAATCCGCACCGGTCATATTTTTGACCTCTTTTTGAACAAAGCTTATGAATTTGCTGTTTGATACTATATCAGGTAAAACTTTTATATATAAAAATGACAAAAGCCCTGCAATAATAATTATTGTACTAGAAATTCCGATTATTAATTTTTTCTTCATCACTTCTCCCTCTGATAAAAATTATAACATAATAAATTTTATGTTATTATATGATTATGAAGAAGTTTTTATTATTTTTAGGTTTAATTATAATTTGTCAGGGTATGGCAATTGCAGTTACACAAGAGGGCAGCGTATCCGAAAATGTTTCTGTTAAGGTTTTTAAAGGAGATAAATATTTCGGATTGAAGGATTCAAATGAGAATGTAATTGTTGAACCTGTTTATAAAAAAATGATAGTTCTCGGTGATTCTTCATTTATTGTTCAAAAAGGCAGCAAATTCGGTCTGATGGATTATAACGGAAATATTCTTATCCCAATTAAATATACCCATGTCGAAAGGGTTTTGGGCAAATATTTAAAAATCGGGCGAGGAAATAAATACGCACTATATGATGAATATGGTAAAGAAATTTTACCAAGAGAATACTCTTCAATAGATTTATTATTCGGCGGTATGTTTTTGACACGTAAAGATTTTAAGTATGGCATTTCGGATATGAATGGCAGAACAATTCTTGAAAATAAATTCGACGATATATATATGCCTGAACCAAATATTATGAGAATAAGTTATGAAGGTCAATGGTATGAAATTGAACAGGTTCGAGGCGAAAAATTTACCCTGCCGCAGGATATTCAGGATATAAAAGGTAATGAAAATTTTAAAATATCAGAGCTTATTACAAAACCGGGCACAGCAACGGGTTATTCTGTTGTAACTTTTACTGATTATCTTTTAAAGCTGTTCTCGTCAATCTCACCTGCTCATGAGCAGACAATTGATGAATTAATGCTGTCACAGGGTGCGGAAACTGTTTCAATCCTGTTAAAGTTGACCTGGCTTCCGAAATATCCGTTCAGCTATGCCAGAAACTATTTTAATACGGTAAGAACACCGAATAACGGTCCTTTGTCAGAGGTTAAATACGAGCTTAAACGTCAATTACAATAAAAGGAGTTTATATTATGAATAACATTGAAATTTTTACATCACAAACCTGCCCATATTGTGTTAAAGCAAAAAAATTGCTTAAAACTCTTGGGCTTGAATACAAAGAAACTGATGTGTCAGATTCTTTTGATGAAATGGTTACGGAATTTGAAAAGCGTTTCGGCAAAAAAGTAATGACAATTCCTCAAATTGTAATAAATGACAAATATGTCGGCGGATTTGATGATTTGAACGCTTTGTACAAATCAGGCAAACTCGACGAATATTTGAATTAAATTATCGTATAAAATTTGTCATTATTTTTTCTGCGGGTTTAGGGTTAATACCCTTTTCTTTGCCTGCTTCTATGCATTTTAAAATCCATGCCATGTTTTGTCCCAAAACCTGCATTATCTGTATGCCTTCTTTGTCCTGCATAACTTCTTCAGGGGTGTTGCCGTGAACCATATTCCAATAGTTTGAAGATACAACAGGCATGTTGCAGATTGTGAAATGTTTCGTTATGGCATCAATTGAAGCTGTTGTACCTGCACGTCTTGCGGAAACTATTGCAGCACCCGGCTTGTAAGCAAAAGCACCGCCCCCTGCATAAAATAATCTGTCTAAAAATGACAATAATCTTCCGCTCGGATGCGCAAAGTACACAGGTGAACCAAAGATAAATCCGTCAGATTCTTTTGCTTTTTCAATAACTTCATTTACAATATCGTCATTAAAAACGCATTTGCCTCCGTTTTGACGGCACCAGGCACAGCCTATACAGTCTCTGATAGGATTTGGACCCAATTGTATAATTTCTGTATCAATGCCTTCAGCATTTAAGGTTTTAGATATTTCGTTTAATGCTGTATATGTACAGCCGTTTTTTCTGTTGCTGCCATTAATTAATAAGACTTTCATATAAAACCTCCTTAAATTTGTTTTATAAATTTGCAAGGATTGCCTACTGCAACGGTATTCGACGGAATGTCTTTTGTAACAACGCTTCCTGCACCGATTACACAGTTATCGCCTATTGTAACTCCGGGCATTACGCATACATTACCGCCAAACCACACGTTATTACCGACAGTTATTGGTTTTGCAAATTCAAGACCTTTGTTGCGAGTTTCTGCATCAATAGGGTGTCCTGCCGTATAAAATCCGCAATTTGGACCTATAAATACATTGTCGCCGAATTTTACTTTTGCGCAATCCAAAATTACAAGGTTATGGTTTGAATAAAAATTTTCGCCGATTTCTATGTTATAGCCGTAATCGCAGTAAAATACAGGATTTATATTAAATCTCTCTTTTGTTTTGCCGAAAAGTTTTCGGATAACGTCAGACATGTGTTCAGGTTTTGTAAAAGGCGTATTGTTAAATTCATAACAAAGCTGTTTGCATCTATAGCGGTCTTCGACAAGGTCTTTGTCCTCCGCATTATAAAGCTCGCCATTTATCATTTTTTCACGTTCTGTCATTATTTTTCGTCCTTTTGGGAAAAGAAATTTTTAATCTTGCGGACTGCTTTTTGGAAAATATTTTCGTTTGCAATCCTTTCCGCCTCAGCTTGGGCTGCAAGTAGTTCCTCTAATGTGGCGTTAGGATTTTCAGGATCCGTAGGCGGCAGAGTTTCTACAAAATGTTCTGCATTCTCAATATCAGCCGTTGTTGCAAGCCATTTGAATGATTTTATCAAAGACAACGGTTTTGTTGTATCGCCTCTTAGAACTACCTGGAAGTTGGTTGTGCTCATTTTATTGAAATCTTCAACAAAATTCGGAATTTGAGCCATTTCTTCCGGTGTTACGGGCTCCGTGAATATAGAGAACATTTTCGCTGCAGCAACGTTTAATCCCGGAGTTGCTTTTACAATGTTGACAGGGTTTACTGCAGCAATCGGTCCGAGCATATCTGCAATTTTGGAGCCTAATCTGGCGCGCAGCTTCATATCAGCTTCATTTGTCAGTATGTTCATATCACCTGATATATTCATACACATTACAGGTCCGACGGAGGTTATCGGGTTAAGTTTTGCAATTCCGTCAGCCATTTCTATATGTCCGTTTAATACATCAAAGTGAGAGGTTTGAACAGATGTCAATGAGTCGATAACACCGCCGAGTGCAGTCTGGAAAAATTCTGATTCACGAATGTTTTCTGCCAGAATAAGATTTTCCAGTTTACCAAAAGGTCCGAGCTGGCCGTCTTTAATCTCAAAATTAACTGTTCCGTTAATTCCTTTCATCTGTTCCTGCTGATTTTTAGCAGCACCGTTAATTGAAAGATTTGTATCAAACGCCATTGTGCCTGACAAGGTATCTTTCATTGCCATCAATTCATAGAAAGTTCTTGCTACATCAAAATTTGTACCGTGAACCTGTGCCTTCAACAACATTGTTACAAGGTTTGCTGAAACATCACCTGTAACTGTGCCGCCAATGGTTGATGTGTGGAGTCTGTTTAGATAGAAAACATTATCTGAAAGTGAAATATCACCGGTTGTATTTGTTAAAACAATCGGAGGTGATGAAATCCTTTTCATATTAATAGAACCGTCTCTGAGTGCAACGGGAATATCTGCCGGTTCTGCGTTCGGATTAGCTTTAGGTGCATATTTCATTGCAGCATCAGATACTTTCATTAATTTTGGTACATCAATATTATCTGATGAGATGTCTAAATTATTAACAACAAAGACTTGTGCAGGTGCAAGACTTGCATTACCCGCAAGTTGTATATCGGATCCGTTTAGGATTAAGTCTTCTAAAGTTATATACAATGTTTTTGCCAAAAATTTCAGGCTAAGAGTTTTCATTGACGTATACAATTCAGGTATTGTTAAATCCCAAATTCCAAAACTTCCTCTGTATTTTGGTGACAATGCCTGTCCGAAAATCAGCATGTCGCCTCCGAAAGTCAGATGTGAATCTTTAAATGCGCATATTTGCATTTTTAAATCTTCCGGAATTTTGACAGATATCTGGTTTATAAAAGGTGCCGGTGTATCAAGTTTTGTAATTGTTCCTGATACGGTTGCAATACCTGTTGTACCTTCCATATTTGTTTCAAGATCTTCCGTAAACAATGTAGGTACTGCTTTTGTGTAAAGACCTGTATCTCTTATGTTGAGGCGGTTGCCTTTATAAGTTATTTTTGCCTGTATAATGCTTTGCAGACCCTTTACGGATTCAATATCAACAGGTGTAATATAATTCAGTTTGTCTGCTTTTATTTGGAAAATTATATCCTGTCTTTTGTCGTTTCCGCTTAAGCTGAAACGCATAGGAAGGGTACCTTTAGCACTGATAAACGGTGCTGCGGCATCTCCTAAAATTTGTTTTAAATCCTCAGCAAATAAATCACCGTCGGCTTTAACATTTATGTATGGTCTTTTCATATAGTCAAGAACAGAACCGTCGATATGTATTGCGGAAGAATTGTTAATTCTTACAACAAGCGGATTGATTGCAATATTTTCTTCATCTATATTTATATTTAATTCAGGATTTGAAATTTTTGAATTTGTTTGGGGAAGATAAATATTTAAGTCATTATTTGTAATATTGCCGGTAACGGTTTTGAAGTTGCTGTTCAATTTTATATCTGTTTTTTTATCAGTAACTCTTAGGGAGTTATCTTTTGTTGCCATATCAAAATCAGATAGAATTACGTTAATATCTGATACAGCTTTTTTAAGTTCTCCTGTCAGTTTTGTATCCAAAAACAGACTGCCGGATTTTATGCTGTAAGAATTTTTTAAATCAACCGGTGCAAATGCCGCGAATAACCCCGGAAGCGGAAGCTTTTCAGCATAAATTGAAATATCTGCTACGGATTTTTCGTTAATTTTCCCTTCTGCTTTCAGAATTGAGTCATTAACATACAGGTGTGTATCTTTGATTTCAAGGGTTTTATCTTCAAACAGAATATTTGCGTTAATATCTTTAAATAATAAGCCTATTTTGCTGTTTGACAGGTTTCCGTTGCGGATTATTATTCCGCCGTTTGATTTTAATTTTTTGAAATTTGTTTTGATTTTTGCATTTGCGGATATATATCCTGCGCCTTTCATTAGTGCCAGGTCATTTTTAATGTTCAATGTATCCATAAACGCTTTTGTTAATATTATCAAATCATTGAAATATATTGGCTTTGAGTTGATTAACAAATCGATTTTCGGGTGTTTTGAGTAATTAACATTACCACAAAGTCTTATATTTTGGTTTTTCGCAACATAAATATTTGTATCCAAATCAGCCGAATTACCTTTGAATTTTGCTCTAAAATAGCTTTTAGGAAGCTGATAGCCTGAAAGATTCATTGTCAAATCTTCGACATCCACAAACCCATGCAGGATAATATTGCCTTTTCTGCTCAAGCGTGCTTTTAATTTTGTATCAATGTTTGTTTTGAGGTCGTAATCTCTGTACATCAAAACAGGGTTTACAAAGTCCATATCGGCTCTGTAATCGGGATCATCTTCTTCATCAATTTCGGCAGCAGGCGGAATAAATGAGTTTATATCCACGTTTGCTTTGATATTTACATCTTCATCACTTGAAAAACTTGTCTCTGTTTTTACTTTAAACGTTTTCATATTATTGAAGGCAGCAGATAATTCATCACCTGTTAATGCAAGGTAGTGACCTGATGCAAGGTCGTTAATTTTTGCCGAATAATTGTATACGTTTATATTGGGAACTTTAATTTTTATCCATGCAGGATTAAATGTGATTTTTGAAGTTTGGGCAGGTGCTTCTGCTTCTTTTTTACGTTTTTGCTCATTGATAATATTTTGTACAATGCTCATAATTTTGTATTGTGAGCCGTCTTCTGCTATATCTATGTTGATTTTAGGGCTTTCAACCGTTACATCTGAAACTCTTACGGTTAGCAAAAGAAGGTTTGGTAAAGATATTTTTGTTTTAACATTGTCAACATTAAGTAAATCGGAATTGTCAGGTAATTTTATACTTAAACCGTTAATCTTTACACCTGCTTCTAAAATAGGTGTTGTATAAATTCTTATGTCTTTAAAATCAATATTCAAATGTGATTGTTCAAGCGCAAGTTTTTGAATATCTTTTTTATATGTGTTCAAATCAAGCTTTCTCGGCAGAATAAATAAAAATGCAAGATAAGCTAAAATTATAAACGCTAATATTATGATCCCAATAACTTTTAAAAATGTCTTCAATTCAATACTCCTTTTTCTTAATAGATTTATTATTAAATAACGGTTTTTTAAAATAAAGAGTATTTGAATTTTTGTTTACAAATTTTTTGGGGTTTATTATGATTTATGATATAATACTAACCGTAAAGAGGTGTTATATGACAAAAGTATCTGTAATTATTCCGGTATATAACGTAGAAAATTATTTGCGCGACTGTCTTAACAGTGTTGTAAATCAAACATTAAAAGACATTGAGATTATCTGTATTAATGACGGTTCTACGGATAAGTCAAGAGAAATCCTGCAGGAATTTGCAGATAAAGATTCCCGTATAAAAATAATTGATCAGGAAAATAAAGGTCAGGCTGCGGCCAGAAATATAGGTATAAAACTGGCAAAAGGTGAATTCATCGGTTTTGTCGACAGTGATGATTGGCTTGCAGCGGATTTTTATGAAAAGCTTTATGATAGTGCTATAAAATTTAATGCGGATATTGCGGCTGGTAGTATTAAAAGATGCTTTGCATCAGGTAAATCAGAAGATTGGATTACCTATAAAAATATTACATTTACAAATAAATTAAGAAAAAAGTTTGATTTGTGTAAAGTACCTAAATTCCATTATATATGGAATAAAATATACCGCAGGGTTCCATTTTTGCATAGCGGTGTGACTTTTGAAGAAGGCATCTATTTTGAAGATCTTGAGTTTATGCATAAAGTTCTTTGCTATCTTGACAATCTCGTGGCAGTTCCTGATGTGTTTTATTATTATCGTGATAATGTAAATTCTACTGTAAACTTAAAGTCTGACAGGCACTATAATGATCTTTTTTATGCAATAAGAAAATGCCAACAATTTATTAAAACACATAATATGAACGTCAATTACAAATATTATAACTGGCTGGATAAAGAAATTTGGAAAATTTTCGGCATAACTTTTTTAGTTATCAAAAAAAATGAATTCCAATTAAAAGTATTGTTATTTGGCTTTATAGAAATTTTTCATAAGATTAATTACACAAGACGCTGATAAAAAAAGAGCCTTATAAAAGGCTCGTTGGAATTAAGAATAGCTGGAAGTATGAAAAAGATTTAATTATATTAAACCCCTTTTAATCATGATTAACAATTACCCGAATGTCTGATAATTTTTTTAATTTGGCTTATATAAATGTAGACGTTCAGGTAATGGCTGTGATTTGACATGTTTTTATAATTATTTTATGAATAAATATTGGGAAATATTTAAGCAGAAAAAATTCTTAACGGTAATTGGTGTTGTGTTTCTTCTGGCAGTTCTTTATATTACCGTTAAAATGCTGACTAATATATATATTACAATTCAATTTGATGAACTGGCACCGTTTGAGTCAAATATGCCGGTATATTATAAAGGTTTTCGTGTTGGTCGTACGCGCAGTATTAGACCTGATAAGGATTTTAAACATACTCTTATAAAAGTAGTGCTTGATTATAAAGAACTGAAACTCCCTAAAAATACTACTGCTCTTGTCAAAAAAATTGATAAAGGCGAAAAAGAAGGAAGATTTGATTATATTGACCTTATTTATCCTGATTCACCTTCAATTTATCATCTTAAAACAGGGTCTTATATCAAAGGCAGAACATCACTTGACTGGAGCACTTTACTATCACAGCAGGCTGATAAAGGAAATTTGGACGATATAAGCGACGGTATCGGCAATCTGTTGGACAGCCTTAAAGATACCAGCGATTCTTTAAATACAATCTTCCAAACCTTGAATGAAATTCTTGCCGAAAACAGACCTAATATTATGGATGCGACATCTAATCTTTCTAAAACTACAAATAACCTGCAAGATGTGTCTTTAAAAATTAATAATTCTATCTCTCAGGACGGTATTAATAATACAACCTCGGGTTTTGAAGGTTCATCTGAAAATATTGACGGAGCAACGAAAAATCTTAAAGAGGTCAGCGAAAATCTTAATCAAATGATGCCATATATTGATGCAACAATTATTGATGTTAATACAACAATGTGTAATGTAACACAAATTTCTCAAGGAATTTTGGAGACACTTCAAAAACGTATGGGGCTTATGAGGCTTTTGATGGGACAACCAGTTAAAAAGAAAAAATGCTGCCCATAGTATTTTTATGATATACTCGGGCTATGGAAATATTGCTTAACCCGGTTGTGGTATCAGTAGTTTTATTATGTATTTTATGCCTTTGCAAGGTCAATGTCCTTCTTGCAATTATGATATCGGCTATCGTAGGCGGGCTTGCAGGGCATCTTCCCATACAGGATATTATGCATATATTTATAAGCGGCATGGGCGGGAATTCCGAAACCGCTTTAAGTTATATTTTGCTTGGCGCATTCGCCGCTTCTATGACACATACGGGTCTTGCACCTCTTTTGGCTAAAAAAATCGGCAGTATTATTAAGTCAAATAAATATTTGCTAATAGCTATTTTGACAGGAATTGCAATCCTGTCCCAAAACCTTATACCCGTTCATATTGCCTTTATTCCAATATTAATCCCGCCGCTTTTGCATGTAATGAATAAATTAAAAATTGACAGGCGTGCAATTGCCTGTGCCCTGGCTTACGGTCTTAAAACACCCTATATAGTTCTTCCTGCTGGATTCGGATTAATATTTCAGGGACTCTTGGCGGATAATATCACCCAAAATGGTATTACCGTTGCAAAATCCGATATATGGCATTATACGTGGTTTTTGGGAATCGCAATGACTGTCGGACTTTTTGTTGCTATATTTTTATCTTACAGAAAGCCGCGTGAATATGAGGATGTGAAAATTTCCGGTTATGATGAAACTGAAGATTTAAAGTTTAACAAAAGTCATTATATAACTTTATTTGCCGCTTTTATGACACTTGTCATTCAGCTTTGGACTAATTCTTTACCGCTTGGCGCTCTTGTCGGGCTCGGAATTATTTTTGGTACAAAGGCAATTGACCATGACAAAATGGATAAACTTATTAATGAAGGAATTGGCATGATGGGGTATGTTGCCTTTGTAATGCTGGTTGCTGCGGGATTTGCATTTGTATTAAAAGAAACAGGCGGTGTGGAAGCTTTAGTTAGTGCAATTACGCCGTTTATGGCCGGCAGTAAGCTGATAGCTGCTGCATTAATGCTTTTTGTCGGGCTTTTTGTAACTATGGGAATAGGAACTTCTTTTGGAACAATCCCGATTTTAGCTGTTTTATATGTACCGATATGTATAAGTCTGGGATTTAGTCTGCCTGCCACTGTCATTGTAATCGCTGCGGCAGCGGCTCTTGGTGATGCGGGTTCCCCTGCATCCGACACGACACTCGGCCCGACGGCCGGTTTGGATGCCGACGGGCAGCACAACCATATTTGGGATACCTGTGTGCCGACATTTTTACATTATAATATTCCGCTAATAATTTTTGCGTTACTTTCTGTTATAATATTTTAGGGGTGTATGGTAAAACATTAAAATTTATGTTATTATATTTCTAAAAAGGAGCGTATTATGTTTGAAAAATTGGAAAAATATCAACTTACTTTATTAGCTTTAATTTTAGCCTTCGGTGTATTTTTTGCTACAAAATATGCAACTAATTCTCTTTCACGTGAAGGAATTACGGTTACAGGTTCTGCCTATGAAATCGTAAAATCCGATTCCGGAAAGCTTACTTTTGATATTAGTATTCAGGCTAAGACAAAATCTGAAGCTTATAATCTTATGAAAACACAGCTCCCGGTTGTAAAAAATTATTTAAAAGAAAACGGAATTGAAAATATTGATATTAAAACATATAATGGTTATTATACATATAAATATAACCCTGTTACAAGAAGTTATACTAATGAAGTTGATTCATATAAACTACTTCAGCCTGTTGAAGTAACTTCAAATGATGTCAATAAAATTAAAGAACTTTCACTGGATATCCAGAGCCTTTTAGATAAAGGTATTGATATTAATGTAAATCAGGCATCATATTTCTACTCAAAGCTTCCGGAGTTAAAGGTAAAACTTTTGGGTGATGCGACAACTGACGCTAAAGACCGTGCAGCAGCTATGTTAAAAGCTACTCATAACAGAGTCGGGAAAATTCAATCTGTTAAAATGGGTGTATTCCAGATAACAGATGTAGATTCAACAAGTGTTTCTGATATGGGAATCAACGATACTTCAACAATAGATAAAAAAGTTACTGCTGTGGCAAATGTTGTGTTCAAGATTAAATAACAAAGGATTTGTATGAAAAAGATTATTTTATTATCATCTGTAATATTTATGTCAACTTTGACGGCATATTCTTATTCAGGAATTGACATTAATCCTGCAACTATGCCATTACAGTTTATACAGCAGCAGACTTTCCAAAAAAATGATATATATGATTACAGAAGATTTACTGATGCTTATGATAATCCTATAGAAAAGCGGAATGAAAGTCCGGAAGAAATTCAGGCTGAATTTGAAGAAATCCAAAATCTGAAACAGCCGCCGAAAATCATGCTAGGTCAACCTAAAAAAGAGTCTGAAATGGAATTAATTCAAGATAACGGGCACATACATATTAAGCATGTAGGTGATTAATTACTTTCTCCGGCTCTGTATCCGCATAGAACATATATAGGCGGCAAAATCGGCGCAACCGGCAATTTTTTTAATGCCGGAATGTCTGTCATTGCAAGGGCTCCTAATGCATCGTCAATATTTGCAATGGAATCTTTCATTGTTAATTTTCTATCAGGTACTTTGTCCTTTGGATCGCAAATTAGGTTTGACAGTTTTGCAGCGCCGAACATGCCGCCTAAAAGCCCTATAAAAATAGCACTAATTTTACCGTAAATATTATTTAACGGTTTTATTTTGTCTGTTAATTTGGATAGTCCGAGAACAACTACAGGCGGAATTGCCGCATTCATAAATTGGAATATACCTTCGTTAAATTTTTGTTTTTTGTCAAATCTATCTGCACCTATCATGCCGCCTGCAACCCCTCCGATTATACTTCCGGCACTGATGCCTATAATCTCCTTTAAGCCGTATTCCATTTTTAAAATATTTTTTTGCTGTTTTTGGGCAAAAGTTAAAAGCGGAATTGTGGTACCGACAATTGCACCTGTTAATGCGCGTATGGATTCTTTTCTTTCGCTTTCGCGCATTTGGTGGTATCTGTAGGATAAATATCCGTTTTTTGATGTTCTGTTACTTGAAAACGAATTTAGGGTTGTATATTCTGAAGTATGGTTTATTCCCTTTATCATATTAAATGTCCGGTTTTATATTATAAGTGTATCATAAACATTTAAAAAAATATTATTCTAAAGTTTATTAACGATTAATACCGCATCAGGTGATTAAATATTCCTGTTTTATTTTATAATCAATAAAAAGGAGATATATTATGGCATTATTTTTGAGATGGTTGTTATATACATTAGCGTTAATATTTACTTCATGGGTTGTTCCGGGAATTGAGGTTTCAAGTTTTTTGAATGCAATGTTTGTAGTTGTTATTATTGCATTAATTAATACGTTTATAAAACCTTTCCTTCAAATAATTACATTGCCTATAAATATTTTGACGCTCGGGTTGTTTAGTTTGGTAATAAATGCTTTGCTATTAATGCTTGCAGGATATATAACCCCCGGGTTTGAAGTCGAAGGATTTTTAAGCGCTTTATTTGGCTCAATAATTTTATCGTTATTTACGCTTGGTATAAGTAGAATTTAAAAGGCTCTCAATGAGCCTTTTTTTATCCTATTTCCGGAACCTTGTAATCAGATTTAGGTATATCATTTTCATCACGCATAATTGGTTTTGTATAAACCGGTTTTTTTGCCGGCTCAGGCATCTGCGGTACAACCTTTTCCTTAGCGGGCGTGATTGTTACGGGAGTGTTTTGTTCATCAATAGTTGCTCTGTTCATTTTAACAATAAAATGACACATAACTGAAAGAATGATTAAACATAGAATTATACCAATAATTTTGAGAATATTCTTATGATTCATTGCTAATGCTCCACTTATAGAATAATGTCGGAGAAGGGACTGTCTTGGATTTCCTTCACGCTCGAATAGTTTCGCTTTTGAACCTGCGGTTCAAGTCAGCTCAATATTCTCGCTACCCGAACTAAATCAATCGTTCGTCCGGAAATCCGCTTGACCCCTGACCGAACTCCGCTCGGTAGGGTTCTTCGTCCTTACTCTTATTATTTGTATTTTGTGAATAATGTCGGAGAAGGGACTTGAACCCTCACGAATTTCTTCATACGCACCTGAAACGTACGTGTCTACCATTCCACCACTCCGACAGAATTTAATAATATTATAATACAAAATTTTGGCATGTGTTAATTTATAGGATTAAATTCTTATCAGATTTATTCAACATTTAATTCATTTTGATGCGAATAATGCAAATCAAGTTTTATAAACGTTTTCGCTGATGTTTATATCTAAAAATTACATTTTTTAATGTTAAATATAATTAAATTTTATTTGTGATATCATGAGTTTGCTTTGATATTATATGTTTTATACAAAATAAACAAAATGTTGTATAAAATTAAAAATGGAGTATTTGAAATAAATGAAAATAATTATACAAGCAGGGGGAAAAGGAACAAGATTAGAAGGGCTAACAAGGAATAAGCCTAAATGCCTGGTTCCGGTAAATAATTTGCCAATTATATTTTATGCCTTCCAAAAATTCAAGGATGCGGAATTTACTATAATAGCAGATTATAAAACAGATGTTCTTGAAAAATATTTGAAGGTTTTTGCTGCTCAATATAATTATAAAATTGTTAAAGCAAATAAAAAAGGCACGATTTCAGGGATAAAAGAGACGATAGCAACATTTTCTCCGGAAGAGCCGTTTATGATTATGTGGTGTGATTTAATCCTTTCAAAAGATTTTCAAATCCCTGTCAAAAAAGGTAATTACATTGGTATTTCAAAGGATTTTGAATGCCGTTGGTCTTATGTAGACAAAAAATTTATTAAAGAACCGTCTAAGGAAAACGGTGTTGCAGGATTATTTGTTTTTGAAAACAAAAAAATGCTTGAAAATATTCCGGAAGAAGGTGCGCTTGTAGCTTGGTTAGAAAAACAAAATATCGAATTTAACAGACTTGATTTATATGGTTCAAGAGAAATTGGGACATTGTTATCTTATTCTGATAATAATGATTCTACACCAAGGTGCCGCCCTTTTAATTCAATGGAATTTAACGGCGATATTATTATCAAACGCGGTATAAATGAGCAGGGAAAAAAGATTGCCGTGGATGAAATTGCATGGTACAAGCATGTAAAATCATTAGGATTTGAAAATATTCCTGAAATTTTTGAATACGAGCCGTTAAAAATGAAACTTGTTCAAGGCAAAAATATTTATGAATATGATTGCCTTACAAAATCTCAAAAGAGAGAAATATTAAGGAAACTTATAGAAGCGTTGAAAGAATTGCATAACCTTGAACCAAAACAACCGGTGGTGATTCAGGATGTTGAAGATAATTTCTTAAATAAAACTTTTGACAGATTATCTAAAATTGAAAACCTTGTTCCGTTTGCTAATAATGAATTTATTAAAATTAACGGACAATATTATAAAAATGTATTTTTTAACAGAGAAGAATTAAAGGCTGCAGTGAAAAACGTTTATCCTAAAGAATTTTGTCTTATCCATGGGGATTGTACTTTTTCAAATCTTATGTTTGATACCTTTAATATGAAAGCAATTTTGATAGATCCGAGAGGGTATTTTGGCAAAACAAAATTGTATGGTGATGAAGATTATGATTGGGCTAAATTATACTACTCAATAAAAGGTGAATATGACCAATTTAATCGTAAAAAGTTTACGCTTGATATACGAGAAAAAGATGTTGAATTTGCGATTAAACCTAATAATTGGGCTGACATGGAGGAATTTTTCTTTGATTGTCTGCCGCATGTAAGCAAGTATAAAATAAAACTTTTGCATGCGATTATTTGGTTATCTTTAACGACTTATGCGTGGGAAGATTACGATTCTATCTGCGGGGCTTTTTATAACGGTATTGTGAAGTTGGGTGAGGTTTTATAGATGTTAGAATTTTCCTCCCTTGCTAAAACATGGATATTAGATATTGACGGAACAATTGTAAAGCATAACGGCTATAAAATTGACGGTTATGATACTTTGCTGCCCGGGGTTAAAGAATTTTTTGAAAAAATTGCAAATGAGGATAAGGTGGTTTTGCTTACCGCCAGAAAAGGTGAGTATTTAGAGAGTTTAAAGACTTTTTTAAAAGCTAATAATATCCGATATGATTATCTTTTGTGTGATATGCCTGTTGGTGAAAGAGTTTTGGTTAATGACACAAAGCCGAGCGGATTGAAAACTGCTTTTGCAGTAAATAAGAACCGCGATGGAAGATTGGATCTGGAGTATAAAATTTGTATGGAGATTTAATAAATGAAACTTTTTAGCAAAATCAGAATTAATTACTCAAAGGGGAAATTAAGACAAGTCAGAATTTTTGATATACCGGTATGGCAGTATGAAAAGTCGAAATTGACAAATAATAAATTAAAAATTTCATTTCCGTTATTTAATAAATTGCCCAAGAGCGATTTGGTGTTTTATTTAAAATTTAATTCCGCAAATTCCCATTATAATATAGCGTCCCTAGAACATTGGATAAATATTGTTAATGCAATGGGCGGCGATTATTATATTATTTGTGACAATAAGAATTTGGAAAGGCAAATTTTAAGTCAATTAGAATTTGATAATTCGAATATAAAATTTATCAAAAGTGATAATACAATATCTTCTAAAGTAATAAAAGCAATGGCAATCCCATTTTGGAGAAAAGCAGCCCGTGCACATCTTACGACATTTTACCATGCTCAAAAAATCGGTCTTAATTCTTTTTGGAATATTGATGCGGATGATACGATGTTTTTTGATGAAGCTTCAAATGTCGCAGCAGCATTAAAAATCGTTCAGAAATATGCTGTGGAAAATAATATTAATTGTTTTTCATTGGATATGCATAGTTCGTATTTTAATGGTATTCTGTGGAATTTTGGTGTTACTTTTGTGTATGATACAGGAGCGTGTATAAAGGCTATTAAAGAAATAGATGGTAGAATGAAGCAAGAAACGCCGTATTACGGTGCTGACAATTATTTTAGACATTTAAAGAATAAAAATTTATTAAATTGTAAAACATATAATATAAATAATTGTTATTTTGTGCATTGGGGACAGTGGGGAATTATTTATATTTTGAAAACCCTTCAAATTTGTAAGAATAATAAACTTATTTATCCTTTTATGGCTCAAATGGCGCTTAACAGTGATATAGGAGTAATTGATACAGCCCCGGGAATTATTAATTTTGATACTTGTATAACAGAGGAATCAAGCCGGAAATTCTTAGATGATATTTTATTGAAGGAAAGACGACGTATTTATAATCGTTTTTGGAGGAATAATGAGATTTCTGCAAAAAATTAAAAATGCTGATGTTAAAAGAATAAAATTGTTTGGCATCACTATATATAAGCGTGTGAGAAAGGATTTATTCTTCTATTATTATTTGATGGGAATAAAGTGTTTTAAACGTGACTTGAAATTAGAATTTTATAATAAAATAAAAAAATATGTTAAAAATTATAATAAAATATATGTTTTAAACTCAAATATCGGCGAAGTTTATTTGTTTTTTAAATATTTCGCAAACAGCATAATAACTTCCGATAAAAGTTTGGTTATAGCTACTAAAAAATCCCATATAGATGTTATAAATTCATTAAAGTCTAAATGTAAGTATATTCTTTTCGAAAAAGCCGATTTGAATTTGTTCCCTGATGTTTTTTCTGTCAAGGGTAAAAAGTTTTATGTGTTTTTTACTCATAAATATTATGTTGAATTAGAAAAAGATATTCGTGAAGGGCATGAGCATTATTTTGAAAGAATGCAGGAAATTTTTTCAGGTAATCAAATCTCTATTAATAAAGTAAATATTAATGAGGACATAGAGTTATCTTTGTCCAAAAAAATTACTGAAATAAATTTAAATTCCAATAATTTTGTTATCATCATACCGGAAAGTAACAGTTGTTCAGATTTGGATGAAGCCTTTGTTAAACAAATAACTTATGAATTAAAGAAAAAGGGGTATGATGTATTTTTTAATACAAAGACAGGTTTTTCAGAATCAATTGGTTGTAAAAGTTGTTTTTTGAATTTACAGGAATTGTTTAAACTTTCTGAAATGGCAAAGGCTGTAATAGGTGTCAGGTGCGGCTTAATGGAATATATAGCCGAAAGCGGCACTCCGGCTTATGTTATTTACAAATCATTTAAAAATAGATTACCGGAAGAATTTATGTCTGCTCAAAAAGCTTACGAGGGCTTTAGTTTAGCAAAACTCCCTGAAAATAACTATAAAATGAAGGAATATATTGTGAAGGATTTAGATGATTATGAAATTATAACCGGAAATATCACGGAGGATATATGCAAAATACAGAATTGACAGTTATAATTCCTGTTTATAATGCCGAAAAATATTTAAAACAATGTCTGGACAGTATTTTAACTCAGACGTTTAAAAATTTTGAAGTGATTTGTGTTAATGATCGCTCCAATGATTCTTCATTGAAAATTTTAAATGAATATTCATCAAAAGATTCACGTATAAAAGTAGTGAATAATCTGAAAAATTTGGGACCGGGAGCCTCCAGAAATATTGCAATAAAACAGGCCGCAGGCGAATTTATCCATTTTATTGATGCGGATGATTTTTTAGTTGATAACAATGTTTATTCTGTATTAATGGAACAGTGTATAAATGAACATCTTGATTTGTTAATTTTTAATCATAAAGAGTTTGATGAGGTTACATCAACATTTATAGAGGATGAATCTTTAAAAAGATTCAGATTTCTTTATGAGAATAAATATCTGGCACATTTATGGACGCAGAAAGAACTCGAAAAACATTATTTTAATATTCAAATTATGCCATGTTTTAAAATCCATAGAAAAAGAATTTTGATTGAAAATGAAATATATTTTCCTGAAGATATATTCTATGAGGACACTGCCTTTTCTAATTATGTCTCATTGTATTTTAAAAAAATTAAAGTTATTAAAGATCAATTATATGCTTACAGAATTAATGTAAATACATCCACGACATCTAATATAATGGATAAATTTAAAGATATTGTTACCATTCACAGAGTAATGTTTAATTTTTTGGTGGAAAGAAATTTATATGAAAAATATAAACATAGATTTGTAAGCCTATGTATTGAAAGTTTATGCTGGTATTTTTTGCCGCAAATTGATGATTATGACAAGGCTGTCGAACTGAACATGCAAATCGCCGCGTTTATAAAAGATTTGAAATTGAGTAAAAAAGATTTGAAAGAATTGGAGTATCCTTCATTAAAGACGATTATTAATAATTATCTGAGTTATACCGGAACGGATGAATTATTAAATCTGAATTTAGTAGTGGCCGGAATTCCTTTTTTATCAGTAAAACAAGGGATTAAAGAAACCAAAATTTATTTGTTCAAGAAAATTTTGCTTTATAAGATTACGAATACGAATGAGCGTCGTGCTGTTCATTATTTATTCGGCTTTTTACCATATTTAAAAATGAAAATCAAGTTTGCCAAAATATATTATCTTTTTCTCTTAATCCCGATATTTAAAATTGACATTTGTAATTTTTATTACAGGGATAATTTTAACTTTACGTTAAGACAAAAACAATTACTTGTGTCTGGAAGTAAAGAAAATTGTTGTATGGAGGTTAAGTGTGAAAAATAGATTGTTCAGTTTTTTATTTTCTAAGACTTATGAAAATTTTCATTGTGTTTTCAATATTTGTGGTATTAAATTCAAATTTATAGATAAAAATGTATGCCTGAAAAAAATCGTAAACAGAGTTGATGATATTTTTTATAATCAGCAGGTCTTATGTCAGGTACCGTTTGTTCATAAATATTTTTCGCAGTTTAAAAATTGTAATATCGGAAAAGAAATTGTCTTATTGGCATCCGGTCCTACATTAAATTTTTATGAAAAAATTCCTGATGCAATCCATTGCGGGGTGAATGGTGTTATAAGGAACATTGATTATTTGGATTATCTGTTTTGTATAGATGATTTTATACAGGATACCAAGCTGCGAGAACAAATTATCTCTTATAAAGGGAATAATTGTAAAAAGTTTTATGGAATTTTACCGCAAAGGCGAATTCAGGTGTTGAATATGGACTATGAATTTACGCAGAGGATTTTGCCGCGTGTAATTTCAGAATCCGGAGCTTACGCATTTCTTTTTGAGGATATTTTTCAAAACAAATGGGCTGTTGATCTTGAAACGGAACCATTTGGCGATTTTGGCGGGAGCGTTTTTACGGCCTTACAATTTTTATTATACACAAATCCAAAGAGGATTTATCTTGTGGGAAATGATTGTTCCAGCGGTCATTCGTATGATGCGGATTTGAAAGATGATTATTCTTGTAAAATCGAATGGTTTAAGATGTTTAAATCCTTTAAAGATAAAATATATCCTGATGTTGAAATAGTCTCAGTAAATCCTGTCGGCTTAAAGGGGATCTTTAAAGACATATATACTGATGAATATTTAAAAAGCATGGAGGATAAAAAATAATGGAGAAAATTTTTTCCTATATATTTTCTTGTACAAATATTGATAATCATAAGATTATAAATATATTGGGATTAAAATTTAAGTTTAAAAATAAGGCCAAGGCAATACCGGCATTAGCTGATAATACGGATAAAATCTTATATGGCGTTCAACGTTTAATTGCAACCGCAAGTATACATCGTGAAACATTTTCACCATTTAAAAACAAACATCAAAATGAGAAAGTTGCGTTAATAGGATGCGGACCAACTTTAAATTATTTTACACCGATTAAAGATGTATATTATTGCGGTTTGAACAGGGCATTTTTGTTTAAAAAGATAGACTTTGATTATTTATTTGCAATAGATAACTGGGGATTAAACGGCATTTTGGATGAATTTATTAAATACAATCCCAAATGTATAAAGTTTATTGGAGACCAAAACAGAAATCTTGCAGGTTCGCAGATTCCGGAAAGCTCTGCATTGAAGATAAATTGCCTGAGATATAAAACTACTCCGCCGGGCATGGATATGCGAATTGCTTATGATTTGTCTTGTGAACCTCTGGGGCAATTTTGTTCTGTATCATTTCATGCGCTGCAGTTTCTTTTATATACAAATCCTAAAACGTTATATCTTGTCGGTATTGATTGCAATATAGCAACTGCCGGTCATTTTACAGGTGAAACTGTTGGCGATTTTAATAAAATGAAATTTAACGATAAATATGCGGTTGAGGTATATAAAAAATTTAAAAGTTTTGCTGAGGAATATTATCCGGAAACTGAAATTATCTCAATTAACCCTGTGGGCTTAAAAGGTATTTTTAAAGATGTTTATACAAAAGAATATCTTAATGAACATCCTGAAATAGAAAATGTGGAAGTACTAAAGGAGGAATTAATATGAGTCAACTAAATTTAACTGAATTGCGAAAACGATATTCAAAACTGTATGCGGGAGTCGTATATGATGCAATGACATTTGATGTGAAATATAATAAACCATTTGTATTAAAAAAAGAAATCAAGCCCGGCTGGGATTTTGATGAAGTACTGTTTGGGCCGGCATTCACGTGTAAAGGCTGCAAAGTTTTAGATAAAAGTCACATTGATGATACTGTCAGAATAAAGATGTTTAAGGCATTTTATGACGGTTGTGTTCAAGTGATTTCTTCAGGCGGTTTTCGTGATGTAGCTGAATTTGGCGATATTTCAGGTAAACTTGCCAGAAAATTCGGTGCCAAAGGCGTTGTCTTAGATGCTCCAACAAGAGATATCAAGCTGATTAAGGCAGATAAATTCCCGATTTTTTGTGACGGTGTTCAGCCGGTAGATGCATATTCCAAATGGCAAATTACCGAATTTGAGGTTCCGGTTGTAATGCCCGGAATAGACGGCATTGTTGAAATAAATCCGGGTGATTTTATATACGGAGATCCAGATGCGGTAATTGTCATTCCTAAAGAGTTGGTATATAAGGTGCTGGAACTTGCGGAAGCAAGATTGGAAAAAGAAAATCGTGTTCGCCATGAATTGCTGAAAACGGAAGATATTCAAGATTTATATGATAAAGTTGGGAGGTGGTAATATGAAACCGATTTTTGTTGCTGAGTTTACAACAAATCACATGGGCAATTTGAACTTGTTGCTGAAAATGGCAGAATCTGCTAAATATGCAGGTGCTGATTATATAAAAATGCAAAAAAAGATGTTGAAACCTTTTATACAAAAGAAAAATTGGATTCGGAATATATAAGTCCATACGGCAAAACATATAGAGATTACAGAAGTTTATTTGAGTTTTCAAAAGAAGATTTTTTAAGATTCGACAAAAAATGTAAAGAGTTAAACATAAAGTGGTTTACCACAATTCAGGATATTCCTTCAATGTATGAAATGCTTGAGTTTGATCTGCCGATGTATAAAGTCGCGTCTTGCAACGGAAATAATAAAGAATTTTTAAATGCTGTAAAATTAAATGTTTCAAAAGATAAAACACTTGTTATTTCAGTTGCCGGCAGAACCCTTAATGAGATTGAGGGAATTGTAAAATTGTTTAGTGACTATAATTTGTATATATTACACTGCGTAGCGGAATATCCTTGTCCGGCTGCTGATTTGAGACTGGGTAATATTATAAGATTGCGGCAAGAATTTGAAAATGATAAAGTTAAAATCGGATATTCAGGGCATGAAGAAGGTATCATACCAACTCTGGCAGCAATAGATTTCGGTGCCAAATTGATAGAACGACATTTTTGTCAGAACAGGCACTCTTTTGTCCATCATATTGAATGCTCATTAGAGCCGGACGAATATAAAACCCTGGTTGATTTGTCAGAAAGAAAAAATCTGAATGAACTATATGCGCCATATCTGCCTCCGATAGCCTGTCAGGAAAAGTTTGGCATGAGTAAAGTGGAAGAAGATTTTCTTGTGAAAAGTCATTATGGTAATACTTATTTGCACGGCCATAATATATTAACATTCCAGAGGTAGTATGATTATATTTTTTAGACATGGAAAAACTGAATGGAATTTGCAGAAAAGATTACAAGGCAAAGAGGCTAATTCGGATTTGCTTCCGGTTGATGTGGATTTGATTAAATTAATTCAAAATGATTATGCCTCGGTTAACTTTGATAAAATTTTCATAAGTCCTTCTAAAAGAGCTCAGGATTATTCTAAAATACTTGACTTGAAGGCAAAAGAAATTTTGACGGTTAATGATCTTGATGAAATTTCTTTCGGTCGTTTTTCCGGTCAAAGATTGGATGAAATTGATAAAAATATAATCGCAGCAAGAAATCGTGATAAATGGAATTTCTGTCCGCCAGGCGGCGAATCTTACGCGGATTTATATGAAAGATTAACAAATATATCAGAAATACTGCATAAGTATTCTGATTTAAGTGTAGCGATTATTGGCCATGAAACTACAAATAAAGTTTTAATCGGAAAGTTGATGAATTTTTCAAAAGAAAGAATATTGGGTATGAAACAGCCAAATGAAGCTGTTTATAAAATTTGTGGAAATAAATTATATAAGAAAAATTATAAAGAGGAAATAGAATGGGAAAAATTATAGCATTTGTGCATGCCAAAGGGACAAGTGAAAGAGTTCCTTCAAAAAATCTAAAACTGTTAAACGGAAAACCATTATTTTATTATGCTTTAAATAACGCACTTAAGGCAAAGATGGTAGACGAAGTTGTAATAGATAGTGATAGTGATGAGATTTTAGAGCTTGGAAAAAGTTATGGCGCAGTACCGTTAAAACGTCCGGAAAAATTAGCTACAAATCTTGCAACCGGTGATGATTTAGCATATTGGCAAGCTTCAAACCGGCCGGATTCGGATGTTGTATTACAGGTTATACCTACTGCACCGTTTTTAAAGTCTGAAAGTATTGATAACGCAATAAAATTATTATTGGAAAAAGATGTAGATTCTGTTGCCGGAGTTGCAAAAGAAAGTTTTTATCTATGGAAAAATAATAAACCTGATTATTATGTTAATGGCAGAATACCAAACAGCAAAGATCTGGAACCTTTAATATTTGAAACAACTGGACTTTATATTAATAAAACAAAAGCAGTTCTTAAAAATAAAAAAAGGTTAAACCCTGAATCTTGTCTTCCATATTTTTTATCTAAAATTGAATCTGTAGATATAAATACCCCGGAAGACTTTGAATTCGCGGAGTGTCTGGCTCGGGGGGGGGGCGAATACCTCATCATTGCTGTAATTCCGGCTCGTTATGAATCTTCACGGCTCCCCGGTAAGCCGCTTGCGGATATCCATGGCAAGCCTATGATATATAGAGTTTGGGAAAATGCAATTCAAGTGCCTTTGTTTGATAAAGTAATTATTGCAACTGATGATAAGAGAATTGCAGATGTATGTGAGAAATATAATATGAATTATCTAATGACAGACAAAAAACATCCGAATTGTACTTCACGTTTGGGTGAAGTGGCAGAAAAATATCCTGCGGATATATATGTGAGCGTAAATGGTGACGAACCATTGGTAAGCAGTGAAAATATAACAAAAATTGTTCGTGAATCGATAATGAAATATCCTGATTTTACATTTGGCTGCAGATATTTTGAAGAGCCATCTGAAGTTATTGATCCGTCAAACATAAAAGTTGCAGTCAATGAAAAAGACAACAGGTGTATTTTTATTTCAAGAACACCAATTCCATATCCATATAAGCGAATAGACTTTAAATATAAAAAATCCATAGGCATAGAATGTTATTCAAAGGAGAGCTTGGATTTTTTCTTAAATCAAGCGCCAGCAGAATATGAAACTATAGAAGATTTGACTTTTTTACGATTTATAGAAAACGGTAAGCAGATATATGCAAAACGAATAGACGGGAATTCATTGTCGGTAGACACCGTAAAAGATTTGGACAGAGTAAGGGTATTATTTAAAAAACAAAAGGGGGACAAATGATTTCAGCGAAAATAGTGAAATTTTTAATAAATTTACTTCCAAGTAGAAAACTCAGACATAAATATCGCGATAAATATTTTCCGAAAACGAGTATTATAGAAAATTACGGTGAAAACAACAAGTTAATTTTGTTTGATGACAGTGGTAATGAAACTGATTTAAAGTATATAAATAATTTAAGTGTAAAATTCTTAGGAAACAACAATGTTATAAGGCTTTATTATAAGTTACGGTTGGGGATTCCAACATTAATAACTTGTACGGAAAATAATGTTGTATCTATAGGCAAATCCAAGTTTTGTATGTTTATAAGTTTTTCAGAATTACCATTAAGTAATAATACAGAATTGCATATAGGTGAAAATTTTGAATGTGGTTTAACGGTATTTAGGCTACATAGAGAATCTAATCTAAAAGTTACAATTGGTGATGATTGTATGTTTTCATCAAATATTTATATAAAACCTTCAGATGGCCATACAATTATCGATAAAAATACAAATAAAATAATAAATTACCCTCAAAGTATAAATATTGGCAATCACTGTTGGTTGGGCCGTGATGCGGTAGTGCTAAAGGGGGGGGGCATCCCGGACAATTCAATTATAGGCATAAGATCGGTATATACAAGATCATCAAATCCCAAAGACCAGACAAATTGGAATGGTGGAATCTTTGCTGGTAATCCTGCAAAAATTATTAAAACTAATGTTACATGGGATAGAAACGATACTCAAGGAAATCCTTAAAAATAATGGTTTGATTTTTTTAAATTAGTTGGGTAAGGCATTATTGAAAGTATCTGGGAAACTATAAAAAGATTAAAAAACCGGAAGTATCTGCATTTGACACTTCCAGTAAAATGGTTGCGGGAGTCCACATTGAACGTGTTTGGAAATTTGAAAGCAAAGTTATACGTACATCTTCGGATGAGGTAATTTCTTTCATAAGAAGAAAAAAGGTATTTTCTCGTAACTCACTGGAAAAAACTATGGGTTTAACGACTGGACAAGCCTACTGGTACATCAATCGTTTACTTAAAACAGGCATGATACGCAAGCTGAAAGCAACAGAGTATGTTGGTAATAAAGGCAAACAACAGGCAATATACAAAATAAAAACCTAAAAATTTAAATCTTTTGGTCTATATCAAATCAATTATATGGATTATGACTTTAAATAGCATAAATAGTTTAATTGTTATAGCATAGGAGAGTTGTGGCATGGCAGAGAGAAGAGAAGGTTTTTATATAGAATTATTAGACTTGTTGAAACAAGACCCTGAAAATAGATTTTATTCAGAAGATGGAAAAGACCTACTCAGAAACAAATTATATGAATGTGCCATGAAAATGGATAAAGATTTAATTAAGTTACTTTTATCCAATGAAAGAATTAAAAACAAGTTTTTTACTGATGTAGATGGATTGCTTGTCTTCGATAAAACAGCTTTTGGATGGGCGATTAATAACAAAGCCTTTTTAAACGATTCATATACAAGATTTAAGAATACTATCGGTTTAATTGACAGCAACGAGCAGTTTATCTCTTCTAAAAACGATGTTGTATTATCCTTCCCATATAAAGATTGTGTGTTAGAAGGTGGTCAAACAAAAGAAGACCAAAAAAGAGATGAAATATACTATAACGAACTGTTAGCTCCTGATGATGTCGATAGATTGCTAGCTCCTAAAGTTTTTACTAATGCTAAAAAATATACAAAAAATGGTGAAGAAGTAGTAACTTCCTTCAATGATAATGATAATTTACTTATTAAAGGTAATAATTTGTTAGCGTTATCATCAATATTGAAACGATATGAAGGTAAAGTTAAATGTATTTACATAGACCCTCCATATAATACAAATAGTAGTGCAAATACTTTTTGCTATAATAATAGTTTTAATGAAAGTACTTGGTTGACATTCATGCAAAATCGCTTAAAATTAGCGAAAAGGTTGCTATCAAAAGATGGGTCCTTAATTGTAGCAATTGATGAAAATGAACATTGTGAGTTAGGTGTATTATTAAAAGAAATTTTTAAAGACAGTCATGATATTCATTGCATAACAATTGTTCATAATCCGAGAGGAATTCAAGGAACCAACTTTTCTTATACTAATGAATTTGCATTTTTCATAATTCCAAAAAATAAAAAAGTAATATTAGATAGAAAAATTAATTCAGATGAAATAGAATGGAGTAACTTAAGAAACTGGGGAGCAGAAAGTGAAAGAACTGATGCAAAGAATTGCTTCTACTCTATAAATGTAGATATTAATACAGGAAAAATTGTCGATTTTGGTGATGTTTGCGATGATAGTTATCATCCGACTAAGAATATTTTTAAGGATAACATTGTAAAAATATATCCTATAGATTCTAAAAATATTGAAAGGAAATGGCGTTATGCAAGGCAAAGTGTACAATCAATAAAACATTTATTAAGAGCTAGAATAAAAAATGGGTCTTGGGATGTAGAAATAGGTAAAGACTTTGGACAATATAAAACTGTTTGGATAGACCCTAAATATGACGCAAATGAATATGGAACCAAAATTGTGAATTCTCTTGTTCCAAATAATACATTTGATTTCCCAAAATCTCTATGGAATGTATATGATTGTCTTTATGCTATTGTTGGAAATGATAAAAATGCAATTATATTAGATTTCTTTGGTGGAAGTGGTACAACAGCTCATGCTGTATTGGAATTAAATAAAAATGATAATGGTTTCAGGAGATTTATAATTACTGAACAAATGTATTACATAGAATCTGTAACTAAAGAAAGAATAAAAGCGGTTGCTAATGAATGTAATACAAATTTTGTATACTGTGAATTAAAAGAACTTAACCAAAAGTATATAGACGAAATAATGTCTGCGGATAATGATAAACTTATTGAATTGTATCATCAAATCTCTGAGTCGGAATTTATTAGTTACAAAGCGGATATTAATAAGTTAAAAGAAGGTATTGAAGATTTTAAACAATTGAAAACGGAAGAAAAAAGACATTTCTTGATAGAGATATTAGACAAGAACTTATTATATGTGAATTATTCTGATATTGAAGATGAAGACTTCTGTATATCAGAAGATGAAAAAGCCTTTACAAAAAGCTTTTATGGAGATGTGTAAATGACTACTTTTTTGTTTGAAGAGATAAAGGCAATAAGAGAATATGCTCCAGAAGCTTATAAAGAGCTTCCTAAATATGTTGTACAGAATCTAACACAAAAGTATCAAATAAGACCATATCAAGAGCAAGCATTTAGGAACTTTATTACATACTTTGAAAATGATAGATTGCGTCATAAACCTTCACAAGTCTTATTCCACATGGCTACTGGTAGTGGTAAAACTCTAATTATGGCAGGGCTTATTTTATATCTGTATAAAAAAGGATATAGGAATTTTTTATTCTTTGTAAATGCTGATAATATTGTGCAAAAAACTAAGGATAATTTCATCAACAGAACATCAAGCAAGTATCTTTTTAATGATGAAATTAATATAGATGGGCAATCTGTAAAAATCCGAACTGTTGAAAACTTTCAAGACTGGAATAAAGACGATATTAATATCTGTTTTACAACAATACAAGGCTTGCATACAAATTTAAATAACTTTAAAGAAAACGGCTTGACTGATGACGATTTTGCTGAAAAGAAAATTGTGCTTATTGCTGATGAAGCCCATCACTTAAATGTTGAGACGAAAAAAGGCTTAACCAAAGTAGAAAAAGATGATAAAAATAACTGGGAAACTACAGTAAATAGAATTTTTAACTCTGATGTAGATAACGTATTGCTTGAATTTACTGCAACTTGTGATTTAAAGAATCCATATATTTTGAGTGAATATGAGAAGAAAATTATTGTAGATTATCCATTGAGGAAGTTTAGGGAAGATGGATACTCCAAAGAAGTTAAAACCTTACAATCGCATGTCCCTCTTATAGATAGAGTGTTACAGGCGGTATTATTGAGTCAGTATAGGTTAAAGTTATTTCAGGATAATAAAAAAGTTATTAAACCTGTAATTTTATTTAAGAGTGATAGAATAGAAATTGATAAAAAAACAGGAAAGCTAGGTAGTAAGGAATTTTATTCTGAAAAATTTAGACCACTAATTGATAATTTATCTGAATCAGATTTATTGAGAATCAGAACACAAACATCAAATCCTCTATTAATCAAAATGTTTGAGTATTTTGATACTCATACAACTTATGAACAACTTATTTCTGAGATAAAAGAAGATTTTTCTCATGAAAAATGTATCTCAGTTAATAGCAAAGAAGATAAAGGAACATATCAGCTACTTATTAATTCACTGGAAGACCGTAATAATTTAATAAGATGTATCTTTGCGGTTGACCAATTAAATGAAGGTTGGGATGTACTCAATCTTTTTGACATAGTCAGGTTATATGAATCGCGAAGTGCTGAAAGGTATGGTGGTCCAGGCCCGCAAACTATAAAAGAAGCACAATTAATAGGTAGGGGAGCAAGGTATTGTCCTTTTACAATAACCGATAAATCAGAAAGATTTTTGCGTAAGTTTGATGATGATATAGAAAATGAACTAAGAGTTTGCGAAACGCTCTACTATCATTGCATGTATAATTCATCGTATATATCAGAATTAACAACAGCAATGAAAGGTATAGGATTATTACCAGACAACATTAAAGAATGTTCTTATATCTTAAAGGAAGATTTTAAAAGAGATAATATTTACAATAATGGCTTAGTATTTGCAAATGAACGTGTTGTCAAATCTAGGAAACAAATTACAGAATTGTTGCCGTCTGTTAGAACAAGAGATTATGAAATAGATTTATCTTCTGGAGCAACTTCTATTGTAAATCTTTTAGTACCCTCAGCAGAAAGAATTAACACATTAGAAAAAGTTTCTACTAAGTCTTTTACTATCGGACAAATAGCAGAAAGAAACTATTCGATAATACATAAAGCATTACGCCAGTTTAATATCTTTAAATTTGACATTTTACAACAATATTATCCTAATTTAAAATCAACAAAACAGTTTATAACAGATAGTAATTATTTGGGTAATATAAAGATTAATATCAAAATTAGTAATGATGAAATTACAAATGAACAGCTTTATATAGCTTGTAAAAAAGTTGTAGAAAAGATTTCAAATAATATTTCTGACATAGAAGAAACATTTGAAGGAACAAAAGAATTTAAACCTAGAAAAATATGTGAAGTATTCAGAGATAAAACTGTTAGTTATACAGACCCACATGGAGATGGTCAAGGGGTATCTCAATCTCATGGAGCTATTTCTGAACATTTAAAAGTAAATTTACCAGATGAAGATTGGTTTGTGTTTACTGATAATTTTGGAACAAGCGAAGAAAAAGAGTTTGTAGCATACTTTAAAAAACATGTTCAAGATTTAAAGAATAAATATGAAAAAGTATATTTAATTAGAAATGAGAGACAATTAAAATTATTCTCATTTAATGGTGGTGAAAGATTTGAGCCTGATTATGTTCTTATAATGACTAAGCAAAATGGAAATATAACAGACCAGTATCAAATCTTTATAGAACCTAAAGGCTCTCATTTAATACAAAAAGATATTTGGAAAGAAACATTTTTGTTAGAAATTGAAAGCAGTGGTATCCCTGTTAAAACATTGGTTGATGATAACAATTATAAAATTATTGGCTTCCCATTCTTTAATAGAGCAGAAAGACAATCTCAATTTAACGAAGCAATGAATAATTTGTTAGTTGCTGAGTAGTCCAGAAATCAGTTCATTTCTCAAACAATAAATCTTTATTTGGATTGTCAATAAATTCATAATTTGATTAGGCATGAAATTTGTCAAAATCCGACAAAAGCGGATTATTAGACAAACAAGGCTTAAACCGTTGCTATTGTTGATTAATCGGCATACTAAAGCCGATGTAAAGTTTTGCTGCATAATGTCATTAAATGTAAGATGAATATATTGACATTTAAGGCAAGGTATGTCATAATGAATACATAAGGAACATATAAAAGAAAGCAGGTAGCAAATGAATAAACAAGAATTAAATCAACAAGTAGCAGAAGTAAAAAGCCTTTACCTTTTAAAAGCTGAATTACAAGCAGAAATCGAAAAGATTGAAAGCAATCTAAAACAAATTTTAGCGGATAACAATTTAACCCTTTTAACGCTTGAAAACGGCACAATATCTTATAAGGAAGTTGTTAGCAAGACTTTAAACACAACAGAATTGAAGAAATCAGAATTTGCTTTCGTTTATAATCAATTCTTAACTCAAAAGTCTACAATGCGTTTTAAAGTGGCTTAATTAGCCACTTTTGACACAATCTAAAGGGGAAATTATGACAAATACGACATATAGAGCATACATAAGATGTAGCACCAAGCAACAAAGTTATGATTCGCAAATGAGGAGATTAAACGAGTTCTTGAAGAAAGAACCTGAAATAAATTTACCTATTGAAAATATCGTAAGTGAAAAGAGGACCGGGAAGAACCAAGACCGCCCGTTGTTCAAAAAATTAGTTGCAGAACTTTTAGAGCAAGAGGCTAAAGGCAATCACCAATGCTTAATATTGGTAGAATTAAGCCGTTTTGGCAGGTCTTACGACCAAACAAAAAAGACTTGGAACGAGCTTACAAGTGCAGGTGTTGACATCGTTGTTACTTCCTTTGACATTCTCGACACGAGAAAAAAATCAATAAATCCGATTGCAACATGCCTGAGCGATATTGTCTTTTCGATTCTCAATTATTTGACAGCCCAAGAGCTAGCAGAGAAAGAAGAACGCACCCAAAATGGTCGAGAGGCTGCAAAGGCTAAAGGAGTTAAAATGGGGCGAAAGGAACTTACATTTGATGATTTGCCAAAGGAATTTATCGAGGTTATAAAACGGGCAAATGGCACGGAAAGCAAAACGGCGTTAATGGACACAGTAAACGGCATGTTGAGTCGAAAGAAGAAAAAACCGATTAGTAGGGGAACTTTTTACAATTACCTCAAAATTTATTACAATTCAAAAGCGTAAAGTTTTGGGGAATGTTGAAAAAATTTGTCAGCCAATAATCAAAATAAAAATCGAGGGGGTATATTTTAGCTCTACCCCCCCCCTAAAATCCTTATTTAGCTAGGGTTGTGGATGTAGAACTTGTTTTGTTATTACATACTTATAAAGCTCTTACACGTCCACGAGGCTTATATTACAAGCCTTGCAGGGGTGCAAGAGCCTTATATTATAGGAGTTTTTGAACTATATATACGCCGACTGGGCTATTTATTCAAGCTCGGCAGTAACTTTTTTGTAATGTGGGATTGATACTTACTGTCAGTCTTTTGGAGTAGTGCTTTTGCCTTTTCAGCAGGGCTTAAAGGCTTTGGAACTTCCGCAGTCTTAATAATATCGTCTTTTTGTTGTTTTTCTTTTGGTGTATTGTTGAAGCACTCTTCAAGCACTTCAAGTGCTATTTGGACGACTAATTCTTTATAGTTCATGTTTGTATCTCCTTTATAGTTAAAATCTAAAAATAGAGCTTGTAGAAAGCCCAGGAAGGGGCGTAAAAATACAACTAGGTGTATTTACACCCCTTAAATTGAATTAATCAGGCTTCTTCCTCAATCTGTTTACATTGTTTAAGTGCCTAATCCATTCCTTTTTAGCAGATTCAAGTTTCTGCATGTATTGTGGTCGAGGGTATATTTTACCCCCTAATTTTGCTTTAAAGAATGCTTGAAATTCTTCATCATTAATAAAGTCGTAGGTTTCAATATCGAATCTTTCCATTTTACTTTTTCTCCTTCCCATTTTGGGGGTTATTTATTACTATATACTTATGTAATTCTGTTCTATTAGCTAATAGGTACTTTACATCTGTGCTTGTTATTTCTTCGGCATTCGCTGGCATGTGTAACAAGCCGTATTCAACGCCGTAACGCCTTAATAGGTTCAACAATTTGGCAATCTCCGACAACCTATGCTCTTCCAGTAGGCGTTGGACGCCTAATTGTGCAAGTAGTGTATCCAATGCAATAGTTAAATGCGTGAATTTAGAAGGACAATTAATTATCCAGTATAAATAATTAATAAAGGTTGCTATTATAGGAGCTTGCTTAGTTGACGGTAGTTGGGCATAATAGCCCATATTTCGCCTAATTCGTTGCTTTATGTGTTTTGTTATTAAGTCAGATTCAAATACAAGGTTGTCGTCAACCACTTCGAAATCATCAATAATAGCGTTATTTTGAAGCTCTTTTAAGGTTTCATCAATAACAACATCTTTTCTTTTGTGTTTACCCTGAAAGGTAAGCCCCTTACAGAATTGAGCGTAATTGACAAGATAAGCGTCTGTGTAGGTATTATCAATCACGGCGGAGCTATGCGTCATAAATTGTAAAAGATGTTCTAATAGAATATGCGTATTTATTGACAATACAGTTTTGCCGAGCTTTTGCGATAGTGCTAGGGGTATATTATACAGGGGTTTTAGCTTGTTAATTTCAAAGAATGCCCCATTACTATCCATTACCTTTTTGGTGGTTTCCTCAATACTTTCAAGTATTTTGGGAGTTAATTGTGGTAATATTGACAACTTAAATTCTCCCCAATTAGAACAGAATTTCGGCATTTGATATTTGTTGAATACTAGCCTGTAACAGTTGTAAACGTTTAATATACCTTCATTTTCAAGACTTTTTAGTCTGTTAAAATCCGATTCGCAGATTGGTGCAAAGTAATACACGTACATGCCAGTCAAAGGCTCAAATGCCCACATTGTGGGAAGATTGAGCAATTTGAACAATAAAGTATTACACACTACGCAAGTGCAAAGTTGAGAAGGATACATTAATCCTAAGTATTGGTTGCCCTCAAGGTAATCTAAAACGCACGCTGTGTTTGCGTTTGTGTGGACTCTTGTTAAGGTTTCGTCATCAAGACAAACATCGAAAATAAAACCGGGTTTCCTACCCTGATTTAGTTTCTTTTCTTGCTTAAGCCGAAAATCGGCTGGGTTAAAAGTTTTTTTGACCATTGTTTCTCATCTCCATTATTAATTCAATAGACAAATTAAAATGTAATAATTTAATTTCGGAGAATAAAAAATAAAAAGGTAATTACATTGTAACTACCTTTTGTTTTGTCTATTATTGAGATGACCAAACGGTCTTTATTACTTGGGAAAGCTGGGATACCCAGCTTTTGTTTTTGTCGTCAATTTAAAATATAATATATTTGAGATTTAGAATTAAATTGAAACATCCAAAGGGAGTATCCATAATACTTGGGAAAGCTGGGATACCCAGCTTTTGTTTTTGTCGTCAATTTAAAATATAATATATTTGAGATTTAGAATTAAATTGAAACATCCAAAGGGAGTATCCATAATACTTGGGAAAGCGGGTTTACCTAGCTTTTGTTTTTGTCGTCTGAAAATAAATGAACATAGATAATAAATAACTAAACAAAAGATAAACAATAAATAGGAGCTTTAATATTAGCCTTTAATGTAATAAATATAAGGCTTTTGAGCTTTTAAAATTGCAGAATGGTAACAAGTAAATTGCACTATAGTAACAATTTGATTGCAACAAGGTAACAGTAAAATTGCAGAATGGTAACAAGTGAATTGCAGGATAGTAACTTGTTTTGGAGCAAAAATTGCAACATGGTTACATTTTTAACTCAAGAATTTAACTCTAAAGGTACATTACTTAATGGGGAAACGTTTTTTCATCTTCATTGCTTCCGATTCTTCTTCATGATTTAAAATTAAGTCTAATTCTTCTTGGGGATTTTCTGCATTTACTATTCTTTTTGCTTCTAAAAGATAAGCTGCTCCATTTTTAAATGTTTCTATTAGATTATGAACAAAACAATCCCAAAAATCGGTATTTGGTTTCTCATCGCTATTGGCTATATTGTCTGCATTTACTTTAAAATCTGGCTCTTTTTTCATGCTATAATTATAGCATGAAAAAAATTGCAATTGCACAGTGTCGAGTATCAAAAGGCGATAAAGCTGAAATTGAAAATTCCTTAAGAAGCCAGCAGGCGGAAATCCTTGTTCTTGCTGAAAAGCTCGGAATAAAAGAAGAACAAATCGACTGGTTCATAGAGGAAGAAGCTAGGTCATCATACCAAGAAAGAGCAAATTGGAAGCCTTTTGAAGATAAAATAGATGAAGCTTGTAATAATCCTGATATTTGCTATTTTCTTGCGTATTCGCAAGAAAGGTTTTGTAGAAATCGACGCAGGTCAAATCAGTATAAAGATAAATTACGCAGTAATGGAATTGAAATTAGGTTTGTAAGTGGCGATGTTGAAGACCCTAACTCCGATGGAGGATATTGGCAAGAGGGTATTCAAGAACTTGTTGCAGAAGGTTATAGTAGAAAAGTTAGCTCAGATACCTTGAGGGGTTGCAAACAAACAGCCAGGACAAGAGACACGGAGACTGGCTATGTGTATAGAAATGGCGGAACAGCACCTTTTTGGTTAATGCCAGTGAAGAAGAATATAGGTACAGACCACTATGGTAGAGTTATGACCAAAACAATATGGGATAAAAATACAAACATATACACTGCTACATACAAAGGACAAAATATTAGCAAAACGATGTGGGAGTGGGGTAAGTATATATTTCTTGAATTAAGGCTAAAACAGGGCAAATCTCTTAATGAAATTGTTAATTTCATTAATGAAGTAGGGCTACCTGTAAGTCGTAACAGTGAATTAGCGAGAGCAAATACGCTAGCTTTGCAGATTAAAAATGAATGCTTATTTGGGTTATCCATTTATAATAGACATGGATTTAAGGGAAGAACTAAAAGTGTTTTAAAATCAGAAAAAGAATGGATTGTAGAAGAAAATGCCATGCCAGCACTCATAACAAAAGAACAGTTTGACCTACTTCAAGAAATGTCAAAGAAGAAGGCTCGTAAAACGGGTAATACATCAGCAAACACGACTAACGATAAATTGCTAGTTAATATACCTGATAAGTTCTATTGTGCTAATTGCGGAAGTAAAATTATATCATCAGGAAAACATTACGTATGTTCCAATTATAACAGCTATGGTAAAAAAGGTTGTGGAGCTTCTAGCTTTTATGTTAATAGCGAATGGTTAGACTCTAAGCTCGAAAAGGAAATAATTAAATTAATACTCAATGAAAAAACTATTCAAGCATTATATGACCAATACATAAATAAATATGGAAAAAAGGTAGATATGGAAGACAACAAGGTTGACATATCAGACCTTCAAAAAGCCTTAAAAAAGAAAAAACAAGAAGAAGCTAATCTGTTAAATATAATTGCTAGTGGAAATGTTATTGGAGCAGCATTGAACGCTATAACTACTAAACTTAATACAGTTTCAGAAGAAGTAAAAACATTAGAAGCTCAAATTGATAAGAACAATAAGCCTAGCAGATATAAAATTCTAACCTACGATTACCTCAAACAACTATGCCATGAGGGTTCTAAGCTATTAACCCATAGTTCCTTAGCTGAAAAAAGAGCATTTATTGAAAAATGTATTGAGTCTGTAACCCTTGACCCTGTTAGAAAATCGGTAAATGTAAAGTTTAATATTAACCCGTTTTGGACGTCTTTGGAAAAACCTAAAAAGACTAAAAAACTGGAAGCTTCTAAGTTTGAAACTTCCAGTGAAATGGTTGCGGGAGCTGGATTTGAACCAACGACCTTCGGGTTATGAGCCCGACGAGCTACCAGACTGCTCCATCCCGCGATATTCTATTTTGGGCGTCTGACAATTACCATTATCATTTACCCCCACCCCATTATTAAACGCTAAAAAACAAAAATCAAGCCCCATGATTTTTCCCGGAAAAAATCTTAATATTATTTATTTTTTTGTCTGTAAATTTATATTTATAGGCTTAATACTTGCTTGACAAATACTATTAATCTATTACATAATTAGGGGAGGATTTCTTGGGTAATGATTAGATTATAAACTAAAGATTTATTAAGGTATTAAAATGACTGATAAGATTAATGTATGTTTAGCTTGTGATGATAATTATTCAAAATACGCCGGGGTTGTAATAGCATCAATACTTGCTAATGCTGATCCTCAAGACAGGCTGAATATCTATATTCTCGATGGCGGAATTAAAGAAGAAAATAAACAAAAAATTCAATCGCTGAAAAGTATTAAAGATTGCGAAATATCTTTTATCACAATTGATGAAAGTATGTTTGAAGAGTATAAAAAAATTCCTACCCTGCAGCATATCAGTTTTGCTACTTTTTATAGGTTAAAGCTTACCACATTATTGCCTGATATACATAAGATTATATATTTTGATTGCGATATGGCAGTTGTTTCCAGCTTGCAGGAATTGTTTGAAACTGATTTTGAAACGAATTATGCCTGCGGTGTCCGTGATATAGGTAGAAAATTGTTGAGGAAAAATCCTAATTATGTAAATGCCGGGATGTTATTTTTTAATCTGGATTTAATGAGAAAAGATAATATTGAAAGTAAATTTATTGAATATATAGAATCCGGTCAGAGATTACGTTATGCCGATCAGGATATAATCAATGGTGCAATGCTTGGTAGAATTAAAATCCTTGATGAAGAATGGAATGTCCAATCAAGCAATTTTACTAACCGTTCAAGCTATACAAATAACCCCAAAATTATTCATTTTATAGCAAAAAGAAAACCTTGGATGTGGGCATCATTTAGTTATCATAGAAATATATTTTTTAAATACCTGCAGATGACACCGTGGAAGCTTTCACCAGAAGAATTAGAACACTGGACTAAAGATAATCAAATTGCCTCTTTGATTGAATATTTTAAGTACAGACCGCTTTTTCTTTTAAGACCGCGTTTCTATTACGCATTTTATAGAACATATATAAAAGATTTTTTGCCTAATATATTTTCTGTGCAAGAATATAATGCTACACACAATATAATGAAAATTTTAGGTGTAAAGATAAAATTCGCTAAAAGATTTTGTATTAAAGCAATGAAAAATAATATGTATCATTATTACAAACAAAATAATATTGATATAACGACAATTCCGCCTGCTACGGGTCAAGTCCGCGATATACAGCTTGCTAACCTTGTATTATTAAAAGAATTGGATTACGTATGTAAACAAAATAATCTTCAATATTGGTTGGATGGCGGAACGTTATTAGGTGCTGTTCGACATAAGGGTTTTATACCTTGGGATGATGATATTGATGTTGCAATGCTTCGTCAGGATTATCAAAAAGTTATTGAGGCCTTTAGAAAATCATCAAGAAACCCCGATATACATGCTGATTATGTTATAAAGCCCGCAAATCCTGCACAATGTATTATCAAAGTACAGCATAAAAAATGTCCGCACCTTTTTGTTGATATATTTCCTTGGGACTATTACGGCAAACGTTTATCGCTTCAAGAGCAACTTGAAAAAACTTTATATTTATCTTCATTATGTGATGAGTTAAAAAATATATGTAATCAGAAAATGTCTAAAGCTGAAGTTTTGCGGAAAATATCATCATATATGCAAAATAAAGTTCTAATTAATAGGGGGACTGAGGATAAAGGCGATTATGTCTGGGGGCTTGATTTCCATCACCGGTGGAGAAATTGGTTTACACATTATGAAGTACTGCATCCGCTAAAAACTATTGAGTTTGAAGGCATTGAGTTCCCTTGTTTAAACAATCCTGATGCATTTTTGTCACGATTATACGGTAATTATATGGCATATCCTAAAAAAATGGGATTGGGACATAATATGTATTCAAAATTGTCAGAAGATGAAGCAAAAATTATTAAAGAATTAATAAAGGATAATCAATGAAAAATTACGGAATAATATTGGCATCCGGAACAGGCAGCCGTTATAACAGTGATATTCCTAAACAGTTTGTCAAAATTGCAGGTAAAACTGTATTGGAACATACAATAGAAATTTTTGAAAGATCAAATTCTATTGATGAAATAATATTGGTGATAACGCCGGATTACAGACATATTGCTGAAAATATTTTATTAAGAAACAATTATAAAAAAGTCGTAAAGCTTTTAAATGGCGGCGCTACAAGAAAAGATAGTTCATATATCGCGATATCATCTATTGACGATGATGAGGCAAATGTAATTATTCACGATTGCGCAAGACCGTTTTTAACTGAAAAAATTATAGAAAATTGTGTTCGTGCACTGGAAAAATATGATGCAATAGATGTTGCAATACCTTCAGCAGATACTATTATAAAGGTTAAGGATGACGTTATCGCGGAAATTCCGAATCGTGCGGAATTAAAACGCGGTCAAACTCCTCAGTGTTTCAAATTATCACTTATTAAGAAAGCCCATGAATTATCAAAAAATGATAATAATTTTACGGATGACTGCGGCTTAATAGTCAAATATAATCTTGCAAAAGTTTATGTGGTTGAAGGTTCGGGAGAAAATATTAAAATAACATATCCGGAAGATATTTTCATGGCAGACAGATTATTTCAAATCCGAAGTACTCTATATCCTGAGACGGCATCATTAGCCGGCATGAAAGATAAAGTTATTGTAATTTTTGGCGGTACAAGCGGTATCGGACAATGTATTTTTGATTTAGGTAAGCAGCTCGGGGCAAAAGTTTTTGCTGCATCAACGCGTACGGGTTGTGATATTACTTCATATTCAAGTATATGCGAATTCCTTGAGGGTGTTTACAAACAAACCGGCAAAATTGATTATGTAATAAATTCTGCCGGAATTTTGAGAATGGGAAAACTTCTTGACAGAGAAATTGAAGACGTTAGAAAAGATATTGAAGTAAATTATCTGGGTTCAATTAACGTTGCAAAAGCAAGTATTCCGTATTTGCAAAAAACAAAGGGCGGGATTTTGCTGTTTGCATCCAGCTCTTATACAAGAGGCAGAGCGTTATATTCAACATATTCTTCAACAAAAGCAGGAATAGTAAACTTAGCACAGGCATTAGCAGAAGAATTAAGCAGCGACAAAATCAGAATAAATGTTATAAATCCTGAAAGAACGGCAACGCCTATGAGGTTTAAAGCTTTTGGCAAAGAGCCTGAAGACAGCTTACTGGCTCCTGAAAAAGTCGCCGAGGCGAGTTTGAAAACTTTATTGTCCGATTTGACAGGGCAAGTTATTGATGTAAGAAGAGAAGACTGAATTTTTAAATCATTACACCCCGATAATTGAGCGGGTATTTTGTACCTGTAATTTGACAAGCAATTTTTTTAAGCCTACAAGAATACCCAAACTTATTCCTGTAACTGTAATAAATCTTGCAATCGCAATCAAAATCGCAGTACCGAATTCTTCAGGACTATTTACCGGCAAAACTTTTGCCGTATTGAAAAATTGATTGAATGCAAAAAATATGTACCAGTGTACAAAAAATATTGAAAAACTGTATTTTGCAACCATATCCATACTGTTGTTAAACCATTTGCAATTTTTGATTTGTTCGTCATAATGTTTTAAATAACCTAAAACAATAAGTGTTAAAAATATTTTGGAAATAGTTCCGTTTGATATCCCAAAATTGTGCAGAAGATAAATATCTATTGCGGAAGTTAAAAGCATTAAAGAAATAAAAAGCCGGCGTTTGTCATAGCATAGGGCAATTTTATCTTTGTAAGCAGAAAAATACATCCCCAGAATATACATTGATGCAAAATGCACAAATCCGTTCAGAACATATTTTATGTATTCCAAATATTTTGCCGCATAGCTCATTCCGACCAAATTTTCCGGCTCCAGTGCCATTCTTGGGATTAATAATGTTATTAAAAACAGAAACGGCAATAATTTATAAAGAACTTTCTTTTTCTCTAATATCAAAAAAGCATCCGCAAGCAAAAAGAAAATACAAATCATCGGGATATACCATGTCGGAACGTTTTGAACACGTCCTGTTGTTAAAAATATTCCGATTTGAGCAAAAGGATTCAAGCCGTCAAAAGGGTTGCCGTAAGCTATAGGCATTGTGAAACATAGAATTATCCCCGGAATTGCCGTAATAATATAGGGTAAAATTACATTAGTCCATTTCTTTTTTAAATAAGTTTTGTATTCATACCTGTCAGACAAATGCTGAAATAAAAATCCTGAAATGAATATGAAAAGTGCAGTGCCGCCCGTAAATATTTCAAACGCAATATTGTTAACCCATGTTCCGGGATTTCCTATTTGCATAGTATGACCGACAACGATAAGTAAAATTGCAAGTCCTCTGAAAACATTTATATAGTTAAGCATTTCGCGTTTAGGTTTTTGTAATGTCTGCTGCATAAATTCCCCTTAAAAACTCTTGATTGCGCCCCATGCACGGATTGTGCCGCGTTCATATTTTAAAAGGTAATAATTGCCTTCTTTAACATATTCTATTGTAGCACTCATATGAATTTTTTCTTCATCAGGCGGCATACCCACTTCGGCACGTTGTTTGTTGGTTTTTTCACGTTCTTTTTCACGTTTCTTTTTAATTTTCTGGTAATCTTTATCAAACTCTTTATTATAAGCTTCTTTATCTTCCTCAACTTTAAATACAGGAATTATGGCAATCGGATTTTTAGTCTGCATAAGAATAAGGAAGTCTTTTTCATCAGAAAGTGCCAGTTCATAGTGTCCTGCAGGGATAGTATTTCCGCCCGGATCAGAAATCTTATCTATTATGCTTAAAATCGGGTAATCGGTGTCTCTTAGTGAATATCTGTAAATCGCCTGTGCGCCTTGCCCAACGCCGGAAGTTTCCTGAGGGTGGGGAATATACGGACGAACAGTCGGAAAAGTCAGTACATTTTGTGCAAAATTACCGTCAAGCATTATTGAACCCCTTGGACAAGTTTTTTTATTGCAGAATCGATTTCGTTAAAGTTTTTTCCGAGAGCCTTTTCCGTTCCTACAAAAATCAACGACAAATATTTTTGAGAGTTTCCCAGATTATTTTCTTTTAACAAAAGCCTGTAGCTTTCTCTCATAAGCCTTTTGAGACGATTTCTTTTAACTGCGCGCTTGTGAACCTTTTTGCTGACTACAAAACCGACTTTTGTAGGGCTGTCATCTTTTTTTAAAATCCCCGCAAACAAAGTTATTCCTCCCTTATGGAAGGAATTTTTAACTCTGTATGTTGCTTTAAAAGCGGATCTGTTTTTTAATCTGTATTGTTTAGGTAACATTTAACATCCGCCTTTCATTTTTGCTATGCGTAAAATAAACCTAACAATAATATAATGTTGTTAAGCACGTTCTTTAGCAGTGATAGCCAATTTATGACGACCTTTAGCGCGGCGTCTGTTCAAAACTTCTCTGCCGCCCGGGGTAGCCATTCTTGCTCTGAATCCGCTTACGTGTTGTCTTTTTACTTTAGTTCCTTCTAGTGTACGTCTCATTTTCTAATTCCTTTTTATTTATATTTGTCGTATGATTTTTATGTTAAATGAAAAAAAGTTGTTAGTCAATATAAATAAAAGGAGAGGTTAAATAATATGAACAAAAAGATAGGTTTTATCGGATGCGGAAAAATGGCAAGTGCGATTATCAAAGGGGTTATGTCATCCTGCTGCGGTGAAAAATATGAGATTAAAGGCTCTGAAGTTAACTGTGAAATCGCAGAACTCGCTCAGGAACGTCTGGGTATCCCTGTATTGACTGACAACAGAATGCTTGTAATGGATAGCGATGTAATATTTTTAGCTGTAAAACCTAATTATGTTCAACAGATTTTGGAAGAAATCAAAAATGAAATTACACCGGAAAAACTTGTTGTATCAATCGCGGCCGGTGTAAGCACTTCTAAAATCGAAAAAATTGTAGGCCAGGCAAGAGTAATTCGTGTAATGCCGAATACTCCGGCACTTGTTCTGGAAGGTATGAGCGGAATTTGTAAAGGTGAATTTGCACGCGATGAAGATGCGGCATTTGTTATGAAATTGCTTTCAAATATCGGAAAATGCATTGAAGTTGATGAAAAACAAATCGACATTGTAACTGCAATTTCCGGCTCCGGCCCTGCATTTTTCTACAAGGTTATAGAAGATATGGCGCGCGCAGGCGAAAAATTGGGTCTGGATTACGAAAAATCATTATTGCTTGCTACCCAAACGGCATTGGGTTCCGCTAAAATGGTATTCAATAAAGGTGAATTGACTGTCCAAAATCTGATTGATAATGTTGCAACCAAAGGCGGATGTACATTTGTCGGAATAACAGTTATGAACGAAGAAAATTCAGACAAATTATTCTATGACGTGATTGATGAAACCGCAAAAAAAGCACACGAATTAGGCGCGTAAATGTTATTTTTTGCACGGATTATACCCCACCCCTTGATGGCCCGGGGAAGAATTTCTTAGAGAGCTAAGCGAGCTTAGAAATTCGGGTGCGGGGCAAAGTAGATTGTTGGGCAAGTATGCCCAACCTACATACTAGATTATGCCATCGGATGTAAAATATCTAACCTGACTTACCATCTGACATTATGATTAATAGTACCACTGTGGTTAACAGAACCATAATGCCAAATATTTAATTGTCTTGGTGCCGTTTGAAGTTGATACATACGCTGAAAATTAACTTGTTGTTCACGTTGTTGTCTTTGATACGCGACTTCATTTTGACGGCTAATATTTAGATTATTTTCTCTATCTCGAATTTTAGAATAACATATATTTTTATAGACTAAATCATCTACGGCATCACATTTTTTTATTGCCTCGTTAAACTTTTGTTTCCTGTTATACCAATAGTTATTATTTTCTTGATTCGCCTTTTTGTGATATAAAAAATATCTTTCACCGTCATATACTGGATTTTCAAGACCAAGCGGACAAAATTCCGTCCATTCCGGTCTATATGGGTTGTATGCACTTTTGTCGCCGCGGATAATTTTAACAAAATTTGAATTTAAATTATATTCTGGGACTGTATTGTTATTTACTTCGTATGAATAATTCGGTGCAGCATATGTCCTATTTATATATATTATTGTTCCTAATACCATTAGACATATAACAATTGTCTTTTTATTTATCATTAATTTTTCCTTAAACATTGAATTATTATTCAATTAACATGAAATATATTTCTATATAATGTATTATATTAGATATTTTTATTTTGTCAACCTGTGTAAAATACTTTTATGGATGACAAACAAATTTTAAATAACGTATCCGACAATATACGTATGGCACGTTTGCAACGTCGAATTTCGCAGGAAAAGCTTGCGGAAATGGTTGATATTTCGACAAAATACCTGAATATGATAGAAAACCGCAAGGCTAACCCGACTATTGTTATTGTCATCCGTATATGTCAGGCTTTAGGTATTGATTTAAATACTATTTACCCTCAGTGATTTCATCCGCTGTTGCCAAAAATTCTATAATATTCATAATTTTTGGGTGTTTTTTGCCTGAAAATCCCTGATGAATTCCGATTATGCAGGCGGGGCAGGCGGTTAGGATTATATCCGCACCTGTATCTGCAAGGTTTTTGGCTTTTTGTTTTGTCATTTTTAGCGATAATTTAGGGTTATGAAGTGCAAATTCTCCCGCAAATCCGCAGCATTCGTCGTAATCCTTTGCCTCAAGGTATTCTATATTTGTGCATTTTGCAAGTAAAGGTTTTAAAAACGCATCGGATTTTAGGTGGCAGGGCTTATGAAATGTTACTTTCAAAGGCTTATTAAATATAAATTTTTTATCCTGAATTGCAAGAAAATGGCAGATGTTAATAATATTAGGAGTGGAATCCTCACTAACCTGTTGCGTATAATCTTTCAAGGCGCTTTCACAGCTTGCGCAATCTGTTATGATGTAATCATAATCCCCTTTTAAAAGTGCAATATTATGGTTTTTAACCTCCTCGTAGCGTTCAAGGTTTCCGCTTGATAAAAAAGGCACTCCGCAGCATTCAAAATCTTTTTCTATCAATTCAACGTTGTAGTGCGAGAGAACTTTTTTCATTGCATTTTCGGATTTTGGATAAATTGTATTAGCACAGCCTTTGAAATAAAGTAATTTAGTTGAGCCTTCAGATTTGTAATCAACCCTTTTGAAACATTTTCCAATTGCCAGAATTTTATTAAAAAATGAACGTGCCTGTAAAAAACGTGTAATTTTCCCGTAAATTGTATCTTTAACGTATTCGTGTTTTGCAGTATTAAAAATTTCGCACACATCAATATCAGACGGGCAAAAATCCTTACATTTCCCGCATTTTAGACACAAATCAAGGTATTTTTCTATTGTTTTGGAAAGTTTTAAATCACCTTTCAGAACCCCTTGAAGCATAACAAATTTCCCGCGGGAAACCGCACAGTCATTGCCCGTTATTTTATAGACAGGGCAAACTTCCTGGCACTTGCCGCATTTGGAACATTTGTTTATATCATCTGAGAAATCCGATAGTTTTTTCATATGACCTTATATATTTTTGTAAAAGTAGGTAATTAGTTTGAAGACTATAGCGGAGCCGGAGGTGAGAGCGTCGTCTGAAAACTGATTACCTTAAATTGATTATTTTACACCAGTGCCCCATGTGAGGCATCTCCGACGTTTTTGGCGTATTTTGCAAGGTAGCCTGACTTGACTTTAAGCTCAAACTGTTTAAGATTTTTTCTGCGTTCTTCAAGCGTTTTTTCATCAACCAGAAGTTCAATTGAGCGATTCGGAATATCAATTTTAATTCTGTCACCGTCTTGAATAAGTGCAATAACCCCGCCTTTTGCAGCCTCCGGACAAACGTGCCCTATACAAATTCCGCGCGTTGCGCCGGAAAATCTTCCGTCTGTAATCAAGGCGCAGGTTTTACCCAAACCTTTTCCGACAAGAAGTGAGGTCGGAGCAAGCATTTCACGCATTCCCGGACCGCCTACCGGCCCTTCATAGCGGATTATTATTACATCTCCGGCTTTAATTTTGTCATCCTCAAGCGCTTTCATTGCTGCTTCTTCGCTGTCAAAAGTCTTTGCCGTACCTTCAAATTCATAGCATTCAGGGTCTATTCCTGAAATCTTTGTTACACAACCGTCTTTTGCAAGGTTCCCGTATAACACGCCCAAGCCGGATTGTGTGTAACTTGCTTTCTCATACGGCGGAATAATATTAGTGTCTGCATTAGCGTTTTTAATTATATCTTTGATACTCAAACAGCTTACGTTTTTGGTATTTTTGTTTAAAAGATCTTTTAAAGACTGCATAACCGCAGGGATTCCGCCTGCATAATGAAAATCTGTCATTGTAAGCGTTGATGACGGATTAATTTTTACAATCTGGTGAATTTCACGGCTTAATCTGTCAAAATCGTCTATTGTAATGTCAATTCCGCCGGCATTTGCAATTGCAAGAAGGTGCAGGAATGTATTTGTTGACCCGCCGAGTGCCAAATCCGCTATTATAGCGTTTGTCATTGATTCTTTTGTAATAATATCGGATGGTTTTATATCTTTTTTTACAAGTTCCACAATCTGCATTCCGCTGTCAAAGGCGATACGACGTTTTTCGGCAGAAACAACAGACGCTGATGAGCAATACGGCAGACTCATTCCAAGAACCTCCGTCAGGCAAGCCATTGTATTTGCAGTGTACATTCCCTGACAGGCACCCGCAGAAGGACATGAATTTTCTTCCATTTCAAGAAGATGTTCTTTTGTAATTTCGCCTTTTCTGAACCTTCCGACAGCTTCAAATGAGCCTGTAACCATTGTTAATTTATTTTCGCCACGGCAAACCCCGTCCAGCATGGGACCTGCGGTCACAATTATTGTCGGAACATTTATTCTTAATGCCGCAATAAGCATTCCTGGGGTTATTTTATCGCAGTTTGAAAGCAAAACTAAGCCATCAAGCTGGTGAGCTTCTGCAACACATTCCACGCAGTCCGCTATCAAATCTCTTGACGGAAGTGAATATCGCATTCCGCTATGCCCCATTGCGATTCCGTCACAAATTGCCGGAACCCCGAATACAAATGCCTGACCGCCTGCTGTGTGAATTCCTTTTTCAATCTGTCTTTCCAAATCCCGCATTGTAATATGTCCGGGAACTAAATCGGAAAATGAGCTTGCAATCCCTATAAACGGTGCATCCATGTTTTTTCTGCTGACACCGGTTGCCATTAAAAGTCCGCGGTGCGGTGTTCTTGCTAATCCTTTTTTAATATTGTCGCTTTTCATAATTTCCCTATAAACTTACATTCACAATATTAAAATGGTCATCCCATTCTATTTTACCCTCAAGATCTATATTGTGATAATTATATGTATTTTCAATTAATTGCGGTGTAAAAAGCCCCATAAGTCCGAGACGTTTTATAATATCCGGCAAAAGTTTTGTGCTGCCGGCAAGAGTTCCGTCTTTTGAAGTCGCTTTTTCTCCGTCAAAGTATATTGTTTCCCCCTCAAATTCCATTTCTTTTAAGCTGCTTTTTGTAATCGGCAGGCAATCTGATATTAAAAGAATTTTGTCAATCGGTTTTGCCTTGAAAATAAGTCTTATTATGGAATCTGAAATATGTACTCCGTCAGCAATTATTTCCGTATAAATGCTGTCATCAGTCAATGCGGTGAGTGCGGTTGAAGTTCCTCGCTGAACAATCCCTGACATCGCATTAAACAAATGTGTTGCGCCGTCACAGTATGATAAATCCCCTCCTGTGCAGTGCCCTGCCTGAATTTTTACGTCCTTTGTCAATAAATATTTTGCCAGTGCAAAATTTTCGTCAAATTCCGGTGCGTAAGTGAGAATTTTTATAAAATCATCTTCAATTAGTTTGTAATTCTCTATTGTGGGCTTCAAAAATTGTTTTTCGTCGTGAATTCCTTTTTTTTCGGGGTTTAAAAAGATACCTTCAAGGTGGACTCCGAAAATTTTTGCACTGTCTTTAGGCTGAATACTTGCAGCTTGTTTGATTACGGAAATTTGTTTTTTGATGTTTTCAACCGTATCAGTTGCAAGTGTCGGAAAAATTCCGCCAATCCCGTATTTTAAAATCTCTTTTGATAAATACAAAACATCATCAACGGTGCAGTTGTTGAAGTTAATCCCGAATGCGCCATGAAAATGCTGTTCAATTATTAATTTTGTTTCCATAAGTCTATTATATTCCAAATACTATTATGTTGCAAAAATTATTAAAAACTGCTATAATGATTAAAAAAGAAGGAGAAAAGCTTATGAAAAATGTGAAAAAATTGAGAAACGGGGGGGGGCGTCTCCTCTAGATAGTAATAGCAAGGATTTTGGGGAAGTTACAGGGGGAATATGTCTTTTCGACGACGCTCCCGCCTCCGGCTCCGCTATGGTCTCAAAGACATATTCCCCCTGCGCGATATCAGAAGTTGGTGAGGAAAAAAGTAGTAGGTTGGGCATACTTGCCCAACAAGAGATCCTTTGCAGAGTCCGGGATGACAAGAGTACTTTTCCTCGCCCCTTGAGGGAGAGGGCGCAGTTGTGCGAACATAGTGAGCTACAAATGCGGGTGAGGGGTTTACGATTAGCCAAAGTTTTTTACCCCTCACCTGAATTTCTAAATTCACTACGTTCATTAAGAAATTCTTTCCTCTCAGCCCTGCAAGCAGGGTCACAAGCCTTGCAAACTCTACTGTTCCCTTTGCTACACAAGTGGCGAGGAAAAGTTTCTTCTATACATGCGGCCTTTACCCTGGCAGAGGTCTTAATAACCTTAGGCATAATCGGTGTAGTCGCTGCAATGACAATTCCGACATTAGTGCAGAGTTACAAGAAAAAAGTGGTTGAAACTAAGCTTGTTAAAGTGATGTCTATGATGAATCAGGCAATAAAATTGTCTACTATTGAAAATGGTGATGGAGTTACATGGAAAACGTTGGGTAACAGTAACAATACTTCCGCAACCTATGATGATATTTTGGAGTGGTTTAATACCTATATCGGACCTTATTTAAAAACGCAAAAATTTGAAAAATTTCAGCTTAACAGCAAAGATTACTTAAAAGTATATTTAATGGATGGTACAGCTCTTATTTTTGCTCCGTATATTTATGACGTAACTTATGTGCTCGATGAAAAAGGTATGGATTTTGAAAGCAATGAGGCTGGCATACACCGATTTGTATTTCAATTAAGGTTTAAGCTTCCAGATGGATTTGAGAATAATCAGGGATTTTTACACGCTCTCAATTCGGGTTTTGCACCTTATGCCTATAACTGGGATGGAACTTATGAGGGCGCAAAGCATGCCGCAGAGGGCTATGGCTGCTATGATACCGAAGGTGTCGGACCCGGAGCATTGTGTACAAAATTGATTGAATTAAACGGCTGGAAAATTCCAGATGATTATCCTTACAAGTTTTAGGGACTGTTAAACAGCAGTCCCTTCAAAAACTTTGCGAGCCTGTTCACGGTCATCAAAGTGGATTGTTCTGTCTTTTAAAATTTGGTAATCCTCGTGACCTTTGCCGGCGATTACAATAACATCATTATTCCCGGAAATTGTTTTTAATAATTCAATTGCGCGGCCTCTGTCGGGTTCTACCGTGACTTTTTCAGGGTCGGTTGATTTTAAGCCTGCAATTATATCTGTTATAATCTGCTGCGGGTCTTCGCTTCTCGGATTATCTGAGGTTATAACGATTTTATCAGCAATTCTTTCGGCAATAGCCCCCATTTTCGGACGTTTCGTGGCATCTCTGTCACCGCCGCATCCGAACAAACAGATTAAGTGACCGTCTTTTGGTGTAATTTCTCTTGCAGAATTCAAAACGTTTTCCAATCCGTCAGGTGTATGTGCGTAATCCACGATTACAAGCGGTTTTTTCGCAACCACTTCAAATCTTCCTGCAACACCTTTTACGTTTTCCAAGGCTTTCAGGGCTATTTTTATATCTATTCCCTGTGCAATCGCAGTTGTAATTGCAGCAAGAACGTTATAAACACTGAACATTCCGTTCATATGGAGACTTACTTTGTATTCACCATCTTTTGTTACAAGCGTAAATTCAGCGCCGTTTAGTGAAAATTCAATATTTTTAGCCATAACGTCAGCCTTATTCTTTACGCCGTAGGTGTATTTTTTTACCTCTTCCGGAACGACATTTAAAAATCTTTCGCCGTATTCGTCATCAATATTTATGACTGCAAAACAGCCTTCCTTAAGATTTTTGAATAAAATTGCTTTTGCATTAAAATAATTTTCCATTGTAATATGGTAATCCAAATGATCCTGCGTAAGATTTGTGAATACAGCGCCGTCAAATCTGCAGCCGCCGACGCGGTTTTGTTCAAGTGCATGTGAGCTGACTTCCATTACGACATTGTCGATTTTTTCAACATCTTTAATCATTCTTAAAGTTGCCTGCAATTCAGGTGCCTGCGGTGTTGTGTGTTTCGCGTCGCGATATTCGCCGTTAGAGGATAATTTGTATCCTAAGGTGCCGATAAGTGCACATTTTTGATTGTTTTCTTCAAAAATGCGCTGGATTAAATGGGTTACGGTTGTTTTTCCGTTTGTTCCGGTTATTCCGATTAAGTTTAGGCCTAAGGAAGGTCTTGAATAGAACCTGTCTGCAATATCCGCGATTTTGTGGCGTGTGTTAGATACAACTACCTGCGGGATTTTTATATCAAGCGGTCTTTCTACCAAAAGCGCAACAGCCCCGTTATCTATTGCCATCTGTGCATATTCATGTCCGTCAGTGTGTTCACCCACAAGACAAATAAATATATCGCCTTGCTTTGTTGTTTGCGAATTATATGAAATTCCGCTGACTTCTACACTTTTAAAATTTACTAAATCTCTATAATCTAAATATTCAATAAGTTCTTCAAGTTTCATTGTTTGTCTCCTTAGTTTTCGGCTGTTGAATTTTGTCCGGTTTGAGGTTTAAAATTCTTGCGGTTTGTTCCGCAACTTCGTGGAAAACAGGTCCTGCAACAGTGTTTCCCCATATAGCACCGACTCTTGCACTGTCTATCATTACGTATATTAAAACCTGCGGATCAGATGCCGGCAGATAGCCTATTGTAGATGTATAAGACATTCCGGTATAGCCTGAGCCGCCTTCTTTAGGTTTGTTAGATGTACCTGTTTTGGCTGCAACATTATATTTATCCATTTTTATTGTGGATTTGCCGTTATTTATACCTGCTGCCAGAAGTTTTGTAATAGTTTTTGCTGTTTCAGGTGAAATTACCTGTGTATAGTGAATTTTCTGGTCGTATTCTTCCTGCGGATATTTTATAATGTGAGGGGTTACCCTTACACCGTTATTTGCAAGCGCAGATACTGCGCTGACCATTTGCATCGCGGAAACTGATGTCCCGTAACCGTACGCCATTGTGGCATGAATTCCTTTATCCCATTTGTGCCATGCAGGAAGCAGACCTGCGGATTCTCCGGGTAAATCTATTCCGGATCTTTGCCCGAAACCGAATTTTTTAAGCATATCGTAAAATTCTTTCGAAGTCATTGTTTTGGCAACATTAATTGAGCCGATGTTACTTGAATGTTCAAATAAATATTCAAGTGAAATCATTCCCGGATACGGGTGTACGTTGTAGTCGTAGTTTTTGATTTCCCATTTGCCTATTGAAGTTTTACCGGTATCGAGAATTTGGGTATGTTCGTTTATTTTGCCTAAATCCATTGCACTGGCAACTGTGATTATTTTAAATGTTGAACCCGGCGGAAAAACATCGGTTAAAGTCCAGTTTTTAATCTGGAGTTCGCTTGCTTGTCTGTAATTGTTAGGGTCATAGGTCGGATAAACCGCATAAGCCAGTATTTCTCCGTTTTTGGGGTTCATTACAATTACCGTACCTCTGAGAGCTTCTTTCTCGTCAATCATTTTTTGAAGCTCTTTTTCGCATACGTGCTGAATTGCGGCATCAATTGTTAAAGTTATATCCTGACCTTTTGGATTTGTCGTCGTTGCGACAGGATCTGTCATAAAGTCATAGATAATTTTGCCGTCGCGGGTTCTTTGATATCTTACGGCGTGTTCTACGTGTTCCAGCTTATCTTTTGCCGTATATTCAACACCGTTTGCTATATCTGCGTCAAAGTTATAATACCCTAAAACATGTGCTGCAAGGTTTCCTTGCGGGTATGTACGGGTATTTTTCTTACCCATGCTGATTTCTCTTAAATGCAGTTTTGCCAGCTCTTTGGCGGTACTTTTATCAATATCTTTTTTAATTGTAATAACAGGTCCTGGTTTTTTAAGCAGATTTAAAAGCTCGCCGTATGGCATTTTCAATATTGGAGCAAGCTTTTTGGCTAAATCTTCAGGTGAAGAATCATAATTATTGGGGTGTGCATAAACATCTGAATAAACTTTATCTGTTGCAAGTTTTATTCCGTTTCTGTCGTAAATATCTCCGCGCATTACAAAACTTCTGTTAATACGCTGGTTTCTGGCTTTTGCGCGATATTTGCCGACATCAATTATTTGAATTACAAATAAATATATAGCAAGCAGTACCGCAAAGCCTATAAAGAAAATTTGCAAAAGCCCCAGAACTCTGTCAAAGCTCTTCATCCTTTTTTCTTTTTCATTTTCCCTATTTCTGTGTCGCATATCCCCACCTTTCAATATTTTATCATAAGGAACTTTAAAAGAGTTAAATATTAAATAAAATTACAAAAATTTATTATTTAAAAATAATGGAGTATGATTAAGTTATGAAGAAGCTTTTTATAATATTTATATTAATATTTATGGGTCAGTTTGCATACGCATTTGATATTGTTTACCCGCGTAAATCTACTGTTACGATAAATTCCCCGTCAACCTTTTTTATTGGCTCGTCCGATTCTAAAGAGGTCTTGACGGTAAATGGTGAGGCGGTAAACGTCCATTCATCAGGCGGGTTTGCCTATGTGGTATTATTGAACGAGGGGGAAAATAAGTTTGTTTTACAATGCGGTGATGAGACAAAAACTTATATAATTAACAGGCCCAAAAAGGTTACGGGAGGAGTTTACGTCCCTCCGAAATTGATTGAATACGCGAAGCGAAAAGAGTTTTTAACATCAATTGATAACGCTCCATTAAGGGCAACTCCGATTGATGCCGGAATTAACAGGATGTCGCATTTTGAAAAAGATATCCCGTTAACAATTGATGCTGAAAAAAGCGATTTTTACAGAGTTGTTTTGGGTGAAAATAAAAAAGCTTGGATTGCTAAAACTAATGTAAAAGCTTTTGAAGGCTATTTGAATTCTCCGGCAATAGTAGGCAGTTATGACAGAGTTGACGATAATGAATATTTTAAGTTCGTCTTTCATCTTGATAAAAAAACTCCATACGAAATAATTGAGGGCGAAACCTTTACTCTAAAGTTTTATAATGTAAAAGATTGTCCGGAAAATACTTATGTATTTACATTTCCCTATTCCGAAGCCACAGGCACCAAAAAACTTGCCGGCTATAGCGGAAACTACGACGGAAATGATTTTATCTTTAAAGTAAGAAAATTTCCGTCAATAAATAAGAATCACCCGCTAAAGAATATAAAAATAGCGGTCGATGCCGGTCATGGCGGATCTGAATCCGGAGCTATAGGCTGCTGCGGAGATAAGGAAAAAGATATTACGCTTGCAATTTCAAAATACCTTGAGCAAGAGCTTAAAAAACGCGGTGCTCAAGTTATTATGACAAGATCAGATGATAGCTATGTGGGCTTAAAAGAGCGTATTAATATTGCAAATGACAGTGAGGCAATGTTTTTGATTAGTATTCATGGAAATTCTCTCCCTGACAGCGCAGATCCTCATAAACACAGAGGTACAAGTATTTATTTTTATTATCATCAGGCAAAGTTACTTGCCGCAAATGTGCTTATTTCAATGAACAAGCAGCTTGAAACCCAAAATGATAATATCAGACAGGGCAGTCTTGCACTTGTCAGGAACACAAATGCTCTTAGTATTTTGATTGAAACGGCATACCTTATCAACCCTGAAGATAATGCAATGTTAATTGATCCTAATTTTCAAAAACGCTGTGCAAAAGCAATTGCCGACGGGATTGAGGACTTTTTGAAAAATTGATTTTTATGTAAAACAGGCGGTCTTTTTAGACCGCCTGTTTTTTGCTATGAATTCAATATATAACTTAATAATGTTCTGACGCCTGCCCCGGTTGCACCCTTGATAAATTCCTTTTCAGGTTTGTCCAAAAATGCTGTTCCTGCAATATCAATATGTGCCCATTTAACGTCTTTTACAAATTCCTGTAAAAATACGCCTGCTGCAGATGCCCCGCCATAGCGTGAACCTGTATTTTTCATATCCGCGATATCGGATTTTAAGCTTTCAAAATATTCTTTATACATCGGTAACTGCCAGTATTTTTCACCTATATTTTTTGCAGTTTCAATAATACGGTGAATCATTTCTTCATCATTACCCATAATGCCGGAAGCTGCCGTGCCTAAAGCAACCATGCATGCACCTGTTAATGTCGCAATATCAATAACTTCATCAACACCTAATTCGCATGCGTAAACAAGTGCGTCAGCAAGGGTTAATCTGCCTTCTGCATCCGTGTTATCAACTTCTATTGTTTTACCGTTTTTTGCTGTTAATATATCGCCTGGCTTGTATGCGCTGCCGCTTGCCATATTTTCGCAAGCCGCAATGATGCCATGTACTTCCACATCAGGGTTAAAGTCTTTTAAAACACTCATTACACCTAAAACGCATGCTGCGCCTGACATATCATCACGCATTGTAAGCATTGATGAAGGCGGTTTTAAATCCATTCCGCCGGAATCAAAACAAAGCCCTTTACCGATTATTGCAATTTTCTTTTTAACATTTTTGCCTGTGTATTTCATATGGATGAATTTTGGCGGCTGAACACTGCCTTTTGAAACAGCAAGGAATGCACCCATTCCCATACGTTCTATTTCATCTCTGTCATAAATTTCAGTTGTAATTCCTTCAAGGTTTTGAGCGATTTCTGCTAATTTTGAAGGTGTTGCAAATTCTGCCGGCTCGTTTGCTAAATCTCTTGTAAGCTTCATTGCATTGCCAAAAGATTTTCCTGCTTGAACACTTTCCTCACTGACATGAGCAAAAGTAATTTCGTCAACCCGCGTTGCCTTTTTGCTTTTATATTTATCAAAAGCATAATCTGCAAGCATTGCGCCGATTACACCTGATTTACCGTAATCAAAGCCGGTTTCAAAATCAAAAGCGGCTGTTTTTGCATACATTTGCTGTAATTTTTTTACTGATTTATAAATTGCAGTTCTGACTTCGTTATCACCAAATTCATCACGTTTTCCGCATCCTGTTACAAGAATTTTTTGTGCGGGAATTTGTCCGTATGTTTGAAGTAAATAGGTTTGGCCTAATTTGCCTTCAAACTTGTCTCTGTCAATGGCATAGGTATTTGCCAGATCCTGTGATGTTTTTTCACCTTCAAACATGTTGATTACAAGCACATCAACAGGAAGATTCTTAACATCATTTGAAACTTTTATTTCCATAGTTGCTCTCCTTTTTCAAAAATTATTATAACACTATTTTTAAGATTTAGTGCATCTTTTGTAAAATAATCTGCCGTCTTTGTCAATATTTTTTATTAAATCTTCGTTATCAATCGCCGAATATGCAACCACATCATACCTGTATGGCGTGGAAAGTTCTTCTAATTCACTTGAAATATGGCGGATTAATTTGTCGGTTATGCCGTTGCCGTAAATAACAAAATCAATATCGGAATTCGGTTTAAAATTCCCTTTTGCCCTCGAACCGAAAATTTTTACGGTTTCAATTTCTTTTATACCGGCAAATAAATTATTAATCAGAAAAATAGTTTGTTGAGAAAGCCCGAAATTATCCATTGTTTTTATTTTCCATAATCTGTTCAAAGTTTTTTAAAAGCACGGAGTAATTTTCAAGAATATCTTTTGCAAGTTCGTTTGCAAAAGTCTCTTTATATGTGTGTGAAGTTTTGTTCCTTGCTTCCATCATTTCAATCCAGTTTTGACCGTCTTTAATTAAATTTGATGAAAACGCGGCTTTGATGGTCTCTCGCGGGGTTTCAGAGCTGATGCCGTTATATTCAAGGTAATCCTTCATGGTTTTCCACCCGAGCTCAAAACATATTTCAAAAGCCTGAACCAATGCCATTATATATATTTTGTTTAAACCGTTTTGGTTAATGCATTGAATAGTTTCTTCCAAATTTGAAATGGATTTTTTATAATTTTGTAATCTTTCCTGCCAACGCTCTGTCATTTAAAACTCCTTTGAATTTATTATAGCATAAAACTTTAAAACATCATAAATTTTGGCTTTTGTATCAAAATATAAATTACCTATATACAAAACCTTTATGTCATGATAAAATATTGTCAGATGTAGTAGGATAATATTTTTTGGAAATATATGCATTAAAATTCGGTTAATAGTCAAATAATCAGAAGCTCGATAGGATATATGTATCGGGCAATGCGTGTATTATATGAAAAATAGAATAGGATAAGGTACAAACTTATGGACTTTTTATTGGTTGCCGCGATTATTTTGGTAATAATCTTAATCGCTGTGCTGATAATTCAGCAAAATAAGGTCAAAGCTGTGCTACAAAGCAGTCAGCAGGACCGTTTGGATTTGGAAGAAAAAGAAAAACTTTTACTTAAAGAAGCCAGAATTAAAGCAATTGAAGAACTTCAAAATGACAGAGAAAAACTTAACGAAGAAGAAAGAGAACGCAGACAAGAGCTTAACCGCCTTGAACAAAAACTTGTAAAACGCGAGGATATGCTTGAAGATAAAATTCAGGAATATACCGATAAAGATTTACAATTGCAAAGAAAGCTCGATGAACTTCTGGAAAAAGAAGATTATCTGGCAGAAATTGTTCAAAAACAGACAACTGAGCTTGAAAGAATTTCAGGCATGTCAGCTGAAGAAGCTAAAAATATGCTTTTGGAACAGTTAAAGCATGATCTGGCACAGGAACAGATGCAGTTGATAAGAGAAAACGAAGCAAAAATAAAAGAAACCGCTCTTGAAAAATCAAAAGAAATCCTGTCAACAACTATGCAGCGCTGCATGATTGAGCAGGTTGTAGAAACAACGGTTTCTGTTGTTGCACTTCCCAGTGATGAAATGAAGGGCCGCATAATCGGTCGCGAGGGACGTAACATAAGGGCATTAGAAACATTAACCGGTGTTGATTTGATTATTGATGATACTCCGGAAGCTGTTGTTTTATCAAGCTTTGATCCTGTCCGCCGTGAGATTGCAAAACTTGCATTAGAAAAACTTATTGTCGACGGACGTATTCACCCTGTAAGAATTGAAGAAATGGTTGAAAAAGCCAGAGAAGAAATTGAAAAGAAGATCTGGACAGAAGGTGAAAATGCAGCTTTTGAAATGGGTGTTATGGGCTTAAATAAAGAGCTTATCAAAACTCTCGGACGTTTATATTACAGAACAAGTTACGGTCAGAATGTTTTGAAACATTCGCTTGAAGTCGGACATATCGCAGGAATGCTTGCGGCTGAACTTGGCGCAAACGAGGCTGTTGCAAAGCGCGCCGGACTTTTGCATGATATAGGAAAAGCCGTTGACCAAACTCAGGAAGGAACACATATTCAGCTCGGGGTTGAGCTTGCTGCAAGATACGGCGAAAGGCCTGAAATTATTCATGCGATAGAAGCACACCACGATGATGTTGTGGCAAATACAATTGAGGCTGTTCTTGTAAAAATTGCCGATGCAATTTCAGCAGGCAGACCTGGCGCAAGACGTGATACTTTGGAAATTTATATCAAACGTCTCCAGAAAATTGAAGAAATTGTAAACAGCTATGAAGGTATCAAGCAGTCTTTTGCGGTTCAGGCAGGACGTGAAGTAAGAATTATTGTTCAGGCTGAAATGTTTGATGATCTTGCCTCACAAAAACTTGCAAGAGATGTTGCAAAGCGTATTGAAGATGAAATTGATTACCCCGGTCAAATCAGAGTAACGGTGGTCAGAGAATTCAGAACAACAGAAATAGCAAAATAAGAGCAGGTTTTTCCTGCTCTTTTTAGGGAAATGTAAATGTCAGGTGATGGAAAAACAATAAAAGTTATATTTTTCGGTGATATGGTCGGCAAACCCGGCAGATATGCCGTGCGTGATTTTTTGTCTGAAAACAGAGAAAAATATGATTTTGTAATCGCAAATGTGGAAAACGCCTCACACGGGTTCGGGCTTACGGAAAAAAATTATAATGAGCTTATAAGCTATGGTGTTGACTGTATGACAAGCGGCAACCATATTTGGGATAAACGTGATATTTTCGGATTTATTGATAACGCCGAAAAACTTATCCGTCCTATAAATTATCCATCAGGTACAAAAGGCGTCGGAAGCCGTGTATTTGATTGCGGGGATTACAAAATAGCAGCTATAAATGTTTTAGGCAAAGTATTTATAAATGTAGTTGATTTTCAGTGGGATTTTGTAACTGAAGAAATAAAAAAATTAAAAGAGGTTACGCCGATTGTAATTGTAGATTTTCATGCAGAAGCAACGGCTGAAAAAATTTGCTTTGGCAGATACTGTTCGGAACTTGGTGTGAGTGCGTTTTTCGGAACTCATACACATGTTCAGACCTCTGATGAAAGTATTATAAATAATATGGGATACATAACAGATGCCGGATTTTGCGGGGCGTCTGACGGGGTTATCGGTATGGAGTATAAAACCTCATTGACAAGATTTGTTACAGGTATTCCCGAAAGATATGAAGTAGCAGACGGTAAAAGCGTTCAGGTTAACGCGGTTGAAGTGGAAATAGAGCCTTCAACAGGTCATACTGTTGCTATAAAAAGAGTTTTGTATAATAGAAATGAGGAAATAAAGGAATGAAAACAGATTTACACATCCATACCTATTATTCGGACGGTGTGTTCTCGCCTGAAAAAATCATTGATACCGCAGTTGACGTGGGGCTTCAGGCAATAGCAATAACTGATCACGATAATGTTTTGGCATATAATGTAGCGCAAAAGCACATCAAGGAGAAGGGCTTAGAGGATAAAATTGAACTTATTCGAGGAATAGAGGTTAATACTTTATATAAAAACCACGAAGTACACATTCTCGGATATTTTATGAATCCCGAAAACAGTGATTTTCAAGCAATGCTTAAAGCCCAGCAGCAGGCAAGGGTTAAGCAGACAAAAGAAATTCTTGCGCTTCTGGCTAAAAAAGAAGGCATAAAAATAAAATTTGAAGACGTTAAAAAAATGGTTGCAGAAGGCGGAAGTATCGGCCGTCCGCATATTGCAAAAGCAATTACAAATGCAGGCGGCACAACAAATGTTATGGATGCATATGCAAAATATATTCATGACGATTCACCCGTGTATGTCCAGAGAAAAACAGTTTCTCCGCAAGATGCCGTTGAAATTATATATGACGCGGGGGGTGTTCCGGTAATTGCGCATCCACATGATTTGGATATAGCGGAAACCTTAATAAAAGACCTTATGAATTACGGTTTGCGCGGTATAGAGGCTTATCACAGAAAGCATTCGCCTGCGTGTGTTGAATATTTTTCATCTATGGCGGAAGAATTGGGCTTGATAGTGACTGGCGGGTCAGATTTTCATACCCCTAATATTATGAACGGGCAAATTATTCTTGGCAAACATTTTGTGCCGGATTGGGTGTATGATAAATTAGTGAAGGAAAAGAAATTAATAGATATGGCGTAAATATGGCAAAGAAAAAATTCTGGAAACTTGAATATTCAATTACATTATTTGTTCTTTTAGGACTTATAATGCTTTTTGTGCCGGTAAAGATAGAAAATTATTTTCAGGCAAGTTTGATTTCCAAATGGAATGACAGATACAATAAAGTTGCATATATGTTTACGGTAATTAATGCACAAACTGATGATGAGATTCTGAAAAGTTTTGCAGACGCCAAAACAGCTGATCAGCGTGAAAAATTACTGCTCCAGCTTGTAAAACCGTATCTTAGGATTCACCAGACGGATAAATTCCCAAGACGCTACAGACCAAAATTCATGAATGGCAGCAGGGTGCCTAAAGACGATTATTATTACTTTAATGAATTGTACTTTGCGGATAACGGAATGCAAGTCGTGGGGATTAAGGATCTTGTAAAACATGAAAATAATTCCCCATGGTTTATGATGATGTTTGATATAAACGGTGTTTTGCCGCCCAATATGTGGGGAAAAGATATTTTTGGCATTTATATATTAGATGAAGGCAAAATTCGTCCGTTCGGTTATAAAAAAAGTATGGAAGCACTTGCGGAAGACTGCTCCGAAACAGGAAAGGGCGTTGATTGTTCTTATTTTTACAGAATAGGCGGTGAATTTAATGATTAAAAGGATTTGTGTATTTGCGTCATCTTCAAATTTCTTAGCTCCGATATATTATAAAGATGCTGCGGAGCTTGGCAGACTTATTGCCGAGAACGGATACGATATGGTATATGGCGGAAGTAATCTGGGTTTAATGTGGGCTTGTGCCGGTGCTGCAAAAGCTCATGGCGCAAAACTTACAGGTGTAATGCCGGAAAAACTTCAAAGTATGGGCGTGTTCACCGATGGCTGTGATGAATTTATTGTTACAGAAGGTATGCGTGAGCGTAAAGCCAAAATCGACAGTATATCGGATGCTGTTGTGGCGCTTGCCGGCGGTTTCGGAACCCTTGAGGAGCTTTCGGAAATGATTGTCCAAAAGCAGCTTGGTTACAACAAAAAGCCTATCGTAATTTTGAATACAAACGGATTTTATAATAAATTGAACGACTTTTTTGAAGAAGTTATTGAACAGAAATTCGCAAACAAAAATGTGAGAAGCCTCTATTACCTTGCAAATACCCCTCAAGAGGTAATTGATTACCTGAAAACCTACAAGCCCTCTGAGCTTAACGTTGATAAAAACGCTATTTATGCAAGATAGTTATAATTTTTAGATTAATTTAAACTTTTATGCTATAATTATCGTACGATAAGGAGAAAGCAATGGAAAATTTGAGAGATAAGTATGAAGTAGTAATTGGTTTGGAAGTTCACGCACAGTTAAAGACCAAATCAAAGATATTTGCGCCTGACGGCACAGAATTCGGTAAAGAACAAAATACGGAAATCAGCCCGATTACGCTTGGAATGCCGGGCGTGTTGCCTGTTTTGAATAAAGAAGCCGTTAATATGGGAATTTTAACAGGGCTTGCCTTGAATTGTGAAATTCCTGCACGCTGCAAATTCGACAGAAAACAATACTTCTACCCTGACTTGCCGAAGGGTTATCAAATCTCTCAATATGATGAGCCGATTTGTATAAACGGTCACATTGATATCAATGGCAAAAGAATCGGAATTACACGTGCGCATTTGGAAGAAGACGCAGGAAAACTTGTTCACGCAGGCGCTGACGGACTTGCAGGCTCAAGCTATTCACTTGTTGACCTTAACCGTGCAGGCACGCCGCTTTTGGAAATTGTATCAGAGCCTGATATGAGAAGTTCAGACGAGGCAAGAGCTTATATGGAAGAATTGCGCAACATAGTCAGATACATCGGTGTATGTGACGGCAACCTTGAAGAAGGCTCTATGCGCTGTGACGCCAATATTTCTATTATGCCGAAAGGGTCTAAAGAATTCGGCACCCGTGCTGAAATTAAGAACGTAAACAGCTTTTCAGCACTTCAAAGAGCTATTGAATACGAAATCGACAGACAAATTGAAATTGTTGAAGAAGGCGGAAAAGTAGTTCAGGAAACAAGATTATGGGACGATAATTCACGCGAAACACGTTCAATGCGCGGTAAAGAAGATGCACACGATTACAGATATTTCCCGGAACCTGATCTTATGCCGCTGGAAATCTCCAGAGAATGGGTTGAAGAAATCAGATCCAAAATGCCCGAATTACCGTCTGCAAAACGTAAACGCTACATGGATTTGGGCTTGAGCGAGTACGACGCAAACGTAATAGTTGAACAGATGGGACTTGCATTGTTCTTTGATGAAGTTTTAAAACTCGGTGCAACCCCGAAAGTTGCCGTAAACTTTATTATGGGCGAAATTGCGGCTTACTTGAAAGAAGAAAAGCTCGAAATTAATGAAACTAAATTGACTCCGGAAAATTTGGCTGAATTGATTTCATTAATTGAAAAAGGCACTATTTCTAACAATATCGGTAAACAAATTATCTTTGATATGATGAAAGAAGGCAAAAAAGCCTCTCAAATTGTTGAAGAAAGAGGATTAAGCCAGATTACGGATGAAGGTGCAATCAAAGAAATTGTCCAAAAGGTTGTAGACGCAAATCCGGATCAGGTAACAGCTTACAGAAACGGTAAAGTTCAGCTTTTAGGATTCTTTGTCGGTCAGGTTATGAAAGAAACCAAAGGTCGAGCTAATCCGAAATCCGTTAATGAATTGTTAAAAGAAATCTTAGGATAGGCAAAGTCCGCACAGAAGGTAGATATGTTTTTCAAAAAAAGAAAAAGCAGTATGGAACGCGAGATTTTTGAACAGTCAGAAATCTTGGAACACCTTGTTAATACTTATATTGGCGATAACGAAGAAATTCTTATTGATGTGCCGCAGGGAATTGAGCAGGTTGTCTTTGTTGCAAGCGGCTCTTCATATCATTGCGCAAGATACGGTGCGGATGTTTTCGGCAGTATTGCAAATATTGAAGCTCGTGCAATTTATTCCAGCGAATTTCTGCTCAAGGCTGTTATTCCGCATGCGGAAAATATGCTTTATATCTTCATAACTCAATCCGGCGAAACCTCTGATACAAACAAAGCTTTGATAAAAGCAAAACAATCAGGTGTAAGAACTTTATGTATCACTAATAAAGAGGATTCCACCATCTGGAATGCTTCTGATTATAAGGTTTGCTGTCATGCAGGTGTTGAAAGAAGCATTGCCGCAACTAAATCTTTAACCTCCCAGATGATGTGCGTAACCCTTCTTGCGCTTAAATTCGCCAAACTCAAAGGGCTGGAGGTTGAAAATTATATAAATGAAATTATATCAATTCCGCGATATATTGATAAAACCTATGAATTACGCCCGAAAATAAAATCGCTCGGAAGATTTGTTTCCAAATATAAAAATATTGTTGTTTGTGCTGACGGAATATCCTATGCGCTTGCAAAAGAAGCTGCATTGAAGATTAAAGAAACATCTTATTTGAATGTAACTTCTCATATTCTGGGTGAATTTATGCACGGGCATGTAGCGGTTTTGAACAACAAAGCTGTGCTCATTTATATTCTCGTGGACGACTTGAGCTACATTGCAACAAAAAATTTGAATAAGATTAAGGAAGAATATCACCCGCCGATTTGTATTTTAGGCAACAAAAACGTAAAAATAAATTCAACATTCAACATAAACATCGACTGCGAAAGCAAAATCGTCAAATATTTTTGTGTGGCTGTAATGATTCAGCTTTTAGCGCTGGAAGTTGCCCTGAAGCTTCACAGAAATGTCGATAAGCCCCATGGTTTGAATAAGGTGGTTAAGTAATAAAGTTTGTGTGCAAAGAAGCCAATACCATATAATTATTTTCTCGACGACGCTCCCGCCTCCGGCTCCGCTATTGTCTCGAAAACAATTATATGGTATTGGTTAGTATTTTACCATAGTTAAAACTGTTCCAAAAATCTTACATCATCGTTGAAGAATAATCGGATGTCGTCGATTGCATATTTCAGCATTGCAAGTCTTTCCACTCCCATGCCAAATGCAAAACCGGTATAAACATCAGGATCAATTCCCACGCCTCTTAATACATTCGGATCAACCATGCCGCAGCCTAGAACCTCCAGCCAGCCTGTGCCGGAACATGTTCTGCAGCCCTTGCCTTCGCACATAATACATTGAACATCTACTTCTGCAGAAGGTTCCGTAAACGGGAAAAAGCTGCTTCTGAATCTTGTAGGACGGCTTGCCCCAAAATATACCCTGATAAATTCGTTTAAAACACCTTTTAAGTCGCCGAAGGTTATGTCTTTGTCAACGTATAATCCTTCAATTTGGTGGAAAAAGTTGTTTTTGCGGGCGTTTATGTTTTCGTTTCTGTAAACTCTGCCCGGAGAAATAACTCTTATCGGAGGATTTTTACCTTCCATGGCATGGATTTGTGCGCCTGAAGTTTGGCTTCTTAATACAACATTTTTCGCTAATTTTGTATAGAAAGTATCCTGAACGTCACGTGCCGGGTGGTCTTTTGGTACATTCAACATATCAAAGTTGTAGTATTCGGTCTCAACTTCCGGTGACAATTCGTCAGGTACTACTGAAAATCCTAAGTTCTGGAAAATAGATACAATTTCATTTGTGGTTGAGGTTATGGGATGAGTGTGCCCGAAGGAGGTGAATTTTCCTGGCAAGGTTACATCAAGTCTTTCTTTTTGAAGCTTTTCATTCAGCTCTTTTTTATAAAATTCATCATATTTACTTTTTAACGCTGATTCAAGTTTCTGGGTAATTTCATTTGCAAGAGAGCCGATTATTCTTTTGTCAGCATCGGATAAATCCTTTAAGCCTTTTTTAATTTCGTTAAATTCGCCTTTTCTGCTTAAATATTTTCCTCTGATTTCTTCAATATCATTGATTGAAGAAGCTTTTTCAAGGTCTTGTGTTGCGTTTTTGTAAATATTTTCCAGTTGAGTTTTCATATCATCCCTCTTATATTATTTCGTTATATTTTTTTTCGTAACCTATGGTTGTTTCCGGCCCATGCCCCGGATAAACAACGGTATTTTCATCCATAGTAAAAAGTTTATTTTTTACGCTGTCAGAAAGCTTTTGGAAATTTCCGCCCGGCAGGTCGCATCTTCCGACAGTATCTTTAAATAAAGTATCTCCCGAAAACAGCTTTCCGTCAATAAGATAGCACATACCGCCTTCTGTATGACCGGGGGTTGCTATAGCTTTTATCGTGGTATTGCCGAATTTAACGGTGTCTCCGTCATTAATATATTCATCTGCTTTTGGAGTTTCAACACCCTGTACGCCAAATGTCTGCATAATTTGTGCTGATTCTTCCATTCTTTGAATATCGTTTTGATTAACAAGCACTTTTGCACCTGTTTTTTCTCTCATTCCGTTCACCCCGAGCACGTGGTCAAAGTGTCCGTGAGTAAGTAATATATATTTTAATTTTTTGCCATCCAATTCTTTTAAAATTTCAGGTTTAACTTCAGAGCAGTCAATCAGAACTGCTTCATCACCGTCTGTTAAAAGATAATTGTTGGCATCAATCGGCCCTGCCGTAAATATTTCTATATTCATTTTCTCACAATCTCAAAAATATCTTTACAGTGTCTGAAAAGTTCTTCGGCATTTTTTAATGCAATCATATTCGGTCCGTCGCACAAAGCTTTATCAGGTTCCGGATGAACTTCAAAAAATAACGCATTAGCACCTGCTGCCATAGCGGCTTTTGCAAGCGGAGGAACAAATCTTCTGTCTCCGCCGGAGCTTGTTCCGTTTGCCCCCGGAAGCTGTACGCTGTGGGTTGCATCAAATACAACGGGATATCCGAATTCCTGCATTATTGAAATTGCCCTGAAGTCAACAACCAGATTGTTGTAACCAAAGGATGTGCCTCTGTCGGTCAACAAAATATTGTTGTTACCTGAATCTTCAACTTTTTTGACAAGAGGTCCCATTTGTTCGGGAGCCAAAAATTGACCTTTTTTAATGTTTACGATTTTACCTGTTTTGGCAGCCGCAACAAGCAAATCAGTTTGTCTGCATAAAAATGCCGGAATTTGTAAAATGTCTGCGACTTCGCCCACGGGTTCTGCCTGATCAGGTGTATGAATATCCGTAACTATAGGAATATCATACTTTGTCTTGATGGTTTGAAGCATTTCAAGACCTTTTTCAAGCCCCGGACCGCGGTATGAATTTATTGATGAGCGGTTTGCTTTGTCAAAAGATGATTTGAATACAAAATTAATATCTAATTTTTTTGTAATTTCTTTTAAACCTTTTGCTGTTTCGTCTAAAATTTCCATGCTTTCTGCAGCACAAGGACCGGCAAATATTGTAAGTTTATCCCCGCCTATTTCAAAATCCCTTAATTTTAATTTCTTTATTATTTCCATAACTCTATTATATTAAAAATATGGTTTTATTACAAGATTTTTTGTTCAGCTGAAAATATTGTTAATTGCAAAGGTTTATGATTTATGATATTATAACTTTCAGGAGAGAGTGATGGATAAGAAAATTTTTAATTTAAAAAATAATATTGAAGTTTTATATAAGCGTAATAGAAACACCCCGCGAGTTGCGTTGTGTTTTAATTTATCCTTGAATGATCCGGTTCCGAACCCGGGCGATTACACTTTGATGACAAGATTGTTTATGCAGGGAACAAAAAACAGATCTGCCGAACAGCTTGCAGAAGAACTCGACAGATATGCTATTGAATTTTCCAGTGAATTAAAACTGGATTATCTGAAATTGAAATTTGTGTGCCTTAATGAAGATTTTGATAAAGCGCTTGAGATTTTTGAAGATATTATAAAAAATACTACTTTTGAAGATTTTGAAAAAGAAAAAATTAAGCTTGCCGGTGAAATTCAAGCACAGTTGGATTCTCCAAGAGCAAAAGTGGTGGATAATTTTTATAAAAATTTATACACAAATCATCATTATGGTTATACAAATACCGTTATCTTTGATAACCTTGATAATGTCGCAAAAGAGGATGTGTTACGAGGTTATGATACATTTATTAATAACAGCAAAAAGGTAATTGCGTTTGTAGGTGATCTTGAATTTGAAGATGTTCAAAATAAGCTTAATGAACATTTTGGTGATTTGCCGCATTCAATAACAGAGCTTCCAGCAATTAAACCGCCTGTTTTGAATGAAGCGAAGACCGTTGAAATTATAAAACCCGATGCAAATCAGGCTCATATTATTCAAGGCTGGCTGGTGGAAACAGCAAGCCAAAATGATTATCCCGTCCTTGCTTTGATGAATATTATTCTCGGTGCATCCGGTTTATCTTCAAGATTGTTTTTGGAATTAAGAGATAAAAAAGGACTTGCTTATGTTGTAAGAAGTTCTTATGATGTTGCAAGGCTATGTGCTAATTTTTCAATCTATATTGCAACTGAACCTAACAATATAGTTGTTTCTTTAAAAGGTTTTCAAGAAGAAATCGATAAAATTAAAAATGAATTGGTGTCTGAGGAAGAACTTTCCAATGCTAAAAATAACCTTATAGGTAAGTGGGCGTTTTCTCAAGAAGATAATAACCAGCAGGCTGCAACTTATGCCCACTATGCTATAACAGGTTTGGGGTTTGATTTTAATGAATCTGCGAAAGAAAAAATCAAAGCAGTTACGCCTGAGCAGATTAAAGAATGTGCAAACAAATATTTTAATGAAAAATATGTTGTTTCAATAATTAAGCCTTAACCTTGTCAGGGGATTATTTTAGCAATTTAATGCAGAATAATAATTTTGATGAGATTTCTCAAAATTATTACAATCTTTATATGTCTTACATTCGGAGTATTATATGCTCCGATTGTTTATGCTGAGTATGATGTCGCTGAGATGAAACGAATTGAAGAACTTTTTAAAACTACTGTCAAACCCGGTGGCGCAATGTATTTTACGTATGTCCCCAGAGGCCTGATAATAAGTATTGATGAAAACGTATTTTTTAATGAGGCTCAGGAAAAGATTAAGAAAGAGGGGGTGTGTGTCTTAAATGAGATAGGTGCGGTGTTGGCGCAAACAAAAAAATCCTGTGTAATAGAAGGACACACCGAAGATGCTGATCCAAATTTGTCAAGCTACAAAGAAAATTGGGAGCTTTCACTTGCACGTGCTCACAGTATTACCATGTATTTAATGCGTTATTTGAAAATTTCGCCGGAAAGGCTTTATTGCATAGGTTACGGAGAATTTATGCCTTACGTGGACAGTGTTTCTAAAGATGCAAAAATGAATAACAGAATTGATTTTGTCATAATCGATTATGAGGCAGAGCGCTAAGCAACTATTGACTGGCGCAAACGGTTTGAACGATTTTCGCTGAGGATGTTTTTCAATTTCATAATTGCCTGGGCATGTAATTGGCATACACGAGATTCTGACATGCTGATTGTTTCGCCGATTTCTTTAAGTGTCATGTTTTCCTGATAGTAAAGAACCATTATAATGCGTTCTCTTTCCGGTAATCTCATTAATGCCCTCTCCAATTCCTGTTTAACATTATTTTCTTCTGCATTTTCCTGCGGGTTAAGTTTATTTGTATCCTGAATTGTGTCTATTATCTCTACACTGTCTTCCGCATTGCCCTTTTTATCATAAAGTGATGTTATTGTGACATCTTCCGATAAAAGTTGGTTAACTTTTTCAGGATCCATGTCAACTCTGTTTGCAATTTCCGTAGTTGTCGGCGTACGACCGAGTTCTTGTTTTAAGCTTTCTTGTGCTTCTTTTAAAGCTTTGATTTTTTGTCTTACGCTTCTTGGCAAAAAGTCTTGAGAACGAATTTTATCAAGGATTGCGCCTCTGATTCTTATAAGTGCGTAAGTTTCAAATCTGGTATTTTTTTGCGGGGAGTATCTTTCGATAGCGTTTATAAGTCCTTCAACCCCGTAGCCTGCTATATCTTCAATAGAAATTGTAGACGGTAATGTTACTCTGACTCTTCCCACAACATAGCGGATTAAATAAATATATTGCACAATTAACGCATCACGGGAAGCTTTATCGCTTTTGTCTGCAAGGTATTTCTCCCAAAGCTTTGTAAGTTCTTCTTCCGATAAGCGTTTGATGTTATTATACGATGTAAAATCGAAATCTTGACTCATTAATCCGCCCAAATATTGTTCAATATATTTCTATTCTATACAATATAGGGTCTGCTACATCAACTAAAAAGAGGAATTAATTAAAATATCATTAAAGTGATGTAGATTATTCTTGAATCTGTTCTGCAACAGGAGTTTCTTCTTTTATGATTTCAAGTTTTGTAATACGTGCACCGTCAATTTCTTTAACTATAAAGGTTAAACCAAGGTGGGTTACCGTATCTCCGACTTCTGCAATTCTTCCCAAAAGTTTTACAACAAGACCGCCGATTGTATCTATATCTTCATCATCAATAGCTTCTTCATCAATATTGAAGTATTCAGCAATTTCATCTGTTCTCATCATAGCATTTGCTATATATGTATTTGGTGCGATTTCTTTTATATCGCATTCCTGTTCTTCTTCTTCATCAAATTCATCCTGCACATCGCCGAAAATTTCTTCAATAACGTCTTCAAGAGTTATAAGTCCTGATGTTCCGCCAAATTCATCGACAACAATTGCCATTTGACCTTTGCGTTTTTTGAATTCCAGTACAAGATTATCCATTGTCATGGTCTCCGGTACAAGAAGAATTTCTCTTTGGATACGTTCAATCGGACATGTTGTGTCATCAATTGATAATTTATACAAATCTTTAACGTGAATTAGCCCTGTTATATGGTCCATATCGCCTTCATAAACAGGGTAACGTGTATATTGATTTTCGGTTGCAACTTTATTTAATTCTTCCAGCGACATATTAATAGGTACACAGACCATATCGGTTCTCGGCACCATAACCTGTTTTGCTGTCAGGTCGGAAAACTTGAATACATTGTGCAGCATATCTTTTTCGGTTTCATTTAAAACTCCGCCGTTATAACTCGCATCTACGAGCATGTCCAACTCTTCTGACGAATGTACCAGAGAAGATTTATGAGAATGCGGGATATGCAGTAACTTCAAAACCCAGTTTCCAAATCCGTTTAACATCCATATAAACGGATTAAACACAAATGTTATTGCCTGCATAGGACGTGCGATTATCAAAGCTGTTTTTTCCGTGTATTCTAAGGCAATGGATTTGGGAATCAATTCACCCAATACAACATGCAAGAATGTAATCAAAGCAAAAGCAAGTGATACTGATACGGTATGCGTTGCAATTGTCTGGCTTATTCCCGGCAAAAATACAAATATCGGTTCAATTATGCGTGCAAGTGTTCCTTCACCAACCCAGCCTAAGCCGATACTTGATATTGTAACCCCTAATTGCACTGAAGCAATAAACTTATCCAAATCTTTTATAGCTTCGAGAGCAATTTGAGCGCTATAGTTGCCTTCTTTAACCAACTGCTCTATTCTGGTTTTTCTAACCTTAACCATCGCAAACTCTGCTGCGACAAAAAAACCGTTTGAAAATAATAGGAATGCTATTAAAAATAAATTAAAAACTAAATTTCCCGACTCATCCATTCTGTAATTTTTTACCTCAAATAATGATGTTGTTACAATTATAATATTATTTATAAAAAAATGCAACTACTCATCAATTTCAACTTCTTTTAACTGGGTGTAAATAATAGGAGACAGCCCGTCTTTAGACACTATATCAATAATTTTATATACCGGAGGATTATTAAGCAAAGTAGGTGTAGAAATATGATAAACACCATTTTGCATAATTTCGCTGTTTACATGAAAATGCCCTGAAACAATTGCGATTACATTTTCATGTTTATCCAGCATTTCAAAATATTTTTCCGGCTGGTAAGTTCTATGTGTTTTCAAGCGTGAACTCCCAAATTCAGGAGCATCAATTATAGGGTAATGTTGAAAAATAATCACAGGATTTTTTTTGTTTTTAGTAAGTTGTTTGTCAAGCCACGTGAGAGTATCAGCTCTGTAATATCCGACAGGCCCCGGTATAATCTCTTTTGCACCGTCAACTACAATAAATGTATAACCCTTTTTCTTGAACACATAGTTCCATTTACGCTGGAACCAAAAAAGATTATTTTCCCTTACGATTTCATTATATCTTTCTTTTGAAAGATTTTGGCTTTTAAAAACATCGTGATTACCTATTACAAGATAATAAGGAGCTTTTAATTTATTAATAATTTTAATAAAATCATCCAAATCTTCAACTTCCGGCTTATTCAAATTGTCACCGGTAAATACAACAAAAGAAACATTATTTAATTTGTTAATGTCCTTAACTGTTTCTTCAAGCACCTTGACTGAATATTCATTTTCTGCATTAAAATGTGTATCTGTTACCTGAACAAATTTTATTGCACTATCGAGTGCCATTGCTGCAGTGTTACATAATAAAAAAAATAATAAAGTTAGAAAAGCCTTTTTCATAATTCAAATTATATCATAAATATGATATAATAAAGCCATGAGATTAGACAAATTTATAAAAGTATCAAGATTAATAAAGCGAAGAACCGTTGCCAATGAAGTTTCAGATATGGGCAGAGTCCTTGTCAACGGTAATCCTGCAAAACCCTCTAAACAACTGAAAACAGGCGATATTATTACAATAGAATATGCAAACAGAAAAGTCGAAGCACGTGTTTTGAAAGTACCTGAAGGTAATGTAAGCGTTCAGGAAGCTTCAAGTCTATATGAATTATTAAATTAGACACCGTTAAAATTTATCTTGTGTTTGACTTTTGTGGAATTTTCATTAAATACATTTTAAAACCCATACAAACGGATGATTTTTCATGGATTTGTTAAGTAAATACTGAAAAATATCCGAAAATATAAGTAGAGGTATAAATGTATGAAAATTAACGGCGGTGTAAGATTTGTAGAAAACGGTATCACAGCATCAATCAGAGCGATGCATGTTGATAGTGAGCTTATTTCCGTTGCAAACGAAAACGTTGCAGGGTTTGATAAGGTAGGATATCAGCGAAAGGATCCTATAGTATCTTCATTGACGGAGTTTTTGGGTGTTCATGGTTTATCTACTACTCTGGATGATAAGATAGGTCGTATCGCCCTGTCTGAAAACCCATTGGATATTGCACTTGCTGCAAAAGGTTATTTCCAAACCGAAAGTGATGAAGGTATTAAATTAACCCGTGATGGAAGGTTTAAACTGGATAAAGAAGGAAATCTTTTAACCCTTGACGACAGCCGTGTGCTTTCAAATACAGGCATGCCGATAAAATTACACATTGTACCTGATGATTTAAAGCAGATAAAAATTAACGACAGAGGTCTGGTAAGTGTATTCAACCCTCAGACAAATAAGCTTGAAGGCGTTGCGTATTTGGGTGTTGTAGATGCAAGCGGGGCACTGGTTATGGAACCGAAGGTTAAACAGGGTTATAACGAGTTTTCAAACGTTGCATTACAAGAAGAATTTATAAGCATGATGCCTGTTATTAAGAATTTTGATGCAAACAGACAGTTATTTATGATACAAAACCAAAATTTACAAAAAGTAATCAGCCAGCTTGGCACAACATCATAGAGAGGATTAGCGTATGTATACAATTCAGGGAATGATTAGAAAAAGTATTAATAATACATTTAGCCAGTGGGAAAGACTGGGCTATGTTGCAAATAATCTTGCTAATATTAACACTAATGCATACAAACCGGTAAGATTTGAACAGATGCTTGGTGAAGACGGTTATCTTAAAGGTGCAATAAGAACTGATTACAGTCAAGGGTCAATTAAAATTACTTCAAATCCTTATGATGTTGCGATTGACGGACAAGGTTTTATACCTGTTATATCCCCTTCCGGTGAGGTTCAATACACCAGAGACGGCGGATTTAAGCAGGGAAAAGACGGCTATCTGGTTACAAATGATGACTGGATTGTAGGTGAAGGAATAAAAATTCCGACAAACTGCTATAAATTTGAAATCAAACCAAATGGTGATGTAGTTTCTTTTGATTCTTCAAATGCTACTGAAAAATATTTGGGAAATATTCCGCTTGTAAGATTTGCAAATCCGGAAGCGCTTGAACAGGCAGATATGAACAGACTTGCTGCAACAGAAGACGCCGGAGAGCCTGTTTTAGTGAAAGATCACAGTTGTTTCAAGCAGAATAATATAGAAATTTCTAATACAAATGTTTATACATCCACAAGTGAAATGTTACGGCTTAATGCATCAATGCTTGCAAGCACCCAGATGCTGAAAGTTATTGATGATATGTATAACAAGGCAATAAATATCCGTGAAGGTTAACGAGGGAGGTAGTTTATGTACACATCTTTAGATAGTATGGGAAAAGTTTCCCTGATGATGGATTTAATATCCCAAAGACAGCGCGCAATCGGTTCAAACATTGCAAACATGGACACCCCGGGTTACGTAAGACGCGATATTGATTTCGGGACATATCTCGGAACAATGAACAGTCCTTTAGAAACTAAACTTTCACAAAAGCTCGGTCCATCGGGAATTATAGAAGAACGAGAATACGAAGAAATAAATCCTGCACAGGAGCTTATCGCATTGCAGGAAAACTCAATGCTGTATTCAATGGCAACAAGAAGAATGTCAAATATAATTACGGAAATGAAAACCGTAATTAACGTAGGCAAATAACGGGAGAGTAGGAAATGAGTATACTTGAATCATTTAATATAGGATCAAATGCATTAAGAGCACACGGATTACGTCTTGATATCCATGCCAAAAACGTTGCAAATATAGATACACCGAATTATGTGAGAAAAATTCCTGTATTGAATGCAACAGAAGACATTTCATTTCATGGCTTAATGAATACAATGAAAAATGATGTATTCGGAGTTGGGACACTTTCCTATTTGCAGGGCGGTGTAACCTTCAGCGGAGTTGTTGAAGACCCGACACTCGGCGATAAAATATATAGACCCGGTCACCCGGATGCTGATGAAAACGGATACATAAGATCCTCAAATGTAAACGCCATGGTAGATATAGCAGATGCCGTATTAGCCCAAAGAGCTTATGAGGCAAACCTTGCGCTGGTAAATATTACAAAATCCATGGCACAAAGAGCTATAGAAATCGGCAGATAGTATTTACAATTAAAATTTATTATATTAAAATGACTATGTGGCTAAACATAGTCATTTTTAAAAATTAAATACTTATGTCGATGTGGCACTTTGCCGAGAAAAAATATATGTCGATGTGGCGGAATCGGTATACGCGCACGTTTGAGGGGCGTGTGGAGAAATCCTTGCGGGTTCAAGTCCCGCCATCGACAATAAAAAAGAGTCCTTAGGGACTCTTTTTTATTGGTGATAAGAGGACGCAGAACCCCACAAGGCGAAGCCTTGTATGGGTTCAAGCGGGAGCGAGCTGAGGCTGGAGTGCTTTTGTTTTATGTGCTGAAATCACATAAAACAAAACACGGAATTGCCGTTAAATGCGAGTGACCAAGACAGTCCCGCCATTGACATTTAAAAAGCGGATAACATTTGTTGTTATCCGCTTTTTTATAGATTTATTTTAATATTAAGTTTTATTCAGCCTTTGATGAGGTTTTATTTATCAAGTCCTGAATGGCATTGCTTAAATTGGCTTTTTCATCGGAATGTGTAATTTGTGCCTGCTTTTTATATTCTTTTTGATTTAATTTATTTTGTTTAGCTAATTCTTTTTGATTTAGGGCTTCCTGTATTTTTTTCTCGGCTAAATCAATATGGCTATCTAAAAGTCCTGTCGGACGTTGTGCTTTTGTATCTGTAGGTGAAATAGCATATTTAAGATCTTCGGTCGCTTCTGCAAGACTTTCACGTAGATTATGCTTATTACCCCAGCCGCTTATAGTAATTTTATCATCTTGACTGTTAAAAAATCTTTTCAATTTGCTTTTTGAAATATTATCATAAAAGATATTTACAGAAGATTTTACACTTTCCATATAGTCTTTAGCTGAGTGGAAAAATATATCAACATCATATTTTTTACAAAAGTCCATGACTTTAGAGTTATTTTTGAATGTATCAACCAATTCTTTACCTAATTCAGGGTGTTTTTCATATAAACCCAGACATTTAACTTTTCTTATACCTGTAAAAGATTGATTGTATTTACTATTGTTTTGGATATTGTAATTACTATTTAATATTTGCATATTATTCTCCTTATATATTGATTGAAACACGTAAAGAGATTTTTTTGTTAGTTTTTGTACTTTTGTAACAAAAGCTATAGTATATTTAGTTTTTTAACATGAATTCTTTTGGATATTCGACTGTGGCATTGAGGTCTGTGAGTTTACCTTGAAGATTAATCGCCATAAAAAATTCTTCAGAAATTTCAAAGGGAGATTTAATACCGAATGTTTTTGCCGGAATATAGCCAAAACGGCTGTAATAATTCGGATCCCCTAATACAATTGAATATTCATAACCTAAATTTTGGGCTATTCTATGCCCTTCTTTAATTAATTTTGTACCAATTCCTTGTCTTTGGTAATTCGTTGAAACGGTTAAAGGAGCAAGGGCAAGCTGGATAGTATGACCTACTTTGACTTTTGTAAAAAGTATGTGTCCTATAATTTCATTATTGTATTCAGCAACAAGTGATAATTCTGGTATAAAAGCATCACCTTTCCTTAATCTTTCAACGAGATTATGTTCATCCCCGTCTGTGTGTTCTGCAAGTTTAAAGGTATTTTTTATTAAATTAAATACCTCAGGATAGTCGTTATTTGTTTCTTGTCGAATAATTATAGGCATTATCTTTTAACCGGTTCATAATCAATTTTAGACACAATATCAGTAGCTTCAAGCTTGAAAATTACCGGACGCAAGCCGTCATTGCAGCTGCAGATTGCAACACCGGGTTTTCTAATCCAGTCGCCAAAATAGAAAAGTTCATTGCCTGCGCCATGCGCAAGTGCAAATACATATTGATAAATTGCCTTCCATGCTTCATCGCAAAAACCTTCGGGCTTTGCGTAATCCGCATAAAATTCCTGTCCTTCTTTCATCATTGGACATGCCGTTAAACCTTCAATTCCGTATTCATCTGCGAGTTCTTTGTCTAATGTGGTTTTTAAAACAGTTATTTTTACTTTTTTCATATCAAACTCCTGTAAATTTATGTTTAAATTATATAGCAAAAATGTTTTTTTAGTGTTTTAATAATTATGTGTTGATAATAGGAGTGTGTTTATGAGAATTTTACCTGTATCCGAATTTTCTTATAATAAGAGTGGAATTAATTTTGAGGCAAAAAAAGAAGAAAAGCCCAAAACTGAGCATGTTACAAACAGCATGAAAAAAGCTGTTCCGACCGCAGCATTAATTCTTGCCATGATGGCGGAGCCTGCTGCTGTTAATAAGGCAGAAGCTGCACCTTTAGATAGTGATAATATAGAAATGCAATGGCATAGACCGCCGCGTCATATGCCGCCTCCGCATCATCATTTTCATCCTGTAGTGCCGCCTCCGGTATATTACAATCCGTATTATAATCCCTATAATTATGTTTTGCCAACATTAATTATGATGAATTATTTACAAAACATTGCAGCCTTAAGCAATGTTTATACAAATCCTGTTGATCCGGTATCTGTGGGAAATGTTACTTTTAATAAAGACGATATAAAAGCTGTTAATTCATTTACCGATGACGATGATATACAATATCATAATGTAATATTGTCAAACGGTACAAATGTAACTTTCCCGGAACAGCCGGATGAGAATTATGCAGCAATTTATAGAAATGATAACGGTTATATGTTTGAGGGATTATCTGATGCGCTTATAGAAGGGTCTGATAATCGTGACAGATATACATTAAACGGCTGTAAAAATACCACTGTTGACGTTGGCGGAGACGATAGAATTGACAGGGTGCTTGTACAAAGATATAGGATAACACCCGAAAATACTCGTCAGTATACCGAAAATGTCTCAGTAATTGCAGGCGATGGAGATGTGGTAAATAATCGGATTGCCAATGAGGATGAGATCTCTACATATAACGGTTATTAATTTAATTTGAAATTCTTGCTTTACATGTCATAATACAGGTATGCAAGATACAATAAAAATTAAAGGGGCAAAAGAACATAATCTTAAAGATGTTTCTTTGGAAATTCCAAAGAATGAACTTGTTGTGTTTACCGGAGTTTCAGGAAGCGGAAAAAGTTCACTTGCCTTTGATACGATTTTTGCGGAAGGTCAAAGACGCTATATAGAAAGCCTTTCGACTTATGCACGCCAGTTTTTGGGGCAGATGGATAAACCTAATGTTGAATACATAGACGGGCTTTCCCCTGCAATTTCTATTGATCAAAAATCCACAAGCAATAACCCCAGATCAACTGTCGGTACGGTTACGGAAATTTATGATTATTTAAGACTTTTATACGCACGTGTCGGTGTCCCGCATTGCCCGGAGTGCGGTTCAGAGATAAAACCGCAGTCTATTGATGAAATCGTAAATAGTATTATGAAGCTTCCGGAAGGTACTAAAATTCAGATTTTAGCTCCTATTGCACGCGGTAAAAAAGGTGAATTTCAGTCCACGTTTGAAGAATTAAGGCAGGAAGGTTTTGTCAGGGTTAAGGTCGATGATGAAATCTATAACCTTGATGAGGATGAAATTAAGTTAAATAAAACCCAAAAACATACAATTCATGTTGTTGTAGATAGAATCGTTGTTAAAGAAAGCGCGCAATCACGTATAGCGGACAGTGTTCAAATAGCCCTGAAAAAAGCTGACGGAATTGCAATTGTTGATATTATAGGTGATAAAGAGGTAATTTACAGCGAAAAACTGGCATGCCCCAAATGTAATTTGAGTTTTGAAGAGCTTGCGCCGAGAATCTTTTCTTTTAATAATCCGTACGGCGCTTGCGAAAGATGCTCAGGTCTTGGCGCTGATTTTGTAATCGACCCGAATTTGATTGTTCCGGATAAAACAAAATCACTTGCTGACGGCGCGATTTATCCATGGTCACGAACTTCAAACACCTATTATGATGATGTCTTAAAATCAGTTGCATCACATTACGGAATTGATATGAATACGCCTTTTGGCGAGTTGCCTGAAGAACAGCAGAAAATAATTCTTTATGGCGGTGATGATGTTGTTTCGTTTTATGTTAAACGGTTTGGTACAAAACGCTATCACACCCAGTATCACAGGTATATCGGTGTGATTCCTTATCTTGAAAAACGCTATAACGAGTCAAATGGTGAATACTGGCGGGAAGAAATTGAAAAATATATGGTTACAACACCATGTCCTGCCTGCAAAGGTGCAAGATTAAAGCCATTTTCGCTTGCTGTTACAATAAAAGATAAAAATATTTATGAATTTACTTTGATGTCCGTTGAGGATGAATACGACTTTATAGAAAGCCTTTATCTGGACTTATCCGATTTCCATATCCAGATTGCAAAACAAATTCTTGATGAAATAAGGGCGCGTCTGAGATTTTTAAAAGATGTGGGTTTAGGATATCTGAACCTTGCACGTATGGCGGGAACCTTATCCGGCGGTGAGGCGCAGAGAATCAGACTTGCAACTCAAATCGGCAGCGGGCTGTCAGGCGTTTTATATGTTCTTGATGAGCCATCTATCGGGCTTCACCAGAGAGACAATGACAGACTTATCAAAACGCTTATTAAGCTTAGAAATCTTGGCAACACTCTTGTCGTTGTAGAGCACGACGAGGAAACAATAAGAAATGCGGATTATATTGTTGATATCGGTCCAAAAGCAGGAATTAACGGCGGTGAAATTATTGCTCAAGGTTCCGTTGATGATATCATTGCCGCGAAACGCTCAATAACAGGTAAATACTTGAGCGGGGAAAAGTTTATTCCTATCCCGGAAAAAGTGCGTGAAGGAAACGGACACTTTCTCCATGTTAAAAATGCCCACTTGAATAACCTGAAAAATATTGATGTTGATATTCCTTTGGGAAAAATTGTTGTTTTGACAGGGGTTTCAGGCTCCGGAAAATCAACCCTGATGCAGGATTTGGTTTTTGAATATGCTCTGCATAAACTTAGAGGCAACAAGCCAAAACCGCAGGGTGTGGATGAGATTACGGGTTTTGAATATATTGATAAAATAATTGATATTGATCAATCCCCAATAGGTAGAACACCACGATCAAATCCCGCAACTTATACGGATGTATTTACGCATATTCGTGAGCTTTATGCAAAGACTAACGAGGCAAAGGTTAGAGGCTACAAGCCCGGCAGGTTTAGTTTTAACGTAAAAGGCGGACGCTGTGAAGCTTGTAAAGGTGATGGTCTTTTAAAAATAGAAATGAACTTTTTGTCTGATGTTTACGTGAAATGTGATGTCTGCAAAGGAAAACGCTATAACCGTGAGACTTTAGAGGTTAAATATAAAGGCAAAACAATTTCAGATGTTTTGGAAATGAGTGTAAAAGAGGCGTTGGAATTTTTTGACAGTATTCCGGCGATTAAAAATAAGCTGAAAACTTTAAATGATGTCGGTTTGGATTATATTAAACTCGGTCAGAGCGCTACGACCTTGTCAGGTGGTGAAGCACAGCGTATTAAGCTGGCATCTGAGCTGAACAAACGTGCAACAGGCAAAACTCTTTATTTGCTTGATGAGCCGTCAGTGGGATTGCACTGGGCGGATTTGGATAAGCTTATAAAAATCTTGCAAAGGCTTGCCGATCAAGGTAATACTATTTTGATAATCGAACATAATCTTGATTTAATAAAGGTCGCGGATTATATAATTGATCTTGGACCGGAAGGCGGTAATCATGGCGGGCAGGTTGTTGCAACTGGTTCCCCGCGTGAAGTCGCAAAAAATAAAAAATCCTTTACGGGACAGTATTTGAATACAATTTTTAATAAGTGAGGTGTATATGAAGAAAAAATTGATACTTTTAGCTGTATTATTACTCGGATTACAGCCGGTTATGGCAAAGAATATTAAGGTTCAGGCAATGTCTGATTTTTCAACTGCAAACCCGCCTGAAACATGGGAATTAAAAATTGTTGAGGATGTTAAAATTAAAGATGAATCCGTAATCCCTGCCGGTAGTGTGATTACTGGTAAAATTGCAGATGTTACTGATCCTAAAAGACTTAAGCGTAATGCAACTTTTACTTTTGTACCGGTAAGTCTTTATGATGCAGGTAAAAAACAAACTTTTCATATAGATCAAAATGTTCAGGGAAAATATAGTTCTATGAGTGACGTCAGTGCAGGATCTTTAGCTAAATCAGGTGCTATATTTGTAGGAAATAAACTTGTTGATGGTGTTTTTGGTCCGGGTGTAGCTCTTGTTGAAGGTGCTGTGAAAAATGAACATGGCAATCGTGCCAAATCCGCTGCTGTTTCCTTGTATGAAAGCACACCGTTGTCTTACGCAAACAAAGGTAAGGAAATGGAGATTAAAAAAGACCAGATTTTTATCATGAGTTTTAAGACAAAAGATGACGAAAACGAAGAACAAGATAAACCTAATTATGAATATACTGTGGAAGAATAGGCATATTATGTAAATAAAAAAGCGCCGGTAAGTATGCCGGCGCCGTTTTATTTTATGTTGTATTAACCTTTCATTTGGTTCATAACTTCTTCGGCAAAGTTATCCTGGCGTTTTTCAAGACCTTCGCCAAGTGTGTATCTTGTGAATGCCTTAATTGTCAATTTGCCTTCGATTAATTGTTGAATTGTAATATCCGGGTTTTTAACAAACGGCTGTTCAAGAAGAACTCTTGATGCCATAAGTTTATTTACACGACCTTCAACAATTTTTCCTCTGATAGCTTCGGGTTTCTTTTGAATATCTTCTTTACCCATTTCAATCCTTGTTTCTTCATCAATAACTGATTGAGGAATTTCTTCTCTTGAAATGAATTCAGGAGCGTTTGATGCAATGTGTAAGCAAATATCATTCATCAATTCGTCATCTTTTTTATCAGTGCTTAAAAGAACGCCGATTTTACCGTTGTGTATGTAAGTTGCAACATTACCTTCATAACGTACAAATCTTCTGAAAGTAATTTTTTCGCCAATAGATGCGATTTTTTCTTTAATTACATCAGAAATAGTTTTTCCGCATTTCGGGCAAGTTGAATTTACAAAAGCATCAACATCTGCAGGATTTGATTCTGCAACGGCTTGAGCCAAGCAGTTAGAAAATTCTTTGAATTCTGCGTTTTTAGCTACGAAGTCGGTTTCGCAGTTAACTTCAACCATAGCACCTACTTTATCATCAACGTAAGATGCTACCAAACCTTCAGCGGCAATTCTGCCCATTTTCTTATCAGCAGATGCCATACCTTTTTGGCGAAGCACTTCCATAGCTTTTTCCATATCTCCGTCAACTTCAACCAACGCTTTTTTTGCATCCATCATGCCTGCACCGGTTTTGTCGCGAAGTTCTTTTACCATTTGTGCTGTAATATTCATTTAATTCTCTCCTTTTTTCATAAAAACCATACGCCGTATTGGCGTATGGTTAAAATAATTATTCAGCTTTTTCAGCTTCAACTTCTTCTGCTGAAACGCCTGCATCTTCGGCTTTTACTTCTTCAATTTTAGCTTTTTGGTTAGCATTGTTTTCTCTTAACTGTTTGCCTTCCAAAACTGCATCAGCTAATTTTGAAGTTATTAATTTGATTGATCTGATAGCATCATCATTACCGGGGATAATGTAATCAATACCATCCGGATCAGCATTTGTATCAGCCAAACAAATTACGGGGATACCTAATTTATTAGCTTCTTTAATAGCAATGTCTTCTTTTTTCTGGTCAACTATAAAGATTAAATCAGGCAAGCCTCTCATATCTTTAATACCGCCTAAAGTTTTGCTTAATTTGTTCAATTGACGGTTAAGCTGTGCGATTTCTTTTTTAGGAAGTTTTTCAGCGTGACCTGAAGAAATGAAATCTTCGATTTCTCTGAGTTTATTAACTCTTGAGCGGATTGTGTCAAAGTTAGTCAGCATACCGCCCAGCCATCTTCTGTTAATATAGTAAGCGCCAGCTCTTGTAGCTTCTTCAGCAACAACTTCGGCAGCTTGTTTTTTGGTACCTACAAACAATACGTTTTTGTTACGTGCTGCAAATTCTCTTACAACTGCATAAGCTTCATCAAGCAAGTCAGTTGTCTTACGTAAATCAAGAACGTAAATACCGTTTCTTGCACCGTAAATATACGGTTTCATTTTAGGGTTCCATCTTTGTGTCTGGTGTCCGAAATGTACACCTGCTTCCAAAAGTTCAATCATAGATGCTGTTGGCATCGGTTTTCTCCTTATGTTTAATGTATTGTACTACGGGCTAAACTGTCCCATCCGTGAGGCATTTTTTTAATCTCTGCCGGGGGTATTGTACTTTTTGCGCCACCTGTCAGGAGCCTTTTACTTACCCCAACCCGGACTAGGGCGAACCTATCGGACTAGTATAACCAATATTATAATATTACAAACATGCCCTTATGCAAATATTTTTGTAGTTTTGTAAAATAAAAACGGACCCTCCTCTAAAAGTCAAGTCCGATATTAAGGATTTACATTAAGTTTTTTTTAATCCTTTAGTATTCAATTCCTTGTCTTGCCATAACTCCCATATCAAAATAGTGTTTAATCGGTTTCATTTCCGTAACAAGGTGAGCCATAGCTTTTAATTCAGGATGTGCATAACGTCCTGTCAAAACTATTTCAAGGTTATCAGGCTTGTGCAAAAGTGCATCTTTTACTTCTGAAACCTTAATCATATTCATTGCTGTACAAATGTTAATTTCATCTAAAATTATTAATTGATATTCGCCGGATTGGATTGCTTTTTTTGCAAATTCCCAACCTTTTTTAGCTTCTTTATAGTCGTCCATGCAAACATTATGTGAATAACATACTCTATCCATCCCGAATTGAACTACATCAAGATTTGGCAAGAATTTTGAACAAGAAACAATTTCACCGTAAGATGTTGCGCTGTCGCCTTTTGTAAATTGTATAATAAGGACTTTCCAGCCGTGTCCTAAAGCTCTCAATGCCAAACCTAATGAGGCGGTAGTTTTTCCTTTTCCGTCTCCCGTATAAATTTGTATGTATCCATGCTGTAACACTACCAATAACCTCCAAGATTATATAAAGACTATAAACTCTATCCATATTTTAAACGATTCTGTAATGGATTTAATCGTTCTTTGGATGGATTAATTGCGGAGTAAATAGAAACCAAAACCCCATTCTATTAAACTTCCCAAATCCCCGTTTCCAAGATTTGTATATTCATCATAGGATAAATTCAAAAAAAATAAAGAGGTTTTGACCTACCCATGCCAAAGTCTTTACATAATATTTTTTAACAAATCCAAAGACGAAGATTTCGGGCTGATTTCCGATTTTAAAAAAATCCGAGAAAAATTTACAATTAAATTCTTAATTATTCTTAAAAATCTCTTGCAAAATTGCAAAGAAGTCTTGCAGCGCCAAAGTAAGGCATATTTCTTATGTGAATTTTTTTAACATTTCGGCAGAAATTATGTAAATACTGGGAATAATAATTGTGGGGTCGAAATTGTGAAAAGCCATGTGCTGCATGGATTTTGCATGTTAACTTTTGTAACAAAATGATAAACATGTGCAATCGGAGGATATCTCAAGTTTTTATATATTTAAGGTATTAAAAGCGAGAGAGCAGATATGAGTACACCAGGTATTCCAAAAGCTAAAATATCGTTGAGCGATGTGCGAAAAAGCGCAGCCGCATCAACTTCGAATGCCAGCTCTTTAAAATCAAGAGCCAGTGGTATTAAGTCTGCCCAAGTATCAAGTGTATTTACACAAGGAAATAATATAAAAACAACCACATTTACCCGAGCATTAGGCAGCAGCGGAAGAAGTGCCGGATGGGTTGGCGCACAAAGAGGCTTTAACCCTTATGATCATGTTGGAAATAATGTGAACAGATATGCTAATATGCGTGCATCAGCCAACAGGTATGCAGGTGTTTACAACATGCGCAACATTGGATTTGTAAATCCTAATGTTTATGCAAATGATGGCATGGATAATGCAATGAAAGCTGCAATGGGTGTTCAACTAGGTATGCAGGCTGCCCAGACTGTATTCGGTATGTTGAATCAATTTGGTGTTCTGGGTGGAGATAAAACAGGTAACATAGGCGGTGCAGGTAATTCTCCTGCAACAATGTCCGGCGTAGGTACAGCCGGAACCTTGAACGGAACAGGTTCATCTTCTATCAGTGCAATGAAAAGTGCAAAAGATTCTGTATCATTAAGAGAAGCTATAAATGATGCAAAAACTCAAGCTTCAAATTTATCTACAGAAATTAGTAAATTGAGTGATGAAATTCCGAAACTGCAACAGGCAGCTGAAACTGCGCAAAAACAAATAGATAGTTTGGATGGTCAAATTGAGCAAAAAGAAGCTGATATAAAAGCAAAAGACAGTGAGGTTAAACAAAAAGAACAAGCAAGAGATTCATTCCAAACTAAACTTGATACAGCAAAATTGAATTTAGAAAATGCTGACAAAAATTATGCAACAGCTGTTACTAATTATACAGCAGCACAAAATGCAACAACTGCTGCCCAAGCTTCACTAACAAGTGCTCAAACAAACTTGTCAGCAACACCGCAAACTTTGCCGGATGGTTCGCCTAATCCTGCTTATGCTACTGCGCAAAAGGCAGTAACAAATGCTGAAGCTAAGCTTAAAGAGGCACAAGCAAATGAACAGAAAGCATTAAATGCAAAAGAGGATGCGGCAGGTAAGCTTGGTGATGCAAAAGATAAAGCAACTCAGGCCGAACAGGATTATAATACTGCAAATGACAACTTAACAAAGGCTCAGACAAATTATGAAAATGCTAAAAAAGAGCTTGAAACAATGAATGGCGAATTGAAAGAATTACAAAATCAAAAAGCTGATCAGCAAGATAAAGTTGATTCGTATGAAAATAAACAAAAAGAACTTGAATCTAAAAAACAGGAACAAGCCAAGCTGAATGCGGAAATTCAGTCACAAACAACAAGATTAGCTGAATTAGAAGTTAAAGAAGAACAAAATTATAAAAATTGGGACAGCAAAGTTGACAGCGGTTTTGCAGCAATAGATGCACGCTCAGCCCAAATTGATGAATCTGACGGTATGTCCGCGAAAGAAAAACGTTTGCAGCGTCAAAATGACAGGGCTAACGACGCAATGACCGGTACAATTTCCCGCAGAGATTCTGCACTGGATTTATTTAATGATTCTAAAAATGCGGCTATAAATGATGCCAAAACTAATGGCGAAACTACTTATCAAGGCGTTAAATTAACTTATGAAAACGGTACATATACTTATAACGGCAAAACGTTTACCGAAGATGAAATAAGCGCAAATTTATAATTCAAGTTAAGTTTAATTACAAGACACTTTACTTTTGATAATTGTTATATTATAATAACCGCATAGCAGTATTGCAAAAGACAAAAGAACGGGAACCCCCGTTCTTTTTCTTTCAAGAAAGGTAGTGTATGGCAAAACAAGATATTAACAGGCATGAAATTATTGAAAAAATTACACCGTTAATTGAAAATACAGCCATGAGGTTTAACACTATTCCTATTGAAATTGATTTTTCAAAGGAGAATCACAGATGGTTTTTGAGAATTTTTCTTTATTCCAAAGAAAAAGATATCACGCTTGATGACTGCGAAAATGTTACCAGAAGCCTTAGTGATTTTCTTGATGAAATTATTCCGGTTAAATATTATCTGGAGGTCTCATCACCCGGTCTGGAAAGAAAGTTTAAGTCTGAAAAAGAATTCATTATTTTTAAGGGTAAAAGAGTAAGTATAAAGCTTAAAAATCCTTTAGATGGTGAAACTGAGAAGGTATTTAAAGGCGAAATTCTGGATTACGATACAAATATAGGGCTCAAGTTTTTTAGATTTGACGACGGTGAAGAACTTTTGATCCCGAAAGAAAATATCCAGTCCGCTAAATTATATATAGATTAGTGTGTCATTTTGAGGGGCAGCGGACAATCTCAAAAAGTTTTGACAATATTGAAAATTTAAAAAAGTGAAAACGTCATTCTGAGCGAAGCGAAGAATCTCAAAAATAAAATGGAAAAGAAAGGTTATACATATATAATTACAAATAAAAACAATACAACCTTATATATAGGAGTTACTTCAAATTTAAAAAAGAGAATTTGGGAACACAAAAACAAAGTTGTAGAAGGGTTTAGTAAAAAATATAATTTGGATAAATTAGTATATTTTGAAGTTTTAGATGATGTGGAAAGTGCAATAAAAAGAGAAAAATTTTTGAAAGGAAAGAAACGACAATATAAGGTAAATTTGATAGAAGAAAGTAATAAAAAATGGAGTGATTTGTATGAAGATATTCTTTAGAGATTCTTCGCTGTCGCTCAGAATGACGGTATAAACTAAAAAATATTTATAAGGAGAACAAAATGATTAAAATCGGAACAGCGTTATTTGAAGCTTGCGAACAATTGGAAAGAGAAAGAGGAATTTCAAAAGAAGTTCTGATAGCTTCTCTTTGCGATGCTATGGTAGCAGCTTACAAAAAACACATGAGAAACAAGGAAGCTACAAATATTGAAGCAATTTTGGATGAACAATCAGGAGAAATCGGCGTATTCAGTACAAAACTTGTAGTGGATAAAGTTGAAGACCCTGAAACACAAATTTCTCTGGCTGATGCAAAAGAAATTGATGAAGATGTTGAACTTGATGATGAAGTTAAAATTGAGGTTACACCTGAACAATTCGGCAGAATTGCCGCTCAATCGGCTAAACAGGTTATAACCCAGAGAATCAGAGAAGCTGAAAGAAACCTTGTTCTTCAAGAATTTATGGAGAAAAAAGGTACCTTGACAACAGGTATTATTCAGCGTGTTGAAAACCGCAATGTAATTGTTAATATCGGTAAAATTGATGCAATAATGCCGCAAAAAGAACAAATTCCCGGTGAATATTACAAGCCGGGGAACAGAATCAGAGTATTTGTTCTTAACGTAAAAGAAACAACCAGATTGCCTCAGGTAATAGTTTCACACGCTCATGCGGAAATTGTCAGAGAATTGTTTGAACTTGAAGTACCTGAAATTGAAGACGGAATTGTTGAAATTAAATCAATTTCACGTGAAGCCGGATACAGAACTAAAATTGCGGTATGGTCAAATGATCCGGAAGTTGATAGTGTAGGCGCCTGCATAGGCCCTCGCGGAAGCCGTATCCAAACAATTGTCGGCGAGCTTAAAAATGAAAAAATTGATATCGTAAGATATTCGGAAGACCCTGTTGAATACATAGTAAATGCTTTGTCTCCGGCAAGAGTTGTTTCAGTTGATATACTGGCCGATGATGAATATGCGCATGAAGCTATGGTTGTTGTTCCTGATGACCAGCTTTCGCTTGCAATCGGCAGAGAAGGTCAAAACGTAAGACTTGCTCATAAATTAACCGGCTGGAAAATAGATATAAAGAGTGTGTCCCAGATGGAAAAAGCTGAAGCACAAAGTTTTGAAGATAATTACTCTGAAGAAGAAGTGGATGAAGCACCAGTAGTTGACGAAGATGAACTTCAACAGGAAATTGAAGAAGAAATGAACCAGCAGGCTTATGATGAAGAAGATCTTCAGCAGGAAGAACCTGAACAAGAAGAAACTTCGGAAGATGAATAATTATTGTTGTCAGTTGACAAAATAATTTGAGCAAATATTATAATATTATGGCATAAAAACCAAAAAATAGTAGTATATAGTAGAAAAAAAGGAGATTAATCTCATGGCAAGAGAAAAGTACGAACGTACCAAACCGCACGTTAACATCGGTACAATCGGCCACGTTGACCACGGTAAAACAACATTGACAGCAGCTATTACTGGTGTTATGGCTGCAGCAGGTAAAGCTCAAGCAAAAAAATTCGATGAAATTGATGCTGCTCCTGAAGAAAAAGCAAGAGGTATAACCATCTCTACAGCTCACGTAGAATACGAAACAGATTCAAGACACTATGCACACGTTGACTGCCCGGGCCACGCAGACTATGTTAAAAACATGATTACTGGTGCTGCTCAAATGGACGGTGCAATCCTCGTAGTTGCTGCAACTGACGGTGCTATGCCTCAGACTCGTGAACACATCTTGTTAGCTCGTCAGGTTGGCGTTCCTAACTTGGTTGTATTCTTGAACAAATGCGATATGGTTGACGATCCTGAATTGTTGGAATTGGTTGAAATGGAAGTTAGAGAACTTCTTTCTTCATACGAATTCGACGGTGACAACATTCCGTTTATCCACGGTTCAGCATTAAAGGCTTTGGAAGCTGTTCAAGCTAATCCGAATATCCAACGCGGTCAAGACAAATGGGTTGACAAAATCTGGGAATTGATGGATGCAGTTGACTCTTACTTCCCGACTCCGGAACGTGACTTAGACAAACCGTTCTTGATGCCTGTTGAAGACGTATTCTCTATCACAGGTCGTGGTACTGTTGCTACAGGCCGTGTAGAACGTGGTATTGTTAAAGTTGGTGACGAAGTTGAATTGGTTGGTCTTGGCGAAACTAAGAAAACAACCGTTACCGGTGTTGAAATGTTCAGAAAACAACTTGATCAAGGTCAAGCCGGTGACAACATTGGTGCTTTGCTTCGTGGTATTGATAAAACTGAAATCCAACGCGGCCAAGTACTTGCTAAACCTGGTACAATTCACCCGCACACTAAATTCACAGCTAACGTTTACGTTTTGACAAAAGAAGAAGGCGGACGTCACACTCCATTCTTCCCTGGTTACAGACCTCAATTCTATATCAGAACAACTGACGTTACAGGTTCAATCCAATTTGACGGTCAAATGGTAATGCCTGGTGACAACGTTGTTATGACAGTTGAATTGATCGCACCTGTTGCTATCGAAGAAGGTATGAGATTCGCTATTCGTGAAGGCGGACGTACTGTTGGTGCCGGTGTTGTTGATAAAATTATTGCATAATAATTTTTCAGAACATATAAAAAAAGAACCTGAGCAAAAGTTCAGGTTCTTTTTTTTGTTAAGTATTAACTTAATAACGCTTCAACAATTTTAGCATTTGTTTGAGCTTGTCTTACATTAATCAGGTATTTTTTTAAGGTTTTTGAGACAAGTTCTGAACGATTTTTGGAATATTTAACAGTTTGCAGTTCATTAATGGCTTTGGCAGGTAATGCCAAAACTACATTTGAATTGTCTTCCGGCAGTGCTAAATATTCTTCTAAAGTTGTTGTTGCGTAATCCTTCATTTTTCCCCTATTCCTTTTCCCTGAGATCGACCTATCCAAGAAGTGCTTCTAAAAGTTCTGCGTTTGTAGCGGCTTTTCCGCTGTTTCTGATTTGAGATCTGTGCATATATGATCTTAATGCTTCTCTGATTAATTCTGAACGTGTACGATTTTCACTTGTTGCTACTGAATCGATTTCATCCAAAAATTTTTCAGGCATTGAAATTAATACTCTTGCCATAGTCATAACTCCTATATATACTTTGTATTCCCCTTGTATCTATATAAAAAATTTCATGAAGTAAAAATTGCCTCAAAGCATGAAATTTGTTAAAAATTACTTAACAAAACTTCATGTTAGTGATTTATACAGGGGGCTAAAAACGTCGTACATAGTAATTTTTGTCTTTTTTAAGCTCGGCACGAATTTGTAAAAGTTCAGAGTCATTATGTGTTTTGCTTAAAATTTTGGCTGTTTTTTCTCGTATTGTATATTCATCAATGTCTTTTGTTTGTGAAAGAATGTGTTTTAGGTTATTTATATCAATGATATGAGCGAATTCAAAAATTGTTTCAAGGCACCAGTAAAGCTTAAATACTTCTTTATTAACCTTGTATTTCCCATCTTGAAAATCGAATTTTTTAACTTCATTTATAAGGTTTTGCGTTAGATTGAGTAAATTTTGTGTAAAATATTGGCAAAAATTTTCGTCATTCTGTAATAATTTTACGGATGCAATTATATTACGGCAGACATTAGAATTAACATCAAGAATTGCGTTTAAAAAAGTGTCATAGATTGATTTTTTGCGGAAATATTTTTTGAAATCCTGGTTACTGCTTATTAATTCCAAGATTTTCAAGGATACGGCTTCACGAATTTTTCCGTCTTGTCCTGTGAGATTTTGTACTAAAATTTCAGCCTGATGAATATTTTCCAGGCTGTTAATTTTTAGGGCAGATATCTGCTTTTGAACGATATTACCGTGTTCCAGTAGTTCAAAAAGTTCGTGTGCCGGGATATTTTGTTCAAAAAGTTTTAAAGCTTGATTAAAATTTTCATCTAAAGTTTCATAATAAAGATTATTCAAATTTTGCTTATTCCCTGTCATACATAAATAATATAACATAAAGTTTAATGAAATTTGCACATTTGGAAGTTTTAATGTATTATATAGATAATAGGAGATTTACCCATGAGTGATTTAATAAATTTTTTCAAAGATATTTTTATGATAAAAGAATGCAATGACAGAAAAGTAGGATTGTGTCAGTTTAAGACGGAGACTCCTGTCGAAAAACCTCGCAAATTGGTTTTGAAGGCTTCAAAAGATATAAAAATTTCTGACCTGATGCGCAGAAGTGCTTAGTATATAATTAGGTGAACAGATGATTGAAGAAAAAGTTTAGGAGGGGGACTTTTTTCCGGGGCGCCTTAGTGTCTCAGGAGCTGACACAGCATTTATTTGTAAGAGTTAAGCGTGATGGAAAAATAGCAAGTTTTTTACAGCGGCTTTTGACATCAAGAATGAAAAAAAAAATAAGCGTTGCAATTATAACCTCATCAAATAATTATGAAATTATTTTGAATGACGAATTTATTCCTTTCACGAAATGTGGTCTTTGCATTGGTGGAAAAGTGAATTATTTAAGACATTTTTGTTGTAAAATTATTCTATGTTAAAAACAGGTGAAAAACTCGGGGCTTTTATCGTTCCAACAGGGATTGGCGCGGCAATTGGCGGTTATGCCGGAGATGCCAGTGTTTGGGCAAGAAAATTCGCTAATGTTTCAAAACTTATTGTAAACCCAAATGTTGTTAACGCCGGCGGATTTTCAGGAATTACCCATAACATGTTGTATGTTGAAGGTTATTCGTTGGATAGTTTTTTTAAAGGTGAAATAACCTTGAAAAAATCTCGCAATAATAAAATAGGTGTGGTTTTTGACAAAAGTATCCCTAAAGATGTTTTGAATGTTCACATAAATACCATAAATGCCGTGAAAACTGTTTATGGGGTTGATATTATCGGGTATGAAGTTACCTCTGACGAAGTTGGAGTGGAGTTTTTTATAACGGATTTGGGGCCATCTGTCGGAAAAGTTAAAAATATTGAAACACTTAAAAATGCGGCACAAAAACTTTTAGCACAAGGGGCGGCTGCAATTGCGCTTGTTTGTATGTTTGATGATCCTGAAGAAGATAACATTGATTATGCAAACGGTCTTGGCGTTGATCCTGTTGGCGGGGTTGAGGCGATTTTGTCACATTATATTTCTAAAGAACTTAAAGTGCCGTGTGCGCATTCGCCGGCATTTGCGGATTATTCAATCTCTTCTGAAATTGTTAATCCAAAATCCGCATCTGAATATATTACCCCGACATTTTTGCCTTGTATTCTTCTTGGGCTTTCTATTGCACCTTTAATCGGCGGTGATATGGATATTTCGCAGGTGGATTATCTTGTTATGCCTTATGACTGTCTGGGATGTGTTCCGGTTTATGAAGCAATAAAACGCAATATACCGGTATATGCCATTAAAGAAAACACAACAGCATTGGATGTATCTAACGATAATTTGCATAAATCCGACAAAATAATTGTTGTTGAAACTTACGAAAAATGTCTTGACTTAATCAAAAGTAACTAATTGTGGCAATTTGTTGATTTCGTAAAACATTTTTGCGGATTGCTGAAAAGCTTCAGGATTTGCGCTTACGTAAATTTCTTCACTCCCGTCAGCAATTTCTGTTAAATGATTTTTAGTTAAGTCATCTTTTATATATTGTGCAAAATAAGCCGCAGGATCTATAAACATTTCTTTTGGTGCAAATTTTGCCAAAATATCAATTAAATACGGGTAATGTGTGCAGCCGAGAATTATTTTTTCAGGTTTAAATTTAAGCATTTCGTTGAGCTTTTCTTCAACCTGCAAGATACTTTGCGGCTGATTAAGTCTATTTTCTTCCACAATTCTCACCCACTCAGGACATGCGATTTGGATTACCTCCATATTTGAATTGTGTTTATGGATTTCATTTTTATAAACATTAGAATTTACAGTTGCATGTGTTGCGAAAACTCCAATTTTTTTTGCAGGAAGTTTTGCGATTATTCCAGCAGCAGATTGAATTATTGGGTAAATCTTCAAGTCATATTTATTTTTTATTGTGTCATAAATTACGGAGGATGTTGTGTTACATGCCATAACAACGGCTTTTGCATCTTTTTTTATGAAAAACTCAAATATTTTGTCGGCATATTCAAGCAATTCTTCTTTAGTTTTTTCGCCGTATGGCATGTGTTTTGTGTCGCCAAAGTATATCAAATTTTCGTCAGGCAAAAGTTTTTTCAGCTTTGCGTAAACTGTTAAACCTCCGACGCCTGAGTCAAAAAATGCTATTGGTCTATTTATTTTCTTTAAAATAATTTTCAACTCCTTCCGCAATGGCTTTTGCGGTTGCCTGTTTGCGTTTGTTGCTGACAAGCTCTGCTCTTTCACCTGCATTTGAGATAAATCCTATTTCGACTAATATTGCAGGGGCTGTAGTATGATTTATAACATAAAATTTAGATTTGAACAATCCGCGATTTTTACTTTTTATATTACTTGCAAGAGATGCATGAACGGTTTGTGCCAAAGACATACTTTCCTGACGGTAGTAGTGGGTTTCTATACCCGTAATTTCAGGTTTTTCACTTGAATTTACGTGAATACTTACAAAGATATTCGGATGTCTTTCTTCGCTGAAGGCAACTCTGTCCTGTAGTGATACGGTTTTATCTGTATCACGTGTCATTTCTACTTTATAGCCTTTTTTCTCTAAAATATCACGAACGCGTTTTGAAACATCAAGCGTGATGTCTTTTTCTGTTATGTCACCTCTGATTGCACCGACATCAGTTCCTCCGTGTCCGGGATCTATAACGATTTTTCTGCCGCCTGAATTTTGTGAAACAATCGGTGGTTTTGTCTTTTTAGGCGTCGTAACCTGTATTTTTAATGTTTTGCTGTCAGCTCCAAGATATGTATTTACAAAAGTATCCGGTTCTGTCGGAATTGTAAGCTTCATTCCTATCCCCGGAAGCAGTGTTATATTACTGTTTGCAAAATAGGTGTTTTTAAATACCTCATTAAAGGTATCTTCATTGTATCTTGAAACGTTGTATAAATAGACGATAAGCCTTGCATTTGTTCTGTCAATACCGTGAACAATAGGATGATTAAATGACAGTATCATAGAGCTTGTCTGGGCATTTGTTTTTTCCGTATTATAGGAAATTATGTCGCTGGTATTGGAAAATAGCGACTTATGGTCTAATTTATCAAGATTAGCGATGAGTAACGACTGGTTATCAGTTGAATAGACCGGAATATATTTGGTAACATTCGGGGTTGTGATTACAATACGGGCTTTATTTACCTCAAATTGACCTATTTTTACTGTGTCAGTTTCATTAAGCTGGTATTCGGAATTTCTGATATCTCTGTTTACAAGGGTGTTTGGAATGTCATAGACTATTCTCAGCGGATTTTGCAGAACCATTGGTTTTTCTATTGTGACTGAACCAAAACCGCTTAATAGCACTCCGTTTGGTCTCGGGGTAATTTGGCTTATGTAATATTTTGTATTTAGTTTTAAATCTTTTTTTATAAGATTCGGGCTGTCCATTTTAGGTGTTTGTTGGACTGTTGTATTAAATGCCTGTTGAATTTGATTGGCAATAGTTTCTTTTGGGGTTTCGTCAGGTACTTCAACAGTTAAGTATTCATAAAAATCGCTGGAAGATGAATGTTCGTCGCGGTAAGTTCTGTGGAAATATTCATCCTGCCACGATGTATCTTTTAATTTGATTATAATATTATTTTTTATCCTTAAAAATTTAAGATTTGCCGGATTAAAGTCATCATCGTAGTAAACAACAACGCGGACAACGTTTGGATTTGTGCTGAACTGGTTTATTTTGACTTCCGTAATCCCTTTTGTATTGAATTTCCAATTTTGTCTTGGGATTATAAGAATAGATTCCGGAATATCAAAATATGCTCTGGATGGGTTCTCCATACGTACAACTTTAACTTCATTCATAACCGGTTGTGTTGAGTCGTCAGGAATGTTCAACACTATCATTGAATTTGATGTGTCAAAGTTTGCCCCTGTTATTTTAAATACGTCCTGGGCAAATACGCTGTGAGTAAATATTGATAGTAATAATATTATTAAAGTTATAAAAATTTTTTTCATTTTCTCATATATTATTATATCTATATTTCTCGTTTCAATCAAATTGTAAATTTTTTAGAATAAATTGTATTTTCCTGCCCAAAATGTTGCTTCGCTTCTGCGGCTGGACTGTAATTTTTTGATAACAGTGCTAACGTGAGATTTTGCAGTGTGCTTACTTATATTGAGTACATCACCTATTTCTGAATTATTTAATCCTTTGCTCATTAATTTGAAAACTTCTAATTCTCTGTCTGTTAGCTGAAACATTTTTACCTCCTTTCTATTTTTAGTTTAACATATTTTTAGAAAGGGCATATTCATAATATATCCCGTTTTTATTTTTTCAAAGAAAACTTGAAAAAATTTTTTTTTTGAGATAAAATTTAACCAGCCGATAAGCGTGCGTAGCTCAGTTGGATAGAGCGTTTGGCTACGAACCAAAAGGTCGGGGGTTCGAATCCCTCCGCGCGTATTTTTTGTAAAATTTTATTAAGTCCCCACTGGGACTTTTTTAATGCAGAAATTTTTAAAACGGGGTGTATTTTAAAGCTCGTTTGTGTCGAAAGTATTTTAAATCATTATATAATTTTACGGTGGCCTTTAGCCACAACTTCTTTAAACATATTGTTATGGGGTGCGTTATTGCCGAGCTTGATTATTTTTTCCAATCCAAACTTGAGCGGATTGGAGGTTTTTGTGGTTTCATAGGTTTTAACTTTTGTGATGTTGTAATCATCCATGTATTTAGGAACAATAATATTATCTTTTGGGGTATAGCGAGTGAAAGTAATGCCGCATTTGTTTCCTTCTTTGAAAATATCAACTCTTAAATATGTGGAGAAACGGCATTTATCAATATTTTTGCGGGCGGTATTAAGTTTTTGAAATTTCCCCTTTTCAACTGCATAGTCAGCTATCATTTTTAATGATTGGCTGTTGAGAAATTTTGCCTGAAATGAGGGCTGATTAAAGTTGTTGTTTTGTATTCTCATAATATACCTGAAAAATTTTTGTATATTCCATGAAACTATTATTTTATCGGATGATGATTTTTTATTACAACTTCTTTAAAAAGTTTGTAATTAGGAACGTCATACCCGAGTCTTATTAGTTTATGCAGAGCAAATTTGAAAGGGTTGCAGGCTTTTTCGCTTTTATATTCTATAATGTGAGTTAAAATTAAATCATTTTTAGATTTAACTTTTGTTACATATTTTTTGGGAAGAAATCGTGAAAAACTTATGCAGGGTTTGCCATCTTTTTCATACAAATCGACCCTAAGATATGTCTTGTGGTATGCTTTATCAATATTGTCTACTGCATTCGCAAGCTTTTCAATCTTTCCTTTTTGCGCAGCATATTCCGTAATTAATTCAAGGGATTTACTGTTAAGAAATTTTGCTTGAAATGACGGTTGATTAAAATTGTTGTTCTGTATTTTCATATTTATATTAAATCCGAACAAAAAATTTTTTGCTACTTAAATTTTTATTATTAAATATTGTCCCCTTATATAAAAAAATCGGGGGATTTCCCCGATTAACAAAGTTCTGCATCAGCAAGCCCGAATTGTTCAAGAGAATTTGTTTTGGCTTGAATACATATGAATTCAAATTCTCCGTCACCGGTGTTTTCAATCGTTCTTGCAGCTTCCGGTGCAACTTTTACAACGGAACCTTCTTTAACCATTACGGTTTCTCCGTCAATTGTGATTGCGCCTTCGCCCTTTAGTACAATATAAACTTCTTCATTTTGCTTGTGTTTGTGGTTAAACGGAACCTTGAAACCTTTTGGTACTGTATTTATCGAAATTTCGCAGCTTGTTAATTCCAGTGCATCATGTAAAAATGCTTTTCCGTTTTCAAGGTTGATTAAATCGCTAATTTTTCCGAGTTCTCTTGTTTTGTAATTTGTCATAATTGCCTCCTTTTAGTTTGACATCTAACTATTTACCTAAAAAATTTTGCTATAGCATTTTTTTTAATAATTTATCTAGAGTTTGTGCTTCTTCTTCCGTTAAATTCTTATAGAGTAATTTATTCAGCTCTTTGGAAATTTTTTCAAATATTGGTTTAAAATCCAGTGCTTTTTGTGTTGGCACAATATATGTAACCCTGTTATCAGTGTCGGATTTTTCTCTTTGTACAAAACCGAGCTTTTCAAGTTTATCAACAAGCACTGTAACAGTAGGCCTTGTCCGGTGAATTTTATCAGCAATATCCTTCATAGTTGATTTGCCGTTAAAATAAAGTACTGCAAGAATATCGCCGTGACTCGGCACAAGTCCTTCTGTTCCGCTTGCGTTTAGCTGTTCTGTGATAAAGCGGTTACCTTTTTCGTGTATTTTAGAAATTAACGATTGTGCCTCTTTCATATTTGTATTATAGTTAGATATCTAATTATTGTCAAGAGGTAGTTATTAAATTTTTATAATTTCATACTGGCGGCTGCCAAGACCAAGCTCTGCCGCAGTTTCGACGGTATGAATTCCGTGGCGGGATTCCATGCGTTCAATCAATGCTGCTTTACCCGGATCCGGCGAATTGTAAACCGCATCAACACAAGCCTGATCAATCGCAACGGGATCTGTTGAGGCAAAAATTCCTATATCAGCCATTTCCGGTTCTTTCGGGTTGCTGTCGCAGTCGCAGTCAACGGATAATCTGTTGGCTACGTTTATATAAACAATATTTTCGGCACCCATATAGTCGATTACGGATTTGCAAGCTTCTGCCATACTTTCCAAAAAATCGTCCTGATTTGCTGACCAGATTTTAGAAGGATCCCCTGCCCCGTGAATATTTGCTTTTCCGTTGGAAGATGCAATTCCGATGGACATATTTTTTAATGCGCCGCCAAAGCCGCCCATAAGATGGCCTTTGAAATGTGAAAGCATTAAAATTGAATTGTAATTTTTAAGATGAGCTCCGACAAGATTTTCTTTTAAATGTCTGCCGCCATTAACGGGTAAAGCGATTTCGCCTTCTTCATCCATAATATCGCATGGCGCGATATCCATAAAACCGTGGTCATGCATTACTTTCCAGTGGTCTTTTGAATTACATCTTTTCCCGCCGTATGCGGTGTTGCATTCAACGATTGTTCCGTTTACTTCTTGTACAAGTGCTTTAATCATCTGTGGTTTTAAAAAGTTGTGGCCGCCGGGTTCGCCTGTAGAAAGCTTTACTGCAACTTTGCCTTTAAGCTCAACTTGAAGTGCGTGATATATTTTTTGTAATGCTTCTGATGAAATTTCTTCCGTAAAATAAACTTTTGACATAATGTCCTCCTAATCCATACTTCTGAGACCTTCAAGATCTAACGTTATATACTTTAGTCCCAGTGATTTTAATTCCTTTGTAATTAATTCTTTTTTTGTTAAAAACTTTTCAAAATCCTCTTTGGGTAGTTCAATTCTTGTTACACAGCCGTTCTGGCGTGCTCTGACCTCTGTAAAACCATAATTGTGCAGAATTTTTTCAGCTTTTTTGGTTTTGTTTATCATTTCAGGTTCGAGAATTGTATCATAGGGAAATCTTGTTGCAAGACACGGTGTTGAGGGTTTATCATAAATTTCAATTCCGCAGTTTTTTGCGTATTCCCTGATTTCGGATTTTGTAATCTCAAATTTTGCAAGCGGTGATATGACGCCGAGTTCTTCCAGCGCCTTTAAACCCGGACGAAAGGTATGCAGGTCATCAAAATTTGTTCCGTCGATTATATTTAAAAGATTATTTTCCTCCGCGGCTTTTTTGATTTCCGTAAAAAACATTTTTTTGCAAACATAGCAGCGGTCTTTTGGATTCTGTACCAGATATTCATTCTCAAGAGGATTAAGTGTAATAATTTTTTGATTTACACCGTATTTTTTGCATAAATCTTTTGTCAAATCCAGTTCTTCGTCAGTTTGTAATATTGAATTAAATGTGACAACAAGAATATTCAAATTTTTGCAAAGATATAACAAAAGCGTGCTGTCAATTCCGCCTGAAAAAGCAAGGCATATACCTTGCTCATTCAGGTTCGTAAGATATTTATTTAATTCATCGAATTTTTTATTGCTGTTCATAAACTTCTGCTTTTTTGATTGTTAAAATACGGCAAACTCCATACATTAAAAACGCAAGCAATGCAAGTCCGAAAAGGTTTGCAAGTATTGAAGATGACATGTTTGCAAGGATTGCGGTTTTAGATTGCAAAATTTCAGATGCTGAATACAAATATCCGTTTGTCTGTTCAACAAATGAATTTGACATGTTTAATAATGACCATTCCAAGCCGTCAGGTCTTGAGGAGGCGAATTGTGAGATTACGCCTGCAAGAACTAATGCAGCTCCGCCTGTTACGTATGAAAATGCTTTTGAAAGATTGGCTTTTTGTGCAATTACAACGACAAGTGCGGTGAATAAACCTTCAACAAGACCGATTGCAAGATGAATACTTTGCATTAATCCTGCGAACAAACCAATATTTGCAATTGTTGAACCGGATAAAGCAGATTCAGCAACAACTGCTATTGAACCCAGCTGAAGTGCGATTACTGATGCCAAAAATGCACCTAAAGCTTTATGGTTTTTGTCTGCAAGCGGTTTGTATAACAAAGGATAAGCGACAAAACACGCTAAAAATCCCATGTTAAATATATTGCAGCCCAAAGCCATTAAGCCGCCGTCTGCAAAAAATACAGCCTGCACCAGTAGAATTGAGCATATTGCAAGAAATGCCGCATAAGGTCCCAAAAGTGCCGCCAATAATACCGCGCCGACTATATGCCCGCTTGATGCGGTTGTCGGAATTGAAAAGTTAATCATTTGCAGTGCAAAAACAAATGAAGTTAATGCAACTGTCGGTAAAATGCTTTCTTTTTTGAAATCTTTTTTTGCTTTTTTAAATGCCCAAAAAGCTGCAGCGCCTGCTGCGATAATCATTGGAATTCCGGTAACCGGACAAATAATTGAATTTCCTAAATGCATAATTTATATCTCCTTTACTTTCATTACTCTCAAAAACGGGTTCGGATAATCTCTTTTCCCGGCGCCGTAGCCGATTTTTTCAATAACAAAGCCTTCGGGAAGGCTTTTCCCTGTATAAAGTGCGGCAGCTATTGCAGCCCCTGTCGGGGTAATCATTTCGCCGTTGTTATCACAAAATTTAAGCGGTAACTTATATTTCGCCGCAATTTCACACACTGCAGGCACAGGTACCGGAAGTCTGCCGTGCTGGCAGTTTACATAACCCTGCCCCTCAGTTAATGTTGTAAAATAAACGTTTTCAGGGTTTAAATCGTCAAAAAGCACCGCAAAACTTACTATATCAGCTATTGAATCAACGGCTCCGACTTCGTGGAAATGAACCTCTTTTATATCTTTGCCGTGAACCTTGCTTTCAGCTTCCGCAACTATATGAAATATCTTTTTTGCAAGATTTTTGGCTGAATCTGCTGCGTCTGCGCTGTCAATTAACTTGTTTACATCATCAAGGTTTCTGTGCTCGTGATGGTGGTGATGATTTTCCTCATGGTGGTGATGCGGTATTATAACATCAAAATCGGTTGCTCTTATGGCGTTTTTATTGACTTCCGTTATTTTATATGTAAATTCGTTTTCCAATTTCATTGAGGCAAGTGCTTTATCAAGCTTTTCCCTGTCCGCACCGAGATCCAAAAGTGCCGCAACCGACATATCTCCTGAAATTCCCGAACTGCATTCAAAATATAAATCCATAAATTATTTCCCTTCAATTTTTCTGTTAATCTGATTTGCGCTGTATCCTGCATTAAACCCGTTATCTATATTCACAACGGTCATCCCTTCAGCGCAGGAATTAAGCATGGTTAAAAGTGCGGAAAGCCCGTTAAAGGACGAACCATAGCCGATTGATGTCGGAACTGTGATAACAGGAGCGTCAACAAGACCTGCAATTATACCGCCCAAAGCTCCTTCCATACCCGCAACTGCTATGATTGCATTTGCTTTTCGGATATCGTCAAGGTTTGCAAAAAGCCTGTGAATTCCGGCAACTCCGATGTCATAGTATTTTTTAACATTGCTTCCGTAAAATTCCGCGGTCGCAGCAGCTTCCTCTGCAACTGGAATATCTCCTGTTCCGCCTGTGCAGATTGCGATTTCACCGACTTTTTCTATCGGATTTTGTATTAAGGTTAAAGTGCGTGCGGTCTCATTGTATTCAATTTCGGAAAAAAGTTTTTTTAATCCTTCAAATTGTTCTTTTGACGCGCGTGTTCCCAAAACATTCTGACCGTTTGATTTGAATGTTTCAAAAATTTTTGCAAGCTGTTCAACTGTTTTGCATTCGCAAAAAACGGCCTCTGTATAACCTCGTCTTTTTTGTCTTTCTAAATCTAATTTGGCAAAATTAATGTCTGAATATTTTTCCATAATTTTATTTTACTCTTTGATAGTTACTATTAGTCAACCTTTTTTAAATCCGTTAGCTGGTCAAACATTGCGTAATTTCTGTAATTATCTATGGTGTTTTTGTTAATGTTATGCACCATGTAGAAATCAAAATAATCGGTCTGGCATTTTTTTAGTTGTTCTTCAAAAATTCTTTTGACATCATCTTTTGATTTCATATACATTGCAGGGCTTTTGTCTGCAAGAATAAAGTCTTCTCTTTTATAATTTTTCAAAACCTTGCCCATAGCAAGTTCGGATTTGCCGTCTACATACATATATGCAGTGTCAAAATAGTTTGTGGCTCATGGCATAATCTGCCATTCTTTCGACTTCATAAATATCAACTTCATCGCCCTTCATCGGAAGCCGCATACATCCAAATCCCAAAAGCGGGATTTCCATGTCATGAAATTTTCTTTTTGTAACCTGATTTTCGGCTTTTATTAATTTTTTCTCGCCGCAGCCGGTCAATAATGCTGTTCCGCCGATTGCTAATGCGGAGTTTATTATAAATTCTCGTCTTTTCATAAAGTTTATCTCTCCTTGTTAATATTATATTACAATTTGATAGTTACTCTAAGTCAAGTACTATTATTTATGTATTTTTATATGTTCGTAATATAAATTTTCTATCAAATCTTTATCATAAATATTCTTTTTGTTATCAGGAATATTTTTTAGGATGTTATTGATAATTTCCGGCGGCAAATTGTCTTTTTGCGATAGAAATAAAGCATAATACGGGTGGCAGAAGTTTACGCCCGCAAGATAATTTGCCTCTGAATATCCCCAGACAAATTCTTCTTTAAGCGGATTAATTATTCCTTTCATAATATTTTGAACAGGCCCAAGATTATAGTTATAATTGAATTTATCGTTCAAATACTTTACTATCACTTCGGTTTTTAAATTCCCTGCGCCTCGTCCTATTCCTGATATGGAGGAATCAATTACCAGCTGTCTTTTTGTATCAGATTCAAGTAAACTTTTAGCGTTATCAAATGATAAACCGAGGTTGTCGTGCGAATGCAGGCAGATTGCTATATTTGGATTCAAAAATTTATCAGCAGTGTTAAAGATTTTTAAAATCCTTTCTTCATCCAAGCCGCCTGTGGAATCCACTATTGAAAAGCCGTAAGGTTCAATTTTATTTACCGCTTTTATAAGTTCAATAAGTTCGGTCTCAGAATATTGGTTTATGAATGTCGGATTTATAAAAAGCCTGTAGCCTTTATCTTTTATCTGCCGGCAGGCTTTTAATGCGTCAGTAAGATTTTGTTTTTTAAATATAAATCTTATTCCTGAAATAAAATTCTTTGAATATTTTAGCAAACGTTCAATATCAAATTTCCCGTATGAAATCATTGCAAAATAACGGTTTTTATCGCAATTTTGGGGCAGAATTTCATTGATTTCATCAATATTATTAAATAATGATTGATTTTGCGTAATTTTTTTATCAACAAGAAAACCGGTTTCAATAAAATCGACAAGGGAATTTGTGAGTCCGCCGGCAATGAATTTTATATTTTCAAAGCTGAAATCCCAATTGTTCACATATCCGCCGTCTCTGAGCGTACAGTCTAAAATTTTTATCCGCGTATTATTCATTAATTAAATAATACGCAAAATATATTAATGAAACAAGGTTTTAAACAAGCCCTTCTTTTAACGCTTTTACTGCGGCTTGGGTTCTGTCATCGACCACAAGCTTCTGGATAATATTGCAGACGTGTGCCTTTGCTGTGTGTTCGGAAATCGTAAGTTCTTTTGCAATTTCGTTATTAGACTTGCCGTCAACCACAAGCTTAAGAACTTCGTATTCTCTCTGGGTAAGGTTTGCATGCTGTTCTTTAAACATGGCTCGCGACATTTGTCTTGGCGGAACTACACCGCAATTTTTGTCGCGTAAAATAGGCACTGCCTGCGGATCAAGCCACATTGCGCCTTCTTTTACCGTTTTTATTATCATTTTTAAGATTTCTATATTTATATCTTTCATTACATACGCGCAAGCTCCGGCATGGAGTGAATCCACAACCTCTTGTTCGCTTATGTGTGAGGTTAGCATAATAACTTTTGCAAGACTGTTGTGCTCAAGAATTCTCTTTGTAGCCTCAATACCTGATATGTCAGGAAGTCCTATGTCCATTAAAGTTATGTCGGGATGTGTAATTTTATATTTTTCGACTGCCTCTTTGCCGCTTTGGGCTTCTGATATTACTTCAAGCCCGTCCATTTCTTCAAAAAGCGACTTAAGCCCTACACGCATTAATTTATGATCCTCTACTAATAATATTTTTATAGGCGGGTTATTCATAATTTTCCTCCTCTTTATATATGTTATATGACTTCTAAAGCTCACATTTAACCCCTGATTTCCAAAATCAAAAGACTATATTCTGTTTTTATATTTATGAAACATTATTTGGATTAAAATGGAATTTAATTTGTTGCACAAAATCGGAATATCATTTATAATGTGTATCGTAAATATTAAAAGGAGAAAGCGAATGAAGTACATGAAAAAATTTGAAAACGGGGGGGGGCATCTTCTCTAAGTAGATATAGTGCGGGATTTGACAGGTATCCTTATATGAACTATAATATAAATATGAGAAATTATAGTTTAAAGAGAGCTTTTACGCTTGCAGAGGTATTGATTACATTAGGTATAATAGGTGTTGTAGCTGCAATGACAATACCGACGCTTATTTCTAATTACAAGAAAAGTGTTGTTGAAAGTCAGTTAAAAAAGGTTAATTCAACTTTAGCTCAAGTATTTGTGCGCTCTGAATTTGAAAACGGCCAAATGGGAAATATGGTTGCCAGTCCGGAAAATGCTGAGAAGTTTTTTGTGAATTATTGGAAACCTTATTTAAAAATATCCAAAATGTGTGAAACTTACAGTGACTGCGGGTATGATTCAAATTATGCTTTTGTAAAACCGGACGGCACAAGAGATGATTTGATTGTAATACATGGCAGCAGACGTGCATTTATAGGAATGGACGGATTTATATATATTGTTTGTTTATATACTATAGCTGATACTGGTGCTATACAACCTAATACTAATGTAATAATTGTAGATTTGAACGCATCTGCGCCTCCAAATAAAATGGGACAGGATGTTTTTGTATTTGAATATGTTTCAGGGAAGTCTGTATTCCCGCGTCGAAGCGGTTATACGGATGAGGAAATAAAAGCAGACTGCTCAGCCACGGGCAGAGGGCTTGCTTGTGCTGAGCTTATCAGACGCAATGGCTGGAAAATTCCTGACGATTATCCTATAAAGTTTTAAATCTTAATAAAAAATTAAACATCATAGGGTAGAAATTTCATTCTTTTTGGTTTACAATGTTGTAGATAAGAAAAAGGGATGAGAAATGAAATACTCCAAATATTCAGTCGTAATAATAGGCAGCGGCATCGCAGGTTTGTATGCTGCATTAAAAATAGAACAGCAGACAAATCTTGATGACGGAATTTTATTGATTACAAAATCCAAACTTGGCGAAAGTAATTCCAGATACGCACAGGGCGGTATGGTCGCTGTTATGAAGGATAACAAATCAGATTCAACCGAATCCCATATAACGGATACCATAAAAGCCGGCGCGGGTTTGAGTGAATTTAATGCTGTAAAATTTATTTCCGAACATTCAGACGCAGTTGTAAAAGATTTGCTTAAATTTGGGGTTGAATTTGATAGAGATGAGAATAACAATCTTTGTTTTACTAAAGAAGCAGCTCACAGTGTGAGAAGAATTCTTCACTCGGGCGGTGATGCTACAGGCAAAATGATTGAAAAAGCTCTGACAAAAGATGTCAGAGAAAACGAAAATATTGATGTCTATGAACAAACTCAGGCCGTTGAGTTGCTTGTAAATTCAAATAAAGAATGCAAGGGTGTTGTGGTATTCAATGATTTGACACACGAATACGAAACAATATATTCATCAGCCGTAATCCTTGCAACAGGCGGCTTGGGACAATTATATAAATATACTACAAATCCTGCTGTTGCAACAGGTGACGGACTTGCACTTGCATATAATGCAGGGGCTGTTTTACAGGATTTGGAATTTATTCAGTTCCATCCGACTGCACTTGCTATTGACGGCGATGAAAACAGATTTTTAATTTCTGAAGCTGTCCGCGGGGAAGGTGCAAAACTCGTTGATGCCGACGGTATTGAATTTATGCACAAATATCATGAAAAACTTGAACTTGCACCGCGAGATATAGTTACCCGCGCAAACTACAACGAAATGCTTGAAAATGGAACAGACCATGTTTATCTGAATGCAACATGTATTGATAAAGATAAGCTTGCCGAAAGATTCCCGAATATTTCAAGAATTTGTTTGGAAAACGGTATTGATATCGCGCATGACTTTATTCCTGTTGCACCTGCCGCACACTATTCAATGGGCGGAGTCAAAACAGATATCGAGGGCAGAACCTCAATTAAAGGGCTTTATGCAATAGGAGAAGTTGCTTCAACAGGTTTGCACGGCGGAAACAGATTGGCAAGTAATTCAATTCTGGAGTGTGTTGTCTGTGCATATGAAGTTGCAAATTATCTTAAATCAAAAGAATTAAAAACTCCAAAACAAATTGATGAGGACTTAAAATCAGTTATCGATAAATATTCAAAAGAGTTATTAATGGAAGAATTGGATATTGATGCTCTAAAACACGAGCTTCAGGATATTATGTGGCGCGGTGCAGGAATTTTAAGAAGCGAACAAACTTTAACAAAGGCTCTTGAAGAAATTCGTATTCTTGCTAAAAAGTTTCCGCGCAGTACAAAGTGTTTGAGCAAAGAAGAATATGAGTTCAAAAATATGCTTCTTGTATCTAAATTGATTATAAACTCCGCACTGCAAAGAAAAGAATCACGCGGTGCGCATTACAGATTGGATTATTTGAATACCGATGAGGTCGGCAAACACAGTTTAATTATAAAAGGCGAAGGAGAATTGAGCTTTGTTAAGTAGTTTTTATGTAAAAGATCATGTAAAAGAGGCACTAAAAGAAGATATCGGTTTTGGCGATATAACAACGGAAAATCTGGCGGATGAAAAAGATTACCTCAAAGGTGAATTAAATACACGCAGCAATGGCGTTTTGTGCGGCTGTGAGGTTTTTAGAACTGTTTTTGAAACGCTTTCAAAAGATGTCAAGATAAAATTTTACTTTAAAGACGGGGATTTAATCAAAAAAGGCGATAAAATCGCGGATATTGAAGGCCCTGCAAAATACCTTCTTATGGGCGAACGTACGGCGCTGAATTATATCCAAAGAATGTCCGGAATTGCAACCGAAACAAGAAAATATCAGGATGCAACAGGTGATTATCCGGCCAAAATTGTTGATACAAGAAAAACAACCCCAAATTTCAGGGCTTTTGAAAAATATTCTGTAAAAACCGGCGGTGGCGCTTTGCACAGATTTAACCTCTCTGATTGCGCCATGATTAAAGACAACCACATAAGGCTTGCCGGTTCAATTACAAACGCAGTGAAAAAATTAAGGGAAAATCTTTCCCATGCCCATAAAATTGAGGTTGAATGCGATACCCTTGAACAGGTTAAAGAAGCTCTTACAACAAATGTCGATATAATCATGCTCGACAACATGGATATTGAAACCATGAAAACTGCCTGCCAAATTATTAATCATAAGGCTATTGTTGAAGCAAGCGGAAACGTAAATCTTGAAACAGTTAATGCAATTGCTTCAACGGGTGTTGATATTATATCTTCCAGTGCTATTGTTGCCAAAGCACCCACTTTGGATTTGGCATTGGATATGTGAAAATTTTCACAAATAGTGTCATTTTTACACCAATTGTAAAGCTCAAATTTGCAATATATAATTGCGTTATAAACAAATTTGAAAAATAATTGTAAACTTTTTTTACATGCAGCGCAAATTTTGTTTTGCTTTGATTTAGAATAAATGTATAGATAGTTAATTGATTGGTGGGAAATGAAAATTCATTCAATACAATATGATACTTCTCTCAAGCAAGGATACCATTCGGATCATCCTATGAGTATTGAGAAAGAGTATAGTGCGGGATTGCGTAATAATAGAGGATATAGTGTAGCATTTAGCGGCAGCGGAGCGAGTAAAAAAACGAGTGAAGCTGCCGCTAAAGTTTTTAATAACTTAGGCGAAACTGTTACCGATAAAATGTTCAGATCAGAAAAATTTAAAAAACTGGTCGAAGTATTTGAAGAAAAAACAGTTGTAGCACAAGCATTAGTTGCACTTGCGGTTGCGGGTGTTTTAAGACCGGCGACCAATATGGCAATGGCTGATAAAAATGATAAAGAAGACAGTATGTATGCAGCAGCCCACGCTATATCATCAGCGGTAATCGGTTTTGTTGTTTCATCAATTGTTATGGCGCCGTTTGATAAGGCATTTAAGAAAATTAAAGACAATCCAAAAGAGTATTTAGGTGCTAGAACTGTAATAAGTAAAGATGGAAAGACTAAGAAGCATCTTGAGAGTTTAGCTGATCTTTTTGATGTAAAAGAAATAGGCAAACGTAAGCTTGAAAAATCACAGCCCTATAAAAATATAAGAAAAGTAGCACAAATGATTCCTGATTCAATTGTTTTAGGTATTCCAAAAGCAATGCTCACAATTGCTTTAATTCCTTCAATTTTGAAGTATGTATTCGGTTTGGAAAAGAAACCTAAAAATGCACCTGTTCAGGATAACACAGAAAAAGGATTCTTAAATAAGTTTATGCCGGTATCAATATCAAAATTTGTGGGAGGTAGTAATGCAGGTTAATCTTCAAACAGCTAACATAAACAATAACTCTTACAGACCGGCTCAACAGCCTGCTTTTACAGGCGCTCCGCGTATTCATTCAAAATTATTTGATCCGGTTAAAAAGCAGTACGATAATTTGGCGGAAGGTATTGCGAGAAATTATTATGAAAAATTTTACAGAAGTAAGTTCGCCAAGAAGTTTATTGATAAAACAAAAAATGTAAAAAATATGACAACACATATGTCTGCAATAGGTGCAACACTTATTTCAGGTATGTATACGGTAAGAACTTTGCAAAATGATAAACTTGACCCTGAAAAACGTAAAACTCTTGCGTTAAATGATGTTATGACCTGGGCTATTTCAACTGCAGGCTCATATTTTTTGGATAATAAACTTGGTGATTGGTGTAATAAGGTTACAACAAGATTCGTAGCAAATTATGTGGCAACCAAGCCGGAAGCTAAAAATATTGAACTTTTAGGGGATTGGGATCCTAAAAAAATCTATAAAATTATAGAAGATGCTCCTCAAATAGCTTATGACAAAATTACTGAGATGAAATCTAAATTAAGTCCGGAAGAATTTTCTAAATGGTTGGGAAAGGCTCGTATTAATGAAGATGACTTAACGGATATTTCCGATCAGTTATTGTATAAGAAATATTTAAAACAAAAAAAAGCGTTGAGTAAAAATCCGGAAAAATTAAAGGAATGGATAAAAAATGCAGGAACATCCGAAGAAATATTGACAAAGATTAGTAAATCAGTCACCAAAAATGTGCTTGATTTGAATTTGGATTTTTTAAGAGATAAACGACTTACAACACTTATTGACGGTATAGGTGTACTTAAATCATTATTCGTATTCGGTATGGTATACAGATACATTGTTCCTGTACTTGTAATGAAACCGGCAAACAAAATCGGTGCTTATCTTCACCAGAAAAATGCCGAAAAAGAGCAGGCAGCAAATAAAGCAGCATAACTTTTCTGCATCTTAATATAAAAAAGAACTCCAAATTTGGGGTTCTTTTACCTGACTCCAATCATTGTGAAGGTCGGCATATTAATGATTTTTGAATTTGAGCTTTCGTTGTAGAATGAGACATTACCGGAGCAGACAGGAATTGATATTTCTTCGCAAGCTTTTTTGATATCAAAAATTGTTTTACGAAATTCAAACATTGTCGGAGGAATTTCGGGATTTGTAAAATTGAGGCAGTTTGTTATGCCAAGCGGGGTAAAACCTTTTGACTTAAAGAGTTTTGAAGCCTCAATTAATGAGCTATATGTATTATTTACGGCCGATGAAAATGTATAAATACCCAGGTCGCAATTTTCTTCCCATAATCTTAGCGCATTGAATTGGGGGTTAGTATCGGGTGAAAGCTCTGTGCGGCATCCGACGGTATGGTCGTATCTTTGGTAGATAGATTTGTTATTTATTGAAATTATATCGGGATCTTTAACTTCACGGTAGGTATAATCAAGTGTGACAGCAGGCGGGGTTACCAGAATATCGACAGGGATATTGGCAAGAGTTTTTGCGCCTTGTTTTACTATGTAATTCTTTTCTTTAATTACATCTCCAATTATTGAATATTCAAGCTCGTATTTTTCAAGTATTTTGCGAATAGCCTCAATGGCGTCTTCTTCAACGACAAAAAGCATTCTTTCCTGAGTTTCGGAAAGCATTATTTCAAAGTCTTTTATGGAATTGTCACCGATGTGGATTTTATTTAAGTCTATTTCCACACCGGTATTGCTTTTGAAGGCGACTTCGGAGGTTGATGATAAAATTCCTGCGGCTCCGCAATCCTGGCATGATACAACAAGTTTTTGGCTAAATATTTCAAGGCATGCTTCAATAAGCTTTTTTTTCACAAAAGGATTTGCAATTTGGATTGATAATTTATCTTCTTTTTTTTCGTCGCTTAATTTTTTGGAGGCAAAACTTGCTCCGCCCATGCCGTCTTTCATTGTGGCAGAGCCGACAAGCATAAGTTTTAAGCCTGCGCGGGCTTTGTTTGATGTTAAAATTTCATCGTATTTCGCTATTCCGATACAGGTTACATTCACAAGCGGATTTTCTGTAAAAGCCTTATCATACAAGACTTCCGTTGATACTGTCGGAACGCCTATTGAATTGCCGTAATTGGAAATTCCTTCAACAACGCCTTCAATTATTCTTTTGTCATCCCCGAATTTTAATGAATTACAAAGCGCAATCGGTCTTGCATTCATTGCAAGCACGTCTCTTACAATTCCGCCGATTCCTGTTGCGGCACCGTTAAATGGTTCAACAGCACACGGGTGATTGTGGGATTCCATTTTGAAAAGAATTGCAAACTTGCCGATTTTTACCCCGCCGGCATTTTCGTTATAGTAGACTGCATTTTTGCGCGGTAATTCTTTTAAAAGCTGTCTCGAATGCAGATATCCGCAGTGTTCGGAATATGTTGCACTGAATAGGTGCAGTTCAAATTCGTTAGGTTCTCTGTTTAACTTTTCAGCAATATATTTTTTATATTTCATTTTTAATAAATTCAAAAACCTTTCTGCCGTCTGTTAATCCCAATTCTTTAAACACGGCGCGTTCCGGGTGCGGCATCATACCCATAATTTTGTTTTTACGGTCATAAATCCCCGCGATCCTGTCATCAGAGCCATTTTCATTGGCTTTGTAACGCATAATAACTTCTTCTCCGTTTTTACCTGTGTAATTTCCCTGATGGTGTGCAATAGGAAGCCGTATAATTTCGTTTTGAAATTCAAGTTCTGTAACTTTTGAGATAAAATGCAGATTTTCGTTATAGGTTAGGGCACCGGATAAAAGGCCGGCTTCTGTCAGGATTTGAAATCCGTTGCAAATCCCGACAATTAAACTTTTCCCGACAGGCAAAGATTTTACGGCAGGCGTGTGTTTTGCAATCCTGCCGGAGGATATATGATCTCCGTATGAAAATCCGCCGGGAAGAAAAATTACGTCATAATGCTTTTCTATTTTCTCATTCTGCCGGATGTATTCCGTGTTCCACCCGAAAAATTCACAAGCCTGTTTTGTATCCCGCTCGCAATTTGTCCCTAAAAATGTTATTATTCCCGCTTTTACCATTTAATTTCGTATTCTTCTATTACACTGTTTGACAAAATTTCTTCAGAAATTGTTTTTATAATTTTTTCTGCTTCATTTTTGTCTTTTGCATCAAATTCAATCGAGTATGTATTTCCGACTCTGCACTTCAAATTTTGTACAGGCATTAAGCTGTGCACTGCCTGCTCAAGCGTTTGTGCTTTAATATCTTTTATTGTATCCTTCAACTTTACGTTGACTGTTGCCTTAAAACTTTCCATACGTAAATTTTATCACGAAAATCAATTATAATAATTAATTGCCACAAATCCGTTTTTAGTGTATATTTATCTTAGGTAAATTATGTTGGATTTCGACGCAATTGCAAAAAAATGTAATTTGTTTGATGAAACTGACGTTGAGGCGGTCATTAATAACATTGCCGCTTTAGATGAGGAATATTCAAAAGAAGATTTGGTCGAAATTTATAACTATATATTATCTGAAAGCAGCAATCCGGAGATTTTGTCTAATGTAATAAGGTTTGCGGACAGGTTCAGATTTAAGTCTACATTGAATGTTTTAATAGACTTGCTTCTGGCAAAAAACGAGACTGATGATGCTGCACTTAATGAAAAATTTGTAAACTTACGCTCAATGTGCGCTAAAGCTATTGCAAATTACAAGGATACAAATGCCGTAACTCCGCTTTTGTATTGCCTTAATAACAAGGACGAGCATTACAGGGTTCGTCTGGCATGTGCTGATGCTTTGGGTAAAATCGGCGACAAATATGCTGTTGCGCCATTGATTGATGTTGTAAAAGATGAAAATGAAAAATCGGTTTATTTGAGAGAATCTGCAGCATCTGCTCTGGGGCTTATCGGTGATTTAAGAGCAATAGATCCGCTTGTTAGTATTTTGGAAACAAAACAGGGGTTGATGAATAAATTTACCTTTTTAAAAGAAAGAGTAATAGAGGCTTTGACAAAACTACGACTGGATGATAATGAAAGAGTTTTTCAGGCGTTGAAATCCTCCTTGGATGATGAATCCGCACAGGTTAGAATAAATGCGATTGAGGCGTTGATGGAAAGTTCTCACCCGAAAGCGCCTGAAGCTATAAGGATTTGTCTTGATGATAAAGATGAAGAAGTCAGAAAAAATGCATTGATTGCCTTATATAATATTCAGGGACGTGATATTTTGGATGAAGTCATAAGCCTTCCGACTTATGTTGAAAGCCTTAAACAAGAGGCAAAATACATGATTGAGGAGTATGAAAATGACTAAATCAATCATTCTTTTGTCCGGCGGCTTGGATTCCGTTGCAAGTCTTGCGCTGGGAAAGGAAAAATATAATATAACTCTTGCGTTGACATTTGATTACGGACAAAAATCCGCTGAGCAGGAAATTAAAGCCTGCAAGAAAATTTGTGAATATTATAAAATCCGCCACAAGATTATAAAACTCGACTGGCTGAAAGAAATTACTCACACTGCATTAGTTGAAAATACAGACATCCCTCAGGGTATTCAAAAAACTTCAAATGCGGTATGGGTGCCGAATCGCAACGGATTGTTCCTGAATATCGCAGCAAGTTTTGCGGACGGAGAAGATTTTGACTACATTTTAATAGGTGCCAATAAAGAAGAAGGGCAGACTTTCCCTGATAACACTCAGGATTTTATTGAAAAAATTAATGCGGAATTTGAATTTTCCACAAAAAAACATCCAAAAGTTGCGGCTCCCTTGATAAATTTTAATAAGGATGATATAGTAAAACAAGCAATTGAGCATTCGGCGCCTTTGGATTTGATATGGAGCTGTTATGGCGGTGCAGAAACACATTGCGGGATATGCGAATCCTGCACAAGATTGAAAAATGCTCTTATTGCAAATGGTGATACAAAATATTTAAAGTTAATTTTTGGACATGAAAACATTACTGATTGATAAAGAAATTAAATACGAAGGCTGGCAGCTTTCTCCTCACTGGATTTATAAGAATTTTAAAATTCAGGGCGATGCCATTGTGGCATTTACCGGCGAATGCGAAGTTAAAATTGACGAAATGGTTGATATTGAGGACGTTATCAATAATGAGCCGATATACAGCAAGAACATGTTGAGCTTTATAACCGAACAGTTTAACGTAAATCTTGTAGAGGGAGTTTTCAGGCAAAGACTTTTGATTTGTGTTATAAAAGAGGCGCTTGAAAGACGCGGTGTTAAAGTCGAGCGCTTCGGCGATGATTTGTATGTAAACTGTAAAAAATTAACCGTATCAATTGCAACAAAATCATTAACATCAATACTTATTCATACAGGTATTAATATAAATTCCCAAGGTGCGCCTGTAAAAGCTTCAGGTCTTGAAAATGATTTGGGAATAAATGACATAGATGAATTGGCAAAAGAAATTATGCAAAGATATTCCGAAGAAATTGATGATATAATATTAGCATCTACCAAAGTAAGAGGAGTGTAATTATGATTTATGAAGACGAAGAAAAATACGAAAAACCCTCTCATGTAACTTATAAAGAATATAAAAGAAAATTAGAAGCAAATCCTAATGAAGGAATAATTTTATTTGTATCAGCGTTTTTTGTGCTGCTTTTGATATTTTTGGGAGTCGCAAAACAATTATCGCCTGATGTTGATGTATCAATAGGCGACAATTCCGAAGTGTCAGCCGAAGATGTAGCAAAAGGCAGTGTTGACGAAAGACTACGTTTAATACAAATGGAAGATAATTCTTATACAGAAAACGTAGAGGATGACACCTTTTCTCCGGAACTTGAAGAAAAGGTGAGAATTCCTGAGCAAAGCCGTAAAGTTGTAGGCGAAGAGGAAGAAGAAGCAATTGTTTTGGAACATCATAAACCGACGGAAACACCCGCCGAAGCTGTAACTCCTGTGAAAGAAACTGCCCCGACACCTCAAGCTCAGCCTGCACAACCTGCTGTGAATGCCAAAGTTATTGTAGGTTACTATGCAACTGCTGAACAGGCTGAAGTTGCAAAAGGTATTATCCAGGAAGCAGGGCTTAATATCCAGCCGTTTGTGAAAAATATCGGCGCAGCCTATACTTTGCAGGTTGGCTCTTTCTCCTCACGTGAAAAAGCTCAAAGCGTTGCAAATGACCTGCTGAAAAATAATTTCCCCGCAAGAGTAATTATTGAATAGGCTCTTATAAATTTATATCCAGTCGCAGCTGTCGCCTTTGCACAAAATGCCTTCAAGATCAGACATTGTTTCTTTTCTTGTCATCTCAAAGGTTACGGGCGTTATAGAAATTTTGTTATTTCTAACTGCCGCAATATCTGTGTTTGCTGTTGAAGGTTCACTTATAAGTTCACCTGCCATCCAGTAGTAAACTTTACCGCGCGGGTCAATTCTTTTTTCATAATTGTCGGTGAACATTTTTCTGCCTAATTCTGTTATGGCAACGCCTAAAATATCGTCGTCATCGAGTGACGGCACATTTACGTTCAAAAGCATTTTGGGCGGGAATTTGAAATCACTTAGTTTTTTCAAAAGCGATACAACAAATTTTGCGGTGTATTTGAAATCTTCATACTCGGTATGCATACTTGCCAAAGACACTGCAATACTCGGAACTCCAAGCATAGCGCCTTCCATAGCACAGCTTACCGTACCAGAATACAAAATATCTGAGCCTAAGTTCGGGCCGTGATTAATTCCAGAAATCACAAAATCAGGCTGTTCTTCAGGTGCCAGAATTGCATTTATCCCTAATTTTACACAATCTCCCGGAGTTCCGTTTGTAACCCATGTGCGTTTTGCCCCTGATTTTGATTCTTCTATTTCTTCAACTCTTAAGGGCGTGTGAAGTGTTAAAGAATGTCCTGCCGCACTTCTTTCTCTATCAGGTGCAACAACATATACATCGTGATATTTTGATAATTCTTCAGTTAAAGCTCTTATACCATTAGCTGCTATTCCGTCGTCGTTTGAAATTAAAATATTCATATAATTCTCCTCATTATGTAATTTTATAATACCCGTTTTTGTCCTAAAAACAAAGAGGTTTAGCACGATTTATTAATTTTTGTAACAAACCAAACTGCTTATGCAAAAAATATAGCAATAATATATACTCAAAATTTTTTATATATATGTAAACACGAGGTAAGCTTAAAATTGAGGAATCACAGGAAATTTTAAGCACACACACTACACTTCACACTATTTACGAGGAATGATTAAAGTTATTCCAAAGGGTCTTAATTTTAAGGCTCTTTTTTTTTATGGTGCCAAAGGCACGACAACATGTTTGACAGGTTTGGTGTTCCTATCAATATCAATGTGAAGGTGCCAAAGGTAGCATACCGTCATTCTGAGTGTCAGCGAAGAATCTTTTGATAAATATACTAAGGCACTAAATTTTCTCATGAGGAGATCCCGGAACAAGTCCGGGATGACGTAAATACGACCCTCACCCCTTGAGGAGCAAAGCGAACCAACGAGGTACAAGTTGTGTGAGCCTGCTTCCGAAACGCAGTGTAGGTGCGGGGGAGAATTTCTTAGAGAGCACAGCGAGCTTAGAAATTCGGGGGGCGGGGCAAAGTAGATAGTAGGTCGGATTTACTAATCCGACAGAGAACTTGCTACTGTTAAGGCAAGCATTCCCAGTAACCTTTTGTCTCGTCGTCAGGACAAATATCTCTTAATGCCCAGTAAGTGCATCCCA
>CALUTI010000006.1 GCA_944323695.1 Candidatus Gastranaerophilales bacterium
TTGCAAGCGTTTTCTTTCTCTTTGCTTCGCAACAAAGAGAAAGAAAATGCTGATAGGTGCCTATAATAGTTTTTATGGAAAGCGGTATTGCTAATGATTGTTGTATTTTACAAATCGTCGCGTAAAGCGCCTTTACCAATATTGATACAATATGGTGTCCTGCCTTTGGCAGTAGTTTTTATGTAGAGCGCTGTTGGCGCAATGTGGTGTCAACGGTTTATGTAAAACAGATTTATGGTATAATTATCACAAATAAGGAGAAAAAATGCTTAGAGGACCTTTTTTAGACAGAAACTGGATGGGACAAAATCCAAACTATGAAACATCAACTATAATTATGCTCGGACTTCCGTTTGACGGAACCGTATCTTATAGACCCGGATCAAGATTTGCACCTGAACAAATCAGGCTTGCAAGCTGGGGGTTGGAAGAATATTCCCCGAATTTTGATAAACACCTTGAAGATGTAAACTTCCACGACGCAGGTGATTTGGAATTGCCGCTCGGGAACACTTACAAATCACTTGAAGTAATTGAACAAAATGTTGAAGACATTTATAAAGACGGTAAAAAAGTTTTCGGTATCGGCGGCGAACACCTTGTAACGTTACCGGAAATCAAAGCTGTTTCAAAATTTTACAAAGACCTTGCAATTGTGCACTTTGACGCACATACTGACCTTCGCGAAGAATATTTGGGCGAAGAAATGTCACATTCAGCAGTAATCCGTCACGCCTCAAAAATTATTGGTCCGGAAAATATTAAACAAATCGGTATTCGCTCAGGTATGAAAGAAGAATTTGAGTTTATGAAAAAACATAATACGCTGATTCACGAATACAAAGAGCTTGATGTGTTAAAAGGTAAAAAAATCTTTGTAACTGTTGATTTGGATGTGCTGGATCCTTCCGTAATGCCCGGAACCGGGACTCCCGAAAGCGGCGGAATGCAGTTCAATGAGCTTATCGGATGGTTTAAGTACCTTAAAAACTTTGATATAGTTGGCGCAGATGTTGTTGAACTTGCGCCCGATTATGATGCATCAGGGGTATCCACTGCCGTTGCGACTAAAGTTATCCGAGAACTTTTAATGATTATGTAAACTAAAAATCAGAGGCATATTTGATTTTAACCGCTCTCAAATTTGTGCTATAATTTTAAAGGAGAGGGAAAAATGGACACGCCGTTAGAGAGAATTAATTTTTTAAAAGACGAGATAAACAAAAGTAATTACAAATATTATGTTGAAGAAAACCCGTATTTAAGCGATTTTGAATACGATAAAATGTTTGCGGAATTAAAAGAGCTTGAAGAAAAATATCCGCTTTTAAAAACACCTGACAGCCCGACACAGCGCGTCGGCTCAGTAAGCGAAAAATTCTTCCCGCACACTCACAAATACAGGCTCTACAGCCTTGATAACACATACAGCGAAGAAGAACTTAAAAAATGGTACGAACGTGTCACAAAAGAATGCGGTGAAAATATAGATTTGGTTTGCGAGCTTAAAATAGACGGGCTTGCAATTGCTTTGACATACGAAAACGGGATTTTTGTACGCGGAGTAACCCGTGGCGACGGAGTTACAGGAGAAGATATTACGCCTAATTTAAAAACGGTTAAGGCAATCCCTTTGAAACTTTTTGAACCCGTTGACGTCGAAGTCAGAGGCGAAATTTATATGCCCAAAACTTCGTTTGAAAAATTAAACGAAGAAAATCTTGCCAAAGGCGAAAAGGTTTTCGCAAACCCGCGAAATGCCGCAAGCGGTTCTATAAGACAGTTAGACAGCACAATTACCGCAAAAAGAGATTTATCAATTTTTGTTTATTCTTCCGTATTTGAAAATGTTCCAAATGCCCCAAAAACTCACTATGAGGGCATGACGTACCTTAAAAAGCTCGGTTTTAAAATTAATCCTAATATAAGATTATGCAAAAATATGGACGAAGCTATTGAATATTGCAAAGAATGGGATACAAAACGAAAGGATTTGAATTACGCAACAGACGGCGTTGTTATAAAAGTGAACAGCCTTGCCTGCCAGCAGGATTTAGGCTTCACCTCCCGCGCGCCAAAATGGGCAACAGCGTTTAAATTCCCGCCGGAAGAAGTAACCACAAAACTTTTGGATATCGAACTTAATATAGGAAAATCCGGAGCAGTTACGCCTGTTGCAATACTTGAACCTGTTGCACTTGCCGGAAGCACAGTTCAAAGAGCAAGTCTGCACAATTTTGATGAGATAAAAAGGCTTGATGTCAGAATCGGCGACACTGTTTTGATTAAAAAAGCCGCTGAAATTATCCCTAAAGTTATTAAGGTTATGGAAACGCCGGAACACGAAAGCCTGCCGGTCTACATACCGCCTGCAAGATGCCCTGCATGCAATTCTTTGCTTGTAACAAGACCCGGTGAGGTTAACTTATACTGCGAAAGCAAGAACTGCTCCCAGCAGCTTACTGCAAAAATTGAATTCTGGGTGTCAAAAGATGCTATGGATATTGAATTTATGGGACCTGCTATCATTCAACAGCTTTATGATAACAGATTTATAAGCAATTCTGTAGACTTATACAGGCTTACAATGCAGGATTTTATGCAATTGGAAGGCGTTAAAGAGAAATCTGCCTACAATATGTATTCCTCCATTCAGGAAAGCAAAACACGTCCTTTAAACAGACTTTTGACAGCATTTGCCATAAGACATATCGGAAAAGAAACAGCGGAAATTCTTGCGGAAAGATTTGCCACATTAGATGAAATCCAAAATGCCGAGGTTGAAACTCTTTCTGAAATTGACGGTGTCGGAAGCAAAATGGCAGAGTCTGTTTATGAATTTTTCCACGATGAACATAATCTTCATCTGATAGATGAATTAAAATCACTCGGTGTAAATCCGACTTCAAAAGCGATTGCGACATCTGACAAGCTTAAGGGAATGACTTTTGTTTTGACAGGAACCCTTGACAACATGACAAGAGATGAAGCTTCTGATATAATAAAAAAACTCGGAGGAAAAACTTCTTCTTCCGTATCTAAAAAGACCACATACGTGCTTGCGGGAGCAAATCCGGGGTCTAAATTGGACAAAGCACAAAATTTAGGTGTTATAATATTGACAGAGAATGAATTTCTTGAAATGATAAAGGAAGATTTATGAGAAGGAACGCAAAAATAATACAGATAAACGGATTAAGAGGTCTTTTGACCGCACTATTTATAATAACCTGTCTTGCGGCGGGTTTTATAGCATTTCCGGGATTTGTTGCAATGAGCATCTGGAATCACTTTGCAGGAACCAATATTCCTGAAATCAATCTATTTCAGGGGGTTTTACTATGGGCAATTATATTCTTAACTTATTTTATTGCTTCAAAACAAAGTGTGACGGTATCTTTTGCCAGTCCGAAAGAGCTTAATGAAGAAGAAATGAAAGCCTTGATGGAACGCATCAAAATGCAATCACAGGCAAGAATGATTAATAAAATGATATTAAAAAATATTGAAGAAAAAGAAAAACATGACGCATCTGAAGAAAAGGAGACAAAACTATGAAAAAGATTTTATTAGGAGCTGTATTAGTAGGTCTTTTGGCTGCACCGGCAGTTTTTGCGGAAACAGAACGAGGATTTGTAACCTCTACTGCAACAGCAAACAAAGAACTTGCACCTGATACCGTTGAAATTTCAATTGCAGTTGTAACCTATGACAACAAATCAATGCAAAAAGCCACTTTAGAAAACAAAGAACTTTCAGATAAGCTCTACAATGCTATGAAAGGTTTGATAACACCTGCAAACGGTGACTGGGTAAAAACTTCAGACTTTAGCGCACAGCCTGTTTATTCATATTCAGGAAACAAAAGAAATTTTGACAAATACGAAGTGTCAAACAGAATCATTGTCCACACAAAATCTATTGACAAAGCGGGTGACATAATTGATAAAGCTATAACTTTGGGTGCAACAAATATTGATAATCTGAATTTCACATTATCATCATACGAAAAAGAATGCGACGCATTGCTTACACAGGCAACCCAAAAGACACGCACAAGAGCTGAACTTCTTGCAAAAGCAGCAGGAACTGCAATTACCGGAACCAAATCAATCTCTGCAAGCTGCAATACATCAGGCGTTTCACAAAGAGTTATGTACAATATGATGGCAAAAGCTTCTATGGCAGATGCTGAAATGGCTGTGGGTTCAACCCCTATTGAAACAGGTGTCATCAAGCTTTATGCAAACGTCAATGCAAGCTATTTTGTTAAATAAATTTTCAAAATTGATGAAAAAAGAACCCCTAAAAAGGGGTTCTTTTTAATTTGGGTAACCGTCAGGAATTTTCCAGCCGCTCAATTGAATTACCGCGCCACAAACCTGTCCTTGCCCTTCTGTACTGCAAGAAAAATTCTGCACAACCTCGGGATTATCTTCAATAACAAAATTAGGCTGCATCATTTCTTCTGCTGTATATCCGCTGCCTTCGCCATATAATTTTAATCCGTAACCTATATTAAATGTTTTTCCTGAATCTACAAATTCGCCGTCATCATTGTTACTTCCCGCAGATTTACCGGGATTACCGGGTGAAAAATACATTGCAAATATATCCTTTCCTAATATATTAGGTCCTGACTTTCCGTTTATATCCGCAAAAACCCACACATGCGGATAATAAGTATCCGCGCCTGCCCATGTATAAATATATGTACCATCAGCAAGCACAAATACACCATGCGTAGTACTGCTTATAGTGGAGACAACATTACCATTTAATCCATTTATAGCTTCAATTGAACAGTCTTTTAATGCAGGAAAGCATTCTTTAGTGACTTTTAGATACGGGAATATATATGTTTGCCAAAAGTACTTTATTCTCTGCGCATCATTTGTCGGATACTGATTCCATGACCATGTATTATAATCTCCGTGCTCAACTTTTGCAAGTTCAAACGCGTTCTTTAAAGTCGCATAAGCTTTTTGTAAACGTGTTATAGTCGACTTTTCCTGATAATTACTTATTAATGTAGGGATAGTCATTGCCGCCACAACGCCAATTATTCCTAAGGTTATTAACACCTCTGCTAATGTAAATGCCTTATTTACTCTTATGCGATAGTCAGGAATTATTTTCTCGACGACGCTCCCGCCGCCGGCTCCGCTATGGTCTCGAAAACAATTCCTGACTATCGCTATACCTTCAAAACTCTTGTTATCACTACCTAGGAGAGACGCCCCCCCCCGTTTCTGAAATTCTTCATCATCTTCATAAGCTTTTCTCCTTTTTTAGTACATACCTATAATATTTCTAACTTCTTTCAGCACTTTTTGCGCTTCAATTCGTGTTTTTTCAGAACCCTGACGGATAATTTCATGAACTTCATCAAGATGCGCCTCGTAATATCTTCTGCGTTCACGAATATCATGGAGACGTTCATTTACAAGCACAGCCAACTGTCTTTTGCAGTCAGCACAACCGCGCAAACCTTTTTCACATTCGCATTTTACGGTATTAATTTGTTCATCATTTCCGAAAATCTGCCAGTACTTAAACGCTACTTCGCACTGATCCGGATGTCCCAAATCATCACGGCGCAAACGGCTTCTGTCAGTAATTGCCGTCATAATTTTTTTCGCGGTAACTTCTTCCGTATCGGAAATTTTTATATCATTATTGTAAGATTTACTCATCTTGTTGCCGTCGAGTCCGCAAATTAAGGAACATTCATTCAACAAAGGCTGAGGCTCATTGAAGAAATCCGTTTTATAAATATTATTAAACCTTCTGACAATATCTCTTGTTATTTCAATATGCGCAATCTGATCAATACCTACGGGAATCAAAGGTGAATTAAGCATCATAATATCCGCGCTCATCAAGACCGGATACCCCATAAGCCCGTAACTTATTTGAGAGTTCACAGCTTCTTTTGTCCGTAGAATTTTTGCCATATCTTTTAATGTCGGATCGCGTTCGACCCAGTTTTGCGGAGTTACCATACTTAAATAAATATGCAGTTCTGCAATCTCAGGCACCAATGACTGCACATATATAGTTGATTTTTCAGGATCAATTCCTGATGCAAGCCAATCGATTACAACATCAACAACATCCTGACGCAAATCTTTTGTATTATCATATTTGGTGGTTAATGCATGCCAGTCTGCAACAAAAAAATAACAGTCATAATCATTTTGAAGTTTAACCCAGTTCTGTATTACACCGAGATAATGCCCCAGATGTAATCTTCCTGTTGAACGCATTCCTGATACAATTCTTTGCATTTAAACACCAACCTTTCTTCGCTTATTATAACATAAAAAAACGGCCGAAGCCGTTTTAATTTATCCTATTTTCCTTTATCCTATCGATTTACGCAACCACTTTTGAAACAAAGTTTGCAATTTCAAAAAATGAATCTTTTACAAATTCTTTTGCTAAAGTCTTAATCGGTCTGTTTTCAATACAGTCAAATACGTAATAAATCGGATCTTTTGAATTATTGAAACGCATTCTTCTGTCAGATTTTTCTAAGTAGCAGTAGTCCTCAATAGAAAAACCTGTGTTTGACTTTCTTTTGTTGCCTTTTCTTCTTCTTGTCAAAGCACCAAACTGACCGTTACCTGCTGTATCGTTATGTGAATTAGCTGCTGTTTGAATCATCTTTTGCTCTCTTTCTTAAAATTAATCTCTTCTTGTATATATAAAGTATATATACTCAAAAAAATTGCCTTTTGAGAAAAAAATTTGTTAAGATTTCTTTACATACATTTTTACAAAACCACCTGCCGAACATTAATACGGGTAATCGTCTTTAAACTCCCAATTATCCAGCCATAAAAGATATGTACACCCGTGACGCGTATAAGTTTCACTGTCCTCATTGTAATCTTCACCGCTATATGGCTTACATGCAATATTCATTGTACTCGTACCCATATTCACATCAGGATAGTTTACCGTATATCCATTCATGACATCCTCACGAGTCACGCCTTCAGTATAACCGTATGGTAATAGGCCTTTACTCATATATTCTCTCAACATTACATAACTAAAATTATCTTTACCTATTATCGCATCTTCTTTTATATTGGTGCGGATAGAAAAAGAAATAGTATTACCATAGGAATAACACGCTACAGAAACGCCAACACCATCACTTAATATAAAATTGTCTGTATAGACACCTGCAGACTGAAGCTTACAATTTGTCATAGCCTCATTTCCTGTTCCGCAATCACGAGATATTTTTATATATGGTCTTAAGTATGTATCAACAAACCATTTTGAATTTTCTGCACTATCCGTATATTTAATAGTCTGCCATGTATTAGGATCACCATATTCTGCTTGGGCAAATTTCAAGGCTTGTGCTATTTCCGCATATGCTTTTTTTACCTTTGTTGCGGTAGCTTTTTTCTGATAATTTGCAACTAAAGTCGGGATTGTCATTGCGGCAACTACTCCAATTATGCCAAGCGTTATCAATACTTCTGCCAGGGTGAAGGCAGATTTCTTTTTAAAGTCGTTAGGACGATAAGACGTTAAGACGTTAAGTTCTTTAATGTCATTCTGAGCGCCAGCGAAGAATCTCTTGAGATCCTTCGGCTTCGCCTCAGGATGACGGATTTCCGCAAAACTCTTGTTATCACTACCTAGGAGAGACGCCCCCCCCCGTTTCTGAAATTTTTCATCATCTTCATAAGCTTTTCTCCTTTTTTAAGTTTATTATAACAAATTCAAAAGAATAATACAAGTATAAATCAGTTTTCCAGTTCAATTACATCTTCGTCGGAAATTATATTTTTACCGACAGCTTTTTCAAGTCCCGCCTTTGCGGAATTGTATTCATAAAGTGCTTGATAGTAAGTCAATTGAGCAGTTTCATACATAATTTGAGAATCTTTTAATTCAGTCGGACTTGCTTCACCAACTCTATATCTGCCATAGGAAAGCTCATAATTTTCCTTGGCCTGCTTAACCTGCAAAAGCGCAACCGGCATTTGATTTTTCTTTTCTTCAAGAGTTAAGAAAGCATTTTGAATTTCGAGATAAATCTGGTTCTGGGTATTTTGAGCATTTGCAAGCTCTTTATCATACAAGTATCTTGCTTCTTTAATTTCGTTACGTATTAACATTCCGTTAATGGTCGGGAAGTTAAGGTATCCGCCAAGGTTGTAACCATGGTTAGATGTCCATTGTTTACCACCGATTTGCAGCTGTCCTTCAAGAGAAAGTGTCGGATAAAAAGATTTTTTAACCAATTTAAGAGTTTGGTTTGCAGTTTCAACCTTGATTTCAGCAAGTCTCAATTCCGGACGGGCTTCACGGGCAATATCAACAGCCGCATTAAATGTCAAATTCAAAGGCTGATACTGAAGTTTATCCATAACATTGTATTTATCAATAAACGGAACGCCCATAACGTTATTTAATTTAGCTATCGCAAGGTTTACGGCATTATCTGCCTGAATAAGTTTAAGCTTTGCACTGCTTAAATTTGATTCCGCAATTGTAACGTCTACTTTCGGATTCATACCGATTTCGTAGAAGGCTTTTGCCTGATCATAGAAAAGCTGAAATTTATCAACTGTATCCTGCGCAACCCTGCGGTTTTCATATGCATATAAAAGCGCATAGTAAGCATCTTTTGTCTGATAAATTACATCATTGATAACCGCAGTAAGTGATGCTTTATATCCTTCATAATCCAAACGTCTTATTGTTGCCTGATTTTGGGTTACACCAAAGTCATAAAGCATTTGCTGTAAGGTAACCTGCCCAAGAATATAATAGTTAAATGTCAAATTCTGTCCCAAAGCATCTGACAATTGAAGTTGTCTGATTCTTGTATAACCTGTTTGCCAGCTCACTTGAGGGAAATAGTTTGACCAAACCTGTTTGATTCTGGCATCAGAAGCTAAAATATCCTGAAAAGCCGCATTAATCTGAGGGTTATTGCCTAACGCAAGTTCTATACAATTTTCAAGAGTTAAGTCGATGTTTTTTTCAACAGAACCTGAAATTATATAGTCAGATCCGCCGGTACTTTGGGGCAAAACATGTTCTGATTGAGGGAATTCCTTATCCTGAATATCGTTGCCGATATTCTCCTGCGCAAATACAGGGCAAATACACATTCCAAATATCATATTTATAAGTAAAAATCTTTTGAACATTATTTTTTACCTTTATTGTTAACTCTTCTTGCTATATTAACTTTCATTTCTTCAATAATTACATAAAATGCCGGAACAAGGAATGTACCGATAAATGCTACAGCCATCATACCGCCAAATACTGTCATACCAACAGAATGACGGCTTGCGGCACCCGCACCTTTTGCAAATACCAAAGGTAATAAACCTAAAATAAATGCAATATTTGTCATCATAACCGCACGGAACCTGAGTTTTGCGGCCTGCATTGCAGCTTCCCTGATCGGCAAGCCTTCTTCATGAGCATCTTTTGCAAATTCAATAATCAAAATTGCCTGTTTTGTACTTAAGCCCAAAAGCATTACAAGCCCGATTTGTGAATACAAATCAAGTGAATACCCTGCCACATACTGGAAGAATAAAGCTCCGACAAGTGCTACAGGCGATACCAGAAGTACGGCAATCGGAAGCATCCAGCTTTCGTACAACCCGACTAAGAACAAATATACAAAGACAATTGACATTGCAAGAATCGGCCCTATCTGACCTGAAGATTCCTGCTCCTGCAGTGAAGTTCCTGACCACGCATAACCCATATCTTGCGGCAGAACTTCCGCAGACAATCTTTCCATAATTGCCATTGCCTGACCTGAAGATACGCCTTCACGTGCAGATCCGTTTATGGTAATTGCAGGATACAGGTTAAACCTTGTTCTGCTGTATGGTCCTACAATATTTTCTATTTTTAAAACAGATGTTATCGGCACCATTGTACCGTAATTATTTTTTACAAAAATTTTATCTATATCACCGGGTTTTGCCCTGAAATCAGCATCCGCCTGCATATAAACACGATAAACACGGCCGTATTTATTAAAGTCGTTTATATAAGATTTACCGAAATATGCGGCAAGTGCGTTATAAATTTCAGATATCTCAACCCCTTGAGCCATAGCCTTTGCAACATCAACATTCAGCAATAACTGAGGCATATTAGATGTAAATGATGTATATACCATTGTAAAGTTAGGATCTTTATTTGCTGCAGAAAGAAGCTTCACTGCTTCATCATAAAGCTCCTGTGAATTTCTGTTGCCTTTATCAAGCAGCTGGTATTCAAAACCGCCGAACATACCCAAACCTGAAATTGCAGGCGGAGAGAATGAAGCAATCGTTGCAGAAGGATAATTTGAAAATTCACTTCTCATTATACTCAAAATGCCTTCAGCAGATTCTGCCTTTGATTTACGTTTTGACCAGGGCTCCAATTGCGCAACAATAAACGCAGTGTTTTCACCGTTGAAGCCAACCATTGTAATGGTTGTTTCAACACCTTTTATTTTTAAAATTCTATCTTCAATTTCAGTTGCGACCATACTTGTTCTGGATGCTGATGAACCGTCAGGTAATTGAATCTGTGTAAAGATTGCACCTCTGTCTTCAGACGGTAAAAAGCCTGTCGGTATAATTTTGAACATAAAAAGAACAAATACAATGATACCTAAAAGCACGCCCATTGTAAGCTTAGCTGAATTAATAAAAACATTTGCGCCTTCAAGATATTTGTCACGAACATTATTAAACCAGTCATCAAATTTTTGAATAAATACAAAATCCGCTTTTTCATCTCCGGATTTCAAAATCATAGAACACAGCGCCGGTGATAATGTTAATGCAACAAGAGTTGACAAACCGATTGAAGATGCAATACACAAAGCAAATTGCCTAAACATCTGCCCCGTAATCCCTGCCATAAATGATACCGGTACAAATACCGCCATCAAAACAAGAGATGTTGCAAGAACAGCGCCAAATACCTCTTTCATAGTAATTTCAGTAGCAGTTTTCTGATCTTTTCCTTCCTGAATATGCCGCTGGGTATTTTCAAGTACAACAATCGCATCATCTACAACCAAACCTACTGCCAAAACTAATGCAAATAAAATCAACAGGTTAATTGAAAACCCGAGCAAATTCATAAATATGAAAACCCCGATTAATGAAACCGGAATTGCGCAGAAAGGAATAAACGCGGCACGCATACTGCCTAAAAACATATAGGTTACCAGACCAACAAGTAAAATAGCAAGAGCAATTGCGTGTATTACCTCATTAATTGATTCGCGGACGAATTCAGTTTCATCATGCTGGATTTCATATTCAATACCTTGCGGGAAGCTTTTACTTAATTCTTCCATTTTCTTTTGGATTTTATTAGACAAATCAATAGCGTTTGCTTCAGGCAGCTGACTGACGGAAATAATTGCAGCATTTTTACCGCCGATTCTGGAGAAGTATGAATAACTTTCAGCACCTAATTCTACACGTGCAATATCTTTAAGCTTAATTTGAGAACCGTCGGGTTTTGACCTTACAACAATATCTTCAAACTCTTTCGGATCCTCCAGACGTCCTCTGGTACGCATTGTAAGCTTAATCATCTGCGGGTCTTTCATAGGTTCAACGCCCAAATCACCCGCAGGAGTCTGAGTATTTTGTGCCTGAACAGCTGCGGCAACTTCGCTTGTTGAAACACCTAAGCTTGCCATTTTATTCGCATCAAGCCAAATTCTCATTGAGTATTCTGTTGAGCCGAATACCTGAACTTTACCGACACCTTTAATACGTGCCAATTCATCTTTAATATAAATAGCAGCATAGTTTGCAATATACAGGTTATCGTAAGTTCCTGTCGGGGAGTTGACTGATATCATCAAAATACCCGGGCCGCCAGTGGATTTTTTTACGGTCAAACCGTATCTTCGAACTTCTTCCGGCAACCGCGGAGTAACCAATTGGAGCTGGTTTTGAACGTTTACAACCGCCATATCAGGGTCAGAGCCGATATCAAAATACAACGTCAACTGGTAAGAACCGTTTTGAGATGTTGAAGACATATAAATCATATTTTCAACACCGTTCAATTGAGCTTCAACAGGCGCAGCAATGGTTGATTCAACAACGTCAGAACTTGCGCCGGCATAGGTAGCGTTTACAACTACCTGCGGAGGGGTAATTGAAGGATATTCCTCTAACGGTAATGTTGTTATCATAAGCATACCCGCTAAAATAATCGCCAAAGAGATTACTATAGCGAGCTTAGGACGTTTTATAAATAAATTCCCTGAATTTTCTGCCATTATTTATCCTTTTTCGGTTGTGTTTCTTGTTTTTTAATTTTTGCCATCTCTTCCGAGGTAACAATAGTAACCGGATGTCCCGGAGTTACTTTCTGTAATCCGTCGGTAATTACTCTGTCACCGACATTTAAACCTTCAGTTACTACCCAGTAATCACCTGTTTGCTGACCGACTTTAATATATGTCAATTGAGGCAAATCTTTATCGTCAAGCTTATAAACATATTTGCCGGCTTGATTTTCCTGTACGGCTGCCTGATGTACAACAGGCACTTTAACCTTATTGTTTGAATATAGTTTTACTGTAACGAATTCACCATGCAGGAGTCTGTTATTCGGATTTTTAAAAGTTGCACGAAGGGTTACCGTACCCGTAGATTGATCAATTTTGTTGTCTAAAAAGTCCTGAACTCCGTCAATATCATATTTTTCACCGTTATTAAAATACAATTCGACTTTTCTGTTTTTGTAATTGGCCATATCAGCCTTTGCTAACGCATCAAAGTCATTGGAATCCAACGGGAAAGTTACATAAATGGGATCTGTGCTGTTGATTGTTGTCAAAGGTCCTGATGCCGGAGAAACATAGTTTCCGACAGTTACCGTGATAATACCTACTCTGCCGTTTACAGGTGATTTCACCATTGTATAGCTGTAATTTCTCTGGCTGTCCTGATATGCTGCTTGAGCAGAGGCAAGCTGTGCTCTTAAAGCATCTCTTTGTGACAAGATTTGATCATACTGCGCTTTTGCTATATAATCTTTTTTTACGAGTTCACTTGCACGAGCCAATTGTTTTTCTGCATATTCAAGCTGGGCCCTCGTATTTGCAACATTAGCTTTTGCAACATTTGCCGTGTTTATAAATTCATTCGGTTCTATTTGAAATAAAACCTGACCTTCTTTTACGTAATCACCTTCTTTAAAGTAGCTTTTTTGCAAATACCCTGAAATACGCGCAAGAACATTTACCTGATATTTTGATGTAACACGACCGGGTGCCTGAAAGCTTCTTATTATTTCTTCTTCACCTATAGGTTCGACCTGAACACTCGGGGCAGGCTGCATTTTAATCTTTTTAGTGCTCATATATTCACCTATAACACCCGAAATATATCTCAGAAAAATCGCCGCAATGACGACTATTAATATAATAATTATATTTTTTTTCATTACCTCTCCTCTGATATGTTGTCTGGTAACAAAAATCGTAACAAAAAAAAATCAGCTTTGCAATAGTCAAATTATCCAAGCATTGAGCGTAAAAAGGACAACATATCCGTGAGTGCTCTGCCTCTATGCGAAATATTATTTTTTTCATCTTCGGACATTTCAGCCATTGTCCTGTTTGTATTTTCAACAATAAACACCGGATCATAACCAAAACCGTTTGTGCCGGATTGTTTTTGTGCAATTTCACCGTGGCACTCGCCTTTTGAAACATGCAAAATTTCACCGTTTTCATCCAAAAGCGTCATAACGCATACAAACTTTGCTTTTCTATTTGTAGAACCTTCAAGCTCATTTAATATTTTATCAATTTTTTCCTGCTGTGTTCCTGCATAACGGGCGGAAAATAACCCAGGTGCACCGTTTAATGCTTCAACACACAACCCGGAATCGTCTGCCAGAGACATCATTTTTGAAACTCTGTTTGCCTCTTTGGCCTTTTTATATGAATTTTCTTCAAAAGTTTTGCCGTCTTCAACAGGATTAAAGCCGTCACCGGGAAGTATAAATTCTATCCCGCTTCCTTTGGAAATTTCGTTTATTTCCTTTAATTTATTAAGATTACCTGTTGCAAAAACTATTTTCATTATTTACCGTACCGTCTTTGCCTGTGGCCGAATTCAAAAATAGCGTCTGAAAGTGATGTTTCGTCAAATTCCGGCCAAAACTGTTTTGTTACAAGGAATTCAGAATACGCAATCTGCCAGAGCAGATAATTTGAAACGCGCATCTCACCGCCGGTTCTTATTAAAAGATCCGGATCAGGAATATTTTTTGTATAAAGTTCGTTTGAAATTAATTCTTCAGTAACCGCATCAGCTTTTATGCCTTTTGAGATTATATGTTTAACTGCATTTACAATCTCATCACGCGAACCGTAATTAAAAGCTATCTGTAATCTTACGCCTGTGTTATTTTTAGTGTAATCCATTGCATCATATAAAATATTCTGCAATTTCGGGTTTAATTTTGTCAAATCACCGATAAAGTTGATAACAACGCCATTTTCATGAAGTTCTTTAAGTTCGTTTTTTATGGTGTTTGCCAAAAGCTCCATTAAAAAAGCAACCTCTTCAGGCTTTCTGTTCCAATTTTCAGTGGAAAAAGCATACACGGTTAAATATTTCACGCCAAATTTATGGCAAGCCTTGAGAGTAGCTTTTAAAGCATCAACACCTTTTTTATGCCCCATAGCTGACGGAAGATTTCTTTCTTTTGCCCAGCGGCGGTTTCCATCCATAATAATTGCTATATGCTGTAAGTTTGTGTTTTTAACTATATCTTCGGCAGTTAATTTTTCAGTTTCAGTTATCATAATTCCTCACCCGAAAATTATAGCATAAAAAAACACCGCCGAAACGGTGCTTTTTTTATATTATTTTTCAACACTTACAAATCAGCCTATTGAATCCAGCGGGCGTGCAGTATCGGGCTGTTTTTTGAATAAGCTTTTAAACCCTTCCTTAAGTTTTTCCCAGCCGTTTACAAAAAATTCTTTAACAGCTTTCCAGGCTTTTTTAGCAAAACCTGCAGCTTTATTATACCATTTTGAACCTTTTTCTTTTGCGGCTTTTGCACCGTTCACAACAGTTTCTTTTACGGTATTCATGCCTTCTGCAGCTTTTTCCTCAACTGAGTTCAATACATTACCAAATTTTGTATCTTTCAGACCTTTAAAAAATTTGCCTATATTTTTACGGTAAATAATACCGGCGGCAAGTGCACCGGCACCAACTAAACCTGCGGCAATACCGATGGCAACTTTTTTAGTTTTTGAATTATCTTTTACAGGCACGCCGTAAACATCCGCTATTTGTTTAAGCTGTTTTTTATTTACTACTGCAGCACCCATATTGCCGTTCGTAACTGCAATTGAATATCTGTCTTTGCCTATTTTCTTTACATCAAAACCCGGAATTGCTACTATTGACATTTTAGTCCTTTCAAAATATTTTAAATCTACATTATCATTAAGACCCGTCAATGTATTTTTTGCTATAAAACATGTATTTTTGTTACATATATTAACAAAGGAGTACCTTTGAGGTACTCCTTTATCCCTCTTTCTTATAACGGAAAGTATCTTATGAACAACCTGAATAACCGCATTTTAAGCAGATAAAACATCCTTCTGCCATCTGAATTTCATTACCGCATTCAGGGCATTTCACTGTTTTAATCTCGCCTGTAGGTTCTTCTGTTGTATCAGGCGTGTCATCCTGAACTTGATTCAGGATCTCATCTTCAGCCTTTTCTTCGGATTTTTTCTTATCATCCAAATTCATCGGCTGGAACTGTCTTGAATTGTTTCTGTAAACCGTAATACCTTTCAGGTTATTTTTGTATGCAAGAATATAAGCTTCTTCGATATCTTTTCTGGTGGCATGTTCTTCAAAGTTTACGGTTTTTGAAACCGCGTTATCTGTGTGAAGCTGGAATGCTGCCTGCATTTTTACATGCCAGTATGGTGAAACATCGTGAGCTGTTGCAAAAATATGTTTAACTTCATCAGAGATGCCATCCACATGAGCGATTGACCCGTCTTTTGCAATTTTCTTCATCAATTCTTCGGAATAAAGTCCGTGAGATACCATGTAATCCTTGAAAATCGGGTTGATTTCAAGCATTTCCGTGCCGTCCATAATCAATCTTGAAAATACAAGACCGAATAAAGGTTCAACACCGCCTGAAGCACTTGCAATCATTGAAATTGTACCGGTAGGTGCAATACATGTTGTTGTAGCATTTCTGATACCGTATTTTTTAATCTGCTCATCCAATTCTTTCCATTGGTTATCGGAAATTTTTCCTGCGGATTTTCCTTTGTACTTGTTATACAAATAGTAATCGCTATCGTAAACACTGCCTTTAAAGTTATTAAATCTTCCGCGTTCTTTTGAAAGTTCGATTGATTCGCATTTAGATTCGTAATCAATAAATTCCATAACTTGAGAAGCAAGTTTTGTACCTTCTTCAGAAGCATAAGATATACCCATTTTCATAAGCATATCAGCCCAGCCCATGACGCCAAGTCCGATTTTTCTGTTATTTTGAACCATTTCGGAAATCTGCGGCAGCGGGTAATTATTTACGGCAATTACGTTATCCAAGAATCTTATTGCAGTTCTTGTAGTTTCTGCCAATAAATCCCAGTCAACTTCAACACCGTTTGATGTTTCTTTAACCATTCTGCCCAAATTGATTGAACCGAGGTTACAAGCTTCATAAGCCAACAGCGGAACCTCTCCGCACGGGTTCGTAGATTCAATTTCACCGATTAAAGGTGTCGGGTTGTCTGCATTCATTTTGTCGATAAATACAATACCGGGTTCGCCGTTTCTCCAGGCACCGTCAACAATCATATCAAACACTTTTTTAGCGCTTAATCTTCCGACGACCTGATTATTTTGCGGGTTAACCAAATCGTAATCAGTTCCGTTAATATATGCTTCCATAAACTTGTCGGTAACAGCAACGGAAATATTAAAGTTATTTAATTTGTTGTTATCGGATTTACATTCAATAAAGTCTAAAATATCAGGGTGATCAACTCTTAAGATACCCATATTAGCACCGCGGCGTGTACCGCCCTGCTTAACGGCTTCGGTTGCGGCATTAAACACTTCCATAAATGAAACAGGACCTGATGAAACACCCATTGTAGATCTTACAACACTGTTTTTAGGTCTTAATCTTGAGAAAGAAAAACCTGTTCCGCCGCCTGATTTGTGAATTAATGCTGTATTTTTAACTGTTTCAAAAATACCTTCCAAAGAATCTTCAACCGGCAATACAAAACAAGCTGCCAATTGTCCGAGTTCTCTGCCCGCATTCATCAAAGTCGGTGAGTTCGGCATAAAATAAAGATTTGTAATTGCTTTATAAAATCTTTCAGTAAGTTTATCAACATCTGATTGAGATGCACCGAATTTAAAATCACCTTCTGCAATAGATTTTGCAACACGTCTGAACATATCAGCCGGTTTTTCGGTACAATTACCGTCTTTGTCACGTTTAAGATACCTTCTCTCCAAAACCTTTATCGCGTTTTCGGATAAACATACATCATCAATACACGTAGAATCTGCCACATTAACCTCCATAGTCTGTTATTTAAAAGTAATTCTATCCCTTAAAAGCATGCCCAAAAGCATGATTGTTCTACAATTTTACATCAGTTTTGATTCTCACGCAACAGCATGCCAAAACTGTAACACTATTTAATTATTTTTTTAAATTATAATTTCCTCTTTCACATGTTTATAATATAATATAGGAAGAGGAAATTTCTTTTGAAACATTCAAGACTTACAGCCTTAATATTTATAGCACTCATATTAGGTGTTTTAGTCGGACATTTTTTCCCTGAATTTGCGGTAAAAATGCGTCCGTTTGCCATAATTTTCTTAAGAATGGTTAAGATGATTATTGCACCGCTGTTGTTTGCAACGCTTGTTGTCGGTATTGCAGGTCATGGCGACATCAAGAGTCTCGGCAAAATCGGCGTGAAAACCGTTATTTATTTTGAAGTTGTAACAACACTGGCGCTTATTATCGGCTTAACCATGGCAAATATATTCAAACCCGGTACGGGCTTTGTATCCGGGGCAGTTGCAAATAACCCCAGACTGCTTCATGAAGCTGACTTGATGGCTGCGACAAATGCCCATACATCAATATCTGATATGGTTATGAATATATTCCCGACAAGTATTGTTCAGGCAATGTCTGACGGGAATCTCTTGCAGATAGTTGTTTTCTCAATATTTTTCGCAATTGCAATGTGTACTGTCGGGAAAGTGGCAAAACCCGTTATGGATGTTTTGAATTCCGTATCGCAAATTATGTTTAAGTTTACGGAATATGTAATGTATTTCGCACCGTTGGGCATATTCGGAGCCATTGCTGCAACTGTAGGTGATAACGGACTTTCAATTTTAAAAAATTACGCAAAAGTAATATTTTCACTATACACCGCGCTTGCGGTATTTGTTCTTATGGTATTATTCATCGCATGTAAATATGCAAGAATATCTTTCCGAAACCTTATAAAAGCCATACAGGAGCCGGCAGTTCTGGCATTTACAACTGCAAGTTCAGAGGCGGCCTTTCCTAAAGCAATTGAAATAATGGAAAAATTCGGGGTACCGAAAAATATTGTAGGCTTTGTAATGCCGACAGGTTACACATTTAACCTTGACGGAAGCACTTTGTACCTTGCTATGGCTGTATTATTTTCATCACAAATCGTCGGAATACATCTTGATTTAAACCAGCAGGTTATAATGATGCTCGCATTAATGCTTACCAGCAAAGGCATTGCAGGAGTTCCAAGGGTTTCTTTAATTGTTCTTGCCGGAACTCTGGCAAGCTTCAATATCCCGATTCTGGGTGTTGCAATACTTTTAGGAATAGACCAGATTCTTGATATGGGAAGAACTACCGTTAACTTAATCGGCAATTGCGTTGCCACAGTTGTTATTGCAAGATGGGAAAACGCTTTCGATTACGGAAAAATGAAAGAATTTATTGATGAAACTGACCACGAAAAATTTGAATGGGATTTTTCAGGTATAAAAAATATTTACGAAAAAGTTACGAATAGAGGAATAGAATGAGCGAACAGACAAAAACCGATTACAAAAACACACTTAATTTGCCTCAAACAACTTTGGAAATGAGAGCAAATGCAACCGTAAAAGAACTTCAAACCCAAAAATTCTGGGAAGAAAAAAATATTTACGAAAAAAATATTGAACAGCGTGATAAATCTAACAGCTTTGTGCTTCACGACGGACCGCCGTATTTAAGCTCTGAAAAAATTCACGTCGGAACAGCTTTGAATAAAATTCTAAAAGATATTTTGATTAAATACAAATCCCAAAAAGGATTTTACGCGCCTTATGTTCCGGGCTATGACGGACACGGACTTCCGATTGAAAACGCTGTTGTAAAAAATATCAAAGGTGGCAGAAGTGCGCTTACTCCTCTTGAATTGCGTGAAAAATGCCGTGAATTCGCTCATAAGAATCTAACAGGTCAGGAATCCGAGTTCAAACGCCTTGGTGTGTGGGGCGATTGGGAACACCCTTATTTGACTATTAACCCTGATTTTGAAGCCGAACAGGTTAGAGTTTTCGGTGAAATGTATAAAAAGGGTTATATTGAAAAGGGTTTAAAACCCGTTTACTGGTGCGCTTCATGTGAAACTGCACTTGCAGAAGCCGAAGTTGAATACGCAGATCATACCTCAACATCCATTTATGTAAGATTCAAATTTGACGATGAGTCAACTGAAAAAATAAACAAAGAAATTTTGAAACGAGCTCAGAATGATAAAAACATTTACGCGGTAATTTGGACCACAACACCGTGGACAATTCCTTCAAACATGGCAATTTCAATGCACCCGAAATTTGAATATACCTTCTTTGAATACGGCGGCGATATTTACGTTGCGGCACAAGGACTTTTGGGCGCGTTTTTGGCAGATGTCGGCTGGGAAGAAAACGATATTAACGTAATCGGTTCCTGTACAGGTGCTGAATTGGAGCTTTTAAACACAAAACATCCGCTTGTTGACAGAAAATCCCCGATAATTTTGGGAGAACACGTAACCCTTGATGCCGGTACAGGTGCAGTTCACACAGCTCCGGGACACGGGCTTGAGGACTACGAAGTCGGTTTGAAATACGGAATTGAAGTATTTTCTCCGCTGGATTCAAAAGGCGTCTGGACTGAACAAGTTCAGGACAAAGATTTGGAAGGTATTCCGTATTACAAAGGGAATTCAGTTGTTATAGAAAAACTTGAAAAATGCGGTGCATTACTTAGCCAGCAAGACATTCAGCACAGCTATCCGCACTGCTGGAGATGTAAAAACCCCGTAATCTACCGCGCGACACCGCAATGGTTCGTAAAAGTAGACAAATTCAGAAAACAAACGCTTGAAGAAATCAAAAAAGTAAAATGGATTCCGTCAAGCGGAGAAGCAAGAATTTCAAATATGGTAGAAGGGCGCTCCGACTGGTGTATTTCGCGCCAGCGTGCATGGGGCGTTCCTATCCCTGTATTCTACTGCAAAGAATGCGATGAAGTCATAGTAACTGATGAAACTATCGAAAATGTTGCAAAAATATTTGAAAAAGAAAGTTCAGATGCCTGGGTAAAATACAGCGCTGATGAGCTTTTGCCGGAAGGTTTCAAATGTCCGAAATGCGGAAAAACACATTGTTTCACCAAAGAAAACGACATTATGGATGTTTGGTTTGATTCAGGTATAACCTGGCGTGCAGTTGTTGAAAAACGTTCAGATGAACTCGGCCATACACCGGTTGATATGTATCTTGAAGGCTCTGACCAGCATAGAGGCTGGTTCCAGTCATCCCTTTTAACATCTGTTGCAACTCAGGGCAAAGCACCTTACAAATCAGTACTTACACACGGTTTTGTATTCGGCGAGGACGGCAGAAAAATGTCAAAATCCCTTGGTAATTACATAAGACCGGATGATATTATTAAAACCTACGGCGCTGATGTATTAAGACTTTGGGCTGCATCTGTCGATTACAGAAACGATACAAAAATCGGCGATAACATAATCAAACAGCTTGTTGAAATTTTCAAAAAAACAAGAAATACTTCAAGATTTTTGCTCGGCAATTTATTTGATTTTGACCCTGCAAAAGACTACGTTCAATATGATGAACTTAAAGCATTGGACAAATTCGCGCTTTACAAGTTAAATCAATTAATTGAACAGGTTACGGAGGCATTTGAAAATTATGAATTTTACAAATATTTCCAAAGCCTTCAAAACTTTGCGGCAGTTGATTTGAGCTCATTCTATCTGGATATTGTAAAAGACAGATTATACACGGCAGGCAAAAAATCAATCTCAAGACGCGCATGCCAGACGGTTTTGTATGAAATTTCACAAACACTTGTGAGACTTCTAGTTCCTGTTATGCCGCATCAGGCGGAAGATATATGGCAAAATGTTCCTGAAACGCAAAGAGGCGGCTTGGAAAGTATTTTACTTTCAGATTGGCCGGTTGTAAACGAAAAATGGCACAACCCTCAATTGGAAGAAGATTTCACAAAAATTCTTAAAGCACGTGAGGTTGTAACCCGAGCAATAGAACCTTTAAGAGCAGACAAAAAAGTCGGCAGCTCATTAGAGGTTGCTGTTTATGTAAAAACGGCTGATAATGCCGTTTTAAAATCAAACGAAGATGAACTGGCAAATATCTTCATAACCTCTCAAGCCTACGTAACAGACGAAAAACCGTCAGATGTATTGAATGAATATACAGAAGACGATTACACAGTATGGGTTACGAAAGCAGAAGGAGAAAAATGCGACCGCTGCTGGAAATACAGAAAACTCGACGAAAACGGTATCTGTGAAGAATGCCGTCAGGCAATCGCCTAGTATATAAGGTGTTGTCAGACAAACAACATGCACAATTGATATCAAAAAACAAATTTGCCTAGTTTGTATTGTTGGAGGTTGAAGTCAAAAATTTTACATGCTAAAATCCGTTTACAGGAGAGTTGTTTTGAAAAAAAGTATTTTTGGTTTATTTTTAGCAAAAATTGAAGAATTTCCTCTGTGGATTAAACAGATAATTTTTTTGAAGTTATCTGATGATATAAAGTCACAAGTTTGTGAAAAATTTTTAAAAGAAAATTCAGAGGATATTTTTTCATTATACAAACCGACTCTTACCTTCAAAGGCAGCGAAGAATTAAAGAAAAGATGCTCCGGACTGGATTTGAATATATACAATTTTTTGGAGTATTGTGAAAACAATGCAAGCATTTTGGAAATCTCGCTTAATACTTTCTTATCAATGGAAGAAGTCGCAAAATACTTTATTTTCTGTATTGAACAGAATTATATTGAGAAACCCGAAAATATAGAAATTGAAGCCATGGCAGGATTTATTGCAGGTAAATTCAGAACAGGGGAATATTTCAGACAAAAGGGTGTCATTACAGATGAACAATTGGAAAAAGCCGTTGATATAAGCGAAAAATCACACAAGAAATTTGCGGAAATTCTTGTGGATTTAGGTTTTATAACCCGTGATGACGTATCTGCAATGCTTGCATTTAAAGAGGAGTCAAAAAAACGTTTTGTATTGGATTACAATACAGTTCCGCAGGGTAAAAGCGAATTTTGTAATAAAGAAGAACAGTATAAAAAAGAGATTGAAGATTTAAAAAGAGAAAATGAAATTCTTAAAAAAAGAATTTCCCAATTGCTGGAAATAGTGAAAAATAATGGCACAGACTTATCCTGAAAAATTAGTAAAATATATCCGTGACGGACTTGTTGAGCAGGAACACTTCGGTTATATTGTTTTATGCAATAAAGAAAAAGTAATCGGAACAACAGGCGAAACCAACAACTATCCGTTTTATTTAAGATCCTGTGCAAAACCTTTACAAGCAAGCCTTTTGATAGATTTTGGCATGGATAAATTTTTCAATATGACCGAAAATGAAATTGCCCTTTGCTGTGCATCACATGCCGGAGAAGAAATTCACACCGAAACCGCAAAAGGATTACTGCAAAAAATAGGACTTGAACCCAATGCCTTAAAATGCGGACTTCACAAGCCGCTTTCTAAAACAGAGCAGAAAAAATTGCTGTTAAACGGCGAAACAGAAAATATTTTTCACAACAATTGTTCCGGAAAACATATAATTATGCTCGGATTATGCGTTATGAACGGCTGGGATTTATTAACTTATGATGACATAAATCACCCTCTGCAAAAACTTATCAAACAAAAAATTTACGATTTATGCGAAGTTAAACAAAACTACCCGATAACCTCAGACGGCTGCGGAGTGCCAATTCATTCAATGCCGTTGGCAAATATGGTAAAAGGCTACTTAAATCTTTTTTGCAATCCGGTTTATAAAAAAATTACAAACGCATTTTTGAATAATCCGTATATTATAGGCGGTGAGGACAGAACAGATACAAAAATTATTCAAAATTCCAAAAATATCATTGCAAAAGTCGGAGCCGGCGGGCTTTGTATTGCGGTGAACACCGAAAAAGAAGAAGGATTTGTTGTAAAAATTTGCGATAGCGACATGAAAGCCAGAGAAATTGTCGTTATAGACACTTTAAAAAATCTTCGCTGGGCGGAAGATATACCTTTTGACAGAACAATAAAAACAATTCACGGCAAAATTGTGGGAGAAATTGTTACTAGCCTCTAATTTCTATCCAGCCTTTATCAATATAAGCGCCTAAGAATTTTTTAGCATAGGCATTATAATCGACTTTGGTATTTTCTTTTTGTATATTATTAAAGCCTTTGTCATACAAATCCTGAATTGTTGACATTACGGTTTTGAGATCGCTTCTTGAGAATCTTGAACCTTCAATAAACTTTGATATGTCCATAAATCTGCGTTTGGCAAGCCCGGGGAGAACCGTCAATTTACCATTAACTTTACCGCATGCCTGATCCATCTGACAGGCAGCTTCAACATAATCATTCTTTTTCAAAGCCTCGATGAGTTTCGGACTTCCCTGCAATCCTCCTGTATTAAACACCAGACCGTAAAGCGCTTCTTTCTGAGCTCTTGAAAGGTTATCAAATGCCTCTTTTCCTATTGCATGTTTAATTTTATTCTGTGCATCAAAAATATCACGCGCAAGCAAACTGTAAATCTGATTATCAGAAATTGTTTTCCCGCGATAATTACCCGTATCACCGTGCGCCCGTGTATTATGACCGATGCCTATTGTAGGGATTCCGCAATCGTCGTTATATAAGCGGTTTCGTTTTTTCTCTACGGAAATTAAATCGTTTATAAAATTTTCGCTTACACCTGTTGCATCAATTACCGCATTTTTTGTGGCAATAATTCTTATATTTTTGACTTCTTTATCTGAAAGCTTGTCTGAAGATTTAACACCTTTAAGATTGTCATTATAAAGCATCAAATCTTTAACCGGTATATTGTATTTTTTGGAAATATCAAGAAGTGTGTCGCCTTTTTTAACTTTATGAACAACAATACCGCGGTTCAAAGAAATAGTATTTGCAGGTGCGTTCGCATTATTAGTGCTGCCGGATACTTTTTTCTTTTGCTGTGTAGGGGTATTTTGTTGAGCCTTTATAGCTTTTTGTGCGGCCTCAAGTTCAGCCACTTCTGTCTTATCAGGTATTATAATAATTTGACCGGGCTGAATATGTTTTGGATTTTGAATATTATTTTTATACATTATTGAGGCTGTTGAAACACCGTATTTCAATGCAATTTTAGATAAAACATCACCGTTTTTTATTGTATATTTAACATCCTGCGGCGGTTTTGGCACATCGGCTTCATCCGGTTTGGAAAGCCTCAAGACTTTTCCTGTATCAATTTTATCACTTTTTAAATTATTCCATTCTTTCAAATCTTTTAAAGATACACCGTATTTAAGTACGATTTCGGAAAGCGTATCTCCTTTTTTAACAGTATGGGTTTCAGGTGTTTTTTCATGCACAGGTTCCGGTTTGATTCTTAATTCTTCAAGCCGGGCGACTTCTTTTTCCGTCGGGATTTCAAGAACCTGATTTTTGTAAATCTTATCTTCATTTTCAATATTATTATGAAGCATAACTGCCCACATCGGAACACCGTATTTTTCAGCAATTTTGGATAATGCTTCACCGTTTTGTACTGTGTGTGAAATTTTTTGCGGAGTTTCCTCTATCACGTCAAACTCAACTTCTAGATTTTCAAATCCCAAATCTTGACCTGCAAGTTTCGGGACATTAAGTATTTCGTCAGGTTTCAACGCCTCACCGTGTCCGGGGTTTAATTCTTTCAGCATATCAAGTGTAATATCATGGGACTTAGCTATACCATACATTGTGTCACCGGCTTTAACCTTATATCCCGGGACTTTCAATACTTCATCTTTTTTTAAATTATTCAAATCAATTTCAGGATTCAAACGTGCCAATTCTTCGCGGTAAAGGTTAAATTTGGACATAACAGAATATGCGCCCTTGCCCTGTTCAATTTTCCATGCGCCAAAAAACTGTTCATTATCTTGAGAAACAACATCTTCATCATTTTGTTCAACAGTTTTTGATACTTTAATTATTGAACCTGAATTTATAATTTTATTTCCGTTTTTATCAGACTTAAGATCCGGGTTAAGTGCAATAAGCTCGGCAACAGTTGTGCCATAGTGATTTGCAATGCTGTATAAAGTTTCTTTAGGCTGAACAAGATGACTGCCGGGCGGTACATTAATTGTAGAATCAATTGCGACTTCCGTATCAGTATTGCTGCCGGAAACAGGTTTTGGCACCACTTGCTTTAAGGTATCAGAAGGCTGCTTTACCTGTTCCGATTCATCAGGCAAAGATTGCTTTGGAATATATATATTGGTATCAAAATTATTTATTTTCAATACAAAACCTCTGCTACACACCTGAAAAGACGGTCTGATATTTAAAAAACTTTAATAAAAAAATTGTTTTGTTACATTAAGTTTACATCCGCTTTTAATATTGCAACAGGGTATTCAATATGATATAATAAATATGTTACAGAATACTTGGAGGTTAAAAAAATGAACGTAAACACGCATCACAACTATATTTCCGTCAGGGGGGGGGGGGCAGTAGCTTAACCTCCTGTAATACGTTTAGCTGGCATTCCGAACTCGGCTCGGAATCTCTAAATGAGATGCTAAAACCAATTCAGCATGACAAGGAATATTCCCTCGCCCTACGGGAGAGGGATAGGGTGAGGGGGCTATCCTCTCATAAGGAGATGCTGAAACAAGTTCAGCATGACAAGAATATTATACCCTCTACCTTTGGAGCAAAGGGAGCCAACGAGGTACGAGTTGTGCGACCCTGCTTCCGAAGCGAAGTGGAGGTGAGAGGGGTTGGGGTGAGGGTCAAGGCTGCATTCACTCTCGCTGAAGTCTTAATTACTTTAGCTATTATCGGTGTAGTTGCTGCTATGACTATTCCAACACTGGTTGCGAATTATCAAAACAAAACCTGGAGTACTTCCGCATCTGTCTTTGAAAGAAAGTTAGAAGAAGCTTTAAAAACTATGAATACCCAGCAATCTCTTGCAGGTTACAAAAATACTGCTGACTTTGTCGCCGAATTAGGGAAACACTTCAAGATTAATAAAGTTTGCCAAAACAGCGATATTAAATCATGCTTTAATGAAAACATTACCTGGGAAATCATAGATATCTCCAGTGGTTCTAAATCTGAAAAAATTGTTATGCCGGAAATTAAAACTGCTGCTGATTTAGGACAAGACGACTGGAATTCTGAGGCTTTAGGGGTTCAATTCGCTAACGGTACAACAGGGATTATTGCCTACAATCCTGATTGTAATGAACAGCCATATACTAATACTTTTACAGGCACAAGCTGTATCTCTCTTATCTATGACACCAACGGATTTAAATCCCCTAATACCTACACTAAAGATGTCAGAGAGATTAATTCATTTTTAAAATCTTGTGCCTTCAAATCCGGTAGTACATGCTTTTCTGCTCCTTTTAAACCTGATTCGCTAACCAAAGCTGAGTGCGAAGAATTAAAAGGCGAGCTTGGAATAGAGGAATGCTACTATAACATAGATTATTGGTCAGGGGCTGTTAAAGCTTGCGGTGGTGTTAGTAAGATGCTAACACAAACACAATTAAATGATATTGCAAATTACGTATACAATACAACAGGAATTAACTACATTGCAACAAGAACTAACGGAAACATATTCGGTTTAACACTTGATTATGACAAAGTAGCAGAGTTAGGTTTCACAGCATCTGCAGGTACATCCACAGCCTTCTTAGTTTTCACAAATGATGAGGTAAGCAAAGCCCAAACGTACCGTCTCGAGTTTTACCCCACGAAAACGTTTTGGGGACTAGATGCCCGCTCTAGCCTTCGACAGGCGGTTTGTCTTGGGGAGTAGGTTACTTCTCGTGACTTTGGGATAAAGAAAAGAGCCTTGGGAAAGGCTCTTTTAAATTGTGCCATAAAGGGCACTTATGGATATAAATTTATCAATTACGTATTAAAAATTCTGTCGCCCGCATCCCCCATGCCAGGTACTATGTAGCCTTTCTCATTCAAGTGGTCATCTACAGCAGCTGTTATTATTTCAATATCAGGATAGTGTTTTTGAATATTTTCAATTCCTTGAGGCGCTGCGATTATACAGATTACTTTTATATTATCAATAGGAATTCCTTTATCCGCGTAAAGTTTAATTGCTTCAATAAGTGAATTACCTGTTGCGAGCATAGGATCTGTTATATAAATATAGAATTTTTCAGGATTTGGCGCTTCCATAGGGACTTTGTTATAATACCAGACAGGTTTTAAAGTTTTTTCATCACGGTACATACCAATATGTCGTATGCAGGCTTGCGGAAGTATATCAATAGCTTCATCCGTAAAAATTAATCCTGCGCGCAAAATTGGTGAAATAATTAAATTAATATCAGGATCAACTGTTTTTGCTTTAAATGTTGTTAAAGGTGTTGTAATTTCTTTTTCCACAAGCGGAAGATTTTTGGCAGCTTCATATAACAAACACCTTGTAATCTTTCTTGTTGCAATTCTGACACCCTGACTGTCGGTATTTTTATCACGCATTGTGCATAAATTTAGCAGTATAACAGGGTTATCAATTACTCTGACTTTTTCTTTATTCATGCTTCCACTCCTTAATTCTGCTTTGAAAATCATCTCTGTTTTTTATCATATTATCTACAAAATCATCAGTTTGTTTTATTCCTTTTTCAATATCTTCAGGTTTAACTTTAAGATGCTCTGTTGAAGAATCTATGACACCCATTTCACTTGCAAAATGTGAAAGTTTAACCGCAATTGAATCTATTTTCCCAAACATATCATTTAATAATCCGAGTGAATCATGAAGTCTTTTCGGACTACTAATAACAATAAGTCTTTCCGTATGCTCATTTTCATCAGGGGGATAAAGCTCAAGACTCTTTGACCCGCCCAGACCGTTGAATTCTACAGTTGCAATAACGCCTTTTGGCAGTTTCAAATCCATGTCACTTATTACAAATCTTACATAAACATTATTTGTAAGAATTTTTATGTTTGTAATATATCCGACCTGAACCCCCATATATTTTACCGGAGACCCTACAATCATACCATCCACATCAGGCATAAAAATTTGATAACTCGGCAATTCTCTAAACTGTTTGTATCTATAAAAACGAAAACCCCATACACACAAACACAAAATGATAAACCATATTAAGAATTCAAGCCAAGCATATATTCTTATGTTATCTTTTAACTTCATAACTTTATTATACATGGAAAATACAGGTTTTACCCCTTGCCAAAAATTTTTTTGTATTATAATATTATAATTGTAAAGTTAAGAGGATTTATAAATGGAACAAATAATTAAAGTAGCATGGGACTTAAACGAAAATACCGAAAACAGATACCAGCTTGTTTATGAAATAGCAGAACTTGCAAAAAAACTGGTTGACGAAAATCAAGCAAAAAAAGCACGTGAAGATTTCGGTTTTGAAGAAAACTACGATACAGGATACAAAAAAGAAAATCCCGTAGAACATGCTATTATGGTTAAAGCATCAGAAGCTGATGATAACCGTTTGGTAGGCTAATAAGTTTCAAAAGCACAAAAAGGTTAAACCGATTTGTGCTTTTTTGTGTGTTAGGGGTATTAATATGGAAGAAACAATTAATTTTTTAAAAGAAAAAACAAATAATTTTGTGCCGGAAATCGGTATTATTTTAGGTTCCGGACTTGGCGAATTTGCTGATGAATACTGTGATTATGCAATTCCTTATGCAGAAATACCGAACTTTATTAAATCCAATGTAAAAGGTCATAAAGGCAGACTGGTCTTCGCTGAAATTGAAGGCAAAAAGGTTGTTATGATGCAAGGAAGAAACCACTATTACGAAGGTCATTCAATGTCAGAAATAACCTACCCCGTCAAAGTTATGAAAAAATTGGGCGTTAAAACACTTATATTAACCAACGCGGCAGGAGCTGTTAATGAAAGCTTCAGACCTGCTGATTTGATGATTATAACGGATCACATTAATTTTATGGGAGCGAACCCGCTTGTAGGGCCTAACGACGACACATTAGGCGAACGTTTCCCCGATATGAGCGAAATTTATAAAAAAGATTTAATAAAAATTGCTGAAAAATGCGCAGAAAAATTATGTCTGGATATTCAAAAAGGCGTCTATTTTGCCTCATCAGGTCCAAGCTATGAAACCCCTGCCGAAATAAATATGGCAAGAATCTTGGGCGCTGACGCAGTAGGGATGTCTACTGTGCCGGAGGCAATTGTCGCAAACTATTGCGGATTAAAGGTTCTTGGAATAAGCTGTATATCAAATGCAGCAAGCGGTATTTCCTCAACAAAATTATCACACGCTGAGGTAATAGAAACAACCGATAAAGCAAAAAAACGCTTTAAATCGCTTGTTCTTGAAGTATTAAAAAATATCTAGTCAACATTTGCGGAAAGACATTTTTTCTCGTAATGCAAATGTTCAATCATAGTATTTACGCGGCTCATCATATCTTTGAACATCGGAATAGGAAGACTTTGTTTTCCGTCAGACAGAGCGTTTTCAGGATCATGATGGACTTCTGCCATAACTCCGTCCGCACCTACTATTAATCCTGCCTTTGTCATAGGTTCTATCAAATACCTCTGACCTGTTCCATGACTCGGATCAACAATTATAGGGAGATGCGAATATTTTTTAATAACGGGAATTGATGCAATATCCATAACATTTCGCGTAAATGTACTGTCAAAACTTCTTATACCACGCTCACAAAGAATTACACGTTCATTACCGTTATACATAATATGCTCTGCCGCAAGCAGAAATTCTCTTATTGTACTTGCAAGTCCCCGTTTTAAAATAACCGGCTTATTGCATTTTCCGACAGCCTTTAAAAGTTTAAAATTCTGCATATTGCGCGCGCCAATTTGTACAACATCAACATAATTGCAAATAAGCTCCAAATCAGCAGAATCCATAACTTCAGTTACTGTCAAAAGACCTGTTTCATCACTTGCCTGTTTCAAATATTTCAAGGCTTTTTCTTCATAGCCTTGAAAGTCATAAGGCGAAGTTCTTGGCTTAAACGCACCGCCGCGCAAGAATTCACAGCCCATTTCTTTTGCCGCAAAAGCGACCTCGCGTAAACCTTCATATTCACTTTCAACAGAACATGGTCCGACAATCATGACAGGTTTATTTGCACCGCCGATTTTCACGCCGTTTTCAAATTCTATTACGGTATCTTCGGGCTTTCTGTCACGGGATGCCAAACGGAACGGTTCGCGGATTATTTTAACCTCTTTAACACCTTCCAGAGCGCTTATCCTTCCGGGTGTAATTGAGGTTTTATCACCAAAAGCCTCTATTACGGTATGGATTTCCCCCTGATTGACAATAACCCTGAATTCATATTCATTTAATACATCAACAACTCTTTTTATATTTTCTTTGGATGCCGAAGGCTCCATTACTATAATCATAATTTTTCTCCTTACAAATATAATTATAGCATAAGAAAAAGCGGCTCATTTCTGAACCGCTTTTTCAAATATTTGCCACCAACTTAGCAGTGAACAGCTTGTTTAGCTTCAACAACTGCCTGAGCTGCTGCAAGTCTTGCCTGAGGGATTCTGAACGGTGAGCAAGATACATAGTCAAGACCGATTCTGTGAGCGAATTTAACAGAATCAGGATCTCCGCCGTGTTCACCGCAAATACCGCCAACAAGGTTCGGATTAGTCTTTTTACCTCTTTCCATTGACATTTCAATCAATTGACCAACGCCTTTTTGATCTAATGTTTCAAATGGGTTAGAAGGTAAGATTTTTTGTTCAACGTAACGGTTGAGGAATTTACCTTCAGCATCATCACGTGAATAACCGAATGTCATCTGTGTCAAGTCGTTAGTACCGAATGAGAAGAATTCTGCGTATTCTGCAATTTCATCAGAAGTCAATGCGGCACGCGGAATTTCAATCATAGTACCGAATTTGTATTCAACTTCAACACCCTTTTCAGCCATAACATCTTTTGCTACACGAACCAAAACTTCTTTTGCAACTTTAAGTTCGTTTACATGGCCGATTAACGGAACCATTACCCAAGGTTTAACGTTTACACCTTCTTTTTTCAAATCACAGCAAGCTTCAAAGATTGCTCTTACTTGCATTTCGTTGATTTCAGGATAAGTTAAACCTAAACGGCAACCTCTCAAGCCCATCATCGGGTTAGATTCTGAAAGACCTTCTACAACGTGTAAAAGTTCTTCTTTTTCTCTTGAATCTTTACCTAAAGCCTTCAATGTTGCAACTTCTGCAATCAAAGATTCTTTATCAGGCAAGAATTCATGAAGCGGCGGGTCAAGAAGTCTTACTGTCAAAGGCTTGTCGCCCAATGCTTTGAACATTGCATAGAAATCTGAATACTGCATAGGTAACAAGTGATCCAAAGCTTCTTTTCTTGCTTCAGGAGTACCTGCAATAATCATTTTTTGTACCCAAGGAAGTCTGTCAGGATCCATGAACATGTGTTCTGTTCTGCAAAGACCAACACCTTCGGCACCGAATTTCAATGCATTTTCGATATCTTTCGGAGTATCAGCGTTAGCTTCAACTTTCATCTGCTTGATTTCGTTAACCCAAGAGAAGAATTTGTTCCAGTTATCGTCAATTCTTGCTTCAACAAGTTTAACGGCACCTTCCATAACAAGACCTTTACCACCGTCAAGAGAGATGATATCGTCTTTGTGGTAAACAGTACCGTCGCTGCCGGTTAATGTTTCATTAGAAAGATCTATTTTCAAATCTTCGCAACCGGAAACGCATGGTTTGCCCATACCTTTAGCAACAACAGCTGCGTGAGAAGTTGCACCGCCTCTTAGTGTCAATACACCTTGAGAAACTGCCATACCGTGAATATCATCAGGACAAGTTTCTACACGAACAAGAATAACTTTTTCACCTGCGGCACCGCGCTCAGCTGCTTCTTCAGTATCAAATACAATTTTACCAACAGCAGCACCCGGAGATGCGTTTACACCTGTGCAAATTTTGTGAGCTTCTTCCATTGCTTTTGCATCAAAGCAAGGTAAAAGAATTTGGTTAACTGTATAAGGATCAACCAATTGAATTGCTCTTTCTTTAGTAATAATACCTTCTTCGTACATATCAACGGCAATTTTAACAGCTGCTGCAGCAGTTCTTTTACCGTTACGAGTTTGAAGGATCCAAAGTTTTCCACGTTCAATTGTAAATTCCATATCCTGAACATCTTTGTAACCGAGTTCAAGTTTTTTAGCGATATCAACATATTGTCTGTACAAATCAGGCATTTCATTTTCCAATTCAGCAATCGGTTTCGGAGTTCTGATACCTGCTACAACGTCTTCACCTTGAGCGTTAGTCAAATATTCACCGTAGAATTTGTTTTCACCTGTTGCAGGGTTACGTGTGAATGAAACACCGGTTGCACAATCGTCGCCCATGTTACCGAATACCATTGTTTGAACGTTAACAGCAGTACCGTAATTGTGGTCGATTTTGTTCATGTTTCTGTAAGCGACTGCACGAGGAATATTCCAAGATCTGAATACGGCTTCAATTGCTTCTTCCAATTGAACGTAAGGATCTTGCGGGAATTCTTTTCCCGTAACTTCTTTGATAACTTTTTTGTAAACAGGGATTAAAGATTTCCAGCCTTCTGCTGAAATTTCAGTATCTTCTTTAACGCCTTCACGTTCTTTAAGTTTTTCAACTTCAGATTCAAAGTATTTTTGTCTGTCCATTTCCCATGCAACAGAACCAAACATAGTTAAGAAACGACGGTAGCTGTCATAGCAGAATCTTGGATTGTTAGTCAATCTAATCATTGCTTCAACAGTTTCGTCATTCAAACCTAAGTTCAAAATTGTTTCCATCATACCGGGCATAGAAAGTCTTGCACCTGATCTTACAGAAACTAGTAAAGGATTTTGATTGTCGCCGAATTTTTTACCGGCTTGTTCTTCAACTTCCTTCAAATAATACTTAACTTCATCCATCAACCCTTCAGGCATTTTGTTTCCGTGGTTAATGTAATCCATACAAGTTTCGGTTGTAATAGTTAACCCCGGAGGAACAGGCAGTCCCAAATTGGTCATTTCAGCAAGGTTAGCACCTTTGCCGCCGAGAAGATTACGCATGCCTGCATTACCCTCTCTAAAAAGCCATACTCTTTTTTCAGTCATACTTTTTCTCCTATTTATTAAAATAAATTAAACGACTATACAGGTATAATAGCACAAAAAAATATTTTCTGTTAATAATTTCAAAATATTTAAAAAAGCGGTTTAAATTAAAACCGCTTTTTATTTATTATTCCGCTTCTTTACAACTGTGTGCACCATCCCAAGATAATTTATCATGACAATGTAAATAATCCAAATTCTTATTATAAATTACCCAGGCAGTACATCCTTGACCGGAAGTAATATCATTCACTTCAGGATTACAAAAATCTTCAAACGAATAGTGACCATCTTTCATACCGCGTGGGAAAAATCCTTTGGAATCAAAATCAAAATAAAATCTGTTTTTACCAAGTACACTGTCTTTTCCCTGTGGCAATATAACATATAAACACCCTGTCTTATTTGTAAACCAACCAAGCGATACATAAGTACCATCCTGCAAAATGAATTTACCTTCAACAGGAGAATCCCCTTTGCCAGTTTGAACCCTATTCGCTTCAGATCTTAAAGTACCGTCTAAGCTATATGATGCCCCGGGAAAACACACCTTTCCGACTTCGCATTGCTTGGATACTTTTAAATACTTTTTAAAACGTTCAATAAATAATTTCTGCGCGCTGTGATCATATATCTTGTTGCCTTCTTCATCAACTTCTCCTGTATCAGTTGCTGTCATACCCCAAGTATCTATTGTTCCATACTCTGCCTGCACCATTTGATACGCTGATGCAAATGTTGAATATACCTTTAACAATTGCGATACTGTCTGACGTTCTTGATACTTTGCAATTAATGTCGGGATTGTCATCGCTGCGACCACACCGATTATTCCGAGCGTTATCAACACCTCTGCTAATGTGAACCCCATATTTACTTTTATACAACAAGCAGGAATTATTTTCTCGACGACGCTCTCACCTCCGGCTCCGCTATGGTCTCGAAAACAATTCCTGCTTGTTGCTATACCATCATCAAAATACTTGCTATTTCTACCTAGGAGAGACGCCCCCCCCCGTTTCTAAAATTTTTCATTAACTTCATAAGCTTTTCTCCTATTTTTTTAACAACCTATTATTTTCATCAACCATAACAATAGTCGGTTCAAAATTTTCAGCTTCTTCCGGTGTAAAATAAGCATAAGACACAATTATAACCTTATCACCGGGCTGAACTTTTCTTGCGGCCGCGCCATTCAAACAAATACATCCTGAATCCGCAGGACCTTTTATTACATAAGTTTGAAATCTTTCACCGTTATTCACATCTAAAATATCAACTTTTTGTCCGATTTTTATATTACTTGCTTTTAATAAAGTTTCATCAATAGTTATTGAGCCGACGTAATTCAAATTTGCGTCAGTTACAGTGGCTCTGTGTATTTTTGAATGTAAAAATTCTAATAACATTTTTTACCTCGCACAAAAATTATACATCAGACAAAAAAGCGGTGCAAGTTTTCACCCGCACCTTTTTGCTGTTTATTTAATGTGTGCCTTAATGCTGTTTATGAATTTTCTTTGAATAACTTTCTATAAATGGTGTATCCACTTCAAATACATGAATTCTTGCAGGTCCCAAAGCAACACGCAGTTCACCGTCTGAGGCCTGGATAACACTTTCTTTACCGTATGACGGTAAAAGATTTTTTAATTCCTGATCTGATTTTAACGTCGGAACTTTCACTTTGCAGGCAACTGACCTGTCAATATTTTTGTTTGCAACAACAACAAGCGTTTTGCCCTTGTAATGTCTTGCGTAAGCTATAACCTGATCATTTTTATCGCCTGATTTATCAAGCTCTATAAATGAACCCTTATTAATAACATCTGCATATTTATCTTTCAATTTAAAACACTCAGTCATAAATTGACCGATTTCAGGATTTTTACCGCCCGGTTTTCTTGACAAATTAAACAAATCGAGTTTGCCATGATGCACTATCATTTCATGATTATCGGTAACTGCTACCGGATTATATTTATCTTCATAAGGGAAAGCATAGTAATCACCTGACTGGAAACCGTCAACAATATACGGATTTAACATAGGTAATGTTGCCTGAAGTCCGCTTGTGAGATTGCAATAGTCTGTTTTTCCGTGATACATCGGAGAAATATCATCGTGAGTTGCAAAAGATCCTATCAGGGATTTGCCTTTATCCAAACGGTTAGACATATCAAGCTGTTCTACAACATATTTCATAAAATCAGATGCTGTAGGCATTTCATGGAAAATATGGTACTGTCCGTAAATCATATCAAAACCGGCACGCAAAGAATCCTCCGGTCTGTCAAACGGCATATTAGCCTGAGGAGAAGCGTCTTCATAAGTATAAGTTTCCGCAAGCCAGCCGAATTCAGGATCAAGTTTTCTTGAATAAGGTATTATAATATCCCAGAATTCAACCGGTTTAGCACGTGCAACGTCTGCCCTTATACCGTCAATTCCCATATCAACACAAAAATCTATATATTGTTTATGAAGCTCCAACAACTTAGGATTTAAAGTACGCTTGCCTTCATCTTCCCATGGCTGGAACATTCTGATATCGTTCCACCCTTGAGGTGTTTTTGCAAGTCCGTCACGTTCTTTTGCCATAAGTTCGGGTTTTTCTAAAAACATATCATAAGACGCGCAGCTTGGCATATCAAGCATAACTCTTATACCGCGTTGATGACATGCATCGACAAAAGCTTTAAATTGTTCTTTGTCGCTTCGCGGATCATTCGGATCAATAAGCATAGGATCAATTGCAAGCATATCTTTTGGTGAATATACAGAACCCGCAGTGCCCATTGCCTTTTTTAATCCCGGCGGATGAATAGGAAGAATATGCAGAGTATTAAAACCTTGAGCTTTAACTTCGTCAAGCCTTTCTATAGCATTCAAAAATGTTCCGTGCTGTTCATTTCCATCAATATATTCATTACCGTTCAAATCTTTTGCATTAAATATTCTTGGCAAAATCGCAAGAATTTTAGCTTCATTATTTCTGAAAAGTGTTCTTAAATCATTCTTATATGTTATTTGTTCGGAATGAACAGGCGGTTCAACCTTATTTACAAGCGGAGCATTTATTGCAGCAGTTGAATTTAAAAATCTTTCAAGAAGATTTCCGGGTTTAAATGCAGGCATAGCCGGATATTCAACAGGTTGATTATTAACTTGCTGAGTCTGATAGGAATTTACTTTTTGTACCAATAAGTTTGTTTGATTAATCATGCTTTTTCACCTCCGGAGCCTTCATCTTTCCGAAGAAAAATTGTGAAAGAACAGTTACGCCTAACAAGCCTGCACCGAAGCCGCCAAACATTTTCAGCCATTTTCTTGTATTAAACATCTCCTTCATTGTTGTACTGAACATCTGGTCAGGCGCCATGCCCATCAATAAGAATTGTTTATATGATTTGGCGTTTTTATTCTGACTGTTTACAATATGGAAAGGTTTAAAGAAATAATCCGCATTACCGATTTCTTTTATAAAGTCCCGTCTGTAATCGGAAAGCTCATTTGCAATACTTCCACTTGAAATTAATTCAGATGTTTTCGGATGCAACTGATTTTCATATAGGAGTTTAACAACTTCTTTGAAGAAATTTTTATCCTGCGGCATATCAACCTTTCCGCCGTCAACAATTTTTCCTAAATATTTATTCTTAACTTTACCAGCTTCAACTTCTATGTTGTCAAAATCTGTTAAATTAGGTTTAGGATTTCTTGTTTTATAAAATTTAGTTATAAAGTCGGAAGTCGTACCTTCAATAGACATTCTTTTGGCCATTTCGACAACTTCTTCTTTAATCTCACGGGGCATAAAATCATGTAATGCTGCGGTATGATTTTTTGAAATTGAATCTATATCTGCAATTCGTTTATAAAAATCTAAAGTATTTAACAATCTGTATAATGAACTTCTGATACCTAAAAGTCTGTTAGACACAAAAGACAATTGAATATTTTTTGCAGAACCGAACGAACCATTCAAACGGTTAACCGTATTTGGCATTTTTATTCCTTTTTCTTCCAAAAGCTGCGGAATCTGCTCAAATATAGAATTTACGGTAGACTTATAACTGCCGCTTGAAGACGTATTAAGAGCTTCCATTTTTGAATCAAGCAGTGTTATTTTGTCTCTTAAAGCCTGAACAATCTTGTCATATTCGCCATTATCAGTTGAAACCACATTTTCAATCTTTTCACGAAGCAATTTACCTACCATTTTTCTATCATATCTGGTATCGGCAATTTCTTTATCAGAAATATTAAATAATTTCGGCAAACTTCCTGTTATATCATTCCAGGTGTTTGCAATAACAGTTTCAGGAGCAGCTGCGGATTTCAGGTAAACATATTCATCCAAAACAGCATTTTTAGCTTTAAAATCAGTGAAAATTGCAGATATTGCTTTAAGATTTTTTACAACCTCAGGTGTTAATTTTGCATCAGAGGATGAATGTAATGCCTGTGCAATCGGATTATCAGTAATTTTCATATTAAACAATTTATTTATAATAAATTTTTCATCCAATGCCTTATTCGAATGTTCGGAATTATATTTTTTGATATTTTTTCTGATTTCAGTGCCGACAGACGCTAAAGCCTTTTTGACATCAACTTCTGACATTTGAGGATTGAATTTATTTAAAATAGCCTTTATAGCATCCTTATCAGGTAAAACGCCGTCAACTTCAGCTGAAGAAAGGGTTTTACCAAGGAATTCACGTGTATTTTCAAGGATTTTTCCTGCAGTTTCTTCCCCTATTACATATTTTTTGCCGTTAAGGCTTAAAATATCGTCTAAATCATCTTTAACTGCTTGTGAAGTCAGCGGATCAAAACCTTTTGATAAAATATCTTTAATTTTTTTCGTAAGCTCCGGTGTAAGTTCTTTATCCTGATTTATACTCAATAAATCATCCAGTGCTTTAGCAGAAGACAAATCTTTGAATTTTTCAGAAACTGCGCTTACATTTGAAAGCATATTATCAGCCTTTTTAGAACGCAAATTACCGAGATAAGATTTAACAGGTTTTTCAGAAAGATTGCAAATCAATGCACTTAAAACAGGGGTTGCAAATCCTGCTGTCAGCATCCACATTGTGTTATTTTGTACTGCAATCTTCTTCATTTTTTCCTGAATAAAGTCCCTTCGGTTGTTCATGTCTTTCGGAACACCCATCCAGTCGCCTATTTTGTTTATTTTTTGGTCGCTATATAAAGACCATGGCAAATATTGCGGATCCTGGAAAAACATTTTTTCTCTGCCGAAACTGTCTTCATATTTCTGTCTTATATTAAAACCATGTATCAATTGCGCAGGCCATTGAAGTGCAACTTTCGGCCATATAGACATTGCGGCAAAAAATGATGCCAAGCCGACAAACTCCATTGCTTTTGCAAGCGGAGCCTGTTTTCTTGTCATCAAATATCCTGCTATCATAAGCCCGCCTATCTTCATGCCTATATCATTTACTTTACCTAACTCATGGTCATTTGCTTTTCCGGTAACAGATTTGCCTAAAGATTTTGCATCATAAGCAAGACTTTTGGCAGCAGCTGCAGGAGCGCTTAAAATACCGCTTTTAACTAAATGTCCTTTTGAAGGCAACGGCTTAATAAATGTTCTGTTTGACAAAACATACTCAATATCAAGATTACGGTCTTTCTTGTCGGGCTGAACCGCAGGCATATTATTCAGATATGTTTGAATTAAATTCGGCCGCATACTAGTTCACCACATACTTTCTGTCTTTATCAATAACATTATCCGCACTAAGCTTGGAAGGTTTTTTAATATTTACAGCATTAATTACACCTAATATTGATGATATGGCTGCCGCACCTATCATAACCTTACCTGCATGTTTTGCCCAGCCTGTTGCATTTTTCGGACCACGATACAATTCTTTTGCACTCTTTATTGCACTATCTTTCAAAACTTTTAGCGAATGCTTAAACTTATTAAACTTCCAGAATTTTAAAGTGGCAACGTTAAAATAATCTTCCCAAGGGTTTTGGAAGGCATATGCTACACCGGCAGCTGCCCAAAAATATGATGACAATGTTTTTGCCATATCTGTTTTTGTAGCAATTTTGCGAATTACAGGCTTCATTTCCTGATCAGAATCATTCAGGTTATCACCATAACCTATTTTTCTGGCAATATTGTCGTAATATTCATTTCTGTTTTCCCCATGGGCTTCAGATTTATAGAATAAATCCCAGCGCGGGAATTCTTTGCTCTCGTAGGCTTTATGATACTCAATACTTGTGATATCGGTATCATTAATACTATCCGGCAGTTCATAGTTTACTTTTGCATAAGGAACTTCCGTATCAACTCCGGTCAGCCACTTGACAGGTGTAGTTACAAATGATTTAGTTACCGATTTTAATATTCCGTAAAATAATACTCCTAAAGCCATTTTACGACCAACTGCACCGGCTTTTGATCTGGCAAGCGGAGCAAAAAATTTGTTTGCAGAGTTAAAAACAGACATTAGCATTAAACTGCCGACAACATAAGGTACTGTGCCCATTGTCAAAAATTCGTAAAAGTTGGCGTTTCTGCTTCCCTTCAGCCCTTTTGCGGGATATAATGTCAATGCGTTGGTAAATTTATCAAAACCAATTCGTGTTCTGTTTGCGAAATTATTTTCCAGCAGAGTATCCTTTGCATAAGGCAATTGTTTCCCTTCTGCATTATTATTACTTTTGAAATTCACGCTATTATTAGAAATACTTATTGGTGAAATCATTTTTACTCCGCACACATTACGTATACTATAAAATCTGTCAAATTTTTTTTTGCCATGCCACTTTTTATATTTAACATTTTTTTACAATATTTTTATGCAAAAAGCGTAAAAAATACAGCCGTCAAAATACCTACTACAACACAGTAATAGCCAAATATCGCAAGAGAAAATCTTGCAACAAATTTAATAAAGTATTTAATACACAAATACCCCACAAGTCCGGAAACAAGTGTCCCGACAGCTATTGCATACCAATTATAGGTAAGCGCCTCATGCAAATCTATTTTTATAAACGGATAGACCATAGACGCACCGAGAATAATAGGAATACTCAACAGAAAAGAATATCTTGCAGCGGTTAATCTGTCCAAACCGTTAAAAAGTCCGGTTGCAATTGTCCAGCCTGATCTTGAAAATCCCGGCAATGCTGCAATACCTTGAGCCAAACCTATTAATATTGAACTTTTCAAATCTAAATCAGTTTTTGTCGCCATTCTTTTTGATCTGTATTCACTATAGAAAAGTACAATACCTGTTATAACAAGCAATATCCCGACTATTGCAGGAGAATATACAAGCTTTTCCGCAACTTTTTCCAACGGATATGCAACAACAATTGTTAATACGGTGCCTAAAATAATATACAAACCGAGCTTTGCATTTTTATCTGAAAAATCTTTTGTTTTTATACCGCACCACAAAGCCTTTAAAATCTCTGCAATTTCTTTTCTGAAAAATATCAAAACAGCAATTAATGTCCCGAAATGAAGCATAATATCAAAAAATATTTCTTCATTTGAATGCTGAACTATCTCAATTCCCTTAAAAACCTTGTAAAAATTTGATGTAAATACCAGATGACCTGAGCTTGAAATAGGCAAAAATTCACTCAAGCCCTGAACTATCCCCATTAAAATCGCCTGTAAAAAATTCATTTCTTATTCCTCTTCAAAATATGACGCACAGGAAGTCTGTGTTTCCCATACAGAAACCTTGCTTAACTGAACTATTTTTTCTTTTAATTTCCAATAAATAAAACTTGCAATCATTTCGCTGGACGGGCTTTCACCTTTGAATTCCGGCAGCTCATTTATATCTTTATGATCCAGAATATCCAAAACCGCATTTAACTCACGCTTTAAAACTTTGTAATCAATTAAAATATTACTTTTATCAAGATTGTCACCTCTCACATAAGCCTCTACCATCCAATTGTGACCATGCTGATTTTCGCATTCTCCATCGTAATTCAAAAGATGATGAGCTGCTGCAAAAAATGCCTGTGTCTTAATCTCGTACATTCATCTACTCCTTATCAGCCTTAGGGCTGCTACCTTCACAAACTATATACTCTTTTTTAATCCCCTTACAATCAAGAATATAATCACAAAGTTCTCTTACCGCACCGCGTCCGCCGTTTTTTGAAGATACAAAATGACAAATTTCACGCACCTCGTCAACAGCATCATTCGGACAGCATGCCAGCCCAACTTTTTCCAGACAGCAAATATCCGGAAGATCATCCCCCATATATGAAATTTCATCATAAGAAAGATTATATTTCTGTCTCAATTCTTCAAGTGTCGGGAGCTTATATTTTTTACCCTGATGTAATTCGGTTATATTAAGATTTTTAGCACGATGAGCAACCGTTCCGTTATTTCTTGCGGTAATTATTGCGGTAACAAATCCAGCATTTGCCATTCTTACAAGCCCATGCCCGTCTTTTGCATTGAAGGTTTTGTATTCAACGCCATTTTCATCATAAGTTACACTGCCGTCCGTCATAACTCCATCGACATCAAAAGCCATTAATTTAATCTTTTTAGCTCTCTCTTTTAAGTCCATTATGCCACACCTGCTTTCAAGATATCATGAATATGTATAACACCTATGGGTTTATCGCTGCTGTCAACAACTGCAAGAGCAGTAATTGAATATTTTTCCATTAAATGAAGTGCGCTTGCCGCATATTCTTCACCTGAAATTCTTTTCGGATTAACTGTCATAACATCTTTTACCAATAAAGAAACAGTGTCCGGATATTTTATCAAAGTTCTTCTGATATCACCATCTGTCAAAACCCCTGCAAGCTTGCCGGAAGCATTCACAATCATTGCCATACCAAGCTTGAATTTTGAAATAGTTTCAATAACGCTGGTAAAGGTATCATTTTCGTGGACAATCGGAAGTCTTTCCGGATCAGAAAGCATCAAGTCTTTAACATGATATAAAAATCCTTTGCCCAACGCGCCTGACGGATGGAAAATTAAGAAATCTTCTTCTGAAAATCCGCGTTTTTCCAAAAGACAAACCGCAAGAGCATCACCCATTGCAAGAGTAGCTGTTGTACTTGCCGTAGGAGCTTTATTCAAAGGACATGCCTCACGTTCAACCGCGATATCAAGCACCACATCACTTGCTTTTGCAAGAGTTGATGCCATATTCCCTGTCATACCTATCATAGGAACACCAAATCTTTTGATAAGCGGTAAAAGATTCATCAATTCCTGAGTTTCGCCGCTGTTTGAAATTGCAATTATCACATCATCACGTGTTATGACCCCTGAATCACCGTGAGTACTTTCTGCAGGGTGCAAAAAGTAAGACGGAGTTCCGGTAGAAGATAATGTGGCAGCTATTTTTTTGCCGATTAAACCGGATTTTCCCATACCGGTCACAATAACTCTTCCCTTGCAGGCATATAAAAGCTCTATTGCCTTATCAAAGTTATCACCTATTCTGTCGATTAGCTTAATAATAGAATCCGCTTCTATTTTTAATACGTCTTTTGCTAAGTCATTTATTGATTTTACACTCATAATACTTCCCATAATGTAACCCCCACAAAATAATTATACAATAAATATCCGTTAAAAGTATTAAAAAAATATAAATTTTTAAAGTTTTTAAAACTTTTTTACGACTTTTTGCTCAAAAGAGGGGAAATATGGCTCAAAATATAACAAAAAGTAAATTTTTAGACTTAAATTGCGGCAATTCGCAGCAAATTTTAGAAAATATTCAAAAATACATAAATAAATTTGACTGTCCCGAGATGACTCTGGACTTATCAAAATTAAATATACTTGATGCCGCGAAAGTTATGGTATTGTCCTCGGCTTACCATTATAAGAAATACCCCGAAGGCAAGCTCAAATGCCGTGTCCGGTCTGACAGCGTAAAACATCTCGTTTCCAACTTTTCAACAATTAATTTGGAAGTTATTAATTAATTTTCCATACAAATGACTTTTTTGGACCCACTTTTACCTGAACACAAACGTTGATATTCATACTTATCGCCACCACGCCAAGAAATTCTAATCATAAGAGCATTTGAATAATTACCACCATATGCGCTTGGACAATTAGCAGGATAATCTACCCAATAATCGCTGATAGAATAATTGCCTGGGTATTGATTAAATATATTAAGTGCTTCATTATAATTTGGAAGCCGCATGCCGGCTTCACTACATTGTTTGTTTGCTCCTGCCCATTTATCATTGGTGTTGCCGGATGGATAATCTCCACAGTATTTATAATCAGGTGTATTAACGGCACTTTCAGAACAATCGACTACTGTACCTCCAGAAAATTCCATTACACATTTGCCATTATAATCATTCCCCGCACAAATATTTAACGCCACATTTAGACCCCTGATATCTCCTGCATTATCAAAAAATTTATTTGGTTTCCCAAAACCGGATACATCATACAAAATTGAAAGGGCATCTGTTCCAATGCTTATATTATCTTTATCACCTCCTATTGAAATTATATCATTACTAAATGTATCAGACTTTGCATTTTTATTATAAGCAATAATCGCATTAATGCCATTTGCAAATTGAACTCCAACAGTTTCTGAGCCATATTCTTCATGACCAATTTGTTTAGAAGTTTTCAATTTTTCAATATCAAAAACTTCTTGATTTTCTCCAACATGAATTTCTTTTGAAAAACAATCAGTTACGTTTTCACAAACATTTATTATTTTCAAATTCTTTCCAAGTTCTTCAACAAACTGTGCAGTACTACTATATCCGGATAATTTGTTTTGCATATTCATAACCTTCAGTGCTTCGCCTAACTTCCTGTTAAAAACATTAGAAGCATTATTCCAAGATTTTTTCTGATAATCTTGTACTAATGTCGGGATTGTCATTACCGCCACAACACCTATTATTCCTAATGTTATCAATACCTCGGCAAGTGTAAAACCAGAGCCCTTTTTATATTTTTTTATCATTCCAAACATTTTACCTCCTGATAAAAGTAGACCATATTTACGTATCAACAGTACGTATAATTTACAAAAATTTACGTATAGACTGTACGTATGGACTTTTATACCGAATTAGGGAAAAATATTAAAAAAAGACGCAAAGAGCTTAATTTAACGCAGCAGGAACTCGCGGATAAATTAGACATGTCTTTGAATTTTGTCGGAAAAATTGAAGTTGCGTTTTCCAAACCTTCACTTGATACACTTATTGAAATTGCCAAGGCATTAGATACGACGGTTTCTCATCTTACAAAATTTGAATAGTCTTAAAGTTGACAGTATGACATCAAAAATATATAATTAAACTATGGACTACACAATGAATATTACGGCACTTCAAAATGCTCTTAAAAGTTTAAAAGATGCTTATACGGAATATAACAAAACACAAAATGAATATGTAAGGGATTCGGTTATTCAAAGATTTGAATATACATACGCTCTGGCAATAAAATTTATTCAAAGATATATAGAGTTGAACATTCCGAATCAGGAAGACTTAAGTACTTTGACCTTCAACCAGTTAATCCGTCGTGCAAATGAAATGGGTATACTTCTTAGTAATCTTGAGCAATGGATTGTATTCAGACAAAAAAGGAACATTACATCACATACTTATAATATAGAAAAGGCAAAAGAAGTTATCTCTATTGTAGGGCAATTTATTGAAGAAATAGGATTTTTGGTGGATAAAATAAAATGATTTACCTTGAAGAAAAATATTTGAATATTGTCAAAAAAATTTTATCCGATTTTAATCAAAACATAGATAAGGTATATGTTTTTGGTTCCCGCACCAGAAAAAACCACAAAAAATATTCTGATTTGGATTTGGCTGTAAAATTTACCGCTGATGCGGATAAAAATACTCTGCTATTTTTAAAAGACGCATTTGAAAACTCCTCATTGCCTATCAATGTTGATATTATAGATTTGGACGACATTTCAGATGAATTCAAAAATGCAATATCCCAAAATTTGACTGATTTTAATATGATTTAACAAACTGCTTGCAAAATAAAATTTGTTATAATTATAATACTTAGCCAAAAGTTATGGTATTGTCCTCGGCTTACCATTATAAGAAATACCCCGAAGGCAAGCTCAAATGCCGTGTCCGGTCTGACAGCGTAAAAAATTTTGTCTCCGGATTTGCCGCAGTAAATCTCGAAGTACCGGAATAATTCATTGTTCCAAACATTCCCAATAGGTTTTTGTTTCATCGTCAGGGCACACATTTTTTAATGCCCAAGAAGTGCAGCCAATCCCATTTTGCACATCTGTAGAATTTTTTGAACAATAAGTATTGTGGTCAGCATAATTCCAAAAACTGTATGTACCTTCACCTAATGGTACAAGTCTTCGGGTATTATTATTTATCCCAAAATAAAAAATATCATGTCCGATAGCATTTGGACCGCCTGAACCGTTCACGTCAATAGATATCCAATTGGCAAAACAATTATACCTGCCGCCTATTGCACTGCCATCAGCCAGAATATGTCTGGGGACTTGCGGACAGCCGGGTGCCTGTTCCAATGTATTTCCTGCGTAGTCTTTAATTAAATTGTTTCCGTCAGAATCTTTATATTTAAGTATCATATATATCCCATCATGACCAAAATTTGATATATCAGAAAAACTAATCCTGCCGCCTTTCCATAATGCATCAAAAAACGCCGTTTCACCCGCGTTGTTAATAGTATCAGTCATTGATCCGTAAAATTCATTCTGCAAAGGTATTAATGCCTGCATTAACGTTGAATATGATTTTTTAAAGCCGGATTCCAGCGACTTTACCCGATACTTTGCAATTAACGTCGGTATCGTCATTGCTGCAACTATACCGATTATTCCTAATGTTATTAATACCTCTGCTAATGTGAAACCTCTCCTTGATTTATAATACTTCATATTAGAATTATAAGTTAGCACAACCGTTTTGTCAAACTCTGCACTATGATTTAATATATCCCCAAAACGCCTGCTATGACTACTTAGAGGAGACGCCCCCCCCCGTTCTCAAAATTTTTCATAATATTCATCAGCTTTTCTCCTTCTTTAAGTTTATTATAACAAGCTTTCATCTTTTAATCAAATAATATTAACATGATTTAACAAACCGCTTGCAAAATAAGATTTGTTATAATAATATAATACTTAGCCGAAAGTTATGGGCTTTGGTATGCCTGTAATTTTTTAGTTACTTTAAACCAAAAAGGAGATAAGAAAATGCCAAAAATGAAAACACACAAGTCTGCTGCAAAACGTTACAAAGTAACAGCAACAGGCAAAATTCAAAAAAGACAAGCAGGTATTGGCCACTTGCTCCAACACAAATCAGGTTCAAGAAAACGCAGAATTTTCAAACTGGTTGGTGTTTCTGAGTCACACTTAAAACTGGTTTCCAAAGAGTTACCATACAAGAAGTATTCAAGATAGGAGCAAAAAATGAGAGTAAAACGTGGTAATGTTAGTCGTTTAAGACATAAAAAAATATTAAAACTTGCTAAAGGCTTTAAAGGCGCAAGAAGCAGAATTTTCAAAGTAGCAAACACTGCTGTTATGAAAGCGCTTAAATATGCTTACAGAGACAGACGTACTACAAAACGTAATATGAGACGTCTTTGGATTGTAAGAATTAACGCTGCCGTAAGAGAACGCGGTATGAGCTATTCAAGATTCTTGAATGCTTGCAAAAAAGCTAATATTGTTGTTAACAGAAAAATGCTTGCAGAATTGGCTGTTAATGACAAAGAAGCTTTTGATGTAGTATTTGAAGCGGCTAAAGCTGCTAAGTAAAATCAAAAAGGACCTCAAAAGAGGTCCTTTTTAAAAAAGAAAACGACTTCTTTGGTAAAAAGTCGTTGGAAAATCAATAGGAAAAAGGAAAAAAGGGAAAGGAAATATTTATTTTTACGGATTATCCGAATGTTTTGAATGAACTTTCCGTATTTTTTTCGATTACTTTTTCTACAGCATCCATTTCTGTAGAAATAGCGTCTTGTTCTGTGTCTAACTGTTTTAATCTTAATTCAAGGTTTTTATCTTGCGCCTGAATAATTTCAATCTGAGCGTTTATATCTTGTATTGATTGATCATACAAATATTTATCATATTCATATTGGTTCATTGCATCATCATACGCATCCTGATCGGTCACTGTTGATGTTGTTAATGAATATGTAACTTCATTACCATTATCATCAGGGATACTAATAGATATATATCTGCCGGTTGAGTCTTTTTCAATTCTACAGCCGGTAACACCTTTAATTTCATTGGTCTTTGTGTCAGATCCCATTGTATAGCAGCTTACAGCTGATGTAATATTTCCGTTAGCATCAGTTACAACATCTGCACCGTTTAAGTCAGATAGCTTGTAGAAATATGGAGACCATATGCCTGTAGATGAATTCTGAACATATCTCACCATCCAATCATTTGCACCATATTTTTCATCTAATAATGTATCATAAGCAGCTTCTTCATCTTTTAACTTTTGAATTTGATCATCGGATAATGTACTTAGATAAGGATCATTTTTAATAACATCGTCAGTTAAGTTATCGCCAATTTTTCTTAATTGAACGGAGCCGACATAGTAATTACCGCCATTTACATTTACAACACTTGTAGATGCTGCGACTGGAGCAAAATCATCTTCATATTGAGACAGGTAACTTACTTTATAAGTACCATCGTTTGCCTGAGAGTCATACATTAAAGCCGTAATAGTATTTGTCAAAGCACCATCATTAAATGTATAAACAGTTTTTGTATAACTGTCAACAGAAGGAGGTGTCGGCACGGACATACCCAGCAAATCATTGTAATAATTTGCTGACTGGTTAGACAATGTTGTACGTTGCTGGTTTATCTGTTGACCTTCAAACTCAACATTGCTTTTTCTGGCCGTCAGACCTAAAAATCTAGCTTGTGACGCTGCCATACCCATAGCGTGTCGATTTCCTTTCTGCAAGTCTTGTGCTTACATATACCATGTCGGCAGCATTTTATTTATTCTTTAATTTTTAATGTTTTTTTGTTACGAAATCGTTACAATATTAATTTTTAAATCGCGGAGAAATATAACTTAGGATAGCGCCGCCAATTTCTTCATTAGGGTCAAAAAAGGCCTGTGGATTAGGATTTAAGGAATTTTGTATAAGCATTTTAACTAACGGACCAAATGCATCAGGAACCTGTGTTTTTCTGTAAATTCCTGCGAGAAAAGTTTGGATATTGGGGGATTTTGTATTATTAAAACGAGATAACACAGGGTACATTTTGTCAACATTTTTTGTACCGTTATCAATCATTCTGTCTAAAATATATAAGGTTTCGGTAATCTGAGCTTCATTATTAGAATGCTGTAGAACGTCTGATATATAAGGCAGAGCATTTTCACCTTGTTTTACAAAAACATCCACTTTATTTTGATCAACAACAGTATAATTTCTATATGCATTCGGCATCTGGGGCGGCATATATGTTATTTGGACATTATTAACAGGATTAATATACATTTATCCCCCTTTAAGAATATACAAAAGGCGCACCGTTTTTAATCTCAAACAGTATATTTTCTGCCATTGTTTTCAACTCTTCTTTTGATTTTCCCGCATCGACCTGACGGTAAAATTCTTCGACAAGAGGTTTAATCGCAGCGTCTTTTTTAGATTTAAAATTTCTTAATTCGGTTGAAACAAGACGCTTTTGAAGCTGCAATTCAGTTTCGGCGTTTATCTTTTTAACCTGAACATCTTTTACGGCATCGCCGACAAGCTTGCCGCCATATCCAATGGCGGTTAAACCCGTAATTCCAAAAAACAACTGCTTAAACTGCGGATTAGAAGTATCTAACAACCAGTTATAGAAAAATGCTCTGTAATCATCTACATGGGAATAGAATGACGGTTTTGGGGTACCGTCGCCGCCCATTGCAGCGTTTACTTTTGTCGTTGAAGTTTGAACCTCTTGGATTACATCCTTTTCAAATTCGGACAATTCATCTTTATCCCAATTTAATTTCTTAGTATATGTTCTTATTTCCTCGGGATCCGCTCCTACTGTACGAAACATATTTTTCAGATTTATTTTGTCAGTCTGTTTAGTAGCTTCCGTTGACTGTTCCACTATACCATTAATTGCTGCTTTAGTATCTTTTATATACTTATCAAGATGAAGCTTACTTTTACTCAAATTTCTCATGGAAACAAAGCCCAGCCCAACAATTGAAGCTAATGTTCCAAGCCCGAGGAGAATATAATTTGCCAGATTTTTATTTGATTTTTTTTCATCAGATTTTTGGCTTGTAAAAGTTATAGGATTATATTTTTTTCTGCCAAAATTAGGCAAAATCTTGTCATTATCATCAGAAAGATATTTATCGAATTCAATTGCATGTTTTGCAAGCATACTGCGAACTATTTGCATTTTACCGGAAAAGGATTGCGTTTCTACTTCAATCAGGTTTTCTTGAAGATTTTTCTGGATATCGGCTTCCCGTCTTTTTACCCAAACATCTTTGAACCCGTCAAAAAACGTTTTTCCCATAAATGCCATTGCGGTAAGTGTCAAAACCCCCGTGCCCGCAAGAATTGTTTTTTGATTGGGAGCCTGAATCATTTGATAAAGAGCCTGATGGGTTTCTTCGTTAATGGCAACGTTACGGGTAGTTGCCGGAAGTTTTTTTGTATTAGGTATGGTTAAATTAATTTTTGCATTGCGTCTTACAAAAGCCGTTAGCAAAGCTATTGAGCCCATAACTCCTAATACGATTCCGCTTATAGGTAAAAGACTCTTATTGACCGGAGTTTCAACTTCCGTCAATTTTTTAGGCATACTGGTATCGTTGGATATTATCAAAGTATCACAAGTATCCTGTAAATCCGTTTGCTTGGAGGGTTCTTTGTAAAAACTGTTTACGATTACACCCTCTTTTGTATATGCATTTGTTTTTTGCTGAATAGGTGTCAAATTCCTGTTTTGTCTTAAGGTTTCACCATCTCTGAATTGATTAACATTCATCGTTATCACCATCTTTTAATTTCTTATAAAGTTTATGTATAAATGTTTTTAATTCAAATGTACGTTTTGCTTCTTCAATTTTTTTATCTTCGTCATCCGTATCTGTAGGTTCAAAAATTCCGAAAATAGATTTTATTTTCTTTTTAATATCTTTAAAAAACTCTGAAACTTTTTTTTGAACAGCAGCTTTCAATTCTCCATATACAGCTGTTAATTTATCAGCAATATCCGCAAGTTTTTGGGAGAAATTTTGTACGAAATTTGCGACAGTCGCAGGCAAATTTTTAAGAGCATTCAAACCGTTTGCCACAATATTATTCATAACAAAGACAAGCGGCTTTGCAATAACCGGCGGCATGGAGCTTTGAACCATTTGAGCGAACTGTGCGGCACGCTGCGCAGCATTTGCCATAGTTGTCTGGAATTTTTGAAGAGCCAGCAAGTGTGCCTGAAAATCAGCTTCTCTGGCTTGCTGAGCCGCTTTTTGAGCTTTTAAAAATGCCCCTATTGCCGCACATTCATTCCAACTCATTTCGCCCGGTTTTGCTGAGAAATCAGCTTTTTTAGCAGCACCGCCGCCTGACATACCGTTACAAATCGGACACGCACCCATAGGTAAACCATGAGGACAAGTTCCGACTCTGGCGTTTTGCGTATGTACCGTTGACAAGTGCATTAAAAAATCCTCTTTTTTTGAACACGAATAAGAGGACAACTTATACTTCCAACAGCACGTAGACAGTATTTATGAGTGTTCCGGCTTTTACGGTTGCGGCTACAGCTGGAGATATTCACTCCATTTCCTCTTAAAAAAATCTTAAAATAACCTTAAATTCATGTCAAACAATTGTGTTTAATTGTTAACATTACGATAACCGGTTCCTGCTCTAAAACCTGATATAAAATACATTACAGGAAGCATAGGCTCTATCCATTTTACACCGGACAGCACACCTGCCGTTGCTATATCATCAGCATGAAGCGCAATATCCAAAGGCTCAGGCTTTCTTTCGGAATATATACCTTTTTCCTTTTTCTGACCGAATAACGGGTTAATTATTTTTTTACTCAAAAAATTTGCAATGTAGCTTCCGCCGACAATACCGGTTGCAGTAATCCCTGCAAGTATTGTCACAAGCTTTTTCGCAGGTGTTAAGGATTTTATGACACCTTTTTGATGTAATTTTTCGGCTCCATATAGTGCAGCTCCCGCTCCGACATTACACAAAAAGATATTTGCAAAATACTGATAAAATCCTTCTTTTATCTTATTTGCATTTTTCTTTAAAGAAGATGTGCCTGTCACGGTATCCGCTATAATACCCCCTGCAATACCGCTTGCAACAGGCACTGCACCCAAAGTAGAAAGCCTTTTTATCTCTGAAAAAATTTCTGAGGAAGTTAAATTTTTGTTTTCCGAAAATAATGTCTTAAATAAAACAGTTCTGTTTGAATCGTCTTTCAACTTTTCAAACAGAACCGGAATCTCGTCCAAGGAAAGGTGGTTTCTCTTAGACTTATTAAGTATAGACAGTAAAATATTATCGGTTAAATTTGTTTTTTGAATATATTCGTCAACTGCTCTTGTCTGCTCCTGAATAATTTTTGAGACAGGTTCGATTTCTATAAGTTTAAATTTTTTAACTGCAGCCAGAGTAGACCCTATTATTGATGCCGCTATAATGCCGTTTTTTAATAACCTGTGTTCATTTTTCTTATGTTTGCTGTTTCTGTGCTTATAAGCATCATAAACAGCTATTGCAGAACCTGATCCGATTAGAAGTTTTGGTATCCGGCTATTAAGTTTATTTATTACAAGCGGCTGATCCACATATTTGGCAAGTGTCTGTATTTTCATCATCCCTCGACATTAGTTAGTCACATCTAACTTATTTGTTAGACATGACTAACTTTAGCAGAAAATTTTTCTGTTGTCAATAGTGCTTAAAATACATAAATTATTTATTTTGAATTAGCGACAAACTTATTAATTTTATCTAAATTTTTATCCGAAATAAGGTGTTCAACAGCACAAGCAATTTCCGCTGCATTATCAAGTTTTAATATTTCACCGAAAAATTTGCTCAAGACTCTATGTTTTTTTAAAATTTTCTTTGCGATTTTTTCACCTTCAACTGTCATGGTTACGGAAGAATATGGAGAGTAATTAATTAAATTTTTAGAAGAAAGCTGTATTAGAGCAGAAGTTACAGAGGCTTTTTTAACCTTAAGTGCTTCAGATATATCAGTAACCTTTGCAAAGCCATTCTTTAAGACCTGAACGTAGATTTCTTCCAAATAATCTTCCTGACTTCTAGACAATTTTTCCATAGTATTTATTATAATATAAATCTCACAAACTTGCAAAATTTTAAAAAGCGCAGTAATATAATATTTAGTAAAGTTTTCTTAAAAACAGAGCTTGAAGTGTTTCACTAAAATTTTTGTCGGAGTAAAATAATTTTATGAAAGCAACCGCGGAAGAACATTTATATTCAGACATACCACCAACAAAACTTCGCAATAAGGATGAAGTTTTCAAACCGGCAAAAACAAACAAATTTTGGCTTACTGTAGCAAGCTTGTTCTTTTTTAACATGCTCCAGAACAGATTTTATGCATTCAGATATAAAAATGCCGAAAATTATTACAACAGGGATGATAAGTATCCCACAATAATTTATGCTCCGCATTGCAATTGGTGGGACGGGATTGTATTATATAATATTTCACACAGAATTTGTCATAAAGAAATTCGTCTAATGGTAGAAGAATTAAACAGATTTCCGCTTTTAAGACGCGGAGGAGCATATTCCGTCTGCAAAAAATCACCACAGTCAGCAATGAAAGCTTTGAAGTATTCTGTTGAGCTATTAAAGGATTTAAGAAACATTTTATTTATTTTCCCTCAGGGAATTATAAGACCTCCGCATTACAGACCTATTGAATTTCAAACCGGTCTTGCATATATTGCACAAAATGCGGTTAAAAAATACGGAAAAGTTAACCTTATACCTATATCAATTGATTATTGCTTTTTAAGAGACAACAGACCGGAAGTATTAGTGGAATTCGGGAAAAGAATTGAACTTACAGAGCCGAATGTTGACAGAAAAGAGTTTACACATTTTCTTGAAAAATCTATGCTGGAAGTCTGTGATAATCAGATGAAAGACATTTCAAGCGGTGAAATAAGCGATTATAAAATACTTTTCAAACAACATTTAAAATGGTACAGAAGAATTGAACAACGATTAAAAAGTATTGATTTACCGGATGTTTCAGGTATGTAATAAAAAAAGTCCTCACAGTTGAGGACTTTTTTATGCATCATAGCGTTTAAATGATTTTTCAATGTTTTTGGAGATTACCGACTTAACAGTATCGTATTCAGTTGTAAGTGATGAAATTTCTGTATCCAGATTTTTCATTTTCAAATCTAATACTTCTTCTTTTTGATTCAATTTCTGTTTTTCGGTATTATATTTTGCTTCTGCTTTTGCGATTGCTTCTTCATCGGTAACTTCTCTTACATAGGTATTAGTTGAATAATTACCTTGATAATAGTAGCCGTCATCAGAACAGGTTGCAAGGAAGAATTTGCCGGATTTTAACATTTCCTGCATATATTCATTATCTTGTATCTGGTTATTTTCCGTCCAACCGCGTGTACATATCTGGTTAAATATTGTATCATAGAACCCGGATATTAATGCCTGATCCGTATTCACGCCTGTATCCACAACCACATCAAATAAGAATGATTCGTCATCAAGACTTATTAAATTACTATTTTCTACTGTACGGTTGCCTGTAGTGCTATCTACAGAATAATCACTTTTGCTCAAACCCTGCATTGCTTGCGCAAAATATGTAAGATAAGCATAAGCAATATTTGTTATACTTATTGACACACCATCAGCTCTGTTATTTTTAGCACTTTTAGTGTTATGATATGTTGCAATACCAATGTAATCAGAGGTTGAATAGCTGCCTTCATCTTTTCTGAACCAGTCCCAAACAAAACCTTGATTACGGTTGCCTTCTATACCGTTCATAGCGTCAAGAACACCGGACCAGTTATCATCATCTTTGTTTTCTTTAGTTTTACCACTATATTCTTTTGCAAGATTATCGGCACTCAACAACTGACGCGTTTGAGATTCAGCATATGCAAGTGCCTCGCTGATTCCCGAATCACCTGCAACATTTAATACGGCTTCAAATTCATCAAACATCCAATCCCAAACATCCAAGCTTGCAATATTAGAGGCGACATTATCCATATTTGTGCCTCTGTCATCTTTCCATTCGTTGTTAATTTTACATAATATCTGATATTCTCCGGTCAATATACTGCTTAAACTTATATTACCATCGTTAAGGTTACCGGCTTTGCCGTTTTCAGCACGCATAACAACTTCATTTACGCTGGCGCCATTGGATTCCAAAGCCGCCTTTATTGAAGCATTATTATAAATATACGGATTATCACCGGCCTCACCGGACTCATAATACTCTAGCAATTGGGATAACGTCATTTGTTTCACAGTTGTTGTAACCAAATCAGTTGTTCCCATACCCATTGATTGTGCATATTGAATTCCTTGATATATTGTTGAAGCATTTTGTGATATTACTCCGCTATCGGCTAATCCCTGTAAAAATTTATTTCTCAAATCGCTTGACGGCAGACAGCCCAAACCCTCTTGAGGTATCCCCGCTGCTTTGGCTGCCGCCGCATACTGGCTGCTTAATACTGCTTTCCCTGCCCCATCCGTTATTAAAGTCGGCAGATAACCGTTTAATTCTGACGGAGTCATCAACAATCCATAGCTCAACGCTGTAGTTTCATCACCTGTTCCGTAAAAATCATATACTAATTTTGTCTGGTCTAATGAATTTTGATATTCATTTGACAATGCGGCCAAGTCACGTGATAACGCTATTTTTTGATGTGAATAACGCATGGACTGGAACTCACAGTCAGATTTTCGAGCTGTGATGGTTAATAGTCTTGCTTGTGATGCAGCTAAGCCCATCCTTATTCCTTTCGTAACTTAGTAACAAAATCCTTGTATACATGATGGAATACGACATTTCCGGGATAAATCTTTAAAAATTTTAAAAATTTTTGTAACAATTTTTAACATATAAATTAATAGACATTACACAAATATCCATTAAATGATTGATGTGAAGTAAAAAATAATATTCTATTGTAATTATGGGGAAGGGCTATGAGTACTCAGACTTTAAATTCAATAGCTTCAAAGGAATTATATGTACAGTATGACTGGTACAGGAATACTTTTCCGCCGGTTATACAGCAATCATGTGATGAATTCTTTTTACCGGGTATTAAATTTGCAATGATAGGGATAAGTAAAAATATAAATGCCCTTATGGATAAAGATTCCTATTTTGTCACTAAAATACGTATTGATAAACAGTATGATATGTTTTTCAGAAGTTCGGAAAAAGCAATCTCATTAATTTTAGACCGTGCACTTGGAAAACCGAACAGATCTTTCAATTTAAACAGAATGACAGATTTGGAAGCAAAAATTATAACGTCTTTTAATGATTACATGTTTAACATGGCATCAAAACTCTTAAGTCCGCCTCCGCCAACTGAATTAAGACGTACTAATTTTGATGTAATACATTTAACTTTTATAATAAAAGATACTGAGGAACCAAAGTTCGGGAAGTTCATAGTATCACTGCCTGCTGCTCTTCTAAACCCCGCGAATATAACTTCAAAAGGCGAAAAATTTGATAATACAACCTTCAAAACGAGTACAATTGATGCCAAAATCAAAATCGGCTCAACAAAATTTTCAATGTATGATCTGAAAAACCTTGACACTGAAGATATAGTAATATTTGACAACAGTAATACAAAAAAAATGACACTTGTCATAGATGATTATGAAAAAGAAATAAAATTAAACCCTAATTTAGGATTAATAACACCAGTAGACGATAATAACGGAGGAAATAATATGGGAGCTAACAACTTGTGGGACAGCATTGAAGTTGAAATGAATGCCGAATTTGATGCTGTAAAAATAACTCTCGGAGAATTAAAAAGTATTGAAGACGGAATGGTCGTTGATTTAACGTCAATTTACGATAATAAAGTTACATTAAAAGTTGAAGACAAAACCATTGCACGCGGTGAACTTGTTATAATAAATGACCGTTACGGAGTTAAAATATCAGAAGTTGTAGCCCAGCAAAAGGGTGGTGCGGAACCTGTAGCTGCAGCGTCTGATGAGTTTAGCGGCAGTGAAAGTTTTGCTGCTGGTGAACCAGCAGTTGCTGCAGAAGAAGAAATACCTGCAGCTGACCAGCAAGATGAAGAATTTGATTACAGTGATTTTGAACTGGATGATGAAGATATCTAAAGGGAGGACTTATGGGAGGATATATAGCCAATTTTACAGTCTATACTATGGCAATGCTCGGGTTAATCTGCTTTGCCCTTGTTATTTATAAAAAATTTCTAAACGGCGCTGCAAATAACAAATCACAATTTTTAGGGATTGAAGAATGCATAAACCTTGCCCCCCGTAAAAATTTGTACGTAATCCGTGCAGGGCATGAAAGATTTTTGATTGCCTCTGATGCGGATAAAACAAATTTAATTTCAAAACTTGACGATAATTCAAAACCCAATCGCCATGAAAAACAGCCCGGGGTGGATGAGTTACCTGTAATTGTGGATTTCCCGCAAAAAGAAAAACCAATTATAAAAGAAATGCTCAAAAAAATTAATGAAATATAAGGATATGAAATGGATACAATTTTAAAAGATATAAACCCTGTTTTACAGCTATTAATAGTAATGACGGTATTTTCACTGATACCGTTTGTATTCTGCTGTATGACAAGTTTTTTAAGATTCGTCATTGTATTTTCAATGTTAAAAACAGCGCTCGGCACCCAGCAGGTTCCGCCGTCAATCGTAATTATCGGGTTGGCAATGATTTTAACATTCTATACTATGGGCACGACATTTACCAAAATGTACGAACTCGGCTCTGTTCCGTATCAGCAGAACCAAAATATAGTAGCTGCCATAAATGAAGGCTCAAAACCTTTAAAAGAATTTATGATGAAACAGACGCGAGAATCCGATCTGGCATTTTTTGTGGAATTGTCACAAAAAACACCTCCCAAATCGCCTGAAGAAATTACAATCTGGCAGGTTGCACCCGCTTTTATCATAAGTGAACTAAAAACAGCTTTTGAAATCGGATTTATAATTTTTGTACCGTTTATAGTTTTAGACCTTGTAGTGGCAAACATACTTTTGGCGTTAGGTATGTTCATGCTGTCGCCGACGATTATATCGCTGCCGTTTAAACTATTGATATTTATTGCGGTTGACGGATGGGCGCTAATCGTACAGGGGCTTGTTACAAGTTACAATTAAGGAGAGTTATGGAACCTTTAATAGAATATTTAGCAAGAGGATTTATGGTAATGCTGGCAATATCAATGCCATGCGTACTTGTTGCGGCGGGTATCGGTCTGGTAGTCGGTATTTTGCAAGCAGTAACGCAGGTTCAAGAGCAAACAATTGCTGCCGCACCTAAAATTCTTGCTGTGTTTCTGGTAATAATAATTGGCGGTGTCGGGTTTATAAGAATTTTGACAAACCTGTTCACTGACGGCATGGCACTTGCGTTTAACGTTGTTCCTAAAAACGAAAATTACGTGCTTTCATCTGATTATTACAAATATACAACACCTTTTGCAGGAGAGATGAATGACAAATTTGACGTAAATTCTAAAATAGATGATTTGATGAAAAACCCGGGCAAAGTTCCGTTTATTGACAGCCAGCAAAAAATGCGATACCTGCCGAGCTCAAGAACTCCGATGCCACGGCCTGATTTTGTAGAAACCAACAGAATACTTGGAAGATAAAAATGAAAAAAATTATATCAACAATTTTATTAATAAACTTTATGTTACCGGCGTTTGCGTTTGAAGACTATATGATAGTTTCAAAAACTCCGGTAAAATCCGTTACGGCGGAAAACAATAAAATTGTTGAGGTTAAACCTGTTTTCACAATAGATAATGAAAAAAAGATAATAATCCTCACCCCGGTTTCGACAGGTAAAACCAAAATTATAATAAATACAGCTGAAGGTAAAAAAATACTTGATATTAAAATAACCGATAAAAAAACAACAATAAAGCCTCAAGAAGGATTTGAATATTTTCAAATAGATAACCCGCCCGAAGGAATCGAAATTCCTGAACCTCCGGAAGCAATTGACGTCCCGCAGCCGCCAAATGAACGAGGTAATAGCTGATGGATTTAATACTTGCTGAATTGATGAAAATGTTTCCTATGTTAAATACCATGCTTGCGGCAGGAGTTATGGTTTTTTCTCGTCTTATCGGATTTATGAGACTGGCACCTGTATTTAACAGAAAAGAAATTCCTGGTATGGTGAAGCTTGCGCTATGTTTGCTTTTAACAATTGTAATAACACCGTTTGTAAAGCCGGATAGTCTTATGGTAATGGAATCTTTTGCGCTGTCAATTCTTCTGAATATAGTTGTCGGAGCATTAATAGGCTATATGGCACAGTTAATTTTATTGGCTGTAGAAGCCGGTGCCGATATGATAAATATGCAAATGGGCTTATCCTCCGCAATGGTTTTGGATCCGACAACATCAAGCCAGGTATCAATATTAAGTAAAATTATGGCATTACTCGGAATTCTTGTATTTATTCATCTCGGCGGAGTTTATTGGCTTGTAAGAGCATTGATGCGGAGTTTCGAAATTTTTCCGATTTTTGCAACAAGTATTCCGCTGGCAAAACTTGTAAATATGGATTATCTTATAAGCATGTCCTCAAATGTTTTATATATGGGGCTTCAAATAGCATCCCCAATCCTGCTTGCAACACTCGGACAGGATATTATATTAGGTGTAATTTCAAAAACAGCACCGCAGGTTAACGTTTTCCAATTAAGCTTTCTGTTCAAACCTGTTTTGGGCGCGGCAATTATGATTTGGATTTTACCAATGCTGTTAAATATCGTAAGTGAATACTTCTTGTCTTATTCAAATATATTTTAATTGTATTCATAGTACAATATTTTTATGGTAAAAAACGCTTATGTTCATATTCCGTTTTGTAAATCAAAATGCAAGTATTGTTCCTTTGTTTCATACCCCAAACTTGAAATAAAAGAGCAATACCTCAATGCGCTTAAACAAGAAATCGAACATAATTACAAAGGTGAAACCCTTGATACATTATACTTTGGCGGTGGAACTCCCTCATTATTAAAAGTAGATGAATTTAAAAAATTACTTTCTCTTTTTAATTTTAACGAACAAACCGAGATTACGGCTGAACTTAACCCTGAAACGCTTACACAAGAATATCTGAATGATTTAAAAGCAATCGGAATTAACCGCGTAAGCCTTGGATGCCAGACTTTTGATGATAATATCTTAAAATTAATCGGCAGACGCCACACCTCAATTCAAGTAGATAGTGCCGTAAAATTTGCCCAAAATGCCGGTTTTGATAACATAAGCCTTGATTTTATATACGGATTGCCAAATCAAACCATAGACATGTTCGCAAATGACCTTAAACACGCGACTTTTCTCGGTGTTCAACATATATCGCTATATGGTTTAAAAATTGATGAAGGATGCTATTTTTATTCCAACATGCCGGAAAATTTGCCAAATGAAGACGCTCAGGCAGATATGTATTTAAAAGCAATTGAGGTTTTAAAAGATTATGAACACTACGAAATAAGCAATTTCGGCAAACCTTCAAGACATAACCTGAATTACTGGAATAACAACAATTACTATGGTTTTGGAGCTGCGGCACATGGCTATATCGGCAATATCAGATATTCAAATCCGGAAAATCTTGATGATTATATTAAAAATCCGGCAAAACATTTAACTGAAAATATTTTAACAAAACAAGAACAGCTTGAAGAAGAAATATTTTTGGGCTTTAGAAAGATGAAGGGGCTGGATATTCAACAAATAAATGAAAAATTTGATATAGATTTTGAAAAAAAATATGCAAACATTATTGAAAAATATCAAGAATTTATCCGCAAAACACAAAATGGTTATGCCCTTAACACAAACGGTATTTTGATAAGTAATACGATTTTATCTGAATTTATACAATAAAAAAGACCTCTTTGAGGTCTTTTTTATTGTTAATTTATAATTTAAGCAACTGCTTCTTCAGCTTTTGATGCAGCTTCTTCAGCGGCTTCACCGGCCTTTTTAGCTACTCCGGGAAGCTTTTGCCAAATTTTAGTATCAACCCATTCACCGGCTTTAGCTAAATAATGACCTATTTTCTTCATAAATTTAGCGTCTTTTATAGCAGCCTCATCAAGAACCTTCAGACCGCCTTTTTTAACGCCCAACAGCAAACCGCCGCCTACTACTACTGCGGCAACAACCAAGCCGGCTAATGCCTTTAAAAAGCCATGTTTTTTCTTAGGTGCATCTTCAGCTTTAGGTGCAGATGCCTCCGGTCTTGTGAATTTACCGGGTGCATTAATACGATCCTGTGGGGATACACCCGGTGCAGCAGCTTTGAAACTTACAGCAGAAACAGAATTTATCATGGGAAAACCTCCTATTATTACACACACATTTTATCAATTTCTTATACCATATAAACCCTCTGATATCATGATTTTGACCGAAAGGAAAAAGTTTTTCAATAATTGTTACAAAAGTTTACAATATTTTTGGAATATTTTCAATAGACGTGTCATCTTATATGATAGAGGGAGAAATTATTTAATATGGAACAGGAAACACTAATATATATTGAAGAAAAAGACAAACACGAAGCAACAAAACTTGCCGGAGGCTTTACTATAGAAGAAACGTTAACAAGAGCTTATATCAACGCTCTCGGCAGTGAATTAGCACTGAAATATTTGGCCCAGGAAGAAATTAGTGTTTCTAATATATATAATTTACACAATATCCATAAAATTCGTGAAGAATTTGATATTGCAGATGTAATGCTTCCAAACATACATATAGACGTTAGAATGGTGTATGATGAAAATTTTATTTTTATCCCGAAATCACATTTTGAATATAACTTAATCCCTGATATTTATCTTGTATTTAAAATGTTAGATGATGAATCTTGTGTAAAATTTCTTGGTTTTTTCGAGCCTAAATTAATTAACAAAAACAACCACAATGATAAATATTATTTTATTGAAAAAGAAAAGTTATCACATCCGTCTGACTTGAAGTCATACGTGGAAAATTTTAACGGTAATACCACAGAAGCGCTCTCTCAGGAAGAACTTGAAAACGGACAAAAGCTTGCAATGCAGCTTATTGATCATGATATTACAGAAAGCGATAAACGCGATCTCATTAAACTGCTTTTAAAAAGCTCTGCTCTGCGCGAAAATCTGATTGAATTTGATAACTTTGAATGGATTTCATATCATGTTGCAACAAATGAAGACTTAACCGCCCTGGCAAGAAGTTCTGAGCAAACACAGGACTTACCGATTGCCGATGAGTTTGAAATATTTGAACAAACTGATGAATTTAGCGGCAATGATAGCTTAACAAATGAAGACGACAACACTGACAATAATTTTACGGATGACTTATTTAATAATCTGTCTGATATGTCTCTTGAAGAAGGAATTGAACAGGACTTATCCCAAGATGAGCCGACAGATACAGAGTCCGTTGAAAGCACAAATCTTGCTGGCGAAGAAGTAACAGAAAATTTAACAGAAGATTTTTCTTCAGAAGAAAATTTTGAGGACGAACCGGCATTAGAATTAAATGAAAATCCTGTTGATATAGAAGAAGATTCTTTGCTTAGTGATATTAATCCGGCAGAGAATGAAGAAACAGAAGATCAGGTTTTGGAAAATGCTTTACCGGATGAATCTTCTTTCCTTGACGTTGAGGAACCTGAATTAACATTAGATGATACACTGCCGGATTTGTCTGACATAACAGATTCCACTGTAGAAAAAATCCACTTGAGTGAATTTAACGAACTTCCGTTTGATACGGGAATGAACGAACAATCAACTGAAGAAGAAGTTTCCACACTTGACGAGTTAGACAGTTTAGATTCAGATATGGAAAACCTTGAAGACATTTCTGATATGAATATAGAAGAACCCGTATCCGAAACATTAACAAACTTTGACACTTTAGGCGAAAGAGATGATATAAAACCTATCGAAGAAATACCTTTTGAAGATAATGAAATAACTTCTCTGGAAAATCTAGACCCTGTGCTAGAAAATGAAGAAATTAACATTGAAGAAAATGATGCACCTCAATCAACAATTTCGTTTGATAATCTTGAACTTCCTCAGGAGAATTCTGTTGATTCTGAAGAAACAACAGACGAATTGCCTTCAGTAGTTTCACTTGACGACTTAACTACTCCGGCAGCAGAGGATAATACTGAAAGTCTCAATGCGGGAAATGATAATGAACAACCGCTAACTCTTGAAGAACTATCTGCAGAAATTCCTGAGACACCTGCAAGTCAGGAAGATGCAACGGAAGACTTTTTAGAAGCTTTGGCAGAAGATACTCCGCAGGTCGTTAATGATAATATAAACAATAATCCGGTATCTTATGAAAATTCAACTCCGATTAGCAGTCAAAATTTAACACCCGGTGAATTCAGTATTGACATAAATCAACCTGTTGATACAGCAGACTTAAAAGATAATGACATAGAAAAATTAGAAGTACTTTATAATGAAAATAATAATTATGAAGAAGATGCAAATAATTTACAATTTAAAACTTCCCTGCCGGAAAAAGGCAAGAAAGCTATTGCTCTGGCAACTGTTGTAATTGCAGCTCTTGCATCACTTTTAATATATACATCAATGAATAAGTCCGATAATCAGGTCGCTGAACAAAATAATACAAATGTTCTTGAGAAAAATTTACCAAAACTTGATGAACAGGAGATTCCGGAACAAAATTCAGTTTTACCGGAAAAAACAAATGGAATACCTAAACTTGAAGACGCTGCAAATAACGCAGTTAAAAACGCCGGCAAGCCGAAGGCTCCTGTTATTGAATCATCTTATCTTGAGGTTAAAAAACTTTCATGGTCAGTTCCTGATTATGTATCATATAACGATGAATTCAGAAAATACCTGCAAACTGCCGGCAAAAGCCTGAAACTTTCTCTATCAAGTGATTTACTGCTTGCAACAGAATATGCTTATTCAGATCAAATCCAGGTAAATATAGTCTTATCCAAAGAAGGCACTATACAAAACGCCAATATACTTCAGTCAAGCGGTTCAACCCAAATTGATGATATAGTGTTACGAACTGTAAATGATACCCTTAAGGTAGTAAAAGCCCCTGCTGGTGTGATTGTTGGGGACAATATACAGTTGACACTTAAAATATATCTATAAATATGCTATAATACTTGTGAAGGAAACTTTACAGTGGATTTGGCACAGGATAAATTAGAGTTAATAGAAAAAATAATAAGAAATGACAAAAAGTTTTCAAATAATGAAGACTTATTTGAGGACTTTTTTAACGAAACATGCAAACGTTCAATAGGTATTGTTAATATTGTAACCTCTGACACTGCACTGGAAGCTTACTTAAAAAAAATTGCAACAACTTCAATATTAAATGTATTGAAAGATTCCGGCAGATTAAGAAGGACACGGACAGGTTATACTCCATTAGAGGAGACGACAATATCAAATAAATATTCGGAAGTCGAAATCTCATACGGGAAGTTCAATATTGAAATTTCACCGGAAGAATTGGCCATACAACAGGAAACTATCAAGCAGGTTGCAGATTTGATATGTAAAATTGATGAAGATGATCCGAACAAACAGTATTTACAAATTTATAAATTGCGTTATGATAATGGAATGACACAGAAGGAAATTTCTGAAGAACTTGGTTTATCCCAATCAGAAGTTTCAAAACGATTATTCAAATTAATGAAAAAAGTTAAAGAATCGTTTAGGTAAAACTATGAGATGTCCCGTATGCAAGAAAATAATTCCGGAAAATACGCTCAAATGTCCGTATTGTAAAACCCGAACCGGATTATTGTGCAAAAATTGCAACACAGTAAACTCTATTTTCGATTTAAAATGTAAAAAATGCGGAAAAGAGATATTAAAAATTTGTCCGCACTGTAATAGTGTAAACTTTCCTAATGCAACAAAATGCAGGAAATGCGGTCTGCCTTTTGAAAAGGCAGAAGAACCGGCAAAAGTCGATACACTTGAATACAGACCGAATTTAATATCACAAAAAAATGCCGTAACAGTTTTGACTCAGGGGCTTTTATCCGATGATAAAAAGATATTTTCCATCAGCGGAGAAAAAGGTATAGGCAAAAGTTATGTTTTAAAACAAACTGTAAAAAAACTTCAAAATCATAATTTCATCTGGATGTTCGGTAAATGCACACCTCTAACCCAGCTTACCCCGGGCGGAATGATTCAGGATATGATTTTGAATTTATATAATCTGCCGAATTTCTGTGTTAATTCACCCGAATTTAAAAAAGATGCCACAAAATTTTTCCAGAATGAATTTCCCGAAATGACCGGATTTGAGGTTAATAACTTTATTAATTTTTTATATTCTTCTCAAGAAGGGAATTTTGAAGATCTTCTTATCAATAAAAAGAAAACATTTAATATGTTATATAAAGTATTCGACAAGATTTCTCAATTAGGCAAATTTATTCTTGTAGCGGATAACTTTGATTTTATAGACGGTTTTTCGTTTGAATTTTTGAATAATTTACTAAAACGCGAAAACCTTAATATGCTTTTCATAATGATGTACAGCGATGCAAAACCCGCAAAAGGATACTTCTACTTCCAAGATGATAATATATATCTGGACATAGGCATTGCCCCTTTAAATAATCTTGAAATGGATGAATTTTGCAAATCTTATGAAGAAGCGTTTTCTTATACAAATGAATTTGAAAGACATGAAATAATAGAAAAAAGTAAAGGTCATCCGGCATTTTTAGAACAGGCGTTAAGCTATTGTTTTGACTGCCAGATTGGCGACAAACCTTTCAGACTGCCTGATACATTTACAGAAATAACGCGCGAACGATTAAAGAATTTGAAAGAAGTTAACCAAATTGCATACAAAACTCTTGTCGGGGCATCAGTTTTAGGTGACAAAATTAATCTGGCACTATTAAAAGAAATATTTGAATTTGATGAAAAAGAATTTACGGGAATTATAGATTATTTAAGAGAAATGCATTTTATAGAACCCGTAAACGAAATCTTTTACGAATTTAAAAATCTTCTGCTTTGGGAAACCATCCTTACAAGTTCAAAATACGATAAAGACTTTATCACAATAAACACTAAAATAGCAAATTCAATTCAAAACCTTATAATGAATTCAAATGCAATTCTTGGTATTATTGCACAAAATCTTAAGCAAACACAACTTGCGCTTGATATTTGGACAAAAAACACAAGACTTGCAGCCTACATTGGCGACACCAACCTTTACGTAATTTCACAAAAACAATGTTTAGCATTAATAAATGAACTTGATGAAAGTGAAACAATTAAAACAAGATACAATATTTCCGAAAGATTAGGAAAAATCTTATCAGATTACAACCCGAAAGAGGCACTGGAATTTTTACCCGACGCAATAGCAAATGCCAAAGCTGTCGGCAACAGCCCGAAAGAAATTGAGCTTTTAGGATATTTATCATATTGCTGCTTAAGAACGGGTAATTACTACGGCAATGTAGAATGCGTTGATAATGTTTTGACAAAAGTTCCGGTTGAACACAGGCTTGAAACAGCACTTTTAAAAGCCTCAAAACTTGAAGCATTATTAAATATCGGCAATTGCGGAGAAGTCATAAACACAATTGATAATGACATTATGCCGGTATTGGACGAATTTTTGGCAAAATCACCGAAATCAAAAATTTCTTACGAATTTGTATATGAGACATGGTTAAAAACATATCTGATACTGGCAAATGCCCTTGTTCTGCAAGGCAATGACCGTTCGTTTGAAATTCTGACAATTATATTTGACATAATTGACAGAAACAATATTAAAGATGATTTATTTATCTGCAAAAGCAAACTCACACTTGCATTTGCAAATACAATGAAGGGTGATTTCTACACCTCAGAAACAATTCTGGAAGATGTTTTGAAGCTTTATAAAACAAACACAATGGATAACGAAACAATCCTGCGGTGGAATTTAATTGAGATATTAAACAACTTCTTCCGCGAAAGATATGACGGCTTGCAGGAGGATTTATTCCAGGTAGTAACTTTTGCAAACAACTGCGGAGATAATTTCACCAAAAATGTTTTAAAAACATTACTCGGAAAAATCTTCAAAGACCACGAACAATCAAGACAAGCGCTTGATATTTATAACGACCAAATAACCTATTTTGCGAAAGAAAAAATGGCACTCGGGGCGCTTTTGACCTGGTACTTGATAGCAGAAGCAACACTTGATGTTGAAGGTCCGCATGCCGCAATAGAAATTGCGACACAGGCACTTGATGTTGCACAAAACCCGAAAATCAACAATTATTTCTTTATAATTTTATTAAAAATGCTTATAGTAAAAGCAAGTATTGTGATTTCGGATTATGAAACCGCAAAAATTCAAATTGAAAACGCTATTATTCTTGCGAGCAAATTTAATATGAAGGATATTTTATCAAGATTATATCTCTTATACGGCAAATATTTCCAGGAACTTGGTCTGTTAAAAACCGATAAACAATCAGACTATTTAAAAGGTGCCGGCAAAATGTATGAAAAAGCAACCGAAATTGTTAAACAAACCAAAAACAACTGCATTTATATAGAAATTGAGAAGGCAAAAAATGTCTTAAAATCCTTCTGCCAGCTCAACAGTATAAGTATATAGCCTATTTAATATTAAATGCCTCATTATACATATATTGAAAATATTTTCCGCCTTCTTCTTTAGCAAAATTAAATTGTTTTTGCACAATTGAACCAATGCCAACATTTTTATTGCCGGATATGCCAAAAGATAATATATCATAACCCCATTTGTTTGGACCTTTAGTCCCGTTTATGTCCACGACATAAACAGGAATACCACTTAAATAAGCATAATATTCTATAATATATGTTCCGTCTGCTAAAACAAACACAGGATAATTATTCTTTACAGATGAATCGGAAAACATTCCGTTAGGGTCATATTCTTTGTCCGGATTTTGTTCTGATTTTACAATATTAGCTCCCCTGAAATCGTCAGGTAAGCACCCCTGTTCATATGCTTTATTTTTACATATTTTTGTTGTCTTTAATGTTTTCAAAAACAATTCCTCATGAAATTCGCTGCACTCAGAAAACTTTCCGTTCAAATCGGCAGGAAGAGGATCTCCAGTTTCCGCACACCTATATACAGTACAGTTACCGTATTGATTTTTTTCATCTTCATCACATGTCGGGGTGCATTTGCCCGTATATGGATTAGTGCCATCCCAGTAATAACACTGTACAGGTCTGCCCTCTTTTGTTTGTATCCCGATTACCGCCTGCCAGAATGTACTGTAAAATTTCTTAAACTGGTTCTTTAATACTGCCTGCTGGATATTATGCGAAATAGTCGGTATAGTTAATGCAGCAACGATACCAATTATTCCTAACGTTATTAATACTTCTGCTAAGGTAAATGCCTTATTTACTCTTATGCGATAGACAGGAATTGTTTTCTCGACGACGCTCCCGCCTCCGGCTCCGCTATAGTCTCGAAAACAATTCCTGTCTATCGCTATACCTTCAAAACCCTTGCTATATCTACTTAGGAGAGACGCCCCCCCCCAGATTTTTTCATAATTTCCATTAGCTTTCTCCTTCTTTTGGGTTTATTATAACAGATTTATCAAAATAATGCAACAAAAAAGCACCCCATAAGGAGTGCTTTTTGTATTCATAAATATTATTATTCCATAGGAATCGTTAATTTTTGACCGATTTGAAGTCTGTTCAAATTAGACAAATTATTTGCTTTTTGAATAGCGTTAGCTTTTTCAGGACTGTAGGAGCCATAGAATCTAATCAAAATACTTTCAACGGTATCACCGCTTTGTACTGTATAAACTTCAGATTCTTTAGCTGCACTTTCGCCTGCCGGTAAAAAGTTAACATTTTCATTTTGAACTTTTGCATTATTTGCAGGAACTTCAACATCATTTCCTTTTACGGAAAAACTGATAATAGTGGTCAGCATAAGCATAGTAATCGCACCTGCGATAAATCCTGTTGCAAGATAAACGCTCGGGGATTTTTCTGATTTCTGACTAATTTTGAAATTCTGCCACAACAAATCCAATTCTTTTTCTTTGTTCGGACGAACATAAACATTAGGAGAATTGTCATAAGTTGAATCCTGTTTATATTTGGAAAGGGCTTCCAAAACAGCCATTTTTTCCTTAGAAAGGTTAGATCTTCTTAGTGTTGAGCTTTTCATAATTGGACCTCACTATCCCTTAAATTGTTCTGTAATAGAATGCTAACACGATATTTTTTTAAATTCAAGTATTTGTAAATTTTTAGAAAATTTTTCACGCTGGACGAAAAGGAATTTTTTATATATAATTTAAAGTATATGAAAAAGTTTTCAATCGGAATTGATTTAGGCGGAACAAAAGTCTTGATTGCACTTGTAAATAAAGAAACAGGTGAAGTCATACATTCTGTTAAAAAGAAAACAAAAAAAGATAAAGGTCCCAAAAACATAATCCGTAAAATGGTCGAGGGAATAGAAGAACTTCTTGAAGAAACCAAAGTTCCTCTGAATGAAATTTCATCAATAGGGGTTGGTGCAGCAGGACAGGTTGACAGAGAACACGGAATACTGATTGCGGCTGCAAACCTTGACTGTTATGATTTAAACATAAAAGAAAAACTTAACGAACATTTTGATATTCCTGTTTATGTTGGTAACGATGTTGAAATTGCGGCAATAGGCGAACTTAAATTCGGTGCGGCAAAGGGTTATAAAGATGTAGTCTGTATTTTTGTCGGGACAGGTGTAGGCTCAGCTATCGTAAAAGACGGGAAAATAATCCGCGGTGCAACCGGCACAGCAGGTGAAATCGGGCATATTATAGTTGACTTAAACGGCAGACCATGCGCATGCGGCGCACATGGATGTCTGGAAGCTTACGCATCACGTTCGGCTATAGAAAAAAGGATTGAAGGCGCACTAAAAAAAGGCAGACATTCCGTAATTTTGGATTACATGGAAAACGGCAAATCAATAACATCACACATGATTCACGATTCAATAGAACGAGGAGATGAACTTGTAACCCAATGTGTTGATGAGGCTGCCGAATATTTATCAGGCGGAATTGCAAGCGTAATTAATTTTATAAATCCGCAGTTAATTGTATTAGGCGGCGGACTTATTGAGGCAGTTGATTATTTTTACCAGAAGGTAATTAAAAAAGCAAAAGCAAAATCTTTACCTGTTCCGGCAACAAAAATAGAATTCAAAAAAGCTGCACTCGGTGATTTTTCAGGAGTTGTCGGAGCTGCATTTTTAGAAGGGTAACAAATGGCAAAGAAAGTTCTTTTAATCAGATTATCATCACTCGGAGACGTCATTCACACAATACCGCTTGCAAATTCCCTAAAATCAGCAGGCTATGAAATCACTTGGCTGGTATCGGAAAAGGGTATTCAGGTGCTTGAAGGCAATCCATGCGTTGATAAGGTAATTCTGGCACCTGTTCAGTTATGGAAAAAACGCGGTCCTTCCCTAAAAAGCTTTAAAGAATATTTATCCATTTTAAAACAATTGCGAAGCGAACATTTTGATATCGCAATAGATGTTCAGATGATGCTAAAAAGCCTTTACTGGATGGCATTTTGCGGAGCGAAAAGAAGAATTATTTCAAAACAGGCAAGAGAATTTTCAATTCTCGGTGCAAATGAAGTCATACCACGAATTACAGAGCATCTAAATTCACCCGTAATAAGAAATTACATGAAATATGCGGATTACCTTGGCGTCAATACGGACAAAATCAAGGTAACCCTTCCGGAGCGTTCAGGTGAAGTTAAAGCTAAGGTTGATGAGCTTTTAAAAGATATTAAAAAACCTCTTGTTGTAATTGCGCCAGCTACAACCTGGGCTCCTAAACATTGGAATAAAGACCACTGGAAAAAAGTTGTTGAAGGGATTAAACCCAATTGCACAATTGTCTTCACAGGCGGGCCGAAAGATAACGAACTTATTTCATATATAGGCGGAGATGAATTTTTAAATCTTGCAGGTAAAACTGATGTAATGGAGCTTGCGGAAGTTTTTTCACGTGCGGATATTGTTTTGGCACCGGATTCAGGAAGCGCTCACCTTGCATGGGCAACACAAAAGCCGGCTGTAGTAACGATTTTCACCTGCACTCCGTTGAAATATCTTGCGCCTCCTGGTGATGAGAAAAAATATATTGCTGTTACAGGAAATTTATCCTGCCAGCCTTGTTTTAAACGGAAATGCAAACTGGGTACTAATGCCTGCACAAACCTTCCGGAACCTCAGGAAATTATAAATATTGTTAACAAACTGTTAGAAAAAGACAGAAATGTTGTATAATATAAGAGTAAGTTAACAGGTATTTAATGGGCTTTTTTGATAAGATAAAAGAATACAGACGGATGCTTTCGCAAGTAGAACGTAATATCTACGGCGAAAAGCAGGATTATCTGGAAATATATGAGCGTAACCTTCAATTGGAAAAAGAAATTGAAGCCCGTACGACTGAACTGAATGTCGCAAACAAACGTATGCTGACATTACAGCATATTTGGGACATGATGAACTCATCAACCCCTTTGGAAAATGTTCTTGAAAAAGTTGTAAACAGTATCCACGGTGAACTCGGCTATCTGCATTGCGCAATCATAAGAAAACTCCATGACGAAAAAGGCGATTATATGCAAATAGCAACGCAATCCAAAGATTCAGCTATTGCAAGAGTTAATAAAATCATAGGAATTCCTATTGAAGCAAGAAGATTGGCATATGATCCGGATGGAATTTACGCAGACACAATTAAAAACCGTAAAATTGTCCAGACAAAGGATCTTGGCGGAACGCTCAAATATGTCATGCCGGATTTGCCGGATGAGGTTGCACTGGCTGCTGTCACAAATCAGCCCTGCCGGTCATTGATAATTATACCGTTATGCCCTATGAATACAGAATTCGGTTGGTTTTGTGTTTTTACCTCCCGTGATGAACTCGCCGAATCCGAAACGGATTTCTTATCACTTTTTGCACAACAAATCGAAATGTCCATTACAATTACAGACCTATTCTTAGCGGTAAAAGAACAGGCTGTAACGGACAGCTTAACAGGTTTATACAACAGACGTCATTTTGAAGAAACCCTAAAACGCGAAGTTACCCGTGCACAGCGTCAAAATCAACCATTCTCAATTATCGGGATTGACTTGGACTTTTTGAAAAAAATTAACGATCAATATGGTCACGCCTATGGCGATTTAGCAATAAAAACAGTTGCGGAAGTTTTGAAAAGCAATGCAAGATCAATTGATATTCCCGCAAGAATGGGCGGGGAAGAATTTAACGTCCTTTTACCGGGTATTGAATCAAGCGGAGCAATGAAAGCCGCAGAAAGAATTCGTAAAGCAATAGAAGCAAAAGAACTTGATGTTATAGGGCATGTTACAGCAAGTATAGGTGTTGCAACATTTTTGGAACATTCCGATAATATTGAGGAGATATTGGAGCTTACCGATCAGGCCATGTACCAGTCAAAACGCAACGGACGAAATCAGGTTACTCTTGCAAAACCAATCTCAGAAACCTCATGGCAGGAAATCGCAGTTAATACATTCATTGAAATCCTCTCAAAACATAATATTCCGATTCCGCAGGAAGTTTCAAAAGATTTGACAACACGGCTTCAAAATGCCGAAGATAAAAAAGAAATGTCAAAAGAAACCCTTTATTCTGTTGCAGATATTCTTACATCAACTTACAATCCAATGCACAATAAAGGTGTTATGAAATCAAAAGTATTTATGGCAACAAGTCTTGCAAAACGTTTTGATCTTCCGAAAAATGAGATTGATAACTTACGCATTGCAATGCTTTTGTATGATATAGGAAACTTAATGCTGCCGCCGGAACTTTTACAAAAAACAACTCCGCTGACAGAAGAAGAAAAGCAGCATATAAAAGAACATCCTATGATTGCGGCACAGAAAATTCTAAAACCGATATCCTACATTCAAGATGTTATACCAATTATTGAACATCACCATGAAAACTGGGACGGAACAGGTTATCCGCAAAAATTGTCACAAAATGATATTCCTTTGACATCACAAATAATTTTGATTATAGATGCCTACTTTGCGCTTATTGAACACCGTCCTTACAGGGCAAAATTATCTCCTCAGGAAGCACTTGAAGTTATTAAAAAAGATGCCGGCAAAAAATGGAACGAAGCCCTCGTTCAGGAATTTGTCACACTTACCGAGCTTGATTTAGTGTAATGAAAGAAAAAGATTTTATTAAAATTATAAAAAATACAACACAATCCGAATATATCGGTGATGATTGCGCTTATTTAAAAGATTTTGGGATAGTTGTATCTCAGGATAACCTTGTTGAAGATGTTCACTTTTCAATGAAATTTACAGATGCATATAAGCTTGGCTACAAATCCGCAATGGTAAACATTTCAGATATTGCGGCAAGCGGTGCGGAGCCTGAATACATTTCCGTAGGCTTATCTTTACCGGAAAATACAGATGCAAAATTTGTTGAAGATTTTTATAAAGGTCTAAAAGACGCCTGCGGAAAAATTAAGATTACAGGCGGAGATATTACAGGCAGTGACAAGATTTTCATCTCAATAACAATAATCGGAAAAACTGCCGGCAGAAAAATTTCTTCACGCAAAAATGCGAAAGAAGGTTACAAAATAATAGTTTCCGGAAATCATGGCTCAAGTGCTGCGGGATTAAAAGAATTATTTGCCGGAAGGCAGAATAAATTTACCCAAGAACACCTTAGGCCAAAAGCACAGATAGCATTTTCAAAATATATTTCGCAAAATATAAAAACCGATTACGCAATGATGGATACCTCAGACGGACTTATGGATGCCTTAATCCAAATTGCTCAGGCAAGTAAGGTTATGCTTGATGTGGATTTTGAAAAAATCCCGTATGACAAAGAACTTGAAAGATTTGAAGACTACAAAGAATTGATTTTATACGGCGGAGAAGATTATCAGCTGGTTGCCTGTGTAGCGCAAGATTTTTATATGCCGCAGGCTTTTGAAATCGGCAAAGTCACAAAAGGCTCTGGAGTAAAACTTAACGGCGAATTAATCACAAATGCCGATGAAAAATTATTTAATCATTTCAGCGGGCATTAAAAATTTTTCGTAAATAAAAAAGGGTTCCATCAGGAACCCCATACACATACCTAACCTTTTACTAATATGAGGAATCTAACATAAATCTATTCGTTTTTTTATGCATGAGCTTGTTCATACATAAGTATTGATATACATTTGTGAGCTTTATTTATTGCTTCAGACATTTTATCTTCATTAGACCACCAGGATTGAAGTTCACGTCTTGCTATTGCTAATTGTGTATTTGCCATGTTATAAAGTTCAACATCAATGCCTTGATAATCCTTCAGTCTTTCTTCTAAGGCACTAAGTATAACTCCGGCGATTTTGTCACCTGTCATAAATCTTTCATCCATTAAAGTTTCAGGAAGTCCCAACGGATCTGCCTTTTCATATCCTTCAGCATAATGTTTGTTCCATTGAAGCATTACTTCAACAACATTATCTTTATTGATATTTTCTTCTAAATATTTTTTAATATTGCCTGAACCGATGCCATCTACCTTCTGGTAAATAGTATTTACGATTTCACGAACATTATCATCATCAACATCGGCTGCTACCATATCTTCATTAAAGGATACTAATTCCAAAGTGCCTAATTTGCCAGAAATAGTCTGCCCCTCAGGAACAGTAGTACTTATATCATCAGTGTCACCATCTTCTGAAGAAGAGGCACCGCCAAGTTCAGCCTGAATTTCTTCAGCTTTTGCCTGAATTCTGTCTCTTAACTCTCTATATTCTTCAGAAAGTTGAGTGATTCCTGCCCTTACTTGCTGTGAGGTAGCACCGTATTTTTGTAATTCCATAAGCTCATTGAACCTGTCTTCAAGAGCTTCGACTTCACGTTTCAATGCTCTGAGTTCATCTTTTTGTTCAGCAGTTAATTTATCAGATGTCAAAGCCTGCTCTAACTGAGCTTTCAAACCTGTAATATTAGAACCTAAATTCTGTGAAATAACACCTGTACCTATATTTTCTCCAATAGCATAACCATTTGCGTATGCTGCCTGATTAAGCATCATTTGCTGCATATTTGCAAACGGATTAAACATACTATTAACACGTCCCATCATTTGTGAAAAATGATAAAACGGATTAAATACATTTTGAATACCAAATGCCTGAGCAGGAGTCAAATATGACGGCATAACATTGAATTGGTATTGTCCGCCGTAATTTGAAGAATAATTATACGGATATAATGAATTCCAAGTAAAGAAATTTATTGGTCCTCCTGAAATTGTTCCCCAAGTCATTTTTCGTATCCCCTTAATTTGTTCCCCGTACTTATATAAAAAAAATTTGTATTCCAAAATTGCATGAGTGCATGGCTTTTGCGCCTCATAAAAATTCTAAAAGCCTTACCACTAAAGGCTTTTAGTAATAAAAAATTCGTCTTCACATTCCTTAACAATCCAAAAATGCATTAATAATATCAGCTTTTGTAATATTCGGATTTACTTGTTTAATAGAGGTTACAGACGAAGTATCGACCTTTTCTTTAAAAATTTCTTCCAAAAGCACTTTATTGAAGTCATAAAGAATTGAACCGTGCTGCAGGATATAACCCTGTTTTCTGCATTGCGCTGAACCTATAAGTTTTTTCCCCTGATAGCACAAATCCGCACCGGTAGAGATTAGCATGCAATAGTCAAATTTTGTATGAATACCTTTTTGTCCGCCCAATTCTAATTCTATACCGAGTTTTTTAAATTTATCTATCAGGAACTGAGAAATTTCTTTGTATGATTCCGTAACATTTTCACCGTGTTTAAGATACGATGCAGGACATATAAAACTGTAAGTTATTTCATCATCATGCAATAAAGCACGTCCGCCGGTTAATCGTCGAACAACATCAATATTTTTAGATTTCAAAAAAGCATAGTCAATAAAATCATCCTTCTGGTTTCTGCCCAAAGAAACACACGCCGGCGACCAGCCGTATAATCTAAAAACCGGTTCTTTGCAGTGCTCGGCAATAAATTTATCAAGCAAATCCGAATCAATTTGCATATTTTGAAATCCGGTTTTAACTTCGTAGGGAATTATTTTCATTTTTTATTTTTTTCCCTTGCAGCAAGCTCTTTTTCAAACTGTACAAACACTTCATTACCGACAAATTGCTCCAGTGCCGCGCGTTTTGCCAGATAATCGGATTTAACTTTTGACTGCATATCTAATGAAGTTCTATAATATGCATCCGTTACGAGAATTATTTCGCGGGAAGCATCCTGCGCAAGCTCATAATTTTTCTTTCGCTGGGCAACCAGCTTATCAATCATGTCAAGCTGTTTTCTTGCAGTCATATAATCATAATACAAATCCACAGCTCTTTGCTGTAAATCTTCAATTTTACGGACAAGAATAATCATATCCGCGTCAGTTACTTTTGTATATTTGTAATTCAGAGCCTTGGTATCTTGTGACATAATCCCGAGGACATTGCCGCCGATTAAGGAACCTGCCGCAAGAATAGGATTTCCCATACCTGCGCCAACCATAGTTGACATACTTGCAATCGTTGTAAGAACTTTTTTAACGGATTTTTCATCAGGTTTATCCGCATCAGGGTTTGCAAGCTTATACAAAGCAAAATTTATTGTATCACTTTGCGTTGCAGCACCACGCCACAATAGTGATAAATCCGAAACCATCTCTTTTTCGTCAAGGCTAAGCTCTGAGGCAATCTCACTTGACATTCTTTTCAAACTTAAGTCAGCATATGTAAGATCATCAGGTGTATGTTCAATAGAGGTATCTTTTTCGACATATTCTTTTTGAACCGGCTGAACTTCCGCCTGCACATATATTTTTTCCGGAGAATCAGAAGTACCCAGGCGATATGCAGGATCTTTCGGGAAATTTATGTCGTTATAACTAAGTGCATAACAAGAATTTGCAAAAACAAGCGACAAAGCAAGCAGTATTAAATTATTTTTTACCATTTGCACCTCCCGCCTTATCTCCGATAAGTGCCGCATTGTAGTTATACTGATATAAATTCAGTTTGTCGACCACCTTTTTACCCGCAAGGCGCTGAAGCTCTAGGTGATATTTTTTTGCGGTCTGCATATAATAAAATTCTTCAATCACAACGTTATCGTATAGTGAAGATGATATTGCGATTTCCAAGAAATCCTCCTCGTCCATGGCTTTTGCATAATTTTTACTGTACAAAAGCTGTCTTGAACGTGTTTCTTTAAGCTGGATTAAAGAATTTTTGTAATTGTAATAAGCATTAATTATTCTATCCTGCAAATTTTCAACAAGACTTGCAAGCTCAATTAATTCCGTATCGGTGAGCGGAATTTCCTGAGGTATGTTTTTTCTGTTAATAAAATTCTGAGCAAGGCGTCCTGCGGCAAACGCACCTGTTGCGACCATATAATCCGAGCCCATTGCATACGGAATAAATGATGAACCTGCAACAATTGCGGATAGAGTTTTTGCCATTAATGAGGAGTGGATACGTCTTTGGCTTTCGGGCGTTGAAAGTTTTTTCAGAGCAAAACCTATAACCTGATTATTTTCAACCGTACCTTTCCATAAATTTTCAATATCTTCAAGATCCTTTTCTTTCTGGCGCTTAACAATTTCTTCCATGACCGCCTTGTCATTTATAACAATAGAATCTTTCAGCTTAACATCACTTTTCGGGATTTCGATTTTTTGCGGTTTTACATCATCCAGTTTAATCTCATCCGCAGCTATAGACGGCACTCCGAGCGCTATTAACAATAAAGATACTAAAACCCTTCTCATAATAAAGTTATAGCATAAGAAAATAATAAATCCAATGATTGATTAAGTTTTACATCTTTTGGAGGTACTGCAAACATGAGAAAAATTTTAGAATAAATAAAGTAAAGGGGAGGGTATGACAAAGAAATCACAATACATGAGCAATCCGGTTAAAGACTCAACGGATTTATGCAAAAAAGCCGATGAATTACTGAAAAAAAATGCTTACAGAGAAGCTATATCAAGCTATCTTAATGCATTGATGCTCAAACGTGATAATGCAGAGTCATACTTTGGACTAGGTGTTTGCTACAAACACATGGGAAATTATTCAAAAGCAATACATTACCTTGAAAAATCCACAGAGCTTGATGAAGAAAATTACGATGCCTATTTTGAGCTTGGAGTCTGCCACCTTTTGGAAGGCATTCCGTGCGGGGCTATTAAAAACTTCATAAAAGCAATACAATTAAACCCTGAAAATCCGGATGCTATATTACAACTTGGAATTTCACATGAGTTGTGCGAAGAATATGACATGGCGCTTATGATTTATCAAAAACTTATAGAAAATTCTCCGGAATACGTAAAAGCTTACGATCATAAATCTTCACTTTTAATGAAAATGGAACGTTATAAAGAGGCATCCGTAATTTTGAATAAAATAATGCAGATAGATCCGACATATTATAATGCTTATGCCGGAATAGGAATCTGCTTTGACAAACTTGGCAAAAAATCAGATGCGCAAAGGTATTACAGGAAATTTTTGCTCCACATGCCGGAATCTTCCAAAGCAAGCTTTGTAAAAACCAGAATGCAAAAATTAAAACTGCAAAACCCCGTTTCTAAAAAACTTTCACTTGTTTAGAATTTCACCGTTAAGATACCAGGTTTTGGCACCGGTAATCTTTACGTTTACAAACTGTCCGGTTAAATCTTTATCATAAGGAATATGAACCGTTTTGTTATTTCTTGTTTTGCCTGTGTTAATAAGTTTTCCTCTGCGTTCATAAAAACTTTCCACAAGGATTTCCATTTCACGTCCGACATATTTAAGATTAGACTTGAGACAATTTTCCTGAACCTTTTTGTTCAGCCGTTGAAATCTTTCGTCCTTAACGTCTTCCGGAATAAATTTATCAACCCATTTTGCCGCGACGGTTTTTTCACGCGGGGAATATGCCGCCACATTACAGTAGTCAAGTTCAAATTCGTCAATTGCAGTCAGTGTTTCTTCAAACTGTTCTTCTGTTTCACCGGGGAAACCCGCTATAAAATCACTTGTTATGGTAACATCGGGCACCATATCACGAACTTTTTTAACAATAGCGCCATATTCTTCTCTTGAATAACGCCTGTTCATCTTTTTCAAAACCTCTGTGGAGCCGGATTGCATAGGGATATGAAAATATTCGCAAACCTTATCAAGTTCCACAACAGTTTTTATCAAATCATCCGTAATATCTGTCGGATAAGATGTCACAAACCTTATTCTGAAATTCCCTTCCAACGCGTTCAACTCACGCAAAAGATCCGCTAATCTGTAATTCTTATCCTTAAAGTCTTTTCCGTAACTGTCAACATTTTGCCCCAAAAGCGTAATTTCTTTATGTCCCTGTTTAAGTGCATCTTTTGCCTCCTGAATTATAACCTCAGGAAGTCGTGAACGCTCTCTGCCGCGGGTATAAGGCACAATACAATACGTGCAGAAGTTATTACAGCCTTCCGTTATATTAACCCATGCGTTTACTGATTTTACACGTTTAATTTCAAATCCTCTTGTGTCTTCGGTTTTATGAGTTTCTGTACATTCGCAGACTTTTTCGCCGTTTTCTACAGCCTTAATTATTTCAGGAAGCTTGTAAATATTATGTGTTCCGAGAACAAAATCCACATAAGGCGCTCGTTTAAATAATTTTTCAGCTTTTTGCTGGGCAACACAACCGCAAAATCCTATTTTCAAATTCGGATTCAATTCTTTTTTCCATTTGCCCCAGGCACCTATAAGGCTATAGGCCTTATCCTCGCTCAATTGTCTTATTGAACATGTATTAACCATCAATAAATCTGCCATTTTCGGGTTTTCAACTTCTTCATAACCAAAGTGCGAAAGCATACCGAGCATTCTTTCGGTATCTGATTTATTCATCTGGCAGCCCATTGTTTCTATATAAACTTTTTTCATATTTTCCTTTCAATATATTACGATTATAATACAAAAATATTGATTTTACTTGACTTTTATACAGCAAGATTATATGCTGAAATTAGTCGTTTGGAATTATGGAGTAGGTATGGGGTCAAGAAGATACAATATGCTTTCGGTTTTAGAAGATAAAACCAATGAATACAGTGACAGAATCGCACTTGGGATTAGAACACCTTTAGGGTGGAAAGAATTTTCATACAAGGGTATAGGGCTTTTGTCAAGAAAACTTGCAAGCCACCTGATTATGAAAGTTCAGGTTAAAAAGGGAGAACGGGTTGCAATTTTATCCGAATCCAAGCCGGAATACGGTGCATGCGTTTTTGCATCAATTATGGCGGGAATGACGGTGGTGCCTTTGGATATAAAATTAACAAAATATGAATTGATTTCAATTCTTTCAGACTGCGAACCGACTGTTATGCTTGTATCGCAAACGTTTGTACAGATGGCACTTGAACTGCAAAAAGAAATACCCTCGCTTAAAAACATTTTTGTAATTGATGAACCGTCGTATAATTTAGGTTTAACAAGCATTTATGAGTTTGACAATATTTATGAATGCAAATGGCGCCACAGAAGCTCCAAATCCACAGCACTTATTATATACACATCCGGCACAACAGGATCTCCAAAAGGTGTTGAAATAAGTTTTGCAAACATGTTTTCTCAATTAGATGATCTGGAAATTGCATTACATGCAATTCTTCCCAACAGAAAAGTCACGGTATTATCTATTTTGCCAATGAATCATTTATTTGAACTGACAGTAGGATTTTCAACATTCTTAAATTTCGGATTTACGGTCTATTATACGCAAAGCCTTAAACCTAAAGACATATTGAGCATAATGGTTGAAAAAAAAGTCGACTTTATGATAGTTGTACCGGCATTTTTAAAACTCTTGAAAACAGCAATTGAAGCGGAATTAAATAATTCACCCAAATTTATCCGGAGCGTTTTTAAATTAATGTACGCAACCGCAAAATTCATTCCGTCATATACAATTAAAAAGCTCATGTTTAAAAGAATTCATGACAAATTCGGCGGACATTTTATGGGCTGCATATCAGGCGGAGCACCATTGGATGTGGCGGTCGGAGAATTTTTTGAAAGAATAGGTATAAAAGTCTATCAGGGTTATGGTCTATCAGAAACAAGTCCCGTCGTATCAGTTAACACAAATAAACGCGGCGACCTTGCCTCTGTCGGACAACCGTTAAAAAGTTTTGAAGCAAAAACAGATACTGAAACCGGAGAACTTCTTTTAAAAGGTCCTGCGGTTATGAAGGGTTATCACAATCAGCCCGAACTTACTTCTGAAGTTATAGATAAAGAAGGTTGGCTTCATACCGGTGATATTGCAAAAATTACACCTGACGGACATATTTATATAACCGGAAGAATTAAAAACATGATTGTACTTTCCGGCGGGAAAAAAGTTTTCCCTGAAGAAGTTGAATCCGTTATTGAAAAAAGCGAATATATTGCCGAAGTTTGTGTCCTAGGTATTTCAAGAACTTTTGGCTCTAAAGACGGAACCGAAGAAATTACGGCTGTTGTTGTTCCAAAAGAATACTTGTATGAAAAATATGATGATGCTACAATAGAATCGCTTGTAAGAAATGATATAAAATTGCTTTCACAGCAATTGACACAATACAAGCGTCCTACTAATATTATAATAAGAAGGGAACCTTTACCGAAAACTACAACAAGAAAAGTTAAACGTAAAGAAATTAAAGAATTAGTGAATATTTAGAAAGGAAGGGAAAATGAAAAAAATTTTAGTATTAGCCATATTAATAGCAATGGCAGGAACATTTACACCGGCTTTAGCAGGCGGAACATCAGGACAGCCTGGTGAAGTTTCCGGAAAAAGCGTTGGCGCTGCAGCTTTATCTTTGCTTATTTGGCCTGGTCTTGGACAATTAATACTTGACAACCCTGTTGATAAAAACGTGACACACGCACTTTTAGGACTTACAGGTGTATTCAGAATCTGGTCTTGCTATGATGCTTTTGTTGATCGCCGCGGCGGTGTTTGGCATAACAGAATTTAATTTATTCATATAAAAAAGCGCCGGAACGTTTGTTCCGGCGCTTTTATTTATCTATACTTATGAGAAGTATCTTTTCAAAAGACCGTCAAAGCCTTTACCATGACGTGCTTCATCTTTTGCCATTTCGTGAACTGTATCATGAATTGCATCATAACCCAATTCTTTAGCACGTCTTGCAATTGCCAATTTACCTTCGCAAGCGCCATGTTCTGCTTCTGCACGAAGTTCAAGGTTTTTCTTAGTTGAATCTGTTACAACTTCTCCTAATAATTCGGCAAATTTTGCAGCATGTTCAGCTTCTTCAAATGCATATCTTTTGTATGCTTCTGCAACTTCAGGATAGCCTTCTCTTTCAGCTACTCTTGCCATTGCAAGATACATACCTACCTCTGTGCATTCTCCGGTAAAGTGTGCTCTTAAGCCTTCCATTACTTCTTTATCTTCAACTACGCCGTCGCCAACTTTGTGTTCGCAAGCATAAACTTTATCTCCGCCGCCTACAGCTTTGAAAGTTGTTGCTCCGCACAACGGGCATTTTTCAGGTGCCTGATCTGCCTCTGTTGACCAACCGCATACTGTACATACATATTTCATATCTAACCACCTTTCTTTTTTACATGATTTATTCTAACATATGACATTTAATTTGTAAAGTGAGAATAATTCTCATTTTTAAATTTTGTAAAGTTCACGCGCATATGTAACAAAAATATTAAAGCCTGATGAAAGTTCAATTAGCTACGTGCATAGCATCCCGTTCTCGCGTTAAACGGGTCTACGGGCTGCTCCCGCCGGCTTCCACCGCCGTGTGCGCCCTTCGCCCTCTGCTCGGGATATCGGATTATTCGGGTAGAGGCAAAAGTATGATTTTGCCTCTACTTACGGGCTTAATACACACATACGTCCTCGCGTTAAATGGCAACGCTCACAACAACAACGAAAACTCAACGTTTCCGTTGATTGTTGCTCGCCTTTCGCTTTGCTCATGCCTCTGCTCGGACGGCAAAAAAAGACCTCTTTTTAAGAGGTCAAGGTTGGTTATTTTTTAGGTTATATAGTATTATGTCAGTTTTCTTTTTCGCACTTTTTTAAATTATCCTCAAGATTTGTTATTGCCTTTTGCACTAAAAAAGTTTACAAAAATTAATAATATAAAATGTATAATATAATTATGTGGATAAAATTAAAAAAATGGTTTTTATCAACAATCTTACGCCGTAAATATTACCGAACCGGCAAATGCAAGGCGTGCGGTAAATGCTGCACACAGATTTATGTAAAACATTACAAACACGTTATTCAGGACGAAAAAGAATTTGAAAAACTACAATATTTGCATAGCTTTTACTCTAATTTAAAAGTAATAGGCAAAGACGAAATCGGTCTTATATTTGAGTGCCGGAATCTTGACCCCGTTACCCATAAATGCAAAATCCATAAAAGACGCCCCGGGATTTGCAGACGCTACCCGCAGGAAGAATTATTTTCAATGGGCGGGGCATTATCCGATGATTGCGGATACAAAATGGAACCCATAATACCGTTTAAAGACGTTATGAAAAAACTATCAAAAAATAATAGGACTTTCCGGTAATGTAAAAGCATACTCCATAGTTTATTCTATAGAATATAACCGTGGAGGTATAAGTATGAAAAAAATTTTAGCATTATTTATAATAAGCATTTTTGCCATGCCCGCAATTGCATCATGTAGTATTGATTCAAATGAACCCTGTACGGCATCAATCTTAGATGATACAAATACAACTTTGCAGGAAAGAGTTCTTCCAAACCCGCTTGAAGAACTGCAAGAGCCTGATGCTTTCCGGCCTCAATACAGAAAACCTTATTATGACGAATTAATAAACACAACACCGGCGCCACCCGCAACAGCCACAAATAACTACAATTCCAATTGTCAATTTGGGGTGTGTCTGCCAGGCTCAAATAATATGGAAGGTGAAATCACTGAATAAACATTTTTGCCCGCCCTATTTCAGGACGGGCAAATTATTAATTTTTTGTTTATTTTTCAAAGATTTTTTAAAAAGAATGTTATAACAATAATATAGAAAAAATATTATTGATAAAAAGGAGATAATTATGGCAAAAACAATTGGTATTGACTTAGGTACAACAAACTCAGTTGTAGCAGTCATGGAAGGTGGTAAACCTACAGTTATAGCCAACGCAGAAGGTTCTCGTACAACCCCTTCAATTGTTGGTTTTTCCAAAACAGGAGAAAGATTAGTAGGTCAGCTTGCAAAACGTCAAGCTATTTTGAACCCTGACAAAACAATCGCATCCATCAAAAGACATATGGGTGAAGATTATAAAGTAAACATTGACGGCAAAGATTACACCCCGCAGGAAATCTCTGCAATGATTTTAAGAAAATTGGCAGATGATGCAAGTGCTTATTTGGGTGAAAAAGTTACATCAGCCGTAATCACTGTTCCTGCTTACTTTAACGATGCTCAAAGACAGGCAACAAAAGATGCAGGTAAAATCGCGGGCTTGGATGTTTTACGTATCGTAAACGAACCGACAGCTGCTGCTTTGGCTTACGGACTTGAAAAAGAAAAGAGTGAAAAAGTTCTTGTATTCGACTTAGGCGGCGGTACATTTGATGTTTCAATCCTTGAAATCGGCGACGGCGTTCACGAAGTTCTTTCAACTTCAGGTGATACTCACTTAGGCGGCGATGACTTTGACCAAAAGATTATGGACTGGATGTGCGATGAGTTCAAAAAACAGGAAGGCATTGACCTTAGAAACGATAAACAAGCTATGCAGCGTGTTAAAGAAGCCGCTGAAAAAGCTAAATGCGAATTGTCATCAGTTATGGAAACAAACATCAACTTACCGTTTATTACCGCTGATGCAAACGGCCCGAAACACCTTGACTTGAACTTAACAAGAGCTAAGTTTGAAGACTTGAGCCGTGACCTTTTGAACAGATGTAAAACTCCTGTTGAAAACGCATTAAAAGATGCAGGCGTAACAAAATCTGATATTAACGAAGTTGTATTGGTCGGCGGTTCTTCAAGAATTCCGGCAGTTCAACAGTTAGTAAAAGAATACACAGGCAAAGAACCTAACCAGTCTGTAAACCCTGATGAAGTAGTTGCAGTTGGTGCCGCAATCCAGGCAGGTGTACTTGCCGGTGAAGTTAAAGACATCGTATTGTTGGATGTAACACCGTTGACACTTGGTATCGAAACATTGGGCGGCGTTATGACCCCGTTGGTTCCTAGAAACACAACAATCCCTGTTTCTAAATCACAAGTATTCTCAACAGCAGAAAATAACCAGACAGCAGTTGATATCCACGTACTTCAAGGTGAAAGACCTATGGCAAAAGATAACAAATCTTTAGGTATGTTCAGACTTGACGGTATTCCGCCTGCAATGAGAGGTTTGCCGCAAATCGAGGTTACATTTGATATCGATGCTAACGGTATCGTAAATGTTTCTGCTAAAGATAAAGCTACTAATAAAGAACAAAAAATAACAATTACAAATTCTTCTAACCTTTCTGAATCTGATATCGACAAAATGGTTAAAGAAGCAGAAGCTAACGCTGCTGAAGATAAAAAGAAAAAAGAAGAAGCTGAAACTAAAAACAACGCAGCAAGCTTAATCAGTTCCGCTGAAAGAATCGTTAAAGACTTTGAAGGCAAAATTGATTCTGCTGATCAAACCAAATTGAACGAACAAAAAGAAGCACTTCAAAAAGCTATTGATGAAAACAAATCTGCTGATGAATTGAAAAAATTATCAGAAGAATTGCAGCAAACAATGTTCGGCATTTCTCAAAAAGCTTACGAAGCAGTTCAAAAAGAAGAATCCGCTCAATCAGCTAACAGCGAAAGCGCATCTACCGAAGAAAACAAAGGTTCAAACGATGACGTAATCGATGCTGAATATACTAAAGAATAAATTTAAAAATATTCTTACACCAAAAGCGTGAAATTCAAATGAATTTCACGCTTTTTAATATTGGCATGCATTATTTGTCTTGGAAGGGCAAACATAAATGCAGCGATTAAAATTTATGCTATAATAAAATTATGAAAATTTTAGGCATAGACCCGGGAATGGCAATTGTGGGTTACAGTATTGTCGATTTTGACGGCGAAAATGTAACACTGCTTCATTCCGGTTCAATTCAAACATCAAAAGATGACAGAGAATCAAAAAGGTTGTTGGAAATTTTCAACGATATGTCGACTATTGTTGAAAAATATCAGCCGGATGAAGCTGCTATTGAAAAATTATTCTACTTCAAAAACCAGACAACCGTTATGCCGGTGTCTCACGCAAGAGGAGTAATTTTAACAGTTTTGGAAAAATTCGGGATACCGATTTTTGAATATACGCCGATGGAGGTTAAACAGGTTCTTACAGGTTACGGAAGAGCCGATAAAAAAGAAGTTGATCACATGGTGAAACTTGCACTAAATGTTGAGACGCTTCCGAAACTTGATGATACTGTTGATTCAATAGCTATAGCAATTTGCCACACAAGGAGTAATTTATGAACAAATATGTGCTGAAACAGGTTTGCTTATTGAGTATATTTTTAGGCGCTGCACTGGGCGTAATTACGATTATTCCTTATATCGGCGAGATTGCTTTTTGGATTTTGATGTGTATTTCGTCAACTGCAGTTATTTTATTTATGACAAAACTCAATATGCTTAAAATAAATTCCGTACAGGAAAGCGCAGTATTGGGAGCAATTATAGGATTCATTTCATTTATAGGATTTTCAATATTTTACATACCCTTAGTCATTGCACTTGCAAGATTTTTGCAGTTTTACCCGAACTACGGAGTATCAATGGCGCTTAATAATGCAAGCGTAGGGCTTATAATCGTTCTTGTAATATTTATGGGCGTTCTGGCAGCAACTATAAATGCTTTTTCAGGATTTTTAACCTATTACGGGATAGATTTTTTCCAATTATTGAATAAAAAAGACGAAGAAGAACATTTTAAATTAAAGTGAGGAGATAATGACAGAGTTTAAATCAAAAATAAGAACGATCGAATGGATTGATACATTTTCAAGAATGGTTGACCAGACACTTTTTCCGTATGAATTCAAATATGTTGATATAAAAACAGGCGATGAAATGTTTGATGCAATAAAGACAATGATTGTCCGCGGCGCACCTGCAATAGGTATAGCCGGTGCACATGGTGTTGTTCTTTATGCGCAGGAGTTAAAAGATTTGCCGCGTGAAGAATTTGTCAAAAAACTCCTAGAAAAAGCTGATTACATGGCAACATCCCGCCCTACAGCAGTAAATTTAATGTGGGCTGTTGAAAAACAAAAAGAAGTTATTAAAAATTCAAAATCCGATGTAAAAGGCATAATTGAAGAACTTAAACAAAATGCTATAAAACTTGAAAATGAAGACATTGAAATAAACAAAAAAATCGGTGATTTTGGCGCAGAAGTTGTTCCCAAAGGTGCAACAATTCTAACCCACTGTAATGCAGGGGCTCTGGCAACAGTAGGTTACGGAACGGCACTTGGTGTTGTGCGTTCTGCATTTGCAAACGATCCGACAATACAGGTTTTTGCGGATGAAACACGCCCGCGTCAGCAGGGTGCAAGAATTACCACACTTGAATTAACAATGGACGGAATTCCGACAACCCTTATTACTGACGGCATGTGTTCATATTTTATGAAAAAAGGCATGATAGATATGGTTGTGGTCGGCGCGGACAGAATTGCCGCAAACGGTGATACCGCAAACAAAATCGGCACTTACACCGTTGCAATTGCCGCAAAATATCATAATATACCTTTCTATATTGCAGCACCGCTCTCAACAATTGACACAAGCATAAAAACAGGCGACGAAATCCCGATTGAAGAACGTTCACATGATGAAGTTACCCATATTAACGGAAAAGCAATATGTGCAGAAGGTGTAAATATAATTAACCCCGGTTTTGACGTAACTCCGCATGAGCTGATTACCGGTATAATTACGGAAAAAGGAATACTCCGTCCGGATTATACAAAATCAATTGCAGAAGCGTTTAAAAATTAAAATCCGTAAGGCTTTTTGCCTCATCACGTGCGGATCTTTTTAATACGATGGACATTTCATCAATTTTTTTGCTGACAATTTGGGGAGATTTCCGAATAAAAGCTTGAAGTTTTTGATCTTTCCCCTTTGCCAAAAGCACTGATGCGTTGTCTTTTCCGCGGGTTAATTTTAAAAATATGCCTTTATTCTTTTCAGTCATAAGGTTTTGCACAGACATAAAGGCTTTGCCGTTAATTTGTGCAACGTCAAAAGATACCCTTGGATTGACATCTTTGCCAATACGTTTGCTAAGGTCCGTACATGCTCTGCGTATATTATTTATATTATCAGGTTTTATATTATTTATAATCATCTTCAAAAATTTTAAAATACCTGATAAAATTTTTTAACACTTTTGCAACAATTTTTTACAATAGCTAAGTTATTTTTTCTAATTTAAGAAGATTTTCAACAGAAAGTATTTTAGGAATATTTAATGGCAACTTTGGCAGCTCAGGGAAAGGCAGATTTTTTTCTTCTGCCTGCTTAAGCACTTTCCAAACGTCTGTAAGATATTTTTTGTATTCCGTGTCAAGTTTTTCATTCTGACTTAACTGAGTATACCGGTCTCTCATTTTGTAAAACAAGGTCTTTTGGGAATCATTCAACTTACTCAAGTCAGGTTTCCCTTGCAGGCGCATATCGTAGAGATAATGTTCAACTTCGCCAAAACGGGTTGTATGTTTGCCGCCTATTTGAAATTCCAATTTAGTACCGTTAACAAAAATATCCATATTTGTACGTGTGTAACCGGCTTCTTTTACTTTATTAATTGTAGTATTTTTTCCAACGTCAAGCTCATCAATCAGCCGCATATTTCTGCCGTTCACATAAGGATTTATGCCATTTCCTCTGTAATTTTCAACAAGGGAAATTTTAATTTTACCTTGTTGATGTAAATTAATTAATCTATCAATAAGCGTTGGCACATCTTTAGGGTTGTTTAAGATAATTCTGGCACCATAGCCGTCACCTAAAACATTGGTTATCCTGCCTTCAGAAATATACCTGACGGCATCATCAAAAGTTAAATCATCCATTGCACGCGGAATTTTTCCGGTAATTTTTTCGACTTTTTTAACTCTGCTTCCAAACTCACCCAAACCCTCACAAAGTGGTTTCAATACTTTATCTGCTTTGGATTTAATCTTCTCTGAAGATTTGTTAATTTCTCTTGCAAGTTTTTCCGCCATATGGGGCTTTGAATTAAACGCTTTAAACGCATCAAAAAATGTTCCTCGGCTTCCGCCTGTGGAATAAACAAGTTTACCGGTATTTGATGATTTTACGACAGTTGCCATAAGGCTGCCGATTTTAGCGACGCTTGCCAAAATATTCCCCTTTTTTAATCCCCTATAATAATATAAAGAATTTCAAAGAGGAAAAATTGCCTAATCTAACGAAATGTAAATTTCTCCCTGTCTGAAAATTTTTAAATCATCTCCAAAGACTCCGCAGACAGTGGATTCCAAACCTTTACATTCATAACCGTAATCTTCTATAACAATATCACTTAGCCCGTTCATATTTTCAAAAGCCTGTTCATAGCTTTTTGCGGAAGGCTGATGCGAAAGGTTTGCGCTTGTTGTTGCAAGAACATGCCCGGGAATAATTTCGCAAATTCTTTTGAAAACCTCATTATCAGGGACTCTTATTCCCACCGTATCCATGCCGGAGGTTATAAAATCGGGAGTATTTTTGCTTTTTTTAACCACGAGGGTCAAGGCACCGGGAAAATATTTTTTTATCAGCTTACATGCAAGCTTTGGCAGCGGCTCGACATAATCCAAAAGATTATAAACCTCATTTGACATAAGTATTAAAGGTTTTTGCATCTCGCGTTTTTTAATTTCATAAATTTTTTTGACGGCGTTTTCATTATCCGGCAAACAGCCAAGCCCCCAGACAGTATCCGTGACATAGGTTATTACCCCGCCGTTTTTAAGTGTTTCTATAATTTCTTTTTCATTCCGTAATTTCATTTTAACTTCTCCAGAGATCCTGAAACAAGTTCAGGATCTCCTTAGTTTACTATATACTCTGTCAAACAATTCTTTTGCATAATCCATTTTTAATAACAGGTTTAGCCAGATGTATGTTCCAAGGCATATAACTCCGACAATTGTTATTTTCACAATTTCAAAAATATATTTCGGTAGCTCAATGAATTTGTCAAACGCAATAGCTGCCGCAAGACACAAAATAAACGTAATCAAACCCGCAATACACATTTTCAAAAGATTTTTAAACAAAACTCCATAGTCCATTTTAATTTTTTTAGACATCAAAATCCCGAGCATACAAGCGTTAAATAATGTCACAAGTGAAGTTGAAAGGGTAATCCCGCCTATTCCGAAATGTAATATATTTATCAAAAGGATATTCAAAAACACCTTCAAAACAATTGAAGAAAACGCAATCATAAAAGGGGTTGCGGAATCATTAAACGAATAATAAACACGGGTTATACTGTCGCGGAACACATACGGAATAATAGAAAAAGACAAAAACCACAAGGCTTCGGTAACCATAAACGTAGCCCTCTCATCAAAAGCACCACGCTCAAAAATCAGCCTTACGCCATCCATTCCCAAAACTAAAATCCCGATTATTATAGGTATCGCTCCAAAAAATAATACCCCGACACCTTTATTAAAATAATTTTTTATCCCCTGCATATCGTTATCTGCAACAAGTCTTGAAAAAATCGGAAATAACGGTACCAAAAATGCTGTTACCAAAATTCCTACAGGAAATTGAAATACTCTGTTTGCATAACCTATTGCCGTCCAAACCCCTTCATTTAATGATGAGGCAAAAAACATATCAACATAAATATGAACCTGTCCCACAGTAGAACTTAAAACCGCAGGGAATAATAATTCACATATATTTTTAAATTGAACATTATTCACAACATCCAAATTAGGCTTAAATTTAAATCCTAACTGCCTAATCTTAGGATACTGCAATAAAAATTGGCAAACAGCGCCGATTGTAGTTGCCCATGCCAGAATTACACCGGCATTATCGCTTCTTGTTGTCATAACCATTGCAATAATTACAATACTCATAACTATCGGCGACAAATTCGGCAGCATAAAATAACGATATGTGACCAGAATGCCATAATAAATTCCGACAATTCCGCCGATAATCAGAACAGGCGACATAATTTTCAAATGTTCCGCCGCAAGCTGAACAAGTTCGGGGCTTCCACCGGATACTATCAAATTCATTATAGGCGTTGCAAAGAAATAGCATAAAACCGCCAGAACCGTGAAAAATAATATTGTGGTTGTCATAAAAGTTGAAAACAACTTTTTGACTTCTTCTTCCGGTTTTTCACGTAAATTCGGAATAAGCTTTGAAAATACCGCAACAGTTGCACTATGAAAAGGTCCTCCAACCCCGCCCAAAAGGATTATGGCAAGAGCAGGAATCTGATATGCATAAAAATAAGCATCAGATACCATTGAGGTACCGTAATAATTTGCAATCACAACATCTCTGATAAATCCGATAAGCTTACTAAAAACCGTCACCACAGCAATCAGCCATGCCGCTTTTAATACGCTTGTTGTTTTATCATCAGAATAAGTCGTCATCTTTTGCAATTATCTCCGCAAATATTCTTAAACCTTTACTTTTATCTTCATCTTCCGGATAGTAAAATACTATTGTATTTCTGCCCTTTTGAAGATATTTTGAGATATCAATTTTTTCAACCCTGTTAAAGAAACTTTTTGAAAGCTTAATATCTCTTTCTTTACCATTTATATTAACCAAAAAATGTGATAATTGGTACTTATTATCAACAACAAGTTCAGCATGCTTATCTTTTGTATAGAAACTTTGGGATACAATATGCTGATTATTAACAGGGGAGAGAATAAAAGGTTTTGTGCCCAAGGTTATGCCGGTGTAATAATGCTTAAGAATTTTTTCATAAGGCATTTTTAATTCAGTAGCCATAAACTCTGCGCCATACTGGCTTAAACCGACACCATGCCCGAAACCGCCGCCAAAAGCCGTCACGGAAACGAGATTCCCGTTATCGTCAAAGGTATGTTCAAAAACCACATTGGCACTCGGAAGCGCTTTCCCCTTATTTGTTAAAAGCCTGCGGATTACAAGCTCTTTAAAAATCTTGAAGGTTTGGGATTTTGTAACAATCTCCATTTCAATAATTTTACCGGATTCACCGCGGCGTTTGACATCAAGCTTAACTATTTCATCAAGTTTATCCCCTTTATTAAAAGCAGGATGTACAAAACCTGTTGCGGATTGCGCCGCAAGATTTGAAGCTACAGCCTTTTGAAGCTCATCTTTTGTCCAGGTTCTTTCCCATCTGAAATAAGGCGATTTCATATCATAAGAATCCGGTTTTGACTTATAAAAAGCCGACGCATCTTCTTCAACAGACAAAGGGGTCTGGCTTAACATATCAGGCTTTGCTATCAGATAAGGTTTTGAAACAGACGGGAAAACTTTTGATTTCGGATCGGAAAAAACATTTGCAAAGCTTTCGGTATACCCGCCCGCGGTTGATGAATACTGGGCAAGAATTAAATCCCAGTTGTAAAGCGCAACAATCCCTTCAGTTTCTTCAACTGCACGTGTGCCCAAATCTTTTTCCGACCCGGCGCCGAAATAAACCTGACTTGCTACGCTATCAACCACATCAAACGCATCATAGGCCTTTACCCTCGGGGATAATACATAATTTCTGGCGGCAACGCTTTGAGCTTTTAATGCTTCCAGACCGAAATGGACAGGCATTTCATTCGGCACAACACCTTTTAGGTAATCCTCTACCTCAATAACATTTACTATATGAAACCGTCCTAGCTTTTTATTATACTTTGTAATCTCAATTTCGCCCCTGTAAAACGCCTGTTTTCCAACACGCTTAAGGTTTTTTACACCCAATCTGCCCTGAGTACAAACAAACTTTACAGGCCCCTTAATCTGATCAATAACCTCACCGTTATCATAGGTTAAAACAAACATATCTGAGGAAAGTTTAACATTAACAGTTTTATAAGCAGGAGCAGATGTTATAAGGTCTTTATTATCAAAAACCAGCATTTCAGAATCTGCAAAAATCCCCGCATTATCATAATCATATTTGTTAAAGGAACTGTCTCCAATCCCGACACGGACAATTTCAGATTTTGGATTTTCGTAATATGCTTTGATTTCAGCCTCACGAGCAATTTGCATAGTGGCTTCAGGAACAATAGAATCCGCATTTACGCAAGGACATATTAAAGATATTAATAATAAAAGCAAAGCTCTTTTCATACATCTATTATATGACAAACATTATTCTTCATTAACTGAAAAATCTTTCGGCAAATCCTTTTCCAATTCTTTCATAAACTCTGAAATTGAAAGCCCGAAAGCACCGGCAAGTTTAAATAAAGTTGTTAACTGCGGATCTTTTACACCTCGTTCCAAATCACTCAATACAGACGACGGAATATCGTATTCAGCCCCAAGCATAAACTGACTTTTAGATCCTCTCAAACGCCTGACAGTCTTTGCAATAGAAGAATAAATAATTTTTTTCTTAACATCTTGCATAATATTAATTTTGAATGTAATATATTAAATATCCTATCGCGTACGCGATAATATTGAATCAACACGTTGCCTTGTGAATTATAAATATGTTATAATGAATTATAAATCAAATGGAGGTTACATGAAGAAATTCGGTTTTACACTTGCGGAGGTGCTTATTACTTTAGGAATAATCGGCGTTGTAGCTGCAATGACCATTCCAACACTTATTACAAGTTATAAAGAAAAACAAACGGTTTCACAATTAACAAAAATATATTCAACGCTTGCAAGCGCATATCAGATGATGATGGTAGAATACGGTCCTATTAATACCTGGGGACTAAACCCGACAAATACAGGCGAAATAGATGAAGAAACAGGGAAAACAATATATGACAAAAGCGGTAATGATGTAATTGCAGAACGTTTAAGAAAATATTTAAGAGCATCAAAAACTTGTGAAACAGGCAAAGTATGTTTTCCATGGGCAAGCTACAATATTGCGGGTGACAAATTATCTGATGGAAATAAAATAATTACTAGTGACAACTCAGACACTGCACCGGGTTCAAATTTCTTTTTACAGGACGGAACATTTATTGGAATGGGGTGGTATAACGGAGGATCTTCTTCAGCACTCGTATGGGGGACAATTTATGTAGTTTTACCGAACGCAAAAGATAATATCCTCGGGAAAACAAAATTTTATTTCAGATATAATGCAAAAGGTCTGTTCCCTACAGGTGCTAAAGATGATCCTGAAAGTTACTCATTTGAAAATGGCTGTGATCCTTCCAATCACGAGAGAACATCAGGGCAGCATTGTACGGCCTGGGTAATATATAACAAAAACATGGATTATCTGCACTGTCACGATAAATTATCTTGGGAAGGAGCACATTCCTGCAAAGAGGCTGAATAATAAATTTTAAGGATTGGGTTAGAATTTTTCATCTAACCCAACAACATTACTTCAACTCTAATACCGTACCGTCTTTGGAATCCTTTACTATAATTCCGACTTCGTCAAGCGCTATGCGGATTTTATCGGCAACAGCCCAATTTTTTTCTTCGCGGGCTTTTTTACGGAATTCAATTAACTCATCCATTGAATTAAATTTTTCACCCAGAACATCTGAAACGTGTTGAACAGCTTTTTCAAGCTCTTCTTTTGAAATTTCTGCTTTTTCAAAGCTAAAACCAAGAACAGATGCCAGTTTATACAAAATCGTAAAAGCATCTTTGTCATCTTTGTTGGCTTTATTTGCAAGCTCAAACAAAACCGCCATTGCTTTGGAGGTATTCAAATCATCATCCATTGCTTCGACAAATTCTTTGTATTCATCGGTTTTGGTAATATCCAAATCCTCGTTAATTTTTGTACGTTTTGCATTTAACAAACGTTTAACACCTGCCTGAGCTGAGGTTAATGCCTCATCAGAAAATTCCACAGGCATTCTGTAGTGGTTTGTTAAAATAAAAAATCTTATTGTATTGGCATCGTATTTTTTCAATAAATCGTCAATTGTCAGGAAATTCCCGAGAGATTTTGACATTTTTTCTTTATTTATTGTCACAAAACCGTTATGAAGCCAGTAATTTACGAATTTACAGCCGTTTGCGCATTCGGATTGCGCGATTTCATTTTCGTGATGAGGGAAAATTAAATCCGCGCCGCCAGCATGAATATCAATAGTTTTGCCCAAATATTTACGGCTCATTGCAGAACACTCAATGTGCCAGCCGGGACGACCGACACCCCATGGCGAATTGTAGCCGAATTTTTCGTCTTTTTTCCACAACGCAAAATCAAGAGGATCTTCTTTGTGTTCTCCGACTTCAATCCTTGCACCGCTTTCAAGCTGGTCTATAGGCTGTTTTGAAAGATAACCGTATCCGGGGAATTTTTTTACTCTGAAATAAACGTCCCCGTTCGCTTCATAAGCATATCCGTTTTTGATTAAGTCTTTTATTATTGATATCATTTCGCCAAGCGTTTTTGTGGCAAAAGGTTCAATATCCGGCTTTAAGGTGTTCAGAGCCTTCATGGAATTTTCAAATTGCTTATACCAGAATTGTGAAACTTCCTCCGGGGTTTTATTTTCTTTTTCGGCTTTTTTAAGAATCTTATCGTCAACATCTGTTACATTTCGACAATATGTAACATCATAGCCTTTGAATTTCAGATATCTGTATAAAACATCCCATGTTATATAACATCTTGCATGGCCCAAATGCGCATAATCATAGACCGTCGGGCCGCATACATACATTTTAACCTTATTATCTTCTATCGGCTTAAAATCTTCAACTTTGTTGGTATAAGAATTGTGTAATTTCATTTTGCACTCCTTATTTATAATCTTACTACAAATATTATTTGAATAAAACTATAAAACCGGAGAATAAATAAGCAGGATTTCTCCTGCTTATTTACATCTATTCAATTCCTGCTTCCAAATAAGATTTGGGAATTCTAACCGTGTGACCAATTTCTGCCTGATCTAAATTCCCGCCGCCCGGGATATAATTTACTTGCTTAAGAGTACCATCCGGCAAATTGTAGCGATTTTTTAGTTCACCATAGGTTTCTATATACCTTTCATGAGGTGTGTACTCATAGTAATTTCCGCCCCAATCAATGCCAAGAAATCTTGTTGGTTCTACAAACTTAAGATGACCGGATTCCAAATCTTTTTGTATAAGATGTTTAGCCCTGTCTTCAGGCGTTGTAATACCCTTTTGCTCTAATTCTTTATTCTCTGCGTCAATACGTTTATTATGTGCACGCTGCAATTGAACATCTAACGGCGCTGAATCTACAGGTATTTTTAATGTTTGCCCGGCATCAATATCATGCTTGTGTTTATTACTCAAATTATTAGCAGACATAATATCCTCAACAGTAGTATTATATTTAACGGCCAGTTCAGAAATTGTCATCCCTGCTTCAACAGTAATTTCTTTCAAACCATCCTTTTGATTTGAAAAATCAATAACAATTTTCTCATTATTTTGTACGTTCCCCGAATTACCGTTCTGCGGAATGTTATTAAATGATACACCACCGACTTCTTTTACCATAAAATTTCTCCTATAAAATATTACACAAAAATTTTTACGGCAAAACATCTACAAAACTTTAATCAAAGTTACAAATCGTTACATAAATAATCAAAAATCTTATGCACCGGTTCAATTAAATCCTGAATCGGACATTTTTCATCCAATTCAAGCGTAATAGTCGGAATATTCCGCTCAACCCCGCAATATGTCCCGAAACTTCCCGGCGTCGGGTAGCCTATACTTGCCTCAACAGGATAAGAAATTATCTTTCCGAATTTTTCGGCAATATCTTTTGCAGGCCCGTCATAATTCACAACCTTAAAAGGCGCATGAAGCGTCAGTATCAATTCAGGATTATATTCTTCAATTACGTCTATTAAAAATCTTGTTTCAATTTCACTTGCAGGTTCAATGCCGCCAAAAAATTCGTTCTTTTCCGTTAACTCCCAGTTTTCTGTCGGAAAATTTCTGTTCAAATCAACTCCGTTTGAATTTGTTCTTGTTCCGGATTTCATTCCGTCAGGATTAAGACAGGGTATAAACAATAATTTTGACGTTAAGTTATTTTTTAAATATTCTTCAATCAAAAATTTTCCCTGCGGCTCATCACCGTGAAAAACCCCTATTACCAGAATATTTTTAAAATCTTCATTGCCTAAAAGCTCAATTTTATTATTTAGTTTTGTTTTTACAGTTTTTAAAACTCTCATCATAATAATTTTTCAAATTATTCAAATAAAGCCTGAATAAATTCGTCGGAATTAAAATTTCTTAAATCTTCCATTTTTTCACCGACACCGACAAGTTTAACAGGAAGTTTCATTTCTTTCGCTACCGCTAAAACAATCGCACCCTTTGCGGAACCGTCAAGCTTTGTTAAGGCAACTGATGTAAGATTTACTGCTTCTGCAAAAACTTTTGCCTGCTGCAATCCGTTTTGTCCAGTATTGGCATCCAACACAAGCATACATTCCCGCAAGCTTTCAGGCGCATTTTTATCAATTACTGATTTAATCTTTTTCAATTCTTCCATTAAATTGTATTTATTCTGCAAACGTCCTGCCGTATCTACCAGAATAACATCATAATTTTCATTTTTGGCTTTCTGTATAGCTTCATAAACAACAGAGGCAGGATCAGCCTTGTCACGTCTTACAATATCAGCACCGGCGCGTTTTGACCATATATCAAGCTGTTCTTCCGCGGCCGCACGGAAAGTATCGCCTGCGGCAATCAGAACCTTTTTACCTTCATTTTTGAATTTATACGCCAATTTGCCGATTAAAGTAGTCTTGCCGACACCATTAACACCCGTTATAAAATAAATATTCAATCCGTTATTATCATAGCCAAGTTCATTGCTGCCGGCGTTACTTAGAACTTTTTCAAATTCGTTTTTGAGATAATTTTTCACGTCAGAAGGCTTTATCTTATCCTGATTACGAAGATTATCAACCAATTCCGCAGCATAATTCACCCCCAAATCAGCTCCAATAAGTAAGTCCTCCATATCATCAAGGACGAATTCCGAAAATTCTTCCTCTTCAGATACGGACTCAACAACATTTCCGACTAAAGTTGAGGCGGTGTTTGATATTTTTTTCTTAAAATTATCAAAACTTTCCGAAAAAAACTTAAACATTAGCTTAATCCGTTATCAATAATAACTTTTGCGAGAATACCGTTAATAAATGCTGAGCTATCGTCTGTTGAATACTTTTTGGCAAGCTCTAACGCTTCATCAACAACAACCTTCATAGGCGCATCTTTTATGTACAAAAGTTCTACGATTGCAATTCGCAAAATATCTTTGTCCATTTTGACAAGACGGTCAATATCCCAGCCTTTTGAATATTTCTGAATAATTTTATCAACTTCTTCATGATTTTTCTGGAACAATTCCGCGATTTTTATTGCGTAATTTTTAACATCGTTTTGGGATTCAAGTGTGGTAAATTCCGCAATTTCCAAGGCAAGTAAAGCCTTTTCCGCAATATCAATCATTTCATCAATGCGACCTGTCATATCAGATGTCATAGGCAGCGGCACAGGTAAATTTGCCACTTCCAACGGCCTATTAAGGTTTATTTCATGTTCCGCTTCATAATCATCAATCCTGTTTTTCATATCGACTAAAGCCCCAACAGCAATTTTTAATTCATCGCTTGCGTTACTGGTCAATATTCTTACGGATTTTAAAATTATATTTTCTAAATCATCTTGTGAATATTTTGTTATTTTTTTGTCAAACTGGGAAAATAATATAAATGCCAGTTCTCTTGCTGCTCTACGCGCTTGCATAATCTTTATACCTCATTCTATAAAAATTATGCTATCATAAAAAATTTTTCTCTACAAGTACAACATGCCAGTGACTTATTCTTAATTTTTATTATTATAAATGATAAAATAATTATACTTTCCAATAACAATATTGTGAATTTTGTCAAGAATAAAGGTATCAAATAATATGGTATTATGATGAATATATATGAAGAAATAAAAGTAATTCTTGTTAGAAACGGCAAATCTATGAGTAAAGTTCTGAAAAAGATGAAAGCCGAAGGTCATAATGTGCCTTTCCCGAGTAATCTTTCAAAGATGTTTTTATCAGGCAGTATCCGTTTCAGATTGGTACAGGAATTATTAGATTATCTTGGTTACGAATTAAGAATAGTTGAAAAGAAATCAAAATAATTCGGAAGCTCTGTAAGAACTTCTTACAAGAGGTCCTATTTGATAGTGCTGAAAGCCTAAGCGTTCGGCAAGTATTTGTAATGCTTCAAACTCCTCAGGAGTATAATACTTGGCAACAGATAAATGCAACTTGGATGGTTGAATATATTGACCTATAGTTAAAATATCACAACCGGCATTTTGAAGGTCTTTTAGCGTGCTTTCAATTTGCTCAAGAGTTTCGCCAAGACCTACCATTAAACCGGATTTTGTTACTATATTACTGTTATTTTTTATATATTCAAGCACTTTTAAAGACGTATCATAATTTCCTTGAGGTCTTGCCGTTTTAAATAAATCTTTAACAGTTTCAATATTGTGGTTAAACACTTCCGGATGAGCTTTGATAATAATCTCCAGAGAATTTTTATAACCTTTAAAATCCGGTGTTAAAATTTCGATTTTGGTCTCAGGAGAAACTTTTCTGATTTCATAAATACAATTTGCAAAATGGCTTGCGCCGCCATCAGGCAAATCATCGCGTGTAACGGATGTGATAACCGCATATTTAAGATTTAGAGCTTTAACAGCTTCTGCAATATGTTTAGGTTCTTCCAAATCCAAAGGCTCCGGCTTTGCGCAGGAAATATTACAATAGCGGCAGTTTCTTGTACAATTATTGCCCATAATCAAAAATGTCGCGGTATTTTTTGAATAACATTCATTTTTATTAGGGCATCTTGCATTTTCACAAACCGTATTAAGGCATTTTGTTTTCAGGATTTTTCTTACGGTTCTGGTTTTATCCGTATCAATAATAGGTCTTTTTAAATATTCAGGAAGTCTTTCACGCATTATTTCAACCTCATAAGGCAGTCAAAAATTCCCTCTGAATAAGTCGGATGAGCAAAACAAACAGCTTTAAGCTCATCTACGGTAGTATTTGTCTGCATTGCGATAACTAACTGCTGAATTAATGATGAAGCTTCTTTTGAAACAATATGTGCGCCGATAATTTTGTTATCCTGAACAAGGATTTTCATCATTCCGTCAAGCGCATCGTCACATTGGGATTTTGCAAGTGCGGAAATAGGTATCATGGCTTTTTGATAGGTACCTGTTTCCAAATCCTGTTCACGCTTGCCAATCCAGGCGATTTCCGGGTTACCGTAAACTACAGACGGGACAAGTGTTTCATCAAACGGTATTTGAACAACTTTTTGCAGAGCCTGTTTGCTTGCAAAATGCGCAAGCTGGATTGAACCTGCAACATCACCGATATAAATTACACCATCAACCTTTTCCACCTCATTTGGCACTCTACCGACAGCAAGCAATGCGCAGTCCGCTTCAATAATTTCATTATTTGAAATATAAACCTGAACTTTATCATTCTGTTTTTCAATTTTTTCTACTGAAGTTTTGGTAAAAAATTTAACCCCCTTTGCTTTAAAAATCCTCTCTAACCTTTTTGAAACTTCAATATCCGCAAGCGGGAGAAGATTTTCCGCGATTTCAACAATTGTGACTTCAACATTAAACGCAGACAAAATTCTTGAAAATTCTATACCTATCGCACCGGATCCGATAATCACAATACTTTTCGGCAATTTTTCAAAGTCAAGGACATCATCTGAAGATAAAATAAATTTATGGTCATATTCCATGCCCTTGATAACACGAGGACTTGAACCGACAGCCGCAATCACCTTTTCGCAGGTGTAAATTTTTCCGCCGGCTTCAATTGTGTTTTTATCAAGAATTTTAGCTTCCGCATTAATTGTAATGACTCCGGCATTTTTAAAAGATCGTTCAAGACCGTTGCGCAATTTATCAACAACCGCGCGCTTTCTTTCAGCTATCTTTGAAAAATCAACCTTGCAGTTATCAACACAAATTCCCAAATCCAGAGAATTATTGACCATTTCATAAATTTCAGCCGAATGAAGCATAGTCTTTGTCGGAATACAGCCGCGGTTAAGACATACACCGCCTATCAAATCTTTTTCAAACAATACAACTTTCTTACCGGCGGACGCTGCACTCAATGCCGCTGTATAACCTGCAGGACCTGAGCCTATAATTCCAAAATCAAAATCTTTTTCCATATTTACCTCGTATAAATTCTGGGTAATCTGACTTTTAATCTGCATGTAAGTTCATAATTAATCGTACTGAGCATATGTGCCCAGATATCAATAGAAATCTGCTCATTCAAAAGCGTAATTATATCACCACACTGTGCCTCGACTCCTGTTATATCAAACATCATTTGATCCATGGTAATATTCCCGACCTGTCGGACCTTATGACCGTTTAAGTCAGCATAAATCCTGTTTGACAGGGCTCTCGGTACACCATCCGCATAACCTATAGGGATTGTAGCAATTGTTCTGTTGCCTTTTGCTCTATAAGTATAGGAATAGCTGACACCTTCGCCGTCTTTTGCTGTATGAATATTAACAATACGCCCCTTCAAAGATATTAAGGGTTTTAAATCAGGTTTTCTATCCAGACACGGCGGATAATCCGGCGCCAGACCGTATAGAGCAATTCCCACGCGGCGCATATTCGTTCCTTCGATTGTATAACTCATTGTCCCGGCAGTATTTTGGACATGCAAAAGCAAGCCCGTTGTATCAATTTGAGAAATAATTTTATTCCATTTATCAATTTGTTTTTGGGTTTCTTCTATATCTTCCGCCATTGCAAGGTGTGTAAATATACCCTGCAGATTAATAAAATCACAGTTTTGAACTTCTTTTATAAAGTCAACCGCATAATCTGTTGAAACCCCTATTCTATTCATGCCGGTATCTAGTTTGATATGTACTTTCGGCTTTATACCTGTTCTTTCAAAAGCCTGCCGACAGGCTTCGATATGACCTTTTGAAAAAATTGATATACTCAAATCCGCCTTCACAGCACTTTCTACCGCCCAAACAGGAACAGCACCGAGCACAAGAATATCACAACTGATTTTTGCATTTCTAAGATCAACACCTTCATCAATTGAGGCAACACCTAGCATATCAATTCCGCTTGCCAAAATTGTAGGTGCAAGCATTACCGCGCCATGCCCGTAAGCATCAGCCTTTACCACACCTAATAGTTTTGTACCTTCAGGAACATATTTTTTTATTTCACTTATGTTATGCTCCAGATTTGCTACATTAATCTCAACCCATGCATCTCTATGGGTATTTACGTTGGTTTGTCTTACATTTTTCATAACAAAAGTATATGACAAAAATTCTTGTTTGTATATTCATTTTTTGCTATACTTTGAATATGGACAGAAAAGAATTTATAAAAGCAAAACGTATTGTAATTAAACTTGGTACAAATATTTTAAGAAACAGTGACGGCAATGTTTCAATGCCGAGAATTTTTTCATTTATTGAGGATATTTCAACACTTGTAAAATCGGGAAAAGAAGTAATTGTGATAACCTCGGGTGCTGTTGGTCTCGGTAAAAAACGATTAGGTTTGGAAAGCACGGAAGGTACTGCAATGAAGCAGGCCTGTGCAGCAATAGGGCAGGGGAAATTAATGACCCTGTACGAAAACGGCTTTGACACATACGGTCTTGTAGCAGCGCAAATTCTTTTGACAGAAGATGATTTTTCAATTCGTACAAGATATTTGAGCTTAAGAACAACTTTAAACAAGCTTTTGGAATTGGGTGTGGTGCCTGTAATTAACCAGAATGACACGGTTTCAACAATTGAAATGGCGCCGAGATATGAAAACATGCAGGTTTGTTTTTCCGATAATGACAAATTATCAGCGCTTGTAGCAAGTGAACTTGATGCGGATTTACTTGTAATTTTGTCCAATATAGACGGCTTATTTGACGCAAACCCGAAGGACAAACCGGATGCCAAACTTATCAAAGAAGTTGACGGAGTAACAGATGACATTATGGCGCTTGCCTCAGGCGTTTCGGAAGGCGGCAGGGGCGGTATGGAAACAAAACTTATGGCAGCCAGAATGGTAACCCGTTTTGGCGGCAAAATGCTTATTGCAAACGGCACTGTCCCGTATATTATAAGAAAAATCTTTGCAGGCGAAGATTACGGCACAATGTTTCTTCCGCAAAGCACAAACCTTCCGGACAAAAAACGCTGGATAGGTTACGCCACAAATATTATCGGCAAAATTGTAGTTAATAACGGGGCTAAAAAGGCGCTTATTGAGCAGGAAAAGAGCCTTCTGCCGATAGGTATTGTTGAGGTTATAAATGAATTCAACAAAGGTGATGTTATTTCTATTCTTGACGAAAATAAAAAAGAATTTGCCCGCGGAATTGTAAATTACAGTTCAACTTCATGCCAGAAGCTTATCGGACATCACTCCGATAATATACTTAAAATTCTCGGCTTTAAAAACTATGATGCAATTATAACCCGCGACAACATTACTATTTTATAGGAGAGTTTATGGATTTTGAAAATATAGCAAAAACAGCTAAAACAGCCGCGTTAGGAATTGCGGACATTTCTGCGGATTTGAAAAACAGTGCGCTTTTAAAAATAGCAGACAACCTTGAAAAAGATAAAGCTAAAATTTTTGAAGCCAACAAAAAAGATTTGACAGATGCCGAAAGCCTTGTAATTTCCGGCGAAATTTCAAAATCCACCTTTAATCGTCTCAAACTTGATGAAAACAAAATGCGGGATATGATTCAGGGGATTCGTGATGTGGCAAAACTTGAAGATCCTGTGAATAAAAAACTTTTCGTCCGCGAGCTTGACGAAGGGCTTACACTATACAAAGTAAGCTGTCCTATAGGCGTTTTGGGGATAATTTTTGAGGCAAGGCCGGATGTCATTGCACAAATTTCTTCTCTTGCAATAAAATCCGCAAATGCAGTTATACTAAAAGGCGGCAAAGAATCAATTAATACCAATAAAACCGTGCTTGGAATTATTAACGAAACTCTTGATAGTATTGACGGTTTTCCAAAAAACGTTTTGCAGCAGGTTTTCACGCGTGATGATGTTGCCCAAATGCTTAAATGCGACAAATATATAAATCTGATTATACCGCGCGGCGGCAACAAATTGGTTAAATACATCAAAGAAAACACTAAAATCCCGGTTCTTGGGCATGCCGACGGAATTTGCCATATTTTTGCTGATGAAACTGCGGATTTGGAAATGGCAATAAAAGTTATAGTTGATGCCAAAACCCAATACCCGAGTGCCTGCAACTCTGTTGAAACACTATTAATCCATGAAAAATTTCCGGAAACCGAAAAACTTCTTGCCGCACTTCAATTAGCGGAAATAAAACTGGTTGACAATCCTGACACATGGGCATTTGAGCATGGAGATACAACTCTTGCGTTTAAAAAGGTTAAAAATCTTGATGAAGCAATCGAACATATAAATACATACGGCTCGGGACACACCGACAGTATTATTACCAAAAACATTGAAAATGCTGAAAAATTCATGAACAAAGTTGATTCCGCAGGGGTGTACTTTAATGCGTCAACAAGGTTTGCTGACGGTTTCAGATACGGCTTAGGGGCAGAAGTAGGGATTTCCACCAATAAAACCCATGCAAGAGGGCCGGTAGGTCTTGAAGGCTTAACTATATATAAATACAAGTTAATCGGTCAAGGGCATATCGTAAAAGATTATGTAGACGGCACAAAACACTTCCACCATAAGGATATATAAAATATTTTATTTGGCAAACGGATCTTTGGGTTTTATATACTGTAATTTTACCAGCAAGTATTCTTCTTTGTCATTTTTTATTTTTTCCGTACCGGTACATGTAAACCTTGAACTTCTCGGAAAAACAATCTCATTTCTAACGCCATATCCTGTTCTTGACACTTTTGAACCTTCAGGGATTTCAATTTCATAAAGAATTCCGCGCCTGTTTGGCATATAGGCATTTGCGTATGACAAATCTGATGTAGCATAGGCATATTCATTCATAACAACGGTATCACCCTTTTTGACATTGAGACTTTTCTTATATAGACTATATTCTCTGAAAAAATCAGGTTTTTCGCCAATACACCGATATGCGACAATTTTTTGATCTGTCGGTGTAATAGTTTTAAATTCAAAATCCGTCCTCGAAATCATTTTTCTCGGAGTTATTTTTGTAGCAAAAAATTCCTTATCTAAATCTGCCGGATTGGCACGGGAAATAAAATGGTGATTTATCCCGTTTAAATGACCGTGCAAAGATACACAGTCTTTTTTTGATTGCTTAAGCAGACCGCTTTTTGCCCAATTTTCCCAATATTGCTCACAAAAAAGCTTTGGCTGTTTTGGAACAAAATTTTTTACAACTCCTAAATTAATTTTCATAAATTTCTCCTACTAATATAATAAAATAACTTCTGCTTAAAAAATTGCCTTTTGATAAAATTAAATAATTTGAAATATACAAAAACTATGCTACAATAACTTTATGAAAAAAATAGGAGTTGTAGGTTTAGGTCTAATCGGCGGGTCGATTTTTAAATCACTCACTTCACTTGGATATGATGTTTGCGCGGTATCAAATTCCATGCAGGGGATTTTGCCGAATATCACAGCAGATTACGCAATCCTGAAAGACTGCGAAATTGTCTTTGTCTGCACTGCAATGAACAAAACTCTTGCAGTTTTGGATACTCTTGAACATATCCTGCCGCCGGATACAATTGTAACAGATGTGTGCAGCTTAAAAACTTTTGTCTGCCAAAAAGAAAGACCCTATATTTTTATTCCGTCTCATCCTATGGCAGGAACGGAACATAAAGGGTTTGAAAACTCTTTTGACGGACTTTTTAAAGGCGCAAAATGGGTTATTACACCATGTTTTACCCCTTACCCTAACCCTCTCCCTCAAGGGGCGAGGGAACAAAATCCAAGAATTACTCTTGAAAATTTGATTAAAGAGCTTGGCGCAGAGCCTGTTATAACGACACCAAAAGAGCATGACCAGGCTGTTGCGCTGATTTCACACATGCCTATGGTGGTCTCGCAAGCCCTGTTTTTAACCGCAAGTGATAATAAACTTGCGCTTGATATAGCATCAAGCGGATTTCGTGACATGACACGTCTTGCTATGTCTAATGAAGAAATGGCTTGCGATATGGTTAATATGAATGCAGAAAATATTCAAAATGCTATTTTAAAGCTGTATAAATCTCTCGGGGAATTAACAAACAAAAATTACGCCGAGACAATCAAAAAAATTAAGTCTCAGCGCGAAAAAATGTTTAACTAAACATCTGTTCTAAAAACATTATGAACAAATGAGCCGACCAAACCTGTTACCGCACCTGCAATAACAAAAGGTGCTGCCGGTCTGATTTTTTTCAATGCAGTGTTATATGCGCATACATTATGTTTTGCAAATTTCTTTGCGGAATTGATGTAAGTATCATGCGCCAGTGATCTTGTCGGCAAATCCTTAATCTCATGGAAAAATTCCTGTTTTGCCTTTACCGCATTTCTCTTAATCAAATTTACGACATGTTTATAATCTGAATCCATTTCCTGACTTGTTAAAGGCAAAGCATATTTTGCCGCATAACCAACAGCACCGCCTATTACGGCTGATGTCAAACCATGTCCTAAACTTGAGCTATTTTGTTGTACTTCGTGTGTCTTCATAATATAAATCCTTATACGTGTGCTTTTTGAAACTTTTAAACTATTAAGTTTCAGTACTCTCACATTATGGTAAAGATTTACACTTAAATATTTTAAATAAACACTATTTAAAACTGAGTTATAAAATCTTTTATTTGTTGTGCATTATAAACGAAAATTATTTCTTTGTCAATAGTTTGATTAAATTCAAAGCAAACATTATTAACACAATTGCAAGTATGTATATAAAATAATGCTTGATTGTGTTAGTACCCATAAACAATGACGCCAAAGCACCGGCAATAATAGCAACGGATGTCAAAATCACAACTGTTTTTTTCTGGGAAAACCCTGCATGCAGAAGCTTATGGTGAATATGTTCGGCATCCGCAACAAAAGGCGACTGACCTTTAAAAATTCTTCTTAAAGATGAATATGTAATATCCATAATAGGAACCGCCAAAACAACAAACGGTAGAATAATCGCTAAAGTTGCGGCTTTCATAACACCGGTTATAGAGATTGTTGCAAGCAAAAATCCTGAAAACAGTGCACCGCTGTCACCCATAAAAATTCTTGCCGGATTAAAGTTATAAGTCAAAAATGCAAGCATGGAACCTGCCAGAATAAATCCTATCAAAGCACTTATCGGGCTTGATGGTGTCATTGCAACAGCAATTATAGCAAGAGTAATAGCATTTACTGTAACTACAGAACCGGCTAACCCGTCAACTCCGTCAATAAAATTCACGGCATTACTTATACCTACAATCCATAATAATGTAATCGGATAAGAAAATATTCCTAAATCAATTCCGCCAAATAACGGAATTTCGTTAATCTGAACACCTAACAAATAAACTAAAGTTGCAATTGCGACCTGAATAAAAAGTTTAAACTTGGCGCCAAGTCCGTAAACATCATCGACCAGCCCTAATAAAAACATTAAAGAGCTCCCGAGAAGAATTCCGGAAAGCAGGCTGCCATAGGGGTAATAGCTTAAAAACACCAAACACAAAAAAGTCAGCATAGTGCTTGTCCAAATAGCGACTCCGCCTATCCTTGATATAGGTTTGGTGTGAATTTTTCTTTCATTAGGGACGTCGACAAGTCCTTCTTTTTTAGAAAAACTAATTACCAGCGGCACCAGAAATACGCCTAATATATAGGCAATTACCGTACCGATTATATGAGCATGTGTTAATCTGATAATAATAACTATTCTCCCTTTCGGTTTTTATTATACCAAATAAAACCAAAATGTACATAATATATTTTATCTGCCTGAGGCAGGACAACATATTGTATCAATATTGGTAAAGGCGCTTTATACGATTATTTGTAAAATAATACAATAGTTAGTATTACCGCTTTACATAAAAACTATTATAGGAATCTTTTGTTCACTTTTTCTTTTTGTTGCGATGCAAAAAGAAAAAGTGAACCGAAAAAGAAAAACACGCTATAATACTTGCAATCCTACGGATTGCTCAAGCCCTGACGGGCGCACATCCGTGCCGTTGCAAGCTTACGCTTGCAATCTTTTCCCGCGCCTATAATCACGGCGCGGAGCCGGCACAGCCGGCTTTAACGGGGTAGCAGGGGTGTCCCCTGCTCACTCGTTCATTTCGGTCGCGTGTTTCTCTTTCTTTTGCCAGCGTTTTCTTTCTCTTTGCTTCGCAACAAAGAGAAAGAAAATGCTGATAGGTACCTATAAAATATATTATGCAGTATGCCTACTGATATAATGGATATTTTTTACAAAGCTTCAAAGAACGTTCACGCAGATTTTTCAAGCCCTGTTCATTATCAGATGCGTAAATTGCTGATGCAATAATTTTTGCAACCTCAACCATATCATCTTCCTTAAAACCTCTTGTTGTAACAGCAGGCGTACCAAGCCTTATACCGGAAGTTACAAAAGGACTTTGCGGATCGTTCGGAACCGTATTTTTGTTAGCCGTAATCCCAACACGTTCAAGTACATTTGCCATATCTTTTCCTGTTTTTCCGGTACGTCTTAAGTCAAGCGTCATAAGATGATTTTCGGTCATGCCGCCTACTATATCCATACCTTCATCCATCAAGCCCTGAGCAAGCGCCTTTGCATTTTTAATAATCTGTTCAGCATAAGTTTTAAATTCAGGCTGCATAGCTTCATGCAATGCGACAGCTTTTGCGGCAATAATATGTTCCAAAGGTCCGCCCTGCATTCCCGGGAATATTGCCTTGTCAATTCCCATAGCATGTTCTTCACGGCACATTGTAATCCCGCCGCGCGGTCCTCTTAAGGATTTATGAGTGGTTGTTGTAACAAAATCCGCATAAGGTGCCGGTGACGGATGAAGCCCTGCCACAACAAGCCCAGCAATATGCGCAATATCCGCTAACAAATATGCCCCGACTTCGTCTGCTATTTCTCTGAACCTTTTAAAATCAATTATTTTTGAATAGTTGCTTGCACCGCAAATAATAAGTTTTGGTTTGTGTTCCTTAGCTTTTTTAAGAACATCATCATAATCAATGTTGCCTTCTTCATCAACACCATAACTTGCAACATCAAAATACAAACCTGAAAAATTAACAGGTGAGCCGTGAGATAAATGACCGCCATTTGACAAATCCATACCCAGAACTTTATCACCCGGTTTTAAACAATACATAAATACAGCCATATTCGCCTGGGCACCGCTATGGGGCTGAACGTTTGCATGATCCACTTGAAAAAGTTCACATGCACGCTTTTGAGCAATTTCTTCAATCACATCAACATGTTCACAACCGTTATAAAATCTTTTGTGCGGCTTACCTTCCGCATATTTGTTTGTCAAAACACTTCCGGCTGCTTCCATAACAGCAAGAGATGTAATATTTTCACTCGCAATTAATTCTATTGTTTCCTGCTGGCGTTTAAGCTCTAATTCAATCTGCTCCGCAATCACCGGATCTGTCTTTTTTATATGTTCCAAATTCATCCTGCTCCCCCTTTTTACGTCAATTATATCATATAGAAGTCTTGAGAAAAACAATTTAAGATTACTTAATAAAATCAAATAAAAAAGCACCTCCATAAAAGAGGTGCTTCTGTATTTTTTATAGTTTATTATTTATTCTCAGCCTGAGGTTTTGCATTTTCAACCTGCTGCTTAACTTCTTTTTGAAATTTATCCTGAATATTTTTAGGGTCATATTCCGGATTTACAAATTCAATTTTAGCGTTTTTCTTCAAAGATTCTGTCAAATCGTCAAGAAGTTTAAGCTGTTTTTGGTTGGTCAGGTAGTTTTTGATTTCAGTTTTTGCTTTTTCAAAAGGTTCCTGACCTGCTTCCATTCTGTCAGTAACAAGAATAATGTGATAGCCGTATTGTGATTGAACAACCGGTGATATTGTATTCGGACGTTGAGCAAATGCTGCTTTTGAGAATTCCGGAACCATTTCTTCTTTTGCGAAGAAACCTAGGTCACCGCCTTTTACGGCTGTTGTTGTATCATCTGAATTATCTTTTGCAAGTTTTGCAAAGCCGTCTATATTAGCTTTTGCTTCATTGTATAATTTGTCAGCTTTAGCTTTTCTTGCGTTTAATTCTTCATTAACTTTTGCTTTAATTTCTTCCGGCTTAAGCTCTTTATTTTTTGGATCTGATGTAATTACTTCTTCAATTTCAACAGGATTTGCAGAAATTAAAATATGTGAAGCCCTTACTTTTTCCGGATATTTGAATTTTGCGACATTTTCATCATAGAATTTTTTGGCTTCCGCGTCAGAAACACTGCTGTCACCTAATTGTAAAGCCAATTTTTTCATTTTAACTTCTTCTTTCAAATCATTTCTGAATTGAGAAGATGAAATACCGTTTTGTTTTAATATTAAATTAAGCTGTTCTTTTGAACCTACTTTATCAATAATATCTTTTACAGCTTCATCCACATCAGCATTGGTAACCTTAATTTTACGTTTTGCTAATTCTTCATCCAATAATGTTTTAATAATTAATTCATTTGTAACTCTTTCTTTAATCATCAAATACATAAATCCGTTTGGATTTTCTTTAATTTTAATACCCATTCTGGCAAATACGGAATTATCGGCTTGTTTGTCGAAAGCTTTATCAAATTGAGCCTGAGTAATAACCTTATCGTTCACTTTGATTACAGCCTGTTGAGATTTAAGCCCGCAGCCTGCAAACAATACAGCTGATACTGCAAGTGTTGCAAGTAATTTTTTTCCCTTCATATAAATGTCTCCTTATTTAATACTCGTGACTAACTTTATAAATATAATAAAACAAATCTGTTAAAATGTTAAATACTTCATCAAAATTCATATATGAATTGTTTAACAAAATAATAGAATTGCCTTCCTCACAAGACTTTGGCGCAATTGTAAACTTTATACGCTTTAATATATTTCCCGGAAGTGCCTTTTGAATTATATTCCATTCAGCCTGCATAAACGGCGTATAAATCCTTATATTTTCCGGTGTTTCACGTATAAGTGAAATTTTTACATCAGTTGCGGCAAGTCTTATTTTTATTAATTTTATTAAATTTTCAACGCTTTCAGGAGGTTTTGCAAATCTGTCTTTCCACTCCTCGGTTATATAATCCAATTCAAGCTGGGATTTTACATCCGCCAAACGTTTGTATTCTATCATTTTTTGCTCTGACGATCCTACCCATTCATCAGGAATAAATGCCGTTACATTTATATCAACAATAGTCGGTTCGGATTTTTCAACGTAATGTCCCTGAAGCTCCTGAACAGTTTCTTCCAAAAGCTGGCAATAAGTATCAAAACCTACATTTATCATGTGACCGTGCTGTTTTGTACCCAAAATATTACCTACACCCCTTATTTCAACATCTCTCAAAGCAATTTGGTAACCGCTTCCGAGTGTTGTAAATTCTTTTATGGCTTTTAATCTATGGACAGCATCTTTTGTAATTTCTTTGCTCTTTCTATAGAAACAATAGCAATATGCCTGTCTTTGAGAACGTCCCACACGACCTCTTAATTGATACAACTGTGCAAGCCCGAATCTGTCCGCATCATGGATAATCATTGTATTTGCATTCGGAATATCAATTCCGTTTTCAATAATTGTTGTAGCTAGCAAAATATCATATTCATGATTTGCAAAATCCACAATAACTTCTTCAAGCTGTTTTTCATCCATCTGTCCGTGCCCGACCGCAATTCTTGCATTAGGAACAAGCTTTTGCAGATGGAATTTGAATTCCTCAATAGTTTCCACGCGATTATAGAGGTAAAAAACCTGTCCTTCACGGTCAAGTTCATGAATAATGGCATTTTTTACCATATTTTCATTCCATTCGCCCACATAAGTTTTAATAGGAAGCCTGTTTTTTGGCGGGGTATTGATTACGGACATATCTTTTATGCCGGAAAGCGACATGTAAAGGGTTCTCGGAATCGGCGTTGCAGACATTGTAATAATATCAATATTTTCACGCATTTGTTTTAATTTTTCTTTATGCCGAACGCCAAATCTGTGTTCCTCATCTATAACAAGCAAACCCAAATCCTTAAAGACAATCCCGTCCTGTAAAAGCCTGTGAGTGCCGATTACAACGTCACATGCACCTGTTGCAAGATTTTTTACGGTTTCTTTCTGTTCTTTTTTGCTTCTGAACCTTGACATTAATTCCACATGAACCCCAAAAGGCTTAAACCTTTCAGACATTGTTTGAAAATGCTGGAGCGCAAGAATAGTTGTCGGAACAACGACTGCAACCTGCTTGCCTGAAGTTACGGCTTTAAAAATAGCACGCATTGCAACTTCTGTTTTACCAAAGCCGACATCCCCGCATATAAGCCTATCCATAGGCTGATCACTTTCCATATCAACCTTAACCTCGTTAATCGCACGCATCTGATCAGGAGTTTCAACAAATTCAAATGCTTCTTCCATTTCCACCTGCCAAGTTGTATCCGGTAAAAATTGAATACCTTTTTGCATTTTTCGTTTGGCATAAAGTCTTAAAAGATCATAAGCAACAGCCTCAACTTCCTTTTTAACTCTGGCTTTGGTATTTTCCCAATCTTTACCGCCCATTCGGGAAAGTTTCGGCTTAATATTTCCGGAGCCGCGGTATCTTACGAGCATATTTATCTGTTCCGCAGGAATATGAAGCCTGTCTTTTGCAGCGTATTCTATTGTCAGATAATCCTTAAGCTGCCCGTCAATTTCCTGCTGGGTAAGCCCTCTGTATATCCCCACCCCGTGAATTGTATGGACAACGTATTCACCTTCCTGAATATCATTTATATTCTCTATAAATTCCGGTTTTTCTTTGTAATATGAGCGTTTTGCAGCCGTAATTTCTTTAGAGCGTTTGTTAAAAAGCTCTCTGTCCGTCATTACAATTGTTTTGCAATCCTCAAGAATTGAACCCGCGCTTGCAAGACTTTCAGTATATTCGACATCATAAATCTCACGCTCGCCTAGAATTTGCTTTACACGTTCAGGATAATCCGTTGCTATGATTATTTTGTATCCGATGCCATTAAATTCAACTGATTTTTCTTTTATAAAATCGGCAATCGAGTCTAAATTAGCTTCAAAATTTTGAAGCGGCATGGCGTTGAATTCGATAATATCATCAATTTCACCATCTATAAAATTATTAAGACCGATTTTTACAAAATAAGATGTTTTTCTTAAAAATTCTTCAAAGGTAAAATGATTTTTCCCTTTCAAAGGTTTTAAAAGTTCAAGTTTAATATTTTCTTCAAGCTGTTTTTCCAAATTTTCCGCAACAAATTCATATTTTGAATAAATCTCGGAGGTTTCATCAAAAACAATAATATAATCTTTTAAATAATCCAAAACCCCTGCAAGATTATCATTGAAATAACTCTGATATACTTCAATTCCCTCAAAATATCCTTCGTCTTCTTCATTAAGCTTAGGACTGTCATCTTGTAAAACAAATTTATAAACCGGCAGAATCTCGACTTCTTTTGCTTTTTCAACAGATTTTTGAGTTTCGTTGTTAAAATATCTTATATCAACAACCTCATCCCCCCAAAGCTCAATTCTGACAGGATTATCATCCAAAGAAAAAACATCTGCTATATCGCCCCTTATACTGAATTCCCCAATGTCACTGACCATTGTTGCACGCTTGTAACCCAAATTAACAAGCTTTTGGCTTAATTCTTTTAAATTAACCTCATCACCGACTTTTATTTTCAAGGAATTTTGTTCAAAGAATTCTTCAGCCGGAAACTTTTCAAGCAGTGTTTTAACAGGACAAATAACCAAATCCGGCTTTTGACGCAAAATTTTTATCTGCTCGGAATATTCATACAAATTCGGTGAAATCCCTTCATACATTGATATATTTTGAAAAGGAATTAACGCGGCATCAATATCAAAACCTTTCTTGAAATCGTTTTGAAATTTTAAAGCATTCTGCTCGGTAGAGGTCACAAGCAGAATTTTCTTTTTTGAATATTCTTTTGCATTTTTAACAAGTAAAAGTCTTAAAAGTGAAGTTAAGCCGGTAACGGCAAAAGACCACGATTTTTTAACGTAGTCTCTGAATTCCAAAAAATTTTCACCTGATAAACAATCAATATTTAACATTATTGCTGAGGGGTATTAGGACTTTTATAGTCAATTCCCATTTCTTTAAGTGTTTTGATAAAATTCTGAGCGCAGATTTTTTGAGCCTCAGGCGGTACAATACGCAAAATTTCTACTGTTTTTGAAATTACAGGATCTTTATCATACCAGCGATTGTTAGCATTTACGGGTTTTACCATAGCGTAAAACTTATCTACTGTTTCTTTTGAAACTTTTTCTTCAATCTTTTGCAGAAAAATTTCAGCCTGAGCATGCAATTCAGTTTGGTAATTCCGCAAAAGCTCAATTACTTCCAAAAGTAACGGATCGTGATCATACCAACGTTTATATGTAGGACTCATTTCGTATTTCCTCCGTAAGCTCAACAGGAGATACTATCTCATCTTTTCTCTCTATTTTGCCTCCTAACAATCTTATCTTATTTTCAAAATTTTCGTATCCTCTATCTATATGATGTAGTTTTTCAATAACAGAATTTCCCTCAGCCATTAACGCAGCAACAACAAGAGCTGCTCCGGCCCTTAAATCACTTGCAGTAAGTGTTGCACCTGTAAGTTTTTTAACACCCTTTATAATCGCATGGTTTCTGTCCTGATGAATATCCGCACCCATACGTCTTAATTCCGGAACCTGCATAAATCTGTTTTCGTATAAGCTTTCCGTAATAATTCCTACGCCGTTTGCGGTTGTTAAAAGTGTCATTGCCATAGACTGCAAATCAGTCGGAAAACCCGGATAAGGCTGGGTTACAAAGTTGATGGAATTCAATCTGTTTTTATTTGAAACTTCAATTGATGTAGGATCAACAAGTTTAATATTTGCACCCATTTTCAACAATTTATCGGTAAAGAAAGACAAATGAGCCGGATAAATATTTCTTATAACGGCTTTGCCTTTTGTTCCGACAATTGCAGCCATAAAAGTTCCTGCCTCAATCCTGTCCGGAATTGTTGTATATTCAATCGGATGCATATCCTCTTGTTTAACACCGTTAATAACAATTTCGGATGTGCCGGCACCTATAATATCCGCACCCATAGCATTTAAAAAGTTTGCCAAATCCACAATTTCCGGTTCCTGGGCTGCATTTTGAATTCTTGTAGAACCTTCCGCAAAAACACCTGCCAGCATAAGATTTTCCGTTGCGCCCACAGATGGTAAATCCAAACAGATTTCAGCCCCGACAAGTCTGCTTGCTTTTGCATGAACATAACCGTTTTCGATTTTTAATTTTGCACCGAGCGCCTCAAGCCCTTTGATGTGGAAATCAACACGTCTTTCACCAATTGCGCATCCTCCGGGGAGTGCAACAATCGCTTCTTTACAACGTGACACAAGTGCACCCAAAACATTAAATGATGCACGCATTTTGCTTACCAATTCATACTTAGCCGTGATATTTGTAATTTCCGTTGCATCAATTGTCAAAGATTTTTCCTGCTTGTCATAAGAAGTTTTGACTCCTAAACTGTTGATAACCTGAAGCATAATTTCAACATCAGTCAATTCAGGAACATTATAAATTTTTGATTCACCTTTTGCCAAAAGTGCAGCAGCCATAAGTTTTAACACGGAATTTTTCGCGCCACCTATGGAAACCTCACCCTTTAAAGGAGTTCCGCCCTTTATATAAAATTTCTCAACCAATTTACTTTCCTCAAAGTCTGTTATTATCTAATAAAATAATAATACAACGACAATATTATGGTGTAAATATTTTAAAATATGTAAACAATAATTATTTAACTAAGGAAATTAACTTTATTTTTCATTCAAATATTTATAACTACAGCCGGCACCTGGCGCTTGAAATAAATAATTTATATCACCGTTTTCATTTGCAGATGCACCTATACTGGCATCACATCCCTGATAACCATCTTTTTCTGTTCTCGTTCCTTCTGCTCCATATGGTCTAAAATATAAACTTTCTATATATTGATCATTTGCATAAGTCTGCCAAGAAGTATTTGTAAGACTTATAGCATATACATCTTTACCTATAATATTCGGTCCGCCGTTAAAGTTATTCACATCGACAACTATTGTCAATCCACTATGTACACCACCAAAATATATCGCAGCACCATTCTTTAATAATGCAGCCTTTTGCCCAAAATCATAAGCATTCAACTTGCCGCCACTTAAGGTTTTATATCTTGAATAAAAATTTGCGATCCCTGACCACCTGTATTTTACCGGCCAATTTGGTACATCCGCATAAACATCATAATTATCGCATTTGTTTTCATCATAATCCTCATTAGATCCACAAGTATCCATAACATGCAAATGCGACAATATTGCATCTATAAATTGGCTCGAAGGATAATAAGCATTCTGCTTCGACGCAATCATTCGCGGATTCTCAGCCACTGTCATTTTGAATGCATTGTTCAATATTGAATAGCATTCCTTCCACTTTGCATGGAAATGTGCCTCCTGTATGTTACTTATTAACGTCGGAATCGTCATTGCTGCTACTACTCCGATTATTCCTAACGTTATTAACACCTCTGCTAATGTGAAACCTGCCCTTGATTTATAATTCTTCATATTAGAATTATAGATTAAAATACGCCCTTTGTCAAAACTCTCTTTATCCCTTCTTATACCCCCGAAACTAGTGTCTTTTCTACTTAAATGGGATGCCCCCCCCCGTTCCTCAATTCTTTCATATTTTCCATTTGCTCTTCTCCTTCGTTATAAAGGAATTATAGCAATTTTTAACAGTTTGGTCAATAAATGCACACACCAAATATTAAAAAATAATAAATTTAACTTGTTTATTACTTTTGATAATTTATAATATTAATTGATAAGGGGAAAAATTATGAGTCATAAACATAACAACAATCCGTTTAAAAAAGACGCAGAACCGGAAGTTAACAAAGCAGAACAGCCGGCTGATGCCGAACAAAAAGATGAAGAAAAAGCTTCCGAAAGTCAGGAAACAACCGAAACTAACAAACTTCAGGAAGAATACGATAAATTAAACCAGCAATACATAAGACTTGCTGCTGATTTTGATAATTACAGAAAAAGACAGGAGCAGGAACGCGAAAGTCTTTTGAAATACGGAGCCGAAAACGCACTTAAAAAGATGACTGAAATTTTGGATAACTTTGAACGCGGTGAAAAAGCGCTTGAAAATGTTGAAGACTGCCAAAAGGTCAAAGACAGCTTTAATCTTGTTCATAAACAGGTTCTGGAAACCTTGCACAAACTCGGACTTGAAGAAATCGAAGCCGAAGGCAAAGAATTTGATCCGAATTTTCATGATGCGGTTATGCAGACTCCGACAAATGAACACCCCGAACATACTATTATAAATGTTCTTCAAAAGGGATATAAAATGGGCGATAAAGTTCTTCGTCCGTCATTAGTGAATGTAGCAACAGCCGAATAGTAAAATTGATTTGAGGAAGAATGGCAGATTATTACGAAATACTCGGAGTATCAAAAGACGCAACTAAAGATGAGATAAAATCAGCTTTCAGAAAAATGGCACGCAAGTACCACCCTGATGTAAACAAAGCACCGGATGCCGAAGAAAAGTTTAAGGAGCTCGGTAAGGCTTATGAAACATTAATGGATGATAACAAACGTGCAACATATGACCGTTTTGGCGAAGACGGCTTGAAAAATGCCGGATTTGACACAGGCGGTCCGTTTGCAGGCGGTTTTGGCGATTTGAACGATATTTTCAACTCATTTTTTGGCGGAATGGGTTTTGGTTTTGGAGGAAGCCATCATGATCCTAATGCACCGCAGCGCGGAGATGACTTAAGGCTTGATATAGAAGTCGAATTTGAACAGGCAATTTTCGGCACAAATAAAGAAATTAAATTTGACCATCTGGAAACTTGTACTGAATGCGGAGGAACAGGCGCTGCAAAAGGTTCCAAACCCGTAACCTGTAAAACATGCGGCGGCTCCGGTCAGGTTCAAACAGTTGCAAGAACACCGTTAGGTGCTTTTACTCAAATCAGCGTATGTCCCGATTGCCACGGAACAGGTCAAAAAATCGAAACACCATGCCCTGTTTGTAAAGGTCATGGCAGAATAGAAAAAGAAAAGAAAATTGAAATAAAAATTCCTGCCGGCGTTGATAACATGTCTAAAATCCGTGTTTCAAGAGAAGGTGATGCCGGAATTAACGGCGGTTCGGCAGGTGATTTGTTTGTTGTTTTACATGTCAAACCGTCCGAATACTTCCAGCGCGACGGGCTGAATGTTTATACTATGCTCGAAATCTCACCTGCTCAAGCTGTTTTGGGTGATGAAGTTACTATAAAAACACTCGACGGTGAACAAAAAATCCAAATTCAGGCAGGAATTCAAAGCGGTAATACAATTAAAATAAAAGGTGCGGGCGTTCCTGTTATTTCAAGACCGTCTCAACGCGGCGACCATATTGTTGTCGTAACCGTAAAAACCCCGACACAACTATCGGATGAAGAAAAAAATCTTTATCGCAGATTGTTTGAATTAAATACAAATAAAAAACCCCAGGAATCTTTGATGTCTAAGGTGAAAGGAGTTTTTAACAATGCGTAAATTTATATTATTACTCTTTTTGATATTTATGTCTGCCAATATAAGTTTTGCGGCAAGAATTCCAACTGAGCTGCAGGATTATATAAATACATCCTTTCCCAAAACCGAATTTCGTTTTGACGGGGTAATAATCCTTCCTGATTCAACACTTTATTTGCCTTTATTTCCGGCAAAACCTATTAATGTAGAAAAAATTGAAATTAAATCCACAATTCCGGCAAACAAACCGCTTGTACAAAAGCCGGATGCCGTAATTTTCAACAATAACTATGTTTTATTAAAAGTAATTAACGAAAAAGACAACAAAAAAACCGTAATCGCGCCGACTGATGTACCGGAGGAAATAAGAAACGGTCTTTTACCGCAAGATATGCTTGTTCCGCGAGGATTAATTATCCCCGAAAGCTTAAAAGGTATTATAGGCAATCTTAATGTATCTGTTGCCGAAAATTCAGGCATAAAAGTTCCTGTTCCTCAAGTAAAAAATACAAATGTACAAACAACCGTAACTCCGCTGCCTGAGCTTAAAAATAAAACTTTCTACATAGCAACAGGCTACTCCAAAAATATTCAGGTAGTGAATTCTGACAGCAAAACTCCTGCCTATGCACTTTCACAAAACCATGTTCCAAACTGCATGAAAGGCTATAAAAATCAATTTTTGCTTGTAACCGAATTTGGCAGCACATCACTAAATGTTATTTCGCTTGCGGATGAAGATGTAATTAAAGAAATACTTTTCACAACAAAGCCCGATGAAATTTTGATTGACGAGGATAAACAAATTGCATACGTATCAAGTCCGGAAGATTCAAGTATTTATATTGTGAACCTTGAAACTATGACGCTATCCAAACAAATTAAAATAAACGGCATGTGTGAAAGATTAACGCTAAGTGATGACGGCACAAAAATTTTCTACGTTGACAAAAAAACAAATGAAATCTGGGCAATTGAACTTGATAACAATTACCTTTTAAAAGATATAGGAAAATTTCCCAACGTATCAAAAATTGCCTTCAACAATAACAAATTATACATAACAAGCCGTACAAAAAACCATCTTGCAATAATAGATTACGAAACAAACGGCCTGATTGCAGAGGTTGAAATTACAGCGAAGCCGGTTGATATGCTTTCGTTTGGTAATAATCTTTTTATTCTCGGCGCCGAAAGCAACGTAATTCAAGTTGTAGACACCAAAACCGATGAAATAACAGATTCAATATATTTAAACACAAACGGATTTTCAACTAACATAAATCATGTTGAAGGAACAAATTTGGCAATAATTTCCGATTCCAGAGCATCAATTTATTGTGTTCTTGATATGACTAAGAAAGAAATAATAAAAATCAGCCCCATAGAAGTGCCGATAAGAGCAATTGTTGTGACAGATAAAGTAACCAAGATTAACAAATGACAAAGTATTTTGATAAAACAACAGAAAATATTTTAGAAGAACTTGAAAAAACACAAAAAAATTTTTGGAATATTTCAAGAGTAACCGGAGAATTTCTATACACATTGATAAAATCCGCAAACTGCAAAAATGCTTTAGAAATCGGGACATCAAACGGATATTCCGGAATCTGGCTGGGGAAAGCACTCAAAGAAACCGGCGGGCATCTGACAACTATTGAATTCTGGGAAAAAAGATTTTCCATTGCGGCTAAAAATTTTAAAGAATGCGGAATTGATGATGTGATTTCAATTGTGCAAGGCTCTGCATGTGAAGTTTTGAAGGATTTGCCGGAAGATTACAAAATAGATTTTGCCTTTATTGATGCGAATAAAAAAGAATATATAGAATATTTTAACCTTATTCATCCTCATTTGAACACAGGCGGATTTATATGCTGTGATAATGTTCTTTCCCACAAAGAAAAAACCCAAAGCTTTATAGATTCCATAAATAAGCATCCCGATTACGAAAATGTTGTTCTTAATCTTCCGGCAGGTTTGTCGCTCGGAAGAAAAATTCGTTAAGCTAATTTAACATTGCACTTGATTATTTAAATTTTTAATATATTATTAAATTACACAACTAGCTAGAAAAGGAATAAAATTATGTCAAAACAATGTGAAATTTGCGGTAAAAAACCGATTAAAGCAGCGAAATTAACATTTTCGCATAAACAAATTGTACATACTCAAGAACCTAATTTGCAGTCAGTAAAAGCCGTTGTAAACGGTCAGACAAAAAGAATTAAAGTTTGTACATCATGCCTTAGAGCAGGCAAAGTACAAAAAGCCATATAATTTTTGAGTATACAAAAGAATGAAAAGCCCTGTTTATGGGCTTTTTTTATTACAAAAAAATAATATTGATATTTAATATTATATTAAGCGATGTAACAAGAAAATACTTAATTATTTGTCTTTTTTATACAAATTTAATAGAATATAATTGGGGAAAATTTGAGGGATATGAAAAAAATGGAAGACACAGGAGCTAAAACTTTATCACCGCAGCAAGTGAGAAATATTCTTAATGCTGATAATAAAGAAATTGTAGATCTTTGCAAGCGTGCATCTATTTTGCCTAAAAAAAATGCAAAAGGTCAAACTTATTTTTCTTATGACGAAGTTAAACACTTAAGAGAAATTCAGGCTCAAAAAACAATGTCTTATCCTGTTGAAAAACAGACCTCTGCTGTTGCAAGTATCCTTACATCTTTAAGAAATATGGAAAATACCCTGAGCGACAAGATTGCAAAGGTCATTGACGAAAAACTTGAAGGTATGGATGAAGTTGTTGTAGAGCTTATCCGCTGCAAAACAGATAATGAAACTTTAAAACAAAAAATTATTGATTTGAACAAAGAAGTTTATCAATTAAAAAATGATTTGAACAGCTACAAGCACGTAGGTTTGGGCTTATATAAGAAAAAAGAACGCCACGTATGGGAATAAAGAGGAATTAATAATGGCCGTAAAAGAAGAATTAACAACAAATACAGAAGAAAGAAATAAAGCATTAAAACTAGCCATAGAAAAAATTGAAAAGGATTTTGGTAAAGGCTCAATAATGAAGCTTGGCGATAAAGCTACAGTAAATGTTGATGCAATTCCGACAGGAGCTTTGGCACTTGACGTTGCGCTCGGTATCGGAGGGATTCCGCGCGGACGTATCATAGAAATCTATGGTCCTGAAAGTTCAGGTAAAACAACTTTAGCTCAACATATTGTTGCAGAATGCCAAAAACGCGGCGGTATAGCAGCATTTGTTGATGCCGAACACGCGCTTGACCCTGAATATGCTAAAAATTTGGGCGTACAAATTGATGATTTATTAATTTCTCAGCCTGATACAGGTGAACAAGCACTTGATATCACGGAAGAACTCGTAAGATCAGGTGCAGTTGATGTTGTTGTAGTGGATTCAGTTGCAGCCCTTGTTCCGAAAGCTGAAATTGAAGGTTCTATGGAAGATCAGCAGATGGGCTTGCAGGCTCGTTTGATGTCAAAAGCCTTGAGAAAACTAACAGGTGTAATCGGAAAAACAAATACTACCGTAATCTTCATAAACCAATTACGTATGAAAATCGGTGTTATGTACGGCAATCCGGAAACAACAACCGGTGGTAATGCGCTGAAATATTATGCAAGTGTACGTATGGAAATTAAACGTGTTGAAGGTTTGAAGGGTGAAGACGGTGACGTTGGAAACCATGTCAGAGTAAGAGTTTTGAAAAATAAAGTTGCACCGCCATTTAGAACAGCTGAATTTGATATTATATTCGGCAAAGGTATATGCAAAATCGGTAATATTCTTGATGTGGCTGTCAACCTTGATATTGTTAAAAAAGCAGGTGCATGGTTCAGCTTTAATGATGAAAAATTAGGTCAGGGCAGAGATAAAGCGAAAGAATTTCTTGCAGCAAATCCTGATATCTTAGCTGAAGTTGAAAAATTAGTCAGAGAAAAACTTGCACAGCAATAATTTACATTGTAAACAAATGTAAAGGCTAATTTTAATAATTAGCAAGTATTTTTGTGTTTGTTTTTAGTATAATCTAATAGGAGGCATCTGATATGCAAGTAAACGCAATAAATTCTTTTAGCAATGTAAATTTTGAAGGCAGAAGAAAAGAAAAAAAGGCAGAAAAGAAAAATTCTGAAATCCAGCAAACTCACCCATCTAAAGGTTATATGAGTAAATTATCAGGACCGGTTGCAGCAGCATTATTTATGATTCCGGTTGCCACACTGCCTACATCTTGTGATAAAATTGAAGTAAGTGCAAGTGCAGGAGTTGAATTACCATACCCGCCATGCCCGCCGCAAGAAGATAAAGAACCCGCAATCGACTGGGCAGTTCAAGATTCACTTCTTACATGGGGTAATGATTATCTGGCAGTTCCTATAGAAGGTGTTGACGGCGACAAAACTAATAAAGCTTTAAGATACGCTGAAGGTAAAAGACAATGGGAATTTGACCGCCCTGAATATATAGAATTAAACCTCCCGTTATCAAACGAAAACGAAACACGTTATGATCATGTTATTGCTAATTCAATAAAAAATGATATAAGAATTACAAAAGTAAACCCCGGTGAAGTTACTATTGTAAAACCGGATGGTACTGAAATTGACAACATCGGCGGCCTAATGTTTAATGAAGATGGTTTCAAAACATTTGCACATTCAAACGGCAAAGATTCAATTTATGTATATCCGAAAGCAACATCAGGTGAATACAACGGCAAATATGTACAAAAAGGTGTCGTCGGCAGAGGATACTTGGATAAAGACAAATATGGCGAAAATGTATTATTGGTAGGATTCTTATCACCGGGCACTCCTGAATATCCGCCGACCGAAGATCATTATATTGAAGTCGCCGGTCAAACAATTACCAAAGATGAAATAGCTGATCTGCTAAATGATGAAGCAACAAAATCAAATGAAGAATAGATTAAAAAAGCTCCCGAAAAGGAGCTTTTTTAATGAATTTGAAAAACACATTTGGTACAATGAGCTTTTGGATGTAAAACGAGATTATCTTCCAAATCGTACATCCGCTCAATTTTAGTAATCAAAGGTGCTCCGCATTTTGGACATTTCAAGCCGCCTGCGCCATTTAATATTAAATCTTTCAAACTGTCTATAATTTGAATTGATACAAAATCATTTCTGAAATCTTTTTCTAATCTTCTGATTTCTTCGGGATGACATTTAAGTCCTTTTGCGAGATTTTGTCTTACGGTAACCGATAAAAACAATTCTTTTCCGGCTTCAATATCTTCAATTAACGCCAAATCCAAGTTTGATTTTGCTGCCAATCCTTTTGGAGAAAGTCCCAAATCATCTCTTTTTTCCTGAACAAATTGCGCCAAAGTCTTTTTCATAACTAAATTATAGCATAAAAAAAGCCACCTTACGGTGGCTCTTTTTTTTAATAACTGATATCGGCATCTGCATTTGCTCCCGCCTCAAACTGGGCAAGATATCTAAAGGTTTCATCTGCGTTTTTGTAAGCATCATCAAGGTTACCTTCTTTTTCTGTATAGTAATCTTTAGCAACATCATAAGAACTATCCAGATTTTGATCTTTTTCATTATAGTAACCTGTTGCATCATCATATGACGTATTCAGATTGCCTTCTTTTTCTTTATAGTAATTATCCGCATCAATTGCACCTTGGGTATCAAATGTGGTCATTTCACTTGGGTAATTTTGAATAATTGCTCCGTTTTCTCTGTCAATAATACCAATATCAGTATGGGTATCATCAAATTTTGACATTATATATTTCTCTTTAAATACATCAGAACCGGCTTCTTTTACATAAACAACAACGCCATCATATAAGTTGTAATCTGCACCGGGTTCATCCCACTGAGATTGTAAGTCAAAACCTTGTTCTGTCTGCATATAAACTTCATCACCATTGGCATTTTTAATAATTATACCGTTTTGTGCATTAGATATTTCTTTACCATTCACTTCAAGTTTTAACGTACCTGCCTGAGCCTGTTCAGTTTTGCCCTCAAAATTATAATCTGCAACATTACCTTTTACAGTAGGATTACCAGATGTAATATCCTTCAAGTTAGCAGGTGTAAGAATATTCAGAGCAAAACCGGGGGTACCGTTACCGTAGGAACCATCACCTGTTTCAAGTCCCATGGCAATTTTAGTTGAATTCTGTTCCGGCTGTGCCAAGCCTACACTTGACAACATTGAGGATAATTTTGCTGTTGTACCGTTTGGATCCAATGTAACATCATCGCCCACATTATGTATCAGACCGTTATCAAATGCGACCTGAGCTTTTTCGTCCGCGATTTGGAAATCATATGTTACACCGTCTTGTGTTACAAGTTCGTCTCCAATCATATTTATATATTTAACGACATCATTCCCTGTAAGGTCTTTTTTAGGTTCAATAGGAAGTGTTATATTATTTTGGTCATTGCCAAAGACAACTTCAGCATTATCACCGTTGGCTCTAAAATTATAATCTATATTATCAGCCGTATTAAACTCATCTCCAATAATATTAATATAATCAACAACATCTTTGCCGTTAAGTTCCCTACCCGGATCTATAGGAAGCGCAATATTATTTTGGCCGTCACCAAAGACAACTTCAGCATTATCACCATTGGCTCTAAAATTATAATCTATATTGTCGGCTGTATTAAACTCATCTCCAATAATATTAATATAATCAACTATATTTTTCGCCGTCAAATCTTCAACAGGGTTTATATACAATTTAAAGCCGTTACCCAAATCAATATATGGCTTGACCGTATCAGTCTCAGCATCATAATCATAAGCATAATTAAAACCTATTCCATCAGCGGTTTCTTTCTTAATAGGTCTTTCTTCGCCTGTGTTTACATTAACAATTTTGTCATTATCATTCAAATAATTTACCACATAATCCGCAGCATCTTTGTTTAAAAATACGACTTCAGCTTTAGCATTCCCATCATCTTTAGGTGGTACTTCAGGTAAAGGTTCCGGAATAAAATCATCTTTAGAAGAACAGGACTGTAAAACTCCAAGAGACATCAATGCACCTTTTCCAACAAGCAAAGCACCGCCAACAATAGAAGTTCCCAACTCTTTCACAAAATTTTTAACATGGTAAGCTCCGTTGTTAAAAGTACGAACAATCCAAGGATCAGCCGGACGAATTTCACCCTGACTTGCCAAAATTTGTTCTTGTGTTGGAACAGGGATATTACTTTTTTGCAATGTAACACCTTTATCCAAATCAGGCTTATTATCGCCACTCAGACCTTTTGCAAGAGCTGCATTATTTTTAGCGGCTTTAGCTTCCGCATTAGCCCTATCAATTTCAGCCTGCATTTCCGGTGTAATTTCAACATAATTGTTTGGTTGTTGTACATCATCTTTCTTAATCCAACTTGGATTAAAACCAAAATTGCTGCCCATTGAGTTTTCTCCTTTCATGGTACACTTATAACCTTCTATATACCCTATTGACGGAATAATTTATTATTTTCTTTAATACAAAATTTAAAAATAACCATTAATAATTACTTAAAACAAACAATATATGCGGATTTTAGCACAATATAAATATTAATTTACATTACGTAACAAACGACAAAACACTTGAAATTTTAAACATAGCATTTATAATATAAATACTGAACATTGAAAATATGGGGACGTCCGGATTTGACAGGATGATGATTAATATAAGCTGCGTGTCCGAGCGCTGTTCTCGGTTATCAACGAGCATAGCAAATTAAATGCTAAAGACAACGTAATCAAAGCTGATTTTTCAAGAGCATATGCTCTTGCTGCGTAAGACGCAGTCAGCCACTTTAACAGCCCAGCTTGCCGGTTGTTAAGGTCCACATATGCAAGCCGCAGTACGTTGATGATGGTAGATGTATCAAGCTAACCATTAAAGGTTAAGTATTTCCGGAAAAAATACTTTGGCTGATTTAAGGGTAGTGATACTTTCCTGAATCAGTCGAGAGAATAAGTATCTACACACGTAGAGGTTTATGTTGGTCCATTTTGGACGTGGGTTCGAGTCCCACCGTCTCCAGATTTTTTAACTTTATAGCAATATTACATAAAAAACTGCCGCTAAGTTGCGGCAGTTTAAGGGCTTTTATTTCAAATATTTACTGTAAATTATCTTACCAAATTAATTATCATCTCAACAGTTTCTGGATCGTAATGTGAGAAAAATAGGCTGTGTCCTGTATCCAGATTCCTAATCTGTTCAATTTCAGCGTCAGTTAATTTGAAGTCGAATATGTTAAAATTCTGCTCCATACGTTCTTTTTTAACGGATTTAGGAATAACAATTACACCTTCCTGTGTCAAAAAACGTAAAGCGGTCTGTGCAACACTTTTTCCGTATTTTTCACCGATAGATTTTAAGATTTCATTTGAAAACAGATTATTTCTGCCTTCTGCAAACGGTCCCCAAGACATAATTTGGGTGTTATATTTTTTCATAATTTCTTTTGCGTTTTTTTGCTGCTGGAAAACGTGAGTTTCAACCTGATTTATCGCAGGTTGGATTTCAACAAAATGCGAAAGATCAATGAATCTGTCAGGATAAAAATTACTTACACCGATTGCTCTTGCTTTTCCGGCTTTGTAAGCTTTTTCCATTGCGCGGTAAGTTCCGTAATAATCTCCAAACGGCTGGTGTATCAAAAGTAAATCAACATAACTTGTTTGAAGTTTTTTTAATGATGCGTCAATTGAGGCTGCGGCTTTTTCTTCGCCGGAATTGGAAATCCAGATTTTTGTAACAAGAAAAAATTCCTCACGGTCAATTCCGGATTTTTTAATGGCATTTCCAACAGATTCTTCATTTCCATAAGATTGTGCCGTATCAAACATTCTATAACCGACGTCTATTGCTTCTGACACTGCTTTTTCACATTCTTCTCCGTTTGCAACCTGATAAACTCCAAAGCCTAATACAGGCATTTCAATTCCGTTATTTAATGTTATTGTTTCCATTTTCATCCTCCTTAATGAATAAAATTAGTATACTCAACTTCTTCCTGTTCTGGCGGATTAATTCCGGCTCTTTGGGCGGCTTCTTTACATTTTAAATGATATGCAAAATTCTTTGCCAAAATTCGCATATTTTGCATACCTTCTTTGTCCTGCTTAACCTCATCCGGATTTTGTCCATGAATCATATTCCAGTACCTGCCTGAAATTACCGGCATCTGATTTATCTGGAAATATTTATTTAACTGATCAATTGTAGCTGTTGTTCCGGCACGTCTTGCGGAAACTATTGCAGTTCCCGGTTTATGCTTGAATGAATCATGACCTGACATATAATCAACAAAAAAAGCTCTATCCAGAAAAGGAATTATACCGCCTGCGGCAGAACCGTAATGTACCGGAGAACCTATTACATACCCGTCAAATTCTCTTGCATATTCAACGAAATCGTTTACTTTGTCTTTTATAACACATTTCCCGATTTTTCCGCATGCGCGACATGCCCTGCAAGGTGCAATAGGCTCCTTACCAATGTAATAAATTTCTGTTTCTATACCTTCCATATTCAAAGTTAATGCCATTTCATTTAATGCGGTATAAGTACAGCCTTTTTCATTAGGTGAACCGTTTATAAGTAATACTTTCATTTATCCTCCAAATTTTATAACCTATAATATCATTATTAAAAATTTTCCAAAAATATACAGACCTTATTCTGCTAAATTCTTATCCAATTCTCTCAAAAGAACATTGAAAAATTATCCTGTTAAAGTATAATAAAATAGGAGGTTATAATGGAATCTAAATATACCGCAATCAGGGATATAATATTAAAACACATTCCGGGTACGGGAAACTATCCGACAGCTATCAATGGGGTAAGAATTGTAAGACGAAATGAACCAACCGAATTTTTAAGATGTTTTTACAACCCGAGTTGTATACTTGTATTACAAGGTGTAAAACACATGTTGTACGGGAATGAAAATATAGTTTATACCAAAGGGCAGTATGTTGTTTCATGTACTAAAATTCCTGTATCCAGCCGAGTTGTTGAAGCTTCTGTTGAAAATCCGTTTGTAGTATTTATTCTTGAACTTGATTCAAATATAATTTCTAATCTTCTTTTGGAGACCAAACTTCCCAAAATTGATACTCCTGATGCAAAAGCACTTGCAATTGCAGATACCGATGAAGAATTGCTTGATGCATTTTACCGAATGGCACAACTTTTGGATAAAAGTGAATCTGAACAGCAAATTTTAGCACCGATTATAACAAAAGAAATTTATTATAGACTTCTAACAGGTCCTTTAGGAAACCAGCTCCGACTTATTAATACAAGAGGCACATATTCAAACCAAATTGCACATGCGATTTCACTTATAAAAGATAACTACGTAGAAAAATTAAATATGGATGATATTGCACAGCAAGTAAATATGGCGCCATCATCTTTTTATAGAAACTTCAAAAAAGTTACCCGCGTGAGCCCTTTACAGTATCAAAAACAACTGAAATTAAATGAAGCCCAAAGACTTATGCTAACCGGTAATTTTGATGCTGCAAGCGCAAGTTATGAAGTCGGCTATGAAAGTCCTACACAATTCAGCCGGGAATACAAAAAAATGTTTGGGAACCCGCCTAAAACTGATATAAAAAGGCTTGCTGCAGCAGTATAATTTTTATGATAATATATTTGCCCAGCTTTCGTCAGGAATGTTATCATTATTTTTTCTGTATAACTCAAGTGCTGCTTTATGTTTTTTTATTGTTTTATTTTCACCGGCTAAATATTCATATTCTGATAATCTTCCGGCATCAGAAAACCTTTGACGGTTCATATCTTCATATTTAAGGCTGTATTTCATACCTTTTATCCAGTCTTGTTTTAGTTCCTCCAGAGTTTTTTCCCATGCTTTTAAAGTCTCATTGAAAACTTTATTATCAGGACAGGTTTTTAGTTGTTGTTTAATAAATACAATATCTTTTATTACTTTTTTCATATCGGTTTCTACAAGACGCATGTCGTTCCAAATTTCGCCTATAGGATATATATCTATATCAACGAGACGGTTTATTTTATGCGAATATCTGCTTTCTACCGATTCATACATTTTTTGAAGCGATTTTTCAATGCCGGGATATTTTTTAATTGTCGCCATATTTAATTCCTGAACAAATTTACGCCCGTTGCGTGCATCATCATTGTGGTTCATACGACTTTCATAAATATCTATATTTTCTCTTAAATATTGCTCGTACTCTTTTTCTGCCTTCACCATTAAATCTTTTTTGGACAAAGGCTTTGCAATATTTTTTGAAACTGTAACCGGTGCTTTATCATCCGCGATAATATCAATTAATTCTTTTGTAGAATACTGACCATTTTTATTTATATTATTCCTCTTTATTTTAAACCAAAATTTTTCCATCTGTGGGAATCTCACAAGACGTTTATCAATATATTCTTCTTCTATTTTTTCGATATTTTTAAAATAATCCAATGCCGGCTTATTCTTTTTCCCTTCCATATCAATTTGTTTATCCAAAGTTTTTAAAACAGACTCTATATTCCCTCTTCGTACCAGTTCCTGTCGTAGTTTGGGAATGTTAGGATTTAACGGATCTTTTTCCAAAAGATCATTTAGATAACTTATATCACCTTTTATTGTTGCTCTTTCATTCGAGAGTCTGGCGAACCTGTCTAATTTTAACCTATTTTGTAAAACTTCAAGCAAAACCTCTTTTTCCAACCGGGTTTCAGGCATTTTAACACTCAATTTTTCAGCCCAGATATCTTGAGTTAATAATATCCTCAATTGATTTTTTAACATCTCAGGATTTAACCCGCCGCTAAATGAAACCTGATCAGTTTTATGTGGTTTTGAAAATGTATTCACTTGTCTTTTTTGATATAAAGAATTTGAATGTAAAAAATTGTTCGAAATAGATACAGAATTAACAAACATAAAAAAATTACCTTTCCTATTTAGTATTATAGGTTTATAAAGTCAAAAATATTTTTTTTTGTTAATTTTAAAAAAATTTTTAATTTTTGTAACAAACAATTATTATAATCTTATAACTGCACTATGACGGCTTGTTGTAGCATTTTCTTTGCGATATGAAAAGAACATATCATTATCACAATAAGTGCAATAAGGGCATACATCAATTTCTTTCACCCCGAATTCTTTAAGCTGCTGCGCATTAATACCTTTTAAGTCGACAAAGACTTCATTATCCGACCGCCGGTATAAGCCGTCAAAACCATTAACAGTAGATTTTAACTGTTCAAAAACATCTGCCCCGACATTATAACAGCAAATAGAAATCGCAGGACCTATTACTGCCTGAATATCACAAGGATTGGAATTCATTTTTTCAATGGTTTTAACTGCAATTTTTTGAACAGTTCCGCGCCAGCCTGCATGTGCAATTGCGGCTATATGTTGTTTTTTATCGTATAAAATTACAGGAGTACAATCTGCAAAATTTAAAAACACAGCCTGCATTTTATTACTTAAAATCAAAGCATCCGTATCGGGATAATCAATCTTATGAGTTTGGACAAATTGAACATTTGCGCTATGAGTTTGCACAGGTGAGATAAGTTCGTCAACCCCTAAATATTTACAAATAAGCTTTTTGTTCTCCTCGACAACATCCGCCATATCAGGTTCTGAAGATTTTATAACCGTATCACGCGTTGTAAAAAAGTTTTCTATATCCGAAATTAAATCAGATTTTAAAATATCTTTGCCGGAAATTTTATCAAAATAAAACATATTAATACTATACAACAAAAATTAAGTCCGTTGTGGAATTGTTTATTACCCGAAATAAAAGTAATCTTAAAAAATAAAGCGTAAAGGAGAGCATATGAAAGACAATTTTAAAAAGTATTTAGTTGAATTTATCGGAACATTCTTTTTAGTATTTACAGTAGGGTCAGCCGTATTATTAGGCGGACAAGATGTAATTTCAGCAATTTCAATAGGTTTTGTATTAATGGTAATGGTATATGCAGGGGGCCATATATCAGGAGGGCATTATAATCCGGCCGTATCACTTGCAGCAGCTATACGCGGTGCATTGCCTATAAACCAGATTATTCCATACTGGGTTGCACAAATTCTCGGAGGGATTTTCGGTGCAATATTAATAAATCTTTTTGTACTTGATACACCGTATCCCGAATGCTGCGGGTATAATCCTGTTGCAATGATTATCGGTGAATTTTTATTCACATTTGCACTGTGTTATGTAGTGTTGCAAACTGCAACGACAAGGCAGTTAGAGGGAAATTCCTTTTACGGACTTGCAATCGGAAGTACGGTTACGGTAGGAGCATTTGCTGTCGGCGGAATACTTTGCTACGGAGCTTTTAATCCGGCTGTTGCAATAGGACTTGGAATATTTCAAGTATGCTGCTGGAGCTGCATTTTGCTTACAGTGCTTACAAACTTATTTGCCGCAATCGCAGCTGCCTTTGTGTATAAATTCATGGTTAATGAATAATAATCCGGCGCCGTTTTTTATAAAAACGGCGCCAACCATATTATTGTGCTAAAATAATTAGCATGGATTTAAGAAAAAAACTTTACCAGATGTTTATTCTCGGAACGGAAGGCGGCGGCTACAAAGAGGCGCTTAAGAACAATCTGGGCGGAATAATATTTTTTAAATATGACATTCTAAATTCCGAACAATTTAAAACTTTGATTAAAGATTGCAAATCTTATGCTGTGACTTCTCCTTTTTTATCTATTGATCAAGAAGGCGGAAGGGTTGAGAGAACAGAAAATATTCATAACGGGAAAAAATATTTGTCTGCTAAATATGCTTATGAAAAAGGGGTAGATTTTCTTGCGGAACAATCAGAAGAAATTACAAAAGAATTAAAAAGCTACGGAATAAATCTGAATTTTGCCCCATGTATTGATGTGAATACAAATTCAAATAATCCTATAATAGGGGAACGCTCATATTCTTCAAATCCTGATGATGTTATACAAGCTGAAAAAATCGTATCACATATTTTTCGCACTAACGGAATAATTCCCTGTGCAAAACATTTCCCGGGACACGGTGACGCAAATGCCGACAGCCATTTGACTTTGCCTGAGATAAATTTATCACTTGAAGAAATGGAAAAAACTCATATAAAACCGTTCAAAGCCTGCGCAAAAAGAATTGAAATGATAATGGCGGCACATTTACACTGCACATGTTTTGAGAAAGAAGAAATCCCCACAAGTTTAAGCCGCAATGCACTAGACTATTTGAGGAATAAACTCGGTTTTGAAGGAGTAATAATCTCTGATGATATGATTATGAAAGGCGTTGCCAAATTCGGAACCGTTGAGGCAATAGAGATGGGAATTCGTGCGGGATTAAATATGTTTATCTACAGAAATTCAACCCCTGAGACGATAAACGCTATTGAAACCGTTGCACAAAAGGCTCAAAATGACAAAGAACTTTCCGAAAATATTGAAAAGTCCTTTGAAAAAATTATTAATTTAAAATCAGAATTCCTAAAGCTTTAAAACCACGGATAATCATCTTTAATCTGCCATCCGTCCATATAGATAAGACGCCCGCAGAGCTCTGAACCGCTATCAGTGGAGCAGAAATCATGATAATTAGTTCTGCTATATACTGAAGACGTACCGGAAACAGTTCCATATTGGAGCATTTGAAAAACTTTTTCACGAATATTAAATATCATATAAAAAACATCTTTGCCTAAAGTATTTGGTTTTTGAAACCCATTTATATCAGCAGTAAAGAGTAAATCCGTATATCTGCGGTCAGTGCAATTGTCATCACCGTCATATGCATAACAATGTGTGCCTAATCCCACACTTACCGATACATTATTAGATAACAAAAAGATATATCCTTCTGCAGACGACCTTTTGCTATTTGAAGCCGGAAGATACGGGCCATCATATCCTAAACTGCTTAACGAAGTATATCCGTAATCTTTAGAAATTTTCAGGTATGGTATAAAGTATTTTTGCGCAAACGTTGTAATGGCATCCTGTCTATTAAAGTTTTCATCTTCAGTATTCGTACCTGTAATTCCGGAGACTTCCCAAGTTGTAGTATCTCCGTGTTCCGCCTGTGCCATGGTTAGCGCTTGAGACATTATTGAATACGTTTGTTTTAATTTGGATACGGTCTGCTTTTTCTGATAATTTGCAATCAACGTCGGTATTGTCATTGCAGCGACTACACCGATTATGCCTAATGTTATTAAGACCTCTGCCAGGGTAAAGGCAGCATGTTTTGAAGAAACTTTTCCTCGCCCCTTGTGGGAGAGGTCGCAGTTGTGCGAACATAGTGAGCTACAAATGCGGGTGAGGGGTTTACGATTGACAAAAGGTTCCGACCCCTCACCTGAATTTCTAAATTCACTGCGTTCATTAAGAAATTCTTTCCTCTCCCACAAGGGGCGAGGAAAAAG
>CALUTI010000007.1 GCA_944323695.1 Candidatus Gastranaerophilales bacterium
TTTCCTCGCCCCTTGTGGGAGAGGAAAGAATTTCTTAATGAACGCAGTGAATTTAGAAATTCAGGTGAGGGGTCAAAAACTTTGGCTAATCGTAAACCCCTCACCCGCATTTGTAGCTCACTATGTTCGCACAACTGCGTCCTCTCCCACAAGGGGCGAGGAATGGTTTCTTCAAAACATGCTGCCTTTACTTTGGCCGAAGTTCTTATAACCCTTGGAATAATCGGAATAGTTGCAGCAATGACAATACCGACGTTGATTGCAAATTATCAGGAAAAACAGACAATATCACGCTTACAAAAGGCTTATGCAACACTGAAAAATGCATTAGAAATGGCAAAAGTAGACCATGGAGATTATGCAATGTGGTCTTGGAATCAAATCCCGCAGGAAGATTCAAAAAGGATACAGTATTTTTGGGAAACTTATGGATTTCCACATTTAAAAGTAGCCAAAAAATGTTTTCCCGATACGGATCCCTGCAGGTCTCAATTTAGGATAAATGATACTACATTATCAAATCCTGATACTAATAATGGTGCATTTATATTAAATGACGGAACATCTGTTTTCAGTTGGGCAGGAGGAAATACTTATTTCCCGCATGTTTGGCTTTATGTTGACATAAATGGAGATTCAAAACCCAACGAAATGGGCAAAGACATGTTTGTCATGTATTTTTCACCTAATAATCCCGGTAATAAAATAGGTTCAGTTGACGATGACGGGAATTTTGTAGATTCGGGTAAAGTTATGCAAAACGGATATGGATTAACCTTATATGGAGAAGCCAATGGAGTGACGGTTGATGATCTATTGGATCCAAATTTTGTAATGCAGTCAGAAACAGGTGTAAATACTAATATAAGCTGTACAAGAGCAGGCAAAAGACAAACCTGCGCTGCCGCAATAAAATTGAACAACTGGAAGATTCCTGACGGTTATCTGGAATAATTATTTGATAACTTCAATAAATTCATAATCCGTCAAATACGGCATGTGGCTTTCGGTTATCAATTCACCAGGAAGCAAAACGGCAATACCTGGCGGGCATTCTGCAATTATTTCTGCGGAAATCCTGCCTATTGCCTGTGACTTCGGTATTGTTTCTTTTGCTGAATAATATGCCTCACGCAAATTCATTTTTATAATAGGTGTCAACATCGGCATGTGCTTTTTATTTTCCAGATAACAAATATCCGAATAATTTGTTTGATCAATTTTTTTAAGGCAATCAACAAGATATTGAATGTCTGAGCGTTTGTTGCCAATGTTTGACAATAATAAAAGCCCTGCATCAGATGCACTTTCAACTTCAATGTTAAAATCAATCTCTAAAATTGATTCAAGTCTTTTGCCGGATAATCCGTCAGCCTTGATAAATACTTTTGTTACATCTGTTTTATACCCGAAATCAGGTTTTAATTGATGTATATGCTCCATTTTATCAATTTCACTGCGTAAATATTTCGCGTTTAAAATAGCACGTTGAAGCTGTTTTCTGCCTCTGGGGCTTTCAAGATTTGCTCTTGCCGCATCAAGACTTGCCAGAAGCATTAATGACGGGCTTGTTGTATGTAGAAGCTTCAAAGCTTTTTCTACAGCATCAACATCTAAAATAGAGTTTTCTGAAATATGAAGCATAGAGCTTTGACTCATACTTCCGCCTGTTTTATGGAGTGAATGAACAACCGCATCTGCTCCTAATTTCAATGCAGATGTCGGCAAGTGGTCATTAAAATTCCAAAGACAGGCATGTGCTTCATCAACAATTAACGGAACATTATATCTTTTACAAATTACGGAAATTGATTTTATGTCAGATACAACGCCTTCATAAGTTGGATTTGTAATCCATACCATAGAAACATCATTGTGATTTTTTAACAATTCTTCTATACGTTCGGGGTTTACATTGCCCCAGATTCCCCAGTCTTCAAATCTTTCAGGCACAAGCCATAAAGGTTCCGCGCCTGATATTATCATACCGGTAAGGACAGATCTATGACAATTTCTGTTTGTTATAATTTTTTGGCCTTTTTTGGTTAATCCCATTGCTAACGCAAGGTTACCTGCGGTTGAACCGTTTAATAAAAAGAATGTTTTTTTTGCGCCAAACGCTTTTGCAGCAAGTTCTTGCGCTTCTTTTATCGGACCTGTTGCAGGATGAAGTGTTCCCAAATTGTCGAATTCATCCGTTGTATCAACAGCAAGTGCTTTTCTTCCTATAAGCTGTTTGAATTCAGGTAATGCACCGCTGCCTTTTGTATGTCCCGGAATGTGAAACTGATAGGTCGGATTTTCATAAGCCTTTTTCAATGCTTCTACTATCGGGGCATGGGTTTTTGTATATTTATTGTTTTTTGTTACACATGTCATAGTAATAAATAATATACAATAAAAAAAATTTAAAATACAATATCTTTATGATATAATTAATATTTATGAAGACCTTTTTACAAACGGTTTTAATTATATTGTTTACATTTATCTCAGGGAGTGCTTTTGCGGTGGAAGGACTTTCTGTTGAAAAAAATGTCCATGAGGGTGAAATTCTGCTGCCTGAAAATACTCAGTTGCCCGAAAGGGATCTTAATAATGATGGTGTGATTGACAACAAGGATTTGTTAATAGATACGGCAGAAGAAAACTTCTTTATGTTTAAACACCTTGGGGATCCTATTGACAGGGAAGAAGGTTCTTTGTTTTATAAAGTGGAAAAAGCTTTAAAGGCTGAAGTTACAAGAACGGATTATAGTAATTATCTTTTAAAAGATATTTTGACCGTTGATTTGGACAAAGGGCCGGTGGACAGAATTCAATTTTACGGCAAATACCGCGGTAATATGTCGTTTAATTTTGTTGAACAGGGCGATTATGACGGGGATTATGATATCACCTCGATTGACGTCGGTATGATGGGACAGTTAAATCCTCAATATAAGACGGATTTCAAATTACAATTTAAATTAACGCCGACAAGTGAAAGAACATTTTTTCAGAATCTCATAAGTGACGCGTATATTGTAAATTCAGCAATACCGCATCATCAAATAATGATTGGTAATTCAAGAAACCAGGTTGGTGTTGAAGGCGGTATGAGTACAACTTATGTTCCTTTTATCTTAAGATCACAGATTGCCAGAACATTTGGTAATACCCGTGCCTTTGGTGCTCGAGTTATAGGTAATTATTCCCTTGTGGATTATAGTTTAGCGTTTAACAGTTCGGATAGATTTTTTAGGGAATTTTTTCCAGGTGCGGAATTCACGGGCTGGGTAAACCTTAAGCCTTTGGGTAAAACTGATGGCAGATATGGCAAACTTGTTGTCGGCGGTGGTTTAAACGCCGGAAAAAGACACGAAAATTACACTGTTGGCGGGGCATATATCGGCTGGAATTATAAAGATTTTATGATAAATGCGGAATATGCAGTTGCTGACGGATATAATGCACGTGTATTGAGTACTGATAAGGCAGAAGGTTTTTATACAACAATCGGTTATAAGTTGACTCCAAAAGTGCAGCTTGTTGCACGTTTCGACCAATTTGATCCGAACAGGGATATGGATGGAGATATAAGACGTGAGTATTCTGCCGGTATAAATTATTATGTTATCGGGCAAGGTATGAAAATTTTATTGAATTATGTTTACTGTGACAATCAGAATTTAGAAGACAGTCACAGACTGTTATTAGGCACACAAATATTGTTGTAGAAACAAAGGTTCTGCAACTTTTTTATATATGATTAAAAACACATTATTTTACGTCGTCTTTTATAACAATGAGGTTGTTCATAACTTTCATAGCACAGGTTGGCAAAACAACGTGCTCTAAGCCGTCAGCAATGCTTAAAATTTTTCCTGCACCAAGTACAACATCTTCGCCTTTGTATTGGAATTTGTAATCAGTTTTTCTGTCAGAGCGGATTGTAATTTTGTCCATTGTTTTTTCCCTTTACTAGTCTTTCATTATACCGAGAGCATCAAAAAATATGCCCTCTTCCATTACCTCATTATATAAATCTTCATCCTTTTTGAAATCCTCCATTGTATAAGGATAAAGGTCTATACAAACATTCATTTCGGTTTCTATTTTTCCGATAATCGGCCAGATTTCTTCACGTTTTGCCTTGTCTTCGGTGTCAAAAATTGCGACGAGTTCGATATCTTCACCTTCATGGTTTTTGCCGTCCAAAAATTGGCCGAAAAGATAAATCCCTTTGAAATCATCAAATTTTTTTCTAAGAGATGAAGTTAATACTTTTATGACGTCGTGTACCGGACTTGTCATAATATACTCCTTAATTCTTGTCTTGAAACGGTTTTTTGCTCTCCTGTTGCAAGATTTTTTACGGAAACTTTTCCTGCATTAATTTCATCTTCGCCCAGAATTAGAGCGTAATCTGCAACCTTTGAGGCCTTTTCAAGCTGTTTTGTAAATTTTTTATTACTTAAATCGAATTCTATATTGTATCCATTATTTCTTAGTTCTTCCGCAAGTTCAAAAGCATCAACCGGAGAATTAGAAACAATATATCCGTTAAGTTTTTTGGGCTGAGGTACAGACAAAAGTGAGTTTAATCTTTCCATACCCATTGCCCAGCCGACAGCAGGTGTGTCATCACCGCCAAGATTTCTTACCAAACTGTCATAGCGCCCGCCGCCGCAGACTGCATTTTGTGAGCCTAAGTTGTTTGATTTAATTTCAAAAACGGTTCTGTTATAGTAATCTAAACCTCTTACCAAAAGCTTATTTACTGTGTATTTTACATTTAGCTTATCAAGGTAAGTCTTTAATTTTGAAAAATGTTCTGCACATTCTTCACAAATATAGTCAGATTGGATAACTTTTTGGATTTCCGGTTTTTCAAAAATAGCTTTGCAGCTTTCAACTTTACAATCCAAAAGTCTCAACGGATTTTTTTCATATCTGTTTTTGCAGTCATCACAAAGGTTTTCAAATTCAGGTTTTAAAACTTCTTTAAGTCTTGTTTTGAACTCTTCACGGCATTTTGGGCAGCCAAGAGAATTGATTTCCACTTCCAAATCATTTAAACCTAGTGATTTCAAATAATTAACTGCCATTAAAATAACTTCAGCATCTGCAGTTGGTTCTTTTACTCCGAACATTTCGACACCAACCTGATGAAATTGCCTTTGTCTGCCTTTTTGCGGTCTTTCGTATCTGAACATCGGACCTTTGTACCATAATTTTACAGGCGGAGACAATCTTGCCATTCCGTTTTCAATGTATGAGCGAACAACGCCGGCTGTGTTTTCCGGACGTAAAGTCAGTGATCTGTCGCTTTTTTCAAAAGTATACATTTCTTTATTTACGATATCGGTTGTATCTCCGACACCGCGGGCAAAAAGTTCCGTTGCCTCAAAAATTGGTGTTCGGATTTCTTTATAACCGTATCTGGTAAAGATTTTCAGGGCATTTTCTTCCAAAATATGCCACTGATCAACTTCTTGAGGTAAAATGTCATGTGTACCTTTGATTACATTGATAATTTTTGTCATAAATTGATTATAGTAATTTAAGTTTTAATTGTCAATCATTTTTCAAACAAAATGCTTTTCGGTATTTATTCATAATATTTCCTAAAAATGTTGACTTTGATTTTAATATTTGGTATGATAATGACGAGGGAAAGCTCCAAACCTCCTCCGACACAGACTTGTTATGAGGATTAAGGCGGAAAGGGGGTGATAATATCTTATGGTTTTCAGTATTACTGAAAAAGCACTATGGCTTATATTAATAATACTCATAGTGCTAAAAATCAAAAGATAGGGAGTTATGAAAGCTCTAAAGGAAACCACCCTTTAGGGCTTTTCCCTATATATTCATTATAACTCCTTTTTTTATAATGTCAACTGTAGAACCTTTATTAATGTTTTTTGTTAATTATCGCATCAAGAATCGGTTCAATGTAATCTAAATCCTTATCGCTGAGCATTTTGAGTTTCAAAATAATATTATTGATTCTGGAAGGTTCTTTTTTACTAAAAGAAAATAGCTCGTTATAATCTATTTTGAAATTTTTGTGAATTTTTTCAAGGGTTTCTGCGGATGCAAAATTAACGCCTCTTTCAAGTTCGGATAGCGAATGACGGCTGATTCCGATTATTTCTGCAAATTTTTCCTGCGATAATTTCAGGTTTTTTCTCAGTGTTTTAATTTTTAGTCCTAGCTGCTTTTTTACATTCATTATAAAAGTTTAATATTTATTAAACTTTTTAACTATATCCTAACATATAATAACAATTGTTATATAATATATAACAAAAGTATTAAATTATCATTAAAAATATGGAAGAAAAATTAACCGATTTTGAGAAAAAGATTGCTTTTGCGATTGCTCAGGGTCAAAATTCAAGGCAGATTGCCGAGTGGTACGGGATAACCTACCAAGAATATGTAAATTGTAAACGACGAATTTTACGAAAATTAAAAATAAAAAGGATGACGCAGATTTTTTCGCTGTTAACTAAGCAGGATTTTTATTAATTTATTCTTCATCCGGAATTTCAATTATAATGTCTAAGGCATTGCAACCAAGAAATTGTGCTACTTTTTCAATCGTTTTTAGTCGAAAGTCATTACTATCTCCTTTCAACATTTTTGTAACTGTAGCAGGACTTACCTTTGCGCCTTTAACTATGTCGTCTCTTGTGTAATGTTTTTTCCATTTCACATTATGTAGGTTAACAATCAACATTTGTTCATTATAACTTTGAATAAAAATGTTGACATTATATATATAATATAGTACAATATGGATAAATAAATATCCAAAATGTAACATATATTAACAGGAAATTAATTATGACAGGATTTATTCCGGACAAATTGCCTTGTAATATTTCATTAGTTAATAATGAAATTATTCAAACACAAATACAATATGACCGTCTTGCGTCTGTTGTCAGAGTTCTAGGTACAATGCTTACAGTAGAAGGTGCTCAGTCATTTTTTAAAAAGGCTGATATAAATTATCAACTTGATTCTCTGGCTGAAAATATGTCCAAATTGGATATACATTTATGCAATCTAAAGGCTCAGATTAACTTTTTGCTGGAAGAAGAAAAAAAAGAGATAAAATCAGAATTAATTGATGCCTCAAAAGAGGAATATTAGACATATTGGCAAAGATACAGTTTTTGTACTAATAATAAGAGTTATCTTTATGTCTCAGAGTGAACTGTATATTTTGCTTAACAAAATTGTAATGTTTGCTTTGCAAAAACAAAATTCGGGAGTATAATAAAAAGTGTAAAAGATACGACATATTTTGGGGATATAGGGGATGATGCAAGGATACAGTTTTGAATTGATTACGGGGCCGATGAGCTGCGGCAAGACCGAAGAACTTTTGCGCAGAATCAGACGCTGTATTATAGCTAAGAAAAAGGTTAAAGTTATTTCACCTGATGTAGATACCCGTGCAAAAGGTGATTATATAGAATCCAGAAACGGTTTGTGGCTTGATGCCATTAAGGTAAAACATTCTATACAGATTTTGAGTATTGTAAAACCTGAAGACGAAATTGTTGCAATAGACGAGTTACAATTTTTTGACAGCAATATTGTAAAAGTCATTTCAAAACTTATGGAAGAAGGAAAAAGAGTTATCGGAACAGGTTTGGAGCTTGATTTTAAAGCGGAACCTTTTGGCTCAATGCCTGAATTAATGTGTATTGCCACTTCTGTTGATAAGCTTCATGCGGTATGTATGAAATGCGGCTGTGATTATGCAACAAGAACCCAAAGACTTATTGACGGCAGACCTGCAGATAAAAATTCACCGCTTATTATGATTGGCGGCGATGAAACTTATGAAGCCAGATGTATTAAATGTTACGAGCTGCCTGATGCTCACCCGAAAGAAAAACGGGGCTTAAGACTTTTACAATTTGAACATAAGTAAAAATGTGGAGCACTTCCACATTTTTTATGTATATGGTATTATATTGTAAGACTTTTAAATTTTTATGGAACTAATTTTCAAAAAAAACATCTATAAAAACGTAAGAGTTAGGTGGAGGAATATTTAGTGAGAAACATTATGAGGAAAAGTTTTATATTTTTGTGGACATTTCTGATTTTGTTCGGATGTGTCGTCAAAAATTACAGTATGGCATACACGCCTGTCGAGCTTTATGACAATGTCTGGAGAATTGTTAATGCAAAATTTGTTGATCAGACAAACAATGATCAGGATTGGTCAAAATGGCGTCACAAATACGACAAGGTCATTAAAACCAATGATGATGCATACGTTGCAATTAACACAATGATAGCAAGTTTGAATGACCCGTATACAAAATTTCTTGATCCGAAAGAATTTGCGGAAGAAACAAGCTCAATTAAGGGTTCCTTAAAAGGTATCGGTATTCAAATCGGTGTTAAAGACGGCAAATTAATGGTAATTGCGCCGATTGAAGATACTCCGGCGGAAAAAGCAGGTTTGCTTGCGGATGACGAAATTCTTGAAATTAACGGCAAAAGCACAAAAGGTATTACCGTTGATAAAGCTGCCGACCAAATCCGCGGCAAAGAAGGTACAACTGTAACTTTACTTATCAAACGTAAAGATACAGCGCCTAAATTATACACAATTACGCGTGCAGAAATTGAAATCAAATCAATTTCACAAAAATTGCCTGATAACGTAACCTTACCGAATGATATCGGTTACATAAGATTAAGCTCATTTATAAGCCGCAATGCAACAAAAGAATTTGGTGATATATTAGTAAATTCACCGGATAAAAAAGGCTTTATCATAGACCTTCGTTCAAACCCGGGCGGACTTTTGAGCAACGCAATTAACATATCAGATATGTTTCTTGACGGCGGAGTTATCGTCAGCACGGTTGACAGAGACGGCTATAAAGAAACTCAGCGTGCAACACGTGGTGTTGTTACCGATAAACCGCTTGTTGTATTAATCAATAAAGGTTCAGCCTCAGCAAGTGAAATCTTTTCAGGAGCAATCAAAGATAACCACAGAGGTGTAATCATAGGCGAGCAATCCTTTGGAAAAGGACTTGTTCAGGAAATCAACAAGCTTCCGTATGAATCAGGTTTAAATATTACAATCCAAAAATATTTAACTCCGAACGGGACTGATATTAACAAAAAAGGTATAACGCCTGATTTGGTGGTTGAATTAACCGAAGAAAACGTAAAAAATAAAGATGACGTACAGCTTAAAAAAGCAATCGAAGTTATGCAGAATATGACGCGGGGCAGCGCTGTAGCAAATCAATAGAGGATTGAAAATCCCTCCGGATTCGGAGGGATTTTTTAATGGATATTATATTTTGAGTTTTTACTAAGAATTTTATCCTTAAGCTTTTTAAGCCCTGCGCCATAGAAGTATTTTAATTGTTCGGGGAAGCTGTCTTCTATATCCAATAAATACATATCATGTACAATAAATTCTTTTAGCAGAAATACAACCTGAGGATTTTTTGTCCAGATGACTTTTGTTTCAACTTTGCCGAAAATTCCTTCCGTATTATCAGTTAATAAAAATATCATACGTCCGCCGAGTGATAATTCAAGCTCTCTGCCGTTTTTATGTTTGAATACTGTTCCGAAAGGACATTGAAAATTGTCATATCCGACAATTTTTATATCAAGCCCTCTGTTATAAGCATCAAACAGGTGCTGTTCCATGTATTTGAAATCCTGTGACCATATTTCTATATAAATATCTGTTTTTGCGGATTTGATTAATTCTATGATTTTTTCTCTTATTTCAGATAAACCTGAAACCGCATGAATAGGCTCATTGTAATCATTTTTTACATCAGGAAGTTTCTTTTCCAAAAAATCCAGATTTGTTTCAATTTTTCGTCTAAATCGTTTTGTTAATTCTTTTGGTTTGATAGGTATAAAAGTTTGTGGTTTATCACCGGTTGATGAAACTATTTTTGCCGTTTCAAGCGCTTTTAATGTATCGTAAGCTCTTGATTGCGGTATGTCGGCAAGTTTTGCGACTTCATATCCGGTTGCCGGATATTTTTTCAAAAGCGCCACATAAACTTTTGCCTCATAGCTGTTTAAACCAAGTTCTTTTAAGCTTTCAATTACGTCTTTCATAAGGCAATTATAGCATATTTTCTCAAAATAAAAAAGCGGGGAGTTCCCCGCTTTTTACCAAACGACTTTTTCTATAAGTTCAATTTCGTATCCGTCCGGATCTTTGATGAAAGCTATTTTGGTGCCTTTTCCTGTTAAATCAAACGGTTCGTATAAATATTCGTAACCAAGGTTATGAAGTTTTTTCGTAAATTCTTCAAGTGATTTTACTGAAAAAGCAAAATGTCCGAATCCGCTTCCCAAATCGTATCCGTTTTCCGGCGTTTCGTCATTATAAGTCAATTCTAATTGTGTTGTGCCTTCTTCATCATTTAGAAAATACAATTCACAATCGTCAAGACGTTTTTTCTTTTCTAATTTCATATTCAAAAGTTCTGTATAAAATCTCAAACTTGCGTCAATGTCTTTTACTCTTACCATTGTGTGTAATAGTTTCATAAAACCCTCCTTTTAAAAAGGATTATAACATGACTGTTTTTGAGGCGCAATTAGTCTTTGTTGATTGAAAAATAGACTTCTTTGAGACGTTTTTTGCTTATATGAGTATAAAGCTGTGTTGTGGAGACATCACTGTGCCCGAGAAGTTCCTGTACAACGCGCAAATCAGCTCCGTTTTCCAACAAATGTGTTGCAAAACTATGGCGCAATGTGTGCGGTGAAATTGTTTTGTGGATTGTTTTGCCCTGAGAATGAATAAAATTATAAACATCCTGACGAGTCATTTCACGCCCATGCTCGTGGATTAAAAGTTTTTTTGTATTCAATCTGAATTTTTGTATCAAAAAATCCCTTTCCGGCAGGTAATTTTTAATAGCATTTACTGCCTTTTTACCCATAGGAACGATTCTTTCTTTTGAACCTTTTCCGTAACACTGAATGTATTTTGCGTTCAAATCATAATCGTTAATTTTCAGATTAACAAGTTCGGAAACACGCAGTCCGCAGCCGTATAAAAGTTCAATAATAACTTTCTCAATTTTGTTAAGGTGTTGGTTTAAAATGGCTTCGATTTCCTGAACAGTCATTACTTTTGGGAGTTTTTTAGGAACTTTTGGCTGTTCAAGTGTCAAGGTCGGGTTTGTCGTGCAGTAATTATTTGCACATAACCATTTGTAAAAACCTCTGAGTGATGCAATTTTTCTCATCACACTTGTCGGTGAATAGTGTTTTTCATGCAAATTTCTTATATAAGTTGTAATTTGACTGCGTTGTATCTTTGAAAGTTCACAATTAATATCCGACATAAAATCAGCCAGGTCACGCCTGTAGGCTTGTGTCGTATTTTCAGACAGACCTTTTTCTATTTCCAGATATTCAAGATATTCCGATAAAAGCTGCATACTCATAATTCAGATTATAAAGCTTTTTAGAAAACTTTTAATGCTTTAAATGAATTATTTTCTGGGAAGAGTAATGGTAAAACGTGTAAATTTTCCGAATTCACTTTCTACAAAGACCTTGCCTCCGTGCGTTGTAATTATTTCTTTTACTATGTAAAGACCCAGTCCTGAGGCAAGAGATTTGCTGTCTTTGCTTACGGAAACAAATTTGTCAAATATTTCATTAGGATTATCAAGTTGAAAATTGCAGCCTTTATTTTCTATAGACATGCAGAGGTTGTTGTTTTTTTCAAAAAGTTTAATTATTATCTCGGAATTTGCCGGTGAATATTTTGCGGAATTACTTAAAAGATTATTTATTGCTCTTGTTATCTCCAATATATCTATTTCTATATTTGTGTCTTTTAAATCGCTTAAAATTTTTACGGTTTGTTGTTTATCCGAGAGAAGATATTTGCATTCATCTATTGTAGAATTTAGAAACAATATAAAATTTACCGGAACTTTATGCAAATAATAAACTTTATTTTCTAATTTGTATCTGTCCAGAACATTTTCAATTAAATTTTTCATATACTTAAAGCCAAACATTAAACTTTCTAAGATTTCTGTTTGGTATGTATTTAGAGGTGATAATTTTGCATCTTGTAATAATTTAAGTGCCATGATGCCTGAGCTGACAGGATTTTTTAAATCATGTGAAACCATTGCGAGCAGAGATTCTTTATCCTGCGTTTTTATTTTTTGTTCTTTTATATTATTCATTAAATCTCAATAGGTAAGTACCATAATTAAATATTACAGACTTTTTTTAAATTGGGATATTAGCCATGTGGGCAGAATTTTGCTTAAAAAAATATTAATGATAAAATGTAAGTATGGCAGATACTCTGGAAGAATTAATATCTCAAATAAAAGACAGGCTGGATATAGTTGATGTTGTTTCAGAGCAGGTAGTTCTCAAAAAATCCGGTAACCACTATTGGGGATTATGTCCTTTCCATAAAGAAAAAACTCCGTCTTTTTCGGTAAATCCGCAGCTGGGAATTTACAAATGCTTTGGATGCGGTGCCGGCGGTGATGCGTTATCTTTTATTATGAAAACCAAAAATATTGAGTTTATGGATTTGATAAAAGATCTGGCACAGGAGTTCGGACTGGAATTACCAAAAAGTTTCAGGCATGGTGAAGCTTCAAAAGATATCAAACAGCAGATGACAAATGCCTGCACCCGTGCGGTGGAGTTTTATTCAGATCGTTTGTTAAAAAATTCCGATAGCATAAGTGAAAATGTTTTGAAATACCTTACAAAACGCGGAATTTCAAAAGATATTATAAAAAAATTCCATCTCGGGCTTGCCCCAAAAAGCTATACGGCTTTGTATGACGAATTGAAAAAAGATTTTTCCGATGATATTTTGGAAAAAGCTAACCTTATAATTCCGGGTAAAGAAAGCCGTTTTATTGACAGATTCAGAAATAGGGTGATAATCCCTATCCAGAATGAATTTGGTGATTTTGTTGCCTTTGGTGCCCGCGCAATTGAAGAGGGGCAGTCTCCGAAATACCTGAATTCCTCTGATTCTTTAATTTACAATAAAAGTAAACTTCTATATGGTTTGTATACGGCAAAAGACGCCATAAAAGAACAGGACAGCGTAATTTTGATGGAAGGGTATTTTGATGTAATATCAGCGCAGGCGCATGGTATTGAAAACTGTGTTGCAGCTTGCGGAACATCTTTAACTCAGGAGCATGTCAAACTTCTTTCACGCTATACTAAATCAAGAAAAATTTATCTTTCTTTTGATACGGATTCTGCCGGTCAAAAAGCGACGGACAGAGGTGCCGAAATTATTAAAGAGGTTTTTGAAGGTATAGGAAATATAAAACTTTTTGATGAAAGTTATATTTCAACATCGGATGATAAATATTCCTGTGAAATTCGTGTAATCTCGCCGCCTGAGGGTAAGGATCCGGATGAATTCATACGCTCCGTCGGTGCCGAAAGTTATAGGCAGTATATGGAGCATGCCCCGCTTTTGATTGACTTTCAGCTTAATCACATATTGAAAGATAAAGACAAATATAAAACCCCCGTTGAAAAAGCACGGTTTGTTAAAACTATTATTCCTGTGCTTCAGGAAATCGGTAATAAAATTGTTCGTGCCGAATATACGGAAATGGTTGCACAGGCGCTTGATTTGGACGGAAAAGTTTTAGCCCGTGAGGTTAATTCTTTCTCCACTTCAAAGACCGCTCCGGAAACTTTTGTTAAGAATGTAACAAAAAATATTTCTATTTTGGAAAAAGCGCAAAAAAATTTATTGAGTGTTTTTCTAGTACCCGAAAGCCCCTTAAGCTTTGATGTAATCAAGGCTATTATAGCGGATACGGTATTTGAAAACGAAACGTTAATAATTGTAAAATCTACAATTGACAAATTAACATGTACCGTAAATAATGTAAAGGAATTAATTGAACATTTATATACGGAATTCATTCAAAACCCGGAATTACAGGCGATTGTAACAGATTTGATAAGTATTTCCGAAAGCTATAAAAATCTATCCCAAAAAGACTTTGAAAATATAATTAAAGAAAATATTAATAAAATAAACCAATGTCAACGGGAAAAAGAAAAAGAACAGATTCGTAATTTATATAAAAATGTAAATGACGATGATACAGAAGCCCTGAAAATTCAAATGCAATTAAGAGATAAAATTAATAATCGGAGAAAAATTAATGAGTAAAAAAAGACAACCCAACTCCTCAGTTGTAAGTGTTATGGAAGATGAAACCCTGGATTTACACGATTTAGACGAGGATGCTGTTTTAGGTTCCGAAAATGATAGTGTTAACTATATGAATATGGACATTAGTACTGATAATATCGAAGATATTGTTACATCAAAAATCGGCAATAAGATGAATATGGATGATATCTATATGATGTCAGGTTCAGATGAAGAGCCGGAAGATGCTGATTTTGAACTGCCTAAAGGTATTGCGGTTGACGATCCGGTAAGATTATATTTAAGAGAAATCGGAAGAATTAAACTGCTTTCCGCAAAAGAAGAAATTGAACTTGCAAGAAAAATTCTTCAAGGCGGCACACCCGGTGCTATTGCAAAAAGAAAACTTGTTCAGGCAAACTTACGTTTGGTTGTTAGTATTGCGAAAAAGTATGTCGGCCGCGGAATGTTATTCTTAGACCTTATTCAGGAAGGTAATCTCGGCTTAATCCGTGCAGCTGAAAAATTTGACCATGAACGCGGGTTCAAATTCTCAACTTATGCTACATGGTGGATAAGACAGGCAATAACCCGTGCTATTGCAGATCAGGCAAGAACAATCCGTATTCCGGTTCACATGGTTGAAACTATTAATAAGTTGAAAAAAGTTACACGCCGCTTGGCTCAGGAACTTTCAAGAAAACCGACCGAGGATGAACTTGCAATTGAAATGAATGTTTCTATACCGAAACTTCGTGAAATTATTAAAATTGCACAAGAGCCTTTATCTTTGGAAACTCCTATCGGCAAAGAAGAAGATTCACGTTTAGGTGATTTTATTGAAGATAAAGAAGCTGATGCCCCGATTAAAACTGTTGCCTCTGAACTTTTGAGAGAAGATTTAGCTGAAGTTTTATGCACTCTTTCACCAAGAGAACGTGATGTTTTGAGATTACGTTTTGGTATGGATGACGGACGTCAAAGAACTCTTGAAGAAGTAGGACAGTTGTTCGGTGTAACCCGCGAACGTATCAGACAGATTGAGGCAAAAGCTTTGAGAAAACTTCGCCACCCGAACAGATCTAAACGCTTAAGAGAATATGTAGAATCATAATAGAAAAGGCTGACAATCGTCAGCCTTTAAAATTTTGTGTGTGAGTAATATGTGAGTAAATGTATTGCCTTTGACAGGCTTTATAAGTCTATATTCCGAATTCTTCATTAAGAGCTTGAATAAATGGGGATGAGGCCATTTTTCTTTCCATATCAATCATTGCAAATTCATTATCCAAATCAACAATGCCTTCTGTTGTTGCTGTTGAAATTGCGGTATCTTTCAAGTTCAAACCTTTTAAGGCATCGCCCCAGAAAGCTTTGTCAATTTTGGTACCTGTTGGTTTTGCAAAATTGATACCATAAGCACTTGCGGCTGTTGTGGTTAACAAATCTTCGCCCAAATCTTTGACAAATTTGTTGTCTGATACCTGTTTTTGTTCTACTACCTTTTCTTCCTTCTGAACATCTTTTGAACCGGGCATTTCTTTGCCGATTCTAAAGTTGTTTACATTTCCTTTTCCGTTAAATTCAATTGCCATCACATGACTCCTTATATTTACTCACATGATACTTATCGGTATGTTTTTAATTTTCTTTAATGAAAAGGCAGTTTTTCATCTATTTATTTTACAAAAGTTTACAAAAAAAGACCGGACTTGCCGGTCTTTAAATTCCTGTGAGTAAATGTGATTAATTTTTATGAAATTCCAAATAAATCGTTTAATGTACCAAATTCAGCTGAGTTGAAAAGATCTTCCGTATGAGTTGTTGTCATTAACTCATCCAGTGCTGTAGTTGCTGTGCCAACCTGATTAGCTATACTTGCATATTGAGCAACTGTAGGCATTTTAGCATTTTTAATCCCTGCCATTTCAAACATTTCATTTAATTCTGCTCTGTCTGTTTCAGGAATTTTTGCTGCTTGAATAAATCTTGGCTGTACCTGATCAAGTAATTTGTTGCCAAATTCTCCAACAGCTTTGTTATCTGTAATGTTTACTTCAACTTTTTCTTTTCCGTTAGTTTGTTGCGGTTTTATACCGCCATTGATAAACAAATTGTTGTTTACATTTCCTTTTCCGTTGAATTCGATACCCATAATCGGTTCTCCTTTTTTACTCACATTCTCTTAATAATATTTTTTCCTATTTCAAGATTTTCATCTATACCTTTAAAAAGTATTTTTGTATTTAAAAATTGCGTGATTGTTATATACTATTTACATAACTTTACAATTGTTTACATTGTAATAAAATAAAAATCCCATTATATAAGGGTTTGTAAAATTTTAAGCTATATTTAGCCATGTGGGTAATAGATTATTGGGGAATATTTGCTAGTATAAAAATATGAAGATATATTATTAAGAAAAAGGAGAAGTTATGACTGAAGATAATCAAATTTTAACTGACAGAGAAATAGAAGTTTTATACTATTTGACAAAGAGTTTAACAAATAAGGAAATATCTTCAATACTGGATATTACTCATCATACTGTAAAAGCACATATAAGTGCTATATTAAGAAAACTCGGATGTAAGAACAGAACAGAAGCAGCCTTATATGCAATACAACATAATTTATTTGACAATCTGTTTACTCATCATCAAGACTTAGAACAGCCATAAATGCTTCTTGAGGAACTTCTACACGGCCGATAGATTTCATCCGTTTTTTACCTTTTTTCTGTTTTTCCAAAAGCTTACGCTTACGGGAAATATCACCGCCGTAGCATTTATCAAGAACGTTTTTACGCATAGCTTTGATATTTGTTCTGGCGATTACACGTCCGCCGATTGCAGCCTGAACAGGTACTTCAAACAATTGTCTCGGAATAATTTCTTTTAATTTAGCAGTTAATTTTTGACCGATATAAAAGGCATTATCCTCATGGCAGATAACGGAAAGCGCGTCAACAACTTCACCGGCAAGCATTATATCAAGTTTTACAAGTTTAGAACGCTTGTAATCTTTGAATTCATAATCCATGCTTGCATAACCTTTGGATCTGGATTTTAATTGATCGTAAAAGTCTGTAATAACTTCGCTAAGCGGAATTTCGTATTCAAGACTTGCCCTGACTTTATCCAGATATGACATATTAACAAATATTCCGCGTTTTGTTTGTGCCAAATCCATTAATGTTCCGACATAATCATTTGGAGTAATTATCTGGACTTTTACATAAGGTTCTTCAATATAGTCACGATATTGCGGTGCCGGAAGATTTGCGGGGTTATCTATTTCAACCATTTCGCCGTTTGTTTTATAAACATGGTAAACAACAGACGGTGCTGTGGTTACAAGTGATAAATTATATTCACGTTCAAGTCTTTCCTGCGCGATTTCCATGTGAAGCATGCCTAAAAATCCGCATCTGAAGCCAAAACCCAAAGCGCTTGATGTTTCGGGTTCAAAAGTTATGCTGCTGTCATTTAGTTTTAATTTTTCCAGCGCTTCTTTAAGGTTGTGGTAATCATCATTATCAACCGGATACATACCGGAAAATACCATCGGCAAAGCTTCTTTATAACCCGGCAAAGGTTCTTTTGCAGGTTGTTCAATGCTTGTAATTGTGTCCCCTACAAATCTGGTCAACTCTTTTATTGAACCTGCAAAATATCCGACATCTCCGCAAATAAGTTCATCTACCTGAACTCTTGTCGGCGTAAGATATCCCAGCTCAACAATTTCATATTCCTTGCCGGATGCCATAAACTTAACTTTTTCGCCAAGCTTCATTTTTCCGTCAATAATTTTGAAAAAGCAAAGCGTTCCAAGATATTGGTCATAAGCGCTATCGAAAACAAGTGCTCTAAGGGGTTTGTCTGATGTATCAACTGGCGGCGGAACAAAGTCAACAACCGCTTCCAGAACATCTTCAATCCCAATTCCGGCTTTAGCACTCACAGGAATTGCCATTGAGGCATCAATTCCGAGAACTTCTTCGATTTCCTGTTTTACGCGTTCAACATCAGCAGACGGCAGGTCAATCTTATTGATTACAGGGATGATTTCCAGGTTCTGCTCAATTGCAAGGTAAACGTTGGCGAGCGTTTGTGCTTCAACACCCTGCGTTGCATCCACAATTAAAAGTGCACCCTCGCATGCCGCTAAAGAACGTGATACTTCGTAGGAAAAATCAACGTGTCCCGGGGTATCAATCAAATTTAATATGTAATCTTTGCCGCTTTTTGCTTTGTAATTCATTCTTGCAGCGTTTAATTTGATTGTAATTCCGCGCTCGCGCTCAATATCCATTGAGTCCAAAAGCTGATCCTGCATGTCGCGTTCGGCAACAGTGCCTGTGTATTCAAGCAATCGGTCCGCAAGCGTTGATTTCCCGTGATCTATATGTGCAATAATACAAAAATTTCTTACGTTTTCCCTGTACTTCATACTTTCAATTATAAAGGAAAAACAAAGAACTTCAATATTATTCGTTTACTTCCAGGCTAAATTCGTCGATATCTTCATAAACCTCGGTGCTTTTTTCAATGATTGTATTGATAAGTGTGAGTGCGTAATATGGTTTTTCACCTTTTAGCATACAATTTTCCAATACATCTGCCGCACAGTTCTGCAATTCGTTAATTTCGCCTAATTTTAACAGCCATTCTTCAATTCTATTCTTCATAATAATTCCTCTTTTTTATTTTAACTTGTTTTTTCTTTTTTGTCAAGTGGTCGGAATAATAAAATTTTAATCTTATATTGTATGGTTAATTGTAAGATTAGAAATAAGCATAAATCCATACTATGATATTGTCAAGTTAAATGTAAGATTAATTGATATGGACAGAAAACTTATAAGAAACGGTAATGGTTGGGCTTTGACCTTAAATAAAACAATATTGAACTTGTTGAAGATTACTCCTGAGACAGATATGGTGGAATATACTATAGAGGGAGATAAGCTTATTATTACCAAAAGTCCGAACAAAAGACCTGATAAAAAATAAGTTTGCTTATAACATTTGTTAAAACTGGCATTGTAAAAGTTTATTTTATGCTAGTATAAAACTATGTTAGAGTTATTTGTATCCGGAGCTGAAAAAAACAGCGGAAAAACATTTATCACAGCGGGACTTGCTGCAACAATGCAGAGTCTCGGATACTCTACATGTGTTTACAAACCGGTTCAGACGGGTGCTATTGAAAAAAGCGGGTTTATTCAGGCACCTGATTTGGCTTTTGTGAAATTTATTGATCCATATATAAAAACTTATTTTTCTTATCTTCTGAAAAGTGAGGCAATACCTTTGATTGCGGCAGAGCTTGAGCATACATATATCAATAAAGATGTAATTTATCAGGATTTTGCGAGTATAAAACGTGAATTTGAATGTACGATAATCGACGGGACAATGGGGCTTGCAACACCTTTGGGAGATAGATTTTTGGAGCAGGATTTGGTCAAAATGCTTGATGTGCCTGTGCTGCTGGTGGTTTCTCCTACTGAAAATTCCGTGAATAATACACTTGCAAATATAAATCAGGCATCGGCATCAGGCGTGAAAATTCGCGGCGTCATAATTAATGATTGCCCTGAAGTTATTCATGATTTGAATATTAAATCTATGCCGAAATTGATTGAAAAATACACGGATACAAAAATTCTCGGTGTTATGCCGCATATCGAAAACCTTAAAAAAGTTAATCCGAACGATTTGATATCCAATGTGTTGACCGGAATTGATATCGAAAGCGTTTTTGATGTTAAAATTGCAAAACTTGAGTTATAAAATTTCATCCCCGAAATCGATAGCGGGACTGTGTTCTTTTAAGATTTTGTCTATCTCGTCGCGTGCTTCAAGTTTTGAGGTAAGCTCTTTTTTCTCAAGATTGTATTTTTTGCAAAGTTTTTCATAGTAGTAAAGCTGCTTTTTGGTTGGGGATTCTTTTGACATTTTGACTTCCCTCAAAAACTCGCGCTTTTTCTTTTCAAATTCTTTTTGTGCCTGAATTAACGGCTCCTGTGATTTTTTGTAGTCATAGTATTTTCTGCATTCTTTAAGATATTTTTTCGTATCTTTTAAAAACTGTTCGTCGTCAAGCAAATTTTCAAGAAATTCAAATCTGGAGCTGTTTATTTCAAGATAATATTTTTCATCATCAATAAATTTCTGCATTATTTCATCAACGGAAAAATCCGGAGATTTTTTCACCAATGCGCGTAAAAAGTTGCACAGAGCCGATTTCTGTGTTTTAGACAAATCAAGATAAATCTGTTTTTTAATCTCGTACATACACACCTAAAAAGTATAACGAAGTATAACTTTCAGAATTTCGCAAACCGGCGGATCATTCTGCCCCCGTGCGGTCCTCATAAAACCGTGCGCATATTCCTAACGCGTAAACAAATCTTTGACCGAAAATTTGTGTGTTAATTCGGACCTGCCAAATTTCAACAACTTTCTAACAATAGGATTTGTCTGGCGAGACAAACGAATTTGTTCAGAAACTTCAGTTCCTCTCGTCTCTTGAGAATTTGATAATACTTTTAAGTTTTGCTCGTTTCTCTCATCCATAACGTAATTATACCTCGTTATACTGTATTAAAGAAATTTGTTAAGTCAAAATTGCCTGAAAAGTATATAAACTTTATATATTGTTACAATTGTGATTTTAAATAATCGAAAATAGCAGTAGCATTGCTTTGAAAAGTATAATACTACAGCTTTTTGGCGGGCTTGACTTTGGCTGAAAATTGCTCAAGGCTTTGATTTGTCATTGCCGGATTTATTAGATATTTCAAAATCTGTAAAATAACTTATTTTAGTGTTATAAATAGATTATGACTATTCAGGAGATTGTAAAAATTTTGACCGATGCGGGAATTGAGCCTAATGAGGCGAATGTTGAGGTTAAGCTGCTGATTGAGCATTTTGCCGGGTTTGGCGTAAAAGATATTCTCATGGGTAAAAAGCTCGATTCGCAAAAGCTTGAACTGGTTAAAGAAAAAGCTGAATTGCGTGCCCGTACACGTCAGCCTGTTCAGCATATTATTGGGTTTGCGGATTTTATGGGTGAAAAGTTTATTGTTAATAAAAATGTTTTAATACCCCGTGATGAGACTGAAATTCTTGTCAGAAAAGCGGTTGAGCTTATTAATCAAAATAATTTTAAAATGGCGCTTGATGTCGGAACAGGTTCCGGCTGTATTGCATGCATGATTGCAAAACTTACCGACTGTCAGATAATCGGGCTTGATATTTCTAATGAGGCTTTGAATACGGCTTTGGATAACGCTTCAAGGCTTAATTTATTTAACAAATCAATTTTTAGAAAATCTGATATTTTTTCTAATGTGAAACCGGGTGAAAGCTTTGATATAATTGTTTCAAATCCGCCTTATATTCCGCCTTGCGAAAAAAATAATATTCAGCCGGAAGTTAAATTTGATCCGGAAATGGCACTTTTTACCGAAGATGAAAAAGGTTTGGAATTTTATGAAAAAATTACAAAAGATGCGCCGAAAATTTTGAATAAAGGCGGTTATCTTTTGTTTGAACTTGGGATAGGACAAGCAGAAGATGTTAAAAAAATGATGGAAGCAGCCGGCTTTAGTGAGATTGAAATTATTAAAGATCTTGCAAATATTGAGCGCGTTATTTGCGGAAAATTTTAACAGCAGTTTTCATAGTAAAATTTGCCGTGTGCTTCTTTAGGAATTTCAAAACCTAAAACATTTGTCTGGTTTATGGAGCTTTCCGCAATTATTCTGCCGTTGTGTTTTTCTATGATTTTATTTACCAGAAACAGCCCGATGCCTGTTCCTATTTTGTCATATTTTTCTGTGTAGTATGTATGAAATTGAAATTTTTTTCTCATTTTTTCGGGGCTTATATAACCGCTGTGGCTCTCGAATTTTACTGTAAATCTGTTGTTTTTTTCTTCCAGGTATATTTTCATTATTGAATTTTTAAAGGCTGTATTGAGGGAATTAAACAAAAGCGTCTGGATTACTTTTGTCAAACGGATTACATCACCTGAAATGATTGGGTTTTTAATCTCCGGTATAATAGCTATTTTTATATTGTTTTCCTTTAAAAAAGTTTTTGTCTTTTTTATTGCATCTTCAATTATCTGCATTATATTAAAATGAGAATAGTTAAGCTCCGGTTCTTCTATATCAAATTTATATGTTGAAATTAGTGTTGCAACCATTGTGTACATATAGTTGCAGGATTCAAGTGTCAAATTAAGCATTTCTGATTGTTCATGACTTAATTCACCGAATTTGCCGTCAACCATCATGTCTAATACGCGAATTTGTGCCAGAATAGGAGTTTTTAAATCATGTGTTAAAATTTCTACAAAACTTTTTTTTAAATCTTCCAAGTCCGTTTTATTTATTATTTCGGTGCACAAATTTGCACAATTGCTTTGTGTATCTTTAAACATAAATCCGCCTTTCTGAAAGTATATTTATTTTATCCGACAACATGGCAAAACTGTATTGCCCGGTTGGATATAAATGATTGCATTATTGAAAATTTTTTTATTTGTACATGTTATTATTATGTTATGAAGATTTTTTATATTGATACAGATGAATATTTTATTGATAAAGATTTTTTGAGAACATTTGCGGACAGAAAATTTCTTTCAGAAGAAAAAGAAAAACAGCACTGTTACGGAAGATTTTTGGTTAAAACCGCGGCTGAAAAATTCTTTAACCTTGATAACATTGAAATTGAAATTGTTAATAAAAAGCCACGGTTTAGAAATAACCAGCTTCAATTCAGTATTTCACATTCCAACAATATTGTCATTGCAGCTTTTGACGAAAATCCCATAGGTGTGGATATTGAATTTATGAAGGAAAGAAATTTTAAAGAGATTTTTAAACGATATAATTATAAAGGTGAAAATATTTCCAAAGAGTTGTTTTACAAATTTTGGACAGAATATGAAGCCGGAATTAAGCTGCAGGGTTCACCAAAAACAAAAGTAACTTTTCCGTTTAAGGATAATTTTATGATTACCGTGGCAGGTAATTTTACGGAAGATTATCAAATATATAAGTTGGACGAAAACGGTTTTAGCTGTGTCTGAAATCTATTTTGTAATTGAATTTATTCTTTTTACAGTATTGCATTATATTATGTTTTAAGAAGAACCAGTATTCTCTGTTTTTATCCATATAAATTTCTTTGTATTTTGGATAGAGTTCAGAATAATTTCTCTCGATAAAGTCGAGAATTGTTGTCTTATATGGTTGTCTCAGGTTAAGATTTTCAAACTAGTATTCATCGGTAAAGTCTCTGGCTTTTTCAACAATTTCCTCAAAATCAGTTATATACGGAAATATTGGTGATACACAAAGTATTGTGTAAATACCTTCATCGTGTAATTTTTTCAAAGCTTCTAATCTTTTAGCTATAGGAGTTGTTTTTTCCGTATTTTTTACAAAATCTTCATCCAAGGTGTTAATTGACATTGATACCTTTGCCTTCATATCTTTTAAAATATCAATATCTCTCAAAACAAGATCAGATCTTGTGCAAACTGTTAAATTACATCCTATTTCATGTAATTTTTCAAGTATAAAACGCGTATTTTTGTATTCTTTTTCAATTGGATTGTAAGGATCTGTTACAGTACTCATCAAAATGTTACGATCTTTAACTGTTCTTTTTGTTCTTACAATTCCATCCCAGCGCTTTACATCAATAAATTCTCCCCAGGTTTCCCCCGTGTGGTTAGTAAATTGCTGCATGAAACAGGCATGACAATATAAACATCCGCTTGAGCATCCTGTGTATGGATTTATTACATAACTGTATCCTTGAAAAGATGTTTTGGAAAATACATTGTCTACATGTATTTCTTTTATGTCTAGCATAATAACATTATAATTTTTTATGTTTCTTTTGTCTACTACTAAATAATTATAATTTATTTAAACATAAAGAATATCAAAATTAAAGTATAGTTAATAAAAATTAATTTTTAAATCCTAACGGATGATTTTTGTGCCACCTCCAGGCAGATTCTATAATATCTTCCGGATTCGCATAAATCTGCTTCCATCCCAGAATCTTTTCTGCTTTTTCACTTGAGGCAATCAATTGTGCAGGATCACCCGGCCGTTTGGGAGAAACTATTGCCGGAATAGGATGTCCTGTTATCTTTCGTGCTGTTTCAATAATTTCTTTTACGCTGAAGCCTATTCCGTTGCCCAGATTAAATATATCGCTTTTGTTATTCTTTTTTAAATATTCAATAGCAAGAATATGAGCCTGTGCAAGGTCTGTCACGTGTATATAATCGCGGATACAGGTTCCGTCTTTTGTGTCGTAGTCATCTCCGAAAATTTTAATATTTTCTCTTAAGTTATTTGGTACCTGTAAAATAAGCGGTATGAGGTGGGTTTCAGGATTATGAGCTTCTCCGATTTTGCCGCTTTTGTGTGCTCCGCAGGCATTAAAATAACGTAAAGAAACATATTTTATATTATGGGCATTTGAAACCCACTTAAACATTTTTTCCATTGCAAGTTTTGTTTCGCCATAAGTATTTATGGGTTCTGTTTTATCTGTTTCTTTAATCGGAATATTTTCGGGCTCCCCGTATGTTGCGGCAGTTGAAGAAAAAACAATTTTATCTATGCCGTTTTCAACCATTGATTTTAAAAGAATCATTGTGCCATACAGGTTATTGTCATAGTATTTTAAAGGGTCTGTCATACTCTCAGGCACTACTGAATTTGCTGCAAAGTGGATTACAGAATCAATTTTTTCTTTTTTAAAAACGTTATCAAGGAATTCTTTGTCTCTAATGTCGCCTTTATAAAATTTAGCCTTAGGGTGAACGGCTTCAAGATGTCCGGTTTGGAGATTATCAATAACAATGGTTTCTTCGTCTTTATCAATAAGTTCGTAAACTGTATGTGAGCCGATATAACCTGCTCCGCCTAAAACTAAAACTGCCATAAGATTTTTCCTTTTTGTAATAATTATATTATAAATAATATGATTTGAAAACTCTCTTGAAAAAGTTAAAAAATACGTTATAATAATATTGTATATACGTTTTCTGGAGTGAGATATAATGAAATATTTATGGTTGTATGTTGTTGCAATTGTTGCATCTTTGGGCGGATTATTGTCAGGATTTGATACCGGTGTAATTTCCGGTGCATTGTTATATATAAATGAAACCTGGAATTTGTCCGATTATCTGCAGGGAATTTTAGTAAGTTCAGTTTTAATCGGTGCGGTTATAGGTGCCGCAACAAACGGGATTTTAGCAGATATTTTCGGGCGTAAGAAAATTATTATTGCAACGGCCTTGATATTTATTGCAGGGTCAATTCTTTGCGGCTTGGCTCCGAACATTTATGTGTTAATTTTATCAAGAATTCTTGTCGGTTTGGCGGTTGGAATTGTCAATTTTGTGGTGCCCTTGTATTTATCCGAAGTTTCTCCGAAGCAGCTCAGAGGGACCCTTGTTTCGCTTTATCAGTGGGCAATTACGGCAGGAATTTTATTTTCGTATGTAATTAATGCGGCTTTTGCTCAGGCGGTTTACAGCTGGCGATGGATGTTATTTGCAGGAGTTTTTCCGGGTTTAATTCTTTTAATCGGTATGATGTTTTTGAGCGACACTCCACGTTGGCTTGTTAGCAAAAACAGGGATGATGAGGCTAAAAAAGTTTTCAAAAAAATTGAACCCGATATAGATGCTGATGAGGAAATCAGACAGATTAAAGAAACTCTAAAACCTGATAAAGACACTGTAGAGAAAAAATTCAGATTCAAAAAATGGATGATAATGCCTTTTGTTGTTGGTATTGGTATTATGTTTGCGCAGATTTGTACAGGTATAAATACAATAATTTATTATGCGCCTACAATATTTAAAATTGCCGGATTTGATTCAAATCTTAACGCAATTTATGCAACGACAGGAATTGGTGTTGTAAACTTTTTAATGACGGTTGTGGCAATATTCTTCACAGACAGACTCGGAAGAAAACCATTATTATATTTCGGTTTGACAGGTGTTATGCTGAGTTTGTTGGCACTTGGCTGTGCATTCCAGTTTGAAGCTGTTTTGGGTGCAAATCTGAAATGGGTAGCTGTCGGAAGTTTGGTTGCATATATTGTATGCTTTGCCTTCAGTTTAGGACCAATCGGCTGGGTTCTTGTATCGGAAGTATTCCCGCTTAAGATAAGAGGTTTGGCAATGAGTATTTGTACGGTTTCAAACTTTGCATTTAACTTCTTTGTCGTCGGAAGTTTTCCGATTTTGATTAACAGATTGGGCGGCGCGATAACCTTCTGGGGCTTTGCAGCCGTATCTTTCCTTTGTATATTGTTTGTATTCTTCTTTGTTCCGGAAACAAAAGGAATTTCTCTGGAACAAATAGAATCCAACTGGCTCAAAGGAGTTAAACCGCGCGATTTTTAAAATCTATTGTGCGTTATAGAAAAATCTTTTAGCTTTTTCTACAAAAGACATTTCACGATTGCCTTTTTTAGCTGACACCATAGTAAAGGGTTCCGGTTGTACTGATCTGTGATATGATATGTCTTTTGGACCAAAAAGCATTACGTATGATACCTTGTAATTATCCGGAATTTCAAGCTGTTTGCAAAGTTCAGGCATGAATCTTAACACGCCGTAACCAAGTCCGCACCAGCAGGTTGCAATACCCAGACTCTGTGCGTAAAGTTCAAAATAGCTTAGTGCTATCATGGGATCAACATCTTTGCAGTGAGCATCAATTGGAGATGATACTACAATCATATGAGGTGCACCGCGAAATATTATATCGTCTCCTCTTAATAATGCTTTTTTATATCTTTCAAATTTCTTAAATACCCCGCTAAGTGCAGGTTTTGATAATATTTCAATTAGTTTTTTATTAGTGTAATCTCTAAAATCATTCATAACTTCAATGTCATCAATAAATGAAAAATGGAGTCTGTGGTCATTTACGCCTGTAGGAACCCAATTGAGCATATTTTTTAATTTGTCCATAATTTCAGGCGGTAAATTTTCTTGTTTATATTTTCTGTAACTCCTTCTGTTTTTGATTAAATTTAAAATTTCATCAGGATTGTACTCTCTAACAGGTTCAGAATCTTCGGGATTTTTTCCGAAAATTGATAATGCGCCTGTCGGGCAAATAGCAAGGCAGTGCTGGCATTTCATGCATCTGTTTTCGCCGCCTTTTGCAACACGCGGAATTTTGTTTTCATCAAATTCCAAAGCTCCTACCATACAATCTTTAATACAATGTCCGCAATGAACACATTTTTCACTGTCTATTTTTAAATTCATTTCTGTCATATAAAACTCCTTTTTCTCAAATTATAAAAGTTAAATATTTAAAATGCAAGACTAGTTTTCCCGGCGATTTTTGATATTAACTTTTAATGCAAAAGCATAAGGAATCAGGATAAATGCCAGAAGTGCAAATAATTCAAATACATCAACAAATGCCATAAGTCTTGATTGCTGCACAAGCTGCTTATAGAAATAAGCATTAGCTTTATGCTGTGCAAAAACACTTGATGCTGATCCCATAAATGTATGAACCAATGCGGCAAATTTTTGCTGGAAAATAAGGTTAAAGTTTGAAAGATGTCTTACAAGATAAACCTGATGCATTTGGGCATGTCTTGCAACAAGAGTTGAAGACATTGAAATTACAAATGCTGTTGCAACACATTTACACAAGCTGTGTAAACTTGCGCCGTTTGACAATTCTGTTTTTGGCAAAGTCCCCAATACAAGTGACGATACAGGAATAAATACCAGAATTACACCAATACCCATAATAATATTAGGAATTGCAACATAAGCAAATGATACGCTCAGGTTCAGGTTCATAAACATTATTGTTGAAAGACCTAAAAAGAAAAATCCCGAAGAAATTAAAAATCTGTTATCAACAACATTCATTAAAGGTCCTATAATCAAAAGCATAATAACACATGAAATTACTCTGGGCGCAAGAGAAAAACCGCTCAGCATGGCAGTATATCCCATCATATTTTGTAAAAATTGCGGCAACAGAAGAATTGTTACATAAATAATGATGTTTACTGATGAACCTAAAATTGTGCCGATAAAAAAGTTTTTATCCTTAAAAATTCTTAAATTTATCAAAGCATGCTTGCATTCAAGCTCCCATACAATGAAAAACGCCATTGCACATGCAGAAATTCCTGAAAGCCAAGAAATCCATGCACAATCAAACCAGTTGTATTGCTGTCCCTTATCCAGAACAACCTGCATTGTTAAAAGCCAGATTACGAGTGAAATCATACCGGGAAAATCTATTTTTTCAATTTTTTTGCGGATTTCTAATTCCGGAATATTACAATGAACCAGAATAACTGAAATTATTCCTATAGGTATATTTATATAATAAATCCATTGCCATGCGGAATTATCCACAATAAAGCCGCCAAAAGACGGACCTAATATGGAAAAAACCATAACCGCAAGCCCGAAAAGTGACATTGCAAACCCTCTTTTTTCAAAAGGAAAACTTTCTAAAAGAATTGCCTGAGATATCGGCATCATAGGGCCTCCGCCTATACCTTGTATTAGACGTCCTAAAACCATATAATTAAGGTTCGGCGCAACAGCGCAAATTAATGAGCCGACAGTGAATATTGAGATAAAAACTTTCAAAAAGTTTTTACGTCCCATAAAATTTTCCAGCCAGCCTGTCATTAAGATAAGGCAGGCATTTGCAATCATGTATGAAGTAATTACCCAGTTGGCTTCGTCAATAGTTGACCCGAAATATCCTGCAATATGCGGGATTGCAACGTTTGTTGCTGATGTCGCAAGCATAGCAAAAGAAGTTGGTATCAATATCGATATTGCAATTAACCACACAGGCGGTCTTTTTTGTGTCGGGGTTACTATTATATCATCAGCCATAATTACTTAACTTTTACCTCCGGAACAACGGACATACCGGGTACTATGTTATATTTTGAAATGTCTTCAGTAAAAACAATTTTTACAGGAACTCTTTGTACAATTTTTACGTAACTTCCGACAGCATTTTCCGGCGGGAAAAGACTTGCTTTTGCTCCGCTTGCTCTTTGGATACTGTCAACTTTACCATGAAATTTTTTGCCTCTGTAGGTATCAACTTTAATTTCTACAGGCTGACCCGGTTTCATATCGGCAAGCTGAGTTTCTTTAAAGTTTGCAACAATCCACATTTTTTCCGGAACTATTGCAAACATAGGCTGTGCAACTTGTACATAGTTACCTTGTTCAACTGAACGGTTCGTAATTAAACCTTCTTGGGGCGCATAAATTTTTGTGTATGACAGATTTAATTCATCCTGTTCAACTTCTGCCTCAAGTCTTTTTATTGATGCCGTAATTTCATCATATCTTGCTTTTGCGGAATTACTGTTTGATTGAGCCGCGGTAAGCTTATTCAGGCTTGAATCATATTCCTGTTTTGAGGCTATACCTTTTTCAAACATTTTTGAATATCTGTCATAATCTTGTTCTGCAAATTCAAGATCTGATAGTGTCTTTGTAACCTGATTTTCTGTATTAACAAGTGATGCTTTTGCTTCTTCAAGTTTTGCTTTGGTTTGATTGAGTTTAACTTCGTAATCTTTCGGGTCTATTTCTAAAAGTAAATCACCTTTTTTTACATGCTGGTTATCGTCTATTAATAAATTCAGAACAGGGCCTTCAACACGCGGCGCAATGGATACTATGTGACCTTCAACAAATGCATCATCTGTTGATTGGTAAAAAATTGAGTGAATCGTAAAATATATACCGAAAAATAAAAATATTATAGCTGTTACAGTCGGAACAATAACTCTTTTTTTCATATATTCCGGACGTGTATCAACATTTTCTTCTTCTATAGTATTTGTTCCATGATGATCAATATTTTCCATTTTTATCTCCCATAATTTTTTTAAATCTGTAAAATAACTTTGTCTTTCATGTTATCAAGCATTTGGCTTAATATCGCCAAACATTTTTCTAAATCTTCAACCGCGATATCTTTTGTTACGATTTTTCTTATTTCAACTGAAACCGGATGGATTTTTTCTCTAAGTTCTTTTCCTTTTTCCGTCATTATAATTTTGTTTATTTGTCTTCCGTTTGAGTCATTAACACGTTTTACCAAACCTTTATTTTCAAGTATATTTATTATTCTGCTTACATTTGGCCTGTCTTTATAAGTTAATTCTGAAATTTGTCGTTGGTATAATTCTCCATGTTCGTATAGCAGTGAAAGTATCAGATATTGTTCGGGTGTTATGTCAAATCCGTTTTCTGCAAATGTTTGCAGTGTTAATCCCCGGGATAATATTCCCGTTGCTACAAGCATTGCTCCAACTCTTTTTCTTAAGGGGTTATTTTTCATGTTTTACTTTTTATTTTTTTATTATAAAATATTCTTGTGTTATAATTATAACACAAGAAAAAAATAATGGAAGAGGAATATGAAGAAATTTTTAATTATACTGTTAACCCTTGCTGTTGTTGTGCCTTCAGCTTATGCAAAACAAAGCAAAGCCGAAATTAAACATGAACAAAATAAAATTCATTATCTAAATTTATCATGGTGGGAAAAATATCAGGATCCCATTTTGACAAATAATATTAAAAAACTTTACGAGGTTAACTACGATTTAAAAAATGCCGAGTTAAAAGTTAAAGAAAATGAAAAATTGGTGAAAATTCAATTTGCAAATGAATTACCAATGCTTACATTTGACGGTTCATTAGGCAGACAATTCAGGTCATCAAACCAGCAATTCGGTGATATGATGATTCCTAGTTTTGCCCAATATAATTATCAGTTACCGCTAACTATGACTTATGAAATTGATATTTGGGGTGAAAACAGGCTGAAAACAAAAAGTGTGGAGCAGCAGCTTGCAATTATAAAACAGGCTGAACGCGCAACATATATTGCTTTAACCTCTGATTTCACAGCGGATTATTTTAATCTTATTAAAACAGACAGATTTTTGCAGATTCAGGATGAACTTATTGCACTCCAGCAGGATATTGTTGATAAAACCATAAGTAAATATGACACAGGTTTATGTACAATAAATGAAGTTCTTGCAGAGCAGAAGCTGCTTACCCAATTGAAGGAAGAAAAAAATAATTTAGTTGAAAAACAGGATGTTTTGGCAAGCGGCTTGAGAGTTTATCTTTCTATGAAAGAGGGAGAGCCTGAACGTGCTAAATATGAAAATCTGCATTTATTGACAGGGATTCCCATGGAATACGATACCACTGTTATAGAAAACAGACCGGATTATTTGCAGGAAGAAGCTAATATAAAACGTCTCGGCTTTGATGTCAGAATTGCAAGAAAAGAATTATTGCCCAAATTTGTTATCTTTGGTCAAGTCGGTTTAAATGCATATGATTTAGGTAAATTATTTAATAGTTACTCACAGTTATTTAATGCAGGTATTTTGCCTTCATTTGATTTGTTTGCCGGCGGAAGAAAAATGGCTTTGTTAAAGTTGAGAAAATTCCAGTATGAAGAAGCTCTGAACAGTTATCAAAAAACAATTCTTGAGGCAATAAAAGAAATTAATCTCGGCCTTGTAGGTTATAAAACAGCAATGCAAAATTATGACCAAACTACAGAAAGATTGCAATTGCAGGATAAGATTTTCAAACTTATGGAAGATAAGCGTCAGATAGGTGCCGCATCTGATATTGATGTTTTATACAGCAAAGAGGCGCATCTTTTGATGGAAAAAGAAGAAATCTCAAATAAGATTAACTATCTTATATCAACAATATCTCTTTACAAATCAGTCGGCGGAGTTGATTTATATTCAATAAATGCCCCTGTGCAAAAAGAGGATATCTAAGCCAGATTTTCCATTAATCTTGACAAAAGCTGGGATTTGTCATGGTATCCGGGAAGTGTTGAGATTATTTTTCCGTCTTTGAAAAGGACAAAGGTCGGAAAGCCTGAAATATTATATTTTTTTGTAAGTTCAGGATTTTCGTCAACGTCTACACTACCTATCCATATATTATTGTTTGATAATTCTTCAAGTATAGGTCTTTGCTTTTGGCAGTATCCGCACCATTTTGCAAAAAACTCTACTAATTTCAGACCGGATTTTGTATTTTCTTCAAAATTCTTTTCATTTAATTCTATAATCATATTTTTCTCCGTTTCCAGAATAATTCTGTAAAGAAAATATTAAAACCCGCTAATTATTTAGTCAGATGTGCTATTATATAATTAATGAAAGGAGAATATGGATATGTATAGTGTTTATACGGAAAAAAATCATTCAAGCCTGACCAAAACATTAATAGGTGAATTCAAAGATTATGATGAAGCAATGGATTGTGCGGAAAATGCGGTTGAAGGTAAACCGGAATTAAGATATATAGTTGAAGAAACTGACGGGCATTTTAACAGTTATGGTGAGTTGGTAACAACAATTGTTGCCGAAAGTTAATTTTTTAAGGGAAAGTATGAAAAAGATTTTATTTTTATTTTTTGCGTTAATATTATCGGCTGGTTGTATTTTTGCAACTGAAGATTCTGCTGCAGGAACTGCCGTGTCTGAAGAAAATACAGTGCAGGAAGCTGTTATTCCGGAAACGGATGCGGTTAAGGAGGCGGCAATTGTTCGTGAACAGACAATTCAAGAGAAGATAAATGATGTTGCCTTTAAACTTTTGAATGCGAACAAAATTGATAAGAGAATTATATTTGTTTATGACAAAGCGGCAAAAAAATCATTGCTTAAATCTGCTGATGAGGTTACAAAAAGACAGGTTGCGTTATATGAAAATGATATAAAATTCATATCTAATGAAGACGAACTTGCTGCATTTTTGGCAAGAGGTATTTCAATGGCATTAAAATCCTACGGCGGGATTTGGAATGGCAGTTTAAATGCAATAGAGGTAAAAGCGGCACCTAAAATTTATGAAATATTTGCAGATAAAAGAGCCGTTGATTTTATGGTCAACGCAGGATATGATCCTATAGGGCTTATAACATATTTGAATAAAGCTGTTCCGCAAAAAAGATTTGATATGTTTTCAAATACAAATTTAACATCCAAAAGGCTTGCTGTAATTTACGAATATATTTATACAAAGTATCCTTATTATCTTAAAAATAATAAATACTTTGAAACTGACAGTTATCAAAATTTCCTTTTGACCTCACAGTATAATAGAAAGCTTTTGGAAAACAAAATAAAAAATAAATCCCATGAGGAATTAAAGTATGAATAAAGTTTTTTTGCTTGTGGTTATTGTTTTTCTGGGCACGTCGGTATCAGCAGAGCTTATTAAAGATGAGCTTGTAGATTCAACATTAAAAAATTTGGATATTGCTCAACCGGAAATGCACACTGTGTATAATTACCAAAACACTGAAAGGCTTCCTGTAAGATTAAGAATTGTTGAAAAGATTGCGTCAGAAAAAGATGTATATGAAGGACAGGAAGTTTCTTTCAAGGTACAGACAAGTGTTTACTACAAAGGAAAACTTGTAATCGAAAAAGGTACAATTGTGCCAGCAAGAGTTGAAACTCTTGTCAAAAGCGGCATGAACGGTATTCCTGCCGGAATGATTATAGGGAATTTTCGTTTTGAGAATATTCCTAAAGGACAGATTACCGATAGTTTTGAAATCCAAGGACAGGACAGAAGTCTTTGGGTATATCCTTTGAAATGGGCTTTGACTTTTTTGCCGCCGACAGGCTCTTTAACTAATTTTATAAAAGGCGGGCATGCCAAATTAAAAGAAGATAAAACAATAGAAATTTATTATTACCCGAATTGGATATAATTTATGGATGATATACTTGAAAGACTTGCAAAATCTGATTTCAGGCGGAAATTTAAGCTAAAAGATAAGGATAAACTCTATATAGAACAAAAAGGTCTTGAAACAATAAAAAGACATGCACAAGATTTTATCTCAAAAAGGATTGCACCTGCCGAAATTTCAAATGACGGAAAGCAAACGCCTATGAAAGGGCATCCGGTTTTTATAGCACAGCATGCTACTGCAACCTGCTGTAGAAAATGTATTAATAAATGGCATAAATTTGATTGCGGCAGAGAGCTTACCTTTGAGGAGCAAGACTATCTTGTAAACCTTATAATGCGTTGGATAGAAAAACAGATTGAAATGTAACAGAATATCCATATAGTTTACAAAAAGTCTTTTTTTATAATAAAATGTAAATTATGGGATGTGTATTATGAAAAAAATAATTTCTGCAAAAGAAGCTGTAAATATGATAAAAGACGGTTCATCAATTATGGTCGGCGGATTTTTAAGTTGCGGAACGCCTGACAAAATTATTGATGAGATGGTTAAACAAAATGTTTCAAACCTTACAATGATATGTAATGATACGTCAACGCCCGGAAATGACCGTGGCAAATTAATTGAAAATAAACAAGTTAAAAAAGTTATAGCATCACACATAGGTACAAATCCCGAAACAGGCAGACAAATGCATGACGGTGAAATTGAAGTTGATTTGGTTCCTATGGGGACGTTAATCGAAAAAATAAGAGCAAAAGGCACCGGTCTTGGCGGAATTTTAACACCGACAGGTGTTGGAACTATTATTGAAGAAGATAAAGAAACAATGGTCGTTGACGGCAAAAAATATATTTTTGAAAAGCCTTTGGGTGCAGATTTTGCATTAATCTATGGTACAAAAGTTGATAAATACGGCAATGTATCTTTTCACGGTACAACCAGAAATCACAACACTATTATGGCAACGGCTGCTGAAACTGTAATTGTACAGGCGGATGAGCTTGTGGATTGTTTGGATCCTAATGAGGTCGTAATACCGGGACTTTTTATTGATTATGTTGTGGCAAATGAGGGGAACTAAATGGCAGTAGCAGTACAGGAATTATCAAAAGAAAAAATTCGTGAAATTATTGCAAAAAGGGCGGCTCAAGAATTTAAAGACGGTGATGTCGTAACTTTAGGTATTGGTTTGCCTACTGCGGTTGCGGATTATGTACCCGAAGGTATTAATGTAACTTTTCAGTCCGAAAACGGGCTTTTGGGTGTTGGTAAAAGCCAAAAAGGTGATAATATTGATAAAAGTATTATAAATGCCGGAGGGGGTTTTGTAGAAGCTAAAATCGGTTCAAGTTTTTACGATTCACAGATGGCTTTTACCATGATGAGAGGCGGTCATATTGATGCTACAGTTTTAGGTGCACTACAGGTAGATGAAGAAGGAAGTCTTGCAAGCTGGCTGATTCCCGGAAAATTTGTACCGGGTATGGGAGGCTCTATGGATCTGGTTGTCGGTGCTAAAAAAGTTATTGTTGCAATGGAGCATACATCTAAAGGTCAGATAAAAATAGTTAAAAAATGTAACCTTCCTTTGACGGCTTACAGAGAAGTGAATTTAATCATAACCGAGCGCTGTGTATTCCATGTAACAGAAAATGGTTTAGTCATGACAGATATAAACCCGATGTTTACAATTGATGATATAAAAGCTTCTGTTACTGCTGATTTTACCGTAAGCAGCGATTTATGCCATATGGAAATCTAATGAAATTTGAAATTTGGGGAGAAACTGCAAGATTAGCTTTTAGAAAAATGTCGCCGGAAGATTTTTCTGAAATAGCTAAAATTATGCATGGTGAAAATGTCCAACAAATTTGGGAGTATTATTTTTCTGATGATGATATAAAAAATTGGATTAAAAAAAACCTGGATTTGTATAATAATTATAATCTCGGATATTTTTTGGCGATTAAAAAAGACAGTGAAGAAATTGTCGGACAAATAGCGTTAATGCCGGAGGTTATTAATGGAAAAAATTATTATGAAATCGGATATATTTTAAAAGAGGAATTTACTAAACAGGGTTTTGCAACAGAAGGTGCAATATTTATGGCGGATTATGCTTTTAATGTGTTGAATTTACAAGAGGTTATTTTTGTTATCCGCCCTGAAAATATAAATTCAATTAAAATTGCCGAAAAACTTGGCGCAGTTAAATCCGGTAGTTTTATTAAATATGTAAACGGGAAAGGCATGGAACATAATATTTTTGTTCTTAAAAATTTCTGTTATGGCTCATAAATTTGCCTATAAATTTATTCATATGGCGAATAGCAGATAATAATTATAAAAATAATAATAATTTTATGAAAAACATTAAATTTTGTTTAAAACTATTATTATTTTTATTATTTTTTATGAATTTAAAAGCAGATGCTGATAATATTGATATTTCAACTTTTAGTGAATTAATAGATTCAAATCCTCAAAATGGTGATATATTAACATTTACAAATGATTTAAATTCTACTACATCAATAAATAACTATTTTATAGGACTTGATATAACTTTTGACGGTAATAATCATTATATTAATGGAAACAATACATTTGGCGGTTTTATTGTAAGTGATGATAATACCTTTAATTATGTAGGAATGCGAAATTGTCAAGGTCAAGTGTATAATAATTCAAAATTCGCAGGCTCAATTTTTAATTTTGGTGGTGATTCAACAATAAATGAATCCTTTTTTGAAAATAATTTTGTAGATTCTGCCGGTTATAATTTTTCGATAGCGGGTGCTGTCTATAATCTTAACGGCGGGAATATGGATATAAATAATGCTTTGTTCACAAATAATTATGCCTATGGTGCGGGATCTAACGGCGGCGCTGTTGCAAATGGTTATGAGGACGGTTTAACTGCTACTATGACACTTAATAATGCAATTTTCAAGGACAATTATGCATTTGGGACATCTTTTGCCGATGGCGGAGCTTTATATAATAAAGGTGATATTAATATATCTAATACACTTTTTCAGGATAATTATGTAAGTACAACAGATGGTTTTACGCTTTATGGCGGGGCTCTATATAACATTGGCGGAATGACTATTGACAAAAGTATTTTAACTGGCAATTACGGCGAAAGTAATCTTTCTTATTATACACGAGGTGGTGCAATCTATAATAATTCAGATTTAACCATAACTAATTCAGTAATCAACGATAATCATGTAAGTGCAGGCATCACTGCAGATGGAGGTGCAATTTTTAATGATACCTCAGGAACAACAGTAATATCAAACTCTGTATTATCCGGAAATTATACAGATTCTTCTTCCCAAATAGGAAACGGTGGTGCTGTTTATAATGACGGGACTCTTATTATAGAAAAATCAACATTTAGAGACAATCGTGATAAAAACGGCAAAAATGATATTTATAATACCGGAACTGTCGAATTTAATTCAAGCGGAACAACAAATATTTTAAGCGGGATTAAAGGTACCGGAACCATATACAAAAATGACAGCGGAATTCTAAACCTTGGCGGAGAAAATAGTGAATACATCGGGAATTTTGACTTTAACGGCGGAACAGTTAATTTGTTGGCAAATAGCAGCTATTTTAATGCTGCAAATACTAACTTTGGCAATAATATAAATTTTAATATGCAAAATAATCAGATTAATAATATTAATTTTGGTAATCTGAATTTGTCGGGACGGGCTAATATTTTTCCGGATGTTAATTTAAACAATAACACAATGGATAGGATTAATGCGGATAATTTTTCCGGCAGCGGAGTTTTGTTTGTGCCGAATTTAGCTATACAAGGAGTACCGCAAGCTGAATATATTACGATTCCTTTTGCGGATTCTGTTTTAAAAGATTATGTAAGTTACAATGCTACAACACTTCATACCCCGATATATAATTATAATGTAAGTTATGATTCTTCTGACGGTAATTTTGATTTTATACGAGGCGGTTTTGATTCTTCAATATATACGCCGGCTGTTGCGGCACAGCTTGCGGGATATTTAACACAGATTGATACTTATAAAAATGTTTTTGCAAATCTTGATATGGTAATGATTGCACCGCCTGATAGCCGTAATAGTCTTAAATTCCATAATAAAACGGCTCTTTTGGGCTCAGGTGTACCTTATTCCCCTTTTCTAATGCCTGAACAGAGTAATGGTGTTTGGATAAAGCCGTATACTACTTTTGAAAATGTCCCGTTAAAAAACGGTCCAAGGGTTTCTAATGTAAGTTATGGTACTCTTTTGGGGGTTGAAAGCGGTTTACAAAAGATGAAAAAAGGTTGGTATAATATTTATGGCGGGTATGCCTCATATAACGGTTCCCATCAAGCGTTTGACGGTAACGGTATCTATAATAACGGCGGTTTAATCGGTGCTTATGCTGTTTTTTATAAAGGGAAATTCTTTTCCGCATGGACAGCTGACGTCGGGGCAAATTCTTCTGAAGCCTCTACAATTTTTGGGAATGATAACTTTGCGATGTTAAATACCGGTGTTGCACAAAAAACAGGTTATAATTTTGAAACCCTTGAAAGAAAACTTATTATTCAGCCAAGTATTTTGACATCTTATACCTTTGTTAATACCTTTAATTATACAACAGCTGCTGATGTTCATATCAATGCAGAACCTTTGCATGCTCTTCATATAGAACCTCAAATTAAATTAATCGGAAATTTTAAAAATTATTTGCAGCCTTATTTAGCCGTTTCTATGGTGTGGAATTTAATAGACCATGCAAGATTTCAGGCAAATGATGTTTATTTGCCTGATTTGTCTGTAAAACCATTTGTCCAATATGGTGCAGGTATTCAAAAGCGTTGGGGAGATAGGGTTACAGGATTTTTGGAAGCTATGATAAGAAATGGCGGCAGAAATGGTATTGCACTTCAATTCGGCTTTAGGATTAGTATTTAACTTATATTAAAATTCATTGTGAAAGAATTTTATTCCTGCTAAAATTACTACAGCGGGGTAAGATTATGTTTTATGCGGATTTACACATTCATTCAAAATATTCAAGAGCAACAAGCAAAGATTGTGACCTTGAACATCTGGCACTTTGGGCGCAAAAAAAGGGTTTGAGTGTAATTTCAACAGGTGACTTTACGCATCCTGCCTGGTTTAAAGAAATTAATGAGAAACTTATCCCCGCAGGCGACGGTGTCTATAGATTAAAGCCCGAAATAGAAAAACAGATTTTTCAAAATTCAGAACCTGTAAAATTCATTTTGTCTGTTGAGATTTCCACAATTTACAAAAAAGGTGATAAGACAAGAAAAGTTCACCATGTAGTATTTGTACCGAATCTTGAAACTGCGCAAAATTTCAGACAAAAGCTTGATGCAATTGGTAATATTAATTCCGACGGGCGTCCTATTCTGGGTCTGGATTCCAGAAGTTTGCTTGAAACAGTTCTGGAATCAGGTGAAAATTCTTATATTATTCCTGCCCATATTTGGACTCCGTGGTTTTCTGTTCTGGGCTCCAAATCGGGTTTTGATTCAATTGAAGAATGTTATGAAGATTTGTCCGAGCATATTTTTGCAGTTGAAACAGGGCTTTCATCTGATCCTGAAATGAACTGGAAAGTCTCCAAGCTTGACAAATTCCGTCTTGTTTCAAATTCCGATGCGCATTCACCATCCAAACTTGCACGTGAAGCAACTGTTTTTGATACAAATACGGATTATTTTAGCATTATGAATGCTTTAAAAACAGGCGACGGTTATGTAGGCACAGTTGAATTTTTCCCTGAAGAAGGCAAATACCACGAAGATGGACACAGAAAATGTAATATCTGTCTTACACCGGAGGAAACCAAAAAGGTTAACGGGATTTGTCCTGTCTGCGGTAAACCTTTGACAATAGGAGTTTTATATCGTGTAAACGAACTTGCGGACAGACCGTTTGACAGTACATTTATTCCTGAAACAGGCGGAAAAGTTTTTAGTCTTGTGCCTTTGCCGGAAATTATTTCTGAAATTATGCAGGTTGGACCTTCCAGTAAATCCGTGGTTAATGAATATGAAAGATTAATCAAAAAGTTTGGTTCTGAAATTTCTATATTGAGAAATGTTCCCGTTGACGATTTGTCAAAAGATTTTCCGCTTTTGGGAGAGGGGATAAAAAGACTTCGCGACGGTAAAGTTATAAAACATGCAGGATTCGATGGCGAATATGGTGTTATAAGACTTTTTGACGAAAGTGAACTCGTAAAAAAAAATTTCATAAATCTAAAACTTGATATTAATATACCGGAAGCTGTCAAAAAAGAGCCTGAAAAAAGAATTATTAATGAAAATACCGGTGCCCCTGAAATTATTTTACCAAAACCTTTAAAACAAACAGGTCTTGATGAATTTCAAAAGGCAGCAGTTGAGGATAATTCAAATCAATTAATAATAACTGCAGGTCCCGGTTCAGGCAAAACAACAGTTCTCACGCGGCGTATAGCATATTTGATTAACGAACAAAATATTTTGTCTGAAAACTGTCTTGCAATAACCTTTACCCGTCGCGCTGCCGAAGAAATGCGCAATAGGCTTGAGCCGATTTTATCTGACAAAGCAGACAAATTAAGTATTCATACCTTCCATTCATTATGTTTGTCAATTTTGAAAGAGAATTATGAAAAAGCAGGTTTAAAAGAGGATTTTGGCGTTATAAGCGAACAGGAAAAAGCTTTGTATGATGTCATTCCTGAAAATCTGATAGAATTTGATGATTTGATAACGCTTACAGTGAAGCTTTTTGAAGACTATCCCGAAATCAAAAATATTTATCGTGAAAAGTATAGATATTTATTTGTTGATGAATTTCAAGATATTGATAAAGCTCAATATAATTTGATTAAACTTCTTGTCCCGGGTGACGGAAACATTTGTGTGATAGGTGATCCTAATCAGGCTATTTATGGCTTTAGAGGCGGAAGTTCAATGTTTTTTGAAAACTTTAAAAAAGATTTCGAAAATGTAAAAACAGTTAACCTTAAAAACAACTATCGTTCGACAGAAAGTATTGTAAACGCCTCAAATCAAATGATTGAGACGTATAATATAATTTCACGATATGACAAACCGCATGAAAAAATTACTATTCACACGGCACCTACTGACAAAGCAGAGGCGGAATTTGTTGTAAGTTCAATTGAAAATTTAATCGGTGGTCACAGTTTCTTTTCAATAGACTCTTCAAGGTCCGAAGGACAGAGTGAAGATTTAACTTTTTCTGATTTTGCGATTTTATACAGAACCTCTGCACAATTAAAACCGCTTGTTGAAGCTTTGGAAAGATCCGGCATGCCGTTTGTAAAATTATCAGACGATATGTTGTGTGACAAAAAATCCGTTCGCGGTTTGATAAAGGGTTTGAAAGATGATGTGCCGGTTATTGAGCAGCTTGAAGAATTTTCCGGTGATATAGAAGATTATGTTTTAAATTATTTGAAAAACATAGCTATTACATGTAATTCAAAAGAGGAATTTATTCATGAAGTCTCACTTTTAAGAGAGCCCGACACACTGGATACACGTGCGGATAGAATATCTTTGATGACATTGCATGCTTCAAAAGGTTTGGAATTTAAATGTGTTTTTGTGGTTGGTTTGGAAAACGGTATAATCCCGCTATATCGTGCGCAAACGCCTGAAGAAATAGAAGAAGAACGTCGCCTTTTATATGTAGGCATGACGCGTGCAAAAGAGAGATTATATTTGACCAGGGCATTGAAAAGGTTCTTATACGGAAAACATGAAAGCTTTGAAATTTCGCCGTTTTTAGCGAAAATTCAGGAAGATTTGATTGCTTATTCCAAGTTTGAAAAAGAGCTGCATGAGAAAGACCAATCACATCAGTTGAGCTTATTTTTTGAGAACGTTAATTAAGAATGATTTAAATTAAAGATTTTTTTTGTTTAAAATATTATAATTTCTAACTTGGTTTTTGTTTTTCCAAATATTTTTGAAATAAACATATATTTCAGAAAAAAACAAAACTATTACAAATAACCAAAATATATTGTCAAAGTCTTTTGTCAAAAATTTATTATTCATTTTTAACCAGGCACCTATCCAGCCTATTACAATCCATGAAACAATATATAATGTTGGCAGTTCGGAGCTCAGATGTTTTATTATTCCCCAAAATTTGAATTTCACAAAATAATTTGAGAATAAATGGGATAAGCTGATTGCTACAGCAATTATATTCATATACACAGCCAGGATTACAGGATTTTGTTGATGGTAAACAACGGGGTTCATTAATATTAACCACATATTTTTACCCGCAGCATCAAACGCTGACCATGCTAATAGTAAAAGCGGTATAGATATATATAACATGTATAAATAAAATTTATCAGGATTTGTACATCTTTTCATTAATTTTCCAAATAACCAGCCAATTACAGGATAAATTATCCAGTTGCAAAATGAAAAACATACATATCCGCTTGTTGTAAAATTTTTTATAGGTATAAATAAACCTATAAACGAAAAATAAAAATTATCAGGTGAAAGATTGATAGAAATTTCATTTGTACAAAAGGCACCTAATGCAGTGAAAAGAACTGTTATCACGAATATTACCCAATTTGACATTTTAAAATGTTTAACAAAAGCAAAAAATACAAAAGCCAGTCCCGCAAACTGCAAAATATCTCCGCTTAATAGCATAAGAAATTTGTCATTTGACATTATACTGCTGAACATTGGGTAGCTACCAAATAAAATCCATGGAAGAATTTCCCTTAAAAAATTAAGCATGTAACCGGAAAGTAATAGAATTATTCCGCGTTTAAGACAAGACCGTGCTGAATCATTTCTGGTATATGCAAGACCAAGTCCCATGCTAAACATAAAAAATTGTGCCCCTAATAATCTTACAAGATTATGGGCGATAAATGAAGGCGTTAAAGAAGGTGTATTTGTAAATTTAATTATGTAAAAAACATGGCACAGTATCATTAAAATAATACAAATTGTTTTGCATAAATCAAACGCAGGCTGACGACCGTTATTAACTGTTTCTGTGCTGAAAAGATTTAATATATTCATATACCCAAGTCTTATGTTAAATTGTGACTTTATTATTTAGATAAATTTTTAGTTTAAAAATATTACCTTAATTATATATTACCATAAAATTTTGAACATTTTATAAACAGTATTATTAAAATTAATCAAAATAAAAAAGGACATCATTAGATGTCCTTTTATTTTTTTTGGAGGTTAGGAGATTCGAACTCCTGACCCCCTGCGTGCAAAGCAGGTGCTCTACCAGCTGAGCTAAACCCCCACCATTTTGATTGAATTAACAATCAATCTTTTAGGTGAAGCAAAAAATTGTATTTTTTTGGGTCTGTGGGTAATGTATACAACTTTTTGCTTTGTGATATTTAATTTTCACATTTTTTATTGTACATGATGAATTTTTTTTGTAAAGAGTTTTTATTATAAATTTTTTTCAAGTTTTTCCAGAATGATTTTAAATCTTTCTTTATCTTTCAGGTACCACCAGCCGATTAATGTTTCAAAAGCTGTTGCCTGACGGTATTCGGTTTGATTTGACCTTCTTGCAACCGGGACTGTCAAATTTCTTCCGCGTCTTGCAATTTCTTTTTCTTCTTCTGTTAATTCTTCCTCCAGCATTAGAAGCATTTCTGCCTGATAGGACGCTTTTACTTTATCAGTCGTAATTTTGTGCAGGTCTTTGGAATTTTGTGTCCTAAATATTGTGTGTTCACGGATAAATAATTCCCAGACCGCATCGCCTAAATATGCATAATGTCTTAAATTCATCTCTGTCATATTTTGATTTTACTATAAAAAATGTTACAAGTTGTATTATTCTTTTTGTTATGGGATAATAATTTTACAGGAGAATTCATGAAAAAGGGCATATTAACATTTTGTTTTTGTTTTTTACTGACAATGTCACAGGCAATTGCTGAATGCACATGTAAGCCCGAGTGCCAGTGTTCTCCGACATGCAGCTGTGATTGCAAAACCAAGTTGAAAAATGCTAAATATTCCTCTTATAAGCCAAGAGAAATTTTTGCGGATGATTTGAAGTTTAACCGTAATTTTGCAGATCAGGTTAAAAAAGAACGCGCAGCTGTTTCTAACGCTCTTGGTTTAACCGAAGAACAGGCTAAATGCAGAGTTGAAATGACCAGAAAAAATACCGTTGTTCTTCAGGAAAAATTCCGCACTCTTTACGATGAAAACTATAAATTGAAGGTTTTGAAGGCTGAAAATGCTGCTAAAAATGCTATTAAAGCTCAAGAAGACAAAATAAACTGTATTAAAAAAGAAATTAAAGCTATTGTCGAACAGGAAAATAAAGAATTCAATAAAATTCTTGACCGCGATCAGCGTGCTAAATTGAGAATGATACAAAAACTTCAGCGTAAAGCGATGAAGGAAAGCGCCAAGCAAAAGAATTATTACAAATCAAATCCCAAAATGCGGCCTTTTGCAATGCCGGAAAAACAAAATTGCGATTGTGTTACAGGAGAATTAGAATAAGGAGAAAAGCAATGAAAAACAAAGGATTTTTACAAAACGGGGGGGGGCGTCTCTCCTAGCTAGATTTAACAAGGGTTTTGACGAATTGTTACCCTCGCCCCTCAAGGGCGGGAGGGAAAATTTTGTGAGCGAAGCTCACGGTAAAGAACTTAACGTCCTAACGTCTTATCGTCTTAACGACTTTAAAAAGAAAGCCGGTGCTACGCACGTAGGCATGTCCGTCAATATTCGTCGTGCCGCGTTTACTCTCGCTGAGGTCTTGATAACCCTTGGCATAATCGGTGTTGTGGCAGCGATGACTATTCCGACGCTTATCGCGAATTATCAGAAAAAGCAGACTGTATCAAAATTAAAACAAACGTATTCAATAATATCTCAAGCGCTAACCATGGCACAGGCGGAGCATGGCGATACAACTACATGGGATGTCGGAGGAATATATGACACTGCAACAGACGATCCGAATTTTAATCATGAGGAAGCAATAACAAATTTTGCTACAAAATATTTTATACCATATTTGAAGGTATCTAAGGATTTTGGATATACTACATTTAATAGAATTGATTATGATGGAGACTATCTCCCTGTGACAGGGACTATATCAAACAGCGCTAATGCTCTCGGTTATATACTGCGTTTATCTAATGATGTCCTAATTAGAATAGCGATTGGTACCGGCTGCTTGGATGGCGAAAGAAATCCGGATGACACTTGTGTTGTTCGAACATACAAGAATATAGTATTCAAAGTGGATATAAATGGATTTCAAAAACCAAATACTGTAGGTAAAGATGTTTTTAATATGACATTTGATTTACGCAAAAAGATTTTCGGATTTCATAATTACGGTACAAGTACAAGACAACGGTATTTAGACAAATGCAAAACAGATAGCGATGCACAAGTATGCGGATATCTTATATTTCTTGACGGCTGGGAAATTAAGGACGATTATCCGTGGTAAAATTACTTAAAAAGCGGCTGTTTCGGCCGCTTTTATTTTCCCCTATTTCCATAAACTTTTTATTTTATCAATTAATTCTTTTATCCATTTAGTCAAGTCAAAGTCATCTTCTTCGGGTAAATTAAGTTTTCCGCTCATTGTGAAGGTGTCGTATTCGGGTTTTTGAGCGAAGATATTAATTTCTTCATGTTTTTCTTCGTGTTCTTTTCGACCCTGACTCATGTAGCCAAGGTTCCCTGCACCGCCGTCGTTTTGCATATTCGCTGCGGCTTTGATTACCGGTTTTGAACTCAAAACGTTTACATCGAAACTCATTTTTCCGTCCCCTTGGTTTTTCCCTTATATATATAAAGTATTTTTCATGAAGAAATGTTACAATTTTGGGCAAATTGTAACAAAAAATTTACAATACGTTTCAAGCTTCAAACTTAAATACGGCTTGTGTTTTAAACCCTATTTCAAACAAATCTTTTTTACGGATGGCATAAGTTATATCGGGACGATAATCAATATTATTAGGGGTTAAATAAAATTCGGTTATGTTATTTTCACTGTCATAGTTGATGCGTACTTTTTTGATTAAATTAACGTGTGCTCTATCTAATCCGTCTGCTATTTTCAAAATTCCCGCAAGGCGTTTTACGATTTTGCGTTCTTTTTTATCAAAATTAGAGTAGATTTCGTGTTCTTTTTTGTCCGGAAGCCCGCCTCTATGATATCTGCAAATGCATGAAATTATCTGTTTTTCTTTTTCGGAGTAATTTTCAAGACCGTAATCCAGAACCATTTTCTGGCTGTGCTTGTGGTGGCTTTTGGAATCAATAAAATAACCTATGTCATGTAATAAAGCCGCTTCTTCAAGGTATTTGCGCTGTTTGTTGGACATTTCCCGCAGGGTGTCGTTCACTCCGTCAAAAATCATCATTGATAATCTTCGAACCTCACAAGGATGAGAGGAGCTGTTTGAGAACTTTTCCAGCATTTGTTCTGTTGTAAGTTTCATATACTTTAAATTTTAACAGAAAAATATTCCGTCCGCAATTTTTATGATATAATTTTGCTTGATATGGAAGAAAGACGCGAAAAACCTTTGGGAGAGAATTTTGATTTTCCGCCGTCAGTGTTAGATGAAATTCAAAAAAATATTGAAGAAATAATTTTGAATTTTGATATACCTGACGCCAATAAGTTTGAAGTTATCAAAAAAATTAACTTCATGTATTCTCAATCCCGTTATATGTCCGTTACGGATCCGTTGACGGGGTTATATAACAGGCGTCATTTTGAGGATTGTCTTGAGCGTGAATTTTTGCGTTCCAAAAGATACAAAAGCGACTTGAGTTTTGCAATTATTGATATTGACTTTTTCAAAAAAATTAATGATACATACGGTCACAGTTCCGGTGATTATGTCTTGAAAGAGGTTGCGTATCTTATTTTGCAAACTTTTAGAAAAACAGATATGGTTTTCAGATACGGCGGGGAAGAATTTGCGGTAATTATTACCGAAACTCCGCTTGATAAAGCTGTAATACCTTTGGAAAGGCTTAGAATTTCCATAAGTGAAAATACTTTTAAATATAACGGTCAGCAGATTAATACAACAATAAGTATCGGAGTCAGCGGGGTTAATGAAGATACGGAATCTGTTCATCAATTGTTTGAAAATGCTGATAAAGCCTTATATGCGGCAAAAGAAAACGGACGTAATCAAACTAGGCATCTTTAAACATATTTTGGAATTTTACGCAGGCTGCCAGAGCATGCTGCACGGTGTCCATTTTTACAATAGAGGCAGCTTTTGGAACGCCGACTTCTTTCCAGTCAGCAGAATTCGGGAATCCGCCTTTTAAAGGTCCTTTTTGGATTTGTACGAGTCTTAAAAATTTTATACCTGTGTCGATAGATTTCATTATACGCATTTTTAAAATATCGTCATCTAAGCAATTGTAGGTTGCAATTAGCCCTTCAACTATGCAGGCGATATTCAGCGGTTTGATGTTATCTATTAAGGCACCGTAGTATCTTTCTTCTTTATTGACAATTTGTTTCGGGATAACCTGTTCAACCATTTTTATCAAATGAAGCGTAAGAAGATTTTTTTCTTCGTCTGTCAATCCGTTATCAGGTGTTTTGAAAAGTTTTTCAGTCGCAAGCATTGCATTGTAGTCAAATTGAACTTCTTTTTGATTTTTCCGCATGTTTGCAAGGAATAAAAGTCCTTTTTTAGCACCTTCAAGCCATTTTTTCTTAGGGTTAAATTCGTAAAGGTATAAAAGTCCCAATGGCGCATCACCTGAGTAATTAAGGTTAAAGCTGTCGCCGATGCCGCCGTTTTCTATATCATAAAAATTATAAAATTGACCTGTTTTCATCTGCATAAAAAGCAAAAACTGTCCCATTCCTTCAAAGATTTCGTCGGGAATGATTTTTTCAGGTCTTAAATCAGAAAACGCAACAAGCGCCATTGCTGTTGCGGAAAGTTTTGCTTTTTCGCATTTTATATTTTCTTCATCTGGCTTGGAAATAACTGCATAACGCCCGAAACCTAATGGTTTTACATATTCATCAACAAAATATTTTGCAGATTCTCTGCGTCTTGCGGCTAAACCTTCTATATTTAATTCCCTTTCGCACAGATACAAAGAGTAAAGCATTCTGGCATGGTTTGTTGTGTTATAAACGTTTTTGTTTATATTGTATTTGTCTCTTAAATTCCTTATATAAATAAATCTCCCGTTATCCAGCATATTTTCATTTACATAAGAAAGAGCATAAATTATTGAATTGTGGATTTTAGAAAGATTTCGTTGTGACGCAGTGAATTTGTTGGCATCTTTGGAAATTATCCATGCAAAAATTGCCGCACCTATTACTACGGCTAAAAGATAAACATATTGCAAAGAAATTCCTTCCATACCGCAATTGTAGCAGAGCATTATTTAAAAATCAATTTTTTAAACTATCGACAACTTTATGTAATCCCGTTGCATGTGATGATTTGACAAAAACGTTATCATTGTCGTTTATAAAATTTTTGAATTCAGGTAAAAGCTTGTTGATATTTTCAAAATAATGACATTCAAATTCATTTTGCAAAATATCAAAAATATTTTTCATTTCTTCTCCGCAGAAAATCACTTTTGAAGGCTGTGCTTTTCTTATTATATCTACAAGTGCAAGGTGATATTCCGCTGATTTGTCTCCGCCTTCAGTCATATCACCTAGGAAAAGAACTTTGTTTTTGTCGTAATTCTTGCCGAAAGCCTCTATTGTTGCGGACATTGAAAGGGGATTTGCATTAAAGGCTTCATCCACAAGCGTAATATTTTTGCCTTCAAATGTCAGATTGGTAGTTTCACCGCGGCCTTTCAGACTTTTAAAATTTTCAAGTTTTTTTAAAGAAGCTTCTACAGGAATATCTATTATACTTGAAACAGCTATTGCCGCTGCAATATCATAGAGTAGATATTCGGGAATGTAGTTTTGGCTTGCCTTATATGTTTGTCCGTTTAATTCCAGCGAGTATTCTTCCGGATGTATTTTTACGTTTACTCCGTCTTGCTTGCCAAAGGTTACAATATTAAGATTTTTTTCCTTTGCTGCGGCTTCAAAAATTTCATAACATTCCATATCACGATTAAGTACGGCTGTTTTACCGGGAAGCATTGTGGCAAATATTTTGCTTTTACCGCGGGCCATACCTTCTATTGTCTGACCTTCTTTTAAGTGAACTGCCGCAAGGTTTGTGACGACGGCAATATCAGGAAATGCCGCATATCCGTTTCCGATGGATGATTCTATGACCCAGTATTTTTTTGTAATATCAAAAGTTGTCATATTCCAGCAAATTGCAATAAGCGTGTTTGCAAGATTCAAATTGGCATCTGCTCCGTAATCTTTTACCGTGTCGTAAATCATTCTTGTCGTAGTTGATTTGCCGGCACTTCCGGTCAAAGCAATTACGGTTCCTTTATAAAATCTTCTTATGTATCTTCCAAGTGCAAATAGGGCTTTTGTAACATCCTCAACTTCAATAACAGGAAGGTTAAGGTCTTTAAAGTTTTCATAATTTGTGCACATGATTGCGGAAATTTTATCCAGCAATGGCAGAATGTTTTGTTTTACGGCGCCTTTTGTTTCACCGGGAGATCTTACAATAACAACGTCACTTTCTCCTAAATCTGTGTGCCAGATACGAAAACCTGATGCAGACCAGTTTTCGGGAAAGTTATAAAGCCTGCAGCTTCCGAGTGCTTCTTGTATATTTTCTTTAGTCCAGAAATTCATAGAATTATTATACTTGATTTGGAAAAGTTGTGCAAGAAAAAAAGAGCCCGAAGGCTCTTTTAGGCTGTTTTTTTGTGTTTTGATTTTTCTTCGGCAACTTTTTCCCGGACTTTTTCCTTAATTTCTCCGGCCTTTTCTTTAATATCTTCTTTTGCAAGATGCGCTTTTAGTTTGGCTTCATCCATCCCGCGTTTTACATCTTGTTTAACCTCGTGGGCTTTTTCTTTAACCTTATGCGCTGTGTCCTCCATTTTTTCTTTCATTGTTTTTTTATTATCTTCTTGCATAATAATCTCCTTTCTATGTCATTATAAGTTTTTTCGCCCGGTAATTGACTAACTGAAAGTATAATCTTTTATGTTATACTAATTGAGGAGAATTTATATGAAAGCTTTAATTTGCCATAAGGACGGTTCAACTGAATTAGTTGAAAAAGAAATACCTGAATTACAAAATGACAGGGATGCAATCGTAAAAGTTACTTTGTCATCAATTTGTACAAGCGATTTGCACATAATGCATGGGGTTGTCCCGAGAGCTTTGCCGGAAACTGTTTTAGGGCATGAATTTGTGGGTGAAGTAGTTGAGGTCGGCTCAGGCGTCAAAAATTTAAAAAAAGGTGACAGAGTTGCTGCAAATTGTGAAACTTTTTGCGGAGAATGTTTCTTTTGTAAAAGAGGTTTTATAAATAATTGCGAAAAAGGCGGCTGGGAGCTTGGATGCAGAATTGACGGGTGTCAGGCGGAATATGTAAGAGTGCCTTTTGCAGATAACGGATTAACAAAAATTCCTGATAATGTGAGTTATGAAAATGCGCTTTTTGTAGGTGATATTTTATCCAGCGGTTATTTCGGCGCTGAAATGTGTGAGATTAAAAAAGGTGATACAATTGCTGTTATAGGTGCGGGCCCTGTCGGGCTTTGTGCAATGATGTGTGCAAAGTATCTCGGCGCGGAAAAAATTATTGCGATTGATGTTGATAATTCAAGACTTGAAATTGCAAAAAAAGAAAATCTTGCGGATTTTATTTTTAATCCCGATACTTGTGATGTAGAAAAAGAAGTTAAAAATTTAACAGGAAAGCGCGGCGCTGACGGTGTAATTGAATGTGCAGGCGCCAGAGATACTTTTGAAATGAGCTGGAAAATTGCCAGACCTAATGCTATTATTGGTGTTGTCGCTATGTATGAGGAAAATCAGATTCTGCCTTTGCCTGAAATGTACGGAAAAAATCTTATTTTTAAAACAGGCGGCGTTGATGCAATTCATTGTGCAAAACTTCTTGATTTGATATCAAAAGGATTAATCTCTACGGATTTCCTTATCACGCACAAGGTTACATTAGAAAATATCAAAGACGGTTATGAAATATTCCGGAATAAACAGGGAAATTGTCTTAAAGTTGCGGTTGTTTCATAAGGAGATTTTCTATTGTTCGGGACTGTAACGGCACTTATTTTAAGAATTTTTTCTAACCCGTTTTCAAATGTTTTGCAAAAACATTTAACAATAAACGGTTGTAAGCCTTTGAGTGTGAATTTTTTTACATACTTGGGTTTAAGTATTTTTTGTTTGCTTTTTTTCAATAATGTTGAGATTATAAATGTTTCCCCGGAAGCTTATAAATATGCTATATTGGGCGGAATATTCGGGGTTTTGGGAAACGGTTTTTTGATTTCTGCTCTGGAAAAGGGTGATTTGTCGCTTTTGGGCCCTATTAATTCATACAAGTCTGTTGTGGCTTTGTTTTTCGGAATAATATTCCTTGGCGAAATCCCAACTGCCGCCGGAATTATAGGGATAATCCTGATAATTTACGGTAGTTATTTTGTCTTTGGTACTCAAAAGGAAGGTTTTTCTTTTAGTCTTTTAAAAAGACGTGATATTCAATACAGAATTTTAGCACTTATTTTTACTGCAATTGAAGCGGTTTTTATTAAAAGTGTAATTCTTAATTCAAGTGTTTTGACAGCATTTATATTTTGGTGCTGGTTCGGGGCTTTATTCTCTTTTATTCCGGTTATTTTGAAGCGGCAGCCGATTGTACCTGCAAAAAGAGATTTAAGAGAACTTTTTTTGCTTATGTTTACAACAGGGATAATGCAATGGAGTACCAATTATGTTTTTAAATTTATGAATGTAAGTTATGCACTTGCATTATTTCAGTTGTCAATTATTTTGAGTGTTGTTTTCGGATGGAAATTTTTTAACGAAAAAGATGTTAAGATGAAGCTTTTGGGTTCTATTATTATGATTATGGGTTCTGTTTTTATAATTTTGTTTAAATGATAATTTCGTAATATTTTGTAATAAGTTTTTTATTTTAGTAAATTTTTTCAATCAAAAATTGTTTAGAAGAATATGGGGATAAATTTTTAAGGAGGAATTATGGTTGAAAAAATTTCGGCAGAAAATGCCTATGTTCGTTACATGATGGAAAAACTACCCGATACAAAAAAAGGTAAAGAATATACCATCAAACGCGGTGATAGTTTATGGAATCTGGCAAAAACAGAGTTGAATAAATCTCAGCCTGCAACAAATGCCGAAATCAGTAAATATATGCTTTTGATTGCTAAGTTGAATGGTATGGAAACCATAGAAGAAATGAATAATATTAAAGCTCAAGAGGTTATTTATCTGCCTGATACGGAAGAAGTATCTGCAAGAAGTTTGATAAATTCTCCGGATAAGCCGAAAGAGCTTAATAGTGCCGAGCAAAGTTTTCAGGATGTTTTAAATACAGTTCTTAACGATAAGTCAATTACTATAGAGCAATCATACCCGTCGCTTAAAAATAAAATGTATCATGTTTATACGAAGCGTGCTGATAGAGTAAACAATTTTTCAAATAAATCTCCGGTTTTATCATTTATTTTAAAACAAGATGGCAATGTCGATAATATTTCGTTTGAAGATATAAACGGTGACCAAAATAGGTATGGTTATGATTATGATTTGACCAGAGACGGAAAAATTACGACTCACGATTATAAAAATGAGCCGAGAGGAAATATTGGCAATGAAGATTTTACGAAATTGGAAGCAAAATTAAAAGATCTTGCTGCTACCTGTAAGACTTATTCCTTCTAATATAATGCCGCTGATTATGCTTATTAAAAGTAAAAGCAGAATAATATAGACAGAATCTTTCAGGCTGGAATTTTTCCTTAGAAGTACCAAAAGCCCTAATCCGGCGTTTGAACACAATCCTGCAATTGCGGCACCAAAGGTTATTGTGCCCTTAACAAGCATCATTGTGAGCGCAATTGATACGGCACAGTTTGGTATAAGACCAATAAAAGCTGTAATGACCGGCTGCAAAATTTTAAATGTTAAATCAGGGTTACTTAAAAAGTTAATTATAACCGTATCTTTTATAAAAAAGTTTAAAATTAACGTTATTACCAGAATAAATGCAAATACATTAAATGTATGCATCACAGGATGCAGCCACAAATTAATTTTATTATCTGTCAAAATATCATGTTTGCAGCATCCTTCTTCCGGAATTTCTTCTGTTGCATTTTTGTCTAGAGCTGTTTTGAAGAATAAATCTATAAGATACCCGCCTATTATTGCTATAACAAGTTTTACACCGATTACTGGTAAGACCAGATTGATTTTTTCCGGATATGATAACAAAACCGGCAGCGCTTCATCAGAAGTCGCAAGGTAAATTGCAATCAGTGTTCCGCGTGTTATTAATTTGTTTGTATAAAGACTGCTTGCTATTATTGAAAATCCGCATTGTGGAATTATTGCAGCCAAGCTTCCTATTAAAGGTCCGGTTTTTCCGGAGTTTTTCATAAAATTGTTTACTTTATTTGCATAGTAATATTCAAAAAGCTCTATAAATACAAATACGATAAATAAAAACGGAATTGAGTGAATACTGTCGATTAAAGCATCACATACCCATTCAGGAAAGCCTGTATTTTCAATGAGTTTATCTATTCCGCCAAATAAAAAATCATTAAACCCGAGAACTTTTTGTAAAAAATTAGTTATCATACCCGATTATCTTATTACGAAAAGGGTATATTTTCAAATCTATGAAAAAATCATAATTTATACACCAAGGCAATAGAAAATATTCTTTAGCTGATTAAATCTATAAGTATGAAAAAAATATTTGCAATGTTATTAATTTTATCTTTAGGATTACCTGTTTTGGCAAATGAAGAACAGGTTTTGGGCTATGAACACATGTTTTGTGAAAAAGGCGCATTGAACGATAACGTCACAATAACAAACTTACACAATATAATCTGCAAAGGTAACGCTTTTAAAGTCGCATTTAACTGTGATTTTAAATCGGAATGTTCCAAAGCCGGTGACAGAGTAAATTTTGACGTGCCTGGCGCAATTTATACAAGAGAGGGAACCCTGTTGATTCCGGCATGTTCCAAAGTCGTCGGAACAATTATAAGAATTGAAAAACAAAGAGTTCCGAATAAAAATGCGCGTGTGTATATAAATTTTGAATGCTTAATCCTTCCGGATGGAACAGCCGTGCAGATGTCAGCAAAACCATGTACAAAAGACGGAGCATTAAAAGAAGGCGGATGGCATACCGCAGGCAAATTAATCGCCTATACATTAGGGCTTGGAATTGTTGGTGCCGGTGCAGGTACAGGTTTTGCATTTATACCGAATCCCGCAAAGCTCGGTGTGGGTTATGCAATAGGTATTCCGGTCGGTACAACCGTGGGTTTGATAACAGGACTTGTTACTCCCGGGCTAAAATATCATGCCAAAGCCGGTGAAAACATAGTATTAATTCTTTGCGAGGATTTGTGTCTGTGTAAACAATTGGATTGCAGCTGCAATCAACAATAAAAAAAAAACGGCTCAAAGCCGTTTTTTTTTATGTACTAAATTTTAATTAAGAAAAATTTACTGTCTTTAAGTGCAACAACTTTGTGCTGTTTATCTTTTTTAAACATAAGAATTTCACCTTTATCAATTTTGAATTTTTCAGCGTCAAAGTGGATTTCGATTTCACCGTCTAAAACATACACAGCCGCATCACAAACTGATGTATGGGTATCAATAATTTCATCTTTTTTTAGTGCAATAGCAGCGAGCATGCTGTCATTGTCTGCCATTAATACATTTTTTTCAAATCCGCCGTTGTCAAATCCGACAAGATCTTTTGCTTTTAGTACGTTAAAAAACATAGTTACCTCCTTTTAATCGTTAAATATCTGTTTTATTTTTTCACAAGCAAGCATAAAAGCTGCTTTAACCGGTTCGGTTTCTGAAAGCGCATTTAATACTATAAAATCATGGCATGTGCCGTTTATTCGGATATTGGAAACTTTTACGCCGGATTGGTCAAGTTTTGTTGCGTAAGCCTCTCCTTCATCCCGTAAAACATCATTTTCTGCTGTTATAATCATTGCGGACGGCAAATTTTGTAATTCATCATTGGTTGAATTGATTGGTGATATATAAGGGTGTTTGCGCTTTTCCCTGTCTGGTTCGTATGCCTCCCAAAACCATTCCATTGCTTTTTTGCTAAGCCATGGGCCGCCTGCAAAATCTTTGTAGGATTCTGTATCCATTTTTGAATTTGTGACTGGATAGAACAAAAGCTGGAATAATATATCAGGGCCGTTTTCTATTGAAGAACGAAGCGCCGTAACCGTTGCCATATTACCGCCTACGCTGTCACCTGCAATAACTATTTTTTCAGGATTTATATTAAACTCTTTTGGCTTTTTATAGATGTATTCAAGCGTTTCGTAAATCTCATTGAGTGCTTGAGGGTATTTTGCCTCAGGAGAGCGGGAGTATTCCGGAAAAATTATGACGGAATTTGTTTGAACGGCAAATTGTCTTAGAAATCTGTCCCAGGAATTTTTGCTTCCTAAAATCCAGCCGCCGCCATGAATATATAAAATTACCGGAAGTTTTTTGTTAGCTTTTTGCGGCTTAAAAATTCTGACAGGAACTTTGTAATTTGGGGTTTTTATGGTTGTATCTTCAACCTCTGCCTGAATATTTTTGTAATACTTTTGCTGAATATCTTCCAAAAATTGTCTTGCCTCCTCCGGTGAAAGTTCATATAGCGGTTTGCCGCCTTTGGAGGCCAGATTATCAATAAATTTTTGGGTATCTTCCGTGAGATTTGGATTTTTTGACATATATACTCCTTTTTAAAAAAGATAATAGAAAGCGTAGGATATTACATTCCCTATAAGATGAATAATGCGGTTTGGAAAAAAGATAAAAAAATTTCTTGCGTCAAAAATATTTTATGCTAAGATAATATTACTAAGCCCTGGTAGCTCAGCTGGATAGAGCAACCGCCTTCTAAGCGGTAGGTCATGCGTTCGAATCGCATCCAGGGTAAATAAAAAAGATGGGTTTATCCCATCTTTTTTATTTACTTTGGGACAAGATGAGAATGCTCTTTGCGTTTGAGCGGATTTCCGCACGGACGACACGAGTGAAACGAGTTAGTCCGGATAGCGAGAATATTGAGCGAAGTTGAACCGCAGGTTCAATAGCGAAACTATTCGAGCGTAGAGGAAATCCAAGACAATCGCATCCAGGGTAAATAAAAAAGATGGGTTTATCCCATCTTTTTTATTTACTTTGGGACCATTCTTTTGTAAAAAAGTTTCTAAATTCTTTAAAGGATTTGAAAACTTTTCGTATTCCTCTGTCTGTATAAAACCAAGTACTTGTGTATTTCCCGTTACTATAGTGATTTTGTATGAGATTACCTTCTTTATAGGTATGAATTATGTTAACAAGATTATGTTTTTTATCAAAATTGTATACTTTTTTGTGATTTTCCATATTCCTTATAATGTGCGTGTTGCCGCCATAGACTCGCATCACTTTGTAATGAATAGGATTTCTTTTAGCAATGTTTATTGCTGTTTTAAAATCTATAGGCATTTTTTTACTCCCTGTATAAACACTAATATTATAATAATAAACTGTGAAAAAATTTTTTAAATAATTTTGTTTTTTGTGTAACGGATTATTACACTGTTTCACTGTAAATTTAGCATAACCTTCTTTGATTTCTTGCTATCGCAATATTTTTATGCTAAGTTTTCAGATAGTTAAACAATATTAGAGGGAAAATTTATGCTAACCGGAAATCAGATAAGACAGTTATATTTGGATTACTTTAAAGAAAAACATCAGCACACGATAGTTGAAAGTTCAAGTCTTGTGCCTGATAACCCTACTGTTTTACTGACAACGGCGGGCATGCTTCAATTTTTACCGATATTTTTAGGCATTGTAAAATCGCCTTACAATCCGCCCCGTGCAACCTCTTGCCAAAAATGTGCAAGAGCCGGCGGTAAAGATTCCGATATTGAAAATGTAGGACGTACCCCGCGTCATCACACCTTTTTTGAAATGCTCGGAAACTTCTCTTTCGGCGACTATTATAAAAAGGAAGTTATTCCATGGGCTTGGGAATTTGTTACAGAAGTTCTGAAGCTTGATAAAGACAGACTCTGGATTACTATTTTTGAAACTGATGACGAAGCTTATGAAATTTGGCGCAGTGTCGGGGTTCCGGCTGACAGAATTAAGCGTAAAGGCAAAAAAGATAACTTTTGGGGGCCTCCGGGTGCTTCTGGTTCTTGCGGTCCGTGTTCGGAAATTCACTATGATTTAGGCGAACAATACAAATGTGATGATCCCAGAGGCTGTGGTATTGATACCTGCGAATGCGACAGATGGGTTGAAATTTGGAACCTTGTATTTACTGAATTGTATCAGGATGAAGAAGGCAATCAGTCACCTTTGGACAGCAAAAACGTTGATACAGGCATGGGTTTGGAACGTATTACAATGGTTTGTCAAGGTGTTGCATCAACTTTTGAAACCGATCTTTTGAAACCGATTATGGATGAAGTTTCAAAAATGTCCGGTGTTCCTTATAAAAAATCCGAAAAAACAGATATTTCATTGCGTATTATTACAGACCATGCAAGATGTGTAACCTTTTTGATTTCTGATGGTGTAATCCCGGGAAATGAAGGCAGAAGTTACGTTTTGAGAATGATTTTGCGCCGCGCATTGCGCCATGGTAAAATGCTCGGGCTTGATTTGCCTTTCTTATACAAACTTGTTGATGTGGTTGTTGAGCATTACGGCGAAGCTTATCCTGATTTGGTTAAAAATAAAGCTAAAATTATGGATGTTATTAAAAAAGAAGAAGAACGTTTTGCCAAAACTCTTGACAGAGGCTACAAACTTCTTGATGAATTTATTTCTGCCAAAAAAGATATCGACGGCGAAAATGCGTTTAAACTCTATGATACATTTGGTTTCCCGTTTGAATTGACAAAAGAAATTGCACAGGAAAACGGACTTAATGTTGATGAAGAAGGGTTTAAAAAAGCTATGCAGGAGCAGAAAGATCGTGCAAAAGCTGCAACTCAAAAAATCAGTGTTACAGGCGATATGAAATATGCCAAAATTGAAGAAAAAGTCGGTTCAACCGAATTTGTCGGATATGAACAAAATGAATGTGATGCAAAAATTCTCGACACGGTTGAGGGTGACGGATATGTTGATATAATTCTGGATAAAACACCTTTTTATGCAGAGTGCGGCGGTCAGGTCGGCGACAGCGGTTATATTGAAAATGAAAGTATGAAGACTGAAGTTTTAACCACATTTAAAGTAAATCAGCTTTTTGTACATCGTTCCAAATTAATTAACGGTGATATTACAATAGGTGAAACAGTTCATGCGAAAATTGATGTTCCGCGTCGTGAAGAAATTAGGCTTCACCATACATCAGCACACCTCTTGCAGGCTGCTTTGATTAAGGTGTTGGGTGATGAAGTTCATCAGGCAGGTTCACAGGTGGAAGAAAATCGTATGCGTTTTGACTTTACCTTCTCTCGTGCTATGACGCCGGAAGAATTGTTCAAAGTTGAAGAAATTTTGAATAATTGGGTTTCAAAAGGTTTGAAAGTTTCAACCGAGGTTATGGATATCGAAAAAGCTAAACTTACCGGTGCTACTGCGTTATTTGGCGAAAAATACGATGACGAAGTCAGAGTTGTTTCAATTGGTAATGAAACTTGTATTTCAAAAGAATTTTGTGCAGGAACTCATGCAAGAAATACGCGTGATTTGCGCTTGGTTAAAATAGTTTCCGAAAGCGCAATTTCAGCAGGCACAAGACGTATTGAGCTTGTTGTGGCACGTTCTGCATTTGAGTTTATGAATGCGAAAGTTAAAGAGATGGACAAATTGTCTTTGATGTTCAAAACTCATTATGATGAAATCATTGAGCGGGTTGAAAAACTTTTGGAAGAAAATAAAGAACTCCAAAAAGAACTTACAAAAGCTAAAGAAGAAAATGCAAGAAGTAAATTTTCAACGTTTATCTCACGCGCTCAAGATATTGCGGGCGGGAAATTATTTATCTCTAAAATTGAAGATTATGATTCAGACGCAGTTAAAGCCGGAATTGAGCTTTTGGCAAATAAACTTGGCGAAAGTATCATTGTACTTGCAAATTCAAAAATGGTTATCGCAAAAGTTTCTGACGGTTTTGTGAAAAACGGAGTGAATGCAGGAAAAATCGTTGGTGAAATTGCAAGAGCAACAGGTGCAAATGGCGGCGGACGTCCGAATTTCGCTCAAGGCGGTGTAAAAGACGCTTCAAAACTTGATGACATTTTGGCAAAGGTTGATGAAGAAATCAGAGCCGTTAAGATTTAGCTAATATTTTACGGTAAAGCTTATCTTCTATATGTTGATGTGTTTCAAGCATAAGATCACATTTGTTGCAGATAATTTCAGCCAGCGGTAAAAGATACATACAATCATCTTTATTTTTGAGATTTGATTCAAATGTCTTGTAAAAACATTTTGCAAGACAGCTTGTTTCGTATATATTGTCGCCTAATTTGTCGCATATTTCGGTTATTTCCTGCATATCGCCTCCGGTTTATTGTTTGGTTGGGTCTAATCTACAGTTTGGTTTTATACAAATTTACTTGTATTTTATCCTAATTTACCATGTTGTATTTTGTTTGTCAATAAGTGATAATAATTAAATGAATATTAAAGCATTGGGATTAAATATAAAAGCTGAAAGAAACAGAAAAGACATGTCTCAGGCGGAATTAGCCGAGATGGTTGATTTAAGTACAAATTCAATTACATCAATAGAGAAAGGCAGACAAATTCCTAATGCAATAAATCTTTATCGAATTGCAAAAATTTTGGAAGTTGATATTAATGAATTATTTAAAGGTATAGAATAAATCCTGATTGCTTTGCATTCGCTCGCAATGACATATAGTTTTATTACCGGAGGAATGATGACTGTATTAAAAATAAAAAGACTGCCGCATAACAAAAGTGTTCCAAAGTATCAGACGGAAGGCGCTGCCGGAATGGACTTGTGTGCTGCAATTGAGGAACCTGTTACATTAAAGCCGTTAGAACGTGCGCTTATTCCGACAGGTTTAAAAATTGAACTGGAGCATGGTTATGAAGCGCAAGTCAGACCTCGTTCAGGACTTTCAATAAAACATGGGATAACTCTTATTAACTGTGTCGGAACAATTGATGAGGATTACAGAGGTGAAGTCTGTGTTCCTGTTGTGAATTTGTCAAATGAAACTTACACAATTCAACCGGAAGAAAGAATTGCACAGATGATTATTGCTAAAGTTGAGCAGGCAAAAATTGAAGTCGTTACGGAATTAACTGAAACTGTCCGCGGCACCGGCGGTTTTGGCTCTACCGGAAAATAAAAAGAGAACCTTTAAGGTTCTCTTTTTTTGAATATTGAAATTTCATTTGTTATATCTGCTAAGCTTGATTTAACGGCGTTATCAAATATATGCGGCACTTTTTCTGTTTTTTCATTATGCTGTATTTCCCAATAGTTGTCGGGAAGTTTTGGTAATCCTTTTGGTAATCTTTCAGAAAAATCAACCATTTCTTAACTCCGTTTGTCTATTTAACGTATATAAAACTGAAAAACTTTATAGAATTTACTGAAAACTTTACAACTTTTTACAATCTCGGAACTGTTAATAACATTTCATATGGTATGCAGGATTCTTTGACACCCATATTTGCACTTATAAACATAAATTCAAGAGTCTCATTATTTTCGATTTCCAACAGATCAAACGGAATACTCAAATCAATAGTATTTACAAAAACATAATTGATATCTTTGTCATTTTCTAATGCCCAGATGTTGCCGGGGATAGATTTTACCATCCTGACAAGTTTTAGTTCATCATTGTTGATTGACAATTGTAATTCGTTATGGAATTTTTCTTTCAATAGCGGCAGAACATTTTCTGTTTTATTAATAAGTCTGACAGGAGAAAGTGAATGTTTTTTGTTTAAATTTCGCATATAAATATACATTTGATAGGTTTTCATCTTTAAATCAGGATCATCAAATATGTATTTATTTAAGTAAAATCTTATATAAAAATTATTTTTGTCATAACCATAACAAATTCTGTCAAAGAATTTGGAATCTCTTAAGACAGGTCCGTCAGGAATTTCTATACATCCGGCATTCAGCCAGGAATCGTCATCTGTATTCCCGTCAATTAATGGAGTGAATTCACCTTTAGGGTATCTCGACGGTTTTGTAAAGGCAGATGCCAGCGGTTCATCTAAGTATTCCGGAACTTTTAGCCCAAGATACAGATAAATATTTTTTAAATGTTCACGGAAAATGTAGTCAAAAATATTATCACGGCCTGAATCATTAGGCTCTCCATACCACCAGAACCAGTCACTGCCTTCACATATGAAAAGCTCTTTTCTTGCATCTTTTATATGCGGGTTTAGTGGATGTTTTTTAACATATTTTGAAAAGTCATCACGGACTCGTTTAAGATAATTCCATGCAAGATTTTTTAAAGGTTCATCTATCCATAGTTTAAAGTTTCTGTTTATCCATGAGCCGGAACTTAGTTTTGCCAACGGTTTGTGGTTCGTTTCTTTGTCTAAATATTCACTGATTAAGACTGTTTCTAATGTTTCATCGTCTTCTATAAGTGTATAAAGTGTTTTTAAGAAGGACAAGCCGTCTTCCATGTAGTTTTCCCAGCAGTTTTCTCCGTCCATTGCAATGGTCAGAAGATGATTGTTATCCGGAGATGATAACAGTTTGCTCTGGATAACTTTAATTCTGTCGTAAAGATCATTTGCTGCTGCTATCGGGTTGTGGTTCGGATATTCAAAACTTATCAGGTTCGGGATAGTGCTGTCACGGAAAACCATTTTTATATCTTTATTTTTTATTTTATAATCGTAAGATTTCATAAGGTGGTAAGGATCTTCCAGATGACCTTTAAAATCTCGTATAAATTCAAAATTTATTGAGTCGGATAAAATCCCTTCGTCAGAAATTGTCCAGTCAACGCCAAGCGTTGTCAGCATATAAAGTGTTTTCGGACTTACGCAGTGTTCAGAAGGCCAGATTCCTCTCGGACGTTTTCCAAAAATTTCTTCTATTCTGTCGAGCGCCATTTTTGTCTGCATTTTTCCGTCAAGATAGGTTTTTAACACCTGCGGAGCATTTTCCGTTGTTTTTTTAATACTTTTATTATCAAGCAAAATAGGCAAAATCGGGTGATAATACGGACTTGTTGTAATTTCAATCCTGCCTTTATCAAGATATTTTTTATATGCGGGAATTATCTGCCTTATAATGTCCCGCTGGATTTCTATTATGTTAACCCTATCTTCAAGAGTATAATCTTTACCCTTTTTGTCTAATTTTTTCAATTCGGGATATTTTGTCTTATAAACAGGATCAATCCATGCAAGATTAAATAACGCCATTAAATCTGAATATTCCTGATTTGAAAAAACATCAATTCCTGCCTCCGGATTTGTTTGGATTTTATGATATAGCCTGTTGTATTCCTCATAAGGATAAATCATGGATTGATAATTCGCATCAAAGAAATTGTTTATTATAAACAACTTTGCATCATCAGAAAGCATCTCAACAGGAGTTATAGTCAATCTTGAATGTATATCATGAGCATCATGTTCTGCGTAATCAATTATTGAATCCAAAAGTACAGGTACAAGGTTAAAATTCAGCTTAATTCGTTTAAATTTGTCTAAAAGTTCAACCATATCAAGATAATCTTTTACAGCATGCAGTCTTACCCATGGCATTAAATAATCACCATCCGGAGTGAGTTGGTAAACAGGCTGGTGCATGTGCCAATAGAATGCAATCGATAACTTTTTGGTTTTGCTCATCATAAAAATCTTTTTCCTATGACGCTATTATATCACTGTTTGAACAAAAAATACAGTTAAACTATACTTTCGGTTATACAAAGGGTTTTGAAGTTTACAATTTGCAACTTTTGAAATTTTTGCTATAATAAAAAAAAGGAGAAAAGCTTATGGAAATTATGAAAAAATTCAAAAACGGGGGGGGGCATCTCCTCTAAGTAGTAATAGTGTGTGTTTCAGGGATATATTGCCCCATAGAACAACATTTGACAAAGCAGTAAAAACAATTTATAACTCAAATATGACGAATTATAAATCAAGAATGGGTTTCACCTTGGCAGAAGTGTTAATAACGCTTGGAATAATTGGTGTTGTAGCAGCAATGACAATACCGACATTGATTGCAAATTATCAGAAAAAGCAGACCGTATCCAAATTAAAACAAACGTATTCAATAATATCTCAAGCGCTAACCATGGCACAGGCGGAGCATGGCGATACAACTACATGGGATGTCGGAGGAATATATGACACTGCAACAGACGATCCGAATTTTAATCATGAGGAAGCAATAACAAATTTTGCTACAAAATATTTTATACCATATTTGAAGGTATCTAAGGATTTTGGATATACTACATTTAATAGAATTGATTATGATGGAGACTATCTCCCTGTGACAGGGACTATATCAAACAGCGCTAATGCTCTCGGTTATATACTGCGTTTATCTAATGATGTCCTAATTAGAATAGCGATTGGTACCGGCTGCTTGGATGGCGAAAGAAATCCGGATGACACTTGTGTTGTTCGAACATACAAGAATATAGTATTCAAAGTGGATATAAATGGATTTCAAAAACCAAATACTGTAGGTAAAGATGTTTTTAATATGACATTTGATTTACGCAAAAAGATTTTCGGATTTCATAATTACGGTACAAGTACAAGACAACGGTATTTAGACAAATGCAAAACAGATAGCGATGCACAAGTATGCGGATATCTTATATTTCTTGACGGCTGGGAAATTAAGGACGATTATCCGTGGTTTTAGGATTTTGATTTTGCAACGATATTTTAACATTTTGTCAAAAAAATTCAGCATAAAAAATGTTTCTGCTATGATAGTAACAGGTTGGTTAACATTAGCCGAATTAGTAGAAAACCCCGAAAGGATATTTTTATGAAGAAATTTTTACTTGTACTTTTTACACTATTATTTAACATTCAATATGCACATGCCGTGAATGTTGATGCAATGATGGACAAATACGTTGCCCCTGTATGTGACAGAATAGCGGACGTTGTATTTTTCCCGATATCAATCGGTGAATCACATGTTCCATTGATTATTTTCTGGATTTTATTTGCAGGATTTTTCTTTACAATATATTTCAAAGGTGTATCGTTATGGGGTTTGAAACATGCCGTGGAAACTGTTGCAAAACCTGCTGACAAAAATTCTGATTCAAATGGTGAAGTTTCTTCATTTCAGGCATTGGCTACAGCTTTGTCAGGAACAATAGGTATTGGTAGTATTGCAGGTGTTGCGATTTCAATTTCAATAGGCGGACCGGGTGCCGCATTTTGGATTTTTATAGGCGCACTTTTGGGTATGTCTATAAAGTTTGTGGAAGCTACATTGGCTGTTAAATACAGAAGATTTAACCTTGACGGAACGGTTTCCGGCGGTCCGATGCACTATATTGCGCATGGGCTTACAAGAAAAAAATTACGCTGGTTAGGCCAGCCGTTATCTGCAATATTTGCACTTCTTTGTATCGGCGGTGCGATTTCAGGCGGTAACATGATTCAGATTAACCAATCTGCCCACCAGCTTGTTCATATTACAGGCGGTGTAAATAGTTTTATGCACGGATACACATGGGTATTCGGTGTTATCATAGCTGTTCTTGTGTGGATGAGTGTTGTTGGCGGTATTAAAAGCATATCAAAGATTACAACAATTCTTGTACCTACTATGTGTTTCTTATATATAGGTGCATCATTAGTTGTAATTCTGGCAAATTATGCGGCGATTCCACATGGGCTTATGGTCATTATAAAAGAAGCTTTTTGTCCGCATGCTGTTGCAGGGGGTGTGTTTGGTACCATAATTATTGGTTTGAGACGTTCAGTACAGTGTAACGAGGCCGGTACAGGCGCAGCTGCGATTGCTTATGCAACCGTTAAAACTAACGAGCCGATTTCTCAAGGTTTCGTTGCCTTAATTGAAACATTTTTAACCGGTATTTTATGTCTTTTGACATCTTTTGCAATATTATTCTCAGGAACTTTTGTTATGGGAGCACAGGGAATTTCCGGTATTGAACTTGCATCAACTGCATTCCAATCAGTAATTTCTTTCTTCCCGTATATTTTATCACTTGTTGTAATTATGTTTGCACTTTCAACATTGATTTCCTGGTCTTATTATGGACAAAAGGCATGGAACTTCCTTGTTGGTGAAGGTAAAAAACGTAATTTAACATTTGATATTATATATTGTGTATTCATTGTAATTGGTTCAGCTATGAACGTCGGATCTGTAATTTATATTACTGATGCAATGATGATTGCAATGTGTGTTCCGAATATTATTGCATTGTATATTATGGCACCGGAAATTAAACGCGATTTCAACGAGTACTGCAAAAAGCATGATGTAGGCAAACTTGTTAACGGTACTTTATTTAAAAAGGCAGAAGTCACAACGGAAGCTTAGGTATGTCAGATCAACAAATAATTGTTACAGTTTCAGGTGTAGATAAAGTAGGAATCGTTGCAAAAGTTGCAACGGCTCTTGCTTTGCTTGAAGTTAACATTGAAGATATTAAACAAACTATCATGCAGGGACATTTTGTAATGTTCCTGCTTGGTAATATCTCAAAATCCAAGTTTACTTTCAAAGAAATTAAAGAAAATCTTACCCAAATCGGCGAAGAACTCGGTATGGAGGTTTGGGTTCAAAGAAAAGATATCTTTGATAAAATGCATAATGTTTAATCAAACTGCCATTTTTTTGGATCAAATTTTAAATCCTTAACTTTTATGTTTAAAGATTTTAGATAAGGCTGAAGCTTTACAAGTATTTGTGTTTTTTTAAGCATTAATTCCTGCGCTACAATTGCATTTTCGCATGCTATTACCATGGTTCCTCCGCCAAGCATTGAATAGGGTTTTGATTTATCAGCGAATTTTTCTCCGGCAGCTTTTGACCAGAATTTGTATAAGTTGCTTCGGGTCACTGCCTTTTTTATATCTTTGTCTTCAAGCATATCCGCTATGATTTCTTCTGTTGAAACAAAGTTTGTATATAACACTTTCTTCACGATTTTGTACCTTAAGGTTTTTATGGTATTATTAAAGAATGGAAGTTGTTCAATTAAATGATATCATAAAGTCTTCTAAAAACATATTAATTACATCTCACATAAATCCCGACGGTGACACCTTGGGTTCTATGTGCGGTATGTATTCTTTAATTAAACTTAACTTTAAAAAGAAATGCGATATGCTCGTTGTATCTAAAATTCCTGATAAATATAAGTTTATTCCGAATATAGATTTGGCAAAGCATATTGATGAACTTGATAAGTCCAGAGAGTACGATTTAGTTATAAATGTTGATGTCGCGGCAATTGACAGAATATGTGACGCTAAAGTTCTTTTTGATAAAGCTAAAAAGACAGTTAATATTGACCATCATAAAACCAATATAGGTTATGCCGATTTGAATTTTGTAGAAGGTGATGCAAGTTCTGCGTCCGAAGTTATTTATTCAATTGCAAAACAGTTAGGCTGGAAGGTAAATCTTGATGCTGCTATTTGTTTATATACCGGAATATTAACGGATACAGGGTCATTTAGGTTTAATAATACCACGGCAAGATGTTTGGAATATGCTGCTGATATGATTAGAATTGGTGTAATTCCTAATGATATGTTCAAACATTGTTATGAAACATATACAAAAGATATGGCTCTTTGTCAGGCTTATTGTGTTGATAAGGCTGTTTTTCTTGATGATGATAAAATTGTTTATACAACAGTTTATAAAAAGGATATGGAAAAATTTAATACTGATGAAGAATTTGCAGAAGGCTTAGTAGAACGACTCCGTGCTATTACTACCACAAGTATTTCTTTCGTTGCAAAGGAAATGAAAAACGGCGGTTGCAAAATTTCTATGAGAAGTAAAAAGGTTGATGTTGCAGAAATTTGCGGATTGTTTGGCGGCGGCGGACATAAATTTGCTGCCGGATGTACTATGAAGTGTAACGTCGAAGAATCAATCAAAAAAATTCTGCATGAAATTAGGAAGCATGAGCTGTGAAAAATAACGCATTTATCAGAGCTGTAAAAAGATTAGTAATTTCGGTTATTAAAAATGATTTCTACGGCATGGCTGCAGAAATGGGATTTATGATGGTTATCGGCATATTTCCGTTTATGTTATTTTTAATGGCGGTATTTGGCTGGATGGGAAATAAATCCTATATGGATCCGATTTTGCTTGCCTTATCAAACATTATGCCGGAGCAGGCTATGAATTTAATTTTGACCGTTTTGTCTGAAGTTATGATATTCCAGCAAGGCGATATTATGGGTATGATAGGCGTTATTGTTACAATAGTTTTATCAACAAACGGTATGGCTGTTGTATTAAAAGGTTTAAATCGTGCCTATAAGGTTGAAGAAACAAGAAATTTTGTATATACAAGAATTTTATCTTTTATCATGGTAATAGTTGATACTCTTGTATTATTTTTAAGTATAAACCTTATTGTATTTGGTAAGGTATTTATAAATTTTGCGGTTGAACATTTTCACATGTCGCATAAAATTGCCATAATGTTATTGACACTACGTTGGCCGGTTGCATTTTTGGCATTGTATTTAATGGCGTTTTTAAGTTATTATATTCTGCCTGATTTGCGTGGAAATGAAGCATTCAAGCGAGCAAGTGCCCTGCCCGGGACTTTGTTTTTCTGTACATTTTGGCTTGTGGGTTCTTGGGGGTTTTCCGTTTATGTTAATAATTTAGGGACTTATAACCTTGTTTACGGAATCATCGGAGCATTTATAGTATTGATGGTATGGCTTTATTACACATCAATTCTTTTGCTTATCGGGGGTGAAATTAATTCGCAGGTTTATAACCAGCTTGAACGTAAAGCCGGTGAAATCCGGGATGATTTTGCAAAACTTGAAAAACCCGGGACTTAAAGCTGTTTTGTTATAAGTGCGAAAATATCATTGAAGATTACAAAAATCATCAACAGGATTAAAAACATAAATCCGGCTGTACCGATTTTGTCGATAGTTTCTTCCTCCAGCGGCTTTCCGCGAAGTTTTTCAAGGATTAAAAACAAAACATGACCGCCGTCAAGCGCCGGTATTGGGAGAAAGTTTACTATTGCAAGGTCAAGAGAGATTATTGCGATTAATAAAAGCCCGGAGAAAATTCCGCTGTTGTCAATAATATCACCGCCAACTTTCGTAATGGCAATAATTCCGTGTAAATCTTTCAAAGGAATTTTGCCGCTTACAATCTGGTAAAGTCCGTATAAAAGCATATAGGTCTGGTCATACAAGTATTTTCCGCTTGTAATAACCGCAGATTTAACACCTTTTGTGGGGATAAGAACTTCTTTTACGTCAAGCTGAACTCCAATCTGACCTTTTTCATTCGGATAAATAGGTTTGAGACTTACTTCTTTCCCGTCTCGTAAAACAGTTATATTTAATGGTCTTACACTGTCAGAAAGTGCAAAAGCAAGGTCATTTAAAGATAATGTACCATCCGAAACAATGTATGCTTTATCAACAATCTTATCGCGCAGGGTTTTTTGAGTATCATTAAGTTTAAGCTGTTTATCTTCGTATTTTTGGAAACCTTTAAGCATGTTTTTTGTTAAAGACACTGCTTTTTCAGGTTTTTGCTGCGGAAGTCGAACAAGGACATCCTGCGGTATAATTTCATTTCTTTGATATGCCGGGTTTAGTTTTTTCAAACTTTCGTAATTTTCGTCAACAAATTCTTTATCTACTTTGCCGTCGTTTTTAGGGCTTAGCTGAGCATATGCTAAAAGCCCATAGCTTGTGTCAATATCAGAACCGTTTACGCGAATAATTTTGTCGCCTTTTTCAAGACCGGAAGTCCAGACGGATTGACCTTGTTCTGCGACAATTTGGTTTACGTAAACGTCATATTTACCGGACGGCATATGCCCCCATAAAAATGCGGTCAAAAGTACAAATACAAACGCACAAATTACGTTTGCGGTAACACCTGCGGATACAACGATTAATCTTTGATAAATGGGTCGGTTTAAGAACCTGTCGGGAGAATCTTTCGGAAGATCTAATTCCTTGTCGTCATCGGGGAATGCGACATAGCCGCCAAGTAAAAACGCGTGCACAAGAACTTTTACATCACCTACTTGTCCTTCCCACAAAGTAGGACCTATCGGAAGCCCGAAACCGAATTTGGCAACCTTCATCTTGAACGCTTTTGCTGCCAAAAAATGTCCTGCCTCATGGACAAGTATCAAGACGCTTAATAAAAGTATCATTATAATAATTGACATAAAGTTCTCCCCTGTTATTCAAATTATATCATAAAAAATATAAAAATCCTTAAGACGATAAGTTCTTTAATAAAGATAATAAGATACTGGCGTCATTCTGAGCGTTAGCGAAGAATCCATAATAAGCTGGATTGCTTCGCGTTCGTTCGCAATGACATGTTACCTTGTCATCCCGGACTCTGTTCCGGGAGCTTTTGTTGGGCAAGTATGCCCAACCTACTAACTTAAAGAATTAATTGAAATGAAAAATATAACCCTATATGAATTATCTAAGAAATCAGGTATAAAATTATCTACATTAGAAAAATATTATAATAACACAATAAAAAGAATAAATTTTGGCACACTTGATAAATTATATAAAACTTTAAACTGTGAAACAGAAGATTTATTTATAAGAAAATCGACATTGCAGAATATCTGAATGTCGATTATAGAGTATTTTTAAATTAAAATTACAATAATTCTTTCAAATAATTAGGCAATGCAAAGCGTGCCATGTGGTAATCTTTATTGTAGATTTTGCAGGTTTTTGTAATTTCTGCACAGCGTCTTTCATCAATGTATGAAAGCGGTTCTACGTTTTCCGAACAAAAAGCCCATGCCCAGTATCCGCCCGGATATGTCGGAATATTTGAGGTGTAAGTTGAGCATACCGGGAAAACTTTTTTCAATAAATCATACATTTTTTTTACGGAATCTTTTTGAGCAAACGGTGATTCTGATTGTGCTACCATAATTCCGCCTTCTTTTAAAGAATTTTTTATATTTGTGTAAAATTCTTCGGTAAACAATCCTTCTCCCGGTCCTATAGGATCGGTTGAATCTATTAAAATAATATCAAATTCATTTTTCTTATCTTTAATATATTCAATCGCGTCTTTAACGAGGATTTCAACTTTCGGATTATCAAGTTCACATGAGATTGTCGGAAGATATTTTTTGCACGCATCAATTACCATTCCGTCAATTTCACAAAGTACAACACGTTCAACCGTATCATGTTTTAAAACTTCTCTGACAGTTCCGCCGTCACCGCCGCCGATTACAAGAACAGATTTCGGACATTTATGGTTCATCATCGGGATGTGGGCAATCATTTCATGATAGTGGTATTCATCGCCTTCCGTGGTCATCATTAAGTCATCAAGTGTCAAAACACGTCCGAGTGAACTTTCTGTTTCAAAAAGTTCTACCTTTTGAAATTCTGATTGTTCTGAAAATAATACTTTTCCGGCTTTGATTGCAATGCCGAAGCCTGATGGTGTAATTTCGTGGTAATATCCGTTTTCTATTCCGTTTTTCATTAATTTTTATCTCCCATAACATGTATATGCAGGTGGAAAACTTCCTGCCCTGCCTCTTTTCCTGTATTTATAAGTGTTTTATAAGCTTTTAATCCGGCTTGTTTAGCAGCTTCTTTTACTGTCATCATTAATTCGCCCAACAAATTCTTATCGTCAAGCTCATTTAATGATGCCACATGAATTCTCGGTACAACAAGCATATGCACAGGTGCTTTCGGGTTTATATCATTAAACACCACAGCATGCTCGTTTTCCAGAACAAATTCCGTGCCAAAATCTCCGTTTATAATTTTACAAAAAATGCAATTCTCTTCCATAACTTTACCTCTTTTGCTCAATTTTATAACAGATATTTCAAAAATCAAAATTTTTTAAAAAAATGTTAACCAACTTGCCAATATAATTTCTGTGGGCTACAATAGTATTATTAGGGAGGAATGAATGCCGAAGTTAGCGGAACAGTACGACAGAAGGCAATATTACGCAGAAGTTTATAAAACTTACCCCAGAGTCAGCGAGGTACGTCCTTTAAGAACGTATGGCAAGCCTGATTACAAACCTTCTCACCTGCAGGTTAATAAAAAGAAGGTAAAACGCAATAATATTCTGCATAAAATTATTTCTACCGTATTTTTCACAATGATTGCGGTTTTTGTTATGCCTTTGGGATTTCAAAGGGTTACAATGTCGTTTTTGCATGGTTCTCCCTATCCGGAGATTAAAACCGACTACCATGCTTTGAGATTCCCGACAACGGATTATCTTGCAAATGATTTGTTATTTAACCAAAGATATCTGACCGGAGTTGAGGTTAAAAAGCCGCAGATGCAAAAGATTTCCGAAACCTACAGAATGGGGGATTTGGAAAACAGTTTAAAAAATTTGATGGCACAGTATCCGTCAATTCATCCGTCTGTTTATGTTTGGCAGTATGAAACTGAAAAATTTGCTGATGTAAACGCATCCGAGATTTTTTCCGCTGCAAGTATAATTAAAATTCCGGTTTTAATTGAACTTTTTAAATCAATTGAAGCGAAACAATTGTCTTTAGAAGACAAGATGACTTTGACTGACTACTACAGGGCAGAAGGCTCCGGAAGTTTGCAGTTCAAGGCTGAAAATTCCACCTGGACAATTGATGATTTAGCAAGAATTATGATAACCGAATCCGACAATTCCGCAACTAATATGCTTATGTCAAAAATCGGTTCCATGGTTGATATAAACAGAGCCATAAGAAGCTGGGGCTTGAATAGCACCTATGTGCAGACATGGCTTCCGGATTTGACTGGGAATAATCATACAACGGCTCGTGATTTGGGTACAATGCTTTACAATATTGATAACAATCCGAATTTCTTGGATATATCTTCACGTGAAAAAATCTTCGATTATATGGGGCATGTTCACAACAATCGTTTAATCCAGGCAGGGCTTGGACCGGGTGCTTTGTTTATGCATAAAACTGGCGACATAGGAAAAATGCTTGGCGATGCGGGAATTGTTTTTGCTCCAAACGGCAGAAAATATATTGTGGTTATACTTGCAAATCGTCCGCATAATTCTGTTTTGGGTAAAGATTTTATCGTAAAAGCGTCTGAAATTATCTATAATTATATGGTGAGATAATGTTAAAGGACTTATTGGACGCGAAAAAATGTTTCAAACTTGTGTGCGGCGCAGGAAATGAGGATGCAAACGTAGTTGAAAAACTTGTTGCTTTATATGCAAAAGCCGGATGCAGATTTTTTGATTTGTCTGCCTCGGAAGAAGTAATAGATGCTGCAAAACGCGGGTTTGAATTTGCAAAAGTTAATGATGCATATTTATGCGTCAGTGTCGGGATAAAAAATGATCCGCATGTGAATAAAGCCGTTGTGGATTATGAAAAATGTATTTCCTGCTATTCTTGCGACAGTGTCTGTCCGCAGGGGGCAATAAAATATGCCAAGGTGAAAAAATTCAAATGTATCGGCTGCGGCAGATGTGCAAAGATTTGCCCAAAAGGCGCAATATCTTATGTCTCCGAAGAAAAAGATTTAAGTGAAGTTTTGCCGCCTCTTATCTCAAAAGGAATTGATTGTATTGAATTCCATGCAATGGGCTTAAATAACGAAGAAATAGAGCAAAAATGGAATTATATTAATGAAATTTTTGACGGCATTTTGAGCCTCTGCACAAGCCGCGGCAAATTAAGTGACGAAAAGCTTGTTGAAAGAGTTAAAAAACTCACCGGCACACGTGCACCTTATACAACAATTGTTCAGGCGGACGGTTTCCCGATGAGCGGCGGTCAAGATGATTACAAAACCACATTGCAGGCTGTCGCGACTGCTGAAATTATTCAAAATGAAAATCTTCCTGTCTATCTTCTGCTATCAGGCGGAACAAATTCCAAAACCGCCGAACTTGCTAAAATGTGCGGGATTAATGCAAACGGGGTTTCCGTAGGTTCTTTTGCACGAAAAATAGTCAAAAAATACGTGGAACGCGAAGATTTTTTAAGAAATAAATTTGCCTTTGAAGATGCGGTGAAAATCGCTGAAAAATTAATTAATAGTTGCAATATTACGAATTAAATGATATAGTTAATAGAAAAAAGGAGAAGAGCTTATGAAAATTATGAAAAAAATGAGGAACGGGGGGGGGCGTCTCCTCTAAGTAGCCAGCGTGCCACTAGACCCGACACACAGGTTGTTGGTGAGAATATACCGAAAGTTGGTGAGGGAAAAGGCAAGGGCTTTGAGAACATATGTCATCCTGAGGCGAAGCCGAAGGATCTGTATGTCATGCTGAACTTGTTTCAGGATCTCAAGAGATTCTTCGCTGACGCTCAGAATGACAGAAGTAATCCCCCTCTACTAATGGGAGAGGGAGAAGTTGTTCGAGCGGAGCGAGTTACAACTTCTGGTGAGGGTAAAAAAGAGATTCCGAACCGAGTTCGGAATGACAAAAAAGTTAAAGTTGCCTTTACCTTGGCAGAAGTTCTTATAACCCTTGGTATAATCGGGATTGTCGCAGCAATGACTATTCCAACATTGATTGCAAATTATCAGGAAAAACAAACTGTATCAAAGTTGCAAAAAGTATATGCGACATTAAAAAATGCTTTTGAATTATCAAAAGTAGAATATGGTGATTATGAAACATGGTCTTGGAATCAAATACCTTTAGATAACGCAGAAAGAATTAAGTATTTTTGTGACAAATATGTATTACCGAATTTAAAAGTAGCTAAAAAATGTTTTCCGGTGTCTGTTGAATGTGTCTCTGAGAATATGAAATTTGCAAATGGAAGTAGCATTCCGTTATCGTCTTCACGTGGTGCATTTGTATTAGATGATGGAATATCTGTTTATACATGGGCTAGTTCTGATACACTTTTCCCGCATGTTTTTGTTTTTGCGGATATAAATGGTAAATCTGAGCCTAATCAAATTGGTAAGGATATCTTTGTACTGTATTTTTCTCCAAATAACCCAGGTAATAAGATGGGTTCTATTGATGAGGATGGAAATTTTGTTGATTCTGGAAAATTAATGCTAAATGCTTATGGTTTATCATTTTATGGTGATGTTAGCAATGTAACCGTAGATGATTTGATGGATCCTAATTTTATTGTTCAAAATGGCCAAGGAACTAATAATAAAATGGGATGTTCAACAGAAAGCCTTGGATACTCTTGTGGTGCTGCAATTAAGTTGAATGGCTGGAAATTTCCAGAGGGTTATCTTAAAGAATAATTATAAAGTTAATACTTGTACATAAGGCACAGTTGTCTGGCAGAGTCTTTTGGGAATAAAATCTACTCCGTACTTTTCCGCTATTTTGTCAATCCTCGGCGATGCTGAAATAATTACGATTTTTGTATCTTTATATTCCGGATAAAATTGGATTTGTTTTATCAGCCATTCACCGGCATTTAACGGTAAAAAATCAGGCTCCATCTGCATATCAGTAAATATTATGTCAAAAGGCTTGTCAATATTCATAGATAATACATTGTCGCCTTCTTTTGCAGAATTCGCCGTTAAGATTTCCGCATTATTTTCGCCTAAAACGTATTTGATATTAAAAATATGATGTCTTACCCAGCTTGGTGAATCGTCTACTACTAAGATTTTTTTCATAAATTTATTATAACATAAAGGGCGGATTCCCCGCCCTTATTTTTAATCTTCAATTGGAACTGTTATGACGTACATATCGCCTTTTCGCTCTTTTGTTAATTTACTTAAATCAACATTGTCACCGAACATATAGCTTTGAGTGAATTCAACCAGTGATTTTCTTTCTCCAAATCCGTGAATTCCCGCTGCTTTTACTGTTAAAATATTACCGTTTGTTCTAACTTCAACATTTTTTTCGCTGTCATTAAGAGGGACTAAATCTACCAGAACTTTGTAGGCATCATCATCCTGTTCAAGTCTGATTATGTGATTTGCGCGTTCCTGAAGTCTTTCTGTGCCGCGGAAAGCTTTTTTGAAAGCTTTTTCCATTTGCTTATCACGTTTTTCAATAAATTTGTCCATACGTTTCATTTGATTTACCGGATTAAGCATTGCTTTGAAATACCAGTCAGTAACTACATAAAAGGCTAAAAATGCACCTATTAATGCCATCAAGCCGTATAATAAATGCTTTAAAATCGGATGGCGTTCAATTGTACATACATGATGATTGTTGTTTTCTTCCATAAGACTCTCCTTTCTTATTGAATAATCTTATTCAAATTACCATATTTTGTCTATAACCGATGTTACTTAATCCTGTTGCGGAATATTATATAATATGGTAAAATGTTTGTAAAGTGAAAAGGAAATGATTTATGGCAAAAATTTTGGTAACTATGCCGGATGACTTTTTGAATAAAGTGGACGGGCTTGCATTAACCGAACAAAGATCACGCAGTGAATTGATTAGAGAAGCTTTAAGAACTTATATGAGAAGAATTACGGCATCTCAGGCAAAAGCAGCCTCTGAAAATGCTGAAAAATTAGAACAGCTTATCGGTTAAATTCTCTTACAAAAGTTTCCACCCATCTTATTAAATGTTTTAGTTCATAAGGTTTTGGCATATATAAATCAGCACCGCAGTTCAGGACAGTTTCTTTGTCATGGAATATTGATGTTACAATTAGTTTTGAATTGGCAAGTCTGCTGTCATTTTTCAGCTGTTTACAAAGTTCAAGACCTTTTTGATTTTCAATATCTCCTGCATCAAGAATAATTACGGCGGGTATGGTGTCATTTTCAATGATTTCAAAACCTTGAAGCTCCAAAATAGTTTTTAAAAGCATATTCATTGCCTCATCCGGCTCAATTATTCTGATTTTATTGTTATAAATTTTTTCCATGACTGCATTTTCTGCAGTAATTTTCGGGCGCTCAATCAAATAGTTTGAATGTGCCGGCATGTATGCCATATTCCGCGTTTGAACAAGTGCATTAATTAATTGGGAAACATTTGTGAAATTGTTAAATTCGTTTGTTACAACACCGATTGTTGTGTGAATAAATTCACATCTTCTGCCTGCAAATTCATCCCCCTGCATTATCATGTAGCCGCGGTTTACATCTTCAAATGAATAAAATTTCGGAGAGACGGAATCAATTGCAAAAGTCAGGTAATTTGCTATTTTGTCAGCTTTAAACATGTCGGTTATAACCAAAAATTCATTGTCTGACACAAGTCCTAAGTAGTCATCTTTGTTTAGAGCTGATTGAATAATTGCGCAAAATGTTTTTATTAATTTATCAGAGGCAAGCTCTGTATAGGTTTCTTTATAATTTTCAAAATTATCAATAGTGACAAGCATTGCCGCCCACATTTTTTTTGACTTTATAATTCTTTTTAATGCTCTAAGTGAGTAATTTTTGCTCGGCAAAAGTTTTTTCCCGTCAAGATTGGATTCAAATTCACGCCTTAAATGAGCTTTAATCCTCATAACAAATTCATCGGCGTTCACGGGTTCGCTGATGAAATCATCTGCCCCGCTTTCAAGAACCTTCAGGCGGTCGTCAACTTCTGCGGATTTGGAAATGGCGATTATGACAGGTCGCATGTTATATGTTAATGCGCGGATTTTTTTGCAATAGTCGGAAAGGTCACTGTCAATGCTGTCGGATATGATTATTACATCAGGTTCAGTGTCCTGAATTGTTTTCATTGCGCTCAAAAGGTTTTTTGAAACAAGGACAGTATTGTTTTCTGTTTCAAGCAGTTTTTTGTATTTTGTGGAAAGCTCGCGCCTTTTATCTATCAATAATGTTACTGAATGCATTTTGCCCTCGCCTGTTCTTCAACACTTTTGACCGGCATTAATACTTCAAATGTTGTTTCACCGTTGCCTGAAATTACTGAAATTCTGCCGTCCATTTTTTCGACAAGATTTTTAGTTATATATAAGCCGAGTCCGCTGCCTTGAACTTTTCGGGTGAGTGGATTATCTATTCGTGAAAATTTTGTGAAAATTTTGTTGTAATTTTCAGGCAAAATCCCCACTCCGCGGTCGGTTACTTTTATTGAAACATAATCCCCGGCAGGTTCGGTGGAAATTGTTATTGTTGTGTTTTCGTTTGAATATTTCGCGGCATTTTCTATCAGATTTGTCATTATCTGCTGGAATTTATCTTTATCAACAATTATATTCGGTGTTTTTTCATTTGAAATAAATTCAAATTTATGTGTCGGATAGGCGGTTTTAATAATATCTATTACAGGTTCAATTAAATTTTTCAGGTTAGCTTCTTTGAATACCAGAATTTCCTTTTCGGAATGCAGTTTTGTGACGGAAAGCATATTTTCCACTAATCCGATAAGCCTATTTGATTGATCCTCAATAATTTTCAAGAATTTTTTCTTGCTTTCGTCATCCAATTTGTCCCATGAGGTCAGCATTGTCTGCGCAAACCCTCTGATAGATGTCAAAGGTGTTCTTAGTTCGTGGCTTACTGTTGATATAAAATCCTCATAATTATCCATACTTTGATTATAACAAATTTTATGACGTTTTGCTCAAAATTAACAATATATTTATAAATGGTTTTATTGTTCATTTCTTTCTCTGCTTGTTTGCTCGCATTAAACAGGACTGCAACGCCGTCGCCTGCGCGCCGCCGTTTCGCCCTCTGCTCGCAATCCGCTTTGTTGCGATGCAAAAAGAAAGAAAAACACGCGATTAAAATGTACGAGTGAGCAGGGGACTCCCCCGCACCCCCGTCAAAAGTTTTATTTGTAACGAGATTTTATTTTTTAAAACACATCAGTCTTAATAGGATTTTTGAATTTGGTAATATTTCCTTGGAACAGAAGTTTTACCATGCCTACAGGACCGTTTCTGTGTTTTGCAATGATAATCTCGGATTCACCTTTGGAGGCGGCTTTTGAAACTTCGCTTTCTTCATCATTTTTCTTATAATATTCGTCACGATAGATAAACATTACAATATCAGCATCTTGTTCAATCGCACCTGATTCTCTTAAGTCTGACAGCATCGGACGCTTATCTGTTCTGGATTCAACCGCACGGGATAATTGTGAAAGTGCAATTACCGGAACATCAAGTTCACGGGCAAGTGTTTTCAAGCCCCTTGATATGGCTGAAATCTGCTGCATACGATCTTCTCTGCCGCTGCCTTCCATTAATTGTAAATAATCAATTACAACCAGACCTAAATCCTTTTGTTCCATTTTTAATCTGCGGCATTTCGCTCTGATATCCGTTAATGTACAGCCGCTTGTATCATCAATAAAGATTGGTGCGTTTGCAAAATCGTTCATAGCACTTACTAATTTATCCCAGTCTTTACCTTGCATATTTCCTGTTTTTAAGCGCTGGGTATCAACTTCGGCCTGCGAGCAAAGCATACGTTGTACGAGTTGTTCTTTTGACATTTCAAGTGAGAATATTGCCACAGGAACTTTTTCTTTTATAGCAACATTTTGTGCAATATTTAGAGCAAACGCTGTTTTACCCATTGAAGGACGGGCTGCAAGAATTATAAGATCTGATTTTTGAAGTCCGCTTGTCATTGAATCCAGTTCATAAAAATCTGTTCTTAGGCCTATTAATTCATCTTTATGTTCGTATCTGTATTCAATTTTTTCGTAAGAAGTTAAAACAAGATCTTTAATATGGCTCAAATCGGTTGTGGCCTTTTTAGATGCTATGTCAAATATTAACTTTTCAGCGCTTTCCAAAGATTCATCAATAGGGTTCATATCGTATCCAAAAGATACTATTTCACTTCCCGCATTGATTAAGGCTCTTTTTACGGCCTTTTCCTGAACTATTCTGGCGTAATATTCTATATTTGATGTTGTAATTGTTTTATAGCTTAAATCGTTAATAAAAGCACGTCCGCCAACAGCTTCCAGCTTAGAATTATAGCTTAATACATCAGATACTGAAACCAGATCAATTCTTTCGTTTGTGTTAAACAACTGCAGCATTGCTTCATATACATATCTGTGTGCAGGTTTATAAAAACTTTCAGGCTTTAGTGTTTCAACAACTTTTGTTATAACCTCAGGATTTACGAGAATTGCACCCAATACCGCTTCTTCTGCCTCAATATTCTGCGGCAAAAGATTACCCTGATCTGTCCTTTCTCTGACTGTTGGCATGTTTACCCCTTCCGTATCTAACATGATATAACAACATGAAAATTTTTCATGCCTATGTTAACATATATTTTAATTATGATAGAAAAATTAACAAAACTGTTATTAGAAAAGGAATTGATTATATCGACAGCGGAATCCTGTACCGGTGGTTTGGTAAGCTCTATACTGACGGATATCTCAGGAAGCTCTGCTTATACCAAACTTAATTTTGTAACTTATGCAAATGAGGCAAAACATGAAATTTTGGGTGTAAGTAATGAAACACTTGAAATATATGGTGCGGTAAGTGAAGAATGCGCAAAAGAAATGGCAGAAGGTTTGATGAGAAAAACCGGATGTGACATAGCTTTATGTACAACGGGAATTGCTGGGCCTACAGGCGGGACAGCAGAAAAACCCGTCGGACTTTGTTATATTTCATGTAAATACAAAGATAAAATATATGTTAAAAAAATTCTTTTAAATCCCGGTTTACAAAGGTGCGAAATGAAGCATCAGTTCGCAGAGCATGCCATAAAACTTGCGTGGAATGTCTTATCCGGCAATGATATCAGCGATAATTTCAGGATTTTTCTTCATTAAATGATCTGCAAAATCTTCTGTATCAAGTTGTGTTATAACAATTGACATCAGGTCATGCGGAAGCTGACCTATCATATTTATAAGATGTTCATCTTCTATTACATTCATAGCTTTTACAAGTTCAGGTTTTTGTTTGTGGACATCAATCATATTTGTGTAAGCTCTTGAATCAATTAATTCGTAAAGCTTAGGATTTTCTTTTGCTAAAGAAAGTGTTAATTGTTGTTTTTGCGTAGGCTGAAGGCTTGTAAGTGCATCTTTGTATTCAAGCGGATTCAAATTTCCAACCTGAGTTATCATATCATATTGACTTTGATCTTCTACAGCTTCTCCTGTAACGCTTTCTAGCATTTGAGCAATATATTCCGGGGGAATAGACTTCATGTGCTGTAAAACTTTATTTTTATCTAAGTCATAAAATGTTAAAATGTTATCTAATTGTTCATCTGGAACCAATTGAATAACTTCTTCCTGAGAAAATAGTTCAAAAACTGTTTTTACAAGCTGCTCTTTTGGAATTTCTTCAAGCATTTTAAGGAGTTTATCCTGAGTAAAATACATTAATCCCTGAACAAGGTCATTATGTTCCATTAGAGGAAGAAAACCTCTAAGCTGTTGTTCATCCATATTCATAAGAATTATAAATTTATTATTGGGATCAGCAAGTTTAAAAATTTCGATAAGAAGATTAACATCAGTCAATAATTCATTTGCAAGCTGGACAGCAAGGTCATTGCCGGAAGCCGCTTCAGCTTCCAAAACTTCTTCAATTGATTTACCCTGATAAAGCTCCAGTTTTTCAGCGGATAAATTCAAACGGTTTTGAAGATATGATAGGTTTGCATCAATTACAATAGACATAGTTAATCCTCGTTATATATAATAACGTTTTTTATAAGCTCAAATTACAGTAAAAGTAGTTTTTGTAACTTTTCTTAACATGATAAATTTACTGAACTACTTGATTTTAAAAAATGTCCATGATAAATTAGGAATTGCCGAAATAGGCGGGCTGAAAGCTCAGGTGGTTAGAGCACTGTGCCGAACGAGACAACTAAGTGTTGTCGAGTGAGAGGCCTGATAAGGGTCACAGCCCAAAGCACATTGATTTTGAAAATTTTTAGAATAAAATAGGAATATATGGGCTGCTAGCTCAGGTGGTTAGAGCGCACCCCTGATAAGGGTGAGGTCGGTGGTTCGAGTCCACTGCGGCCCAGATTAAAAAAGACAGGTTAAAACCTGTCTTTTTTAATTAATAAATAAATTATTCTAATATTTGTTCGCAGAAATTTTCCCAGGAGAATTAATAGGTTTCCGGGTAATAGCTTTCTGGGACATTGAGACGGGAAAATTTTAATAAAAAATCAAACAGACAGCACGATTGAGGCTGTTTTTTAGTATTGAGATGTATGGGTCTTTTCTTGCACTTAAGTACTCTTTTCTTGCACTCTTTTGCACTCCATTTGCAAAATTTTAAAACTACATTAGGCTAAAATTGCCTTGGTGTATAAAGTTAAGCCCAGTGCAAGAAAGTGCAAAAAAGTGCAATTTTATTTTTACTTGTAAATTGGGATACCCAAAATTATCAATGAGATTTAGATATTTACGCAATTTCTAATTCATAACCTAATTCATGGAATATTTTTACAATGGTTGAAAATTTAGGTTCTTTTTCATTTTTAAATAAACTATATAAATGAGTTCTTGACATTCCAATTTTCTTTGCAAAACCTGAAATTGAATTTCTTGATTTTATGGCAATTTCTAATGCTCTATAAAAAGAATTAAAATCACCATCTTCAATATAATCTTTTAAACTTGTATTTAGATATAATTTAATATCTTCATCAGTTTTTAAGTCGTTAACTATATAATTTTCTAAATCTATTGTATGTTTTAATTCTTTCATTGTAAGTTTCTCCATTCTTGAAGTATACTTTTTGCTTTTAGGATATCTTTACTTTGTGTTGATTTATCGCCACCATTAATAAGTAAAACTATTATATTATCTATTTCAGTATAATAAATCCGATATCCGGATCCAAACTTAAATCTTAGTTCGGATATTTCATTGTCTATTTTCTTATGGTCTCCAAAATTATTTTCCAATAACCTTGTTAACCTGCTTTGTATCCTAATTTTTGTATTTTTATCAAGCGAATTCATCCATTCAATAAATGGAGCTTTGTCATCTGCTAATTGGGCAATTTTTACAATTCGCATGTTCATATTAATAGTGTAAACTATAGCAGACACTTTGTCAATTTTGGAGTAATTATTCTTAATAAGTTCTTAATAAAAAGTTTTGAGCAAATGACTTGACTTTTATTGCTACAAGAGCGATTAATGTGTATGTAAAAGTAAATAAGGAGGTATTAAAAAAGAACAAATTAAGATAAATTACATTTTTAACTGAATAGATATGGGCTGATGGTCCCAGTCCACTGAGTGCATGTATAAATATAGAAATCTATATATTATGAACCTGTATTGGATGCGAAATTTTTGCAGGTAATTAATAGGTTTCTGGGACATTGAGATAGAGAAAATTTAATAAAAAATCAAACAGACAGCACGATTGAGGCTGTTTTTTAGTATTGAGATGTATGGGACATTTTTTGCACTCAAGTACTCATTTCTTGCACTCTTTTGCACTCCATTTACAAATTTTTTAAACCACATTAGGCTAAAATCGCCTCGGTGTTTGAAGTTAAGTCAAGTGCAAGAAAGTGCAATTTTATTTTTACTTGCAAATTGGGATACCCAAAATTATCAATAAGATTTGGATATTTACGCAATTTCTAATTTATTAATATATACTATAAAAACATTTTGTAAAAATTACAATAAGAACTTATATATTTTCAAAGATATAATCTCTTATTTTTTCAAAATCTGCTTGGTCTTTTGACTGAAACATAACCGTATTTTCATCTTTTGTTGCATCAAAAAGACCTTTTGAAGATTCTTTACTACCTTGAAATATAAATTGAATATATCCAGCTGTTAAAGCTCCAGCTTCTTTAAATTGAATTCCAGATATAGATTTTAAGAAAATAGTTTTTGTACCATCAAAGCCATGTAAAGCAAAAGCCATAAAACCTTTTCTTTTTATGTCAATACGATTAGAATATAAATCAATTTGTCCAGTATGCCCTTTTGCTGTTAAGATAATATCCATATAACCTCCAAATTTTTAACATATTATAAATATGCTATTCTTTACTTGTTTATTGTAACACAAATTTACTCTTTTATCATTTACCCCCACTTGACTTCTGTCTCAAAAAGAGTGATGAATGTGTTGCACAAAGCATTACAAGGATTTTGAGACAATGGAAAACCAAGTTGAGACAGTTAAATACACCCCTGAGAAGGCAAAACAAAACGCTCTTGCAAAACTTGATTTAATCCGCAAATGGCAAGAGTTTCGCCGTAAAGCTGTCAACAAACTTCAAGCAGACTATGATTTTGTAAAACTTCATAACAGCTCAAATTCCTACCTTTTTAATATTTTAGGTAAAATTTCACGAGGAAGCCTTCATCGTTGGAAATCCATGCTCGACGGCACAGAGGATTATACAAGGTTAATCCCTAATTACAAATACGTTTCTGTGAACGAATACCGAACCTGCCTGACAGATGAAGAAATCAAAATATTTATGAGCTTACTCCTGCACCCGAATAGAATTTGTATCGGCAAAGCAATCGCACTTACAAAATACAAGCTCAAAGAGCAAGGTCAAAGTTTTATCCCTGCAGATATTACATTTAGACGCTATGCAAAATGGTTTAAGGACAACAATTATGACAAATGGGTACTTGCTCGAGACGGAGAAAAGGCACTTTCTGACAAGGTCGAGCCTTATATTAGACGAGATGCTAGCCTGCTTGATGTCGGGGATATTTTAGTCGCAGACGGGCATAAACTGGCGTTTCAAGTGATTAATCCGTTTACGGGCAAGCCTTGTAGAGCAACTTTAGTCGGATTTTTGGACTGGAAATCAACAGCACTGGTCGGGTATGAAATTATGCTTGAAGAAAATACCCAATGTATTGCAAGTGCTCTAAGAAACGCAATAATAAACCTCGATATGATACCGAAAATTGTCTATCAAGATAACGGCAGAGCATTTAGAGCAAAGTATTTTACAGATGACAAAGGATTTGGAGAATTAGGCTTTTATGGGCTTTATGCAAAACTCGGGATTGAAACGGTATTTGCAAGACCATATAATGCAAGGTCAAAGGTTATTGAGAGGTTCTTTAAAGAATTTCAAGAAGGATTTGAAAAACTAATGCCAAGCTATGTCGGCTCATCAATTATTAACAAACCTGCATACTTGAAAAGAAACGAAAAATTCCACTCCAACCTGCATAATGATTATATCCCCACAATAGAAGAAACAATCAAAATGATTGATATGTGGCTTAAGTTCAAGAATTCTCAGCCCTGCACAAATGCACCAAATATGACAATAGCAGAAGTTTTGGGAAATCGAAAGAAACAAAATATTGATAAAAGCTTGCTTGACGATTTGATGCTGGCAACTGAAGTCAAAACAATTCAGCGAAATGGTGTAAGGTTCTTAAACTGCGATTACTTTGACGAAAGACTATACGGGCTTAGAGGAAAAGTTCTGGTAAAATACAACCTGTTTGATTTGACAAGTGTAAAAGTTTTTACCCCGAAAGGTGAATACTTATGTACCGCAGAGCGAGTAACCGAAACTCACCCGATGGCAAAGATTTTAGGAACGGTTGAGGATTTAGAGGATTACAAACAAAAAATCCAAAAACAACAAAAGCTGAAACGAAAAACTATAAATTCGGTTAAAAAATTATTGACTAATGATGAAATAAAACTAATTGAAGCAAGGTCGAACCAAGAAGAAATGGAAAATTCTAACAATTTTCACAAAGAGTTCAAACCTCGTTCAAATGGTGTTCAAAAAATAAACAACGGAGAAAAATCACTCCCGATTTTCAAAAACAATTCAGAAAAGTACGAATATTTGATAAAACATAACCCAAGCGACGCTTGGATTACAGAATTTAAACAAACAAAGGAGTACAAACTGTTATATGAATAGCGGATTGCAAGCAATGGGTCTAAGGTGAAGCCATACCCGTTTATTGCGAGCAACCAAGAAAGGATAAAATGAAAAAAATCTTTATAAAAACTCGAAATGTAAGGAATTTTATAGGCTTAGTTGAAGCCCTGAAAAGTAAACCCAAAAACATTCCTAAAATGGGACTTGTATATGGCGAGCCGGGGCTTGGAAAATCTCAAACGGCACTTTGGCTAGCTTGCAAGTATGACGGGATTTATATTCGAGCCTCAAACCTTATGACAAGCAGGTGGCTTGTTGAAGAAATTGTTAGAGAAATGGACGAACTCCCTCGGTATTTGACCTCGGACAACTTTAATGTCGTGATTAGCAAACTTATCCAAAAGCCAAAAATTATTTTTGTAGATGAAATCGACTACTTAATGAACAATTACAAAAGTGTCGAGACCCTAAGAGATATCCACGATAAAACCGATTGTCCGATAGTCTTTGTCGGAATGGGCTTGGCTCTTAGAAAACTTGAAAGATACAAGCATTTATATGACAGATTTAGCGAAATTGTAAAGTTTGAAACCTTTGAAATAGAAGATTTGAGCCAGATTTTTAGCCAACTCTCTGAAATACCGTTTACCCCTGATTCAATAGAATACATCCACAAAAAATACAATAGGTTCAGACAAATAGTACAGCTTATAAGCAAACTTGAAAGTTTTGCAAAAGAAAATAATTTAGAAGAAATTACAAAAGAAGTTATGGAGCAAATTATATGAACATTGAAAAATTAGCTAAGAGATTAAAAGAATTTACCCTTGATGATATTGAATTAATAGCAGAATGCGATTGCAAAACAAAACTTGAACAGCTTTTGAATAGCAATAAAATACTTTTTGAAAACGGGATTTATAAATACAATGAGGAAACGAAAACGGGTGAAAATTATGAAATATTCAGCCCGCTAAAGAATAAACACCTAAAAATTAGTATAGAAGATGCAAAAGAATATTTTATGAAAAATTATGTCGAAAAATACTGCAAATTCGAGACTTATAGAAACTATAACGCGATTTTTAATTTCAATATTATACCGTTTATAAACTGCTATTACCTGCATGAAATTGATATTGAGTCGATAAAAGAACTTTTTAAGGTCTGCGAATTAAGACGCCTTAAGCCCCGCAGAATTAAAAACACAATGGCACTTCTAAACCAACTGATAAAATATTTCCAACACCTTGGAGTGATTGATAGAAGTTGCGTTTATCAAGTTAAAAAAGTGCAAGATAAAAACCATTTTGGGATAGAAAACTTAATTTTTGAGGGATTTTAATGAGCAAAATGAAATTATTTAAACAAGCAGAGCAAATGTTTTTAAAAGGCCTGACCGTTAGTGAAATCTCTTTAGAACTTGGGATTGCAAAAAGAACTTTATTTTACTGGAAAAAGCTATATGGTTGGGATAAAAAGCGAAAAGAATCAATGTATGATAAATCCCAGTTCAAAGAGGATTTGCAAAAGTTTGCCCTAAAGCTTATGGATAAAATTGCAAACAGTAATAAAACTAACAGCCAGATAAGCCAAGCAGAATATTATTCGCTGGTGAATATCTTGAAATTATTCCCCGAATTGAAAGAACTTGAAACGTCAAACAAAACACCCCAAGTCAAAAAGGAACTTTCTCCGGACTTTATCCGCCAAATCGAGCGTGAAATTTTAGGTATAGAATAACTCCTGCAAATTTTTGTGCTATGCTTAAAAAAAAGGAGTTTATGGATGACAATACCTAAATATGATGAATTAATGATACCAGTTTTAGAAGTTTTATCTGATAAAAAGGAACATCGAATTACGGAAATTGTTGATATTTTAGCAAAGAAACTAAAATTAACAAATGAAGAATTAGAGGAAAAAATTTCTAGCGGTAGTAATAAATTCGCAGGTAGAGTAGGTTGGGCTAGAACATATTTAAAAGCTGCTAAGTTAATAGACTCACCTAGAAGAGCCTATTTTGTTATTAATGAAAAAGGGAAAAAAGCCCTTCAAGATAAACCTAAAGATATATTAAATTATCTAAAACAATATAATGAATTTTTAGAATTTGTAAAACCTAACAAAGATGAAAAAACTTCTGATAAAAATATACAAGAAAGTAAAACTGATACTCCAGACGAAATGTTAGCACATGCTCAAGATATGTATAAAGAAAATCTACAAACAGAATTGCTAACAAGATTAAAACAAATTGACCCTGTGCGATTTGAACAAATAGTTCTTCAACTTATGGAAAAAATGAATTATGGTGTCGGCTCTATGACTAAAATGAGTCATGATGGTGGAGTAGATGGCATAATCGACGAAGATGAATTGGGATTAGAAAAAATCTACCTGCAAGCTAAAAGATACTCAGACAATAAAGTTAATGAAAAAGAAATGCAAAATTTCGCAGGGGCTCTAGGCTGTTCTCCGGTAAGAAAGGGAGTATTTATAACAACCAGCTTCTTTGATGAAAGAGCTAAAAAGAAAGCTGCATCCGTTCAAGGTAAAATTATACGATTAGTAGACGGTGAAGAATTAACAAAATTAATGATTAAACATAATTTAGGTGTACAAGTTAAAACTAAAATCGAAATCAAAAAGATTGATGAAGATTTTTTTAGTGAAGAATAAGTATGGACAAAAAAGAATATTTAAAAACTATAATAAACGAAGCCAGAGTAATATTAGCTACTGCTGAAAGAAATAGACAGTTTATAGCTAATCCTCTTACTGGACAACATTCTTTATTAATATCTAAATATGATTATGAAAAATGGATGACCAAAACAAATGATTTTTTAAATAAATATAATTATAAAAATTATCAAGTAACAGTTAAAGGACAAGTCCCTTACAGCGAAATAATGTTAAGCAAATTAGCTATTGTCACTGCTCTATATGAATCATTAGATTTAGATGAAGATGATATTTGTAATTTGAATTTGATCCCATCAAAAACAATTAAATTATTTAGAGATAAGCACTATGAATCAGCTGTATTCAGTGCTTTTAAACAAATAGAAATAATTATTAGAGAAAAATCTGGATTTAAAGATTTATATGGAGCAAATCTCGTAAAAAATGCATTTGGACCTACCAAGGGTCCTTTAAGAGATAGTAAACTTTTATCTAGTGAACAAACAGCACAAATGGAATTATTTTCAGGAGCTCTATGTAGTATAAAAAATCCTGAAAGCCATAGAGATACAAAATATTCAAGACAAGAGACAATTGAATTATTAAATCTTGCAAATTACCTATTACGAATATTACAAACTAAATAGTTTACATTTTCTCAATATACCAATTCGAAATTCCAAAGTGGTTGAAGTTCCATTGTAATTGGAAATAGAAATTGTATTCCATAGAGTTGTCATCTTTAAAGTTATAAGAATACTTATTTAATTGTGTTCTACGATAACTTTCAAAAGCTATCCTGATTTCTTTTGCAAACTTTTTTCTGAATTCAGGATATGTTATTTCTAAGGTTTCTCGTGTCAGCTTATTTTTCAAAATCATCTTCAAACCCTCTTATATTATCAAGCTCTATATTGTACCTTTTGCCTTGTTTATCAACGCAAGTTGCGTAATCTACCTCTGCATCAGCAAACTTATTTTTCCATATACAAATCAGTAATCCGATTTCTTGTGTTTTTAAATTCAAAACCTTTGTACCAAAAAGTGCATAGTCTTTTTCTGTCATTATTCTTTCCTTTCAAACATCAAATCTGAATAGATATCATCAGGCTTTTGTGGATCAATTAAAAACTCTTTCATAAATACAAATCTTTCTCCGTATGGGTTTTCACAAATTACAGTATCGAAGTTGTAGAAGCCAATTACTTTGTAATACTCATTATCAGAGTTTTCAAAACCTCTAATCTTTTTTAGTTTGTATTTTTTGCCTAATTCAATCATTGTTACCCCTTATATTCATTTATAGCAATGACATTCATCACTCTTAATGAGTAAAATATCAAGTAAGTAAACACAAAACGTATCATTCAGACACAATTTATTTTTTATTTAATACTTCTTAACAATTTTTTTAAATATATATATTTAAATCTAAATAAAAAAACAATTAAATATATTATTAATCTTTTAATAAAATTTCATAGTAATTATAGTTATTCTTACTATTAAGATTTAATATAACTTGACATAAATAATCTTGTGTCATAAAATCGAAAAGAGGTTAATCATGTCTAAAGATTCAATATGCGAGAGCAATAGTTGTTTAAACTTTTTAGACTTATTTGCTGGGTGTGGGGGACTTTCAGAGGGTTTCATAAGAGCTGGGTATTTGCCAGTGGCTCATGTTGAAATGGATAAAGCAGCATCAAATTCGCTAAAAACAAGAATGTGTTATCACTGGCTTAAACAAAACAATAAAATTTCAGTATACTATGACTACTTAAATAAAAAAATATCTAGAGAAAAATTGTATTCTTCAGTTCCTCTTGAAATAATCAATTCTGTAATAAATGAAGAAATTTCAGACAATACATTAGATAAGATTTTTGTTAATATAGATAAAAAACTAGATAAACAAAAATTATTTATTATTATAGGAGGTCCACCTTGTCAAGCATACTCGCTAATCGGGAGATCTTGTGAAAAAGAAAATATGCTTAAAGATAAGAGGAATTATTTGTATAAATATTATGCAGAATTTTTGAAGCATTACAAACCGCAATATTTTGTATTTGAAAATGTAATAGGTTTGCTTTCTGCAAAAGATCCTAATGGGAATCTCCATCTTGCTAATATGCTACAATTATTTTTCGAAATAGGTTATGTTTGTACTCCTTATGTATTGAATGCCCAAGAGTATGGAATACCACAAAATAGACGTCGTGTTATTATTTTAGGAACCCTCAAAGGTAACAAAAAACTAGAACTTAATATTCCCAAATCTCCATGTAAGTATTCTATAGATGAATTATTTCAAGATCTCCCCAAAATACATGCAGGAGAACAGTCTAATAAATATTCAACACAAACAAATAAATTATTGTTAGATATGGGTATTAGGGATAAAAAAACGCCTTTAACTTTTCAGATTTCTCGTCCGAATACTAAACAGGATTTATTAATATATAGGCTTGCAGTAAAAAAATGGCAAAAGGAAGCTAAAAGACTCAATTATAATGATATACCTGCAACACTCCAGAGTCATAAAAATAAAATTTCATTTACAGATAGATTTAAAGTTGTAGCAGGAAATCTTACTTATTCACATACAATTGTGGCACATGTGGCTAAAGATGGTCATTATTATATTCATCCAGATATTAAACAGAATAGATCTTTAACACCTAGAGAAGTTGCAAGACTTCAGACTTTTCCTGATGATTTCTATTTTGAAGGTATAAAAGATGAAATTTGTAGAACTGCTGCTTATAAACAAATCGGAAATGCAGTACCCGTATTGTTAGCAGAAAAAATTGCAAAAAATATAAAGGATAACTTGATTGAGTAAAGATAATTTACATAAAATACGGCCTGCGGGACGTCACATATTTACAATAGGCAGAGATCTGATAAAGGATCCTCAAGCCGCCATTATTGAGCTTGTAAAAAATGCTTATGATGCAGATTCTCCATCTGTGGACATATCTTTTGAAATTCCTGAAAAAAAAGATAAGATCATAATAAAAATTAAAGACTTTGGACATGGTATGACAAAAGATGATGTTCTTAATAAGTGGCTTGTCCCGTCCACAGATAATAAAAAAAAACAAAAACATAGTCCTAAAGGTCGTATAATGCAAGGAGAAAAAGGGGTTGGACGTTACGCCGCATCTCTAATAGGAAATGATTTACTATTGGATACAGTGGATAAAAATGGCAATAAATCTCAAATATATATAAATTGGGACGAATTTAATAAATATAAATATTTAGATGAAGTTAATATACTTGTCGAATTTTCAAAGGTCTCTGAACCGTCAGGGACAGAACTTATTGCGACAGGAGATATTGAGCAATTGCGTTATTGGACAAAAAAAGATATTAATGGCTGGGAAAGCATAAATGAATTAAAAAAAGAATTAAAAAAAATGCTTTCCCCTAATAAAGATCCTAAAGATATTTTTGAGATTAATTTAATTCTCAAAAATTTTGAAGGGGAAAATGAAGAAATAAATAGCCCTGTAAAACCATTTCCATTTTTTGATATATATGATTATAGAATTTATGGAAAATTCAACAAAAATGGAAAAGGAAAATTTAAATATCAGAATTTTAAATCTGGGAAATTGATTGAAGAAAACATTAATTTAAATGAAGATGTAAGATGTGGTAATGTTGAAATTGATATTAAAGTATATGACAGAGAGCCAGATGCCTTAAAAAATCTTATTGGGCGAGGCTTGACAGATGAAAATGGAGCATATCTTAATATCCAAGAAACAAAAAATATTTTAAATGCAGCCTCTGGTATAGGAGTCTATCGCAATGGTTTTAGAATAAGACCATTAGGGGATCCTGGATTTGATTGGTTACATTTAGATACTCAACGTGTTCAAAACCCATCTTTTAATATAGGTAATAACCAAGTTATAGGGATTATAAATATTGAAAATGAAGATAAATCAGGTCTAGAAGAAAAAAGTGCACGTGATGGTTTAAAAGAAAACGAAGCTTATAAAAACCTTGTAGATATTATAAATGTTATTTTAAATGTATTAGAGCGAAAGCGTTTTGATTATCGACGTTTAATAGATGAACAAAATAAAAATAAGATTCATAAAACAGAAGGTTTATTGGATTATTCAGAGGCTGAAAAAGAAATAGAACAAGTATTATTAAACGATAATATTTCAGTGGAGACAACGAAAAAGGTTTTAAATGTAATTTCAAAAACTAAAAAGAAAAAAGAAGAGGTATATAGTAATATATCTGAACACATAGCAAAATATGAAGGACAAGCAACTCTTGGGAAAATAATGGATGTAGTTTTACATGAAGCTAGAAAGCCATTGAATTTCTTTTCCAATCAAATTAAAAATACTGAATATTGGGCAAATCAATTAAAAGATAATTACAGTGAAGAGAATTTAAATAATTTATTAGATATTTTATCTGATTATAAATTAAATACTAAATTATTAACAAGCTTATTCCGAAGACTAGACCCACTCTCATCTAAGAATAGTTCTTCTAAAAAGAAAGTAAATATAAATAAAATAATAAAACAATCCATAAATATATTCCAAAATAAAATTAATGATCTGAATATTGATTTAATCATTAATTGTGAACCAGATATAATGTATTTTGCAAGAGAACAAGATTTAATTGTTATTTTAACAAATTTAATTGAAAACAGTATTTATTGGATAGAAAAAAATAATCCTAATAAAAAAATTATAAGCATATCAGTTCAAAAAAAGTTAGAAGGTTTTGAATTAGAAATTATTGATACTGGAGAAGAAATTCCAGAAACAGCAATTGATAGTGGTTCAATATTTGAGCCTGGATATACTTCAAAGCCAAAAGGTACTGGTAGTGGTTTAGGACTTGCTTTAGCAGGAGAAGCGGCATTAAGAAATAATTTATATTTAAAAGCAATTAGCCATAAAAATGGTGCACACTTCAAGTTAGAAACAAAGGAAGTAGTTAATGATTAGTTTTAAAATTTTGCATTTGGAAGATGAAAAGGAAAATATTACCAATTTCCAACGAACAATAAATAGATACAATGTTCAGCACAATTGTGACATAAAATATGAAGCTGTTTTATCAATAGAAGATTTTAATAAAAAAAATATAAGAGAGTTTGATGCAACTATTATAGATATAAAATTAAATGGTAATGCGAATGAAGGCTATCTGGTTCTTGACAATATGAAACAAGCATTAGATAGAATACCTTCAGTAATATATACTGGGACCGATTCAGTAAATGATAACAAATATGCTTTAAAAACTTTTACAAAAGGTGATGAAAATGTCGATGAACAAATTTTGGATTTTTTGATTAATATTCATAAAACAGGTATTATGAATCTTTTAGGTGGAAAAGGACAAGTTGAACAAATATTGGCTAATATTTATAATAATAATATCAGACACAATATAGATGAATGGTTAAACTTAGCTATGGAAGATTCTTCGAAATGCGAAACTGCATTGCTTCGTTTTATTGGACATTGCCTAGAAGATATATTGCATAGTAATTGTGAGCAGACTTATGCTGCTGAAATGTATATATCTCCGTTACTAAATGAAGAATTATCACCAGGACTTATTATTCAAGATAATTGTACCAATAAATTTATAGTTATAACTCCTGCTTGTGACTTGGCTTTGCGTAATGGAGTCAGAAAGGCTGATACAATACAACTATGTTGTATTGAAAATATCACAAAGCATTTCTCTGGAATGTCAGGAGCGTTAAAGAATAAAAGACATGATGCACTGAAAAATAAAAATAACATGTTTCATTACTTACCAAAATGTAACATATTTGAGGGTGGTTTAATTAATTTTCAAGGATTAAAAACAATTGAGATCTCAGAACTTGAAAATCATAACTATAAACCGATTGCCAAAATAGCATCATCCTACTTTAAAAATATACTTGCAAGATTTTCAAATTATTACTCTCGACAGGGCCAGCCAGATATTTCATTTAACATAGAAGAAATAGATCAAGATTTATTAAATCAGGAAATAGAACGTTAGCATCAAGTCTGAATAGATTTCATTAGGCATTTGTGGGTCTATTAAAAACTCTTTCATAAATACAAACCTTTCTCCGTAGGTGTTTTCACAAATTACAGTATCGAAGTTGTAAAAGCCAATTACTTTGTAATACTCATTATCAGAGTTTTCAAAGCCTTTAATCTTTTTAAGTCTGTATTTTTTGCCTAATTCAATCATTGTTACCTCTTATCAGCAATGACATTCATCACACTTAATGAGCAAAATATCAAGCAAAATCTTTCAAAACGTATCATTCAGACACAATTTATTTATTGAACACTTTTTGAACGGTATTAAAACCGCTCTTAAATACTATTTAAAAATTATTGTTGTCAGGATAATTTATAAAATAAGCATTTACAGTATCAGTATCTCGCCTTAAATTCTCAACTAGTGGAGTAAGATTATACAACTCTTCAATTTCTTGTTGAGTTCTACAAAAATAATCAATCACAGTAGCTGTGTTATAAATCCGCTCAGCTAATTTTTCTAACTTCTTAAAATCTTTTTGTTTAATTCGATATTTCTTATTTTTACTCATACGGCCTCCTAACACAACACAATAGCGTGAAAGTCGTAAAACACACTGAAAATTTTACATAACAACACATAAATTTGTTAATACAATTTAAATTATTTTTTACTTACAAGTTCATTGTATGTTGCTAATAATTCAGAATCTGCCTGCTTTATCAAATTATCTAGTCTTTTTTTGTGATTATGTATTTGGTGTTTAAGAACAGCGGTGTCAAAAACTTTGTCAAAAGTTCTCAAAACATATGATATGAAATTACGTTTGCCTAAATATGTATATCTTTCATATAATAGTCGTCGATATAATTTTTTATGTTTATCTTGAAGAACAATTCCTTTTTTATGCATATTCTCTAGCTTTTTTTTTGCATTTAATTTCATTGCCGAAACTGCTCTTTTAGATTTTCTTAAGTAACGAGCAAGACTAGCTTCTCTAATTCTTACTTGTTCGCCATTAAAATAAAATCCAAGATATTGAAGCGGATTAGTCATAATTTTTTTAATATTAGTAAAGTCATAACATTGACTTTTTGAGTAATCGTCCCACGCTTCAATAGGGTGTATTGACAAAGAATTGCCTCTTTCTAAAATATATTCTTGAATTTTTTCAATAACATACTTTTTTATAGTCTCATCGTGCGGACAAATAAACATTATATCATCACAATAGCGTCGATATATTCCATTAACTTCTTCTGCCAAATTTTTCATATTTACATCAAACGGTATCATGTAAATATTAGAGAGAAGTGCTGACATAGAGGTCCCTTGCGGAATTCCATATGGGAATTTATCATTTAATCCAGGATTTTTATGAAATTTTTTATGTTCAGTATTTTTATATGTCTCTTTATACCATTTCTTAAAAGTTCTAAACTGTTTAGCATTATAAAAAAGAATTTTAGGTATTTGTTTATATATTTTTTTATTACATTTACTACAAGCATCTGAAGTACATTTGTTTTTATTTATATAGTAACAAATTTCTTTCAAATCAATAAAACAATACTTTGTCAATGATCTATAAATATTTAAGTGGTCAGCAGGTAACTTGTCGGTATTTAGTACTTTTGTCCATTCTTGATATAATTTTGCGTGGTCTATGTAATCATAAAAACTATGAATATCAAAGGCTAATGCATAACAATTATTTTTACGTTTTTTTATATGTTCAAAAATTTCCCTCGCCATCGTGCAATTATTGGGGCTAATTTCACTATCTTTTATGTATATTTTAGGAAGTGTACGATAAGCAAGTATTTCCGGACCTAAATTGAGCTCTTTTAATTTTTGTTCATATTTTTCATATAATAATTTTGCATAATAAGAATAAATATACCCATCAATATGAGCAGCATACCTTATCGGACGCTTTTTTATAATACCCTTTTCTTTTAAATTCTTTAAAATTTTATTACAACTTTCGAGTTCGGGACCAGATAATTCTTTTGATTTTTTTTCATAATATTTGATCTTGCTTATTATATTTGCTCTTCGTTCTTTTATATCGAAAGCTATAAAAGGATAAAATGCGTGTGTTGCAATTTTATCTGGAGAACTTAAGTAATCTCTTAAAGATTCTATATGTTGTTTAATTTTTTTTTGAGCATCAGGAGATATCTTATAAGTTGATTTTGTTTTAGAGCTCACTTTTGTTATATAACGAACAAGAGTAAAAGGTCTATCAAAGTGAGCATAGCTTTTTTGTACAAAAGATGGAATTTTACTACATATTTGATTATTAATTGTATTTTTTAGCCTATCATATTCTTTTTGTTTCTTTTTCATAAATCCTCTTATTTAGCACGGAAGACACTCAGATTCGTTCATCTATGTGAGTGTCTTCACAAACTTAAGCCCTAAAAGAGCTAATTTCTTTGACTATTCAATTTGGTTTACCTTCTTTTAAACCTCATATCCCTGTCAGCAACGAGTTTATACACTATGTTATAATGATAAATATAACCTTAGGAGGAATATTCTTATGATGTTAATGCAAACTCTAATTCAGAACCTGCTGGTACATCACCAGTCAATCCTTAACCTTCTTGTAAAGATAATGCTCTGCATTATACTTTACATAGTTTATTTACTCCCCACTTGCCTAATTAGTAATACTAACCAACAAATGGCATGATAATAATACTACAAACTTAGTGAATTTAGAAAGAATTTAACTATTTTTTAATATTTGAATCTGGAGTTAACCCTTTTCTTCTCATAAAGAGTATTCTATCCAACAAATCACTATCGTAAAATCTTTCTTTACTTTTACTCCACATTTTGAAATCAGCTATCAGTTCAGAATTTGAACAAGTTAAATTGTTATTCAAACGATTTTTCCAAACAGCATATAACGTTGCTATAGACTCACAAAAATCTGAATTTTTTCCCTTAAAAAGATCCATTAATTTGTCTATTTTTGATAGACTTCCTGCAAACACATCATTGTACAATGTTTTGATTTCATGACAATTTTCTAAAGGAAGATATTTGGTAATTTCAACAGAACCGTTCGTTACTTTCTGAACATCAAACCATTTTTTTATTTTTAAAATATCTTCAACCTCATATCTTGATTTTGCATCATATGGTCCTGCTGCTTCTTTTTTATATTTCCCATTTAGAGTGATACCTAGATGAGTTTCACAAAGATATAGAATTTTTTCTAATTTCACAGCTCCAAAATACTTTTCTTCATACAATTCATTAATAATCTTTGCGCTCAAGACAGCTCTTTTAAAATTTAAGTCAATAATTTTATTTGGACTTTCTTTTTGAGTAAAATAGTTTTGCATTATAGATTGAAATAACTCAGAAGATGATTTCCGTGCTATATTATTTTCAATTTCTAATTCTTCGCATAATTGCATTAATTTATCAACCTTAGCGACAATTCGCTTTTGTTCTGCTAGTGGGGGGATTGGAACATAAATTTCTCTAATTGTATCCATTGATAAACTAGGTTGTGCTGTTGCTTTTAAGAATTTAAAAATTTCTTGTTTCCCAGTTTTTGACAACAAGTAATACATTATGTATTTATTATCAATATTTTCATAGTTATTGTATATTTCTATCTTTGCAACATTAGGTGCTAAGTGAAATCTTTTATTTATATTAAATAGTGCAACATCCCCAATTCCAGCTCCAATAAATGTCATTAATAAACATTCCTTATTTAAAGAACTTCTTTCAAGAAAAATAGATGTATCATAATTTATATATTTTAAATTTGTTAAATCTAATTTTGCTGCTTTTACATTCTGTGCACGAATAACTGGAACTTCTCCTTGGTCTGCAAGTTTCATGTATTTTGTATATTCAAATCCAGCCAATTTTGTTACAAAAGCTATATTTCTGATTTTTGTCCACTGCCAATTATATGGAATCGAATATGGTATTTGTTCAGTTATATTTTTTGACAAATTCCCTATTTTTTCATAATGATTTCCGTTGTTATCTTTTATAATTTGATAATCTTTTTTATCTTTTTTTAACTTTTTATTTTTTATTAAATTGTCTTTTTCTTGATATATGCGTTTTAGAAGTTCGGATGCAGGTTCGTCTTGAGGATTTTGTTCGACAAGTTTTCCTTGTACTGCGTATTGCAAAATTGATTGGCGGATTTGTTTGGGTAATTTTTGATTCATTTCTGATAAAATTTCTTCATTCTTGCCATATTCAGCAACCATAGGCAAAATCTCTTCCAACTTCTCTACAATCCTCTTTTGCTCAGCTAGTGGGGGAAGAGGGATTAGAAAATTTTTAATTGTTTCTATTGAAATATTATCGTTTGTAGAGTTTTTACTTTCTGTAATTACTTGTTGAGTTAGAGGTGATAGTATTGAATAATTTATATAATCTTCTATAACACTCAATATTTTAATAGTTCCTACTCTTTGATTGGTTACCATTGGTTCTGCAAGCTTTTTTATAAATAAACTTTTGCCAACAGTTCCACCAGTCATGCATAAAATTATATTTTTTTCTTCCAATAAATAGTCCTCTAATTTACTATTATAGTCATATCTCACGATATTATTATTTACAAAACCTAATTCATTAAAATCTGAAATTCTGACTACTCTTATACCTGTATTTTTATATTCTGAGCTTTTAAAAGCATACCCCCCGTTAACCAGTGAAATATTACCAAGTCTTACCCATTGCCAACCTTGCGGAAGGTCGTATGGGATTTCGTCTTGGGTGATTGGTGGAAGGGGTTTTTCTTTTTTGATTTTGCCGTCTTTTATTAGTTGTTCTTTTTCAGCTTTTATGCGTTTTAGAAGTTCGGATGCAGGTTCATCATTTTGATCTTGAAGCACCAATTTCCCTTGCATTGCATATTGTAATATTGATTTTTTTAGAGTATCAGCTTTCATTTATTTCCTTGTAGTTCCTTTATTTTTTAGATATTTACAGTTGTTTGGTATTTTTAAGAACTCGCATAATGATTTATAAAAATGTTTTATTTTCCTCCACAAATAACACACTATACAACTTAAATGTCTTTGATCATCAATCCAACATCTTTCTAAATTTTGTTGGTATCCCCTTATTTCTTTGTATTTATATGATTTAAGTAAAATTTTTAATTCATCATTTTTTTCCAATTTTAAACTTTTGAAAAATTTTTCTATATTCTCTATACAACCAAAATTTAAATATTTAGATTGAAGTACATTTAAATTTTTAAGTATAAAATATAATCTTAATAATAATTCATTAGTGACTTTTTCTAAATTTTCAAAAGTTGAAAGGTATGTTTTAGCATCAAATACATAACTTTCTTTGTATAGAATTTTCGAGTGTATATCATTTTTAATAAATTCATTGTATGTGTTAATTACTTGTTTAAATAATTGATATAATGTATTTGTTTTGTTCAATAAATCAGATAGATAGCAGTTAAAACGGTCAAGAACAATGTATTCTTTATAATCAAGATCAAACTCATTTTTTGGAATATAAACACTTGAAATGTAAGATTGTATATTTTTCTTTTTTAAATTTTTTCTTATGGGATCAATAATTTTTCTTTTATAAATTAAGATATCATTAAAAGCAAAAGAAGCAATGTAATTGACAAGAGCTACTTTTTGTACTAGTTCTTTTTTTGAATCTTCTGTTTTTATTTTTTTACTGGCTAAATATGTAATTAAACCACCAAGTAAGACTGAAAGAATCGTTTTATAAAAATCAAACCAATCTACCGAATTTGTTTTTTGCCCAATATTCACAACAACATCAGATATATTAATCGGCATTGACGCCTCCAATCATAGCTTTGATTTGGTTCAATATACCATCAATATTTTTATCTAATTCAGCTCGTTTTTCTTGGTATTTTTGCAAAAGTTCCATAGGTGCCAGAATTTCTTCTTCTTCATAAGGATAGCCACACAAATCAAGGTTGTAATTTCTTTCTTGGATTTCTTGAATTGAATATTTTTTAGCTTTGTCAAAGCCGTCAATAGTGATTTCTTTTCTGTTATTCCACCATTCTACAACTTCTTTGAAATGCTCTTTTTTCATTGGTTTTGTTTTAGAAAAGTTCTTATACCCATCTGGCATATCAAGTCTATAAAACCAAGTTTCTTTAGTTGGCTCGCCTTTTGTGAAGAATAAAAGGTTTGTGTTAATTGATGTATATGGGGCAAAAACACTCTTTGGGAGTCTTATAATTGTATGCAAATTGCATTCTTGCATAAGTTTTTCTTTTATTCTTGTTTTTACACCTTCACCAAATAATGCTCCATCAGGAAGAACTATTCCAACTCTGCCTTGAGGTTTTAGTTTTGCAATAATGTAGAGCAAGAACAAATCTGCGGTTTCTTTTGTTCTATAAGCTGCTGGAAAATTTGTTTCAATTCCGTCTTCTTCTGTTCCGCCAAAAGGTGGGTTTGTAACAATACAATCTACTCTATCTGCAGGTGAAATATTATTAATCGGCTTAGATAGGGTATTATCTCTTTTGATATTTATTGGAGTATCGATTCCATGCAAAATCATATTTGTTGTACATAACTGATGCGGGAGCGGTTTCTTTTCTATCCCAAATATAGAGTTATTCAGGATTTCACCTTCTTTTGTTGTATCTGTTTGTTTTTTCAAATGCTCTATTGCACAAGCAAGAAAACCTCCTGTACCGCAAGCAGGGTCTAGTATAGTTTCGCCAAGTTTTGGGTCGACCATATCAACAATAAATTGAGTTACGGCTCTTGGGGTATAATATTCACCTGCATTACCTGCTGATTGAAGACTTTGCAAAAGTTGTTCATAAATATCATTAAAAAGGTGTCTATCTTCACTTGAATTAAAGTCAATTTCATTGATTTTGTTGATAACTTGTCTTAGCAGTGTGCCTGATTTCATATAGTTATAAGTATCTTGAAAAATGTTACTTATAATCAAAGCTTGTTTATTTGTATCGTTATCAAGGTTTTGCAGGTACGGGAACAAGTCATTATTAATAAAATCGATTAAATCATCGCCAGTTAAGCCTTCATCATCTTGAGCCCAATTTTGCCAACGATATTTTTCATCAAGTGGAGATTTATAATCATCTTTCATGATCTCTGCTTCATCTTCTTTATCTGCAAAGATTTTTAAAAACAACATCCAAACAATTTGCGACAGTCTTTGTGCGTCACCGTCAACGCCTGTATCTTTTCGCATTATGTCTTGTATTGATTTTATTACACTTGATATATTTGGCATTTATTTTACTTCCTTTAAGATTCTTTTTATACCTTCAATAGACTTTTTACTTATATCTTTATATTTTAATATTTCATTAACGTGATCTTTAAAATCTGAGTTTGTATTTAATTTAGGGAAATCAATCAAAAATTCTTCAATTAAATGCCAATATGTATTTATTTGGTCTATTAAATTATCAAATTTTTCTAATTGTTCAGATTTTAAAAGAATTCTTATTTTATGTTTTTCTATATTTAATTCTTTTTGAGCTTGCAAAACTTCTTTTAAAGTATCTTCAATCATTATTTTAAAAATGGCAATTGTGTCAGGATAGACTTTTTTTGTTTCTTCATAATTTATTGAAGTAAATTTTTTACTAGACATTAAAGTGTTAAGTAATTCTACAATTACTATCAATTTAGAAATAAAATTTAATTTGTGTTGGTATATGATACTATCTTTCCAAGTATTCAATGCAGTTCTAGCGAATACAGCCATGGCAATTGTTGCAAGTGCCATTACTAAAGTTGATATTGCGGTAACCCAATTTGCAATTTCCATCAAGCAACCTCGTTATCATTAAAAAGTTCTTTTTCAAGCTCTTTTATTGCTTCTTCATACTTAGTTTTGCCGCCAAATTCTTTGATGATCTCCACCGGTGTGCCGATTTCATCAAAAGGTTGGAAATACAAGATTTCTCTATTCTCAATCTCTTCAATACCTTCATCTGCAAATTTGTCAATCAAGGCATTCAGAACTTTTCTTGCTTTTTCTGAATATTTGCCAAAGTAATTTCTTTTCTTAACTTTTTCTGCTCTTTCTTTTCTTGATAATGGCGGAGCATCAAAAGTTACATGGCAAATCAAATCAAAAACACTCAAGTCTTTGCCTGTTTTTTGTTTAACTTCTTCTCTTAATTCATCAAGCATTACACCTTGTTCTAGTAGTTCTTCAATAATTGCAGATTTTTTATCAGCTTCTGACCATTTTTTTATGAAATCATCCATTGTCGCAAATTGTGCTTTTAGATTCTTTTTGGTATAATCCACAAGACTTTCAGTTATTAATTTACCGTCTTTGCCATAATACTGAACTCTTTCACCTACTTGTACAACTTCAATTCCATTTACATAGAATTTTTTAGTAGGGTTTTCAACATCAGTAATATCAATATTTGGTGGAATTTCTACAACGGTTTCTCCTTCAGGAAGTTCATCAAGCAAAGTTTCAACTTCTTCTTTTGTCTGCTCATCTTTTGGCATTTCTTCAGTTTCTTTTACATCTTTTATCTGAACGGGTTCGCCGTCAAAATCTTTATCTTCAAAAAGTCTTGTAACCCCTCTAAAATCAAGAATAGTAAAATACCATTTGCCATAATCAGGTCTTAAACGGGTTCCACGACCGATAATTTGTTTAAATTCTGTCATTGAATTGATATTGCTATCTATTGCTATAAGTTTGCAGGTCTTAGCGTCAACTCCTGTTGTCATTAGTTTTGAAGTTGTTGCAATTACAGGATATGTTATTTCAGGATCAATAAAGTTATCAAGTTCTTTTTTACCTTCATCATTATCGCCTGTAATTTGCATTACATACTTTGAGTTCTCTGCTATCATATCAGGATTTTCATTCACTAAGGCTTGACGCATTCTTGCTGCGTGGTCAATATCAGTACAGAAAACAATTGTTTTATCATATCTGTTATTATTCTTTAGATATTGAGTTATTCTTTTTGCGACAAGTTCTGTTCGTTCATCAACAACAATTTTTTTATCAAAATCTTTTACATTAAATTCCTCATCAGGAACTTCATTACCATATTTATCAATTGTGCCTTGTGGTAGTTTTAGACCATCCATATCAATATTAATTATCGGCCTAATAACTTTGTATGGAGCAAGAAAACCATCTTCAATACCTTGTTTTAGAGAGTATGTATAAACAGGCTCGCCAAAATATTCGATATTGGAAACATCTTTTGTCTCTTTAGGTGTTGCAGTTAGACCTAAATGAGTAGCTGATGAAAAATAATCTAATACCTCTCGCCAAGCTGAATCATCTTTTGCACTTCCCCTATGGCATTCATCAATTACAATTAAATCAAAGAAATCTTTTGAAAATTCTTTGTAAGCATCTTTGTCTTCATCGTTCCCAGTAATACCTTGATACAAGGCTAAATATATTTCATAAGATTTATCAATATGACGTTTTGTAATCTTTGTCATTTTATCACCAAAAGGTGCAAAATCCTGACTTTTGGTCTGGTCAACTAAAATATTTCTATCAGCTAAGAATAAAATACGTTTTTTCTTCTTTGCTTTCCATAATCTCCAAATAATTTGAAATGCAGTATAAGTCTTACCTGTACCTGTTGCCATAACTAAAAGAACTCTGTCTTGTCCTTTTGCTATAGCTTCTACAGCTCTATTGATTGCAATTCTTTGATAATATCTAGGCTCCTTATTGCTTGAAACATCTTTATGATAGTTTTGGGTGTAAACTTTTTCTGTTTCTGTATCTTCGATTCGTTTGAATTTCTTGAATTTTTTCCATAATTCTTGCGGAGTTGGGAATTTATCCAATGGTAATTCTATTTCTTTTTTGCCTAAATCAACAGTTCTATCGTGGAATAAAAAAGCATCTCCGTTTGAAGAGAATACAAAAGGAATATCTAAAGTTTCTGCATATTCTATTGCTTGCTGAATGCCTGCTCCTACACTATGCTTATTGTCCTTTGCTTCAATAACTGCAAGAGGAATATTGTTTTTATAATATAGGATATAATCAGCTCTTTTACCTTTGCCACGTGAAACAAGCTTACCTCTAACAATAACTTTCCCTGCAGTAAAAGAAACTTCTTCTCTAATTTGCGAGTCTTTATCCCAACCTGATTTTATTATTGCAGGTGTTATAAATTTTGTACAAATATCACGTTCTGATAACTCTTTTTTATTCATTAAGACCTCGCAGCTTATGTGATAATTGTATCATAAATATACATAAACAGTGAAAAAGAAAATGTTACATAATACTAAATTTGTAAGAACAAAAATGAATAAGTATTTATTACCATCATTCTATAAATAAAAATTCATATAGCTTTCGTCAATTGTGTCTTGTTCGATGCCGATGTAGCGGAGTGTTACTGATGGCGAGGAGTGGTTAAAGATTTTTTGCAAGAGTACTATATCATTATATTTTTTATAATGATGATACCCAAAAGTCTTCCTCAAAGTATGTGTTCCGATTCTCTCCTTCACCCCGACGGCTTGTGCTGCCTTATTCAAAATTCTATACGCCTGTGCTCTATCCAGTCTGCAATGTTTTTGTGTATAAAATAATGGCTGCTCGGGCGGTTTATCTTTTACAAATTCTCCTATCTCAGCTTTTAAAAACCTATTGAGTGGGAATTTTTTATACTTATTTGTCTTTTTCTCTCTAATTTCAATATAATCTCTGTCTTTTACATCCCCAACATCAAGAGAAAGAATATCCGATATCCTGAGTCCTGTATTTATTCCAAAGCTGAAAAGCAGTGCATTTCTTGGCCTTTTTGCAAGATATTTTTTAATCTTTTGGATATCTTCTATCTTTTTTATAGGTTGTACTATGTTCATTTGAAATCTGCTTAATCCCAGACAATGATTGCTTCTTTAGTCAAAAAAGTAAAGTCAAATGACACAAAATTTAAACACTATTTAAACAATGTTTAAACGGCATTCAAGCGGGGTTTAGAAAATTTGGCTCCCGAATTCAAAAAATACAACACAACTTCATTTTGTTGTATTATTTACTTTATTAAAATACTAGATAATATATTATCTAAATATTGACTTTTTAACAATAATAGTATAATATATTATCTATGAATAACTTTTTATTTAATCCTAAAACTCCCAATGAAATCGCAAAAGAATTGGTTGAGAAAATTAAGCAGCACAGGAAAAAGCTTAAAATTTCTCAAACTCAACTAGCTGCAAAATCAGGTGTTAGCCTTGGTTCTATCAAAAGGTTTGAATCAAAGTATGAAATTTCTTTGACTTCGTTTATAAAAATTCTAATTGCTCTTAATTTAGAGCATGATTTTGAAAATTTATTTTTGCAAAAAAGCTACAACTCAATTGATGAGGTTATAAATGGATAACTATAAATATTTAAAAGTTTTTTATAATGATATTTTAGTTGGAACTCTTGCCAAAACACCTGAAAGAGTTGTTGCTTTTGAATATGACTCAGATTGGTTAAATAATGGATTTAGTATTTCATCTTTTAGTTTACCGCTCATCAAGAAAGTTTTTATTCCAAAATATGACCCTTTTGGCGGATTATTTGGAGTTTTCAACGATAGTTTGCCAGATGGTTGGGGAAGATTGCTTGTTGACAGGTTATTTTTGAAAAATAAAATTAATCCTGCTCAAATTGATAACCTCAATCGGCTTGCTGTTGTTCAGGAAAGCGGTATGGGGGCTTTAACTTATAAGCCGGAACATAGGTTTGAATCAGAAAATAACATTTCTGATTATGATATTCTTGCTCAAGAGTGTTCTAAAATATTAGAATCGCAAAATTCGGATAATTTGGATGAACTTTTTCAGCTAGGCGGCTCATCAGGTGGTGCAAGACCAAAGATTTTGACCTCTATTAATAACGAGGATTGGATTATTAAGTTCCCATCATCCTCTGATCCTAAAAATATTGGAGAAAAGGAATATCAATATTCCTTATGTGCAAAAAATTGCGGAATAAATATGACGGAGACAAGGCTTTTTCCTTCTAAAATTTGTTCAGGATATTTTGGGATAAAAAGGTTTGACCGCAAAAATGGTAAAAAAGTTCATATGGTATCAGTTAGCGGACTATTAGAGACAAGTCACAGGCTTCCTAATCTTGATTACAATACATTGATGAAATTAACACTTGAATTAACAAGAAATTATCAAGATGTTGAACAATTATTCAGGCTAATGTGTTTTAATGTATTTGCACACAACAGAGATGACCATTCAAAGAATTTTTCTTTTCTTTTTGATGATACAAAAAAAGAATGGCATTTATCTCCTGCGTATGATTTGACTTATAGTTTTTCATTTAATGGCGAACACGCAACAACAATTAACGGAGAAGGTAAAAATCCAACTTTAGATGATATATTGGCAGTTGCCAAAAATATAGGACTCAAGGAAAAATTTGCAAAAGATATTGCATTAGATATTCAAGAAAAATGTTCTAAATTATTTAATTAATCTCATCCTTTTGTGCATTTAATCTTTAAACAAAAGTTTCTTTATACTAATATTTGTTCGCAGAAATTTTCCCAGGAGAATTTTAATGAAGTTTTATAAGCACTTTGACTTAAGCTTTTATAGTGCACAAAATCATTGTTATAAATATTTATTAATTTAATAATGCTGTTTACAAAATTACAAAATGAATCACGTCGGAATATAAAACCGTTATGAAAGTCAATTATTTCGGATGCACCGGCAGTGTCTGATACAAGTACAGGTTTGCCGTATGACATTGATTCAAGGACAACAAGACCAAAGGCTTCTTTTTGAGAGGGCAGAACTAAATAGTCAATATTTTCATAAAAGCTGCTCATGTCTTTTTGTTTTGGTAAAACTAAAAGATCTTTTTTTAACCCGAAAATAAAGACTAGCGTTTTCATAAGAATATCATATTTGAATTTTGGGGCAATTATCAGTATCTTAAACTTTTTGTGTGATAAAAGTTTTGCAAAACCTGCCGCCGCTAAAAATAAATGTCCTCCTTTATTAACTGCACTGTTTGCAACAATTCCAAATACAGGATGGGCTTTTTGTGTAATTTTTGGTAAATCGGAGTAAATTTTTTCACATCCGGGGTATGCTACTTTTATTTGTGAAAGAGGTATGCCAAAATTGTTTGAATAGTCATCTTTAATTTTATGTGAAACTGCTATAAAGTTGTCTTTTTCATTTAAATTATTGTATATTGCCTCATTTTTTTTGATTTTTTTATGCAAAAATATGCATTTTATAAGTTCAACTAATATATGTTCATTTTTTAATCTATGTATTAAGCTGTGAACCTGGATTAATTTACCACGGAAAATTCCTTCCGGATTTAATGTTATAATTTTGTCATAATCTTGTTTGTCAAGATACTGTGTTAATTTGTCACAAGTATAATCAGGCATAAGTTCATTAATATCTATAAATTTTGTATTTTCTAACAACCCGGATCCCTCCGGTTTTATAAAGCTGTAAATATCAATCTTACAGTCGAATTTCTTTATCAGCGTTTTGTATAAGTTTTGTGCAACTACGGTGCCTCCTCCATGAGTAACTCCGGGATTTTTAATTACAAGTTCGTTACCATTGTTAATTATTAATGCTATTTTTTTAAAATTGTTATTCAAATTTATACCATTCTACAATTTAATATACTTTATGTCTAGTATTAGAATCTTAGTATATCGTTTTGAATTTGTCAATAATGTAAAATAATCAAATGGAGCAAACTGAATTTTTAAAATTGGGATATAAAATAAAATACGAACGGGTGAAAAGAAAGGTATCACAATTGGCTTTGTCTTTAAAAACAGGATTAACTACAAGAACAATAAGCCGGATTGAATGCGGTACAATTGATCCGAAATATTCCACTTTAGTAAAAATTGCACAGGCTTTAGATTTAGAGGTTAAAGAACTTTTAGATTTTACGTTATAATAAAGAATATGATAAAGTTTAAAAAAGTTGAAAATATAAAAGAGCTTGCGGCATTGGCCTCCGGAATTTGGCATGAATATTGGGTAGGGCTTTTGTCTTCGGAGCAAATTGATTATATGGTTGAAAAATTTCAATCTGAAAAAGCTATAAAAAACCAAATTAACAACGAAAATTACGAATATTATTTTATAATTTACGAAGATAAAAATGTCGGATATTTTGGAATCTCATATAAAAAGGACTATCTTTTTCTGTCCAAATTGTATATAAAAAAAGATTTCAGACATCATGGTTTTGGCACAGAGGCTTTTGACAAGATAAAAAGAATTGCGGTTGATGCGGGCTATAAAAAAATTATTCTGACGGTAAATAAATACAACACAAATACAATAAATGCGTATAAAAAATGGGGCTTAAAGACAATTGATGCAGTTGTTTCCGATATCGGCAACGGCTTTGTCATGGATGATTTTATAATGGAATATTCATGTTAGAATATTTTTATGGAAAAGAGAGTTTTCACAGAAAATGTAAAAGTAAGATATTCCGAAATGGATTTTGATTTAGTGTTAAAACCTGCTGTATTGTTACATTTTTTGCAGGACATGGCAAGTGATAATGCAGAAAGTCTTGGTTTCGGGTATTCTTATATAATCAAAAAAAATCTGGCATGGTTTTTACTCAAATACAGAATGGAATTTGAGGATTATCCTCAAAGAGTTTATGATTTAAAGCTGGTTACAGAACCGCGTGGATATAATAAGCTTTTTGCTTTTCGTAATTTTGCGCTTTACGACGGTGAAAAACCTCTGGGCAGAGTTTCAAGCAGCTGGGCGCTGGTGGATATCAATTCCAAAAGCATTGTACCTGTTGGTGATGCGCTTGAAAATAATCCGGGCATGCCTCCTTTTGTAAAACGTGAGGACGATTTGACTTTTGAGAAAATTAAACCGCTTGAAAGAGTTGATGCGGAAAAAATATTTGAAATCAGGTTTGATGATATAGATGTAAACAATCATGTAAACAATGCAAATTACATTATCTGGGCGTTTGAACTTTTAGATTTTAATTTTAGAAGTACGAAAAAGCTTAAGACTCTTGATATGGTATTCAAAAAGGAAATTAAATACGGCGAAAAAGTTTTATCCCAAGTCGAAGTTCAAAATGATAAAACAACCCACATTTTAAAAAATGCCGAAACCGGCGAAGATTTATGCCTGATTTCCGCTTTATGGACTAATAAGTAGCAAAAATAATTTTTTCGGGTTTTGGTAATATTACTTAAAATAAACTTGTAGATAATTCCCCAAAGATTTATAATAATACATGCTCGACAAAGGCAGAAAGGATTAAGAATAATGGTTTTAGAAATGACATTTCCGCAGTTGGAACGCGCAATTAATCCGACCCATGACATAAAATTATTTGCAGGACGTGCCAATTCCAAACTTGCTCAGGAAATTGCGGATTATCTTGGTACCACAATAGGTCCTATGGTAATAAAAAATTTCGCAGATGGTGAAATTTACGTTCAGGTCAAAGAAAGTGTCCGCGGGGATGATGTATTTATTATTCAGCCATTATGCAATCCTGTTAATGAAAATTTGATGGAATTATTGATTATAATTGACGCATTCAAACGTGCCAGTGCAAAAACAATTACGGCAGTAATTCCTTATTACGGCTATGCAAGACAGGATAGAAAAACTTCAGGGCGTGAAGCGATTACCGCAAAACTTGTTGCGGACTTATTAACAACAGCAGGTGCAGACAGAGTTCTTGCAATGGATTTGCACACAGGTCAAATTCAAGGCTTCTTCAATATTCTTGTTGATCACATTTTTGCAACTCCTATTTTGGTAAATTATATAAAAAGTTTGAATATTAATCCTGATGATATGGTCGCAGTAAGCCCTGACACAGGCGGAGTTCAAAGAACAAGACACTTTGCCAAAGCAATAGGGTGTTCTCTTGCAATTATTGATAAACGCCGTGACAAACACAATGAAGCAATTGCATCACATGTAATAGGTGATGTAAAAGGCAAAGTTTGCGTGATGTTTGATGATATTATCGATACGGCCGGAACAATTTGCGAGGCTTCAAAACTTCTTGTAAAAGAAGGTGCAAAAGAGGTTTATGTATGTGCTGCACATCCGGTATTTTCAGGTCCTGCAATTGAAAGACTTGCAAATGCTCCGATTAAGGAATGTGTTGTAACTAACACAATTCCATTGGATATGGAAAAAATGCCTCCGAATATTAAACAGCTTTCTGTGGCGTCATTATTGGGTCAGGCAATTTCAAGAATTCACGATGATGAATCCGTAAGCTCTTTGTTCGGCTTTGAAAAGGATATTCAGGTAAGTTGACAAACCTAAAAAATGAGTTATAATGAATATATAGGGTGGCTGCCCTGCAAGACAGCCGTTACAGACCCTATAGAAATAACGAAATAACTTGTAAAAGATGTCCTATTATGACTAGGGCATCTTTTATTATTCGTTCTTTCATACTATCACCTCCCTTCCGCCTTTGCTACAGTAAAGTTTGTTGTGCGGATGGAGTGAAAGAGGTCTACCCCGCAATTTATTATACGTGTTTTGACTTTTAATGTCAATATAAAACAGGAAATATTATTAATAATTCATTGTTTCTACACCAAATGTATGAGATTTTTATAAAATTTGAAAGTTTGAAAAAACAGCTGCCGATAAAAGGAATATGATATGAAAAACTTCGGTTTTTCATACCTCCTCCCCAAGTCTGGTAGCCGTTCTTATTAAAGACGGCTTTTTTTTATTTATTCATATAATCATCAAAAGTTTTAATATTAACCTTATATCCGCAGCCGTCGTGGAGTTTGCCGGGGTAAAAAATTCTTTTTGCAGGATATTTGCGGCACATGCGCGGGCGGTGTTTGTAATCCGAGCATAAACCTTCAGGCGTCACAAGTTTGCAGGCAAAGATAAAGTTGCCTTCGTCGTCTTTGCCTTTTATATAAAATCTTCTGTATTGCGGAAATAAAAATTGCATTATCTTGAATTCTTTTTCCGTGTACGTGTCAACGCTGTACATGTGATTGCAGCATTTGCCGCACTTCTTGCATTCGCCGGTAATCTCATAACTTACACGCTCCGGTACAAAGTTTGATAAAAATTCGTTTATTATAACCTGAATAAAATCAATTATTTTCTTCATATATTGTCTCTATATATTAGCATGTTATAATATAATAGCAAAAGAGGGAAATATGGCAAAAAAATACAAAAAACGTGTATCTGATAAAGAAATTGCAAGACGAAATATCAAAAAGAAAAAAATGGACAGCGATTTTATATCAAATTTAAAAATGTTGTGTATAGTAGGCGCTGCATTTGTTCTTGCAGGATTTGCCTCTTTGCAGTTATATTTATCCTCTCAACCTCCGATAAAAAATTTGGAACAGTTTAAGCCTAATATTGTTACAAAATTTTATTCAAGTGACGGTGAGGTTATAAAGACTTTTACGGCATACACATTTTCAAAAATTGAGTTGAAAGATGTGCCCGAAGAACTAAAAGAAGCCATTATAGCAACTGAAGATAAGAATTTTTACCGCCACGGCGGATATGATATTTTTGGTCTTGTGAGATCCACAATCCAGAATATTATTGCAGGACGCGTTGTTCAGGGAGCAAGTACAATTACCCAGCAGCTTGCAAGAATTTTATTCCTGTCAAATGAAAAAACCTTCACAAGAAAGATTAAAGAGCTTGTAATTGCGGCGCGTATCGAAAAAACAATTTCCAAAGACCAGATTCTGGAAATGTATCTGAATAATGTTTATTTAGGTTCCGGAGCCTATGGTGTTGAAGGTGCTGCAAAAATCTATTTTAACAAACACATAAAAGACTGTACCCTTCCGGAATTGGCTTTAATAGCAGGTTTACCGCAGGCACCGTCTGTTTATTCACCTTATAACAATTTGGATTTGGCAATAAAACGACGTAATCAGGTTCTGACACGTATGTATAAAATGCGCTACATAACCAAAGACGAATATGAAAAAGCAAAAGAAGCAAAAGTTGTTCTAAACGACATGCCGCAATTTTATACAACAAATAAAGCGCCGTATTTTTGCGATTACATAATGAATGAACTTGAAAAGCTCGGTTTTGAAGAAACAGAGATAATTCATGGCGGCTATAAAGTTATTACAACACTTGATTCCAAAGCTCAAAATGCTGCAAACGAAGCGGTTATCAGAGATTTGAAAAACTGGGGTTTATCAGGAGATGCAAAACAAGCGGCAGTATTTTCATTTGACCCTACAAACGGAAAAATTCTTGTTTATGTAGGCGGCAAAGATTATACAAAAAGTCAGTATGACCGTGTAACTCAAGCCGTAAGACCTCCGGGTTCTGCTTTTAAACCTTTTGTTTACGCTGCGGCTCTTGAAAAAGGAATAAGCCCGAATGATTTTATAGATGATATGCCTATCACAATCGGCGGTTGGTCACCAAGAAACTACGGTAACAAATACAGAGGCAGAATTCCTGTATATAGTGCTTTGATGGTTTCATCAAACGTTTGCGCGGCGAGAGTAATTCAGGAAGTCGGTGTACGCTCTGTAATTCAAATTGCAAGAGTTTTGGGCATTGAAACACCTTTGGAATACGATTATACAATTGCACTCGGTTCAAACGGCGTTAAATTATTTGAATTTACAAGAGCATACGGTGCATTTGCAAACGGAGGTTATGTTGTTCAGCCTTACGGTATAGAAAGAGTTGAAACCTCACGCGGCAAAGTTGTTTATAAAGCTTCTAAAACAAAAATAACTCATCAGTTGAGCTTGAAAACGGCGGCTGAAATGACAGCTATGCTTAGAACTGTAATAACAAACGGTACAGGTGCGGCGGCTAATATAGGAAAACCGGCAGCAGGCAAAACCGGTACAACCGATGATAACAAAGACGCTTATTTTGTGGGTTACACCCCGAATATTGTAACAGGTGTCTGGGTGGGAAGCGACGATAATACTGTTATGAATAAATCAATTCAAGGCGGTACAGTCCCTGCAATTATTTGGAAAGATGTTATGAAGGTTGCGACAGAACCTTACGGTAAACTTGATTTCAATTACCCTGAAGTCGTGCTTGAACCGTTCAAACTCAATACAGCAAATATAAAAATTATAAAACAAGGCGAGGAGCAGGAAGAACAACAAACTGACGAAAATGCGGTTGAAGAAACTACAAACGGAGAAAAGAAACTTCTTAATCCGAAAGATGTTATCAACAGTGTAAAATCAAGTCTTAATCAGGGTGTAACAACACAACCTGTTCAGCCTAATCTCCCTCCGCCGACACCGCAGTCTTTAAGAACAACACCTGTTCAACAGCCTGTACAGACACCTGCGCCATCACCGTTACCTATGGCAGTTCCGGAGAGTTTACGTTAATGGCAAGACATATTGGTGTTGATGAATCAGGAAAAGGAGATTTTTTCGGACCGCTTTGTATAGCGGGTGTGCTTGTTGATGAAAAGTCCGAAAAATTATTTTCTGATTTAGGAATAAAAGACAGCAAGAAAATTTCCGATAAAAAAATCCTTGAGCTTGAAAAGTCAATCCGTGCAAACGCCGTTCATTCAGTTGTTGCAATATCCAATGGGCGTTATAATGAGCTTTACGCTAATATAAAGAATTTAAACAGACTTCTTGCCTGGGGGCATGCAAGGGTTATTGAAAATATTTGTGAAAATAACGAGTGCGATTATGCTTTGTCGGACAAATTCGGTGATGAAAGCCTTATCAAATCGGCATTGATGAAATATGGCAGAAATGTTGAATTAAGACAAATGGTCAGGGCGGAAAGCGATATAGCTGTTGCAGCCGCGTCAATTCTTGCGCGTGCGGCTTTTGTCCGTAAAATGGCGGAAATGGAGCAATCCTACGGAATAAAATTCCCTAAAGGCTGCGCATCTCAGGTAAAAGATGCTGCTAAGGAGTTTATTGCAAAATATGGCAAGGAACGGCTTAAAGAGGTCTGCAAAACTCATTTTAAAACCTTTAATGAGGTGTGAGCTGCATAAAACTGCCAAAGGCAGCATACCAAATTGTTACTTTACATAAAAACTATTATTGCCATATTTCAGCATTTTCTTTCTCTTTGTTGCGAAGCAAAGAGAAAGAAAACGCTTGCAAAAGAAAGAGAAACACGCGACCGAAATGAACGAGTGAGCAGGGGACACCCCTGCTACCCCGTTAAAGCCGGCTGTGCCGGCTCCGCGCCGTGATTATAGGCGCGGGGAAAGATTGCAAGCGTCAGCTTGCAACGGCACGGATGTGCGCCCGTCAGGGCTTGAGCAATCCGTAGGATTGCAAATATAACAGCGTGTTTTTCTTTCTCGGTTCACTCTTTCTTTTTACATCGCAATAAAAAGAAAGAGTGAACAAAAGATTCCGATAATAGTTTTTATGTAAAGCGCCTTTACCAATATTGATACAATATGTTGTCCTGCCTCAGGCAGTTATGTAAAGCGGTAATATTTAGAAAGGCTTTAAATGATTTAGATTATTTTATGCTACAATACAAATATGTTTACAGGTATAGTAGAAGAAACAGGGATATTAAAAAGTATTACGGGTTCCGTTATAACTGTTCAGTGCAAAAAGGTTTTGGAAGATACCAAACTCGGCGACAGCATTGCGATTAACGGATGCTGTCAGACTGTGACAGCGCTGACTTCCGAAACTTTTTCGGCAAATGTCAGTGATGAGACTTTTAAAATTACTAATTTTAAATCCATGAAATCCGGTGATATTGTTAATCTTGAGCGTGCCTTGACGCCTTCAACCAGAATGGGCGGGCATATTGTTCAGGGGCATGTTGATATGACCGCAAAATATCTAGGTAATATGACTTTTGAAGTTCCGGATAGCAAATACATTGTCTACAAAGGTTCAATTACAGTAAATGGTGTGAGCCTTACGGTTGCAAAACTTGACGGGAATATCTTTTCCGTTGCAATTATCCCTCACACGCTTGAAAACACAAATCTCAAAAATTTGCGTTATGGCGACCTTGTAAACATAGAGACAGACATTTTAGGCAGGTATGTTGAAAAATTTTTATCAACGGAGCATAATAAGATTGACGAAAATTTTTTGATTGAAAACGGGTTTATGTAATATGGATAACTTTAGATTTGACAGCATAGAAGATGCAATAAAGGATTTTAAAGCAGGTAAAATGCTTATAGTCGCTGATGATGAAGACCGTGAAAACGAAGGCGATCTGATTTGTTCAGGACAGATGGTTACCCCAGAGATTATAAATTTCATGGCGAATGAAGCAAAAGGGCTTGTATGTCTTGCAATATCGCCTGAAATTGCCGAAAAATTGGATTTGCCGCAAATGGTTGAACAAAATACCGAAGGTATGAAAACAGCTTTTACGGTAAGTATTGATGCTGCTGAAAAATACGGAGTTACAACGGGAATTTCAGCATTTGACAGAGCAAAAACAATAGAGGTTGCGCTTGCACCTGATGCTGTTCCGTCGGATTTAAGACGTCCGGGACATCTTTTCCCGTGCGTTTCAAGACCTTGCGGTGTTTTGCAAAGAACAGGACACACTGAAGCTGTTGTCGATCTTGCACGTCTTTGCGGGCATATTCCGGCAGGTCCTATGTGTGAAATTATGAATGATGACGGACACATGATGCGCCGTGATGATTTGAGAAAATTTGCTGATAAGCATGGTATCAAGTTTATTTCTGTTGCAGAACTTATTGCCTACAGATTAAAAACCGAAAGAATTGTCACCCGTGAAGCAGAAGCTTTTTTGCCGACACAATACGGTGAGTTTATGATTTACGGCTACAGGAATAATCTTACCGGTATGGAATACGCCGCTCTTGTTAAAGATGACGGCAGCGATAAAATTCCTGCAATAAGAGTTCATAGTGAATGTTTGACCGGCGATATTTTCCACAGTCTTAAATGTGATTGTAATTCCCAGCTTCATAGCGCAATGAGCTATATTAATGACTACGGAAAAGGTGCCGTAATTTATATGAGGGGTCATGAAGGCAGAGGTATAGGTCTGGTTAATAAAATTAAAGCCTATAAACTTCAAGAATGCGGTCAGGATACAGTTGAAGCAAATCATTCACTAGGGTTTAAATCTGATTTACGAAATTACGGTGATGGCGCCCAGATTATTCTGGATTTAGGGTTTAATACTTTTAACCTTATTACTAACAATCCAAAAAAAATTATAGCTCTTAAGGGCTATGGACTTAATGTCAATGAAATAATAAAATTGACTCCGGAAATTAATAAGTATAATAAAAAATATATGGAAACCAAAAAAGATAAAATGCATCACATGCTTTAAGGACAGGTTATGACGGAATACAGAGCAAAACTGTTATCAGAAGAAGATTATAAGGGGTTTGAGCCGGTTTATGAAGATTTCAGAATGCGTGCGACTACCGATTACAATTTTGAATTGGAGCCTTTGACTTTTGACGACTTTGTTGATTCTGTTAAAAAAGAACTTATAAAATGTATTGTTTTATTGGAAGACGGTATACCGACAGCATTTTTGGTATATACAACCATGATTTCCGAAGCTGTTGAACTTAATATAATTCACGCTTTAAACATGGAAAATTTTCTGGTCAGAAGTAAGTGTCTGATTGAAGAATTTTTAAATGAAACCCAAAAAGAACGTAAAGATAAAGTTGTATGCTACCCGATGCTTGGCGCACAAAAAACTTTAATTGGCGAGATTGCACGATTCGGGTTTAAATTTGTGGGTATAGCTGTTATGAGGTTTTTGATGAGCGGCACAAATTCCCGCGAAATTTTGAAAATGACTCAGCTAAGGAACTTGCCTGGCTGTTACAGTGTAATTCCATGGGACGAAAAGTATTTTGATGACGCTGTACATATTGTTCAGGAAGCTTTTGAGACAAGTGCGGATGCGCTTTTTGACCCGAGATTTCAAACTCTTGAAGGAACTTATGACATATTAAATAAAATTACAAAAGATGTTTATGCAGAATTTTTACCTGAAGCGTCAAGTATTTTGATGTGCGATAACAACCCTGTGGGATTTTGTTTTATGAATCTTACCGGCGGTCAGATTGTGAATATTCCGATTGTCGGAATTAAAAAAGAGCATCAAGGCAGAGGCTTATCTAAAATGATGCTTAAATATTCAATGGATAAGGTTATTAGCTGGGTTGAAAATGCCGAACGTCCTATTACTGAAATTAACACCTGCACGGAGACAAATAATTTTCAGGCTCTTAAAATGTATAGACACCTCGGGTTTAAAGAGGATTACAGCTATCCGCAGTCTTATTTGCCTGTGAAAAGATAATATTGTTTAATTTATAAAAAACTGCTATACTGGATTAAAAAGGAGAAAAGCAAATGGAAAATATGAAAAAATTTGAGAACGGGGGGGGGCATCTCTCCTAGGTAGATGTAGCAAGGGTTTTGAGAATGCCAGAAGGGGAATATGTCTTTTCGACGACGCTCTCACCTTCGGCTCCGCTATGGTCTCAAAGACATATTTCCCTTC
>CALUTI010000008.1 GCA_944323695.1 Candidatus Gastranaerophilales bacterium
GCGAGCAGAGGGCGAAACGGCGGCGCGCAGGCGACGGCGTTGCAGTCCCGTTTAACGCGAGCAAACAAGAAAAGAAAGAGTGAACAAAAGATTCGATAATAGTTTTTATGCAAACAAAAAAGACACCATAAGCGGTGTCTTTTTTGTTGAAAATTTCAAAGACTATTTAAGTCTAACGTTAACAGAAGTACCTTTTTTAGAAATTTCAACTTTATCTTCTCTGGCTAACCAGCCAAGACCTAAGTCTGCAAAGTTTCCTTTAAGATCTAATTCTTTTTTCATTTTTGAGAATGAAGATTCGCCGTTGTTATTTAAGTAGTCATAAATCTGTCCAGCTGAAAATCCGATTTGTTCTTGTAATTGTTGCATTTTTTACCTCCAATTGTTACTGTAACATGTCTCTTATCTATACGATAATAATAGAATAATTTTTTCAAAAATGCAATAGTGTATCAGCATTAGTTTTTTAGAATAATTTTATGATAAAATACATTATAGGGGGTATTGATTTTGATTATTGAAGGGACAATAAGTTCTGAAAAGACAAATATATTAATCTCAAAATATGCAGAGCTTTTGAATTCAGGCATTCCTGCATCAGAGATTTTAGTGTTGGTTCAAAATTCAACCCTGAAAAACAATTTTGTAGACAAAACACTTGAAAAATTAACTGTTGATTCAATAGAAAAACTTCAGGTGTATTCGTTTTTCGGATTGGTATATAACACGGTTTCCGACAACTGGGCTTTTTTGGAAAACCGGAACACTTTTGACAATCCGGTTATTCTCCCGAACCTTGCGGGGCTTGAAATTTCACAATTTATATTAAAAGATATTTTAAAAGAAATTCCGTTTAAGGGGTATAATTCAAAAAAATCACTGCTTCACCAGCTTTTCAGAAGATATTCTTTGATTGTGCAAAATAATCTTTCAGAAAGCGAAATTGAAGAACGCTCAAAAATTTTAGGCGAAACTTTTGCAGATGATGCAAGAATTGCTTTAAAAAAACTTTTGGCGAAAACTCTTGCGTTAAGAGATTTTGACTACCTTCGCCAGACGCTCGTTTTCAATTTTATCTGTAAAAACACTGATTATTTCGGAAAAATTAAATATTTAATACTTGATGACGGTGATGAAATCACACCGGTTTGCTTTGATTTTATAAGCTATCTGGCGCCGCAGCTAAAGGATGTTTTTATTGCATTTGATAAACAGGGGGCAAGCCGCAGCGGATATTTAAGTGCGGATAAAAATGCCGTCTGGGGATTTGAAGAATTATTCAAACAAAAAGCTGTGCCGGTTGAAACTTTAACGCCGCTTAAAATTGATGCGCAAACTTTATTTGATAACGTAATCAATGATGACAATCAAAAATTAAAACATTTCGTTGTACAGTCACCTTCCAAAAGAGCCAAAATGATTGATCTGGTTCTTGAAAAAATCGAAGAACTACAGAAAAAAAACGTAAAACCCTGCGAAATTTCAATTATTACCCCAATTATAGATGATATGCTGAAATTTTCGCTTAAAGAAAATGTCAAAGCTGATTTGATGTTTTTGTCGGGAAGTGAAAAACTGGTTCAAAACAGGCTTGTGCAGGCGGCTTTAACAATTTTAAAAATGAATACTCCGCTTAAAGAAACCTTGACGGAATTTGATATAAGGGTTTTGCTGTCTGAGTTTTTAGGGATTCAGATAAAATACTGCCGTGAGATTTTGAAAACTTTTGAGGAGACAAAATCTTTGCCGGAATATGACTTTGGCGACGAAATTTTTAATGAAAAATATACCGGTCTTATGAAGCTTATTGATAAATTGTCTGTCTCGGATTTGAAACTTTCGGAACAGGTTTGCGAAATTTATCAGGAAGTTATGCATTTTACCTCAATTAATCCTGATGAGATTAACAAATTTAACTTTTTTGTGAAGCAATTGAGGGATTTTGAAAATATCTTCGGCGATGAATTTGAAAAACGCAAGACCGACATTATTATTCAGATAGAGAATTCAATAATTGCGGAAAACCCGTATTCCACACTTGAAATCCGGCCGTCAAATCTTGTTGTTGCAACTCCGCAAAAGATTATTGATAATCAAATAAGGACAAAATATCAATTCTGGCTTGACATTTCAAGTGACGAATGGGTTAAAAGCGACACAGGACCTTTATACAACGCATGGGTATTCCAAAAAGGCTGGGACAAAGATTCCTACACAATTGAAGATAATATAAATTTAAGCAAAGACAAAACCGCAAGAATTTTGAGGAAATTGACACTTTGCGCGGATGAAGGGATTTTTGCATATTCAAGCCTTTTTGACGGAAACGGGGTTGAAAACTTTGGCGGAATAGAAAGTTATCTGAACTTTGAAACGGGAAATGTCCCTTTGCAAAATGTCAAACCAATTATTCCGCGTCCCGACCAGGCGCCGGTTTTGGAATACAAATCGGGCAAAATGGCGATTTCCGCAGTACCCGGCGCCGGTAAAACCACAATATTGTTGGCGTTAATTTTAAAACTTCTTGATAACGGCATAAATCCGGAACACATTTTCGTCTTGACTTATATGGAATCAGCCGCAAGAAACTTCCGCGAAAGAATTAAAAATATCCGGCAAAACTCCAGCCAGCTGCCTAATATAAGCACAATTCACGGACTTGCACTAAGAATTTTGAAAGAAAACGGGAATTTTGAACGCTTAGGCTTGAGTTCTGATTTTGAAATTTGCGACGACACCCAGCGCTCAAGAATTATTCGTACAATCTCTGACAAATTAAAACTAAAAAAAACTGAAACTGATGATTTTGACCGTGCAGTATCGGTTTTCAAACTTGGAGAAGGCATTTTATCAGGTGGTCAGACAGATGCCAAAATCAGAAAATTTACGGAATTTTTCAATAATTATCAAGAAGCTTTGAGGTCTCAAAATCTGATTGATTACGACGATATGCTGATTTCGTCCGTAAAACTTTTGAGAGACAATCCGGATATTTTGAACCATTATCAGGAGGTTTGTGAATATATTATAGAAGATGAAGCGCAGGATTCATCAGCAATTCAGCAGGAATTGATAGGACTTTTAAGCGGTAAGCATAAGAATTTAATCAGATGCGGAGATATTAATCAGGCAATTACAACAACTTTTTCCAACGCAGATGTTGAAGGTTTCAGAAAATTTATCGCAGAAAGTCAGGACGTCAGCATGAATTGTTCCCAAAGATGCACAAAAGATGTCTGGACACTTGCAAATAATCTGGTTAATTTTGCAGAAACAAAACCGGAAACTCAAGGCGCTTTTTACAAAATTTTTATGCAGCCCGTTGAGGGGAAAAATCCCGTTCAGGAAAATGCCGTTAAGGGAGAAATATTTTCCGCACCGCTTGAGGAACGGAATTACGTTTTGAAAATTATCAAAAATACTTTTAAACAAAACCCAAAAGCTACAGTCGGAATTCTTTTGAGAAATAATTTTCAGGTTGCGCAGTGGCTTAATTTCATCAATGACAGCGGGCTAAAAAGTATTACAAGAAGCGAAAGTCTTGAGCAAAAATCCATTTTTAAAACCATTTTTGCGATTTTGAAAATGATACTTAACCCCTTTGATAACGGAATTATTGCTGATAATTACGAAATCCTGGCAGAAATGGGATTTTATAAACCGCGACTCGGAACCGATATAAGAAACTTTGAAAAGCCTTTTGTCGAAACTGATTGCGACAGCATAGAAAATCCTGCACTTGTTCAATTCCACTGGGATTTGAATTACTGGATTTCAATGCCGCATCTTCAGCCTGAGGAATTAGCTATAAAAATAGGGCTTGCACATTTTAACAGTGAAATAGAAAAGTCCAATGTTTACCTGATTGCAACACTTATAAAAAGGTTAAGCACGGTAAATAAAAACCTTGTGTACATAACCGAAAGGCTTGGCGAACTTGCTAAAAAGCCATCTCTCAGCGGGTTTAAGTTTTTCTCCGAAGAAGACGAAAGCAACCGCGAATTTTTGGAAGGGAAAGTCCAGATTATGACGCTGCACAAGTCTAAAGGTGATGAATTTGATCTGGTATTTTTACCCGAGATGGCAGAGAAAAATCTTACGCTTGATTTTAATGAAATAAAACTGAAATCATCTGATTTTATGGAAAATATCAGACGGCTTAACCCGAAATACAAACCCAAAACCGAAGCCGATTTAAAAAAAGAACTTCTGGCAGAGAATTTAAGACTTTTGTATGTAGCAATTACCCGTGCCAAACGGAATTTATATATTACGGCAAGCCGCAAGGCAACAGCTTTCGGCAAAACAATTGACCAGCAGCCGAGCTTGATATTCTATGAATTAGAGGTGTGTGATGAATAATTTTTCTCCAAATATGTTGAAAACATTCAAAGAATGTCCGAAAAAATATTACTATAAATATATAGAAAAAATTTCAGTACCGCAAAAATCAACACCGTTTGAAAAAGGTAAAAAAGTCCACGCGCTTGCAAATTATTATCTTAAAGGCGAGGATATTTCAAAACTTGAAAAAGTTCTGACACCCGATGAAGCACACGCATGGAATCTTTTAAAATCAAATGAATATTTTCAAAAAACTTACGTAAATTCCGAATATAATCTTTCCTGCAAAATCGGAGATTTTTGGGTAGGCGGACGAATTGATGCCCTTGTAAAAGATGGCGACGACTACTATATTCTGGATTATAAAACCGGTGCCGTCCCGCAGGATCCCGAACATGATTATCAAACAATTGTCTATCTTCTTGCTGTATCTAAATTCTTAAAAACCTGCAACAGCTTGACATTTGTCTATATTGATTTAAAAAATAACATGAATCACAAAATTAAATTTAATAAAAAAGATGAGTATGAAACAGAGTTATTGAAAATCTGCACACAAATAACCGATATGCAAAACTTTCCGTCAAATACAAACAGATGCAAATATTGTGAGTACAACAAATTTTGCTAACTATTAATTTTGAGAGGTTGTGCAGACTTCCGGAATTTTCTTAAATCTATTCCAGGTTTGTTTTGCAATTCCTTCGCCTGTAGGATCACTTTTCATTGCAGAAACAAGTTCGTTCACCTGTTCTCTTGCAAGATTGCAATTATAGGTTGTCGTATTATCCGCAGTTTGCACAGTCTCGGTATAACGGCATATTCCATCTTTCCAGCCATGCAATCCCATTTGGACGGTTGTGTTATTGCCGTTTGCATCCATATATGTAAAGCTACCCTTTGACGGTAAGCAGTGCAAAAACTTATTAATAAATATATTTGAATAAATAACCTCTGCCGAATATACGGTAATCGCAGAAATAATCATTAATCCCATTATTAAAAGTATTTTTTTCATATAGCCTCCGTAAGTTTATAATATCAAACTTTTACAATTTAAGCAACAAAAAAGAGGTTCAAATGAACCTCTTTTTTAAAAAATATTTCAAAAGAACTACTTGATTTCAACAGTAGCGCCTGCAGCTTCAAGTTGTTTTTTGATAGCTTCAGCATCTTCTTTTTTAACATTTTCTTTAACCGGTTTCGGAGCAGCGTCAACCAAATCTTTAGCTTCTTTCAAGCCAAGACCTGTGATAGCACGTACTTCTTTCAACACAGCGATTTTGTTAGCGCCTGCTGATGCTAATACAACAGTAACTTCAGATGCTTCTTCAGCACCTGCTTCTGCGCCTGCTGCTGCAACAGGTGCTGCTGCAACTGCTACCGGAGCGGCTGCTGATACGCCGAATTTTTCTTCCATAGCTTTTACTAATTCAGCTGCTTCTAATAATGTTAATTTTTCAATTGATTCTAAAATTGCTTCTACGCTCATTTTTTTCTCCTTTATACTTTGTTTTTTAATTACTACTAAATTTTAGCTGATAAACACAGCCTTATGCTGCCTTTTGATCTCTGACAGCTGCCATAGCTCTTGTAAGCTGAGCCATAACTGCGTTGATTGAACCAACAATACCTGTAGCAGGTGAGTTGACACAACCAAGCATTTTTGCGTAAAGTTCTTCTTTTGAAGGAAGATTTGCCAATGCTTTTGTTTCGTCTTCTGTTAAAAGTTTTCCATCTAAAGCTGCGCCTATAATAACACCTTTTTTAGTGTCTTTTATAAATTTAGATACAGCTTTTGCAGGGCTTACAGGATCGTTGTAACCGAAAGCCAATGCGATTGGGCCGGTTAATTTTTCTGTAAGTATTTCGTATGGAGTATCTTTAACAGCAATTTTTGCTAAAGTATTTTTTACAACTGTATAATCGCCGCCGTCTTTTTGCAAAGCACGTCTCAAGTTTGTGATTTCTTCTACAGTGTAACCTTTATACTCAGTAACAATAGCTACTTGGGCTTTTTCAATTTTTGATTTTAACGCATCAATTTTTTCTGATTTAAATGCTTTTGTTGCCATTTTTCGCTCCTTTACTTTTATCGACCGGCTATATATACAAAAAAGATTTTGCACATATAGTTAACCGCAAAATCTTACACAAGCTTATTATATATTTATATATTTCGACTTTATGTAACCTCGGCTGGCGAATTTTAAAGACTTTTGTCTACCAACGGTCTGCGGTTGTATTGTTAATTTACATTAAAAACATTTTCCTGTCAACATTATTGTTAAGAAATAGTAAATGCTTTTTACATAATAAATATTATACGCCCATCAAGCATTTTCTTTCTCTTTGTTGCGAAGCAAAGAGAAAGAAAACGCTTGCAAAAGAAAGAGAAACACGCGACCGAAATGAACGAGTGAGCAGGGGACACCCCTGCTACCCCGTTAAAGCCGGCTGTGCCGGCTCCGCGCCGTGATTATAGGCGCGGGGAAAGATTGCAAGCGTCAGCTTGCAACGGCACGGATGTGCGCCCGTCAGGGCTTGAGCAATCCGTAGGATTGCAAATATAACAGCGTGTTTTTCTTTCTCGGTTCACTCTTTCTTTTTACATCGCAATAAAAAGAAAGAGTGAACAAAAGATTCCGATAATATTTATTATGTTATAGCATAATATTATCGATCAGCCTTACATCACCGATTTTTACGGCAATAAACACCCGTGTGTTAGCATCCGCAACAGTCTTTTCATCTAATGTATCCGCGTCCAAAAATTCAAGATACTCTAAATTATGATGCTCATTTAAAAATGAAAAAGCTGTATCTTTTAGTGACTCAATATCTGTTATACCTTTATCGTAACAGGCTTTTATATTAAATAAAATTTTACTTAGGGCGAGTGCATCTTCTTTTGCGCCATCAGTTAAGTATTTATTTCTTGAGCTTAGAGCCAAACCTGACGGTTCTCTAACAATTGGACAAGGAATAATTTCAACAGGAATATTCAGATCTCTTACCATTTTTCTGATTATAATAAGCTGCTGTGCATCTTTTTGTCCGAAAAATGCAAAATCCGGCCGGACTATATTAAACAATTTGTTTACAACCGTACAAACCCCGTCAAAATGTCCTACTCTTGACTTTCCGCATAATTTATTAACGTAAAAATACGGCGGGATTACATAAGTTAAAAAATCATTTGAGTGAATATGCCCTTCGCCGTACATTTCATTAGGACTGGGTGCAAAAACAATATCTGCCCCCACCTGTTCACAAAGTTTGTTATCCGCATCAAGAGTTCTCGGATATTTGTCCAAGTCTTCTCCGGGGCAAAATTGTATCGGGTTTACAAAAACTGATACGACAGTTCTGTCACATTGTTCAACTGATTTTTCAATTAAGCTTTTGTGCCCCGCATGGAGTGCGCCCATTGTCGGCACTAAACCTATTGTTAAACCTTCCTTTTTCCAATTCTTAATCTGCTCTCTTACTTCAGCTATAGTATGTAATATCATAATAAAATCCCTCTCTGAAAAACCTTAATAAATATTTTTTTGTCAAATTGTACCGGAATGTATTTTTAATTGCTTTAACTCATCTTCAGACAACTTAAAAACCTCATCATCCGAGGGGTAAAGTCCGTGTTTTACATCATAATCATATTGTTTTGCACAATCCAAAATTAATGACCTCATATCTCCGTATTTACGCGCAAATTTCGGTTTAAACTCAGAAAATTTTCCAAGCATATCATCAGATACCATAACCTGCCCGGTGCAGTATCTTCCGGCACCGCAGGAAATCGTTGCGACTTTCAAGTTTTCCGTAATATATTTTGCACTCTCTTCAGGAACCATTTCCAACACTATTGAGAACACACCCGCTTCTTCAAGTTTTTTTGCCTGCTCCAGAATGGAGAGCGTTGCATCATAGGATTTGCCTTGAATATTATACCCGCCGATTGTATTTAAAAATTGCGGGGTAAAACCCAAATGTCCCATAACAGGGACGCCGGATTCTACGCATCTTTTTATAACTTGTAAGATATAGTCGCTGCAGCCTTCAATTTTTACGGCATTGGCACCATATTTAACCATATTACAAACATTTGTCAGAGCTGATTCAATATCAATATTGTAACTCATAAACGGCATATCCGTTACCACCATTGCACGGCTAACCCCGCGGGCAACAGCTTTTGTGAAGATAGACATCTCATCAACACCTATCTTGTGGGTTGTATCATAACCGAGCGCAACCATTGCAAGGCTGTCACCTATTAAAATTATATCAATTCCCGCTTCATCAAGATATTTTGCGGTTGAATAGTCATACGCCGTCAAAACAGAAAACTTTTCGCCGTTATTTTTAATCTTCTGGATTGTGTTTACGGAAACCTTTTTAATCATTATACATTACATTCCTGTTTTTCTTCTTCGCATTCTTCTATTGAAAAACATCCGTAACCGTCACGAAGAACTTTTTTATACCAGTATAAAATTGCTCTTGCTACACGGTGTGAACTATGTCTTACAAGTCCTTCTTTACTGTCCTCAATTAATTTTTTAGAGCAAAGAGTTATGCCCAGCTTTTTCAAATTACTTCTGTCAAGTTTAACAGGATAAGAGCCTGCCTGTTGATATTTTTGAGCCATATTAGCCGGTAAATAATCATTCACCAGAACCGCATCGACAATTCTTCTGCTGTTTGCATGCTGCATCAATGCCTTAACATGATCTGATACGGCATATCCGTCAGTTTCACCGGGCTGTGTCATAATATTGCAGACGTAAATCTTTTTAGCTTTTGATTTTACAATTTCCTGCGAAATTTCATCAACAAGCAAATTCGGAATAACACTTGTATATAAACTGCCGGGGCCAAGTATTATTAAATCAGCATCTTTAATTGCAGCAATTACATCTTCCAAGGCTTTACAGTGTTTTGGATCTGTAAAGAGTCTTTTGATACGACCGTGAGCTTCAGGAATATTAGATTCGCCTTTGATAATTCTTCCGTCTTCCATTTCCGCAACAAGTTTCATATCATCCAAAGTAGCCGGCAGAACCCTTCCTCTGATAGACAAAACATTAGATGATTCTTTAACCGCACGAACCATATCACCTGTAATTGAGCAAAGAGCAGTTAAGAACAAATTGCCAAAACTGTGGCCTTCAAGCCCTTCGCCTGTTTTAAATCTGTATTGGAAAAGCTTTGTCACCAAATCTTCATCATCAGCTAATGCCGCAATACAGTTTCTGATATCGCCGGGTGGCAAAATCCCCATTTCTTCACGAAGTCTGCCTGAACTTCCGCCGTCATCACCCACGGTTACAACAGCAGTAATATTATTTGTTATATGCTTAATACCTTTTAAAAGCATTGATAAGCCTGTTCCGCCGCCTACAGCAACAATTTTCGGACCTCTATTGAGCTTTCTTCTTCTGTATAAATTCTCCAACAAGGAATTGTCGCCTTTTTCATCTCCCAAATCCAATATTGAAAGATTTGTTTTTTGCCAGCCTTTAAAAAATATTGCCGCACCAAACATACAAATCGCAAATGCTAACCATTCGGTTGAAACTGTGTTTGCAATTCTTCTGATGAATTCCATTGTATAAAAAATCGGTTTTATATCAATCAGAATTAATATCCCTATAGTCATTAAAACAGCACCAAACAAGATAAGCGCAAACCATCTTTTTACCTGCAATCCGGGTATAAGCCAGCCTGCATCCTTCGGTATTGTTACATTAGCTCTAAATCTTTTCATTACTATTAACCTTCTTTACTCCACCCAGCCTGAAGCACAAGCATTTTTATAATTTACCGGAACCGGTGTTATAATTTCTCTTGCCTGTGTTATTAATTCAAGAGCATTAGGTATTCTGTTTGTAAAATGTATTGTATCAGCCTGAACAACCGTTCTGCCGCATTCGTTATTCATAATTTGTGAATTATTTAATAATTCTTTTAATCTGCCTATTGAAACATTTGTATTTTCAATATCATTTGCGGAAAAATCAACTGTTCCGTCAACATTATAAGATTTTTCCAAACAAATTTCATGTGCCACGGGAATATTTACATATTCCCCGACTTTTGCGGTAACATCACCTGACGCCCCGTAATAGACAAGCCATTCGGAACATTTCTTAACGGCATTTGCAATTGCACATGCAAACCCGAAATCCTCGGCAGCCATTTTATACATAGCACCATGAGGTCTTACATGCTCAATTTCCAGGCCGTAAGATTTTGCAAATGACATCAAAGCACCCACCTGATAAATAACAAGCGCTTCAATTTCATCGTCAGAAAGCTTCATAGGCCTGTATCCAAACCCTTGAATATCGTCAAAACCTATATGCGCACCTACTACAACATTTTTTTCTTTTGCGCGCAATAAGGCTTCTTTAATACTCATCGGATCGCCGGCATGAAATCCGCATGATATATTCACGGAGCTTACGTAATCCAGCAATCTGTATTCGGAGCCGTTTTTATAAACGCCGAAACTCTGCGCCAAATCACAATTGAAATCTATATTTTTTATCTGCTTTCTTTCCAGTGTTTCCTGCATTATTATTTCCTCTTTTGAAATAATTATACAACATAAACACTATAAAACCATATCTTTATAAAATATTAATTTACAATTAATACCACGGGTAGTCATCTTTAATCTGCCAGTTGTCAATAAATATAAGCTGACCGCAAAATTGTGATCCGCTGTCGGTTTTGCAAGTATTCAAAAGAGCTGTCCTATCCGTATCAGAACCCATCATGGAAAATTTCTTTTCTACAACATCAAACTGCATATAAAACAAATCTTTACCCACAGTATTAGGCTTATTAAATCCGTTCACATCAACTAAAAATACAATATTTCCGAACTTACGTGCTATACAACTGCCGTCATCATCATATTCAGTGCATCGACCACTAAAAGCAACATTGACATACACATTATTAGAAAGTAAAAACATATATCCCTGATTATTATAATATTTACCGGATATAGGAGTATACCTGCCATCATAACCTATAGCAGAACCTGTTGTATAACCAAAATCTTTTGCCACTTTCATATACGGCAGCAAATATTTCTGAGAAAAATCCGTTAGTTTTTCCTCTTTTGGAAAATTCGGATCAAGAGCATCGCCGCCTCTTATACCTGAGACATCCCAAGTTGATGTATCACCATGCTCAACCTGTGCCATTGTTAAGGCTTGCGACAATATTGAATATGCTTGTTTTAATTTTACCAAAGTCTGTTTTTTCTGGTAATTTGCAACAAGTGTCGGGATTGTCATTGCCGCAACTATTCCGATTATTCCAAGAGTAATTAACACCTCCGCTAAAGTAAAGGCAGCATGTTTTGAAAAACCATTCCTCGCCCCTTGTGGGCGAGGAAAAAGCTTTTTGTCATTCCGAACTCGGTTCGGAATCTCTTGTTGGGCAAGTATGCCCAACCTACTAATATCTATGTCATTCTGAGCGGCAGCGAAGAATCTCTTGAGATCCTGCGGAAAAACCGGACATTTTTCACAAAATCTAAGATTTTGGAAAAAGTAGTCAAACGAGTTCAGGATGACAAACTGCTCCTTCGGCTTCGCCTCAGGATGACATAGATCCTCAAAACCCTTGCTATATCTACTTAGAGGAGATGCCCCCCCCCGTTTCTGAAAAATTTTCTTAAATTCATAAGCTTTCTCCTTCTTTGCATGTTTAATTATAGCAAATTAAATGTATTTTGGCAACAAAGAAGCACTTCCCGCGGGAAGTGCTTCTTTAGGCTTTTAATCTTATTTTGCTAATTTGTTTACGGCAAGTGTTAATCTTGATTTTTTTCTTGCAGCGGTATTTTTGTGCAAAATACCTTTTGAAACGGCTTTGTCGCATAATTGATATGCTCTTGACATTGCTTTGTTTAAAGCTTCTTTGTCATCGCCTTTTGCGAGTTCTAACACTTTTTTAACTGCTGTTTTAATTGATGTTTTGAAAGCTACGTTTCTTACTCTGTTTTTTTCAGCAATTAATACTCTTTTTTTAGCAGATTTAATGTTTGCCATTTTTATTTCCTTTCACATTTGCGGCAATTAATGACTTTGCCATTTGAGGATGTGAGTAATTCTTATTTTAGCCGAAAAAAGTTAATTTGCAAGTGTTAAAATAACAATATATTAATAATTGTAAAATTATTCACAAGAACTAATTCTAAAGGGTTATATTTTATAATCGTTTGTGCTATATATATAATATATAAAATTGGGTTATATTAAAAATAACTTAGAGAAACGGAGGCGTAAATGTCAGTAGGACAATTCGTATTTATGTTACACAGCCATCTTCCTTATTACAGAAAAGCCGGCATGTGGCCTTTCGGGGAAGAAAACCTTTATGAATGTATGGCAGAGACCTATGTTCCGCTTCTAAATGCAATTGCAGAATTGTATGATGAAGGAATTAAAGCAAAATTAACCGTAGGTATTACGCCCATATTGGCAGAACAGCTTAATGACGAATACCTTAAGCATGGTTTTGTAAAATATCTTGATTCAAGAATTGAAAAAGTTTCAAAGGATTTGGAAAGATATCCTGATCCGAATGTTGCGCATTCACAACATTTAAAATACTTAGCAAAATACTATTTTGATTGGTTCAACCATATTAAAGATTCATTTGTAAATAAATACGGAATGGATTTAATAGGTGCTTTCAAAAAATATCAGGATTTAGGATGTATAGAAATCACAACATCCGGTGCTACCCACGGTTTTTCACCGTTATTGGCAACTGATAACAACTTGAATGCACAATTCAAAGTAGGTTCAGATACAACAAAAAGATTATTCGGTAAAAAAGCAAAAGGCTGCTGGCTTCCGGAATGTGCCTACAGACAGGGTTATGAATATGTAGGCAAAGACGGACAAAAACACTGGCGTCCTGCAATTGAAGTAACGCTTCAAAATAACGATATTGAATATTTCTTCACGGAATCTCACGTAATCGAAGGCGGAAATTCCATCGGAAACAGACGTGTAATCGGTGTTTACGGAAATATTGAATATATTCCGCTTCCAGAACGTGCGGCAACGGGTTACGATACATATTCAGCATACTGGCTGCCTGATGCACAGGTTGCGGTTATGGGAAGAAATGACCGTGCAGGTTATCAGGTTTGGTCTGCTGCTGACGGATATCCGGGCGACGGCTGCTTTAGAGAATTTCACAGAAAAGACGACAAATCCGGTATGCATTATTGGAGAATAACTTCACCAACTACTGATTTGGGCGACAAAATGCTTTACGATCCTGTATTAGCTTTGAATAAAGTAAACGAAAATTCAGATCACTATACAACCCTTATTTACCATTTGCTCAATGATTACAAAATGGCGCACAACGGTAAAGAAGGTCTTGTAATGGTGTCATTTGATACAGAATTATTCGGACACTGGTGGTTTGAAGGTGTTGAATTTATCAAACAGGTTATTAAAAAATTCAACCAGTATTTACCTGAAGTTGAAAGAATGACCGCAGGTGAATATATTCAGGCACACCCGCCTACAGAAGCAATTCAGATTCCTGAAAGCTCATGGGGTCAGGGCGGACACTTCTATGTATGGAATAACCACCTGACAGAATGGATGTGGCCGATTATTCACTCTTGTGAAAAACGTGCAACAGAAATTGCGTCAAAATATGAAGAAATTCCTCAGGATAAACTTTTGCACCGTGCCTTGAATCAAATGGCAAGAGAGAATTTGTTATTACAAAGCTCAGACTGGCCGTTTTTGATTACAACTTGGCAGGCAAAAGATTATGCAACGGATAGATTCAGAGAACATGTCGACAGATTTGAAAAAATTTGCGACATGATAGAAAGCGGAAATATTAATGAAGATGAATTGAGAAACATTGAAAGCATTGATAACTGCTTCTCTGAAATTGACTACAGGGTCTATCTGCCGATAGAAGAGGGAGTAATCCCGCAGCAAGCCAAAAAACTTGCTCCGTTATATAATTAAAAAAGAAGCCTTCGGGCTTCTTTTTTTTATTTCTTAAACAATAATTCAGGGTAAGATTGTTTTAATTGGCTTAATTCATTATCCGAAAGGTTTAAAGATTTTATGTGGTCAAAACCGAATTTACCGTCCCGCGGGATGTAGAAATAATCTTTAAACATATTTTCATATTTTTTAAACATATTACCGGCAAAATCACAAATCCCGCCCCATGAATCTAAAATTATGGTATTTTTATTCCATTCACCGTTAAACGGGCTTCCGTCTTTGTTAAACAGACAAACCATGTGATCAATCTTTTCATCGCCACGCTTAAGATGTGCGGTATAGACATTATTAAATCCATTCATTTTCATTATAGCCGCCGAAGCCTCAGCATTTTCCCTACAGTTGCCTAATCGCGCAAGTTTTAGCTGAGAAAAGGTATTATTAACCCTTTCAAAATCCGTTTTACTCCTTGTAGAAAAACAATCTCTCACATTATTCATTCTTCTGATCAATTCTCTTTGGCAAAGCATTAAGTTAAAAAACTTTTTTTCCGAAGCATTGGAACAACTTAACGGAAAAAGCGGGTTATGATTTAGAAATTTATCGTAACTGTCTGTGAACTTCCACTTCATTTTTTCAAACATGGGCGAAACCTTTGTTGATGAAACGTGCGGGAGATTTTCATTAACAATATGACAAACCTTATATGCTGTTTTAATTTGCGGGCATCTGCCCGTAAAATTTACCTTAGGAGAATTCATACTGATTAAAGTAAAGTAAAGAATTAAATTGCGTATATCAAGTAAAATTTTAAGATTTATTAATATTTTTCAGGAGATGATGTTAATTCAAAAATAGTTATTGCATTTTTTTTTTCAGCATTTTATAATAATAAATGTCAAATGGGAGCGTAGCTCAGTTGGTTAGAGCGCATGCCTGTCACGCATGAGGTCGCGAGTTCGAGCCTCGTCGTTCCCGAATTAAATAACCACTGGTAATACCGGTGGTTATTTAATTTTGTTAAGGTTTCGGGGAGAGAACTTTTAACAGTTCGAGCGACCTGCGAGCAGAGGGCGAAGGCTTGTCTGTGTATGGCGTTTAGCCATATAAGCAGACAACCGTAGACCCGTTTAACGCGAGCAGGTCAAGTGTACTTTTTTGAGTAATTTGGTCGTGAGGGTTTCATGAGTAGGTTTGGGTTTCTACCCCAACAATACTAAATCAGAGGTGGTTGGAAGCAGGTTGAGTATTTCTATTTCAAATTACTCTTTTTACTCTTTAAATGGTCACATAGAAATTTTATTTCTCAAAAAAAAACACTTTATCTCTACACCACAAGCCAATTTTTCCCTGAGTAATTAAAGAGTAATTTGAGCATTTTGATATTGTTGGTTTAGTAAAACCGACCTAGATAACTTGATTTCTTATATAATCGATATATAATGGTGTTATGAAGAAATTATTATTAATTATATTCTGCTTATTGGCATTGGCTCTGCACGTATTTGCTGACAACTGGATTCAAGTTTCCAGTAATAAATACGTAAATACAGAAAGTGCAATTAGATACAATACCAACTTGCCAAATACATTAAGATATAGTTTCTGGGGTAAATCGTTTAACGATAATTCTAAAACATTCAATGATGTCGAAGATAGACTTAAACAAAAAACTAATCTGGTCGATATTCAAATGATAATTGATTGTAATAACAAAACATATATGCCCAAGAGATATATCCTCTACGATGGGAATTCTAAAGTAATTGAAGATTTTACAGCAGAAGATTATCAAGTAACTTGGAAACAATTTGGTGAATACTCACCAATGCAAAAAGTTTATGAATTAATTTGTAAGCCATAGAACTACAATTCTGTAAAGCACAAGTTAGTAGAATCTGTTAAAGATTGGAAATATTCTGTTTTAACTGTTTAAAATGTTTTTTGCAATATTTACAATATTAGCATCATTTTTCATTGCAGGAAAAGCTTTTTTTAACAATTCCACTAATACTGTCTCGTTCATTTTTAAACGAAACTCCTGTGTATTTCTGGACTTTGCAAGTTGCGCTGCTGTTGTAAACATATTTAATAATTCTAAAGCATCTTTATCTGTCATTTATTTCTTCCTTTGCTAGTTTAAGAATACTCTCAAAATTATGTTGCATTTCCTTATTGATAATATCAAAATTATCTTTTCCCCCAAAAGATACAATCACCGGAGCATAATCGTATCCATTATAAAATATAGTCCACTCATCAACGATAAGACGATATTTATCCCAAAATTTTACAACGCTTTTATAATATCTGCGGATTATATCTTCTTCCGGAACATTGTGTCCGCCGTTTTTTACTCTCCTTTTTACGCGTTCAATACAAGTTGTGCAATTTTGTAAAAATGAATATACTAATATTATTTTATAATTTTGTTTTCGTGCTTTATTAATAATCCTAACAATATTATTGCCTGATAAAGTTGATTCAACTGCGAAAGATTTGTTGTTCCTAAAATACTCATCCAAACGTTGAAAATAAATTTTTCCCGCGGAAATTGGAACACTATTTATTGCATCAGGAGCAATTTCTTTAGCAATTTCATCTGCATTTAAGAACTCTAAATTTTTTTCCTTTAAAAGTACTTCTGCCAAAGTACTTTTTCCACTGCCGTTAGCTCCTGCTATTATATATAATAATTTATTATCTTTCATAGTTATATTTTAACATAAATATTTAAAATAAAATTGTCAAACTTGCTGTTCAAAATCATCAAACCGACTGCCGTTTTACATGTATTTTTATATAACCACGAAAAGAATTATTAAGCAGGTGTTCCATTGTTGGTCAAAACACGTTAATGTGTGTATGATGAACCATTATATACCTCGTAGGATGGGTGGAACAATTGTCATTCAACCCATCAATAATTTACTCACATTCCCTGTCAAAAATTATCAAAGTTACTGTCATTTTATATCAAGACAGCCTCGTCGTTCCAGTCATGAAAAAAGAACCCATAAAGGGTTCTTTTTTGCTACATAAAGAAATATATAATTTTAATTTTTATCACCATACTGGTCAATTAGTTCTTTTACCAATTTGCGTTTTTCAAGTTCTTCCGGTGATAGTTTATAAAATATTTCAAGTGCATTCTGTAATTCGTCATATGTCAATTTATTGAATTCTTCTGATCCGGCATATTGCATCCCAAACATTTCATCCGAACGCCGTTTATCCAGCATCTTTGTCAATTCAATACTTCTAACCATATCATTCATTTTATCAAGTTCTTTACATTTTCCCTCTGCATCCTTTGGAGTTTTATAATATATAGAATTAACAGCTTTCCCATCGTGAAGTGTTAACTCTCTGCCTCTATAATTATACTAAATAGCGGTAGTTTTATGACTACCGCTTTTTAATATAATTATAATTTATTAATCCAATCGGAAAGGTCTTTATCAACACCGACACCGCCTCTGCCATAAACAACAAACGGAGAAAGGACTTTAGCACCTTTTGCAAGTTCTGCCATATCCTTATCTATGGTATAGCCGCCTCCGCCGCCATGGGTTACAAACGGAACGATTGTTTTTCCTTCAAAGTTATTCTCTGCCAAAAACGTCATAACAGGCGGTGCCATTGTATACCACCATGCCGGTGTGCCGACAAAAATTACATCATAAGATGAAACATCCGTATTTGTTATCGGCGGGTGAATCCCTTTGTCTTTCTGCGCTTTTGCAACGCCGTATGCTGTTTCATTGTAATCTTCGGGATACGGGGTTACAGGTTCAATCCTGAATATGTCTCCGCCTACCTGGTTGTGGATTTTTTCAGCAATTGATTTTGTGTTGCCGCTCCATGAAAAATAAGCTACTAAAATCTTTTTATCCATAAGTCCTCCTATTTTTGATGATGTAGATGCATTTGCTATCTGATAAACCGCAAATCCGGCTATCAAAACTACCGGTAAAAGAATTAATAATATTTTTTTCATCTATCCTCCTTTAACTTAAAGCAGATATAATTCATTTTAACAATTGATAGCAGCTCTCAGTCAAGAGTACCTTACACAAATTTATTACTTTCTGCCGGTAATTAATTAAACTCCCGAGCTTTTACGGAACCGAGTTTATGGATATCTTCATCTGTTCTGTTGCCATAGATTGTAATTTTATTTAATTCAGCTTCTATATTATTAAATTCTTCCTCTGTCAAGATAACATCAGCCGCACCGAGGTTTTCAATGACTCTTTCATCTTTCCTCATACCCGGAATCGGTACAACATGCGGATATTTATGTAACATCCAGGCTAAAGAAATTTGTGCGGGAGTTATTCCTTTTTTATCGGCAACTTCATGCAGCAAATCCAAAAGCGGCTGGTTTTTCTCAACATTTTCAGGGTTAAATCTTGTAATTACGCGTCTTACGTCATCACCTTTGTATTCGGTATTTTTAGAATATTTTCCGCTTAAAAATCCTGATGCCATCGGTGAAAACGCAACAAAACCAATATTCAACTCCTGACAGGCAGGAATAACGTCACGCTCAAACATTCTTTCCATCATAGAATATTCACTTTGGATTGCAGTCAAAGGAGTTACGGCATGAGCCTTTCTTATTTGTTCTTCTGTAGATTGAGATTGTCCCCAGGCGCGGATTTTACCTTCTTTTATAAATTCGCCCATCCACCCTGCGACTTCTTCTACATTACTGTCCAGCGGAACTCTGTGTTCGTAATAGATATCAATGTAGTCGGTTTGCAATCTTTTTAAAGAGTCATTAAGCGCATTTGTAACACCTTTTTTACTTAATTTACCTTCAGGGATTTCCTGCCCCGGCTGGAACACAGGAACAAATTTCGTTGTCAGAATAATTTTATCTCTGAAAGGTTTTACTGCTTTTCCGACCAATTCTTCATTTATATAAGGTCCGTAAGCCTCTGCGGTATCAAACAAAGTACAGCCCAAATCGTAAGCTTTATGAATTAATCTTATTGATTCATCTTCCGGCGGAACAGCGCCATAACCATGACTGAATCCCATACACCCCATACCAACCGCTGAAACTTCAATATCTCTGAGATTTCTGTATTTCATAAAATTAGCTCCTTTCTCTAAACAACATTTTTAAATTTTGATTATATCTTATCACTTGAGAGAAACTCTAAGTCAAGCAGAAATTATTTTTTATTTAAGCCGCAAGGAGGATGACATTATTTTAAATTTTGTAATAACATAAACCTATGAATATATTGGTTATAAACGGACATAAATATTATCCTTATGCAAAAGGAGAGCTGAATAAAACTCTTTTTAACAAAATTTTAGAGGTATTAAAACCTTATTGTGAAGTTGAAACAACAGTAATTGAAGAAGGATATGATGTACAAAAAGAGGTTGAAAAAATCAATAAAGCCGATATAATAATCTTTCAATCACCGATTTACTGGTATTCGGTACCGCATAGCTTTAAGGAATATTTTGACGTTGTATATACTGTCGGGAATTTTGCAAGACCTGCTGAAAAATACGGATTTGGCGGGATTTTAAAAGCTAAAAAATACATGTATTCGCTAACGCTTGGTGCTCCAAAAGAGGCTTATACAAACACCTTGAACTTCTTTGACGAAAGATGCCCTGATGAAGTTTTTATAGCACTTCACAAAATTCAACAGTATTGCGGCATGGAAAAAATTAAAAGCTTCTTTGTATTTGACTCTACAAGAAAACCGAATGTGGAAGAAATTCTAAAAAATTTGGAGCTGCATCTGAAAAATAGCATTCTACTACCAGCAAATCTCATCTAAATCACATATTTTGACCTTATCAAAAATATTTTCAAATATAGGTTCCGGTTTTTTGAATGCTTTTTGCATCCTGTCTTTTACTGAAGAATTCGATATAATCCATTCATCTTTTAATGAAAAATATGCAACATGGTTTTCATAAGGACCGCCTTTAAATTGTGAAAAAGGCACATTGTATGAGTTCAAAAATTCAACAAATTTATCAAAAAGTTTTGTACTGTTCGGACTATCTTTGACCTCTTTTGAACCAAGTAAAAAGCCCTGTATATAATCGCCGGTCAAATCAATTTTAGATCGTATAAAATCAGCAATTTTACCAAAGTTATCATTTGCAGGGTTTGTCGGACATATATGATTCAGCAAGACTTTTTGCCCGTCAGTTATTCCGCAAACAGTACAATCCAAAATATCTTTTGTGTATGCACTATCAGCCAATACACTTTGATTAACCGTCCACGGCGGCTTGGCATATAAACGCTGGTTTAACGGGAAAATTAACCTTGTATATTCCTCAAGAGGAACCAATCGTATTCTTGATGTGAATGAAATATTGTTATTCATACCGCCTATAAAACCTATGAATATGAAAAATTGCCCATAAAAAATAAAAGCGGCTTAAAGCCGCTTATTCCTGTATTCCCAAATCCTATATTTCCAACGATCTTTTATGCTATAAAATTTGTTCCAAATCTGTTTGCACCGTGAAAGAATGATTGCTTCATCAATTCGGTAAGAGATTTTCTTATAATTAATTTATCATTAAGTTTTACACCCTTAATTGCATCGGATGTTGTTTTATATGTATCAGAAACTGCATTAGAAAATAACAGCATAGTTGCCATAATTTTACCTCTCTCTTTAAAATTTACTTTATTTATCTCTCGTACTTATATAAAAAATTCCTATAAAAATTTATTGACTTTTTATATTCACTTTATATAAAAACTGTTACATAACTTAACAATATACAATTAAAGTTTTAAGAGAACTGTGCCGATAACTAAAATGTTGTACAAAAGGAGAAGTATATGGATATTCAAAAACTAAATGCAAACATCAAATGGCAGCAGCTAACGGCAAAAGAAATCTTGAGATATCAAGAGCAAGGGGAAGAAGTACCAAACGAATATCAAAAATGGGCAGCTGCAATTAATGCCGTACTTGATGTTCCGGACGAGGTAACTTATGAAATGGCAAATGGTGAAACGGATATTGCAGCATTAGAAGAAACTCTTGGCAGAGATATTTTAAAAACTGATGTTCAGCCTGCAGACCGGACCGAAAATAATATTGGTAATGAAAATGAACAAACACGTGATGAAGCTGAAATTTCACTTCCACCGGAAGAAAAACGTCCTGAGCAAAGAACTCAAGAAGAACAGGATAATATAACTCTTGCAGATCAGGCAATAACAACGGATCCGAATGAAATTTTAAAACGTAAACAAAGACTAGGAATTCCGCCGTTATCGTAGACTTTGAATAGCTGATTTTATATTGTCGGATTTATAGATATAATTTCCGGCGACAAGCGAATTTGCACCGTAATTGGTGCAAATTTTTGCTGTTTCGGCATTAATTCCGCCGTCAACCTGAATAATCAAATTTTCAGGTGCATGACGCTTTATAACCGGAATTTTTTCAGCACAGTCACCCATAAAACTTTGCCCGCCAAAGCCGGGCTCTACCGTCATAACAAGAAGCAAATCCAAATATTTTAAATATTCCAGAACCTCATCAGGTGAAGTTTTCGGTTTTATAGACACACCGGCTTTAACATTGAAAGATTTTATCAAGTCAATAACTGATTTTACATCTTGAACCGCTTCATAGTGAAATGTCAAAATATCAGCACCGGCATCCGCAAAAGGTTTAATATATTTTTCCGGATTTTCAATCATCAAATGGACATCCAGAGGGATTTTAGCAATTTTTTTAATAGATTTTACAACAGGAACGCCTATTGTAATATTCGGGACAAAATGTCCGTCCATAACATCAACATGAATCCAGTCAGCGCCTGCATCTTCCACAAGTTTGATATCGCGTTCAAGGTTTGCGAAATCTGCTGATAATATTGATGGTGAAATAATTACATTTGACATTCTGCTATCCCCAACTTTTTGCATGCTTCATAAGCACATTTTTGCTCGGCATCCTTTTTAGACTTGCCGCAAGCTTTTGCAACAAGATCACCCCCATACCAAACTTCAACCTCAAAAGTCTTGTTGTGCGCAGGCCCTGACTCATTTACAATTCTGTATTCCGGAGTTGTTTTTGTCTTGCTCTGGGTATATTCCTGCAAAAGTGCTTTGGCATTATATTTTTCAAAATTTTTATCAACTTCTTCTATATAAGATGAAAAAATACGGTTAATAAAATTAACAAGCTCTAAAAATTTACCATCCAGATAATAAGCACCCAAAACAGCTTCAAATGCACAGGCACAAACAGATTCAAGCTTACGGCAGCCCTGTTTTTCTTCATGCTTTCCGAGAATTATTAACTCAGAAAGCCCGATTTTTTCCGCAATTTCAAACAAAACAGCATCTGATACAACTATTGACCTAATTTTTGACATGCTGCCTTCTGTATAATCAGGATATTTTTTATACAAAATATCAGATACCGCAAGTTTTAAAACCGCATCACCCAAAAATTCCAGACGTTCATAACTTTGCGTATAATCAAGATTCCGCTCTTTTGTATAAGAAGGATGTGTAAGCGCCCGTTTAAAGAGTTCTGCGTTTTCAATATCAATATTAAAAATCTGCCGCAAATCTTCCATTAAAATAAACCTTTAATAAATATTATAAAATTGCTCAAAAGATCTTGAGAAAATATAAAATATTTACAAAAATAATACATTACAGGAATTGTAAAGATATAGCTGTCGCATCTGTCTAAAAATCCGCCATGCCCCGGCAAACTGTCGCCTGAATCCTTAACCCCCGCATCGCGTTTGATTAATGATTCGCTCAAATCTCCAATTTGCGCAAATATAGTACAAAGCAGTCCGGCTAAAAACGACATATACCACTCAAGGCCAATATACCAGCCAATGACCATTGCACCTATTACAGCACAAATTGCCCCGCCGATAGAGCCTTCAATTGTTTTATTAGGACTTATTACAGGTGCAAGTTTATGTTTGCCTAAATGACGTCCCGTATAATAACATCCGGTATCTGTTAATAACACAGCAATAAACATCATAACAACAAATCCTAAACCATCATGGAAACGAGTGCTTTCAAGATTCCTTAAAAACAATAAATGCAACGGGAACCACCCGCAATATACCATTCCCAAAAGCGTTGTTGCGACATTTGCAATATACGGCTGTCTTCCTCTAAATAAAACCCACATAAATGCGCCGATGCCGCATATAGTAAGTGCAAAAGCCACAAGGTCAAACCTTTGGACATACGCAATAACCGCTAACAAAGCTTCTGATATATAAATCATTTTTAAACTCGGGTAAAAGCCTTTGTGATTCAAGATTTTTACATATTCTCTTGATGCGAAATAAAGAATAAACAAAAGCATTGCAACAAGTGCAAGTTTACCCTCGATAATACAGCCCATTGCGGCCGTTCCCATTATAAGCCCCGTAAGCATTCTGGTGGCATTTTTATTGAGGCCTTTGATTTCCATCATTATACAGTCATAACCTCTTTTTCTTTAGATGCAACGTTTGTATCAATTAAGCCTGTATATTTATCAGTTAATTTCTGGATTTTATCCTGATTATCTTTAACCATGTCTTCCGGAAGATTTTCGGATTTTTCCAATTTTTTCAAATCGTCAGACATATCACGGCGAACATTTCTTACTGCAACCTTAGCTTCTTCGCCCAATTTTTTAACGTCTTTAACGATTTCACGTCTTCTTTCTTCTGTCAAAGGCGGGAAGATCAATCTTATACAAATACCGTCACTGTTCGGAGTAATACCGATTTCAGCTTTAATAATTGCTTTTTCAATATCTTTCAATATAGATTTGTCATAAGGCGATATAACAAGTGTAGTACCGTCTTGAACGGTAACCTGTGACATTTGTCTTAAAGGTGTCGGAACACCGTAATAATCTACCAAAACTTTATCTAAAATACCCGGATTTGCGCGTCCTGAACGGATTGACGCAAATTCACGGTGCAATTGTGCAATTGCTTTTTCCATTTTTTCTTCACCGAATAAAAATAATTCTTCTAATGCCTCTGACATCTCTTACCTCTTTCAATTATTTAATATATGTTCCTATTTGTTCACCATTTAGAATATCTACTATACCATTTTCAGCTTCAAAGTCAAATACGACAATCGGTATATTATTTTGCTTGCATAATGCACAAGCCGCTGTATCCATAACCTTCAGACCGTTTTTAATAATATCGTCATATGTAATATTTTCAAGCCTTTTAGCCTGCGGATTAGTATTCGGATCATCTGTATAAACCCCGTCAACACCGTTTTTAGCCATAAGCATGGCTTCTGCATTAATTTCTGAGGCTCTTAATGCTGCAGCGGTATCGGTTGTAAAGAACGGATTTCCGGTGCCTGCCGCAAAAATAACCACCCTTCCTTTTTCAAGATGGCGTATTGCACGGTGGCGAATATAAGGTTCTGCAATCTGATTCATTGCAATTGCACTTTGAACCCTGCAGGGCACATCCATTTGATTAAGCGCACTTTGTAACGCTATTGCATTCATAACAGTTGCAAGCATGCCGACATAATCACCTGATGCCTGATCCATTCCGAGTTTTGCACTGTTTTTCATTCCGCGGAAAATGTTTCCTCCGCCGACTACAACAGCAATCTGTGCACCCATATTGAGCGCCTTTTTAATTTCGCCTGCTATCATTTTTACAGGCTCCTGATCAATACCAAACTGCTGTGTGCCTAAAAGTGCTTCCCCGCTAATCTTTAACAAAATCCGTTTATATTTCATCTTATCTCTCCATAGGATACTATATATACTTAATAGTAGCCTAAAAACGCAGATTTGTAAAGATATTTACTTAATTTTATAAGATAATCCTTTTTTTATAAGGAAATTTTGAATATCCTGAGGCAGGTATGAAATAACTTGTGCGACTTTAGCGTCAAAACCTATAGTATAAGACGATTTTGGATTTTCGAGACAGTTAATCTCCGCAATCAAATCAACAACTTTGGATACTTCCAACCCGTGCGTTTGATTTTTGCGTGCATTTTTAACCATATAATTCATCTCGTTTTCAAACCCTTGACAATGTTCAATTGAAGATTTATTTAGTTCAACTGATTTTTCCCACAAAGGTGTTGCGATTACACCGGGTTTGACAGAAATAACCTTAATATTACGCTTTGTCTCAATCATCATTGAATTAAACAAAATATCCAGTGCTCTTTTTGAGGCGCAATATGGCGCAACAAAAGGGAAAATACCGAAGCTTGACATAGAACTTATGTTAATAATTCTTCCGCCGTCAAGCAAATCCAGAAGTCTTTGAGAAAAATCCAGATGCGAAAATGTATTTACCTGAAACTGTTCGCGAATTCTTTCAGGTTCAATATTTTCAACCACACCGGCAATAACACACCCTGCGACATTTATAAGCGTATCTATCTTATCCGTTTTTGATTTTATAAAAGATGCGGCAAGCTTAATAGATTCAGGCTCTGACATATTTATATAAAAAGGGATAACGCCAAGGTCTTCAAGCTCTTTCACATAACTTTCATTACGATAGCCCGCAAAAACACAATTATTTTTTGCAAAGAATTCCGTAAGAGCTTTTCCTATTCCTGATGTTGAACCGGTTATAACAATTGTTTTCATGGTTTTTCCTTATGTTGACATATAAGATCCGAACAACGGCAGATAAAGTGCCAATGCCAGAACAAGTACGATACTACCAATTACAATCAACATTATCGGCTCAATCATCTTAGTCATTACGTCAATAATGTTGTCCAGCTTTTTATCAATGAAGTTTGTTGCTTGCAAAAGCATGTCTCCCAAACGACCTGATTGTTCACCTGTTGCAATCATAAACAAAATCATCTTCGGCATAACTCTTGTTGATCTTAACGCTGATGACAAATGCTGACCTTGCTGAACTTTAGTTGTGGCAGATTCAATTCTGGTTTTAAGCGTATGGTTTGTAAGTGTTAAATTCGCAAGATACAAACATTCAATAATAGGAACACCCGCATCATAAGCAACCTGTAATACTGCTATAAAGTTTGAAAAGTTTGAAAATTGTATCAAATCCGTTATAACAGGAATTTTTAACACATACTCATCAATTTTTCTTTTACTCGGCTGCCATCTGAATAAAAATGTTACGAACCCGAATGCACCACCAAGCATAACAGGAACAAAATACCAGTATGTTTTCAAAAACACACCGATATCCATTAATTTTGCGGTAATCCAAGGTAATTCCTTCCCCATTGTATCAAACATATCTTTAAATACAGGGAATACAAACATCAACATAACCAATACAATAAGAATAGCCAAAACAATTACAAAAATCGGGTACATCAATGTACCAATAACTTTACTTTTAATCGCAGCCTCTTTATTCAAAAGTTCCAATAAACGTTCAAGAGTTTTTTCCAATTCACCTGAATCTTCACCGGCTTTACATAAACCTATATAAATCTGCCCGAACTGCTGCGGATATTTGGCTATTGTATCAGCAAATGTACCGCCGTTCATAATCTGCCGCCTCAGCTCCTGGGCAACAAGTCTTATTTTTAACTTTGCGGCATCATTTTCAATAAACAATAATGATTCAATAATCGGAATACCTGACTGTGCAAGTATTTGCAAAGTTGAGGTAAAATCAATTCTATCCTGAAGTCCAAGCTTTGATATTTTACCTTTTTTGGGGCCTTGTCCGGCATCTTTACCATCATTTTGCCCTTTGGCATGTTCTTCTTCAACTTTTGTAGGCAAAAATCCGAGCTTACGAATATTTTCTCTTGCCTCGCGCGGCGTAGCAGCTTCTATTTTACCTTTAACTATTTCTTTATTATTTTTTAATGCCGTATAATTATATATAGTCATTTTTTACACCTGTATTATTCATTTACAATACCCAATACACGAACAAACTCTTCAATAGTTGTTTCTCCGTTTAATATATGTTGAAAACATGACTTATTAAGAGTTGTCATACCATTTTCAACAGCAGCTTCTTCAATTTCCAAATCATGTGCACCCTGTGCAATAAGCTTTTTAATCTCTTTTGTCATAGGCATAATTTCATATACGCCCAAACGACCTTTGTAACCTGAAAAATCACATTTATTACAGCCTTTAGCTCTATATATCGGAGTTTTCATTAACTTTTGAATAGACTCCTCATCTGCAACGACCTGTCTTGCCTCGTCATGTGTCGGGAAATACTGTTCTTTACAATCAGGACATAATGATCTGACAAGTCGTTGTGCTATAACGCCTGAAAGTGTTGAAGAAACAAGATAATCTTTAGCACCCATTTCTATCAAACGGGTAACGGTTGCAGCTGCAGAGTTTGTGTGAACCGTACTTAAAACAAGGTGACCGGTCAAGGCCGCGGAAATCGCAATTTCAAGTGTTTCATAGTCACGAATTTCACCGACAAGAATAATATCAGGGTCTTGTCTTAATATTGCACGCATACAAGATGCGAATGTAATCCCGGCTTTCGGGTTTACCTGTGACTGGTTAATACCTTCGAGCTTAATTTCTATCGGATCTTCAATTGTTGTAATATTAACATGTTCATCATTCAAACTTTTCAAAACAGAATAAAGTGTTGTTGTTTTACCGGAACCAGTAGGACCTGAAGTTAATATAATACCGTTTGGACAGCTAACCATATTTTTTATTTTTACAAGATCACTTTCAGAAGCGCCTACAAGCATGATCTTTCTGTCTTCTGCTTTCAAGCTGACTGCAGGTGCCAATACACGGATAACCATCTTTTCTTTACCCGATACGGGAAGTGTATTAATACGGAAATCATAAGATTGTTTTTTATATTTAATTGAGAAGGTACCGTCTTGCGGACGTCTGTGTTCCGCGATATTCATTCTTGACATAACTTTGAAACGGGCAATTACGGAAGATTCAACCTTTGCCGGCATATCCAGAACTTTTTGCAGCATACCGTCTTTTCTGTAACGGACAATATATCCGTTAAGACGCGGCTCTATATGAATATCGGAAACCTTATTATCAATTGCATTTGTAATAATCTGGTTTACAAATTTTGCAACAGAACCTGTTGAATCTTGCAATTCCGCATCGACTTGCTCCCACAAGCTTTCTTCAACTTCAATTTCCGCAGCTTCTGTTTCAATTTGCTGGATAATCTTCTGGGTTTCTTTTTTCTGGGCGCTGAAAAACATATCCAGAGAGTTTTGGAACTCGTAATGAGTCATCAATAACTGTTTTGGATTTTGCCCTGTTAAATAAATAATTTCTTTTAAAACATCCGGCTTAACAGGTTTTACAACACCCAAGGTCAAGGTTTTTCCGTCTGAAGATATAGGAATAACCTTATTTTCTTTAATAAAATCCTCCGGCAAAATATTAACAAACTTATCCTGTTTTGCGAGCTGCTCATTGCTGACCATATCAAAACCGGTTTGTAAATGCAGGATAGACTTCAACTGATCAAGCGATATAAAGCCGAGTTTAAATAATGTTGAACCTATAGGCATCTTCTGACGCTTACTTTCTGCAAGAGCTTGCAGTAATTGAACATCAGTTATATAGCCTTTTTGGATTAAAAGTTCACCAAGTTTTATTTGTTTATCAACATGACCTTCCTCAATAGTCTGTGAGGAAGGGGTTTTTTTCAAACTAAGAATTAATTCATCCAAATCAACATTCGGGACCTGAATAAACTTGATTTGATAAGGAAAATACTCTTTTAAGATTTTATTAACTGTATCTTTATCTGAGGAAGAATTTACCGCAACAAATAAAAATTTATCCTTCACACTAATAGGAACAAATTTATTTTGTTCCATTAGTGCGTCATCTATGTGATTAAGTATTTCTTTATTAACACTGTTTTTTAATCTGTTTAGTAATTCATTCATTTTTGTACATTATGATTTTTTAGAGAGTATTTTCATTCCTCATCGCATCATCCGTATCTACAACGATTTTCGGAGTAATCATAATAAGCATTTCTTCCTTGGATTTTGTAGATACAGTAGAACGGAAGAACATACCCAATCCGGGGATATCACCCAAAATAGGGATCTTTTGAACGGTTTTTTGATCTTCTTCACGTATCATACCGCCAATAACAAGGGTTTCGCCATCTTTTATACGAACATTCTTCAATTCAAGATTTCTTCTCTGCAAAAGAGTTGCCTGAATATCCATAATATCAGGGTTTTCTTCGTTTGGTGTAGTTACCTGGCTGGCAATAGTTGCATATTCCGGTGTAATATTTAAGGTTACATAGCCGTCAGGACTTATAAACGGCGTTATACTAATTTTTATACCGTTATCATCACCAATTTCGTAATCTCTTTGAACGGCACCTGTTAATGATTCAGAAACAACCTGTGATGTAACCGTTTTTACATAATCCGATGTTAAGTCAATAACAGATTCCTGACCGTTTGTAATCAAGATACGCGGATTAGCGACAACGCGTCCTTTTCTGTTTTCCAATATATAGTTAATTGCATAAGTCAACGCCTGTGGTCCATTATATCTGTGGACATAATAATCAGGGTTATCAACGTTTTCAGGAGCATCTACGTGAGGGTACTGACTGCCGCTGAAGAATATAGGATAATACGGGCTGGTACCAAAGCTACCTGCTGACGCATTAAAGCTAAAATGTTTACTCAGGTATTGCCATGTATTTGTAAGAGTTTTACTGCCGCTTTCATTCAATTCAATAATTGAAAGTTCAAGGTAAGCCTGAGGCTGTTTCTTATCATTTTCCGCAATAAAATCTTTTATCATTTCAAGTTGCTGCTGAGAACCGCCGATTACACCTATTGTTCCCTGCTGGGTAAAATATGATATAACAAGAGTTTGTAAAGGCAAGGATGTTAGCGAGCCGGAAGCCCCGCCTTCAATTTGGCATGCTACTTCTCCGCCGCCAAGCTCAACTTCGTCAGAGCTGCCACCGCCGCCTGAGCTTGCGGCACCGGTCATAACACCTTTAATGCCTGCCGCACCGCCGGTTGAACGTCCGCCACCTTTGCCGCCGCCTGATGATGTGACAGGAATCAGCATATCACATATTAAATTCGCCATTTGTTCGGGAGTTGTATGATTTATTACAATAGACGTCGTTAATGGTTTTCTGTCAAATTTTTCAACTATTTTTTTCGCGATAGCAACGTCATTTTTATTACCGAAAACCAAAAGCTCGTTTGTCATAGGATTTGTAGTAACAATCTCAGAATTTGATAATCCCGGTTTTTTCATAGTAAAAATATTTTTATTTAAAAATTCAGCAAGAACAGAAGCATCAACATATTTAACAGGGATCATGGTTATTTCTTGTTTAGCGGCACTAATGTCAGCACCGGATGCAGAGACTATGAGTGTATTATCTTCTACAACATAAGAAAGCCCTGCAATACTTAACACAAGATCAAAAGCGGAATTCAACGGGACATCAACAAGATCTAATGTAACGGTTCCGGATACACCTGAATCAAAGATAATATTCATGCCGGCCTTATCAGCAAACATTCTCAATACCTGCTTTACATCGGAATCCCGCAAGCTCAAGCTTACCGGTTCATTTGACTTGGTAATGGAAATATCAGCTTTAAGCTGTATTGTATCTTCATTGCGCAATGAAGGTTTTTCACTGACGGCCAATGCCGATATGGCTGTATTTGAAAACGCAAAGACAACCAATATTAAAACTGCAATAACTTTTTGTGAAATCTTATTTTTCATATCTGCTCCTGCTTTTATTTTTTAGATCCTCCAAATTTTTGTTCCAAATTATAAACATTATTATAATTCATTTCAGCGTCTGCAATTACTTCGCCAACACGTGCTTTATAAACATTTGTACCGAGCTGAACCGTAACTAAATCTTTACTTATAGATAAAACTTTATAGTTATTAATATAATCGCCGGAACGCACAAGATAATCCGAACCTTCAATATTTAAAATAGCTGACGGATTTTTAGGCTCATACATTATACCGGATACTTTAGTAGTCATTACTTTTGCCGCATCGGATTCAGAACCGGACAAACTCTCCGGAGGTGCCATAAGTTCAAATCCGTACTTTCTTGTATTTGCATAGGATTCACTCCCCGGCAAAAAAGGATTAGGTCTGCCGTAATCCTCTATAGACAAGGATACCATCTTTTCCGCAGACTTATCTATTTCATCAAGATCGTCATCTATTTCAATTTCTTTCATATTTGCCGCAGTAGAATCTTCGATTGTCTTTTGAATATCCTCATTGACCGGTAATCCTGACTGAACCTCTTTTTTACCGCCGAAAGACGTAACCCCGAAATATATACAGGCAGCAATTGCAAGGCAAATAATCACTAGAAATATTATTTTACCGTTAGGGCTAAAATAACTATCTAACCTCGCATTCAGCTCTTTAAATACTTTTTTCAACTCTTCCTCTATGTTCACGTGACACCTTTTCTTCTAATAGAATTATAATTGAAGATTAATGCTATTGTATCAGTTATTTAATGTATTTAATTCAATTTCTATCAAAAAAATACACAATCCTACCTGAATATTGTAACATATTTCAAAAAACGTGGCAATAAATCAAAAAATGTTAAGTTTATTGAAAATTATTTGTAATAGTATGAATGTATTCAAGAATTTGGGCAAAGTATTTTAAATCAGCTTTACCATTAATAATCATATCAGCTTCACGTCTGTAAGGCTTAACATATTTTTGCCCTGCTTCCGTAATATAATCCCAATGCTTAAGCGCATTTTCAATATCCTGATTTCTTTCTTCAACGGCTCTTGTAATAAACCATTTTTTACGGATTTCATCATCAGTTTCCACATAAATTTTTACATCAAAAACGTCCTTAACATCTTCATACATTGTTGCGGTGCCTTCAACAATAATAATTTTTGAAGATTTCACATCAATTGCTTTAGGCATTGAAACACCCGTGCCATTCGGCAAATACATAGGGCATTTTATATCAAGCCCGTCTGCCAAATCCTGAAGATCACTCTTTAGAATATCCAGCTGAAAACTTGTCGGTGCATCAACGTCATAACCGCTGTCACGCAATTTATCGAAAGTTCCGTATTTTGCAATAAGTTTGGAAATATCATTAAAATAATTATCCGTGCTTAAAATCGTAACAGGCATTGATAATTGTTCAATAACCTTGCTGATTTCACGGCATATAGTAGATTTTCCCGCGGCAGATTCGCCGGTAATACTTATTAAAAACCTTTTTTCAGGATTATTAATCAAACGTTTTGCAAATCTGTTGACAAAATCCGGATTAACCTCTCTAAAAATCGGCATAGGATATTTTTTATCAAAAGCCAAAATCTGCTTAAATTTTGTCTGCAGATAAAACGCCAAAAGCTCGCGCCCTGTTTTAGAATTAAAATCGGGCTTTAATATTTTATCTTTTGAAGATAATTCCTTTTCTATAAGTCCTTGCATAACATTATCCATAGGTAGTATGAATATATAAACACAAGAAAAAAAATTTTGCTAGTCCAAAAATTAATTTTTTAAAATTTGACATACTAAAATTTTTTTTGTTATATAATTAATTTATAAAAATAAATAAGAGGGGCAGAGGATGGAAACTTTAGCTAAAAACGAAGGGATTATTACAAAAATTATAGGACCTGTAATTGACGTAGAATTTCAACAAGGCGAACTGCCGGAAATTTATACTGCGTTAAATATTTTTACGGATGACGGCAAAAAAATTGTTGCTGAAGTTCAACAAATGTTAGGTTCAAACAAAGTAAGAACCGTTGCAATGTCATCAACTGACGGTCTTAAAAGAGGAATGAAGGTTATCAACACAAATGAACCTATCAAAATTCCTGTCGGCAAAGAAATTCTTGGTAGAATTTTAAACGTAACAGGAGATCCTGTTGACCAGATGGGAGATATTAATGCCGAAACATATCTGCCTATTCACAGAAAATCACCGGCACTTGTAGACCAAAATACAGATATCGAAATTCTTGAAACCGGTATTAAAGCAATCGACCTTTTACAACCATATCAAAAAGGCGGTAAGATTGGTTTATTCGGCGGTGCAGGTGTTGGTAAAACCGTATTGATTATGGAATTAATCCACAACATTGCAATGGAACACTCAGGTGTGTCAGTATTTGGCGGTGTTGGAGAAAGAACACGTGAAGGTAACGACCTTTGGAACGAAATGAAAGAATCAAACGTTATTGATAAAGTTGCTCTGATTTACGGACAGATGAATGAGCCGCCGGGAGCCCGCATGAGAGTAGGGCTTTCAGCACTTACTGCCGCAGAATATTTCAGAGATTTTTCAAAACAAGACGTATTGCTATTTATTGATAACATCTTCAGATTTACACAGGCAGGTTCAGAAGTTTCAGCACTTTTGGGACGTATGCCGTCTGCAGTAGGTTATCAGCCTACACTTGCCACAGAAATGGGTGAATTACAGGAAAGAATTACATCAACAAAAGACGGATCAATTACATCCGTTCAGGCTATTTACGTACCTGCAGACGACTTGACAGACCCTGCACCTGCAACAACCTTCTCTCACCTTGATGCATCAACCGTATTATCAAGACAAATCGCATCATTAGGTATTTATCCGGCTGTTGATCCTTTGGAATCAAGCTCAAGAGCTTTAGATCCTAATATCATAGGCGAAGAGCACTATACAGTTACAAGAAAAGTTCTTGAAATACTTCAAAAATATAAAGAACTTCAAGATATTATCGCAATTTTGGGTATGGATGAATTATCAGAAGAAGATAAAGAAACAGTTAACAGAGCGCGTAAAATCCAAAGATTTCTGTCTCAGCCGTTCTTTGTAGCTGAACAATTCTCAGGAACTAAAGGTAAATACGTAAAACTTGAAGATACAATAAAAGGCTTCAAAGAAATTATTGAAGGTAAACACGATAACCTTCCCGAACAAGCCTTCTATATGGTTGGTACAATTGAAGAAGCTGTCGAAAAAGCTAAAACTCTTGAGGGATAATTTATGCACTTAAAAATAATAACACATGAAAGAGTTGTTTTTGATGAAGACGTAGACGAAATCTATTCAAAAGGCGTTGACGGCGAATTCGGTATTTTAAAAGGCCACGTGCCTTTTATGTCAGCTCTCGATATAGGAATAACAAAAGTTGTTCAGGGCGATAAATCAAGACTTTTCACTACAATGGGCGGAGTTTTCCAATTTAAGGATGAAGAGGGTTTGATTTTAACCCAATGTGCTGAATGCGGAGACGAAATTGATGCCGTACGTGCAGAAAAGGCTTTGGAAAGAGCAAAAGCACGGCTTGCGGAACACGATGCCAAAGTAGACGCCAAACGTGCGGAAGCGGCATTAGCAAGGGCAATGGTTCGATTAAAAGCGACAATGAATAATGAAAAATAAGCGGTCGAATTGACCGCTTTTTCTATAAATAACAAATCCTTATTGTTTATGATAAGATAAATGCTATGGACAAGTCATTTTATACGATATTTAAAACGTTTTTTAAAGTCGGCACTTTGCTATTAGGCGGCGGATATGTAATATTACCGCTATTACAGGCCGAACTTGTTGATAAGAAAGGATGGATAGATTCTGATGGATTATGTGAGTATTACGCACTGGGACAGTCTGTTCCGGGAATTATTGCAGCTAATATGTCTATTTTTGTAGGGTACAAACTCAAAGGACAAATCGGCGCGCTTGCGGCAGTTTTGGGAATAGTTACACCTGCGTTTCTTGCAATAATTCTTGTTGCAAGCATACTGGAAGAAATTGTTCACTTAAGTTTTATACAAAGTATTTTCTGGGGCGTAGGAATTGGTGTTATTTTGCTTGTTTATCTTGCGACAAAAGAAATGTGGACAAGAAGCATTGTTGATAAATTTACCTGTATAATATTTTTTGCGGCATTTATTCTATCATCATGCTTTAAGGTTTCACCCGCATTAATCATTATTCTATCAATCGCTGCCGGAATAATTTACAAAAAACAGGTTTCCGCTCAAACCCAATCCGTTGAGGAGTGTGAAAAATGATTTATCTTAATCTTTTCATACAATTTTTTCATATAGGTTTATTTTCATTTGGCGGCGGGTATGCGACATTACCGTTTTTGTATCATATTGCGGAAAACCAAAAATGGTACACCATAAAACAATTAACAGATATGATAGCAATATCTTCAATAACTCCAGGGCCTGTCGGGGTGAATGTTGCAACTTTTGCAGGATTTACAACGTCCGGAGTCCTTGGTGCGCTTGTTGCAACCACATCAGTAATTTTGCCATCATACATACTTGTAATTGTAATTTCAAAATTTCTTGAGCAATTTGAAACAAACAAAAATGTAAGAGCAGCAATTTATGCACTAAAACCTGCCGGCTGCGGACTTTTAGCAGCTGTTGCAGTGGATATGTTTATGGATAATGCAAATTTACCGGGGATGTTTCTGCTTGCAATATTATTCTTTATCAGTGTAAAACAAAAGCATGACCCGCTTTTTTATCTTGCAGTATCAGCTTTAGTGGGATTGTTTGCTGGTTTTCTGCACCTGACAGCTTAACAAACTTTAATATTTAAATAAAATTAGAAAATTATTTGCTTTAGCTATTTTAAATACATAGAAAGGAGTTATGTGATGATTAATAACGTGAAAAGCTGTCCGAATTTCGGTTCAACCAGAATCCCGTATAAAGATGTACCGGTGGCAAAATATCTTGAGCCATTAAATAAATACTTTGAAGTAAAAGGCTTTAATCTTATGAAACCTCAGGAAGCAGCTGATAAACTTGATTTTGGAAAAGCTGCTGCAATGATGGATAAAGATGCCATGATTATTGTAGGCAAAGACGGCGGCCCTGGCGGTGCTGATACCTTTATAGGACGTCTTTTGAAAAAAATTGATCCTGATGTTAAATATATTGATGATGTAAAGCCGGTTGAAATCGACGGACCGGTTATTGATCTGAATATTTAGGATCAAACATTTTATATTGTAAAGCTTGCATCAAATGCGATTGCTGAATTTGTTCTGAATTATCCAAATCAGCGATTGTGCGTGCAAGCTTTAATATTCTGTCATAACGTCTGCCTGACAGCTGGTATTTTACAATTGCAGTTTTAAAAATAGCTTGAGACGCTTCATCTATCCGGCAATATTTTTTAATAAGTTCGGAGGTTAATTCCGAATTTGTCAAAATATTTTCATTTTTATATCTTTCAGCTTGAATTTGACGGGCTTTAATAACTCTTTTTCTTATATCGGAAGATTTTTCGGCATTGTTGTCAATGTTTAAAAGTTCACTTGCGGTAAGCCGCGGAACTTCAATCTGCAAATCAATTCTATCCAGAAGCGGTCCTGAAAGTTTTGCAAGATATCTGCTTATCATATATTCAGAGCACGTGCAATGTTTTTCTCTGTCGCCTTTAAAACCGCATGGACAAGGGTTCATTGCGCCTAAAAGCATGAATTTTGCCGGATACTTTATTGAATGTTTTGCACGAGAAATAACGATTTCGCCGTCCTCCAGAGGTTGTCTTAAAACCTCAAGTACATTCCTCGGAAACTCCACCATCTCATCTAAAAACAATACCCCTCTGTGCGCAAGCGTAATCTCACCCGGCATAGGATTACTTCCGCCGCCTATAATCCCGTTTGCGGATGCCGTATGATGAACAGCTCTGAATGGACGTTTTGTCATCAGTGGCTGATCAGGTGACAAAAGTCCGCAAATACTATATATTTTTGTTAATTCCAGGGCTTCTGATAATTCCAGAGGCGGCAAAATTGACGCAAAACACTTTGCCATAAGAGTTTTCCCCGATCCCGGAGAGCCTGTCATCAGCAAATTATGTCCGCCTGCCGCAGCAATTTCCAGTGCTCTTTTTGCCTTTTGCTGACCTTTTACATCCTTAAAATCGTATTCAAAATTCTCTTCAATATTTGAAAGATAAGAATTTATATCAATTTTAAACTGACTTAAAGGCGTTTCAATAAAATGATTAACAACATCAACGAGGCAAGCCGCACCAAAAACATTAATCCCGTCGATCAGTGCAGCCTCTTTTGCATTATCTGAAGGTACAATTACATTTTTAATACCGATTTCCTTTAGACCGATAACAATAGGCAGAACCCCGCGGACTCCGCGCAAATCGCCGTTCAACGAAAGCTCGCCGACAAAAGCGTAATCTTTTACCTGTTCCGGCTGCAAAACACCTTCTTCTATAAGAATCCCCACCGCAATAGGCAAGTCAAAACTTGTTCCTGCTTTTTTCAAATCAGCCGGCGCAAGATTAATGACTATTTTTCTGTTCGGAAAACTGTATTCTGAATTTTTGACTGCGGAACGAACCCTGTCTCTTGCTTCATTAACGGCAGCATCGGGTAAGCCGACAACAGAAAAGCCCGGAAGTCCGTTTTGGACATCCGTTTCAACAGAAACTTCATACGCATTCAAGCCGATTACGGTTGCAGTTGTAACTTTATTAACCATATGGCTATTATACAACAAATTTTTGGGTTATAATTAATTTATGGAAAAAATTAACAAAATACTTGCTGTAAATTTTGGCGGAATAGGTGACGAGATTTTATTTTTACCTGCATTGATTTCGCTGAAAAAAGAATTTCCGAATGCCAAAATCACACTTGCGCTTGAGCCGAGAAGCAAAAGCGTTAAGGATTTGACAGATGTAATTGATGATTTAATCCTTGTGGATATAAAAAACAAAAACAAATATTTTGAGCTTATAAAATTTATATTTGCAGCCCGCTGTAGACATTTTGACCTTGCAATAACAGCAGGTGGGAATAAATTTATGAGTATAATTTTATTTTTAACAGGTGCAAAAAAACGCTACGGATATGACTGCGGGGCTTTAAGCCGAAAACTTCTGACATTTGCGGTTCCTTTGAATAAAAATCAATATGCCGCAAAAATGTATCACGATCTGGTAACTCCGGTTACGAAAAATATTACCGAACTACCTGAGATAAACGTACCGGCGCAGGAAAAAATTCCTAATTCCATACTCATTCATCCCGGAGTAAGCAAGATGAGCGTTCAAAAGGGAATGATTAAAACTGTTCCGCCTCAAGTTTGGGCTGAAACCATTGATCTTTTAGCAGCAAAAGGGAAAAAAGTAATCCTTGCAGGCGGTCCGGATGATAAAGAATGTATTGAAACAATTTTGAAAACCGTTAAGACAAATGATTTTGAAAACTTTTACGGCAAAACAAAAAATCTCAGAGAGCTTGCAGAACTTATAGGGAGAGCCGAAATATTTTTGTGCTCGGATTCCGCGCCTTTGCATGTAGCAGTTGCAATGGGGACAAAAACTTATGCAATATTCGGTCCGACTGACGATAAAAAACTTATTCCGCCGATGATTACGGCAATCAAAGCGAATGACAATTGCCCCTTAAAACCATGTCTTTGGGAGAAAAGACAGACTACATGCGAAAGTTTAGACTGTTTGAAAATTACAGCATATAATATTGCAGACCACATCAATTAAATTCCGACACTCAAACCTGCGCAAAGATTTATTGACTGACCGGTAATCCCCTTTGCATCATCTGATACGAGATACTTAACCAGCTTTGCTATCTCAATTGGCTGAACAAAACGTCGCTGAGGAATGGTTTCCAAAATCTCATCCTTGAAAAATTCGGAAAGCTCAACTGATGTCATGCCCATTTCCGTATCTACCCAGCCCGGATTTACGGTATTTACAGTAATATTATATTCAGCTAATTCAAGTGCCAACGCCCTTGTAAGCCCTACCAAACCTGATTTTGTTGATGAATAAAGACTTGCATTTGCCTCGCCCATAATGCCTGAAATTGAGCCTATATTTATAATTCTTCCCCATTTATTTTTTTTCATATTTACGCTTGCTTTTGCTATAAGTTTAACCGGGGCAAGCAGGTTGACTTCAAAAATTTCCCGAATCTGCTCATCAGTCATTTTATCAATTGACCCGTAAATATATTCACCGGCATTATTTATCAAAATGTCAATCTTCTTGGACTGAATATAACTCTCCAACGTTTCAACATCGGTTGCAAGGTCACATACACAGTAGTTTTTATACTCTCTGAGTAATTCAACATTTCTGCCGGTCGCAAAAATAGTGCCGACATCGCTTAATTCTTCCGCAATCGCTTTACCTATTCCTTGTGTAGCGCCTGTAACCAGAATGTTAACCATTTTCAAACTCCTTTTTGAATTGCCTTATTATATATGATGCCATAAAAATTCCGGCAGCGCTTGCTACAAACGGTGTAGATGAAGGCGTTATTTTTGTAAATTCAATCTCTTCACCCGATTTTGTAATTAAATGTTCCGTTTGGGATAATTTTTCCTGAACAAAAGGTTTTTCACGGCTTGCAACAACAGTAATACCGCTTTCTATACCGCGTTTTTTCAACTGATAAATTATATTAGAAACAAATGAAGCATTTTTATCTTCAATCTCCTTAATATCGCAAATATAAAGCTTTGTGGGATCAATACGGTTTCCTGCACCCATGGAACTTATTACAGGAAGCCCGTTTTTTACACAAGTTTCCAAAAGAGAAATCTTTGAACGCATTGTATCTATTGCATCCGCAACAAAATCCGCATTAATTTCTCCATCTGTATAAAAATCATCAATTATATCCAATTCAATTTTGGGGTTAATGTCTTTAAACCGTTTTGCAAAAAGCTCGGTCTTTTTTTGTCCTACAGTAGAATTTAGTGCTACAATCTGCCTGTTTATATTAGATAAAGAAACCTCATCAAAGTCGACAATAGTAAGTTTTCCAACCCCCGAACGTGCAAGCGCTTCGGCACAAAAGCCACCGACCCCGCCAAGCCCGAATACAGCAACATGCTTGGATTTAAGCAAAGCTTGAAAATCCTTGCCCCAATAAAGCTCATTTCTCGAGTATATTTCTTTTAAAGAATCACACATATAGTCTATTTAACTATACCATACCCGAGTAAAAATGTGCAAATTATAAATACGGCGGCTACAATACCGGTAATTTTATTCAAACCTTTTTCGGCACTTTTTTGTGATGTAAAAAGATGTGATGCCCCGCCAATACCTGCGATGCCGTCACCTTTTGGTGAATGCAGTAATATTAATATAATTAAAAACAATGCAGATAAAATCTGGATTGCCCATACAAATGTAACCATTATTTTTTCTCCTTTTTACCAGAAATAAAATGTGCCCGTTTTGAGTTTAATTTGATGCTTTCAAATGTATAAAGCCTTGCCGGACGCTTGGAAGAAGATTTTGTATACTCATCCAATTCAATAAGTCCCTCTGTACTTAAAGCTTTTTTTCTGAAATTACGTTTATCAAGTTTTTTATTCATTATAAGTTCGTATGCTTTTTGCATTTCGGTAAGCGTAAATTTTTCATTTAATAATTGGTACGCTACAGGGCAAAGTTCTAACCTTTCACGGGTTCTTTTAAGGGAATACTCAATAATTTCCTTGTGGTCAAATGCCAGCGGCGGAAGATCGGAAACCTTATGCCAACCGAGTTCCGGAGATGTTGTAATGTTAAGATCCTCAGCTCTTACCAGAGCAAAATATGCGCATGTTATAACCCTTGCATTAGGGTGGCGCAAAGGATCACCAAACGTATATAACTGTTCAAGATAAATGTTATCTACATTTGTACGTTCTTTCAACACTCTTAATGCCGCCTGATCAAGGTTTTCGGACAAACGAACATAACCGCCCGGAATTGCCCATTTATCCTTGAACGGTTCATTCAAACGCTTAACCAATAATACCTGTATGGCATTATTTTTCATTGTTAAGATAACTACATCGACTGTAATTTCGTGGGTTTTTGTCTCGTTGAACATAGTAATCTCTTTCCCTTGTTTATATAATACAATAAACAGGGTTATATTTTAAAATTACAGGGAAAAATTTTTAACATATATTAACAAAAAGGACAATTTTACAGTATAAAAAAACTTTATATTAATAGAGGAATAAAATCAGGGGAAATTATGTTTTGGGGATTTGGATATTTTAATAATCCATTTATGCTGAATACATTTTTCATGCCGAATTTCTTTTTCAATTTCGGGTTCAGCAATTTTTGTATGCCAAATCTGTTTATGCCGTCATTATTTATGTTTTCAAATCCTTACAGTAATGTAAGTATCTTTGCTAACAGACCAAACTATTCAAATACGCCCATGACTGCAGAATATCCAATGCCCACAAGGCATAAAAAACATATGAGTGCAGCGAGTGTTGAACAAAATACTCCAGGCAACGCACCGGCACGCAGGGTTAAAACAGAATTAGCAACAAGCTCAAGTAAAATAAGTCATCAAACAATTACACATGATATGCCAACAGCTAAAAAAACAACAGTAACTCAAACAATTACACATGACACGCCAACAGCTAAAAAAACAACAGCAACTCAAACAATTACGCATGATACGCCAACAGCTAAAAAAACAACAGTAACTCAAACAATTCGTCATAAAGCTTCAACAGACAAAAAAGATTCTGCATTTTTACAAAAGACAAAACAAATTGCAAAAAGGCTCAACTGCGATTATAAAGATTTGCTGGCTCTGATGAATTCGGAATCAGGACTTAATTCAAAAGCCGTCAATTCTTCAAGCGGAGCTACAGGTTTAATCCAGTTTATACCTTCTACGGCCAAAGATCTCGGAACTACTACCGAAAAATTAAAAAATATGACACCAACAGAGCAACTGGACTATGTAGAAAAATATCTTGTTAAGATGAAAAAAGCTGCAGGTTTCAAATCAGGTGAAAAACTGGACAGCGGAGATTTGTATGCACTCGTATTTTTACCTGGCAGGGCAAAACGCGAAATTGTAACGGATTCTTCCGAAAAATACTATGCCGTTAACGCCCCTGCATTAGATTTAAACAAGGATGGCAAGATAACCAAGACCGAACTTGCACAACGCCTTAACGGACATCGGGTGAGTGATTCAATATTCCTTGCATAAATAATTATTACAAATCTCAATATTTCATTGCGGTAAAAATCTTTTTCGTGTAATGTCATGAGTATTAACCATGATTGGAAGGGAAAAGATGGATAAGGGATATATTGAAAACGGTTTTATCGTCGATTTAAGCAATGCAAGAAAAACTTCCGAGATAATTTATGAATTATCCAGGATACTTGACATTCCGGAAGCCAAAAATAAACAGGTTTGCCTCAAACTGGGCAGTGTAGATTTGTCACAGCCTGAATTAACAAGTATTAAGGCACTTGTAGAGTCAATGGATTCACAGATAGAATTTATAAGCACAAATTCGCCTGAGACAATAGATTCAGCCAAATCACTCGATATTGAGGTATCAGAATTAGAAAATGTCGTCGAAGCACCTGATTTTGAAATGGAGCCGAACGTAAGCCCTGAAGTTGAAACAGCTCTTGATAAAATCTTCGGCGATAATGACTTTGATAAAGATGAGGATGAGCCTCAAAAAGAAGTCAAAGAAATGGAAGAAAGTTTTGAATTCATTGAAGATGAAGATGATGAAGAAACCCGACAGCTAAAAAAAGAAGCTGAAAAACTTCCGACGTTATATATTAAAAAGACCATACGTTCAGGTCAAAGCATAACTTCTGACGGCAATTTGATAATTGTAGGAGATGTAAACCCCGGAGCGGAAATTATTGCAAAAGGCGATATAACAGTTTGGGGGATTCTCGGCGGGATTGCACATGCCGGCTGTGAAGGCAATACTCAGGCGAGAATAAGAGCCTTAAAAATGAATGCAATTCAATTAAGGATAGCCGATATTTTTGCCAGACGACCGGATGGAGCTAATACTCCGTTTGTACAAAAAACAAATGAGTTCATTCCGGAAGAAGCTAAAATATACAGGAAAAATATTATTATAAATAAATTATTAGAAAATTAAGGAGAAATAAATGAGCGGTAGAGTTATCGTAATCACATCCGGTAAAGGCGGTGTAGGTAAAACAACTGCAAGCGCAAATATCGGAACAGCCCTCGCAAAAGCAGGAAATAAAGTCGTAATGATAGATACAGACTTAGGCTTGAGAAATCTGGATTTGTTATTAGGCTTGGAAAACAGAATTGTATATACAATTGTAGATGTTGTTGAAGAACGCTGCAAGCTTAAACAGGCACTGGTAAAAGATAAGAAAAATCCTAACCTTTGTCTTTTAGCTGCTGCACAAACACGAGATAAAAGTGCAGTAACGGAAGAACAGTTAAAAGATATCTGCGAAAAACTTAAAAAAGACTATGATTTCATTCTTGTAGACTGTCCGGCAGGTATTGAACAAGGATTCCAAAATGCAGTAGCAGGTGCAACAGAAGCAATTGTTGTAACAACACCAGAAATGTCAGCCGTAAGAGATGCAGACAGAATTATAGGACTTTTGGAAGCAAAAGAAGAAATCGAATCCTACAGACTGCTTTTAAACAGAGTAAGACCTAACCTTATCAAGTCAAAGGATATGATGAGTGTCGAAGATGTTGTAGAAATTTTGTCTGCTGACTTAATCGGAATAATTCCGGAAGACACAGGCATCATAACATCAACCAACAAGGGCGAACCTATTGTTAATGACGAAAAATCACTTGCGGGACGTGCTTATATGAACGTTGCAAGAAGAATAATGGGCGAAGAAGTTGACTTTATGAACCTGGAAGAAGAAACCAGCGTAGTTGCTAAAGTTAAAAAATTCTTCAAAGGTTTAATGGGTAAGGAGAAGTAAAATGAAGGATAATATTTTTGCAGAATTATACAATAAATTACTTGGCTTCTTCCGCCAGGCCGAAGAAGAAGAAAGCGCAAAAGACGTTGCCTGCAACAGATTACGTGTCGTCTTAATGCAGGACAGAACAAATTTAACACCACAGCTTTTGGAAAGAATGCGTAGCGAGCTTGTTGAACTGCTTTCTAAATACTTGGAAATGGACAAAGAAGCTTTAGAGCTAAACCTTGATCAAGAAGGTGAACAAATGGCTCTAATGCTTTCAATTCCCGTTATCAGAGCTAAAGATGAAGCTGAAATCGAAAAAGCTTTGGCAGAGGAAGAAGAAAAAACAGAAGAAACCACGGATGAGAATTCCGAAGAATCTGATGAATCAGAAGATGATGAAGATGAGATACAGGAAGAAGACTCCGATGATACTGAAACGGATGAAGAAACAAGTCATCCTGAACTTGTTTCAGGATCTCAAGCAGCAACTGTCCGTAAATTTCCTGATAAAGAAATCTGCGGAGACTGCAGAGAATGCGAACTTTCAGATGATATCGAATGCGAGAAAAAATCACAAAATCTATCAGTTAAAAAGACAAAATAAAAAAAAGCGGTCAATTGACCGCTTTTTTTATTCCTCTTTAAAATTTTCAGGATTATAGAATTTTGCAATATCAGCTTCAAAGTTTTTCATAAATGTCTTTTCGTTCGCATTAAGTTCAGTACCCGAATTCTGTTTATTTACTAAATCCATATATACGGCTTGTTGCAATGATAAATCCTGTACGTGGAAATTCAAGCTTGTTTTTAGCATTTCTTTATTTTTAGATTTGAAACCTAAAGCCGTATATTCTCCTGTGTTTGTATCTTGAAAAATTCTTACATTGTTTAATTTCTTAAACAAGTCATTCTTTTCCGGATCAGTTGAAGATAAAACATCCTGATTATGAGAAATATTACCCTTTTCATCTATTTCATATTCAAAATCCGGTACATTAACCTTAATTTCAGAAATTTGCTCAGAAGTAAACGGTTCAACTTCAGTTTTTTCAGAGCCTGATTTTCTATTTGATGCTTGTGAGGAAGCAGCTTTCAGCTTGGCATTTTCAAATACGTCTTGTTTTACTTCTCTGTTATTAATGTAATATTTACCGTCGATAATCCTACCTGTTTGACCTCTAAATTGAAATTCAGGTACAGCTTCTGCTAAAGCTTTTTTCAATTCTGCTTTTTCTTGACTTCGTTCTAAACGTTCTTCCCGGCGTTCTTCTCGACGTGCTTCACGACGTTCACGCGCGGTCATCGGTGCTTCTTCAGCTGTATCGCTTACAGGATTTTCTTCACCGTCAGCAGGCACTTCTGCATCAGGTACAGTGGCAATAGTGTTATCTTCGGTCTTTGGTACTTCCGGATGCTCAACTGGTCTTGTTTTTATTGATAATTCAGGAGCTTCAGCCTGTGTGACAATGGTATCTGTTATAGCAGGCAGAGATTCTAATGGTTCTATTTTGGGTCGTTCCGGGTTTTCAGCGGTTTTTTCAACGATTTCGTAACCTGCTGCTTTTGCCAGCGCTTTCATCTCATCTGCCGTGTAATCAAATTCTTGACCTACCTGCATAGTTGTATAATTAGTTGCTCGTTTCGTTTCCTGATGAATTTTATTTAGCTTTTCATACAAGTTCAAGGCATCCTGCTTTGTTAAGCCTTTTCCATCGGTGTCCTTTATCAATCCTTGTTTGGCCATTTCATCAAATACAGATTTTAATTCAAATGTTATACCGCTTGATTTTGCACCTCTATTTTGTAACTTCACTTTAAAGCCGGCACTTAATGCCTCGTTGATACCATTTGTACTCATAGTAAAACCTCATTTTTTATACTCTTATTATTAATAAAATATTTTTTCGGGAATAATTGCACTAACTTACAAATATTTTTTCAAAAATTTACAAATCTAAACAATTTAAGAAATTCAATGTTGACAGTGAATTATGTTTGTTTTACTATCGTTATGCTTGGAGAATAGCCGAAATTTAGTTTTCTTCAAGAAATAGAAACCCCGCAAAGGGCTTTCTGTACGTGTAACACATATAAAACAAAAAGGAATGCACATGGCAAGTAGTACTAAAAGACAAAGAATCCGCGTTTGTTTGAAAGCATACGACCACAAACTTATCGACGTATCATCAGACAAAATCGTAGAAACAGCAAAAAGAACTGACGCAAAAGTAGCCGGTCCGATTCCTTTACCTACAAAAAGACGTATATATTGCGTTCTTAGATCACCACACGTTGACAAAAAATCACGTGAACATTTTGAATTAAGAACACACAAACGTATTATAGATATATACGAACCGACTCAACAGACAACTGAAGAGTTAAGCAGATTAGATTTACCGGCTGGTGTAGATATCGAAGTTAAATTATAAACACAGGCAGGAAAAAGCTTCATTGAAAATTTAATAGCATTATGCATATATAATGTGAACTGCGACTTCCTAGAGAAGGATGTGAGGTGAAAGCCCTCAAAGGTAAAGAAAGACGAACGTAGCGCTCGCAAGAGAAAATGCAAACCCGAAACGGGGCGGAAAGTGTCCGCACCAAGTAAGGCGAGCAGGAAAGGTAAAAATATGACACTAGGTGTAATAGGAAAGAAAGTCGGAATGACTCAAATCTTCGACGAAAACGGTTTGGCAATACCTGTCACCGTAATTAAAGTTGATGAAACTGTAGTTACTCAGGTTAAAACTGAAGAAACTGACGGTTACAACGCAATTCAAGTCGGAACAATTTCAGCAAAAGAAAAACACTTAACAAAAGCTGAAATGGGTCATTTCAAAAAGAACGGTTTAAATAACTACAGACACTTGCAGGAATTCAGAGTAGATAACCCGCAAGACTACAAAGTAGGCGATAAAATTGAATTATCCGTTCTCGATAACGTAGAAAAAGTTGATGTAACCGGAAAATCAATAGGAAAAGGGTTCCAGGGAACAGTAAAAAGATGGAACTTCGGCAGAGGACCAATGGGTCACGGTTCAAAAAACCACAGAGAACCAGGTTCAATCGGTGCAGGTACAACACCGTCCCGTGTTATTAAAGGCAAAAGAATGGCAGGAAACATGGGCAACGAAAGAGTTACAATTACTAAATTAAAATTAGTAAGAGTAGACGCAGCAAACAACTTAATTTTAATCAAAGGTTCAGTACCGGGCTGCGAAGGAAGATTGGTAACAATTGTTCCGACAAGAACTAAGTGGAACTAACGGATTTTGTGCGTGGGCGCGAGCGACATCCAGCCCGAAGCAACGACGACAATGAATGAGCATCTTGTCCGAGTTAAACAATAATCCAAGAGCTACAAACAGACAAGTTTAAAAAATCCCGAGTTGCCATATAAAACGGAATATCCGAAAGGGGTAACAGGCACAATAAAAGAAAAGGAAAACAAAAATGTCAAAAGAAATATTAAGCACAAACGGAGAAAAATTAGGCGAAATCACTTTGAATAAAGAAGTATTCGGAGTAGAACCCAATTTACACGTAATGCACTTAGCATTAAGAAGACAATTAAACAATGCACGTCAAGGCTCAGCTTGCACAAAAACAAGAGCTGAAGTATCAGGCGGCGGCAGAAAACCATGGAAACAAAAAGGTACAGGCCGCGCAAGAGCAGGATCTTTAAGATCACCATTATTTGCAGGCGGCGGCGTAATTTTTGGACCAAAACCAAGAGATTACGGCTTCTCAATGCCTCAAAAAGCAAGAAAACTTGCTTTGAAATCAGCATTGTCAGCAAAAGAATCTCAATTGGTTGTTGTTAAAGATTTCTCAACAATCACAGAACCAAAAACAAAATTGATGGTTAGTGCATTAAAATCTTTAAAAGTAAGCGGTAAAACATTAATCGTTGCAGATGCAAAAGCTGATGAAAACAAAAATCTTGAATTGTCAGCAAGAAACATCCCGAGCGTAAAAATCATTTTACCGTCAAACTTAAACGTAAAAGACTTATTGGAAGCTGATTTCGTTGTAATGACAGAATCTGCTGTAAATGAAATAACTGAAAGGTTACAATAATGAGTAAAGAAAGAACAAACACAGAAAAGTTATACGACGTAATCAAAAAACCTTTGATTACTGAAAAATCAGTAGGTGCAACAACTATGGGTCAATATACTTTTGAAGTAAACAAAGACGCAACAAAAGTTGAAATTGCACAAGCAGTAGAATTAGCTTTTCCTGGAAGAAAAGTTAAAAAAGTAAGAACAGTTTATATGCCGTCACATTCAAAAAGAATGGGCTACAAATTCGGCAGAACGGACAGTTCTAAAAAAGCCATCGTAACAATCGAAGGCGATCCGATTGAAGAACTCGTCGGAGCATAATTCCACCCTCACCAAGGGATGAACATTTGACGAAATTATAAGTCTAAGTGTTCAGGGTAAGGGGTAACCTTTACCAATATATAGGGGCGAAAGGCATAAGTCCCAAACAGTACAAAGCCAATAAAAGGAGAAAATAAAAATGGCAATAAGAAAAATCAATCCGACATCTCCGGGACAAAGAGGTATGACAAAGAGTGATTATCAAGAAATCACTTCAACAACTCCTGAAAAATCATTGCTAAAATCATTGAAAAAAACAGCAGGAAGAAATAACACCGGTAGAATTACGTGTCGTCACAAAGGCGGCGGTGTAAAAAGAGCATACCGTGTAATAGATTTCAAACGTGAAAAATTCGGCGTACCGGCAACAGTAAAAACTATTGAGTACGATCCGAACAGAAACGTAAGAATTTCATTAGTATACTACGCAGATGGTGAAAAAAGATATATTTTGACACCGGAAGGCTTAAACGTAGGTGACGTAATTGTATCAGGTCCTGAAGCACCGGTACAAACAGGTAACGCACTTCCGTTAGAATTAATCCCGTTAGGTACAATAGTTCATAATATAGAATTAACACCGGGACGCGGCGGCGTGATGGTAAGATCAGCAGGTAACGCAGCACAGGTTATGGCAAAAGAAGGTAACTACGTTACAATCAAACTTCCTTCATCAGAAATGAGAATGGTAAGAAAAGAATGTATGGCAACAATAGGAACCTTGGGAAATGCCGAATTCAAAAACCTTTCAATCGGTAAAGCCGGCAGAAAACGTTACCTTGGCATCAGACCAACAGTCCGCGGTGTAACGATGAACCCATGCGATCACCCTCACGGTGGTGGTGAAGGTAAAACAGGTCCGGGCGGACACCCGAAAACACCTTGGGGTAAACCGGCACTTGGTCATAAGACCAGAAAAGTAGGAAAAGCTTCTGATAAACTAATAGTTAGAAGAAGAAAGAAATAGGCGTAAGCCGGAGTTGAGCCGGTGTCGGCACACGACAGTGCGACTAGCAGGGCGAAACTCAACGATACCGCCGTTGTGAATGGAGCGGCAGCGAAATGAACGAAGCAATCTTTGATTGCACAGGCGGAAAAATAAATATACTCAAACAAATTAAAGGAGAAATTAATGGCACGTTCATTAAAAAAAGGTCCATACGTAGAACAAGCTCTACAGACAAAAATCGAAAAAATGAATGCAAACTCTGAACATAAAGTTATAAAAACTTGGTCAAGAGCATCAATGATTATACCTGATATGTTGGGTCACACAATTGCAGTTCATAACGGCAAAACTCACGTACCCGTATATGTAACTGAACAAATGATCGGACATAAATTAGGTGAATTTGCACCGACAAGAATGTTTAGAGGACACGCAGGTTCTGATAAAACCGCAAAAAGAAAATAAAGGAAAATAAAAATGGAAGCAAAATCAAGACAAACAGATATCAAAATGACAGCAAGAAAACTTCGCAGAGTAATCAACGAAGTACGTGGAAAAGCTGTTAAAGATGCTCAAGATATGTTACGTTTTATGCCTTACTTTGCAGCAAGAGTGGTAGAAAAGAACTTGAAAGCCGCAGTTGCAAATGCACAGGAAAAATACGGCGTAGGAGCAGAGAACTTAAAGATTTCTGAAATCTATGCAGATGAAAGCGTTACATATAAAAGAGGTAAACCAAGAGCGCAAGGTCGTATCTACAAAAGACTAAAACGTACATCACACCTTACATTAAAAGTTAGTGATAATAATTAAGTAAAAGGAATAAAAAATGGGACAAAAAACACATCCAACCGGATTTAGAGTAGGAATCATTCAACCTTGGGTAAGCACATGGTTTGCAAAGGTTAAAGACTACGGTGAATTTGTAGCAGAAGATGCTAAAATCAGAAAATTCATAAAGAAAAAATTATACGCAGCAGGGATTTCTAAAATATTAATAGCAAGAAAAGCCCAAAATACAACCGTAACAGTTGTAACCGCAAAACCGGGTATCGTAGTAGGCCGCGGCGGACAGGGTATTGAAGAATTAAAACAAGATGTAACAAAATATCTTGGAAAACCTGTAGTAATCAACGTAGTAGAAGTAGCAAGAATTGACGCAGATGCTCAATTGGTAGCGGAAGCAATTGCACAACAGCTTGAAAAACGTGTAGCATTCAGACGTGCAATGAAACAAGCAATGCAAAGAACAATGAGAGCAGGCGTTCAAGGTATAAAAGTTATGGTATCAGGCCGTTTGGGCGGAGCAGAAATTGCACGTTCAGAATGGGCAAAAGAAGGCAGAATTCCTCTTCAAACATTACGCGCAGACGTAGATTACGGATTTACCGAAGCAGATACCATAATGGGTAAAATCGGTGTTAAGGTATGGATTTTCAAAGGCAACTTGATGCCTGGTGAAAAAGCAGACCAAAACATTAAAGCAAAAACCGGCAAAGGCGACGAAAAAGGTATGAGACGCCCGAGACGTAAGGCAATAGAAACTGAATAAAATATAGGAGCAAATAATAATGTTACAGCCTAAAAAAACAAAATACCGCAAAATGATGAAAGGCAGAATGAAAGGTACCGAAACAAGAGGCACAAAACTTGAATTCGGCGGCTATGCACTTCAAGCCTTAGAACCGGGCTGGATAACCAGCAGACAAATCGAGGCAGCACGTCGTGCAATGACTCGTGAAATCAAACGTGGCGGTAACGTTTGGATAAAAATATTCCCGGATAAACCTATTACAGCAAAACCTGCCGAAACTCGTATGGGTTCAGGTAAAGGTAACTTGGAATACTGGGTAGCGGTTGTAAAACCGAACAGAATACTTTTTGAACTTGATTATTTTGATAGAAACGTTGCAGTTCATGCATTGGAATTAGCTGCACAAAAACTTCCTATCAAAGTTAAAGTTGTAGAAAAAGCTAAAATTGAAGCTTAAGAAAAGGAAAAATAACAATGAAATTAAGTGAAATGCGAGAAAAAACAATTGATGAGCTGCAAAATCAAATTGTTGATTGGAAGAAAGATTTGTTCAACTACAGATTACAACTTTCAACACACAAATTGGAAAACACAGCATTGATTTCCAAAACAAAAAGATTAATAGCTCAGGCAAAAACAGTGATAAAAGAAAAAGCAGCAGTGTAATTGCTTTTAAAGGAGAAACAAATGCCTAAAAAAGAAAAACAAGGAATGGTAATCAGCAATAAAATGGATAAAACAGTTGTCGTAAAAGTAGCTGATTATGAACCACATCCGAAATACAAAAAGATTATAGAATCAAACAAAAACTATAAAGCACACGATGCAGAAAATGTCTGCAACGAAGGCGATATCGTAAGAATTGTGGAATCAAAACCGATTTCAGGCGACAAACGCTGGGTAGTGGCAGAAGTAGTAGAAAAAGCACGTTAATGTGCGCGGACATCATTACAAAGCTAATGCGCTGTCAAAAGTAAATGATAAAGGAAAAGAAAAATGATACAACAAGAAACAAGACTAGAAGTAGCAGATAACACAGGTGCAAAAGAACTTTTGTGTATCCGTGTTATGGGAAGCTCAAACAAGAAATTTGCAGCAGTAGGTGACGAAATTGTTGCTACAGTAAAAGATGCAACCCCGAATATGGCTGTAAAAAAATCAGAAGTTGTAAGAGCTGTTGTAGTAAGAACCAAAGCTGATATCAAACGTAACGACGGATCAGTAATCAGATTTGACGAAAATGCGGCAGTAATTATCAATAAAGACGGAAACCCGAGAGGAACTCGTGTATTCGGACCGGTAGCCAGAGAATTAAGAGACAAAGGCTATATGAAAATAGTTTCATTGGCACCGGAAGTAATTTAACATGTAATAGACCGTAAGGTCAGTCCATGAAACAGGAGAATAAAAATGACAGACAAGAATAAAAAATCCTTGCATGTAAAAACCGGTGACAGAGTCATCGTAATAGCAGGAAAAGACAAAGGAAAAACAGGTAACGTAAAAAAAGCGTATCCTGCAGAAGGTAAAGTATCTGTAGAAGGCGCAAACATGGTTACCAAAGCACAAAAGCCGATGCCGGCAGCCGGAATTCAAGGCGGCTTGGTAAAACTTGAAGCACCTATGGATGCGTCAAAAGTTATGGTAGTTTGCCCGGCTTGTGAAAAACCGACCAGAATCAAACACAGCGTCATCGACGGTAAAAAAGTTCGTGTTTGCAAAAAATGTGGTGAACAGTTAGATGTGTAGCGCGAGCGAGCTGAGGGCGCCGACTTTGTGGAGTTGGCTTGCGAAGCAACCAGACAAAGTCAAGACCCGTTAACAGCGAGCGAGTAAGATAACCACCTTACAAGTCACTCGGCGTCAATCATCTTAAGATAAGGAAAAGAAAAATGACAACAAAAACTGAAAGCTTAAAGAAAAAATACGAAAACGAAGTAAAATCAGCATTAAAAGAAAAATTTGGCTACAAAAATGAACACCAAATCCCAAGACTACACAAAATAGTTTTGAACATGGGTGTTGGTGAAGCTTCACACAACTCAAAAATAGCTGAATCAATTGAAGCACAATTAACAAAAATAGCAGGTCAAAAAGCAGTTGTAACAAAAGCAAAAAAATCAATTGCGTCTTATAAATTAAGAGAAGGAATGCCTGTAGGTGCAATGGTAACCTTGCGCGGCGAAAGAATGTATGACTTCTTGCAGAAATTAATCTGCGTAGTATTGCCAAGAATCCGTGACTTTAGAGGCGTAAGCGCTAAAAGTTTTGACGGCCGCGGCAACTACACATTAGGATTGAAAGAACAAGCATTGTTCCCTGAAATCACATATGAAGAAGTTGATTTGGTAAAAGGTATGAACGTATCAGTAATCACAACAGCGGAAACTGATGACGAAGCCAGAGAATTGTTAAGATTACTCGGTATGCCTTTCAAAAAGTAAGATAGCTGTCAGCGAGCGTGCGAGCTTTACAGATATCTTAAACTTGTTTCAGGATCTATGGACAAAGCCTGATAATTGAACTAGAATATAATTACAAAAGAACATAAAGGAGAAATTCATGGCTAAAAAAGCGATGATAAACAAAGAAGAAAAAAGAAGAATGCTTGCTGCACAGGGCAAATACCCGACAGTAAGACTTCATAACAGATGCAGCATATGCGGAAGACCTCACGGGTTCCACAGAGATTTCGGCTTATGCAGAATTTGTTTAAGAAAAATGGCACACCAAGGTTTGTTACCGGGTGTTACAAAAGCAAGCTGGTAATCTTTCACAAAAAAGCACCCAAAAGGGTGCTTTTTTTAATATTGAAATAAAGTTAATTTATCCTATTTTATCAAATTTTTGCCCAACTTTTGACATGCTTTCTTCAAACATAGCCTCTTGATTTTCCGGGATATTGAATACTACATTAAAAGGAGCGGATTTATCTTTATTATAAAGTCCATTGTAAAAATCAGCCAATTTTTTTGAGACTTCTTCACCATTATATGCATAACCGCAGGCGACACCAAGCATATAATCACGTTTTAAACAAGCATCCTGATTAGGCATAGCCTGATTTGCGTTAAGCTGATATTTTCCGGCAAAGTTAAGATTTGAGTTAATTTCATTACATTTCATTGCACTACCACCTTTCTTGTTTTACTAAAAACACCTGCATAAAATTAATTGCCAAAAAATTCATTTTATGTAACATGTCTAAACAAATTACTTGTAAAATAAAAAAGTTTATAATAAAATAAATACGTTGACTGCCGAAAGACGCTTTAGAATGAGCAACAATTAATTCGGTAAGAACGGGTAGAAGGAGCCATAAGTAAAGCCGTATGGTTTCCGCAAACAGAAAAGGAATAACTATGAACACAGATCCTATAGCAGATATGCTAACAAGAATCAGAAACGCAAGCCTTGTTTCACACGAAACAGTTTCTATGCCTTCATCAAAATTGAAAGCAGAATTGGCTAAATTATTAAAATCAGAAGGTTTCATCACAGATTACGAAGTAAAAGAAGAAGGAAAATTCAAAGTTCTTACAATTACTTTAAAATATGATGAAAAACACAAACCTGTAATTACAAAACTTGAAAGAGTTTCAAAACCCGGTTTAAGAAACTATTCAAAAGCTAAAAACTTACCGCAGGTATTGGGCGGTATGGGTGTAGCAATTGTATCAACAAGCAAAGGTTTGTTGACAGACAGAAAAGCCCGCAAAGAAAACGTTGGCGGCGAAGTTCTTTGCTACATTTATTAATGAAATTTATCAGACATAATTGGTAGAAAAGTCTGATAATTAGTAGAAATATACCAAAAGGAGAAATTAAAATGTCACGTATAGGTAAAAAACCAATTGAAATTCCGCAAGGAGTTGAGATTAAAATAGACGGTCAAACAGTTACTGCAAAAGGACCTTTGGGCGAAGAAACAGTAGAAGTTCGTCCTGAAATTGCAGTTAAAATTGAAGATAACCACATCATCTTGTCAAAAGTTGGTGAATCAAGAGAAACAGATGCATTGTACGGCTTATTCAGAACATTAGTTGCAAACGCTGTACACGGTGTAAAAGAAGGTTTTGAAAAGAAACTTGAAATCCAGGGTGTTGGTTATCGTGCACAAATGCAGGGAACAACATTAAATATGCAATTGGGTTATTCACACCCTGTTGATATTGTTCCGCCGAAAGGCATTACAATTTCTGTTGAAGCAAACACAAAAATCACCGTAAAAGGCTCAAATAAACAAACAGTAGGTGATGTTGCTGCAGAAATCAGAGGCAAACGTCCGCCGGAAGTTTATAAAGGAAAAGGTATCAGATACGAAGGCGAATACATCAGACGTAAAGCCGGTAAAGCCGGTAAAAAATAAGATAACTGTTAGCGAGCATTGCAAGCTTTACAGATATCTTATCCTGAACTTGTTTCAGAAACTAACGAATATATTAAGCCCGCATAAACCCTTAGAAGTGGTTCTTTTAAGAAGGTTTGGGTAAAATGAAAGGAAAAATAAAATGATTAAACAAAAAACAAGAAAACCACAGGTACAAAAAAGACACAGATCAATCAGAACAAAGATTTCAGGCACATCTGAATTCCCGAGATTGGCTGTATATAGAAGCACAAAACACATTTACGCACAATTAATTGATGATGAAAACCATGTAACAATCTGTTCAGCATCATCAGTTGACAAAGACCTTAAAGAAAAATTAGCACACGGCGGCAACATTGACGCAGCAAAAGTTGTTGGTGAAGCCATTGCTAAAAAAGCGAAAGCAAAAGGTATTGAATGTGTAGTATTTGACCGCGGCGGATTTTTATATCACGGTCGTGTAGCAGCATTAGCTGATGCCGCCCGCGAAGCCGGATTGATGTTCTAATTGACACATACAATTGCAAAAAAGACTTCCATCAGGAAGTCTTTTTTTTTACATACTATTAAAAAATAATTAACAATTTAATGATTTAAAAAAATTTATATTATCATAATAATAGGAGAAAAATATGCAATACAAAGATTATTATGAGATATTGGGAGTAAAACGCGAGGCAACAGAAGCCGAAATCAAATCAGCCTACAGAAAACTTGCGCGTAAATACCACCCGGATGTAAATAAAACAAAAGAAGCGGAAGCAAAATTTAAAGATATAAATGAAGCCTATGAAGTTTTAGGCGACAAACAAAAACGCCAAAGATATGACAGCTTGGGTTCAAACTGGCAGGGCGGAGCTGAATACACCCCGCCGCCGGGATTTGAGCAATTTAACTTTGGCGGAGGTCAGGGTTATCAAACCTTCAACTTTGGCGGGCAAGATTTTGGAGGATTTTCCGACTTTTTCAGCTCACTATTCGGTGATATGATGATGGGACAAGCTCAATCCGGCGGCAGGAAAAGCCGTATGGATTTTGGCGGATTTGACTTTGGCGGGGCAGCCCAACAGCAAAGCACGCGTTCACGCCGCCAGCCAAAAACGGAAAACCTTGATGTTACAATGACATTAAATGTAACCGCGAAAGATTTATTTGACCAAAAACCAATTACCGTAAAATTTAATCAGATGGAAAAATGTCATCAATGTCCTCCTGGAGGCGGTTTTTGCGCTGCCTGCGGCGGTACCGGCATAAAATCAGAACAAAAATCCATTAAAGTAAAACTTCCGGCTGAAATAAAAGAAGGACAAAAAGTTCGTGTTAAAGGCGAAGGAAAAACCGACGATTTCGGTCAAAAGGGCGATCTTTATTTAATAGTACACATGAAAGACAGCAATTACGAAATCGACGGCAACGACTTGACCAAAGATATTGAAATAACCCCGCCGGAAGCTGTTCTTGGTACAAAAAAAGATATAGAAACTCTGCACGGCAAAATCGGAATAAAAATTCCGCCTAAAACATCTACAGGTCAAATGCTTAGACTTAAAGGATTAGGTTTGCCTAAAAAGGGCGGCGGATACGGCAATTTGAATGCACGGATAAAGATTGTTATTCCAAAATCCTTATCCGACAAACAAATTGAACTCTATAAAAAATTATCTGAATTTAATTAAAATTTATAAGGATAATCATCAGGAATTTTCCAGCCGTTTTCTATAATATCTGCAACACAAGACGGATCATCCGGATCTTCCTCATTAATATAAGGTACAATACCATTTTCGGTTCGTGTAAATACAAATAAATCAGCACATAATCTATTTGGTTTTTGAGCACCGTTTATATCAGCATAAACAATATTTGTTGATAATGGATTTCCATCAGCATCTGCACCTTGAGCAATCGCAAACCAGTATATCATTCCGTCCTTTGCCATTAATGGCATACGTCTTAAGGGATCCACAACTTGCATCGCCCAAGCATTACCATCTTCCTGCAAATATGGAGTCAATGTGTCAAAACCGCACTGTGCATAATCCTTACAAATTTGTGCACCGCTGAAATAAGGCAAAAAATACTTATCAACAAAGACCTCTGCATCTGTGCCGGCAGATGAGATATATCCATTATCAATCATTGATAATTTATAAACATTTGTAATTGTAGCATAGGCTTTTTTTAATTTTGAAATTGTCATAGTCTCGGTATATTTTGCAATTAGTGTCGGTATGGTCATTGCTGCCACAACCCCGATTATTCCTAACGTTATTAACACCTCTGCTAATGTAAAAGCAAATTTTTTATAACTATAATTCATCATACAAGCATTATAGTTTAATTTTATATTCTTGTCAATTACATAATCGACAAAACATTTTGCCCCAAAACCCTTGCTATATCTACTTAGAGGAGATGCCCCCCCCCTGTTTATAATTTTTTTTAACATTTGCATCAGCCTTTCTCCTTCTTTTTATATAATAACAAGAAATATAAATTTTGACAAGATGCTTGACATTTTCTTTAAAAAATCAGAAAATAAACTCAAGGGGGCAATATGGTCAAAAAAACTTACTTACACGAAAAACACATTGAATTAGGCGCTAAAATGGTTGATTTTGCGGGCTGGCACATGCCGGTGCAATACAGGTCAATTATTGAGGAGCATAAAAACGTTCGCGAAAATATAGGCTTATTTGATGTGTCGCACATGGGAGAAGTTTTTGTTGTCGGCGAAGATGCAGAAGAATACTTGAACAAACTTGTGCCTCAGAATATTTCCAAATTAACTGACGGCAAAGCTGTTTATTGCCAGCTTCCGAACCGTCAGGGCGGGCTGATTGACGATTTAATCATTTACAAGCTTAAAGAAAACACCTACCTTATCGTTTGCAACGCTTCAAGAGTGGATGAAGATATTAACTGGATGTCCTTGAACCAGAGAGGATATAACATAAATTTGGACAATCAGTCGCATAATCTGTCTTTGCTTGCGGTGCAGGGGCCTAAGGCCATTGATTTAATGCACAAACTGGGTTATAAAGACGATCAGGATTCCTTCACAATAATTGAAGGCAAACTCTTAAACATTCCAATGTACATTTCAAGAACAGGTTACACCGGCGAGGATGGATTTGAACTGCTTGTGATTAACGAATATGTTGAGCACCTCTGGGATAAATTGTTAGAGGAAGGAAAAGAATTTAACATATTGCCGATAGGTTTGGGCGCACGTGATACCTTAAGACTGGAGGCTGCATTACCTTTATATGGAAATGATCTTGATGAAAATACTACACCCGTCGAGGCAGGTTTGTCATGGTCAATTCCAAAGGATAAATTTGACGATTATAACGGAAAAAAGGTTATTATGTGGCAAATTGAAAATGGGGCGCCCAAAAAACTTATAGGCTTAAAAATGCTTGATAAATCTATAGCGCGCCACGAATATGAAGTTTATTATAAAGGAGAAAAAGCCGGTATAATCACAAGCGGCGGGGTTTCTCCAATGCTGAATGCAAATATTGCAATGGCTTATGTAAATAATATTAAAGAAATTTGCGCAGGTTCTGTTGTTCAGGTTATGATAAGAGAAAAACTTCATGATGCAGAAGTTGTTAAACGACCTTTTATTAAAAAAAGAAATAAAGTAACAAGGAGCTAAAATGAGTATTACAGAAAAAATTTTATGTTCAAAATCTCACGAATATTTGCTGGAAGAAAACGGTCATTACATAATCGGATTAACGGATTACGCAATTGAACAATTGGGCGACATAGTTTTTGTAGAACTTCCCGAAGTTGATACCGAATACAAAAAAGGCGATACTTTTGCTACAATTGAATCTGTTAAAGCCGCATCTGAAATTTATATGCCGATAAGCGGTAAAATTATTGAAGTAAATGATTCAATTGCGGATGCACCTGAAATTTTGAACGAAGACTGCTATGAAAAAGGCTGGCTTGTAAAAATTGAAAAAACAGGCGATGAATCCGAATTTGCCGACCTTTTAGAATACGAAGATTATAAAGAAGAATTGGAATAATGAAAAACTTTTTAGTACATAATGAAGATGTTATAGAAAAAATGTGCGCAGAAATCGGTGTGCGGGATGTGGAAGATTTATTCAAACAAATTCCTGCTCAAGCCCGCATGCAGAAGCTTGAACTTTCTGATGCACTTAGCGAAATGGACACCCAAAAGCTTATTAAATCACTTGCAAAAAAAAATAAAACAGATTACATAAGCTTTTTAGGAGCAGGTTACTATAACAAATTTATACCTGCATGTATTTCGCAAATTACACAGAGATTTGAATTCAACACGGCATATACACCTTATCAGCCGGAAATTTCTCAAGGCACATTGCAGGTTATGTACGAATTTCAAACAATGATGTGCCGCCTTACCAATATGGATGTAGCAAATGCAACGGTATATGATGCGGCAACAGCTTGTGCAGAAGCTATTTTGATGGCTGTGCGTATCAAAAAAATTGACAAAGTTTTAGTTTCAAATTCCATCAATCCTGAATACAAAAAGGTTATTGAAACTTACACTCACGCAAATTCAATTGGAGTTGAATGGTTTGACGAAATTCCTGATAAGACATCCGAATATTCATGCGTTTTAGTGCAGACACCGAATTTTTACGGTGAAATTTTGGATATAAAACCTGTTGATACTTTGCTTGTAGTTTGCACTGATGTTTCAACGCTTTCAATACTAAAACCCGTTGAATGCGATATTATGGTAGGAGATGTGCAGACATTAGGTATTCCGGTAAGCTTTGGCGGCCCTGGTGCCGGATTTATGGCATGTAAAGAAAAATATATGAGACAGCTTCCCGGAAGGCTTGCAGGCAGAACTGTTGACGCAGAAGGAAATCAGGCATTCACGTTAACCATCCAAACCCGTGAACAGCATATTAAACGTGAAAAGGCTACAAGCAACATCTGCTCAAATCAGGCTCTTATAGGTTTATGCACAACCGTTTATTTGAGCGTTATGGGCGAAAAGGGATTTAAACAGGCAGGATATTTGTCTGCAAAACAGGCACATAAACTTTCCCAAAAACTTGCAGCTAAGGGCATTAAAACCTTAAATAAAAACTTCTTTAATGAATTCGTTATAGAAGTTAAAAATGCTGATGAAACGCTTTCCAAACTCAAATCTGCAGGCATAATCGGCGGTTTGAAACTTGAGGATAATAAAATTCTTGTTGCGGCAACGGAAATGATATCAAACGATGATATTGACTTGTATGTAAGTTCTTTGTAGAATTTACTTATGGACGATTAGCTCAGTTGGTAGAGCACTTGAACGACATTCAAGGGGTCACAAGTTCGAGCCTTGTATCGTCCATTTTTTATATTGTATAATCAATACCGAATTTATTCAAAATATTATTGTGCTTTGCGTTGTTTTTCATTGCATCTTTTAATGTAAGCTTCATATCAACTGTACTTGGAAAATTAGCACGTTCGTCGGGAATCCCGTTTTTAAACACAGCTTCTAAATATTCATCATATAATTTATCGGCTTCTTTAATAGCTTTTTGGTCTTTTAAAGATAATCGCATCCACAAATCATTTGCCTGTTCTTTTAATTTAGAAAAAGGGGTATCAGACTTAATAATAGAACGCATACAAGCTGCCGCAGCCTCATTACCTCCGCTTGACGTTCTAAACCCGTTCATATAATGGAATTTGATTGCCTGCGGTAAAGAATTAAGGTGAATATACTTAGCCTTATTTTCCTTCATAAGCATCACTGATAAAGCATGTATAAGACTTCCGAAACCCTTTCTTTTTTCAGCAGTATTTTCAATTTCAATATCAATACATTTAAGAAAATCTTTTTCTCTGCTAAAAAGCTCACGTCCGATACTATTTGAACCTCTTTCAAGAGAAATCATATTGAACATACCGTCAAAATCCGCGGTCAAATTATCATTTAACTGCATTTTCTGCGGCAGCTTAAAGCCGGTTTTCTTTACTACGCACCAAACAGGTTTTATCATAATTTTATAAAGAAAATTTCAATAAAAAAATTGCCTCGACGGCAACTTTCAACTTAATATTAATTAAAAAAGGCGACACCCGGATTCGAACCGGGGGTAAAAGCTTTGCAGGCTTCTGCCTTACCACTTGGCCATGTCGCCGCCTCGTTTCTTTATAATAAAAAAGACATAACCGAATGTCAAGGTTAAATTTATTAATAGAGGCGCCGGCGAAGTAAGTAGGTTGGGCATACCTGCCCAACTATTCCTGTCATTGCGAGGGTGCTACGCACGTAGACATGTCTGACAATTTTGGTAAAGCCTATACATGTCATTGTGAGGGAACTAAGCGACCGTCGCAATCTCATTATTATGCGATTACTACGTCGTGTGCTGTGCACACTCCTCGTAATGACAAAAATACTTTCCCTATCCCTACGGGAAACAAAGCGAACCAACGAGGAATGAGTTTGTGAGTCTGTTTCCGGAGCATAGCGTAGATGAGGGAGATGAGGGGCTATATCTCCTGAGATTCTTCGCTAACGCTCAGAATGACAAGAATATAGAGGCGCCGGCGAAGTTTCGCCGGCGCCTCTAAATATTAGTGATAATTATTATTTATCGTTGGTGTAATCTCTCACAACACCTTCATAAGCGTCGATGTAGATTTTCTTAATATCTTCCATTAACGGATATGCCGGGTTTGCACCTGTACATTGATCGTCAAATGCCAATTCCACCATTTCATCAAGTTTGTCGTAGAAGTCTTTTTCTTTTACGCCAAATTCCTTGATTGATTTCGGAAGGTGAATTGCATCTTTCAATCTTGTAATTTCAGATAACAACAATTCAACTTTTTCGTCGTCATTCTTACCGCCAAGTTTAAGTTCATCAGCTATCTGGCCATATTTAGCCTTAGCATTCGGGAACTTATATTGCGGGAAGATACATTGTTTTTTCGGACAATCAGTTGCGTTGTATTTGATTACCTGATTAATCAACAATGCGTTTGCAACACCGTGAGGTATGTTAAACATAGCACCGAGTTTGTGAGCCATTGAGTGGCACAAACCTAAGAATGCGTTTGCAAATGCCATACCAGCAATTGTTGCTGCGTAATGCATTTTTTCTCTTGCTATCGGATCATTTGCACCTTCATTGTAAGATCTTTCAAGGTATCTGAAAATTAATTTTGTTGCTTCCAACGCATTTGAGTTAGTAAAGTTTGTAGCCATTGAAGAAACATAAGCTTCAATAGAGTGAACCAATGCGTCGATACCTGATGCTGCAGTCAAGCCTTTTGGCATACCGTCAACAAAGTTCGGGTCAATAATTGCCATATTCGGTGTTAATGCGTAATCAGCGATTGCATATTTAACATGAGTTGCATCATCAGTAATAATAGCAAACGGTGTAACTTCAGAACCTGTACCTGATGTTGTCGGAATTGCAACCATAGTTGCTTTTTTGCCCAATTCAGGAATTCTGCAGATTCTCTTTCTGATATCCATGAATCTCATTGAGATATCTTCAAACACTGTATCAGGCTGTTCATACATCAACCACATAATTTTAGCAGCATCCATCGGAGAACCGCCGCCTAATGCGATAATGATATCAGGTTCGTAAGGTTTAATAATTTCCATTGCCTGATTAATTGTAGACAAAGTCGGATCCGGTTTAACATCAAAGAAGATTTGGTGGTCAATACCGATTTCATCCAATACATTAACTATTTGATCAACTGCGCCTGAATTGAATAAGAATCTGTCAGTTACAATAAATGCGCGTTTCTTGCCTTCAAGTTCACGGAGAGCCAAATCAACGGCGCCTCTTTTGAAGTAAACTTTCGGCGGAACTTTAAACCATAACATGTTTTCTCTCCTTTCAGCAACAGTCTTGTAGTTTAATAAGTGTTCAACACCAATGTTACCTGATACTGCGTTTTTACCCCAAGAACCGCAGCCTAATGAAAGTGACGGTTCAAGTTTGAAGTTATACAAATCACCGATACCGCCCTGTGCTGAAGGTGAGTTGATCAATACACGGCAGGTAGGCATTTTTTCTGCATATCTGTCAATTCTTTCCTGATGACGTGCATCTGTATAAAGGTCTGCTGAGTGGCCTGCGCCGCCTTTTATAACAAGCTCATAAGCCATTTCTGCAGCTTCTTCAAAGTCTTTTGCTTTATACATTGTCAAAATCGGTGACAATTTTTCTCTTGAGAACGGATCTTCCCAATCAACTGAAGGTCTTTCAGCTAACAAAATTTTAGCACTTGCAGGAACTTCAAAACCGGCAAGTTCAGCAATCTTATGAGCATTTTGACCAACAATAGCCGGATGTGCGGTACCGCGTTTCGGGTCTATAAACGGCAATGCCATAAGTTTCTTTTCATCAGCTTTGGTTAACAGGTGTGCGCCTCTGTAGATGAACTCTTTTTTAACTTCTTCATAAACTTTGTCAACAACTACAACTGATTGTTCTGATGCACAAATCATACCGTTATCAAAAGTTTTTGAAAGAATAATTGATGAAACAGCCATTTTGATATCGGCAGTTTCATCGATAACAGCTGCGGCGTTACCGGGCCCTACACCTAATGCAGGGTTGCCTGATGAATAAGCAGCCTTAACCATTCCCGGACCGCCTGTTGCCAAAATGCAGGCAATTGATTCGTGTTTCATTAACTGATTTGACAAGTCAATTGACGGAACATCAATCCAGCCGATAATATCTTCCGGAGCACCTGCTTTAACTGCAGCTTCCAAAACTAATTTTGCAGCTGCAATTGTGCATTTTGTAGCTCTCGGGTGTGGTGAAAAGATTATTGCGTTTCTTGTTTTTAATGCAATTAATGATTTGAAAATTGCAGTTGAAGTCGGGTTTGTTGTCGGAACAATACCTGCAATAACACCCAAAGGTTCTGCAACAACCTTGATGCCGTTAGTTTTGTCTTCACTAATGATACCGCAGGTTTTTGCATTTTTGTGTTTGTTATAAATGTATTCTGATGCAAAGTGATTTTTAATAATTTTATCTTCCAAAACACCCATTCCTGTTTCTTCAACAGCCATTCTTGCTAAAGGAATACGTGCTTTATCAGCGGCAGTAGCTGCTGCCTTGAAGATTGCATCCACTTGTTCCTGTGTGTAAGTTGCATAAATCTTTTGAGCTTTTTTAACTCTTTCGATAAGCAATTCCAATTGTTCGGCGTTGTCAACCAGAGTAGACTTGTTTAAGGTCTTTTCCAGCTTTTCAACGGTCTTTTTGCTCTTTGTAGTCATAATGTTTTATCTCCTTTTTGATTATAACTTCAGCTTTTTAGGGGTACTTTATTATATCATAAAACCCGTTTATTTTATCGTGATTTATTTCACAATTACATTATAAAACAATGACAACAAAAAAGCAAGTGTAATTTTTACAATCTTTATTTTTTCTTTATAAATTGATATATTGATAAAATATTGCTATAATTAAATTATGAATAACATAATAAGAAAAATTTTATACTATTTTCTATCAATTCAGGAAAGAGCCTTGTCTTACAGACTTAACAAAAGCCTCAAGCATTCTTACAGCAATAAAACATCTAAGACAATTCTTTCTTCAACAGAGCACGTGACATTAACGTTGGAGACAGAAAAGAACAAAGAATTAGCAAGAAAAAATGTAGAAGATATTGTTAAAAATACAGGCAATGACCCTGAAAAACTGATTGAATATATAAAAGCTGCCGGAACTAAGGTTTATAAAATAAATAATGCCGATAAAATTTTGAATGCAATCGGTGAAGAAGAAGGACTGATTTGTGAGTTAAAAGGGTTAAAAGCCTTGTATTTAAACATGCTTACAAACTCGGGATTCAGCTTAAAATTTGCCCCTGCATTTGTTATGCGGGAAGGTACAATTGATCCTTTATATATGCTTCACCATTTTTACAAATGGTATTCTTTAAGGTTAAATCTCCCGGGATTTGACTATAAAGCCCAGCAAAATTTCAAAAAATATTTGAAGAACATTAACAACCCTGATTTAAGCAAACTATCAATGGAAGACACTCTGGCACTCACGGAAGCTGTTGCAAGAGACAGGGAAGCAACTGAATTTGCACTGTCATTTGTAAGAAAAACAGAGGGCGCCAAAAATGTTCACAAAAAAATGACAGAAGGCGGAGCAGATATTTAAAAAAGGAGCTTTCGCTCCCTTTTAATCTTCTTTTACAACAGCAAATCTGTAAAATTCAGACCAGGCATTGTAACCGCCGTTCATCATAACGCACGGATATTCGTAATCCGCCAGAGTAAGACATGCAAAAGCCGCTGCAGAGCAGTATTCACTGCATCCATAGACAATTGTCAATTTGTCTTTTGAAAGCTTATCGATATTTTTGTCAATTTCATGTTTAGGTATTGAAATTGCTGTCGGGATATGCCCTTCCTTATATTGTTCCGGATCTCTGATATCCACCACAATGACATGGCCTTCTTCCAAGAGTTTTTTCAATTGTTTGGGACCTATTACATAAGCCAGTTTTTTTACGAAAAATTCCTGTGCAGATTTGCTGTCAAATCTTAGTTCATTAATTTTTTCATGCATAATAAATATCCTTTCTATATAAGAAAGGATAAAATATCTCAATAAAAAAAAACTTAGCAATTTGGGGTAAATTGCTATAGTTTAAGTGGGGTAAGTAGTTAAGGATTCTATGTATATCCACTATGCCATATACGGCAGGTGGATGTATGAAGTTTCTGCTCTATTAGAGTCTTTATTTGGTGAAAATAGTATATTATAAGCCTTGGCAAATTTACGACCTAATGCCTTTACAGGATTAGATTGGACAGCATCTGCTTCCTGAGTAAGTCTTAAATTCTTTTCAAATTTCAATTTATCAGAATTTTGTAAGGATAAAAGACCAATTTTCGGGGTTATGTTGTTCATATTACCTTCACCGAAGGTTACGTGTTTTGTATTTATATTACTTATAGGAGTTACTCTCATTTTTCTTACCTCCTTTCGAGGTTTTTATTATTAAGTGTTTTTTTAACACTTCATCCTAACAATTTCACTATATACTATAAAATATTTTTTGTCAACCCCTATTGTAAAGTTATATTAAGTAAGCCAAAAACCAAATAAATTAAGCATTTTGCCATAAAGTGGCAAAAATACACTTATTCTTGAGTTTGCGCCTAATACCCTATCCTTTAAAATAGCCGACCGGATAATAAAAAATATATTAAAAATCCCCCAACAGTATGACTAAATCAAACTTACAGGGGAATTGAAAAAGTTAATTTATTTTAATTTAATATAATTAAATCTTTTTCATACTTCCAGCTATTCTTAACCGGGGGCAAACAGCCCCCTTTTTCTTACTTATACATCCGGAAGATCGCCTTTGACATCGGCGATAACATCACTTTCCAGATTAAACACTGTATGCAAAGCTTTCACTGCTTTTTGAGCATCGGATTTATCCACAAGACAGCTTATTTTAATTTCGCTGGTAGAAATCATTTTAATATTCACATTTAAAGTCGCAAGTGTTTCAAACATAGTTGATGCTATACCCGGTCTGTCAATCATGCCGGCGCCGACAATTGAAACTTTTGCGATTTCATCATCAACTTTAATATCTGAAGCGCCTATTTCATTTTTCAGTTTGTCAAGCACAGACAAAGTTTTAGGCAAATCGGCCGCATCAACGGTAAATGCGATATCGTTGGTATTTGATATTTTTCTTGCATAAGACTGAATAATCATATCTACAGAGATATTTTCATTAGCAAGCGCAGTAAATAAACTTGCGGCAACACCGGGTTTATCCGGAACATCGCAAACAACTATTCTTGCCTGACTTAAATCTGCAGCGACACCTGCAACCGGTCTGTATAATTCCATTTTATCAACTCCTACAATTAATGTGCCCATATCTTCAAGCTTAAAGCTGCTTCTTACTCTCATTGGAACAGCAAATTGTTTTGCGGTTTCAACGCTTCTGGGGTGAAGAACATTTGCGCCTGCATGGGCGAGTTCAAGCATTTCCTCGTAAGAAACTTCATCAAGCTTAGAGGCATTCGGAACAACTCTTGGGTCTGTTGTATAAACGCCCTCCACATCAGTATAAATATCACAGCGTTCAGCGTTCAAAGCTGCGGCAAGAGCAACAGCAGAGGTATCGGAACCGCCGCGGCCGAGCGTAGTAATTTCGCCGTCCTCGGTTACCCCTTGGAACCCTGCGACAACAATAATTTTACCTTCTTCAAGATTTTTGCGTAACTTTTCGGTTTTTATATCCACAATTCGGGCTTTTGAATGGATATTTTCCGTCATGATACCGACTTGCATAGCGTTAAAACTTATGGCATCATAGCCTTGAGCCTGAATTGCCATTGTTAAAAGCGCAATAGATACGCATTCACCGGTGGACAAAAGCATGTCCATTTCACGGCTTGAAGGGTTCGGGGTCAAAGATTTTGCCATTTTAACAAGATGATCAGTCGTGTGCCCCATAGCAGACACAACAACCACAACATCGTTGCCGTTTTCTTTTTCCCTAATTACAACTTTTGCTACATTCTTAATTTTTTCGGTATCGGCGACTGACGTCCCGCCGAATTTTTGAACTATTATCTTTTTCATCAGTTCTCTTTTGTACCTTTTAAAAGTCCTTCTAACTCCGCCCTAAGTTCGGGGTATTCAAATTTTGTTATCTTATCGGCAATTGATATTGCTTCCTTAACATTATATTCACAAACGTTTTCTTTGACAAGTATGTAACTTGTATAAAATAACAAATTTAATATTTCCTGATTATCCGGAGCAAGCTTTTCGGCTTTTCTAAGCTTTCTTTGGGCGTCTTTGTAATCATGCTTTGAAATTAAATATTTTGCATATTCCAGATACGCATTTGTGCAATTAGGATTAAATTTCAAAACCTTATCATAGGAATCCCTTGTCATTTCATCATTTTTAAGTGTTTCGTAACATTTGGCGAGCCTGAAGTAATTGTAAACATCTTTGGAATCTTTTTCCAGAGCATGCTTAAAATATTGAATGGCTTCCTCAATCTTTCCGTAAGCAAATGCCGAAACGCCTTTTGCTTCTGTTAGGAACACACTGTCAATATCTTTTTCACCAGCAAATTCAATAAAATTATGTGCCTTTTCAAAATCTTTTGTTTCCGCCGCGCACAAAGCCATGCCCGCCTGAGCTTCAGGGCTTTCCAAATCTTCAAGCAGAACCTTCTGATACATTTCTTTTGCTTCTTCAAATCTGCACAATCTGACAAGCGCATTGCCCCATTCGGTGTATAAAAGCGGATTAACAAGGTCTCTGTCTTTTGCCATTTCAAAATATTTTGTTGAATTTTCGTAATCAAATTCCAAAGAATATATTTTACCCAAAAGCAAATATGAAGGCAGCATGTTAGGGTTAAACTCTATAGACTGCTTTGCATAACGGATTGCAGCTTCATAATTTTCTTTAAGAAAATAAAGATTTGCGAATTCATAAGTGCAGCTTTCGTTAGGATTTGTACCTGCCAAGAAAGTCAATTTATGCTCTGCATCATCATATTTTCCGAGCCTTACCTCAACAATTGCAGCCAAAAGCATGGCGGCAAAGTTATAGCGATTAATTTGTATAGCTTTCAAAAACTTTTCATGAGCTTCATTGTATTTTTTCTGTTTAAATAAAGACATGCCCCAGCCTGTTTGGATATCCGTATTTATCGGGGAAATTTTGTTGGCATTTTCAAACGACTGTTCCGCATTTTCATATTTCCGCAAGGTAATTTGCACCAAACCAAGTTTGTGCCAGATATTTTTGTCTTGCGGGTTAAGCTCTGCCGATTTTTGGTACGCGGAAACAGAAGATTTGTAATTGCCCAGCTTTTCTTCGCAAACACCAAGATACTTATAAACAAGCGAATCTTTTTGAGTAATTTCCAGCGCCTCATTCAAAACATTTTTTGCTTCTTCATAGCGCATCTTGTCAATAAGCTTTTTGGCACGATTTACATAAGCAACTGACGGAATTGTCTGATTGTCTGTTTCTTTTTTATAAGTATCAACAGACGTATTCAAATCTTTTATTTTGTCCAAAATTTTTTTTACCCTGCCAAACAATCCGCTACCTCTCTAAAAGCACCTTGTCCGCCGTCTTTTTCAGTAACCTGAATGCCCCGTATTTTTTTAAGCTTTTCAGGCGCATGCGGAACAGTAATTTTATATTTGGCATATTCAAGACATGCCGCATCATTTACATCATCACCTATGTATACAAAATCGTCCAAAGACAGGTTATATCTTTCAACAATTGATTTCAATACATCAATTTTTATTCTTATGTCCCTGTGAACCTCTGTAATATTAAACTTTTTTGCAAGAATATCCATTGCCAGATTTTTTTCACCGGAAATTATTGCGATTTCGTAACCGCTTTTTTTAAGTATAGAAAAGCCCATTACGTCAGTAAAATTAAGTCTGCGGGACATTGTGCCGTCATCATTTATGTAAACACAATTGTCGGTCACAACTCCGTCAAAATCAGTTATAATCCATTTTATACTTTCAGGTAACTTAATCAATGACAAATATCCTCTTATCTGCTATAATTATATCATAAGATAGGGCTGAGACAAATGATTTCTTACATTATTAACAGCGGATTAATTCTGGTTTTCATATTACTGTTTTTCATCACAAGAAAAACAAACAAACGCTGGTCGAAAATTAACGATTATCTCGGCACCGTAACAAATACCGTCAATTCTGTCCGCTACGGGAATTTAACTACTAAAATCGAAAAACTCGAACACCCGACATACCAGAATGTAACAGACAGTATTAACAGGATGGTTGAAACCTTAAACGACAGAGAAAAAATGATTATTGAATATCAGGCGGAATTAATGCGCCAGAACAGACTGCTTGAATCCGTTATTAATTCTTTGTCCGACGGGATTTTGATAATTAACGAGCATAATGATATTTTGCGGGCAACACCAAAAGTTTCTACTTGGTTTGGCGTAAAGGGTAAAAATATAGTCGGCAAAAATATTTTTGAATTTATTGAGCTTGCGGAAGATTTAAGCATTGAAAAATTAAACGGAAATGATGTTTTTATAAAACACACCCCGACAAATAACTTTATTATAAGCTCTCAGAGACTAAAAACCGATGACAAAAAGCACAGGTTTGTGCTTTTGATAAAAGATGTTACAAATGAGCGCGAAATTGAAACTTTAAAAGAGGATTTTGTTGCAACGTTAACCCATGACCTTAAGGTTCCGATTGTTGCGGAAGCCAATATTGTCGAATTTTTGCTGGAGGGCAAGTTCGGAGAAATTACAGAAAAACAAAAGGTTGCGCTTCAAAACATGCAGGTTTCAAATAAAGAATTGATTGACCTTGTACAAATTCTGCTTGAAACTTACAAAATAAAAGAACAGGGTATTAAGCTTTTGAAAGAAACAATTGTGCTGAACCCGTTCATTGAAGGCATAGTTGCAGAAATGCAGCCGATTGCAAACAAATCCGGCATAACAATTAATTTCAAGCCCGAACGAGCATTGACCGTAAACGCAGATCCCATCCAGCTTAACCGCGTTATCAAAAACCTTATCTCAAATGCAATCTCACACAGCAACACAAAAGAATGTATTGATGTTAAAACAGGGGAGTTAAAAGGTTATATAACAATTTCCGTTATTGACTACGGACAGGGCATTTCTCAAAAAGAAATCAAAATGATTTTCAACAAATACTATTCGGCAGCCAAAAAATTCCGTAAAATAGGAACCGGTCTCGGGCTTTATCTTTCACAGCAGATAGCCCTCTCACACGGCGGAGAAATTACCGTAGAAAGCGAAGAAAACATCAGAACGGAATTCTGTGTAAAACTGCCGGTGTAACTTATGTTATAATGAACCTATGAAAGAGAAATTGCTGAGCCTTTTAGACTGGATTTATAAAAAGAAATGCTATTTTTGCAAAAGTTCAAAAGAGTCTGTCCGCATGTGTTCAAAATGCTATGACAAGCTCATTCACCTGCCCGTAAAACCCAACAGAATTATAGACGGAATTAATGTCTACTGCGCCGGCAATTATTCAAATGAATTGCAAAAACTCATCCGCGGGCTTAAATACCACAAACAAAAGGATTTGGCATACTTTCAGGCAAAATTCATGTTTGAATACTGGAAAAAATTGAATTATGAAGGAGATTTTCAGGTAGTGCCCGTTCCCTTGCACGAAAAACGTTTAAAAAAGAGACACTACAACCACATGGAGCTTGTAACACAACAATTCTGTCTTTTAACAGGCTATGAGCCTAATTTTAATCTTATAAAACGTATTAAAGACACAAAACCTCAATACAGATTATCAAAAAGCGAACGCGCCCAAAACCTTCACGAAGCTTTTCAGGTGAACAAATCCGCATACATAAACGGCAAAAAAGTTCTAATCCTCGATGATATCTGCACAACCGGCTCCACTTTTGAAGAAATGATAAAGGAATTTAAGAAAAACGGGATTTGTGATATAATGTGTTTTGCGACAACAACACCGTTTTAAACTATGATACTAAAAGAATTCGCAAAATATTTGCAAAAACACAATGATGATTTAGTAAATAATAAAACCACTGCAACAAAGCTTTTATGCAAGTGGTTACGTCATATTATACACAAACACCCCAGATCAAATGTCGAAAAAATTATCCACTGCGAAATTATGCTTGCGGAAAATAAAGCCGGTGATTTTCTGCTTGTCGGCAAATCAGAAAGCGGCAGAACCCTGATGAATGCTCTGAATAATTTTGCAATGAGTTATGAAAATTACATAATGAGCAGGTGGCTTGAGGACAAAAAGCCACATCACTTCACAAACTATCCCGATGATACCAACTAATTGCCATATTGGCGGATTTTATTTAACTTCCCTAATCATAAAATATTTTTGAAGAAAAGGGGATTTACAATGAATACTATATATACCGCGCCCGTTTGTGAAATGAAGGCATTTAACAATCTTTTTATTGAGCTTACCGCAAAAAACTGCAACCAGAGATGCAAACACTGCTATATTGATTTTCCGTTGACAAAAAATGTGAAAGATTTTATCTCAATAGACACAATAAAAGAAGCCCTGAATGATACAACAAATGAAAATTTGGAATGTATTTATCTTACCGGCGCAGAACCTATGACACATCCGGATTTCAACAATATTCTAAGATTATGTCTCAAGCGTTCAAATGTGTGCATCTTCACCAACGGTTCATTTATAAACGAAAAAAAAGCCAGATTTTTAAAGCGCGTTGAAGGCGAAAGTAATTTTGAAATTATATTCAAATTAAGCATAGACCACTATAACGAAGTTAAAAGTGACGACATTCGCGGCAGAGGAACCTACAGACAAGTCTTGCACGCTGTAAAAAGCCTTGTTAAATATGATTTTAACCCGATTCTTTGTGTCACAGACTACTACAATGAAGGTAAAGAAACCCTCTTAAAAGAATTCAAAAACGTATTTGCCAAAATAGGATTTGAAGCACAGGATAATAATTTCAAAATCAATTTATGGCATGACAAAAATAGCACCGATGACAGCACAGCAGAAGATTTCAACTGGAAGTCACTGGACTGCGAATACGGCAGAATATTAACCGCAAAAGGCATTTACACCTGTCCGTTTTTAGCAAATGACCACAGAGGGCGTTCAGGAAGCACCTTCAGAGACTTTTCACGCAAAAATACCCTCGAAACAAATTATTGTATGACCTGCGTAAAAAATAAAGAAGCACTTTTCGGTATAGATTACAGCCTTTTTAAAGAATAAAAGCTACTTTTGTGCATAAAGCTTCAACTGAAACTTAATTATTAATATTTTTTTATCTTTTTCGTAAGGCACGATTTCCATTGATGCCATGTCTAAAAAGTGTTCATGCTTATAAAGTTCTTTTAAAAAGCCTTCAAAATCTTTATAAGTTCCGATCATTTCAATGTCAAGTTTTGCGACATGATATTTATCGGGAACATTTTTAACAAAGTTATCATCTTTTGGATCGTATTCATATTTTATTGAACGGGTTTTGATAGCATTGCCTCGGATAAGTGTCAAAATTTCCGCAAATTCATTTGCAATAACGGATTCAGTATCCATCCCCTGTTCTATTGGTTTGAATACAGCCTTAGGCGTGTTATTATTTTCAGCCTCAGCTTTTGCTGTTTTCTCTTTTAAATTTTTTAATGTTCTTTCCTTATCTGCAAGAGTTGTTACAGCTGTTTTATAATCCTGAGAAATTTTATAAATATCAGTAATCATCGGCACAACTTTACTGATGATGTAACCAAAAACGAAAAGCGTCAAAAGTAATATTAATATTATTGACTTAAATTTTCTATAATAAACTTCTAGTTCGTGCATCTAAATTACCCTTATTATAAATATCAACCACCTATATCAACCGGTTCCAAATCATTCACTTTTTTGGCAGGTGCATTAGGTGTCTGCGGAGCTGAAGCTCCATTATTAGCATTATCGGAATTATTATTTTTACCGGACGTATCAGATTTCTTTGCTGCGGCAGATGAAGGATTCAAGTCGCCCTCTGACATGTTCGTTATTTCAAAATTATACATAACCGGTCCGTCAGGCATTACAGCATCATCAATTGAATCCGAAACCATCTCAAGCTTATGAAGACGCAATTGATTATCAATCAATGAATCTTTCATATTTTTAAAAAATATATAAATATCTTCTACATCTTCGGAAATACCTTTAATATCAAATTTTCCGGTATCCTTTGCCGAAAAATAAGTAATCCACAAGTCTGCCGGCACAGATTCGCCCAGTGCAGAATATGCAATAAGCTTAGCTCTATTGTTCTTTATAACATTTTCAATTTCTGTTTTAATGACGAAATTTCCGGATTCTGATGCAAGTTCAGTAAGTTCTTTAATCTCTGCCTCAATCTTTTCAATTTTTGAATTTATGTCATTCAGCTGAGCCTTATTTTTCTTTTGTACAACCGGAAGTGTCAACATTGCAAAAAGTGACGGAACAATCAGCACAGCTGCAATAACAAATGACATTTTCCTCAATACAGTTTCTGTGAGGACAATTTCTTTATTATTAAAATTAAAGGAAATGCTTTCTTCACCGGCGGAAGCCATCTCTGCAGGACTATTACCTGAAAAATCAAGTTTTATCGGATAATCACAAACTCTTGAAACTGCAATACCAACAGATTCAAGCGAAATTTTCATTACCTGATCGGGCAATATATTTAAGCTTACGGATAAAACTTCTCTTTTTCTGAAACTGTTATTTTCAAGGAAATCAATTTTACCTTCAAAAGGCATTTTGGTACTCAAATGTTCTGCGCTGACAAGATCCGTTTCTGAAACCACATACAGATAATTACTCGGGAAATTCATCAATGCAATTTGTGCAGAAGTATTGATAACCTCATAGATTTCATCCAGCTCATAAGTCTTTAACGCTAACGGTTCCTCATAATAATCTATAATTTCTTTACCTAATAGAGAGACGATGCTGTATCCATTAGAGTTTACAATCATAAGATTCCACGGAGTACCTTCCTCCATCTGGGTTTCAGTCAAACCTGAGAATAGCAGAGCACGCAAATTTGATATCAAAGAAATTTCAACGCCGCCGAGATTAGCACCAAGCTCGCCTAAAATCTCTTTTATCTTATCAATAGCGTTTTTTTGAAGTGCCGAATAAAATATTGTTCTGGAATCGGAAGCACTGTTTGAGTGACCTTCAAACCAGCTTACAACAGGCTCGCATCTTTTGAATATATAAGACTGCTCAACTTCTGATATAACAGCTTCTGTAATACTCTCGTCACTCAATAATAAAGGCAGTTCAACCTTTCCGAAATGTACCATTGGCAGGTTAAGCACTATATTGCATTTTGGGTTTATATTTAATTCTTGAAATAAATCCTGCAGGGCATTTTTAAAATCGTCATAATTTGAGATTTCTCTCATTGAATCACTATATTCAAGCGGCTTATGCCCGTAAGTTTTTACAGACTTTATAACCGGATCGACCTGAATCAATTCAAGACCAACACCGGGCGTTACTGATAAAAATACAATCTCTTTACTCCCGGCACCTAACTGTGATAATAAGTCATTTAAAAATTTCTCTATCATAATTTCCGTTAATTTTGCACTTAATTCTTATTTTTATTATACAATATATTTTATAAACATCCCAAATTTAACATAAATTTACACTATATGCAGGAGAAAAAGCTTAATGGATGGAATTATAGAAAAAATAAATAAGCTTAAAAGAGAGAAAAATGCCGTAATTTTGGCACACTGTTACCAAAACATTGAGATAGACGAAGTTGCCGATTTTGTAGGTGATTCGTTGTATTTAAGCCAAATGGCAGCAAAAACTGATGCCGATATTATAGTTTTTGCAGGCGTATACTTTATGGCACAGACTGCCAAAATATTATCACCGGATAAAAAAGTTTTACTTCCGAGACTTGAATCCGGATGCCTTATGGCAGATATGGTTAATTTGCAGCAATTAAGGGAATTCAAATCAAAACACCCGAATATTCCGACTGTATGCTATATAAATTCAACAGCGGAAGTCAAATCTGAATGCGACATTTGCTGCACAAGTTCAAATGCTGTTAAAATTGTTGACAGCTTGCAAGCTGAAAAAGTTTTATTCCTGCCTGACACATATCTTGGCAAATGGGTAGAATCACAGCTTAAAAATGTAGAAGTTATAACATATCCGGGATATTGTCCGACACATTTAAGAATAAAAGCTGAAGATATTATTTCAATGCGCAAAAAATATCCTGATGCAAAAATCTTGACCCATCCGGAATGCCACAAATCAGTTACTGACATTTCCGATTATGTAGGCAGCACAACCGGAATTATGAAATATGCAAAAGAAAGCAGCGCAAAACAATTTATTATCGCAACAGAAAAAGGTGTCTACGACAGACTCAAACGCGATTTGCCGGACAAAGAATTTATTATGATAAAAGACAATATCATCTGTCCTAATATGAAATGGCATACGTTGGATGATATTTATAACGCGCTTTTAAACGAAGAACATGAAATAGATGTTGAAAAAAGTCTGGCACAAAAAGCCCTTGGCTGCATTGACAGAATGTTAGAGGTATCAAAATAATGAGCGACATTATTTTTGGTAAAAACTCCGTTTTAGAAGCGCTGATTGCAGGTGACAGAGAAATAAATAAAATTCTCATCTCCAAAAATCTTCACAGCGATGAAAAATTAAACAAGATTAAAGAACTTGCCAGACAAAACGGCGTTGTATACCAATTTGTAGCAAAAGAAAAATTCCAAAACTATGCAGAATATAACCACCAGGGAGTTATTGCACAAATTTCTCCAATCAAATACACAGAGCTGGAGGACTTTTTAGAAAAACCTTACACAAATGCATCTCTGGTAATTCTGGACGGGGTAGAGGATCCGCATAATTTAGGCGCGATAATAAGAACGTGTGTCTGTGCCGGAGTTTCCGGAATTATTATACCTTCAAGACGAAATGTTTTGGTCAGCTCAATTGTTGAAAAAACAAGCGCAGGTGCAATTAATCATATTCCGATAATAAAAGTCAATAGCCTTGTTAACGCTGTCCAAAAGCTAAAAAATAAAGACTGGTGGATAATTGCCACAGATGCATCCGCAAAAGATAATTATTACAACATAGATTATTGTAATATGAATTCGGCAATCATCATGGGTGCGGAGCACGCAGGCGTTTCAAAATCCTTATTAAAACTTTCGGATTTTGTTGTAAAAATCCCGATGATGAATGACTTCAACTCACTTAATGTATCAAATGCCCTTAGCGCAATAATCTTTGAGACGTTGAGACAAAAGTTAAATAATATTAACAAATAACCAAATCTCAAAAACTTGTTGTAATATAAAATTACGGAGCTAAAAAATGAAGAAAGAGTTTGAAAAATTCGGAATACTAACCGACGACATTTCTGATGAAAACATAGATTTCCATAAAATTCAGGCGGAAGACGATGACGAAAACGTTCTTGAATCCGTAGAGGATCCAAAAGTTCAGGAAAGTTTGTCATCAGTTAACGCAGACGACAGCGTAAGACTTTATCTTCAGCAGATAGGGAAAATTCCGCTATTGTCAGCAGAACAGGAATTGGATCTTGCAAAGAAAATCAAAGACCAGCATGACGATTTTTCAAAAGATTTGCTTGTAAATGCAAACCTCCGTCTTGTTGTAAGCATTGCAAAAAAATACATAGGCCGCGGACTTTCGTTCCTTGATTTAATTCAAGAGGGGAATATGGGCTTGATGAAAGCCGCAGGACGCTTTGATTATACAAAAGGCTACAAATTTTCAACCTATGCGACATGGTGGATTCAACAATCCATAACCCGTGCAATAGCTGATAAAGCAAGAATTATAAGACTTCCGATACACATGATTGAATCTCTCGGAAAAATTCGCCGTGCGACACTGGATTTGACAACAGAGCTCGGACATACACCTACAAAACAGGAAATTGCATACAGATTAGGGGTTCCGGTAAGCAAACTTACATCAATTGTTAAAGCAGCGCAATCTACAATTAGCATGGACACCCCTGCAAGCTCTGATGAGGATGCAACAAAACTATCAGATTTTATTGTTGATGAAAGCACAATAACACCTGACAGCAGGGTTTCACAGGAAAATTTATTAGAGGATATAAGAAGAATTTTAAATCAGTTAAGCCAAAAAGAGCGTGACGTTTTAATTTTGCGTTACGGTTTGGACAATAACGGAGCAAAGAAAACTCTGGACGAAATCGGCTCGCAATATGGGGTTTCGCGAGAACGCATAAGACAGATTGAGAACCGCGCTATTGCAAAACTCAAAAAGCTTTGCAAAAACAAAAAACTGACCGTGGGCTTGAAAAATTACTTCGGAGAGTAATTTATTTTTACATAAAAACTATTATAGACACCTATCAGCATTTTCTTTCTCTTTGTTGCGAAGCAAAGAGAAAGAAAACTCTGGCAAAAGAAAGAGAAACACGCGACCGAAATGAACGAGTGAGCAGGGGACACCCCTGCTACCCCGTTAAAGCCGGCTGTGCCGGCTCCGCGCCGTGATTATAGGCGCGGTAAAAGATTGCAGGATTTTAGCCCCTCTCCCGTCACTACGTGACACCCTCTCCCCAAGTGGAGAGGGATAAAATTCTGCAACGGCACGAATGTGCGCCCGTTAGGGCTTGGGCAATCCGTAGGATTGCAAGTATTATAGCGTGTTTTTCTTTTTCGGTTCACTTTTTCTTTTTGCATCGCAACAAAAAGAAAAAGTGAACAAAAGGGTTCCTATAATAGTTTTTATGTAAAGCGATATTACTAATGATTGTGTTATTTTACAAATATTCGTATAAAGCGCCTTTACCAATATTGATACAATATGTTGTCCTGCCTCAGGCAGTAGTTTTTATGGAAAAAAGCACTAAAAAAGCTCCCTTTCGGGAGCTTTTTCTAACCTACGCATCTTTGTTGATGTCTTTAATGCTCAAGGCAATTCGGTGTTCTTGCGGAGTGAATTTCTTAATAAGAACTTCCACACTGTCACCGACTTTGAATTGATTAAACGGATTAACGTTTTCTTCAGCCATTTCAGAAACAGGCAATAATGCTTCAACGCCAGGGAAAATATTAATAAATGCGCCAAAACCGGTTACTTTATTAACAGTACCTGTAATTACCTGACCTTCTTCAAATTGACCTTCAATCTGCTGCCAAGGATCTTCACCCATTCTCTTTAAAGACAATGAAATTCTTTTCAATTCGCTGTCAATCTTAATAATTTTGACTTCAATTGTTTCACCCAAAGAAATAACATCAGACGGATGTTTGATTCTTGACCATGAAATTTCAGAAATCGGCAGCAAGCCGTCGATTCCGTTGATGTCAACAAATGCGCCGAAGTCTGCAATTCTTACAACTTCACCTTTAACAATCTGACCTTCTTCAAGGGTTGATAAGATATTATCAACAACCTGATCGCGCTGTTCAGCAACTGCCAAACGCTGTGAAAGGATTAATTTATTTTTCTTAGGATCAGCTTCAAGAACTTTAACTTCAATTTTCTGATCAACCAAACCGTCGAACGGAGTGCCGGTTCTTAATTGAGAAGAAGGAATAAATCCTTTTAAATCAGCCACATCAACTAATACACCGCCTTTTACAATTGAAACGACTTTTGCCAAAATAGTATCGCCTTGAACTTTAGCATCGTTCAACTGAGCCCAAGCCTGAGCAAATGCAATACGTTTAAGTGACAAAAGCATACCTTCGTCGTCATTTTCTTCTTTCAATACGTAGAATTCTCTTTCGTCGCCTATTTCAAGAGTTTCTGCACCTTCACCTGACGGAATTTCTTTGCTCGGCAAGAATGCTTCTGTTTTAGCACCGCGAATGCTGATTAAATATCCGTCCTGTTCTTTTTTTGCAACTGTACCTTCTACGATATCAGCTACTGAATAAGATTTTGAAAAGCTTTCTTCCAAAAGTTTTTCAAATTCATCCATAGATGTTTTTTCTAATGTTGTTGTCATTTTATTGTTCTCCTTTTCGTTTGTCATTCTAAACTTATTTCAAAATCTCCGCCAACAGCGCGACACTGAAATAAATTCAGGGTTACATGGTACTTTTTATAGACAAAATAACTTTTTCTATAACTTCCTGCGGGGTAGAAGCGCCCGCTGTAATTGAAATCTTTTCTGAATTTTTGATTAAATCGCTGTAAGCTTCCAGCTCCTCATCATTTTCAATATGAATTGTTTTTGTAATATCTTTAAGAATTTCAGCCAAATGCGTTGTGTTGGCACTTTTTTTAGAACCCACAACAATCATAAGATTGCTTGTCTGCGCAAGTTCTTTGGCCTCTGTCTGGCGCATGGAAGTGCTTGCGCAAATTGTATTTACGACATGCAATTCTTTTGCAATTGTAGTTAAATACTCCACAATAGGAGTCAAAGTTGTAATTCTTTGCGTTGTTTGAACAACAACCCCGATTTTTCTGTGAGATTTTAATTCTGCGTCAATAGGTTTTAACTTTTCAACAGAGCTTGCAACAACCACTTTATCAGTATATAATTCTGCATTTGCCTTTATTGCAATAACTTCAGGGTGCTCGGATTTGCCGACAATTACGACATAATAACCATCTTTTGCTAATTCAACAGCCTTTTGTTGAACTTTTTTAACGTCAGGGCAGGTTAAATCTACCGGTTCAAAGCCTGCTTGTTTAATTTTTTCAATAACCTGCGGGCTTTCGCCATGGCTTCGGATAACACAAATCCCCTCACCTTTTTCGGGGATTTCGGTGAGAGTTTTTATCCCTAAATTTTCCAATTCATGGATAACCTGAGTGTTATGGATAAGTTCACCCAGCACAAAAACATTCTTATCAGGGTTTTCTGCTTTTAATTTTTTAGCGGTTTCAACGGCTCTTTTTACACCGTAGCAAAATCCCGCGTGTTTTGCTAAAATTATTTCTTTCGGCAATTTAAAATTGTCTTCTTTCTATTGGACTTGCGATTTTTCCTTAATAAAGGATTATTTTAATGAGATTCTGAAACGAGTTCAGAATGACAAAAAAATGAACCGCTGTAAGACAATTAAATAATAAACATAAGCAAAAATCAACCTATTCTTTCAAAATCAAAAGTTTTTTTGGATTTACCGGCATTTTGCCTGTCTTCTCCAAGAACAGTATCTTGAGTCATCTTATTAAATTCTTCCGGATGATACATCATATATTCTCTAAGCTGAGCGCGTGTTTTATCACCGCTGCTGTTCATATATTTAATAGCAGACGTTTTAACAACAGGAGAACATTCTTTAAATACTTCTATCCCTCTGCCGTTGTCAACAAACATCGGCACCAATTCAGGGAAATTATCGCATATTTTTACCGGTAATTTTTCAAATAATTTTTTCGGTAATGCTCTTAAAACATTCTGCTGCTCTTGCCTTGTTAAATACCTGAAGTTTTCAACAGCCTGCTCATGCGTAAGCTCACCGCGGTGAGTTTCTATTGTATTATAAGTCTTTTTGGCATTCGCCGACAAATCCTCATAAGAAACCGTATTTACAGTTATATTTTGATTATTAACAACAGTATTTGTTACCGGACTATTATTAGATATTTCGGAATACGAATTATTTGTTTTTATATCAGATGAATCTTTAGGTGCAGGCGGCTCTGTTCTGATTGCGTCCGTCAAATTTTCCTTGCCGAGAGATTTGGTGTAATCGCTTGCCCAATCTCTTACGCTTTCGTCCAATTTATAGATATTATTTGCGGCGTATTCCTGAACCTCATCGAATTTTGATGACATAACAATCTTGTAGATGTCATCCTGGTTTTCCGCGTCAACCCCGGATGCGTTTGCATCAGCCAAACCTTTTTGAACTTCTACAGCATCCGCATCAGATAAATATTGAGTTGCATCCATTGTGTTCTGCGCAAACGGCACCTGCGCATCTTTTTCTATAATTTTTTCTGCCAAGGCGTCATTAAAACCATGCAGTGCAAATTTATCACCGGATCCCTTTTCTAGATATGCTTCTTGCGATTTTACCTGAACATCCGCAGAAGCACCTTCCAAACCACGTTTTACCTGATCTTGTCTTGTGGAATTATTGCGGATATTATTAATCATCGCAAAATATTTAATTCGATCTTCATCATTAGAGGCAGATTTAACCAATTCATGAAATTTATTTTGAACAGCATCCGGAGCTTTTGAAGAAATTAATTCTACAGCATTATCACGACCATCTCTAGCCATAGCTTTACCAGAGATAACTGCAGCATCTGTGCATTCCGGAGATGCTGCGGCGGCGGCATTCATAAAGTTTGTAATGCCTATAGTCTGTTGATCGTCAAACTCTTCTGTTCCGTTTTGTTCTAAATAATCAGCTGAACCGTTCAACACATTGGTCATTTCATGACTAACACCATTTTCAAACATTGTCTGCAATGCCTTTTGGTCCATACCCCAATGAGCTATCAAATGTGCCACATATTCCGGTTTTTCCTTATAGATTGCCAAAAGAATAGCCTCTCTGGCGTATTTTTTCTCTTTATCAGAAAGCCCTGCTAATTTGTCATTTTCTATATAACTTATAAAAGCTTCGCAGCGGTCATGTTTATTAAGATTATTACCGCGTATTTGATTATTAAATTCCGAAAGAATACCTTCATACGAATTTTTGACGCCGCTTTTTTCAAGTTGTTCATTTGTTTTTTCTAATACTATAGACAATGCCTGATCATCAGAATTCTTTTTTATAGAATATTCAAACTTTACGGCTTCATCTTTAAATTCTTTAAGTTTAGCTTCTAATTCTGAATTTTCAGGATTAGCATCAACTTCTTTCTGAAGATTTTCAATCTTTCCTTGAAGAAAATTATATTGTTTAGTTTGCACTTCAATGCGCAGTCCAAGCTGTTGAGAATATGATAAGTTTTGTATATCTTCGTCGCTGAAACCGGTTTCAATCATCACGGCAAAATCAGTCATGACGCGACTTCTAATTCTTTCTTTTCTGTTCTCGGGCATGTTTGCCCATTTTTCATCGGAAAAACCGCGTATTTTTTTTATACGATTATCTAAAAGTTCTAACCTTGCAGCTGCTTTTTGATCTTCGGGTATATCTTTTAAATGTTCATTCATTTTCGCCTGAACATAGGCGACTCTCTGTTCCGGAGACATTTCCCGCCAGGCTTTTTCTGTTATAGTTGGTTTAGGAGTATCGTCACGCTTAATAATGCTGTTTTCTTTATTCTGGACTTCGGCCTTTACTTCCACAGGATTTTCTATTGATGTCAATTTGCCATCTGCGGCTTCTGTTGTTGTTTTTTCAATAGATAAACCAGGTATTCCAAAATTAGTTTTATCAGCAGGATTTTTAATTTGATTAATCTTATTATTTACTTCAGCTTTTTCCTCCGGCGTAAGCAAAGCATATTTTTCTGGTGTTAAACCCAATAACTTTAATAATTCGTCATCAATAGCAACAGGCACAATAGTATTTTTTGAACTTTCAGCAGTAGAAACTGGCGTAACAGAGCCTGCAGGATTTATTTGCGCCTGCTGCACATTCACATTCTGTTTAATTGTACCGTCACCAAAAGCCATTATTTTCTCTCTGTTTTTAACACTTATTTATATAAAAACATGCTAAAAGGCTCTATTTCAGCATGTTTTTATGTTGTTACATTTATTTACATATATTATTCATCACCCAACACCAGATTAGATACATGTTGATTAACTTTGACAGCGAATTTCGAATTATTATTATAAGCAGAATCTTGCAGAGCCTTTACAATTTCAGCGCCTAATATATCATCACATATAATAAAACTATAAAGATCTAAATGATTTCTATTTAAATCAGATATTTCATCACCTGAGCCAAGTTCGATTGCTGTTATTGTAGCTGTATTCATCGCATTATCTATACCGTGTATTTTCCCGTCAATAAATGTAACGCCCCTTACATTAAAGTCCCAATTGCTACCTTCGGGCAATAGTGTTAAAACTTCAAAGTCACTTTTATTTTCATCATAATCATAAAATCCGAGTTTATAATTTCCGAATGGTGTTTGGATCAATTTATCAGGTTTAACTTTATCCAGGTCTGTCATACCATCACCTGTGTGCTTTTGTGTATACTTAAACGATGAAACGGTTCTTGCATGATCGTCATTTATAAAATCATCGTCAACAAAAAGCAGATCACCTTTTTCGTTAGCGACAATCAAATTACTATGATCTTTGCGAACTCCTTTGATATTACTTTGATTTGTTGGCTGAGAGATAACTGCTTCAACATAACTTACAATATTCGGATCTAAAAAACTAAATCGTTCTTTTTCGCCATTAAGTTCGGTCTCGCATATAAGTTCCTTAAGGCGTATAGGACCCTCTTTTGCACCGTTTTCATTGTAAAAATAGATTTCTCTATCAACAAGATCTTTAGCTTCAAAGGTACTCTCACCAACTTTTAACACTATTTGATCAAAGCTGTCAGTGCCGCCTTTCGTGTTAAATGCCATTACTGCAACCTTTGACCCATTTTGAGATGTAAAACCTTCCGCATACATAAGCACTCGGCTCTGCGACTGCGGAGCTTCAGCAAGCTCAATTGTGTGTGCATTGCTCTCTGCACGCATAATATTTTCCGCATTTGTCGTGGTTAAAGGACTCATTGCTATCAAAACCGCCAGCGGAACCGCTTTTACCGGACTTGTAACATTATGATTTTTTGCAGGTTTTTCACCGCGTTTTCCAAAACTTATATTTGAATAACCCTTATTCGTAACACTTGATAATGCCTGAATTGCCATAACAACTCCCTGTTTTTAGTACTTTTTCTCTATAAAGCACCTAAAAACCTTTTTTGCTACCATTATTATTTAATTTTCTTAATTCACTAACCTTTTGCGCCTATTATAACAATGTTTTTCGGATTTGTAAAGAGTTGTATACAAATTTAATATATCTTAACGATATCCTGAATTTTACACAGGATACATTGAATATTGTCATGCTGAACTTGTTTCAGCATCTCTCTAATACGAGACCCTGAAACAAGTTCAGGGTGACATTTTATGTTTTCCGGTCGCTATATATGCCCACAAACTTTTTTCGCTTGTAATCCGCAAATGTTTGTAATACACTTGTTGTGTGTAAAATTTTTTAAGAAGGAGAACTCAAATGAGTGAAAGAAAATTAGTTGGAACAGGAGAAATGTTCAAAAAAGCATTAGCAGGCGGTTATGCTATTGGTGCTTACAACGTTAACAACATGGAAATTCTTCAAGGTATTGCAGAAGCTGCTGAAGAAACTCAATCACCTATCATTCTTCAAGTATCTGCAGGCGCAAGAAAATATGCTAACCAAACTTACTTAATCAAATTGGTTGAAGCTGCTTTGGCTACAACAACTGTACCTATCGCATTACACCTTGACCACGGTGCTGATTTTGAAATTTGTAAAGCTTGTATCGACGGCGGATTTTCTTCAGTTATGATTGACGGTTCAAGATTCCCGTTGGAAGAAAACATTAAATTAACAAAACAGGTTGTAGATTACGCTCACCCGCGCGGAGTTTCAGTTGAAGCTGAACTTGGTAAACTCGCAGGTGTTGAAGATGATGTTAAAGTTCATGCTAAAGATTCAACTTACACTGACCCTGCAGAAGCAGCAAGATTTGTTAAAGAAACAGGCTGCGATTCTTTAGCTGTTGCAATCGGAACTTCTCACGGCGCTTACAAATTCAAAGGCGAAGCTAAACTTGACTTTGAAAGATTAGCTGAAATTAAAAAAGCTGTTAATGAAGCTGTAGGCTACGATTTTCCGTTAGTTCTTCACGGTTCTTCATCAGTTCCTAAAGAATTTGTTGAAAAATGCAACAAATTCGGCGGTAACTTACCGGATGCACAAGGTGTTCCTGAAGATATGTTAGCTTATGCTTCTAAACATGGTGTTGCTAAAATTAACATCGATACAGATTTAAGATTGGCAATGACTTCAACCATCAGAGAATTCTTTATTGAACATCCTGAAAAATTCGACCCGAGAGAATATATGGGACCCGGCAGAACTGCTGTTAAAGAAATGGTTATGCACAAAATGCGCGACGTTTTAGGTACAGCAGGACACGCTAAAGACTAATTATCTAACTATAAAAAAAGACCGCTTTTTCAAGCGGTCTTTTTTTTTATGAAATACTCACACTATGCAGTCATTTCTAATTTTGATTGTGCCAATTTATATTCCATAATGTCTTTTTTAGACTGCATCCGGATTTCGCGGATTTGTTGTTTTGTTTGTTGTCTTATGGCTTTAATATCTTGTCTATATTGATTTCTTTGTTCACGAATTTCAGCATTTATTGCTTTTTGTTCAGCAGCTTGAGCTTTTCTTTCTTCCTGTCTTGCCTCAAACTCTATTTGTCTTTCTTTTCTTGCCGCTGCACGTTGTGCCTTTTGTTCTGCACGTTTTGCATCTTTGATTGCTTTTTGTTCTGCCCATTCAGCTTTTCTTGCTTCCTGCTCTGCCTGATATTCTTGCAATCTTTGTTCTCTTGCGATTGCGCGGTCTTCAGCTTTAATATTTCTGATTTGAGCACGATATATTCTGTTTTCAGCTTTGTTTTGACGAATTTGTGCCTGAAGTGAGCTTATTGTTGCTGCGCTGTCATCAATATTATCTTCAACGACTTTCTGTTTCGGTTGTTCCTTGACAACTTCTTTTGGTTCTTCTTTTGCAACAGGTTCTTCTTTCGGTTGTTCCTCAACAACTTTTTCTGGTTCTTTCTCAACCACAACCGGTGCAACAGTTTCTTCAGTATTTACTTTGTCGGTTTTGGCTTCTTCAACTTTTTCTGCCGTTTTTTCTTCGGTTTTTTCAGTTTTGGTTTCGCCGGCAGGGATAACCGGTTGAGTTTCGGTTTTTACTGCTTCTTTTTCTTCGGTAACAACCGGCGGTTGATTTTTTACATTTTCAAATTTTTCATCAATTTTGTTTTCTTCGTCTTTCTTACCGTCTTTGCTTAATAATGCTATTCCGCCGCCTAAAAGCAGTGCTGCAGCTGTACCTGCAAGTGCATATTTACCTTTTGCGCCTTTGAAGAATTTGCCTAATTTGCCAAACTTGCCGCTATTTTCAGCAATTTTAGCCGCTGCCATTTCATCTGCCTTAACAACTCCGGAAATTTCACCTTTATGTTTTGCAAGATTTTTGAAGCGTTTAACTTTTTCTTGTTCATTTGCTAATTTCTTTTCTAAATCTGCAATTTTTTCACTCTGGTAGCCGTTAATTTTTTCTTGGGCCATATAGTCAGCCTTAACAACTCCGGAAACACCGCTGAATTTTTTCAAACGATCAACTTTAAGTTGTTCTTTTGCTAATTTCTTTTCAAGTTCCGCAATTTTTTCGCCTTGATATGCATTTATTCTTTCTTGTGCAATATAATCAGCTTTAACGACACCGGACAACCCTTTGTTTAAACCTAATCTTGATTTAATTTCAGCTTTTTTTGCTTCAAAGTCAACCGTCTGGTTGTTATATTTTACCGGTAAATTAGCACCATTTGAAGGTTGATATTTTACAAGTCCGCGTTCACCGCCTTCGGTAAGAAGTTTTTGTGATGTTACTTCATTTTTTCCGCTAAGCATTTTTTGCAAATCTGCTTCAAAAGCTGCCTTGATTTCAGCCTTTCTGTTCAAAGGTACAGGAAGGTTGCTGTTAAAATTGTTTGCATCAAAATTAATTCCATTTGTTCCCATAATGTCCTCCAATTTGTTTATTTTTTAAATATCCCCTATGTATGTATTAAAAATTTTTGGATAAAATTATTGACATTAAAGAAAAATATTTTTTTAGATGATACCTCAAATCCCTTATATAATAATGCTTTAGAACAGTTTACATTTCTTCACATATATAAAAAAGGGACGAATAAATTCGTCCCTGCTTTTTCATACTTCTTTAATTTTTACATCATCACTTCTTTAAGAAGTCCGGAATTTCAATATTTGTAAAGCTTGGTGAAACTTCCGGAATAGAAGTTCTTCTCGGTTGATTAAAAGAACCTGTGCTTGCAAAGAAGTCTGCAGCATTTAACTGTCTTGTTTCAGGTTTTTCCTCAACAGACTGATTTTTCAGTTCAAAACCGGTTGCAATAACAGTAACCTGAATTTCTCCCTGAATATTTTCATTAACAGCTGTACCGATAATAACTGTTGCATCATCAAGAACTGCATCATGGATAATATTGGCAGCATCAGTGATTTCGTGAAGTGTCATATCAGGACCGCCTGTAATATTAACGATTACGCCAGACGCACCGTTAATTGAAGTTTCCAACAATTGAGAATTGATAGCGATTTCAGCAGCTTTGATAGCTCTGCCTTCGCCCTGACCGCGCCCGATACCCATAAGAGCTGAGCCAGATGCCTGCATAACGTTTTTAACATCAGCAAAGTCAACGTTGATAAGACCGGGAACTGTGATGATATCAGAAATACCCTGAACACCTCTCAACAATACTTCATCAACGATTATGAAAGATTCTGTCAATGAAACTTGTCTGTCAACAACTTGAAGTAATTTATCGTTAGGAATTACTATAACGGCATCAACAGCTTCTCTAAGTTTTTCTAAACCCTGAACAGCCTGATTTTGTCTTTTCTTACCTTCCCAGGAGAACGGTTTTGTAACAACAGCAATTGTCAAAATTCCTAATTCTTTAGCAATTTTAGCAACAACAGGAGCTGCACCTGTACCTGTTCCGCCGCCCATACCTGCTGTGATAAATACCATATCAGCGCCTTCAAGAGCGTTTGTAATTTCTTGCTGAGCTTCTTCTGCAGCTTTTTCACCGATTGACGGATCGCCGCCGGCACCTAAACCGTTCGTAGAAGACGCGCCAAGCTGAATTTTATTTTTAGTCTGGCCATATTCCAAAACTTGTAAATCTGTATTCATAAGCCAGAATTCTACACCTGATAATCCGGCTTTAATCATTCGGTTAACAGCATTTCCGCCGCCTCCGCCTACGCCGACTACCTTAATATTTGTAGGGTTGATTGGAGACCTGTTGATTGGAGTGCTGGTTGTGTCATCTTTTTTAGCAAAGATATCTGATACGAAATTTTCCACTATTTTTACCTCTTATATATTGATTATTACTTATTTTCGAGTTATTTTACCCACATCGACTAAGCGGGTTCGACAATAATATAATAACATACTATTTTAAATAGAAAAAAAGTACAATAATTTCCATGCCAATTATGAACAAAAATTAATATATTTTTTTAAATTTAATTAATATTTGCCGGCGACACTCCCCAGTGAAGCTTATTTCTTAAGATTGAATAAAATTTCGCACCGTCCAAAAGTGCCAGTTTAGCTGTGTATTCAGATTTTTTAATTTCAATTTCCTTAGCAAACTCATAAAATTCCTGACCGTCGGTTGAGACGACATAGTTTGTCAAGTCTTTATCGGAACAAATTGTAACAATTTCATTATCAGGAATGACAATCGGTCTTGCAGTAAGGGTGTGCGGACAAATCGGCACTATTACAAAAGCATTTAATTCAGGCGAAATAACAGGTCCGCCTGCAGAAAGCCCGTAAGCTGTAGAGCCCGTCGGTGTTGTGACGATAATTCCGTCTGCAAGATAATCACAGACAAGCTCTCCGTTTAATTTTAAAGAAAAACGAGAAGTTCTGCCGGTTGTTGTTCCCTTTACAACAAAGTCATTAAGCGCAATTTTGTCACCGGATTGAAGCATTATTCTTTCTTCAATGTGATATTGACCCTTTAGAATTCTATCAACGGAATCTCCTATAGCTTCTTCACAGGATTGAGAGAGAAACCCCAGACGTCCCATATTTATACCGAAAATCGGGGTGGAAGTTTTTGCATAAAATCTTGCGGCTTTCAAAATTGTACCGTCGCCCCCGATTACAAAAACAAAATCATAACCGTTCTTCAATTCATCAATATCAAGAACATCCGCCGTACAATTTTTCGCAGCCAAAATACTTTTCAGCTCGCTCAATACTTCCATAGAATGCTCAATCATTTTGTTATAACAAATTGCAAAATTGTTCATAAAAACCTTATATCATAAAATAATAAAAAAGGGAATTTTCATTCCCTTTATATACAACTATCTCTTCTCATACCCAATGAATCTATTGTTTATCTCCTATTGCAAAGGAGCTCTCCACAAAGAATCATTAAATTTATTTTGGTTTGCATTCAATTCAACAGACAAAGTTACATTACTCGGAGTGAATACAAATACTAAATCGCCAACTTTTTGGGGCTTGCCGTTAAGAGCGTGAGCAGCACCGCATACAAAATCGATTGTACGTTGTGATTGTTCTTTATCCAAAAGGTGAAGGTTTAAAACGATTGTTTTTCTGTCTTTCAAATATTGAACAATGCTTGCTGCATCATCAAATGAACGCGGCTCCATAACAATTACTTCATAGCCTCTGAAATTCGGATGATTAACAACTTTCAAGTCACTTGTTCTGTCAATATTTGCTTGATATGAATATTTCGGATCAACTGCGAGGTTATCCTGAACTTCATATTCATCACCCATTTCTTCTGCCATTTCGTCAAATATTGTTTCTCTTGGTTCAAATCCTTTTACCAAGAAGTCTACTACTGATTTAATTTTGTCTGTTACTACTGCCACCGTTTTATTCCTCCGTTTATTTTTACATAAATAATTTTCTACCGATTCTTAGCATTGTTGCCCCCTCGCGGGCTGCTATTTTGTAATCCTGACTCATACCCATAGATATATCATTCAGTTTACAGTCAAACTCTTTTTCAAGATTATCTCTAATCTCACGTATTTCGCTGAAAAGTCTTGTTAATTCATCTTCTGATGCACCAAGAGGTGCCATATTCATAACCCCTCTGACATCAAGGTTTTTCAGCAGAATTATTTTGGCAAAGGCGTCGAAAACTTCGTCTTTTGCAAATCCGAATTTCTGTTCCTCGCCGGCATTGTTTATTTGGATTAAAATCTTTTGAGTTTTCCCGATTTTACCTGCTTCTTCTGAAATCTTTTCTGCAAGCTTCACGGAATCCACAGAGTGTATATAATCAAAAATTTCAATTACTTTTTTAACTTTATTTGTCTGCAAATGCCCTATAAAATGAAATTTGGAATTTTTTCTTATTTCCTGCGGCAGATTGTTAATCTTTTCTGATGCCTCAATTACTCTTGATTCGGCGAAATTCCTTAACCCTGCATTATATGCTTCGATTATGGCATTTCCGTCAAAATACTTTGTAACTGCAATGATATTTGGTCTATAAGGTGCAATTTCTTCTTGTATTTGTAAAAGATTTTTTTGTATAACCTCTTGCACTATCTTCACCCCTACAAGAAATCCGCCCGTAATTAGAGCTTATCTTAATTGTACTCTAACCTTTTCAGGTGGACAACTATTTTATTTTTGAGTCTCTCACCCCCTTTTTATCTACTCCCGAAACCATGATTTTGACATGATTTCAGCCTAAATTAATATTTCTTAATTTTTGGTTACATTTTGTAATACTGTTATTTAATGGGCATGCCTACCATGCCATTTTGTTTACAATTTGTAAAAGTCCGGTAATAAATTGGGATTTATGTTATAAGGATAAACCTTTTTTGAATAAAATTTATCCTTCGTTTATATGAGATTTTGCACATGTTACCAAAGGACAACATATTGTACCAACATTGGCAAGGCGCTTTACATAAAAACTATTATCGGAATCTTTTGTTCACTTATTCTTTTCTTGTTTGCTCGCGTTAAATGGGACTGCAACGCCGTCGCCTACGCGCCGCCGTTTCGCCCTCTGCTCGCAATCCGCTTTATTGCGATGTAAAAAGAA
>CALUTI010000009.1 GCA_944323695.1 Candidatus Gastranaerophilales bacterium
TATACTTTTTTATCAAAATGTATCAAAAAGTCTCATATATAATTTTTATAGAATAAAATTAGAATAACTTTCATCAATTTGATCTTGTTCAATGCCAATATATCTTAAAGTTACAACAGAGCTGGAATGATTAAATATTTTTTGGAGCATTGCGACATCTTTGTATCGTTTGTAATGATGGTAACCAAAGGTCTTCCGCATAGTATGTGTCCCGAATTTTTCTTCAAGATTTGCCTTTTTACATGCATCTTTTATTGTGTAATATGCAGTTATCCTGCCGAGTCTATTTTGGAATTTTGTCATAAATAAAGGTTCGTCAAGCTGCCTGTTTTTTGTAAAATTATCTAACATCGGCTTAAGTTTTGAATTAACCGGAAACTTTTTAAATTTTCCGGTCTTCTTTTCAGTTATGTAAATATAATTTTTATCCTTAACATCTCGCACATTAAGCGCCAGTATATCCGAAATTCTCAGTCCGCAGTTTGTACCTATTGTAAAAAATAATAGGTCTCTTGGATTTTCAGCCAGAATACTTTCAACTTTCTTTAAATCTTTTAAATTTCTGATTGGCTCGACTATTCCCATAAATTTCTCCTTTCAATACATAAAACAATCTTTAAATACAAATGAAAACAAAATAATTAACATTCATTCAAATTTATTTAAAAATTGCACATGAAAAAATATGACTTAAAATTCAATAAACAAAATTTATATATCACTACACCTAATAAGAAATTGAATAAATAGATGTAAAGTCAAATTTCTATGAAAAATATTCTGATTAAAATATAATTATTTTATGAATAAATGTGTAATTTATAATAATATATTTAATGAACCTTTTTCTATGCCAATTTGTCCTTTAAGAGCGTATGCTGAAAAAAATAATATTGAGATTATTCAGGAATTTAGACCGCAAATTGGTATTTTTAATAATTTAAATAATGGTTTTTCAAAAATGATATCTTATTTAAAGAATAATAATGAAATAAATAATATTATTTTCTTTAGTACAGGCTGTTTAATTATTTCCTATCAAGAATATTTAAATTTAATGAGTCTTCAAAATATGAATATTCACTTTGTTGAGCAAGAACTAATTCTGGATGATGCTCATAAAGATGAATTACTTGATATAGTTTCTGATAATTTTATTTATAATTTATCGCGTAGAATAGCAATGAATATAGAATATTATATTTCTCAAGGTCAAATACCTTTTAGACCTCTATTTGGGTATAAAAAAATAAAAATTTAATCTGAAGGCAATATTGCAATATAATCTAATAAATTGCCTGCATATATGCTTTGCAAATCGTTTGGATTATCATTATTAACATATTCTTTTGCGATCCTTATTAAATTATCCATATATATAAATATTTTTTGTTTTATTTGAATATTTGCAGACGAATTTATCTGTTCTATATATCTTACAATTATTGCACATATCAATTCGCATTCTTCTAAGGTTATATTTTCTTTAACTTCTAATTTGTTAAAAATAGGATAGCAATAATTTATAAAAAATTCTAATACAACAGAATTTTGAGGCATATTAAATGGCTCAAGATATTCAATTAATTCCAGAATTTCATAGGTAGACAACATTCGTACTCTTTCATGAGTTAATAATCTAAAAAGATATTTATCATAAACATTAGATTTTATTGAATCAATTAAAGAAATCATTTTGCCAATATTATCTTCAAAATCTTCATTAGATAGTTTTGTAAAAAATTCCGGATTAGTGAATTTTATTACTAATTTTTCAAGTAATTCGTTTTCATTTTCATAATCTATTCTTTCATAATAAAGCCAATCCAGTTGTTCATAAAACATTGAAAAATCAATAAGAGTTTCCCATAAATTATTTTTGTTGCATTCAAAATCTAAGAAATCAATAATAGAGGGGCTTTTGAATGTAATACAATAATTTTCATCTATATTAATAAAAAAACCGTCAAGAAAATGAAGAGCATTATTAAATGTTGTGCCGCTCAAGTTTTCTCCAAACATAACAAATAGGGCAGATTTAACAGCTTTTTCAAGTGTAATAAAATCATATTCATATTTACCATTAAAAGTATATAAAGTATACAAAAATGCTCTTTTTGTATTATCAAGTACTTCATAAAACGGATGCTTCCATAATTCTATAGGATTATACAGTAAAAATTTTGATAACTGTTTACAACAATTTGCACACTCTACGCCATGCGCTTTTAAATTATCAATATTTGTAATATACTCAATAATTCTTGGCGTATAATTTTTATGCAAAGCTATTGATTTAACATTTTTTTCTTTTAAAAGTTCTTTTTTAAAATCATCAGGTAATCTTGATTCTGTAATATGATTTATATAAATTTCTTTTTTTATATTTAAAGAAAAATCCTTTTCCTGTATTCTTTGCGTTACAAAATTTGTACGATAAAATTTTTCGGATTTTGATTCCGCATCTTTTAAAATATAATCTCTTGAAGTAAGAATAAATTTTTTATTTATGTCGTTTTTAATTGCTTCAATAAAATCAATTAAATTATTATCCTCATTTCTCCTAAATGTTTCGAGTTGAGTAGAACCTAAGAAATCATCATAATAAAAAATTTGTTTTCTGTTTTCTTCTAAAAGATTCCACCCCTCATCTATATCAGATATTGCAATAAACTCATAGTCATCATTTATATATTTCCATGATAAAACATTAGCTAAAGTAGTTTTTCCTAAACCTTGACTTCCTGTTATTATGATATAATTTCTTTCTGCAAGTTTTTTGCATGCCTCTATAAAACTTGGAGTTTGTACAAAAATATTTAAACATTTTCTAATATTTTTTAATTTATTTTTGGATTTGTTGTGGGTTTGCCTATTTAGCAAGTAGTCAAGATAATCAGAATCTTTTGTCCATAATTTTAAGTAATTTTTTTTGACTTGAGGATAATTATTTAAAAGGTTATTGAGAGAATTATAATCTAAAATATCAGAAGTATCTTTAATAAAACCTTCAAATAAATCTAATATTTTTTGTTTGTTACTGAGAGTTAAATCCAGTGAAGTTACAAGAATATATCTTTTAGGATTAATTCTTTTTAATTTTTTAAGTTCTTCTTTTTTGAGTTTATTAAATAATACAGAGAAATTAGAATTTGCATAATGCTTGCATTGCACAACAATTTCATAATTATTATCAATACTGTGCAAACAATCAATACCTTGATCTTTGCCTTTTGCAAAGGTTTGAAAATTTACACCAAACTCTTCTTGCAAAAGATCTCTTGTAATTAATTCAAATTCTTTATTATCCAGTTCTTTGAAGTCGTACATATTACCTCAGTTGTATGAGTGGTAAGTCATTTGCGGAAAGTTCAGGCATTTCTATATCTTTTGTAATAATTTCGTTTTTTATAAGATTTTTCCAAACTTTTTTAAAAATTTGTTTGTATTTTCTCTTGGCATTATAAATATTTATTTCTAACAAAGGTGACAACGATGCAATTAATTTATTCTTTTCATCAAAAGAGTAATATTTTTTATTTAAAAATGATTTAAAAAAATTATGACCCAAATTGAAATAAATATTTTCAAATTCATGCTGAGCAAATAACGGTATATTATTTTTATTAGGAGAAAAAATATTTTTTACAAATCTGAATTCTCCTAGCTTTTCAGTAAAGTCAGCTTCTGCATCTTCCTTTATTGTAATATTTAACAGCTCCACTATGCCATAATAGTTTGTTTCTGTCAAAATGAGCGCATCTATAAAAGGTTGCCTATCCCTCAAAAACAGAGAATCTACATTTACATTGCTTGCAGATAATCCAAGCACAGGTATATTGAAATCTTTAACAAAAATCTGTTTAAGTTCTTTGATGAGCTCTATTCTATTAAAAGAATAATCGTATGGATCTTTTTTGTTATAAAAAATTCTTGGATGAATAATTAAATCATATTCTAACAATTTGGATAATGATATATATTTGATTGTACCTTCATTTGTAAATAAGCCAACATATATTATAGTTGATAGTTTTTGTTTATCTAAGAAAAAATCTAAATTTATACTAAATTTTGACAAAAATTCATACTGTAATTTATAATATTTTTCTACAGAAAACTTTTCATGATAAGGTAATAAATATTCATATAATTTTTTTGCAATTTCTTGTTCAATTAATTTCTCAATCATACGATATTTATCATCTTCTATAAAACGAGAACGATCAACACTAACATTTAATCTTGATTTTCCCTTAAAATTCGCAACAATCACGGCATCCCCACAGTGCGGAAAGATATCAAGTTCATTACTATACTTATCGCGAGGATTTTCAATCAAAAATCCATTTTGATATGTAAATCTTTTTAATTTATAAGACCAATCATCCATATTATAGTTATTAGATTTTGGAGAAATAAAAAATACCTTCCCTTCAATATCTTTTAAAACCTCATTGTCAGATTTTGAAAAATCGATTTCTAAGCATACATCACATTTATAAGGTTTCATAATTTCGTCTGCAAGACTTTTATTTATGACTTTTGGTTTGAGTATTATTTCTTTATCGTTTTCAATTACTGTGATGTTATAATTTACAAAAGGGGATATTTTAGAAATCAATTCTGTTATACTTTTAAATGGGTGATTTTCTTTTAAGTTTAAAATTATCTTTGTTCCTACTTGCTGTTTAAAAGACTTTTTCTTAATCATATATCCATATGCAGTAGGTACTTCTATACAGATTGGAGTATGTGGATTATTAGTATCTTCACTAAACCTTTTACTTTCGATTTCTATACTGTCTGCCACCATAAAACTTGATAATACACCAATGCCAAACTCACTTATAGAATCATAATCGGTCACTAAAGAACTTGCATCTTTACTTTTATAAAAGCTTTTACCGACATTTAAAAAATATTTTTTAAATATATATTCGTCCATTCCAATACCATTATCTGAAATAGATAGAGTCTGCCCATCAAAATTTATTTCTATTTTAGGTTCAAAACTTTCTTTTTGAAGTCTTTTTCTAAAGTTTATAGCGTCAATTGAATTTTGAAGTAGTTCTCTTAATGCAATTTCAGGAGAGTTATATAACTTTTCGCCCATTAATAAATTTAAAATTGATTTGTAATCAATCTTAAATTCAAGATTGTCAAATATATATGAGCCATCGTTTTTAATATCCTCAAAACTTATATCTTCGTTAATAAAAAATTTGTATTTACTTGATAAATCAGAATTATAGTCCTTTAATGCATTATAAACGTTTTTTATTTCAGCATTAATTCCTTTTAATGTTTCTCTTATAGCTCTTTCATAATCAATATTTTTACAATTAGCGGCAATTCTTATTTCATTAGAAGTAAATTTCCAACCTGAAATACTCATATGCTTTTGCCACTCTAAAATGCTGATTTTGTTTTGAGGTGATACAAAGTTATATAAAGCTATCGGAGCTCTGTTTGGAAAAATATCTAAATAATCTGCAAGCCTCAATATCATTGCAATATAATGAATATTACATTCAAAAGACTCAATAAGTTCTTCTTTAGGGAACAAGTTTTCGTTTTTTAAATCAGAAATATCAAGACAATGGCCCAAGCATATATTTGCTGCTAACTTGCTATATTCAATGTTCTTATATTTAATTCTGTTTTTGTAATTTTTAATAATAAAATCATAAGACCTTTTCGCATGGTTTTTTCTAATATATTCAGAAAAAATAAAATTAATCTCATCTTCTTCATAAGAATTAAAAAATCGTTTAAAATCGTCTGTATTGATAATTTTGTTTCTTTCTTCTTCAGAACAAGCCATTCCTATATCATGCAAAAATGCAGAAAATATTATTAAAGATAACTCAATATTATTTAAACTATTTAAAGTTTGTTCAGGAATAATATTAGCCGCAATATTGAGAATAGAAATAGAATGAGTATAGTCATGAAGAGTATATTCAGGCAAATAGTTTCTTGTTTGGGCAAGAATCGGAATAGATTCTGATAAAATAATTTTTATATTCTCAGAGATTTCATGGTCATCTAATTCATTTTCTTTTTTTACCAGAAGCTCATATATCTTAGTTTTTTTTAATACTTCTAAAAAAATAACTATTCTCCTTTTTTTAATTATGATATAAATTTTTCGTATACCAAACCCCGCGGGTTTTGCCGTGTTGGATTAGATAATTGTTTTCAACCAAATTTGCTAAGTGTTTCTTTATTGTATTAATATTAGTTCCTGTTAGTTCGGACAACTCGGAAATTGTTGCACGATCTTTTGTTTCAAAAACTTCCATTATTTTTGCTGAAACTTCAGGTAAATCTAAATTAGATGATTTATTAGTTTCATTATGTTCTAATTTATATTCCAATCTGATTTTCTGCTTTTGCAAGGTTTTTAAGAAAAACATCAGCCATGGTTCGTAATTAGGTTCATCTTTTAGAGTTGTTTGAGTTTGTCTTAAAGCTCTATAATAACCTTCTTTATTATCTTCAACTATTGATTCTATCGAACTATATGGAATATACAAGTAACCTGATTTTAACAGCAAAAGATTAGTTAAGGCTCGGGATAGTCTGCCATTTCCATCTTGAAACGGATGAATTGCCAGAAAATTAACCACAAACACACCTATAACAATCAATGGATGATAAAATCTATCAACTAAATTTTTGTTAGTCCAATCAATTAGTTCTTGCATCTTCAAAGGGGTTTCAAATGGTGTAGCCGTTTCAAAAACAACTCCCAATTCTTTACCCTCGCCATCATAAGCAGCGACCGCATTAGAAATCTTTTTATATTCGCCTTTATGCTTTTCATCTTTTGAAGAATATTCTAATAGAATTTTATGAAGTTGTTTTATATAATTCTCTGATAACGGAATAACTTCCCAATCCTCAAAAATTGTATCAGCAAGTTTTGCATACCCGGCAACTTCTTCCTCATCTCGATTAGCAAAGGATTGTTTGTTTATTCTTGAAAGCAATTCTTCAACCTGTTTATCAGAAAGCTTATTGCCTTCAATTCTGTTGGAAGAACCCACACTTTCGATTGTTGCGACTTTTTTCAAGGCTTGTAATTTTTCGGAAGCCATTTGTCCTAAAAGTTTCCAACTACCCTTAAACTCATCTATTTCTGAAATAATGGAAAGCATTTGATTTGTTATTTTAATATCAAGATTTTCTAGCATAATAATACCTAATTAGACCTAATATGACCTGATAATATATTATTTTCACCTAATTGTCAATATTAAAACCTCAAATGTGTTGTTTTGTTTTCGTTTTTTCGGAATTCTTATGCTTTATTTTTTCTTTCATTGTAATGTGTTGCTTGTGGAACTTTTCATTTCGCATCATATAAGCAGGCTTGTTCTGAATGCTAATTCCGACATAGCTAGGCAAAAGTTTTTCAAAACCCTACTGAAATTCTTTAAAAAATCTTTCAATGACCTTTGCTCTGGCATTGTATGGTCGTGCAAAAACCGTTTCAATCCCTAACTTTTAGTATAATCCTTGAAAACCAAGTTCTGTAAATCCTTTATCATCAGTAATTTTTTTTGCTCTGAATGCTCTACCATTATCTTGATATACAACTTTTGGTATCATATCAAGATTGATTATTGTGTTAAGAAGTGCTGAAGCGATGCATTGCGTATTTTCTTCAAGCATAATTTCGTAACCGACAAGTACAGTTGATTTCCAATCTAAAAAGCCAACAAGTATATATTCTGAATGTAATATCCGCAGGAATAAAACTTTGTCCTTGCTCTTTTAATTTGTACTTGGTTAAAGCTATTGCCTTGCCTATTGAAAGCCTATTGGGATGTAAAAGCAAGCTCATAAAGATTTTTATTTCTTCATCATTTAAAACTGTTCTATATTCATCTACTTTAGAATATTTGTACTGAGGCAAGAGTTTTGTATAGTCTTCGGTTTCGTTTAAAATTGCATACCAACGATACAAACTTCCACGTGAGATTTTTCCTAAGATTTCAAAAAGGTGAGAATTTGATGTATTATGCAATTTTACAAAATCATAATCAGATTGAAGTTTATTTGTTGATTTCTTTCTAAATTCAAGCCATTTGTGGATTAAATCTAATCTTGCAAGTGCAATTTGTTTTGATTTTTCTGGTGTGAATGTCATATTCAAAAATCCTTACATACACATTAATTGCTCTTGTTTGCAAAATTTTACTAACATATTTATCAATACATAAAAACTGGGCCCGGAGGGATTCGAACCCACGACCAAAGGATTATGAGTCCTCTGCGCTACCGCTGCGCCACAGGCCCAGATTTTTAAGTTGCTGGTCAACTATTATTCAGTTTTTTTTTGGCTTGCGGTAGCTACGCTACCTTCCCTCTCCTCAGAAGATACTTAATCTTCTTCGTCGGCAGAGTGCCACAGGCCACGCTTTTTTGTAAAAAAGCTTAGCAAAAAACTTTAACATTAAAGCTTTGCCAATATTTCATTGTGCAATAGTTTTCTTTGACAATAAGTCATTCAAACCTCGCGATACTTAAATTAACATTAATATTCCTCAAAGTCAAGAGCATAACTATGGGAATTATATCTCAGTTTACACTAAACAACATCTTAAATGTCACCCTGAACTTTACAAAGCGAACCAACGAAGAATGAGTTGTGTGAGCCTGTATCCGTCGGCGAAGCCGGTAGGTGTTTCAGGGTCTATCAACATAGAGATTCCGAAACAAGTTCGGAATGACAGTATGACTGTATTGTGAATAAATTTGGTGTAAACTGCGATATAATTCCCATAACTACTAACTTTATACGGAAACTGTTTTACTATGACCGATAACTTTATTTTCAAGATTGCTTGTTATAACTTCACCACAGGCCACTATGCAATTTTTTAAACAAATATTATCGGCGACTTTTATATTATCCCACAAAATACTGTTTTCTATTACTACATTTTTGCCTATTTCACATCCCTTTCCGATTGTTGAATTACCTATAATCACTGTATCTTCAGGAATACTGGTTTCTGAAATATAAGCCCCTTGAGACGTTTCTATAATTTCACCATGCTTAAAATTACAATTACCCTCGAAAACATCATTTGTTGATAATCTATATTGCTCAAGCGTTCCAATATCACTCCAATAATCATTTATAACAAATGTATTTATTTGTCTTTCTAACAAAAGCTTTGGAAAAACATTTTTAGCAAAATCATAAAAAGTATTTTCCGGAATATAATCAAAAATTTTATAATTAAATATATAAATTCCCGTATTTATATAATTACTTTTAGCTTCCTCAACTGAAGGTTTTTCTTGGAATTCTGTAATAAAACCGTCTTTATCGGTAACAACAACTCCAAAATGGGAGACCTCATCATGTTTTACTTGCTTAATACCAATAGTTGCTATGGCATTTGAAGACTTATGGAGCTTAATACCTTTTAAAATATCCGCGTCAGTTAAGCCGTCACCTGAAAGCACAACAAAATCTTCACCTTCGTCAAAGAAAAACTGACACTTCTTTAACCCTCCGGCAGTACCGGACAGTGTGTCTTCTTTTATATAATTGAAATTTATCCCTATATCGTTTAACTTATATCTTTCTATTATCTGTTCTGATAAGTAATAGGTATTACAAATAACATCTTTAATCCCGATATTTACAAGCTTTTCAAACAAAATATCCATAACCGGCCTGTTAGCAACGGTAACAAGAGGCTTTGGAACTTGTAATGTCAAAGGTTCCAGACGTGACCCCATTCCTGCAGACATGACCATGGCTTTTAAATTTGCTTTTTCCATTCTTAAATTCTACATGCAAAAAACTTTTATGCAATTATTTTATTTAACATTTTGTCGACATTTGGGATATCAGAATGCAGCGTATTAAAAATATATTTAATATCACTATTAATCGTATCTCTGGAAGGAATTTTATCGCCCAAATAATATAGATCCATCTGCATTCCGCCTTCTAAATTCGGATAAATATAATCCACATCAAGCTTTTGCGCGCCTAATAATTTATAAAATTTTATTCTCCGCAAAGTATTAGGTGCCATCTCATCAGGTTTTTCCACCTCAAGATAACAATTATTAATTAATTCAAAAACTTTTTTACCATAACCTTTTGAATGGAATTCCTTTTTTATTGCTATATAATCCAACCAGAGGCTTTTATCTTCCAATAAAGCATATATTATATAACCGACCTCTTTTTCACCGTCAAATACAGCATGACACTCCAACACATTATGATTAAAAAGATTTATAAACTCATCATAACTTTTAAGTTCACTAATCGGAAATTGTAATCGCATATCTTCATAAATATGCCTGAAGTTAAGTACATCTACCTTTTTTAAATTTAAATTGCGCATAAAATTATTATCCCGAAAAATTATATTATTGTCAAAAAAATATCCTAATGCTATAATAAAAAACGTAAAGCAAAATATTTTTTTTGCTAAACTATTTGGGCTTGTAGCTCAGCTGGTAGAGCAGTTGACTCTTAATCAATTGGTCGTGGGTTCGAGTCCCACCGGGCCCAAAGTTAACTAAGAGTATTAAATGAGGGCTAATATGAGTTTTGACGAAAAAGCAGTGAAAATTATCCGCCAAGCTTTGGATGTTCTTGGGAAGAAAAATTTTGCACTTATTGTACATGGAGGAAGCTTTCCGTCCGCAGAAGGGGAAAACACAGGCTTCGGTTCAATGAATACCAACGGCGGCAAAGAACTTATTGATTATGCTTCCGGTATATTTAATGCTATTCAGCTTGGACCTGCAGGCAAAACAAAAAGCTGCGATTCTTCACCTTATACAGGGACTATTTTTTCTACAAATCCGCTTTTTGTTGACTTAAAAGAACTTACCACAGAAACATGGAATAATATTTTGTCGGTTGAAACTTTTAACGATATTGTAAATAATAACCCTAAAAAAAATGATAACAAAACAGCTTATTCATATGTATATCAAAGATATGCCGAAGCTTTAGATGAAGCATATAAAAACTTTCTGGCAAACGGCAACGTAACTTTAAAAAAAGAATTTGACGAATACAAGCATATGAATAACCGTTGGCTTGATCGTGATAGTATCTATGAAGCGTTAAGCATAGAACATCAAAACGATTACTGGCCGTTATGGCAATCTGAAATTGATAAAAAGCTGTTTGCACCAAACACAATTGAAGAAAGATTAGAGCATGGCAGACGTTTGGTTGAAGTTTCCAAAAAATATGCCTATGACATTGACAAATACAAATTTATACAATTTGTGTTAAGAAAACAAAATACTGAGACAAAAAATTACGCGGAATCAAAAAATATAAAAATGATTGCGGATAGACAAGTTGCATTTTCGGACCGTGACACCTGGGCATATCAGGCATATTTTCTGCCGGGGTGGATGCTCGGCTGTCCTCCGGATTATTTTTCAAAAGACGGACAAGCATGGGGCTTTCCTGTACTTGATCCTGAAAAAATGTATAAAGAAGATGGTTCACTTGGCAAAGCAGGTGTTTTACTAAAAAATCTTTATAAAAAAATGTTCCGCGAAAACCCCGGCGGCGTCAGAATTGACCATATTGTAGGTCTTATTGACCCATGGGTATATAAAGCAGGCTGCAAACCAAAAATTGAAGAAGGTGCAGGAAGATTGTATTCATCTCCTGAACACGAATTCCTTTCAAAATTTGCGATTGCAACAATGGACGATCTTGACACAACTTTAGAGGCTGATAAAGAAAAACGCATAAAAACTTTATCTGATGAACAGATTGCAAAATACGGCGCGATGATTGAAAAAATTGTAATAGCCGCAGCAGAAGAAGAAGGCTTAACAAAAGATGCTATTGTCTGCGAAGATTTAGGAACATTAACCAATCCTGTAGCCGCAGTAATGAAGAAATACGAGCTTTTAGGCATGCGCTTAACCCAGTTTGTGGTACCGGAAGAACCCAAACACCCTTACCGCTGCTGCAATATTTCAGAAAAATGCTGGGCAATGGTCGGGACACACGACAATGAACCTATTTCTATGTGGGCAAAATCAATGATAAATACTCACGAAGGCTACTTGCATGCCAAAAATCTTGTTGAAGATTTATATGCAGAAGCACCTAATAAAGATGATATTATTACACGCTTGACTAAGGATGCTGAATTTTTAAAACAAACAAAACTGGTTGAATTATTTGCCTCAAAGGCTGAAAACATCCAGATTTTCTTCACGGACTTTTTCCAAATTGAGGATGTATACAACCGACCCGGTACTTCAGGCGATGCAAACTGGAGCTTGAGAGTTCCGGATAATTTCAAAGAACTTACACATATTGATTTGCCTGAAATATTGAAACAGGCTATAATATCAAGAGGAAGTGAATTTGCAAACGAAAATGCACAACTGATTGAGGAACTGGGTGAAATTTAAAAATTTATTTACCATAATAGCTTTAAGTGCCATATTCAGCATAAATTCTGCATTTGCAGATAATATGACTGAGGCAAAATTGCAATACAACAAAGGTATTGACTATTATAAAATAGGACAATATGACCGTTCAATGGATGCTTTCAGGCGGGCTATTGAACTTGATCCTGAATATATTGATGCCTATTATAATTTAGGTTCCATTCTTGAATATTTAGGGCAGGATGAGGCGGCACTTACGGTTTTCAAACAAATAGTTGTAAGGAAACCAACCGATTATGATTCTGTATATAAGGCAGCAGAATTAAGTAAAAAACTCGGTCAGACAGATAAAGCAAAATCATTTCTTGCGATTATCCCGTCAGGGTCGTATGTAAACCCCAAAGCACAAAAGCTTGCAAACGAATTGAACACTGATTTACAGACAATAAAATACGAACAAAACGCGACCGAACAGCCAACGCAGCCGCAAAATAACGGAGTTTACGAAAACATTCCAAGCCCGACGGGGATTACGACTGACAAATCAGGAAATCTTTTTGTTGCAGGATTTTCCGACAATGTCATTTTCAAAATCACACCCGCAGGGAATAGAATTGTATTTTTAAAAGACAAACGCCTAAACGGTCCTATCGGCATAATAAATGATGCTGAGGGGAATCTTTATATCGCAAACTACAATGCGGATAACGTTTTAAAAGTATCCTCTACAGGTCAGGTAACCGTATTAATTGAAGATATACTTAAGCCTTATGGGGTTTATATTTCAAACGGGACTCTATTTGTATCATCTCAAGGCTCAAATGCCATAATTCGTTATAAATTATAAGTTAATACTACATAAACAATATTATGGGTATCTTTTTGTTCACTTTTTCTTTTTGTTGCGATGCAAAAAGAAAAAGTGAACCGAAAAAGAAAAACACGCGTGTTTACTTGCAATCCTTCGGATTGCTCAAGCCCTGACGGGCGCACATCCGTGCCGTTGCAAGCTGACGCTTGCAATCGTTCACCGCGCCTATAATCACGGCGCGGAGCCGGCATAGCCGGCTTTAACGGGGTGGCAGGGGTGTCCCCTGCTCACTCGGTCATTTCGGTCGCGTGTTTCTCTTTCTTTTGCAAGCATTTTCTTTCTCTTTGCTTCGCAACAAAGAGAAAGAAAATGCTGATAGATACTGATAATATTGTTTATGTAAATAATTACTGTAAACTTTGGAAATATTCGTTCAAAAGCACCGGCAAATACTTTGCATTCAATGCACTGAAATCAAATACAAACTCATTTACACCAGCCTCGGATAATTCTTTTAAGCATGAAAAATCCTGCATAACCGTATCTTCAAACATATGCATTCTGCAAAAACCGTCACATGTAAACGGAAAAATCTTTTTCAAAGACGGATCTTTTAGCGCAAAACCGCCCTTATGACAAGGTGCCTTGCAGGACAAACGCGAAATTATCGCACTGTCATTATTCAAAGGACATAATCCCATACTCGGAACCTTCTTATTCCCCGCTATTGTATATTTTCTGTTTGGTATATCGTTTCTAATCTTTTTGATAGTCTTTATAGCACTTTCCATATCCTTAAATGACGTAAAATCCACGGTATCAATCGGGGCAAGATTATTCAAACACTTGATAGAAAGGCTATTCAAGAGATTTATCCCCTGCCCGATTTCAACAGGAATATGGTTTATCTCCGAATCATTTATAAAAGCCCAAAAATATCCGATATTATTGATTATCAATGAATCCGGCGCAGGTTCTGCAAGCAGCAATTGTTTTACGTATTCATAAACTCTGTCAAAATCACGTTCGATAAGAATTTTAGGCGTTGATAACTGGAATTTTATATCATTTTTGTAACAGAATTTTCTGACCTTTGTAATCAATTCGCTGAAACTGCTGTTTACAAGATCACAGGTAGATAAAATTTCCCCGTATTCAATGGAATAAACAGGATTTGTACCGATTTTTTTAATATATTTTTCAAGCTCTTTTATCTGAGCAAGCTCGGACAATCTTAGGTTAATTCTGTACTTATCCGTATATTCAATATCTTTTGGAGTTTTTGTCCTTTTAACATCCCATTCAAAATTATGGATATTACGGCTGAATTTAAAATCCTTGCCCTCTGCGCTTACCATTTCTCCGGAAAAATGGTTTGTCTGATAAATACTTTTTCTAACATGCTTAAAAGGCAGTTTTTGATTTTTAAAAAGTTTCGGCTTTTCAAGAATTTTTTCAACAAGTTCAATTCCCTCAAGAATCTCCTCGGAATTTGCAAACTTTCCCTTAATTACAACGTTATCAATTGCTTTTGTTTTCTTAATATCCTCGGCACACCAAGGAAGATTATCCGAATCAATCGCAAGCGGAAGTTTAGTGTATTTTTTAATCTTTGCGATATTTTTCATGTAAATTTCTTCTGTGATGATTATTCCGTCAACTTTGTGGAAACTGTTGATAAAATCAATTCCCGCAAGGTTATGAATATCAAAATACGAATCAACAATAACCTTAAACGGAAGCTTGAAAACCTTTATCGCTTCCAAAATTGCAAAACTGTTTATAAAAATTCCGTCAATGCCCGCCGTCTTTAAAAACTTCAGCATCTTTTTAATTTCCGGAAGATTTTCCTCAGTAATATCATGTTTAAAATTAATATATATATTACATTTGCACCTTTTTGCAGTGTCAACAAATTCTTTTACATAATCAAAATTGTTATCCAGAAACTTTTTATAATAAACGTAATAATCCCTGCAATTGGTTTCTCTGCTGAAAAGCTCAATATCCTCAGGTTTTTTGACCGGTGCAGTAATTGTAATCTCTTTCATATAATTATTATAACACGTATTCATGTTAACAAATGTAAAGATAGCATGAAAATTTAGGCAATTTTCAGGGAAAGATATACTTAGTATATATAACAGGAATATTAAGGATTATTTTTCTTAGGAAAAGGACAACTGAATAGGGAGGATCTTATGGCAATAGGTGCTGAAGATTACATCGACCAATTACTGGTCAAAAAGTATGCTGATGAAAAAGTAGACAATCATGATAACATTGAATCAATGGTTGACCCGCAAAAGATGCTTGGGGCAATGAATGATTATGCAAGTATGCACAGGAATATGATGCTTTTAAAACAGCGTCTGAATATTGCATGCTATGCAATAAATGCAAGATCCGCACGTTATAATAAAACCGCACAACAATACTGATAAAAAGTTTTTTGTTCATTTTGTGATAGAATATTTTTGGAAATGACTGCAGACATTTTACAAAAATATAACGGCAAAAAGGAACAGGGAATGGGAAAAATGATCCTGGCATCTTCATCTCCCAGAAGAGCCGCAATTTTAAAGGATTACGAATTGGAAATTATTCCGTCTCCGTATGTGGAAAACCACACGAAGGCGGCTTTTTCTTATGATTACGTGGAAAATCTTGCATACAACAAGGCAAAAGCTGTTGCGGATACGATAAAGGAACCTGCACTTGTTATAGGCGCAGATACAGTAGTTGTTTTGGGTGATGAAATTCTTGAAAAACCTAAAGATGAAACCGATGCTTTTTTAATGCTTAAAAAATTGTCCGGCAAGACCCACAAAGTAGTCACATCAATTGTAATAATTGACACTACTAAAGGTCATTTCAAAAAAAATTCTACAACAAGCAGCGTAACTTTTGAAAATTTAACAGATGAAATGATAAAAAATTACATAGAGAACTATAAACCTTTAGACAAAGCCGGCTCTTACGGCATTCAGGAGCTGCCTGAAGGTTACATAAAGAATGTCGAAGGCGATTTTGAAAACATCATAGGAATTTCATCAAAAGCTTTTGCCCGGCTATTATCTGAATTTTAGACACTAACAGTGCTTCCGCAGCATTTTTTGTATTTTTTACCGCTGCCGCAAGGGCATGGATCATTTCTGCCGATTTTATGGTCGATTTCAATTTTCGGCTTGTTTTCTTCTTCTTCAATAATACCAAGAGTATTTGAAAACGCTTTGGAGCGGTAAAGCACCGTTGTTGAAGAAACAATTTTATGTTCAAGATAACGTGATTTATATTTTTGAAGAATTTCATCAAGTGTCATATCAGAGCCTAAAACCGCATTAACCACTTTGACAAAATTTTCGTGTTTGTCAGCAACTCTTTTAATCAAATTTGCAGAAAATTTATCATTATTTAAGAAATAAGCAATACATTTATCAAAATTAAGGATTTTGGTGTAATCTTTTGCCTCAAAAATTTTATTAAATGTACCGTAAAACGGAATAGCATACATCCCGAGTTCTTCGTCAAAAATTACGCCCACATCGTATTCTTCATTGTGAGAAGAAAATCCGCCAAGAGAATTTTCCAAAAAGTTTTCATAAGAATTTTGGAATTCACTTACATTAAAGAATTTGTATTCATCGGGCAGCTTAACCTTATCATGCCAGTCTGTTTTTTCACCGCCTTCGGCAAAATCGTTAAACATTCCGATTAAATCATCAGCGTATTTGTTTGTTGTAACAACTTCGTCAGTTCCAAAATATTCCAAAAAGCTCTTATGAACCTTTTTGATATCCTTTTCTATTTCTTTCAATTTATCAGGATTATCCTCATAAACAAGCTCGGGATTTTCAATAATTTTTGCAACAGCAAACCTTAGAGCATCATCTTTTCTGCTTGCGGACAGAACGCCTGAAATTTCCAAAAGATAATAAACTTTTTTATACTCAAAAATTCTTGCAATTACGAACTGACCGCCGCCAACTCCTCTGAATGAGGTCATTTTAACAAGAGAAGTTACGTTATAAAGCCTTTCGTTAATGACGTTATAAAGTTCAAACCCGTTTTTCAAAACCTTTTTAACTTCAAAAACAGATGAAACCGATTTTTTCAAAGCTTCGGCAATCTTTTTATGGGAAGCAGAAAGCTTTTTGCTATTTTCAATATATAATTGAGGAATGCTTTTCAAATCCTCACCCAGATTACGTTCAAACATATAATTAAAATATGCAGCCTGAATATTCATAGAACCGCTTACGGTTTTTAAATATTCCTCAAAATCAGGCTTAACAGTCTTGTCCTCCTGAATAAACACTGCTATTTCTTTAACGACGTCATTAATCTCTTGTAATTCTTCTGACATTTTCTCTCCCCTTTTTTATCAGAATACATTAAAACCTTCAAAAACACAATACCGACATAAGGGTAAAATTTTACAAAAAATACAGGGTTTTTGCCCTGTATTTTTTTAATAAATGGTCGGAACGACAGGATTTGAACCTGCGACCTCTACCACCCCAAGGTAGCACGCTACCAAGCTGCGCCACGTCCCGGTGCCAAAGGCACGACATCATATAGATTTTTGTGTACCTTAACTGTTTTTTGAAAAAAGTTTTACAAAAAACTTTATCAATTTGAGCATTCGTTGAACTTTTAGATTTTCTTCCTGCACGACACCCTATTGGAATTCGTATCTATTATTATTTGATTGTCAATTTGCCGAGCACGCTGCCGTCTCTCACAATGCTATATCCTGTCATTCCGAACTTGGTTCGGAATCTCCACATGAGTGTCTGAAACCAGTTCAGGAAGACAATATGCATTTGCTTGCATCATTGAAGCGTTCTTGTGCCTGACTTTTAAAAATGGTCGGGATGACAGGATTTGAACCTGCGGCCCCCACGTCCCGAACGTGGTGCGCTACCAAGCTGCGCTACATCCCGGTGCCAAAGGCACGACATTATATTGATTTTTGTGTACCTTAACTGTTTCTTGGAAAAAGTTTTACAAAAAACTTTATCAATTTTAGTATTGGTTGAACTTTTAGATTTTCTTCCGGCACGATATCAATTATTAAATTTTCAATTTGCAAGCTTTCCGCAAAATTAATCTTATTACAAACCATTATTTATATCAAGTAAAAAAATGATATTTTTATGAATTAATTGAAATTTTTAATAAAAGATTGTATAATAATCAGGTAAATTAGAATTAAGAGGTTAATGATTTTATGAAAGTACATATGCAGATTTTAATTGCGCTGGGTTTAGGTATTAAACGTAACTGGCACATATTTTTTGGTATTATTGCCGGTATTCTGGTCGGGATTTATCTGCATGGACACGCGAATATTCTTATCTCCAATATTTTGACATTTGTTGGACAGGTATTTATAAGATTAATACAAATGGTAGTTATCCCGCTTGTAGTTTCTGCTATTATAATCGGGATTACAAGCATAGGCGACAACAAGCAGCTCGGAAAATTCGGCACAAAAATGATTCTTTATTACGGAATTATTACAACAGTTGCCGTTATAATAGGTGGGGCTCTGGCTTTGCTTATTAAACCGGGACTGGGTGCCGCACATTATATAACCGAACACACAGCTGCCACTGTTCAGGCATCTGTTGCAACTGCTATGGCTCAACAGCAGGGAAATGTTTTAAATATGTTCCTTGGATTTATTCCAAACAACCCGCTTCATTCATTTGCGGCAGGTGATATGGTTCCGATTATTGTATTTGTTGTAATCTTTGCGATTGCGCTTGCAAGAGTCGGTGATGTAAACAGACCAATTGTATCGTTCTTTGAATCTGTTTTTGCCGCAACCATGAAAATTACCGACTGGATTATGTTCTTTGCGGCTCCCGGTGTGTTTGCATTGACTGCATCCGCTGTTTCAAGCTTTGGTATTGATATATTCATGAGCATTTCAAAATATTTGGGAGTTTTGTTAATCGGCTTTGCTATCCAAATGTTTGTTGTATATCCGCTGTTTTTAAGATTTTTCTCAAAAGTTTCAGCAGTTATGTTATTTTCAGCAATTGCAGAGGCAATGATGGTTGCATTCGGAACGGCAAGTTCTTCTGCGACATTGCCTTTAACTATTGCATGCTGCGAAAAACGCGGTATTTCCCATAAAATTTCAAGCTTTGTTCTGCCTTTGGGTGCAACATTAAACTTTGACGGAACAGCTTTATTGCAGACCGTTGCGGTTATTTTCCTTGCACAAGCTTACGGCGTCGCGCTGACTCCGTTTTTATTAATCCAAATCGGCTTATTGGCAATTATTGCATCAAGCACATGTGCAGGTATTCCTGGCGCAGGTTTAATTACAATTGCATTAATCCTTAACGGTATGGGATTAAGTCCTGAACAACTCGTTGCAGGTTTTGCATTCCTGTTCACTATCGAAAGAATTACCGATATGTTCAGAACTCTATTAAACGTAACTTCAGACGCTGTTGTTACTGCGGCAATCGCTGATAATGAAAACGAAATCAATTATGATTTGTTGAATAATCCTGCCGCTTATGAAGAAATAGCCTGAAGATACTTGTGAGTAATATGAATACAGACGAAATAGCATCAAAGTTTTTAGGCAAAAAGGTTGAAGGAAGCACAAATTACGACCCTTCGCTTTTGATTGCGGTGCCGAGATTTGAAAACCGCAAGCAATATAATATTGACGAAAACAATTTGCCTTTTCATGGTTTTGATGTTTGGCATGCTTATGAATTTTCCTGCATGACAGAAAACGGTCTGCCCGTTACAAGGCTTTTAAAGCTTAAATATCCCTGCCAAAGTCCGTTTATTATTGAATCCAAATCATTAAAACTTTATTTGAATTCTTTTAACATGACCCGCTATGGCAAAACTACCGCAGAGTGCCTTGAAATCTGCAAAAATATTATTGAACAGGATTTAAGTAAAAAACTCAAAACTGATGTCACGGCGAATTTTATTAATAATGACGCAAAAAGAGTTGAAATTTTTCAAAATTTTGAAAACATAATGAATTTTGTTGATGAAAATGAAATAAAAATCGAAGTTTTCAAAGAAAACCCAAAAGTTTTAGAAACTGAACCTTCAGGCGGAAGCTATTATCTAACCTTTGATTCTCTGCGTTCCAACTGCCGTGTAACCCATCAGCCGGATTTTGGAGATGTTTTCATCTATTACAAATCCCAAAAACATATCAAAGAAGATTCACTTGTAAAATACCTGTCGTCATTCCGCTCTGAATATCATTTTCATGAAGAATGCTGCGAAATGATTTTCAAAAGACTTCATGACTTATTGGATGACGGTGATGAACTTTTTGTCTGCGCGCTTTATACAAGACGCGGCGGGATTGATATTTGCCCTGTAAGATACAATTGTAAAATTGAAGATACGGATAAACTTCTTGATATTACACAATTTGCCAGATGCGGGGTAAAACAATGAACAACAGGCAATTTGGAGATATGGGCGAAGAAATTGCCTGTAAATATCTAAAAGATAACGGCTATGAGATAGTTGCCCGAAATGTTCATTATTCACGTTTTTGCGAACTTGATATTGTCGCAAAACAAAAAAATACCCTTGTATTTGTAGAAGTCAAAACCCGAAAAACAGACGCCTATGGCACTCCATTTGAAGCCATTACAAAAACAAAATACGAAAATATCAAAAAAGGCGCGCTGAATTATTTATCCGAACACCCTTGCAAAAACTATAGAATAGATGTTGTCGGAATTACCCTAAAGCCCGAATTAAAAATAGAGCATTTACAAAATATTTAACCGCTTTTGAAAAAGATTATTGGGGAGAATATGTGGGAATTATATCGCAGTTTACACCAAATGTATTCAAAACACAGTCAAGTTGTCATTCCGAACTTGTTTCGGAATCTCTGTGTTGATAGACCCTGAAACACCTACCGGCTTCGCCGACGGATACAGGCTCACACAACTCATTCTTCGTTGGTTCGCTTTGTAAAGTTCAGGGTGACATTTAAGATTTGGTTTGGTGTCAACTGCGATATAATTTCAGAATATGTCTACTTGACAAAAGGATTAATATAGTGGATAATAAGTTCAAGGAGGCATAAAATGAATGATAACAAAACTTTGAGGCTCACCCCCCCCCGAGAAATCCGCGCATAGCAACGCTTTTCAGGTTACACGCATTTACTCTTGCTGAAGTATTAATTACATTAGGTATTATTGGCGTTGTTGCGGCAATGACAATACCAACATTAATTTCTAATTATCAAAAATCCGTTACAATACAAAAGCTTAAAAAGATTTACTCAACACTAAATCAGGCATATCAAATGTCCACTGTTGATAACGGTTCATTTAACCAATGGCAAAAACACGCCGATATAGGCGGAACAAAATTTTTTGAAAAATACTGGCAGCCCTATTTGGCCGGTGCAACTGTTTGCAAAACATATCAAGAATGCGGTTATAAGGAGCAAAAACCGTGGCAAACACTTGCCGGCGAAAGAAAAGATGATGTTGGGGTTTGTGATAACACTGATGACAACCGTGTAAGTTTTTATCTGCAAGACGGAAGCTTTATTTCAATCAGTTCCAGTTTATATGTTGATATCAACGGCGGGCAGGGACCAAATATTTACGGCAAAGACTTTTTCATTTTAAAATACGGCGAAAAGGGTGTACTTCCTGCAGACAATAATTTTGAAAAGGATCGACTTCTATCATATTGCAGCAAAAATAATAACAACGAAGCTGCGTTATGCGCTGCCAGGTTAATTTTATACGATAATTGGCAAATCAAAGAAGATTACCCGTGGTAAATAATAATATCTAAAATACTGCGCCGTTTTCAATTTTGTAGATTTTCACATCATGCAAAAATTCTTCTTCAAAAAGCACTGTATCAACTGAGGTAATTATAGTCTGCGTGTTTGAACCTATTGATTTCAGAAGGTAATTCTGCCTTATGTCATCAAGTTCCGCCAAAACATCATCCAGAAGTAATATCGGTTCATCACCGGTTTTATCCGTAATAATATCCAATTCTGAAAGCTTCAACGCAAGAACAATTGTTCTTTGCTGTCCCTGAGATGCAAATTTTACCGCCTCATTGCCGTTTATACAAAATATAATATCATCCCTGTGCGGGCCGACACATGCCTGACAACGGCGGAGTTCTTCAAGTTTTCTTTCTTCAAGTGAAAGTTTAAATCTTTCCGCGATTTCATCAACTTCAGTCTCGTCATTTTTCAAAAATGAGCAGTCATAATCTATTTTCAAGGTTTCTGTTTCACTTATAGTTCTGTGTTTTTCAACAGCAATTTTTTCGATTTCTTTGAGAAATTTTTTCCGCAAATAAATTATGTTGCTTCCTGTGATAACCAATTGCTCGTTATAAACATCCAATAAGGTTTCGTTCAAACTGCCTGTTTTTGCAGAATCTTTCAGAAGATTATTTTTCTGAACACGGATTTTATCGTATTTGGAAAGCCTGTCATCATAAGCAGGATATATTTGTGAAATAGCTCTATCCAGCCAATCGCGTCTATCCTGCGGGTTTCCGCGGAGCAAAAGCAAATCTGCCGTTGAAAATAAAACTGTTTTCAACACCAGTTTAAAATCTTTCGGACGTGACTTAACCCCATTGATTTTAATCTCTTTTGACTTTTCTCTGTCATAAGAATAAAAAAGTGTGATATCAGTATTAGCCTTAACAATTTCGGCATCAATCTCAAATTTATCCGCATCAAAGCTTATCAGTTCAATATTATTGGAGGTTCTTGGGCTTTTTAACGCAGACAAAAAATAAATACTTTCAAGAATATTTGTTTTGCCCTGCGCATTTTTTCCTATAATAAGAATTTTTGCCGAATTCAAATCAAGTTTCAAATCCGTACAATTTCTGTAATTTTTCAACTCCAATCCCGCAAGTTTCATAAAAAAATTATACTACAAATACAGTATTTCTGCTTAAAGTATAGACTATTGTTAAAACTTCGTATATAATAAAAATGTAGAGGAAAGAGTAATGCTGCCAATAATATCAGAAGAAATTGCAACACAAGCCTTTAGTGAAATATTTAAAGATATGCCTGCCTGGCGCAAGCAAATGATTCACTACATAAAAGAAGAAAATCCTGAAGTGAATACGGCAATTATTGAAGCGGCGAATAAAACGGATTTAGACCCGAAAGCTGTTGCCCTTGGAGCTTATATGACATATCTTTTAATAGAAATGGCAGCAAAAGAGAATGATGCATTAATGAACTTTGTAGAATAAGGTGAAAAGTATGATTATTGAAGAATTATTGGAAAGACTTGTAAAAGAAGGTGGAAGTGACCTTCATATATCAAATGCACTGCCGCCTGTAGCACGTATAGACGGACAACTTGTAAGATATGAATCACAGCCACTGACGCCTGATGATGTTGAAGCATTATTGTTTCCTATGCTTTCAAATGAACAAAGACGGCGCCTTGAACAGGATTGGGAGCTGGACTTTTCATACGGTATTGATAACGTAGGCCGTTTCAGGGTTAACTTTTACAAAGACAAAGGATGTTACGCCGGTGCCTTCAGAACAATCAGCGCAATTGCACCAAAACTTGAAGATCTTGGACTACCTGATATCGTTAAAAAAACAGCAGAACGACCGCGCGGACTTGTTCTTGTAACCGGACCTACAGGTTCAGGTAAATCAACAACACTTGCAGCAATGGTTGATTATATAAACAGAACAAGAGCAGAACATATTTTAACTATTGAGGATCCGATTGAGTTCGTTCACACCTCTAAAAAAAGTATTATTCACCAAAGAGAATTGGGTGCTGATACAAGATCATTTGCAAACGCATTGAGAGCAGCACTTCGTGAAGACCCTGATATTATTCTGGTAGGTGAGATGAGAGACCACGAAACTATCGCCTTGGCGTTGACAGCCGCAGAAACAGGTCACTTGGTTTTCGGAACACTTCACACGTCATCAGCTTCACAAACAATTGACCGTATCATCGACGTATTCCCTGAAGGTCAACAACAGCAAATACGTGTTCAGCTTGCAAACTCACTCGTGGCTGTATTTTCTCAAACACTTTTACAAAAATTGCAGCCCGACGGAACTAAAAAAGGCCGTGTTATGGCACAGGAAATCATGATTGTAACACCTGCAATTGCAAACCTTATCCGTGAAGCAAAAGCTGCTCAAATATATTCAACAATCCAAACCAGCCAGGGAGTTGGTATGGAAACCCTTGAAATGTCCCTTGCAAAATTGTATAAAAATAAATTAATTACACTTGAAGACGCTCTCTCTCGTTCATCCAGACCGGAAGAATTAAAAAGACAAATTCAAGGTGCTTAGTTTTAATTTATGGTTTGTTTGTGTTAAAATCTAATTATAAGAATAGAATTAAGAGGAAAAAATATGACACAACAAACTCAGGAATCCCTTTCACCGGGAGCACAAATAAGGCAAACAAGAATTCAAAAACTTGCAGATTTAGCTGATAAAGGCGTAAATCCGTATCCGTATGTATTTGATAAAGACGCTAATGCTGCAGATTTGCAAGAAAAATACAAAGACTTGCCGGCAGGCGAAGAAACCGAAGACTTTTATGCCGTAGCAGGCCGAGTTATGGCAATCCGTAACACAGGAATGTTCATTGACCTGATGGATTCTTCAGGCAAAATTCAGGTATTCTCACATAAAGAAAACCTTTCGGAAGATCAGATGAAAATTCTTAAGCTTCTTGATATTGGCGACATAGTAGGTTTTTACGGCTCAATCAGAAGGACTCCGAGAGGCGAACTTTCTATTAAGGCAACTAAACTTAAATTATTATCAAAATCTTTATTGCCGCTGCCTGAAAAATTTCACGGGCTTACTGACGTCGAAACAAGATACCGTCAAAGATATGTGGATATGATTATAAATGAAGATGTCAGAAAAACTTTCAGAACAAGAAGTTTGATAATCCAAAAAATCAGAGAATATCTGACATCTCAGGGCTTTTTGGAAGTAGAAACTCCTATGCTTCACCCGCAGGCAGGCGGAGCAAATGCAAGACCGTTTATTACGCACCATAATACGCTTGATATGGACATGTATTTGAGGATTGCGCCTGAGCTTTACTTAAAAAGACTTATGGTAGGCGGACTTTCCGAAAAAATCTTTGAAATCAACAGAAGTTTCCGAAATGAAGGGATTGATACACGCCACAACCCTGAATTCACAATGATGGAATTATATCAGGCTTATGTTGATTACAATGAGATGATGGTTTTGACAGAAAACCTCATTTCATCAATCGCTCAAGAAGTTCTTGGCACAATGAAAATTCAATATGGTGAAAATGAAATTGACTTAACACCGCCATGGGACAGAAAAACAATGCTTGGTTCGATTAAAGAAGCAACAGGCATTGATTTTAATACAATATTTACTGTAGAAGATGCAAAAATAAAAGCCAAATCAATTAATGTCAACGCTGATGACTGCGATAACTGGGGTCAGGTTGTGGAAAGAGTTTTTGAAGAAAAAATTGAGCCCGGTCTAATTCAACCTGTTCACATAATTGATTACCCGCGCGATATATCACCGCTTGCGAAAGTTCACAGAGACAATGACCGCTTAACAGAACGTTTTGAGACAAGAATTAACGGCTGGGAAGTTGCAAATGCATTTTCAGAACTTACTGATCCGATTGATCAGAGAATGCGATTTGAAGCTCAAATGCAGGCAAAAGCAGCAGGTGATGAAGAAGCAATGCCTATTGATGAAGATTACATCTGTGCTTTGGAACACGGTGTTCCTCCAATGGGCGGATTAGGAATAGGAATTGACAGACTCATAATGCTATTAACAAATTCACCTTCAATACGTGATGTAATCGCATTCCCGACATTGAAGAAAAAAGATAATTAAAAAGACGTCCTTCGGGACGTCTTTTTTTATGCTAAAATTTAGTTATGTACGAAATTTATTCTGATATTTTAAAGACACTTGAGGAACATTCTCATCTGCGTTCAATAAAAAATTTTTCAAAAAAGGATGAAAAATACGTTTACTTTGGAGAAAAACGGCTTTTAAATCTTTCATCAAACAATTATCTTGGCATTGCTGATAATCGAAGAATTACGGAAGAATTTATGAAAGCCATAGGCGGCAAATACTCTTTTGGCAGCGCATCCGCACGGCTTTTGACGGGGAATTTGCCTGTTTATCGTGATTTAGAAAATCTTTTAGCAAATTTATATAATAAAGAAGCAGCGCTTTTGTACAACAGCGGATATCACGCAAATGTTGGGATATCAAGTGCAATTGGACAAAAAGGAGATGTAATCTTTTCCGACAAACTGAATCATGCCAGCATAATTGACGGGATGCAGCTATCCCATGGCAAATTTTTCAGATACCAGCACAATAATATGGATAGCCTTGAAATTCTTCTTGCCAGGGAACGTAAGAATTATCAAAACGCAATAATAATTACAGAAAGCGTATTCAGCATGGATGGCGACATTGCTGATTTAAAAAGAATTATTGAATTAAAGAAAAAATACAATTGCCTTCTTATTATTGATGAAGCCCATGCCTTTGGAGTTTTTGGCGAAAAAGGACTTGGAATTGCGGAAATGTTAGGCATTATTGATGAGATTGATTTGCTAATTGGCACATTCGGCAAATCCATAGGTTCAATGGGGGCTTTTGTGGTCGGAAGCAAGCCACTGATTGACTTTTTAATTAACAAATCACGTTCATTTATATTTTCTACGGCGTTGCCGCCAATAAATGTTGCCTTTACAAAATGGGTTATTGAAAACAAATTACCCGATACTTATGAAAAAAGACAGAATATGCTTGAATTAGGACGCAAAATGGGAAGCGAAAGCCACATTGTACCATATATTATAGGCGACAATCAAAAAACTGTAGAAATGTGCGAAATTCTTTATCAAAACGGTTTCTTCACACTTCCCATAAGACCGCCTACGGTGCCTGACGGGACTTCCAGAATAAGGATTTCCCTCACAACCGAAATTACCGAAAAAGATTTGGAAAAATTATGGAATATAATTGGCTAAATAAAAATAATAACAGAGAATTAATAGTATTTTTCGGCGGCTGGAGTTTTGACAGCCATCCGTTTGAGTGTATGGATTCAGGCGACAGAGATATTATAATGTTCTACGATTACAGCGATTTGAATATCCCTGAAAATATCTTAAATGAAATATCAAACTACAGCAAAAAAATTCTTATAACCTGGTCAATGGGAGTTTTTACAGCATATTATTTGAAAGATAAACTGCCGGAATTTGATAAAAAAATTGCGGTAAACGGCACCCCATACCCTATTGATAATGAGTACGGAATACCCTTAAGAACTTTTGATTTGACGCTGAAATACGCGGGAACAGGTTTAAAGGGCAAATTTTATGAAAATGTATTTTCCGATAATAAACTTCTTCAAAAATATCTTGAAAATCCGGTTCAAAGATCTATAGAAAACCGCGTTTTTGAGCTTGAATCACTGGATAAGCTTATCAAAAATACAAAAATTAACTATGACGGAAAGTTTTATAACAGCGCGATTATAGGCAATTCAGACAAAATCATTCCGACTAAAAACCAGATTAATATGTGGGGAAACAAGGCAAAAATTATTGATTGCGGACATTTTCCGTTTTATAATTTTAAAAGCTGGGACGAAATATGCAAAATAGCCAATCAATAAAAAAACAATTTGAAAAAAGTATGGAAAAATATGATGAAAACGCCATTGTACAAAATGATTTGGCGCAAAAACTTGTGTCGGAAACAGCCAAAATCCGCAATGATTTTAATACAATTCTGGAACTCGGAGCAGGGACAGGCCTTTTGACAAAACAAATAAAATCTCAGATGACTTTTAAAAAATTTTTTGCAAACGATTTGACTGAAAAATCCAAAAATTATATACAAAAAATCATCCCTGATGCTAATTTTATACTGGGTAATGCAGCAAGGATTAAACCGCCGGTCAAAGCTGATTTAATAATTTCCAATGCTATGTTTCAGTGGTTTAGCAATCTGCCTGATGTAATTAATTACTACAAAAAATTTCTCAATAATGATGGAATTTTAGCATTTTCGACTTTTGGCAAAGAAAATTTTTGCGAGCTTAAAGAAATATCCGGCTTAACTCTCAAATATCTTTCAAAAGATGAAATTATAAAAATTTTAGAGACTGATTTTGAAATATTATATACAAATGTCTACACACAAACTCTCGACTTTGAAAGCCCGCTTGAGCTTTTGGCACACATGAAAAACACCGGTGTAAATTCTCTCAGCTCAAAAATTTGGACTGTAAAAGACGTAAAAAACTTCTGCAGCAAATACCTTGAAAAATACGAAAAAACTACACTTACCTATAACCCGATAATAACAATCGCAAAACTAAAATCACAATTATAATAAGAATTTTTATAAATACATCCTGACATGTATTCCAATTTGTAAAAAAAAATATTATAATCTTTACATAAAAACATTTTATTATTAAAATATGTTATAGAAGGGAATCCTGTATTGTTAAATAATTTCGAAAATTTTGATAATTCCGAGACTTCAGTCAGAAAGTCATCCCTAATTCAGGAGAGAGTAAGCCTTGTATCAACTCACATGTACAAGCAGTTTTTGGATTACCAGCATGCTACTGTAAACACAAACGAAATATTTATCAGAATGATTGATAATCTTCAGGCAGTATCTGAGACCTTGAAGCAGTCATTTTCTTCAAGAGGGATAACCACCCAGAATATTTATGTTGATACGGATGCCCAAAAATCTGTTGCCATAATAAACATTTTGTGGCACAAAATAAGCTTTACAACCCGCTGCAACTACCAGCCTCAAGCCTTATACAGAGAAAACGGCGAGCACCTTTTCTCAGGTCGTATTATGGCAGTTAAAGGCAACTACAATGAAATTATGCAGGGAGTTAAAAACCACGACGACGAAATGGGCAGACTGCTTGAACACGAAGTAGCATCATTATTTGTTCCGGCAGAAACCAACCAGAATACAATTTTAAAAATTAAACATTTATCTAACAGAGAGTTTTACTTAAACCAGCTTGATGCCCCGCGGGAATTTGTTTTGAAAGTTGTCGAAACAATCTGCGGCGGCGGCTTCTACCACGAAGAAGGGGCTAGAAAACAATTTAATATTTAACCTTATTTTAACATTTGACTTATTGACATTTATCAAAAAATGACTAATATATAGTTGTAGGTGTATATGCGTTTAATAGAAAAATTAAAAGAGTACGAAAATCAATATATGTTTATCAGATGGGCAACAGGGGGAGAGTACGGAAAGCTTACCTATGCCGGCGACGACTTTGTGGAATTTGACGTAATCGACGTTGACACAATGGAATACAGTGAAACCGTCTTAATCCATAGTCCTTTAATTCTTGAAGTCTGCATTGGCGGTGCTGATGTCGCAAGAATTTTAGCTGAAATTTCCTCTAAAATTTCATTGGATTAATCATGAGACATTAAAATATCCTTGCCCATATACGTGATATCTGTTATAATAAAACCGTAACAGAATAATTGGAGGTTTTAAATATGGGCGCAAATTCACGCTATAACTACATTTCCACAAGGGGGGGGGGCAGTAGCTTAACCTCCCGGAATTCAGTTTGCTGTCATTCCGAACTTGGTTCGGAATCTCTAAATGAGATCCTGAAACAAGTTCAGGATGACATAAATATCAACCCCACCCCTCGATGCGCAAAGGGAGCCAACGAGGAACGAGTTGTGCGACCCTGCTTCCGTAACGTAGTGAAGGTGCGGGGGAAGAATTTCTTAGTGAGCAAAACGAGCTTAGAAATTCGGGGGCGGGGCATATCGCTGAAAAATGCGCCCCAAAAGGCTGCCTTTACTTTGGCGGAGGTTTTGATTACTTTAGCTATTATCGGAGTCATCGCTGCCATGACTATTCCTACTCTTGTTGCCAACTACCAGAACAAAGCATGGAATACTTCCGCTCAAGTATTTGAACGTAAGCTTACTGAAGCTCTCAAAACCATGAATACCCAACAATCTCTTGCAGGGTATTCAAATACTCTGGATTTTGTTAATGAGTTGTCAAAACATTTTAAAACTACGAAAATCTGCAATAATAATGATCTTTTATCTTGCTTTGAAGATAAAGTTATGTGGGGCGTAGGTGAAGAAGGTCCAAAAGAAGTCGATATGACTGATATTGTTTCTGCCACAAATTTCGGTCAAGAGAACTGGGGGACTGAATTAATCGGATTACAATTTGCAAACGGGACTACAGGACTTGTTGCATATAATCCTGATTGTAGACAAAATCCATATTCTAACGAAATTACAGGTATTTCTTGTATTGCTATGCTTTATGATACTGACGGGTTTAAAAATCCAAACACTTCAGGTAAAGATCTTCGCGGAATTAATGTTTTATCTTTAGACAGTAATTGTATTGTAAAAGTCAACGGTAAATGTCTTAGCGAAGCACAAGAGCTTGAAACTATGGATAGGAGTACGTGTGAAAACATAATAAACTCCGGTAAATACGGTAATAGATTTAGTGCATGGGAGATGTGCGGAGGATGCGATAGAGGAGGTGGATGTCATAGAGTAAGTGCCTTAGAAAAATGTGGTGGTCTTACCAAAATGCCATCTGGTTCTGATATGCAGGCTCTGGCGGATATTTTATACAAAAATGGGACAATAGATAAAAGCCTATGTTCATCATTAAAATTTCCAAATTGTACTAGGTGGTACGATAATGTTGGTTTTGAGTCTTTTTATGTAAACAATATAAACGGAGGACATATAAGACAGGTAACTTTTTATTATGATAGATATAGTCCACCTTACGACAATAGCGACGCTGAATACGTAATGTGTGTTACCAATTAACATATTTTTATAAAAATAAAAAAACATTTAAAATGTCTGTAGTCCGTAGGTTGTGCATATATGCCCAACCTACGGCGCTGATATGACAAAGTGCGTACCCGACACATTGATAGAATTTTCGCCAAAGTTGTCAAACATGACTACGTGGTAGCACCACAAAAAAAAAGTCACATCTTTGTGACTTTGAACAATAATCTTGGGAGGAGATTTGGGGATAGTTGTACATGCATGATAATTCAAGCATGCCAAATTTGTTACATGTGTAGAATAAAAATTAATAAATCTTTACATTTACTTGATTTTGTATTATAATATATGCATGAGAAAAAGCATGCGAATTTTAATAATTAATGGTGTAAACCTCAATATGCTTGGCTACAGAGAGCCGGAGCAGTACGGTAAAATTACACTTAAAGAGCTGGAAAAAGAACTCCACGCTTATTCATTCGGTCTCGGAATTGATATAGAAACCTTCCAAAGCAACATGGAAGGCGCTATTGTTGAGAGAATTCAACAGGCAAGAGAACATTTTGACGGAATCATCCTGAATGCCGGCGCATACACTCACACAAGCATTGCAATCCGCGATGCCATAATTACAGCGGACATGCCAGTTGTGGAAATCCACATGTCAAATATATACAGACGGGAAAATTTCCGCCATGAATCAGTTATCGCACCTGTATGCATAGGACAAATTGCCGGTTTTAAAGCCGACAGTTACAAATTAGGTCTAAAAGCTCTCGTTAACTACCTGAATGACAGCGAAAATTTATAGAAAGAATTCATCTGCGAATGCACCCATAAGCTCTGCGGCTTCTACAGGGGTTTTTCCGTATCGTTCGCACATTTCAAAAAACTCAAGAGATTTTTGCACCACTTCAGGATTTTTAAATAAAGGTTCCAAATCTTTTTCAGCAGGGGTTTTAGAAACTTGAGAACGCCCTATAACTTCAGCAGGCATTTTCCCTAAATCAGTGACTTCAGAAGATTCAACAGGAATGATTTCAGGCTGGAGATTTAAATCTTTTCTTGCTGCCTGAACACCCTGAAAATTAATATTACTTGAATTTGCCGTATTGTTATTTACTTCTCTCATAAGTATCACCTTTCCGGGTATTTAACCTCGCATATCTTTCATTCTAAAACGCATAAAAGATTTTTTTTGCTACTTTAACACAAAAAAAATTACAAAAATTAATAAATTATATTATGAAATATTCGTAATATTTTTTTATGCTATTATGAATTATATAATAATAAAGGAACTATTGCAAATTATGAACGTAGGTAATGTATTTAGAGATTTTTTGTATGGATTAAATTTTAAAAAAGTAGTAAAAAATCTTCCGGATGCGGTTTTAATAGTGGAAACTGACGGAAGAATATCTTGGGTAAACGATAAAGCAACAACTATTTTTGAAGGCGGAAGAAGGTTGATAAAAAGCTATCACTTTGATGATTTAGTAGATAAAGGCAGAGAAAAAATTGAGAAATCAATTGCAACCAGAACCCCTATTATAGCCGGAGCTTTTACCCCGACAGCAAAAGAATTTTTTATAGAATTAAATGCAAAAGTATGTCACGGACGTTATATTGTTACAATCCGTGATATAACAGCTATGACAAATGTTTTGAGTAATGCAGAGCAGACAAGCCAGTTCAATAAAGAAAAAAATGCCATGCTGGTCAAACTCTCAAACGAAATTAAATCTCCAATCACATCAATCGTAGGCTTTTCTCAGGCGCTTCTTGACGGTTTGGGTGGCGAGATTACAGAAAAACAGGATAAATATGTAAGAATAATCAATAAAAATTCTAATGATTTGTTGAATTTTATGGATAAACTTATTGAATTTTCATATGCCGAATCAACTTTGTACGAGTATGATTATCAGACTTTTGATATTATAAATGCCGTACAAAATATAATTAGAGCAAATGATTTGGCAGTAACGAACAAAGGATTGACCGTAAACTTTGACTATGAAGAAGTTGCAAAACGTGCAATATTCTCTGATGAAAAGACTTTGAAAACAATTTTACAAAATCTTTTTGAAACATCAATCAAACTTACAGACACAGGCTCAATTTCATTCAGAATTTTCTACCCTGATCCGGAAATGATAAAAGGAATGAAGGTTTTTGAAAATTATAAAGAAAATTCACTGATGCAAATAACAATAACCGATACAGGCATAGGCTTACAGGAAACTGAATTGGACGGTTTATTTGAACCATACAATCAGCTTGATAAAACAAACAAAAAGAATATTGTCCGCTCTATCAGTCTCGGAACGGCAAACATTCTTGCAAGACGCCTCAATGGTGTTGTTTGGGCGGAATCCGAAGTTATGAAAGGAACAACTTTTAATGTTATAATCCCGATTGAAAAGGATTTTATCGCGTGAGTAATGTTGTTTTAAAAAACGTAAGCAAGGCTTATGACAAAAATGTTGTAATAAACAACATAAATTTGGAAATAAAAGACAAAGAATTTGTAGTTCTTGTCGGGGCTTCAGGCTGCGGGAAATCAACGATTTTGAGGATGATTGCAGGTCTGGAGGATATTACCACCGGCGAAATTCTTATCGGCGATAAAAAAGTAAATGATATTCCGCCAAAAGACAGGGATATCGCGTTTGTTTTCCAAAGTTATGCACTCTATCCGCACATGACCGTAAGAGAAAATATCGCCTTCGGGTTAAAAATGCGAAAAGTTGATAAAAAAATTATTGAGCAAAAGGTTCAAGAAGCCGCTGAAATACTTGATCTGACCGAATATTTAGACAGAAAGCCAAAACAATTATCCGGCGGACAACGTCAGCGTGTAGCTTTAGGACGTGCAATAGTCAGAAATCCGAAAGTATTCCTGATGGATGAACCTTTATCTAATCTGGATGCCAAATTGCGTGTTCAAATGCGCTCTGAGATTAAAAAATTACACGAAAAACTGCAGACAACCTTTATTTACGTAACACATGATCAAACGGAAGCTCTGACTATGGGGGACAGAATTGTTGTTCTTGATAAAGGCATAATACAGCAGGTTGACAAACCTGAAGAAATCTATAATAATCCGGCGAACACCTTTGTTGCAGGCTTTATTGGTTCTCCGCAAATGAACTTTATTGAAGGAAAAGATTTAGGGTTGGATGAAAATATTTTATATGGTGTAAGACCTGAAAAAATGATTTGCGGCGGTCAGATTAAAAAAACAGTTGATGTTGAAATTACAGAGCTTTTAGGAAGTGAAAAAATCGCTTATTTCAATATAGGCAGCAGAAAATGCAGCGCAAAACTTACCTCTGACTACAATTTTGATAAAACTCTTGAAATAAGCATACGTGAAGAAGATTTATACAAATTTGACAAAAACGGCATGAGGGTTTAATCAAATTCATCCTTTTCATCAACCCAGATAATAGTTATATTAACGGGTTGCGTAAACGGATTTGTCATATTCAATACACTGTTTTTTGCAAGTGCATCATAGTATGCAATTTGTTCCGCCAATTTTTTTGTATATGCAAATAAATTCATAATCTACCTTCCTGACTATTTCATAACTATATTATGCTTGTTTTATAATCCTGATTAATCCCCATAAAGCAGTGTATTTATTTTGTGTAATAGCCCCTATGGCTAATCTTGTTTTCTAATTGCAAAAAATATTGATAATAATTATCCTTTTATAAAAGGAGATTAGCTATGAAAAACTTAAAAGGAACCAAAACCGAACAAAATCTTATAAACGCATTTGCGGGGGAATCACAAGCCCGCAACAGATATTCTTTCTTTGCAAAAGTCGCAAAGGAAGAAGGCTATGAACAAATTGCCGCAATATTTCTTGAAACAGCCGAAAACGAAAAAGAACACGCAAAACTTTTTTATAAACACATCGGGAATACTCTGGGTCATGTTGATTCTTCATATCCTTTTGAACTGGGAACAACAGAAGAAAACCTTGAAAGCGCAATAAAAGGCGAACACGAAGAATGGGAAATCCTTTATGCAGAAGGCGAAAAAGTCGCCAGAGAAGAAGGTTTTGATGATGTGGCGGACACTTTTCACCATATAATTAACTCAGAACAACATCATTATAACCGATATAAAAAGCTTCTTGAAAATATAAAAAATGATACGGTATTTAAAAAGCCTACGGAAGTAACCTGGATGTGCAGAGAATGCGGATACCTTTGCAAAAGTAAATGCGCACCCCAAAAATGTCCGAATTGTGACCACCCTCAGGCATATTTCCAAATTTTGTGCGAAAATTACTAGTTGCCATATACATGCTTGTTTTATATAATATAAAAGAATGGATAAGATAAGAAAATCTTTAATAGTTATAACTGTTTTAACGTTCTTTTACGGGCTTTATTACTGGGGTATTCCTTCACTTATAAATATCGAAAAAAGAATGCCTTTTATTGAGGAAAAAATCCAAAAACAAACAGGTTATAAGATATCTGTTCAGGATCCTTATATAAAAATGGGACATACGCCTGCAATATGGTTTATGGCAGAAGATATATCGCTGTTAAATGATGACGGTACAAATGCCCTTAATCTTAAGCATTCAGCCGTAAAAATTCATCTTTTACCGCTTTTGGCAGGAAAAATTCATATCGGTAATTTTTCCAGTGACAGTATAAATGCAAATCTTTTTTATACAAAAAATTCCGAACTAAAACTCGGTCAATATGTATTAAAAAAACTTCCCAAATCCAATATGACGCTTACAAAAGCCTATTTCAGGATAGGGAATTACAAAGTTAAACTGGATGATTTAAAACAAGATAAAAAACTTCTGCTTGACGGAAGTTACCTTACAGTTGACGAATTTAAAAATAACAAAATAATAAAAATGTCCACATCCGCAAAGCTTTTTGTTGATGAAAAAGCATCCGATATAATGGCAGATGTTGATATAAAACTTCCGATTAACAAAATTACCGAAGATCAGTTTAAAGTTAAAGGCCGTATAACAAACCTTGACCTTGCGGATTTTTCAGAGTATGCCAAAGCTGTTCCGGACAGCAAAATTGAATCTTTATCCGGCATCGTCAACATGCTTGCGGACACAAATACAAAACCGGATAACCACAAAAATATTTTTGCAGGATTAACAATTGATAATCTCGGCATTATGCAAAAAGAAAAAGCCCGTTCTGTTTATTGTAACGACAAGCTGACTTTAAGAATGGATATTGATACAATAAAAAACGGTATCAATATAAGAAATATGAAAATTCTTTCCAAAGGAATTGATGTTGATGTGAACGGTCGCGCGACAAGGTTAGATGCCAAAATGCCTTACCTTAATATGAATGTTTCAATAAACGAATCCCGCACGGAAAATTTTATACCATTATTGCCCGGTGAAGAAAATTTACTTGAAGAAATTAATTTTTACGCGCTAAAAAAATATCCGTTTTATGGTGATATAACAGGAAATTTAAATATCAAAGGCAAAGCTGATACAGCAGATGTTACAGGCAAAATACTTGTAACAAACGGATACCTGATTAATCCTCTTCCTAACGACACCGAAAAAGCACTGATTAAACTTGCATTTACCGGACAAAAAATGGTTATGGATGTAAAAGTTCCCGCATCATTAACAGAAACTGTATTTGTAAAAGGCGATGTTGAATTATATGGCACTAAAAATGCTGATTTATCAATAAAAAGCTCACAAAATGTCGATTTAAAGACAGCTCAGATTGTTTTAAATCCTTTGCATGAAATTTTAAGATTTGACCTTGGCCCTGTTCCGATTATGGATATACACGGTCTTGGAAATATTGACCTTCATGTTATAGGTACACGCAAAAATCCGCACGGATGGGGGATTTTCAACTTCAAAAACACTACAGCTTCTTTTTTAGATATTCATAATCTGGTATTAAAAAACGGCTCCGGCAAATTGGTATTTAATGATCAGGATACCCGTTTTGATACTAATACCGCAACTCTCAACGGCAAGCCGGTAAAAGTAAACGGAACATGTACGCTGAAAGGTGTTCTGGATTTCAATGTTACAGCAAAACAACAGGAGCTTGGCAGACTTTTAAATGTTATTAAAACCTCTCCTATGCTTGCTGATATTCAAAAATTGATAAAACCTATTGACTCTGCAAAAGGAAATTCCGATATAAATCTCAACTTAACCGGGACTGTCATAGATGTAAATGACGTTGTATTTAATAAAAATATCTTTGCAAAAGGCTCTATTGACTTATATTCCGCTACTATAACCTCACAAGGTATCCCGCTTACAAATATTTCAGGCAAAATAGGATTTAACAACCTTGATACCAACCTTAATCTGGCATCAAATCTTGACGAATCAAAAATAAAAATAAACGGAACCCTTAATGAAAAAACTGCCAATATTAAAGTGGTTTCAGATAAATTTGTGGTAAAAGACGGGCTAAAACTTTTGAATTTAGAAGTTCCTTATAAAGAAGACATAGGCAAAATTCACACAAGTTTTGTTGCAAATTACAACGGTTCTCTTGATGAAATTCAGCCCGACAAACTTGATGTGCGAGGAAAAATTTATGCAATTAAAGGGAAAAACTTGAGCCTGGGGAATGCAAATTTTGATTTAAGGAACTCAAATCTTAAAGTATCGACACTTAAAGGTGCCTTTAAAGGAAATCCCTATACAATAAATCTCAATGCTTCCAAAATTCTTACAGATAAACAATCAATTAACGGTAACTTCAACTTTCCTAATTTTAATTTGTATAGTTTGAATGAACTTAAAAAATATTTTAACAGCGGTTTGGACGATATAAAAGACATAAAAGGCACAATAAGCCTTCAAGGGCATATAAAAGATAATAATATCTACGCAAATACCGCCTTAAATAATATAAGCTATATTTATATTCCTGCAAATATAAAAATGACTGTTTTAAGCGGGAAAATGGATCTTAAAAAAGATTTGCTTACATTAAACAATATTAATTCCATGATTGGTGAAATGCCTGTTTTTGTAAACGGGAAAGTCTATAACACAGATAGAAATCCCATTTTGAATTTATATGTAAATGCAAAACCTACCCAGGAATTTGTAGAACAATTCTTCAACAACAGATCGGTTTATCCGTTAAAACTAAAAGGCGATATAAATTTTGCCTCAACTATTACAGGCCCGCTGAATGCAATCCGAAATAAAACTCAAATAAAATTAGCTGAAAATGCAAGCATTTACTATATGGGAGCAACGCTTGGAAGTGCCAGCCCAATAGAAACTCAACATTCAAATGCCGTAAACATTATTGTTGATAATACGATTTACCCGACCGGTGTAAGAATTAATAACCTCCAGTATGATCAGTTAATCCCGTCACAAAATAACAAAATATACACCAAAACCCAGTTGAATGCCTCCGGGAACATTGGATTTTTAAAGAACAATGATATTAAATTTGTGAATTTCAGAGTAAAAACACAACAACCAACTGACGCCAAAATTTTCAATATAATATTCAGAAAACCTTTAATGAAGCAGGGCATCTTCACATCAGATATAACAATTAACGGAACAGCTTCACAGCCGTTAATTTTAGGTAAATTAAATATAACAAGCGTTGATATGCCTTTATTTGATGCAATAATAAAAGATATTGACCTTAATTTTAAAAGAGATTTTGTATATTTTAATTCAAAAGGCACTGTTTTGACAAATAATCTCAATATTTCAGCGGTAATGCGTAACAACCCGAAGCCTCCGCTTGTTTTTGAAGATATAAATGTCAACCTTGAAAATCTCGACCTGAATAAAATTATTACAACATTTCAGGAATATGAAGCAGAAAGCTCAAGGAATCTTTCCGCTGATGTAAACTCTCAAATTCCGGATCCTAAACAAATAATTATTAAAAAAGCAAAAGTTCTTGCTAATAACATTAAAATCAAAGAGCTTAACGCAACTGATTTTGAAGCTACAATGCAGCTAAATGACAAACATATCTTTGAAGTTGATAACTTCAAATTTATTATGGCGGAAGGAACTGTAAAAGGCGGCGTCAAATATAACCTCAACAATAATTTAGCAAATATCATTATGGACATAAAAGACGCAAATGCACAGATTATATCCGAAACACTGTTTGATTTAAAAGGACAAGTTTTCGGTTCAATTACAGGCAATACAAATCTTTCCTGCACCGGTCAAACACATGATTCATGTATGAGTACCTTAAGCGGCACAATGGAATTTGATATTACTGACGGGAAAATGCCAAAACTCGGGTCACTGGAATATCTTTTAAAAGCAGGTAATCTTGTAAAAGGCGGAATTACAGGACTCTCTATTAACGGGATAATTGACTTGATTACACCATATAAAACCGGTAACTTTGACAGTATTAACGGAAGTATTCATATCGCAAACGGCATTGCAGATAATATTCAGATATTTTCCTCAGGCAAAGCTTTAAACATGTATATGAAAGGCTCCTATAATTTTACAAATCTTATGGCTGATATGCAGATATTTGGTGCTCTCACTAAAAACTTTTCAACACCTTTCGGCAAAATCGGTAATGCGTCATTGAACACATTATTTAATACAATTCCGGGGATAAATGTATCAGAAGCACCATCAGTTATAACAGAAGATATCAAAAAGATTCCGAACACCGAGAATAATGCCGCAAGAATGTTTGCCGTAGATATCTATGGTGATATTAACGGTGATGATTATGTTAGAAGCTTCAAATGGTTAAAATAATTTACTTTTTATTCTGAGTTGCAGAATAATCAGCAGTTCCCGGGAATGCATCTGATCCAGTTGTAATTTTTGTAATAAGATACTGGATTTTTGGAATAATAGTAGACAGGAACAATGCTGATACCACAAAACCTGTTCCCCAGTTGAGGGTGTTTTTGAAGATATTATTCTTATAAGCTTTTTCAAGCATACTCAAATTAATATCAGCATTTGTTTTGTCAGCATTTTTAACAATACTTTTAACGTAAGTTCTCACATTATCAATAATACCGTCAAGTTCTTTTTGAGCAACGAATTTGAACGGATTTTTATGATTTGCCGTTTCAACAGTTGTTCTTACACCATTTATAACTTTAGTTTCTTTTTCAGTACCTTTGGCAACGGTAAATACATTATCCCAGAATTCAGGATTGTTCAACGCGCCGCCTTTAAATATAGCTTCAGCCTGACTTTCAGCGAGAACAGAGACACCTTCAACCTGAGGTTGTAATTTGGACATACGTTTTGCAAGATCTGAATATTTAACGGCATCTTCCGGACTAAAATGTTCTTTAAGAACGTCAATGAATCTATCAAGATTTATTGCACCATTTTTAAATTCCGGTTTTACTTTATTCATTTTTGCAGAAACATCTTTGTCGCCAAGCATTAATTGTGCAAATTCATTAGGCTTAATAGATAGTTTGCCGGTGTTTTTATCATGGTGACCTGAAAGTTCCAGAACATATTTCATATAATCAGTAACCTGTCGTGCGCCAACAGGATTCAATCTTGATTTTTTACCGATTTCAATTTTGTTCATCAGTTGATTTATCAACGGCATACTGAACATATAGAAGAATATTGATGAAAGGTCACGCCATAGAATTTCCACTCTTTCATGATTATTTCTTGCACTTATTGCACGCCCGCCGGAGATACCGACATCTGTTGATAAAAGCTGGTATATTGTATCATTTTCAAATTTATGTGCAATTGTTAATAATGTTTGTGCACCATTTCCGAAAGATACATCATTATCTTTTTTCTTATTATCTAAAGATTCTGCTTTATCAATAAATTGTTCAAAACCGAATTTAGGATTATAACCTATTGTTTTAAAATCGTTAACATTATTGAGTTCTTGATTATTCTTTAAATCATTTCGGTGATAATATCTTGTAATTGCCTGATTCATTTTCGGCACAACAAAACCTACAAGACCGTTTGCCAGCAAAATACTTGAGGCAATTTTAGTGAATTTAAATGCAGCAATTTTTGATAAAGGAAGATTTTGTCCATTTTCCTTTGCCCATTTCATATAATTTTGAAGCGGTTTACGTATAGCATCGCCTTCCGCATCAAAATTAGTATTTTTAATATTCATTAAATGTTTTAAAATAAAGTCATTTATATGGTTAAAAATTTTTACACCCGCAAACCAAAATGCAGCACCAATAGTTTCTTCCGTCAGACGTTCTCTGCCCTCATCAAATCCGCCTCGTTTAAAAGCTTGAACAGTTCTGCCGCCTGTAACACAACACTCTAACATAATCAGCGGCGCAAGTGTCCGAAGCTCCATCCCTCTCACGAATCTCTGTGCGGGAGAAAAGTTCCTAATAGTTTGGGGTTTTAAATTTATGTCTGTTGGAGAAATATTCATATATAATAACCTGACATTTCATCTAATAACTATCAAACATATTTTTTGCTGTTTTTTACATATCCGTTAATAATTTGTTACACATGTAGTGTATCATAAACAATTATTAAAATATGTTAAATATTTCAAATGTTAAGGCAATAGTTTTTTTTACATGTTTTTGCTATATTAAAAGTGAAGGTGTGTTTCTTATGAATATAAATTCAGTAGACTTAAATCGTCCCCAGAGGTTTAGCCAGTTTACAAATTTGGCGGAACCGAAAACGACTCTACAATTTTCAGGGCAAAAAAAAGAAGCACCGGCAAATGTTAAAACAGGTGCAGCATTAGGGTCATTGCTTGGAACTGGTACTGTTCTTGCAATGATTGCTAAAAAACAAGGTTTTCCAATAAATCCTAAAGTTCTAAAAAACATACCTGTTAAAGATTGGGCTATATTTAAAATAGCTAAAAAAGGTGAACAAAACCAAAAATTATTAGAGATTGAAGAAAAAGAGATTATAGGACTTGCAGCAGGATCTGTTGCGGGAGGGCTTGCAGGAGGTTCCCTAGTTGACAGAAAAAATATAAAGGCAAAAGGCAGAGAAGCCTTAACTCAAATAGTCGGTAATGTTTTAATCCCTGTAGGCTTTGTCGGGGGAGTTTCCCGTATATATAAAAAATATGAAAATCAGATAAAAAATGTAATGCCGCAAATAGGACTTGAAAATAACAAATATATAAACTTTACAAACAAATTCATTAAAAATATTCCGGCAATTGGACTTACCGCAGGCGCACTTGTCGCAGGCATTTGGACAGGAAGCAAAGTAACTAACTTTATAAATGAAAAATTCTTTGGGCAAAAACAAGAAAGAAAAATCAAATCAACGGACTTTGCACCGCATGTTGATGATCTTTGCCTTGCCGTAACGCTTATGGGATCTAAGGATTCGCCTGTAGCAAGCGCAATTACAAGAACAGTTCCTCTATTTTTATCAGTGCCGGGTTATCAGGTAGGTAAAGCTCAAGAATAATTTAATTTTCTTTTTCCTTCAGGATTTCGGCATAATATTGAAGCTTATCCAGAACAGGCTGCGCTTTTTCATAAATTGATTTTTTAAAGCCATCATCATAATTGTGAGCTTTAACTTCCATATCAACTTTTGCCTGAAGGGCTTGATGTAAAAGTTCAGGTATATTCAAAGCTGTCGGACTTTCACTTGATAAATTTGCATAATACTTGTCCTGATAATCTGCAGTAATTCGTGCTTTCCAATTTGTATCATTACTTGTTCCGGGAGAATTATATGTGATATCCATTATCCCTAACAAATCATCAAATGATATCTGGAATTTAGGTGTTGTTAAAAGTTCTGCAAACTTTGCAAAAACAATTGCTCTGTCATCATTTTTATATAAATCAATCAAGTCATTACGGATTTGTTGAATATTTTCGCGAGAATCGTCCATATTCAAATATCCTGCGAGATATTCAGGAGACCATGATTCCTGCTTACGGGTATATTCAATTTCTCTGCCATCGTTAAGTTTTGCGGTACGCCGTAAATAAGTCATAGCAGGAGGACTGTCATGATTTCCCAAAATGAACCAATTTTGGGAAAATTCTTTTGTCGTAATTTCCGCACGTGACCAGTCAAGATTTGTTATTGCAGGCAGATCCTGCTCTTTATAAACCTTTTTATATCTATCGGGCCATGAACAAATATCTTCCCATACTGCTTCATTTTTATCCAATCCATGCTCTTTAAATGCAGGAAGAACAAGGTGTTCTATAATTTTTGTATAATCCCAATATCTGTCATATTCAATATTTGGATTTTCCGGATCTTTTAATTCTGAAATATATTTTTCGTTATTTTTATTTTTCAAATGCGGAGGATTTGTAATAAAATCCTCATCATCTGCATTTTTTGCCAGCAAATAAGGTTCAACAAGCCCCATAACGTGGTCTATTCTTAAATTTTCACAGAACTCAAGTGCAGAATCAATCTTTTCGCGAAGGAATTTTCCTCCGTCATTTAATTCATAATCTGAATTCAGAAAGATTTTTTTAGGGTCAATAACAGGGATATGCCACCTTTGGGAAGGTCCGCCACCTTCATATGCGCCCATTTCCCAGTCATCTAAAAATACATCTTCATAACGCCATGCATCCATCTTTGAACATCCGACGAGCAAGTCATTTATGTATTTGAAATTATTCTCATCTCGCCATTTTTTGTGGTCTTTAATCTGTTTTGTTATAAGAAATTGCTCAAATTTATACTGCTCTACTTCATTATAGTTATCATCATAAATTCTGTTGAATCTGAGCATAGCAGAGACATCGCCGTTTTTAATATCCGTAATCAAAGTGCTGTCGCTGTTATTTTCCCATTGAGTATAATCATCAGTTCCATGGATATTGGAGAGAACCTTAAATATGCCTTCTTCGGTCAGTCGCTCGTCATGTTTTCTCAAAAACTTCTGGTATTCTTTATTTAACATAACTGCCTGAGGCTGATTATTTGCAAGATTTACAATAAATGTCTGGTAGGCTTCTTTTAGTGCAGTATTATATATTTTTTCGGCTTTTTTAAAATCGGTTAATGTGTAATTTTTATCACTAATTTCAGGCGCCGCAGTAATTTTATTATATGTTTCATGAGACAAAATATTTCCGTATTTATCTTTTGTTAATTCTTCCAAATCTATAAATAACCGGTTATGAGCGAAGGCAGAAGCGTTATAGGGAGATGTTGAACCTTTTTGAAGCTCTCCGCCGGGTCCCAGCTGGTTTGAGTTAAAGCCGTATAATGCTAAAAATTTATTATATTCTTTTGCGACGTTTCCATAAGGCGAGCCGATAAAGGTATCTCTTGAATACGCAGGAAAGCAGGAACCGTGAGTTATAACTGCACGTTCTTGTGTTCCGAGAATTTCATAAGCCTTATTAATATTTCTCTTTAAATCAGGCTCTTCTTTTTTAGTCGGTCTCCTTTGAAAATTTACTACACTGTTTACCCCTAAGATACGCATACTATTCTAACATTCCAACACGATTTTTTTTGCTAAATTTCTCCTAAAATTTCCAGCTTATAATTACATCCTATTTCTTCATTTGCAAGTACCACAATATTATTTATATATAAAGATAAAAGCCCGAAAAACAATTGTCTGTATTCCATCGGAACCAACAATTTCGGAGTATCAATTCCAAGTTTTTCAGATTTTTTGATAATTTTTTTCGCCAAGTTTTCTGCGAATTCCCCGTCAATCTTTACAACGGCATCTTCACCGTCTTCAAAACTCAATAGTATTTCTTCATAAGTTTTATCGGACAATTCAAATGCACTTATGGAACCGTCCTCGTTTTCATATTTTTTACATATTTTACTTGCAAGCGCAAGTCTGATTTTCTTTAACAAATCTGATTTTACACTGTCTTCCGCATAATCGTTAATCTTTTCAAATATGTATATCAAATCTTTTATGGAAACTCTTTCCCTGATAAGGCTGGTTAATATGTATCTCAAATCCGAAAGTGATATGAAATCAGGAATTACATTTTCTACCAAGAACGGATTAAAATTATTTACAACTTCAATATACTTATCCAGATCTTCATAATCCAAAAGCTCATCAACATACTTAACAGCAATGTATTCCAGAGCTTTTGCGATATATTCAGAGCCCATTAAGCCATGGTACCAAAAATCTTTTGTTTTATCTTTCGGAAGCCATACAATTTTTTTACCGGTTATCTTATCAACATCATATATTGAATTTTTTATCTTCTTTTCCAGTTTTAACTCATCCGTATAAAACATCAGATACTCAGGATAAATCATTGCCCTGAAAACTTCCATTCCTCTGACTTTTATACAGAATTCAAACGGGTTAAGATTTTCGTCATCTTTGAAAATAATTTTCGGGATTACGTAACCTATTTCTTCAGTCAATTTTAATCGTGATTTTACGGTTTCTGCAATAAGTTCTTCTTCTTGAGAATCTCTATCCTCGTCAACGTAACCCAAAAGTTCTTCGCTTAGATTAATGGAAAGTTTTTCTTCGCAGAGTTTTGCATACATCACGTCAGGAGAAGTTGCTTTTGCAAGTTTTATTTTTAAATCATCAAGCTCTTTTAAGCCTGCAGATATCTTATCATTAAGTTTTTTTCTGCTTGAAGGATCAGCACCGTCCAGTTCAAGCTTAATTTTGGCGATTTTATCTTTCTGATGTCTGATTTTAGACTGAATTTCAAGACATGTTTCATACGGCGTAAGCTTTGGTGAAAGCATTTTTTCCATTTGGCTTTTAAAGGTAGAAATATTTATAACATCCGCATTGTCAGCTTCATTACCTGACTTTGCCTCCGTCATAAAAATACAATTATATACAAAGCCTTCATCAGCTTCAACTTCCTGCATGCTGTATAATTCCCAGCCGTTCATGGACATTTCATTCAATAAATTCTGCAAATCCTGAACATTTTCACTTGAACATGTTTTTACAACATACTGCATTTTATTTTTGTTAAACATAATTCTGTTCCTTATCGTTAGCAATGAGAATTTTCAAAGCTTCAATCGCTGTTTTTATAGCTTTTTCCGTATCATGCACAACAGGATTTTCCAAATTTTGTTTTTCTCTTTCCTGATTTGCAACCGTCAAAAATACAGATCCGACCTTAACCTTTAAAAAACTTCCAACAACAAACAATGCTGCCGACTCCATCTCAGATGCAAGACACCCGAGACGCTTCCATGCTTCCCATTTATTTGTAAGCTCATAACTTACAGGCATAACATCCGGGCTATGCTGCCCGTAAAAAGAATCCTTACACTGTACCACGCCCACGTGAGACGTAAATCCGAGCTTTTTTGCAGAAGCAGCAAGCGCATTCACCACATCAAAATTAGCAACCGCCGGGAATTCAACAGGTGCATATTCTTTGCTTGTACCTTCCATACGAATAGCACCCGTTGCAATTACCACGTCACCACCCTTTACATTTATGTCCATACCGCCGCAAGTTCCGACTCTGATAAAAGTATCCGCTCCGACATTTACCAGTTCCTGCATAGCTATTGCAGCAGAAGGACCGCCTATACCGGTTGATGTAACGCTTACTTTTTCGCCATTCAAAAATCCGGTATAGGTTGTATATTCCCTGTTATCGGCGACAAGTTTAGCATCGTCAAAATATTCCGCAATTTTCTTGCAGCGTTTTGGGTCACCCGGCAAAATTACGTATTTGCCGACATCACCTTGTTTTAAGCCTATATGGTATTGTTCACCGTTCTGGGAATAATTCATTTTCTTCTCCTTATTAGTATTTTCCGGTTTTCAGTTTTTGAATTACAAGATCAGTAATGTCCAAGCCGCCTACAAACATTACTCTAAAGTCGACAATAGCATCAAGCTTTTGTTCAACCATAACATCTTTTGTTGCAGCCTGAATTTTTTTGTAAATCTGTTCTTCTTTAGACATTTTTAACTTCAAAAAGGCTTCTTCTTTTGCCTTAAACTCTTTTTTAGTTGCATCTTCAAAGTTTTGTCTTTTAATCGGAGTATCTATAGATTTGTATTGTTTATCCTTATCAAGCATATATTGTTGAAGTTCAAGCCCCTTTGCTTCAACTTCTTTAACTGCCTGAATAGCAAAAGAATAATTTTCCTGTACCTTTTGGTAATCAATGAAGCCAATACCGGCAGCCTCAGCTCTCATTGTAAATGCAGCGAATACTGCCACAACTGCAGTTAATGTTGCCAATTTCAATTTTTTCATGTTAAAAGTCCTCCTTATTAATAAATTAAATCACCTACACCAAATGTAAAGTATCCGTTTTCAGACCCGTTTCTGCCCGGATTTGTAAGCGGAATACCGTAATCAATTGATAACGGACCCATTCCCGGTATATATAGCTTTATACCGACACCTGCAGAAATTGCGTACATAGGCCTATCATACAATGTATCGGAAACATTTCCGTCAAATATTTTACCGGCATCAACAAACGCCGTCAATCTTACGTTATTAAGGAATTTAATTCTTGTTCGGTCGACAAAAGGAATTGGTGTCGCAAATTCTGCTGAACCCATAACAAAGGCATTACCTGTACCAACGCCGCTCATTTTAAAACCTCTGATTGTATACGGGCCGCCTAAACGGTAAGCCATAACTTCCGGCATATTATCACCATGTATTCTACCGCCGGCTTTAGCAGTGAATGATAATGAAGATTTTTTACCTACAGGAATATATTGTTTAACCATACCTGTTAATTTACCGTGTGTTTTATCAAAACCATCAAGCCCGATTGCTTCATCAAATCTTATGCTCGCTAACGTTCCGCGTCTTGTAACTGTTGCAGAGTCTCTTGTATCATAAATCAATGCTGGACTTAAAGACATAAATAAACCGCCTTCAAGTTGGTTTGCACGTTCGCTTATTGGAATATTATACCTGTTATATAAGCTTGCAATCTTATTGAAATCACCTTCTTTGACATTTATATTTTCAACACCCAATGAGAAGGTCGCCGTAGCATGCTTATTACTTTTAAGCCTGTGTGCAACAGTGGCTTCTGCACCTATTCTTTGTTCAATTGCAAGAGGAACCTGATAACTGCCGAAATCTCTAAAGAATATCTTTGTCATTAAAGAGTTATCCGAATTAAAAAAGTATGGCTCAAAAAAACTCAATTCCGCCTGGATATTCATATGGTCTTTAACGGATGCATCATTTAATATCACACCTGTACCAACCAAACCATTCAATGCCAAACGTTGATTACGACCTCTGAAATTATTATCAGCGATTCCCAGTGAACCGAATACACCCGTTACAGTATCAAGACCACCTCCGACAGAAATACTTGCCGTTCTTTGTTCTTCAACTTTTATTGTTACATCATACAAATCAGGGTCTTCCAATGTTGGTTCAATTTCTCTCGTCACATCCTTAAAAGCTTGGGATGCATACAATCTTACAAGATCCTCTTTTATAAGATTTTCATTATATATCATGCCTGGTTCAGTTAAGACATTACGCTCAATAACATAATCCTTGGTCTTTTCGTTACCCTGTATCATAATTTTATTAATGGTACCTTCTTTTATAGCAATATTAACGGTACCATCCGGGTCATCCGTTACGGATTCAACTCTTGCAAGGATATAGCCTTTTGAGGAATAAACTTCCTGAATGTCATAGATTGCCTCGTTTATTTGTGCAATGTTCTGGGGCTTACCTTTCATAGGCAAAAGACAGTTAAGTATTTCCTCAGTAGAAACTACCGTATTCCCTTCAATTGTAAAATCTTTTACAGGAAGGTTTTCTTCAAGGATAATTTTTAAAGTAACAGTACCATCCGGATTATTAACAGGTATTGCCTTCATATTTTCTGAGAAATAGCCAAGCTGATATATTGCCTTCAAATCAGTCTGAACAATATCACGACTATATGCAGAACCCTTTTGCAAAGTCATTTTTGCGAGGATATCTTCGGGATTAAGGGCATTTAAACCGTATAATTCTATATCTTTTATAATTTTTTCTTCTTTACTTACAGCTTCTTGAGGTGTAGATTCGGCATGGAGTTCAGTTGGTGCAGAAGATGTTTCTTGCGGGGCAGCTTCCTGAATTTGTTCAATTTCTTGTTTTTCCTGAACATCCGGATCTATACTTTTTTTGCCCCAAAAATCGCCAAAAGCAAAAGCATTAAGGGGAAATGCCAATAGCAAAAAAAGGGTTACTATTAATTTATGAGTTTTGTTATGAAAAATCAAGAATCCGGATTCCTTAAAACTTCTACTATCCTCAACAAAATTATATCACAAACCCCTAAAAAAACAAAGAAAAATCATACATTTACATTGCTTTTTTTAAAGTTCCAGAACCCGCTTGTAGACTTCGTTTTTATTAAGACCGTAAAGTGATGATAAAATTATTGAAATTTCTTTTGCTTTAAAATTTTTATCGAGTAAAATTTTTATCTTTTCATCTATGTCAACGTCAATATTGGCGGCATTTTCCCTGTAAATCATGCCGACGATTTCACCTTTTAAAATATTATTTTTAAAGTAATCAATAACATTGGAAATATGATCAACAACGACTTCTTCAAAAACTTTTGTTAATTCACGGCCGACAGCGACTTTACAATCAGGCCGCAAAGAGTGAATAATTTCAAGAGTTTTCATAATTCTGTTTGGAGAATCATAAAAAACCAAATCGCAAAATTTATATTTGTTAACAATTTCTTCAATCTGCGACTGAGTTTTAGGCAAGAAACCCGCGAACGTAAATTGTTCATCTTCGCGCGGGATTTGGGATAAAAATGTAATAACCGCATTTGCACCGGGAAGCGACGTAATTTTAAAACCGTGTTTTCGAAGCTCCTCAACAATAACAGCACCGGGATCACAAATTAAAGGAGTCCCCGCATCAGAAACAAGTGCAATCTTTTTACCCTCGTTCAAAAGCTCCAAAAACTTGTCAACGCGCTCTTTTTCATTAAATTTATGATAAGAGATGCATTTTGTTTTAATATCAAAATGATTAAGCAGTTTTTGAGTAACACGAATATCTTCGCAGGCAATAATATCTACGAATTTTAAAACCTCAATTGCTCTTTGTGTAATATCGCCTAAATTCCCTATAGGAGTAGGTACAATATAAAAATCATACTCTTTCATAGGAAAATTTTATCACAAATATTACAGTTTAAAAGGATAATCGTCTTTGAATTCCCAGTTGTCGAGAAACAATAACTGCGTGCAATATGCAGCATCATTTGTACACCAATTTAAAACATTTGCTCTGTCATTAAAATCGCGATTATATTTATCATTATCCTCTCCCCAATTTTTATCATACTTGTATGGAGTGAATTCCCCGGTTCTATACAGCAAAAACAAATGAACATCTCGACCTATTTTATTCGGAGCACTTTCACCATTAACGTCATAGTGCATATCAACAGCTCCGCTTGCTCGTATTGCAAGAGTTGAACCATCTTGGAAATATATTTTATACATATCCTGAACCATCGGATTACCGTCTGAGTCAGTATTATACTGAAAACTATCAGCCTCAGCTGCTGAAACTCGCAAATACGGAGCAAAATAGACATTCCAAAAGGTTTCCAAAGAATCAGTATCTGCAAGAGTCCCCGGGTAAGTCCAAGCAGAGGTCTGACCGTTATCCAAAGTTGATAATTGAATAGCCTGAGTCATCATACTGTAAAATTTTTTCAACCTGACACTTGCTTCTTTTGTTTTATAATTACTTATTAATGTCGGTATAGTCATCGCCGCTACAACACCAATAATGCCAAGTGTTATTAAAACTTCCGCAAGAGTAAAACCCTTGCTATAAGCAGTTAGAGGAGACGCCCCCCCCCGTTCTCAAAATTTTTCATAATATTCATAAGCATCCTCCTTTGTTTTATTATAGCATTATTTTTCTTATTTGACAACTAATTAAACAATTTTTCAAATCTGCCTTTAAGGTTATCCAAAATTTCTTTGTAATCCACGGAAACAGGCGTTGGCTTTGAGGTTTCAATCACATCAAGGAATACACGTGAATGCAGAGGCATTTTATTATCTAAAAAGTATGCACTTTCTGCAACATCACGCCTTGCTGGAACTATCAAACCGCTTTGGGCAAACTTTTGGCTGCTTTCTTTTGATGCGAGGAAATCCACCAGCTTACGTGCTTCAATTTTATGTTTAGAGGATTTTGAAATTGCCCAGCCTGAGGTATCCAAAGGCACAACACTACCCGCATCGCCTTTTGGAAATTGAACCACATCCCAATCAAAATCAGCTTCTTCGCGATATTTAGGGACAAGCCAGCGGCCGGACAAGTGCATGGCGAGCTTGCCTTGCAGAAACATCTGTGCCATTGTTGCGCTTGCACTTTCTTCCCTTAACGGTGCAACATGATATTTCTTTCTTAAATCAGCATAAAAATTCAAACCTTTTTGACTTTTTTCATCATAAATAACCAATCTTGAAAGATCATCCGCCAAAATTCCGCCGCCTTCACTCATCAAATACGGCAGATAAAACAGAGCATCTTCTTCAAAGCTTATTCCCCAAACACCTTCACGCGTAAGCTTTTTGGCAGTTTGTAAAAACTCATCAAATGTCCAGTTTTCTTTAGGATATGGTACATTATTTTCGTCAAAAATATCTTTATTATAAAAAATTACAAGATTTGATATATCACGCGGGATTGCATACAGGGTATTTCCCCAGGACAAGGACTCCAGTGCTTTTTTATAAAAGTTGCTATCAGCCTGCAAAGGTTCTAATAACCCGGCATTTGCATAAACCGGAAGATAGTGATTGTTAATAAAAATTACATCCGGCGCAGTGTTTGACGCAAACAGCAGATGAATTTTTTGGAAATAATTCTGCGGAATATGCATAAAATCGATTTTTATATCAGGATTTTCCGTTTCGAATTGTTTCAAAAGCGGCTTTAAGATATCAACTTCAGATTTTGAACCCCAGCTTGCAAATTGAATTACGGTTTTATTGTCATTATGCGGATTTTGTATCAGCCCGAACACGCACAGAAAAAAAACTCCTAATATCCCAAAAATTATAAAAAACTTTTTTAACATTTATACCTCATGGGGGTCTAAAGTTCAATCAGAACGCCCATTTTATTTTCGTCAACATCAACCAGCGATTTAAAATCACCGGCTTTAACCATATAAACATTTTCGTTGTCAAGTCTTACCTGAAGCTTATCAACATTTTCATCAAATTTCTTGAGTACAAAAATTTCTTCTTTAACACGTCCGACAAGTGCAGTCACACCGTCAAGACTTACAAGATAAAATCCGCGATTTTCGTCAATATTATATCCGGATTTTACAATAAGACCGTTCAAGTAATTATCATTTTTATTTTCAATAGGATTAGAAGCCGGATGTGGACGTGTATTCTTCATTTTCATGGAAGGTTTCACCTGCGCAAGACTTGCCGCAACCTTCTTTGATAAGTCATTATCCGGTCTTGTAACTCTTCTTGCCTGTTCTTTATCAAGAAGCGCAAAATATTCTTCCACGGAGGACATTATATAGTCTTGTTCTTTTTCTATATTTTGAACATCCTGATAGCCTTCCGGGATATATTGACTTCCGGTTTTAATCAGGTCGGACACCTTCAAATTGGCATCTTTGAACCTTCTGTAAGGTGTATTTAACGGTGTTTCCTGAAGTTTAACGAATTTACCTTCCTTCATCGGAGGCATCTTAGGCATAGGTTTCTTTGCTCTGCTTCTGTGTGTAGTTTGTAATGATATAGGTTTAGCAAAAGCTTTTAGTTTAATTTCTTTAAACTCATTTTGAATTGCTTCATCTTCGGATTGAACTTCAGGTTTTGTTTCTTCGGAAATTTCAATTTCATGAGGTTTATATATATCCGGTGTTTTGGATAAAGTATTTTCTAATTCAAGACGTTTGGCATCAATTTCATTAATTGAGTCATCTGTTTTAATAAAGTTGTATTTACGATTTTTAATTTTTCCATTAGATTCCTGCACAAATTTTTGGTATCTTTCCTGCCAATTCAATTCGGAATCGTTTATTATATCGTCGTAATTTTCTTTCACATGCGGCTTTTCAGCCAGATTTTCAGCAAAAGATGCTCGTAAAACATTTGATTTTTGAATAGAATTTCGTATCATTTTAAACATCATATACAATGCCAATAACGGAAGTACAACAACCGCCCAGCCGGCTTTAGATGATGTAGGAGCTGTTTTTTCCTGCACAACTTTTTCTATTTTTTCTATTTCTTTTATATCAAGCGTATTTGAGACTTCAGTGTCAATATTTTTAGCTTCAATCTGCTTTGGTAAAACTGTATCAATAAGATTTTCAACAGGTTTAGCAGGTTCTGTCTTTAATGTTTTTTTAGGTGCAGTTATTTTTTTAACCTGATTTTCTTTAGTGGCAGTTTTTGTAGCTGCAGTCTCAACTTTCGGGGCGCCGGTGCTTGATGTAACCTTTGTTATAGGAGCTTCTTTCTTTGGCGCCACAGGTGCAACAGTTTGTTTAGGATGAGTTTTAACCTGTGCGATAAGGGCTTTTGCCTCTTTCTCCTCTTGAGTTAAAGGTGCAGTTTTTTGCATATAAGTTTTGATATTAAGCGGTTTTGTCGTAATAAAAGTAACTTTTGTATAGCCGCTCATACCGTCATCAACATTTTTGATATCAACATTTGTAATGATATCTTTAACAGCACTCAAATCCGGAGAAGACGCGGAATTGCCGGAAACATTAGGCATTAAAACAACATATTTGTTGTTTGATTTTCGTGTAACCATGGGGTTGCTGCCTGCACCTGTAGTATAAAACGTAACATCAACGGCATTATCAGAAGTCTTTTTAATATCCATCTGAACAAGGTTAGAAGCGTCTGCCGGAGTAAAGGTCAGGCACATTAATGTTGCAATTGCTAATATATTTTTTTTATTAATCATCACGTTTCCGTTAAGTTACACTACACCTATGATAATATAATAACGCAGCAGAAAAAAAATTGCTAGTTTCTTAATAATTTGATACCTTTTATGATATAATTATTTTTATGAAAAGCGGATTTACAAGTATAATCGGACGCCCTAATGTGGGCAAATCAACTCTTTTGAACCAAATTTTGGGACAAAAAATTGTAATTGCAACAGATAAAGCCCAAACAACAAGAAAAAGAATTAAAGGAATATTAACAACCGGCGAAGGACAAATTGTCTTTGTTGACACACCAGGTGTTCATAAACCTCTTAACAAACTCGGTGAATTTTTACTGGATGAAGCTAAAATTTCAATTCCTGATGCCGATTTAATTTTGTTTCTTGTAGACGGCTCAGAACCGGCCGGCAAAGGCGACAAATGGATTGCACAAAATCTCCTGCAAACTGATATCCCGATAATAATTGTAATGAACAAAGTTGATAAAATAAAAAATCCTGCAAAAATCGAAGAAAATCTGCTTACTTATAAAACTTTATTTGACAAAAATCTTCCGATTGTCAGAATTTCCGCAAAAACAGGCAGAAATATTGACACCTTGATTAAAAATATTTTCAAGAAACTTCCTGACGGAGAACCTCTGTATCCTGAAGACATTGTAACAGAAGAGACAATGCGCGATGTAACAGAAGAAATTGTCCGTGAAAAAATTCTTTTGAATACATCTGATGAAATCCCTCATTCTGTTGCAGTAAAAGTTGAAAACTATTTTGAACAGGAAGAGATTGACAAAATTTATGCATCAATTTTTTGCGAAACAAAAAGCCAAAAAGGAATTTTAATAGGCAAAGGCGGCTCTATGCTTAAAAAAATCGGCACAGAAGCAAGAAAAGAGCTTGAACAAATTACCGAAAAAAAAGTTTACCTTGAATTAAATGTCAAAGTCGAAAAAGATTGGCGAAAAAAACAATCTGCTCTCAAAAACTTTGGCTATGAACAGGAAACATAAAATTGCTAAACCTTTTTAGAATGAACAATTTTATCACGGACATAAATTGCACCTGCAGTTGTCAAGCCTGCAAAGACTGCACTTGTTAAATATGTTGACCAGCAAAAAGCATTATATTTGCATAACTTTTTAAGAGCAGGTTTATTCAAAACACCTTTTGCTATTTTAAAAGCATTTATGCTTGCGATTGCTTCTTCTGTCATCGTAGGGACAAAACACAACGAAGTTAGTATTCCCGCATTATTTTTTATAAAATTAGTTGTTTTATCAAATACATTGTTTGAAACTTCCGATTTATCCTTTTTATTTTTAGCCAAACCGAAAGCCAGTATTATCGGTGGAAAATACTTTAATAAGTGTGCTTGAGATTTAACTAAAAATTGCCTAAATGGTTTATTGCGATTTAAGGCATGCCCCATTTCATGAAAAGCCGCTATACTTAATTTTTCAGTATTCAGTAAAATACTTGAAGTTTTCATAACATGAGCCGCATTATGACCTTCTGCAATATGACGCATATCTTTATTAAAACGTTTAGCTCTACGTTTTAAAAAATATCTTTTTATAGGATTATAATCGTTTATTTTCTTTGTTTTTTTATTATTTTTTTTCACAAATGCCTTTTTAAGAACTTCTTGCATGTTATTTTCGTCCATATGCAAGAACGATACACCTTGCTCTTTCAGCCCTGATTTTTCAAAAGCATCCATCGCGGGTTTTGCATACAATGAATTAAACTGTGATGCTTTCAACATATATTTTTTTGTTATTGAACGTCTGGGAACAGATAACGCCTTACCTAACGCCAGTTTAGTAGCATAACCTGCTGCAATTCCTAATGATAAATTATAAAAATCTTGATTTTCCATTGTACAAATCTAAAAACATCTAAAAATAAAATTTGCTAATTTGGAAAACGACTTATTTCTTGAAGATAATGCTCAAGTGCCATATATCCGTTATAAATTTCATTGGATATACTTGCATATCTGCTTGCATCTAAAAATTTCAGCTCTTTTACACGAATTTCCAATAACTTTTCCGCATCATCTTTTAATTTCGGATCACAAGACCATTTTTGCAATAATGATAATTCTTCATACATTTGCTTCATTGTAGTGAATTCAAGTGTATTAAAGTCATATTTTTTCAGTAATGCTTTTTCAACATTGTTAATTCTGCTCATTACAGCCTGGAATTTAAAAACTTTCTTAATAATTACATAATTATCTGCAAGTTTTCTGTGGAAATACGGAATAGTATTACGCGCCAAAAGTGCCGCATAAGAACGAGACGTAAATATATCGGATTCATTTGAAAACGTACTTTTGGATGTTAAGTCAAAATTTGATTTTTTATCAAGAATGTTTTCCAGCATTCGACCTCCGCATGTTTGATAATAGAATAACATATTCTATTTGTCATGCCATGTTTGAATTATTTTTACATAAATTAAAAAAGCCGGAAAAAATCCGGCTCTTTTATATTATATTCAAAAACTTAACTTTCCAATTGCTGCATAATTTCAAAAGGTTTTTCAGCGACTTTCATAGTTTCGCGGTCAATAATTCCTCTTTTTAATTCCGTAAATGTAGCTTTTTTGGAATTAAACATTTTTTTCAAAAATTCGTAAGAAACTTTCGGATCGCATTTGTCACCGCAAGTAAACAAATCAACCGCTGCATAACCCAATTCCGGCCATGTATGAATAGCCAAATGGCTTTCAGAAATAATTACAACCCCTGAAACACCATAGGGGTTAAACATATGGAAACATTTTTGGACAATAGTTGCACCACATTCAAGTGCGGCATCCACCATATATTTTTCTACTTTGTCTAAACTGTTTAATGTGTTTGGATCACATTCAAAAAATTCTGCTAAAACATGCTGTCCTAAGTGGATTTCTTTAATTCCGCTTTCATTGAACGCTGTAAAAGGTGAAGTTATTGCCAATTCATGTGCCTCCTTATAAATGTATATTTACTACGCTCTAACATATTACAATAAAAATTCATAAATTTGTAAAATTTACACTTTTTTTAAAAAAATATTTTTTTTTATACAAAAAAATATAGCCGAAATTCAGAAATATTGTACCGTTCAGATGTACTATTTTTGTTAAGAATTATTAACCTTGTAACAGTATTTTTTTGTTGTAAAATTAATATATGAATAAGATACTGGTAGTTGATGACGATTTAGCAATTAATGAACTGATAAAGGTTAATCTTGAACTTGCCGGATATAAAGTTATTCAGGCATTCGATGGTACAACAGGTTTTGCGCTATGCAAACAGGAATTGCCTTCTGTTGTCGTTTTGGATGTTATGATGCCGGAAGTTGACGGTTTTACGGTTGCGCAAAGAATCCGTAAAAATGAATCCACCAAAGATATTCCAATAATTATGCTCACCGCACTTTCTAAGCTTAACGATAAAGTCAACGGATTTAATATAGGTGTAGACGATTATCTTGTAAAACCATTTGAAATCGAAGAATTACAAGTCAGAATACGTGCACTTTTAAAACGTTCACACCAGATACCTGAATCAGCTTCAACAAGAGAGCTGCTAACCTTAGGAGACATTACTCTTTTACCGGAAACTTATTCCGTTAAAATTAAAGACAAAACAGCAAAATTAACTCCTATTGAATTTGATATTTTTAATTTATTATTCCAAAACCATGGCAACATGGTTTCATCAGCCCAACTGTTAAAAGATATTTGGGGCTATTCACCTGATGATGATATTGAGACTATCCGTGTACATATAAGACATTTGAGAGCAAAATTAGACAAAATTTCAGATGGTAAAAAGTACATAGAAACTATTTATGGCGGAGGCTATAAATTAGTTTTGTAAGGAGGCAAAATGGCAAAACTCAGTGAAATTAAACTTGTAGATGCAACGGCAAGAGATATGGCACGTGCATTCAACCATGCTATGGTAAAATCAAAAAAAACAGCTAACGTTCTTGTGGGTAAGTTAAATCTATATGGTCCGGTAAGCCCATTCCATGTTACACACAAAATATATCCTAAGGATATGTTTACAAAATCAGGTTTACTAAAACCGGAAATGGAAATGTCCTTAGCTAAAGATATAAAAGAAATATTAAAGTCACCTAAAGATTTGCAAGAATATAACATGATGGATTATGCAAATGCTATAATAAAAAAGATTACTCAAAATAAATAAAAAAGACAGCCATAAAGGCTGTCTTTTTTTAAGTAAACTATAATTACTAAGCTTCAGCAGTTGTTTCTTCAGCAGCAGTTTCTGCAGGAGCTTCAGCAGCTTCCTTTGCTGCAGCTTCTTCGGCTTCTTTTGCAGCTTTAGCTTCTGCTTCTGCCTGAGCCTTAGCTTCAGCCTCAGCAGCTGCTTTTGCTTGAGCTTTTTTAGAAAGTTTTACGGTTTCTTTTTTCTGATAATTCAAAGTACCGTCAGCGTTGCAGTTTTTAATCAAATAAGCAACTGTTTCTGTAGGCTGAGCACCTTTTTTAATCCAGCTTTCAGCAGATGCTTTATCTAACTGCATAACTTTAGTTTTCGGATTGTAGTGACCCAATTCTTGGATAGGTTTACCTTCACGTTTTGTTGTTGAATTAATAACGATAATTCTGTATGTAGGGTTTTTCTTTGCACCCAATCTTTTTAATCTGATTTTTAACATTTAATTTTTTCCTTCTTAATTTATTTACACTGTCAGAATACAACCGCCGCTTGTCGCATTCCTGGAATAAAGCTAAGAGGAATCGCCTTTTCCAAGTTTATATAACCACAAACCCGTTCAATAATCAAGCCTGATGTTACAAAATTACATAAAATATGTTATAGTAACCTTTTGTTCACTTTTTCTTTTCTTGTTTGCTCGCGTTAAACGGGACTGCAACGCCGTCGCCAACGCGCCGCCGTTTCGCCCTCTGCTCGCAATCCGCTTTGTTGCGATGCAAAAAGAAAAAGTGAACCGAAAAAGAAAAACACGCGTGTTTACTTGCAATCCTTCGGATTGCTCAAGCCCTGACGGGCGCACATCCGTGCCGTTGCAAGCTGACGCTTGCAATTGTTCACCGCGCCTATAATCACGGCGCGGAGCCGGCATAGCCGGCTTCAACGGGGTAGCAGGGGTGTCCCCTGCTCACTCGGTCATTTCAATCGCGTGTTTCTCTTTCTTTTGCCAGCGTTTTCTTTCTCTTTGCTTCGCAACAAAGAGAAAGAAAATGCTGAAATATACACTGATAACATATTTTATGTAAAAAAGTTGTCCGATATCGAATTCTTCATTATAATAAAATTAATGAGCGACATTGATTTATCAAGACTTGATGAAATAAAAACAAAAGTTCACCAAAAACTTGAAGGAACCGAACTTTTCCGATACAAAGGCACGGTATCTAAGCTTTTGGGCTTAACTGTTGAAGTTAAACTCCCGGGGCTAAAAATTGGTGACTTATGCTATATTGAAACAAATGACGGCGAACAAAAGCCCGCGGAAGTTGTTGCATTCAAAGGCGAAATGGCACAATTACTTTTACTTTTAGATGGTGTCGGAATAGGTCAGGGAAGTTTGGTAACTTCGTCCGGACGTCCTATTATTATCCCTGTAGGAGACTTTTTACTCGGAAGATTAATTGACCCTATGGGACAGCCCTTAGACGGCAGACCGCTTGATACAACAGGCGCGCAATGGCGTTCAATTGAAGGTCCGCCGCCCGGTCCTTTTGAAAGACCAATTATTACGGAAATCTTTTCAACCGGCGTCAGAGCAATAGATTCGTGCATGACAATGGGCTGCGGTCAACGTTTAGGTCTGTTTGCAGGTTCCGGCGTAGGTAAAAGTACACTGTTAGGTATGATTGCAAGAAATTCCGACGCGGATGTAAACGTTATGGCGCTAATCGGAGAACGTGGCCGTGAAGTTAAAGAGTTTATTGAAGATTCTCTCGGCGAAGAAGGTATGAAAAAATCAGTACTTGTCTGTTCAACAGGCGATAAGCCGCCGTTAATTCGTCAAAAAGCTTTACTTGCAGCAACCGCTGTTTGTGAATATTTCAGAGATCAGGGCAAAAAAGTTTTCCTAATGACAGATACCGTAACCCGTTGCGCGATGGCTGGCCGTGAAGTAGGTCTTGCAACAGGTGAACCGCCTACGATGAAAGGTTATCCGCCTTCAATATTTTCATGGCTTCAAAAAGTTTTGGAACGTGCCGGAAACAGCCCTAAAGGTTCCATAACCGCTTTGTACACCGTACTTATGGAAGGCGATGACATATCAGACCCCATTGTAGATACCGTCCGTGGTATTGTAGACGGTCACATTTTCTTGTCAAGAAAAGTTGCTGAAATGAACCATTATCCGGCAATTGATGTTTTGGGGAGTATTTCAAGGCTTATGTCAGCAATTGCAACACCGGAACATAAAGAAGCCGCAGGCAAAATGAGAAAAATTCTTGCTATGTACCGCGAAAACAAAGACTTAATTGATGTGGGTATGTATCAGCCCGGTTCTAACCCCAGACTTGATACGGCAATTGAAATGATGCCTCAGGTTAATGCATTTTTACAACAGCGCACTTCTGATAGTGTTTCAATGGAAAATACTATAAATACTCTCGTAGATATGATGAAAAATGTTGATATATAAATTTTTGTGCTAAAATTATCTGGTAAAGGAATTGTTTTATGAAATTACCCGATAATTACGGAATTGCCCTTTTAATGACACTATTTGCGGGACTTGCCACAGCAATCGGCGGTTCTATTGCTTTTATGGTGAAAAAAAACAACCTTAAAGCATTATCCATAGGGCTGGGATTTTCAGCAGGCGTAATGATCTTTCTTTCTTTTAACGAAATTATTCCTGAAGCAGCTCAAATGCTTCAGGTAAACTTTCCTAATGACTACAATTGGATTGTTTATACAGGTTTTATTATAGGTATTGTTGTTGCAATCTTGATTGACTACTTTTTGCCTGATCATATTGATACGGAAGAACTATTACATCCTGACGCACCAAGCCTACACAGCCATCAATTAAAAAGAGCGGGATTGTTTACAGCCATTGCAATGTGCGTACATAACTTTCCTGAAGGCATGGCAACATTTTTGACAACCACACAAAATATAACCCTTGGTTTATCCGTTGCAATTGCTATAGCAATACATAATATTCCTGAAGGTATTGCCGTTGCGTTACCTATATATCAAGTCACAGGCAAAAAGCGTTACGCAATGCTATATGCGTCATTATCCGGTATAACAGAACCAATAGGTGCACTTGTAGGAATGTTTATTTTCGGAATATTTTTGCCGCAGGCATTAATAGGTGCTTTGATGGCGGCAGTTGCCGGAATTATGACATATATATCTTTCGATACACTTCTGCCTCTTGCAAAAGAATACGGAAGCTGGCACCTTTCAATGATTGGCATTGTTTCAGGGATTTTGTTTATTTGGTTAAGTTTAATTTTGATTGGCTAAATTATGAAAGAATATATTAAAAAAATATTAGCAAAAGAAGATTTATCATTTGAAGAAATAAACGATATTGTGTCAAAAATAGCAAATAATGAAGCATCCGAAGCACAAATCGGTGCATTTTTAACCGGAATTACGATAAAAGGCGTCAACAAAGATGAATTTTACGGATTTGCTTATGCAATGAGAAAGTTTGCAAGACGCGTAATAACCAATGAATTTGTAGTTGACAGCTGCGGAACCGGTGCGGATTTTTCAGGCACGATTAATATTTCAACATCTGCCGCAATTGTTGCAAATGCTTGCGGCGCCAAAGTTATTAAACAGACCAATTCATCCATTACAAGTTCTTGCGGAAGCAGCGATTTTCTTCATGCACTCGGACTAAAAATTGTGCAGACACCGGAAGCGGCTCTTGAAGAATTCAATAAAAACGGTATAACATTTGTCCACTCGCCTTACTTTAATGATTTTGCAAAAGTTAACAATCCTATAAGGCAACAGATCGGTATCAAAACGATATTTAATTACCTTGGACCTATGATAAACCCATCATTTCCCGATGCGCAGCTTTTAGGGGTATCCTCTAACGAAATGTGCTCTAAAATGGCTTATGCACTAAATAAGCTTGGGACAAAACGCGCAATTGTTGTAAACGGACTTAAGCCCAATATTGACGAAATAAGCTTATGTTCGGAAAGTAGAATTTTTGAAGTTAAAAACGGTAATATTACTGAATATACAGTAACTCCTGAAGAATTTGGTCTAAATAGAGCTGACATAAAAGAAATTCAAGGCGGCTCAGGAAAAGATAATGCACTAATTGTAACTGAAATTTTCAAAGGGAAACGTAAAGATGCCCGATATGATATCATTTGTTTGAATGCCGGTGCAATGCTATACCTATACGGACTTGCAAATAATATCCATGAAGGACTCACCCTGGCGCAGGAATCCGTAAACAACGGTTCTGCATTTGAAGTATTACAAAAGCTGCAAAACATAAATCCCGTTTTATTGTAAAAAAAATAATTATTTCAAAAAAAAAACAGGAAGTTTTTCATTTCCCCCTGTTAAGATTTACACTAGCCGAAATATAAATAGCATGTTTATTATACAATTTTTTTCATGAAAAGACAAATTGTTACAAAAAATGTAAACATTTGTTACAAATAAAACTTACATTTCTAAAGTTTTATAGCGTAAAAACCGTCATTCTACATGAAATACTTTGTTACTAAGCACATGAAAGGAAAGCAATGGGACTGGCGGCATCACAAGCAAGATTTCTAGCCATAACATCCAGAAAATCGTATTGTGAATTTCAATCTATGCAGATTGCACAAGACAAGCTTTCCGTTACGCGCGAATTATCTGAAATTTCATCAGATTACCAAAACGCATTAAATAAAACAAAACTTGTTTGGGATTATGACGGTTCCGGCGAAAATACATATAATTTGTCTTATGGAGTATTGATGACGCCTACGGATTTAAACAATTATAATCCATATCTTATAACGACAAGAACAGGCTCTGTAGTATTAAACAGTCAATTAGCGGCTGCAGCAAAAGTTATCAGTCCAAATGGCACTACAGTAAACACAAGTGAAACCGGATTTAAACAATTTATTGATGCACTCGCCAAAAATGGTGTCATTCCTGAATCTACAGCTGCAACTATTAAGCAACAAGATTATAACTCTAAAGCCGGTTATGGCGGAGATCCGTTAAATAAAAACGGCGCTTTAGTTAATAATATAGCAGGTTTGGCTTATCAGGTAGAACGTGCTGATAATAATAAAATTACACTGCCTGACGGAACATTTTCAACTTCAACAACAGCCGGCAGCAGTTATAAAGTCAAAGTAAATGGTAATTTTGTTGATCCGACAACTGAAGATTCCGAACTCACCATTTCTGATTTATTAACAAATGACGTTGTCTTTATGTACACCTTTGGAGACGGAGATTACGATAAAACAACTGAAAAAGCCACTTTTAAAGAAAGTGTTAATGCTATGATGCAGCAAATTCATTCTGTATTCTCCGAAATATTAGGAACTGATGCACTTGCAACATCTGCATTAAACACTGCACTGTCACTCGTACAACAAAATATATTAAATAATGCCGAACACGAAAGTGATACAAAAAGAAGTACCGAAAACGCATTGAACAATGCTTACAATGATGCGTCTAAATATAACCAGTATGCCTATGGGGATACAAACGGTAAAAAACACAATTCCACAATTGCAATTAGTTTGTCTAATTTGGTTTCAAGCTATTTAACATACTTCGAACTATGTTATAACGGTTTTGAATCCAATTATAATGTAGGCGGAACGGTTGATAATTCATACTTTGTAACGGATGATCCATATTACAATTATGTAATGAAAGATAATGATTCTGTTGACAGTGTAACAATAATGCAGGCAGATTTTTATATGCAATTATATAATAATATTTGTGCTAACGGCTGGACGCAGAATAACAATGTGGAAGATGACAAATATCTTGAAAATGCGTTGAAAAACGGGACATATTTTATCACTTCACTTAACGGTGACGGATATTTCTATCAGGGCAGATACAATGAAGAAGATTGTATTATTGAAATTAAAGATGAAGATGCGATTGCTCAGGCTGAAGCTGAATTTACATCTAAAAAATCAAAATTAACATATAAAGAAGAACAGTTAGATTTAGAAATGCAGAATTTAGACGCTGAAATTTCTTCACTAACAACTGAATACGATTCAGTTAAAAACCTTATAAGCAAAAACGTTGAAAAAGTCTTCACATTATTTCAATAATTGATAGCATGAATTATTAATTATTCCTTAAGACGTGCAAATTCTCGTATGTTTATGTTAGGATTGTAATATACGAGAATTTGGAGAGGAATAATGTTAAGTTTGCTAATGAAACTGTTAGGAGATCCTAACGACAGAAAAATTAAAAATATGATGGGAATTGTGGAACATATTAATGCATTGGAACCACAATTTGAAGCACTTTCAGATGAAGAATTGAGAGCAAAAACAGACGAATTCAAGGCAATCTTAGCAAAACGCCCCACATCCGATGATTTCAAAACAGACAGAAAGCTTGAAAAAGAGGCGCTGGACAAAATTCTTCCGGAAGCTTTTGCAACAGTCAGAGAAGCCGGCAAGCGTGTTTTAAATATGCGTCACTTTGACGTACAGCTTATCGGCGGATATTTTTTGCATAACGGACATATTGCAGAAATGAGAACCGGTGAAGGTAAAACGCTTGTTGCGACTTTACCGGCATATTTGAATGCCTTAACCGGAAAAGGCGTACATATCATTACCGTAAACGATTACCTTGCAAAACGTGACAGCGAATGGATGGGGAAAATTTACAAATTTCTCGGGCTTTCTGTAGGTGTAATTCTTTCCGGCGGAAGAAATGCAGAGGATTTTGAGGCTAAAAAAGCCGCTTACAATTGCGATATAACTTACGGAACAAACAATGAATTCGGCTTTGACTACCTTCGCGACAATATGGCAGGCAGCTTGGAAATGCTTGTTCAAAGACCTTATAACTATGCGATTATAGATGAAGTTGACAGTATTTTGATTGATGAAGCAAGAACACCGCTTATTATCAGCGGACGTCTTGAAAAATCAGCTGAAACCTACAAGCTTATGGCCAAAATTGCACCGCAGATGCAAAAAGATGCTGATTATGAAGTTGATGAAAAAAATAAAAACATAATTTTGACAGAAGATGGTATCGACCATGCACAGGAGCTTTTGGGTATCAAAGATCTTTTTGATATAAATACACAGTACGCACACCATCTTTTGCAGGCTTTAAAAGCTAAAGAACTTTTTGTAAAAGATACAGATTACGTTATAAAAGACGGCGAAGTAATGATTGTTGATGAATTTACCGGAAGATTGATGGAAGGCAGACGCTGGTCTGACGGGCTTCATCAGGCAGTTGAGGCAAAAGAGGGAGTTCAAATTCAAGACGAAACCCAAACTCTTGCAAGCATTACTTTCCAAAACCTTTTCAGACTGTACCCGAAATTATCCGGTATGACAGGTACGGCAATGACGGAAGAAGCTGAATTCGGAAAGATTTATAACCTTGAGGTTACAACCATTCCAACCAATAAACCCGATATAAGAATTAATTATCCTGATGTAATTTATAAAACTGAACGTCAAAAATACTTATCCGTTGTTGATGATATTATTCAAATGCATGAGATCGGACGACCTGTTCTTGTCGGGACAATTAGTATAGAAAAATCAGAATATGTTTCTGCACTGTTGAAAAAACGCGGAATTAAACATAATGTTTTAAACGCAAAACAACACGAACGTGAAGCATACATTATCGCGCAAGCCGGCAGAGTTGGCGCTGTAACAATCGCAACAAATATGGCAGGTCGCGGAACGGATATTCTGTTAGGCGGTAATGCCGAATTTCTTGCAAAGGAAGCTCTTGACAGCAAAGGTATAACTCCTGAATCTCCAAATTACGAAGAAGAAAAAGAAAAAGCACTTAAAGAAGCTCGCGCACTAACTGAAGAAGAACATAAAAAAGTAGTAGACGCCGGCGGACTTCACGTAATTGGTACGGAACGACACGAATCACGACGTATTGATAATCAGTTAAGAGGTCGTGCAGCCCGTCAGGGGGACCCCGGGTCCACAAGATTTTTCTTGTCGTTGGAAGATAATCTGATGAGAATTTTTGGCGGTGATAAAATTACCTCATTAATGAATATGCTTAATGTTGATGAGACAATGGCTATAGAATCACCGTTAATTACAAGACAAATTCAATCAGCACAGAAAAAAGTCGAAACTTATCACTTTGATATAAGAAAAAGCGTTCTAGAATATGACGACGTTATGAACATTCAGCGTGAAAAATTCTATGCACAGCGCAGAAAAGTTTTACGCGGCAAAAACTTAAATGAAGATATCCAGTTTATGATTGAACGCGAAGTCGACAGAATTTTAAGAAGCTATATCGCGCCTGATATGCATGTGGAAGATTATATTTATGATGATCTTGTAACTATGATAAAAGAACTTCATTCATATATTCCGCAGCTTTCACATTTTGAAGTCTCAGACATTCAGAACATGAGATTCGAGCCTATGTATGATAAGGTAAAAGATTTTGCGTTGCAGGCTTATAGAGATCACGAAACTGAAATTATAAAATTTTATAATGACGTAATTTCACAATATGAACCTAATTTCATACCGCAAGAACCATTCTCTGATAATAATGTTATGAGAGATTTGGAAAAAGATATTCTCTTGCGAGTTGTAGATAACAAATGGATTGACCATTTACACAACATAGATATGTTACGTGACGGAATAGGCTTGCGTGCATACGGTCAAAAAGATCCGCTGATTGAATATAAACGCGAAGCATACGACCTATTTAATAATATGATGTACGAAATCCAAAAAGATACCGTAAGACACTTATTCCGTACGAAATTCGGAGTACAGATAATTAACAGACCGCCGGAAGAAAATTAATTTTCCTTCTTGACAAAATATCAAAAATAATATTTAATAATAGAAAAAGGAGGATAAATTCATGGAAACATTCACTACAAAAGCGGTTCAGATAGTCGCCCCCCCCCGAGACTGGCTCAGTGCTTAGGTTTGTCAGGTATTAGAAAATTATTTTCTCGACGACGCTTCTGCCTCAGCCATCGCTATGATATCAAAAATAATTTTCCAATACCTGCATTTACTTTAGCAGAAGTTTTGATTACCTTAGCAATTATCGGAATCGTGGCTGCAATGACTATTCCGACTCTAATTTCTGATTTCAGAGCAAAACAACTGGATACTGCTGATAAAAAATTCAATGCAGAAATGCTTTCCGCATTAAGACTAATGGAGGTCAACAGTGAATATAACAATCTGACAACTTCAGAAGATTTTTTAACTGCATTGTCAAAATATATAAAACTTGTTGACAAATGCACAAATGATGATTTATCAAAATGTTTTTCAACAAAATTCAATAATGGAGAAGAAGAAATTGAAACAAACTCCTTGAAAACCGCCGCAACTTTTGGACAACCATATAATACAAATATTGTGGGATTTTCTTTGATGAATGGCGTAAATGCCATTATGGCATATAATCCTGAAGGCTGTTTAAACAACATAAGATTTAAAAATTCAAGTTTAACCGGTTGTCTTGCAATGTTATATGATTTAAACGGGAAAAATAATAAAGGAACATTCGCAGCAGACGGGGATATTCGTGGGATAAATATTAACCTGCAAACAAATACCAATACCAGTATTTTTGAAGAATTTCAAAAAAGCGGCTATTGTACTGACGTTGAATTGCCAACCGGTAATGCAACCGTGACCTGCCATGTATTTTCATGTGCCGGCTTTACTGATAATAGCATAACATTCCCCGACGGGAATCCACAAAACGGCAGCTACACATATGTGATTGACTCTGAAGGTAACATGACAGTCAAAGACTTTTGCGGCTGTGCAGGTTCTTGCGGTGCCAACTAACTCATTATTAGTAATTAATCTTTTTTTGTGATAATGTAATTTTGGATACATCACAAAAGGAAATGATAAATGCTAAGAACAGGAATAGTAGGACTGCCAAATGTCGGCAAATCAACTTTATTTAATGCGCTTACAAGTTCAAAAAACGCCCAAAGCGCCAATTATCCGTTTTGTACAATAGAGCCGAATGTAGGCGTTGTAAACGTTCCTGATGAAAGATTGCCAATTTTGGCAAAACTTTGCAAAACTGATGTAATTATTCCGACAGCTATTGAATTTGTTGACATTGCCGGGCTTGTAAAAGGTGCAAGTAAAGGCGAAGGACTTGGCAACCAGTTTTTGCATAACATAAGAGAAGTTGATGCCATAATTCAAGTTGTACGCTGCTTCGACGATCCTAACACAATTCACGTTGCAGGAAAAGTTAACCCGCTTGACGATATTGAAGTTATAAATACGGAACTTGCACTTGCGGATTTGGCATCCGTTGAAAAACGGCAGGCAAGAATTTCCAAACAAGCCAAAGGCGGAGATAAAGATGCTGTTTTGGAAGATAAAGTTCTTACAAAGCTTACCGAATTACTATCAGAAGGTACCTTTATCAATGTAAAAGATCATTTTAACGAAGATGAAATACCTGTTGTAAAAATGCTCAACCTTATGTCTACAAAGCCCGTAATCTATGCGGCAAATGTTTCAGAATACGACTTAAAAGACGGAAATGACTATACAAAACAGGTTCAGCAATATGCATCAAAACATAATGCCGAAGTTGTTTTGATTTCTGCCAAAATTGAAGAAGAACTTGCTGAACTCGGTGAAGAAGAAGCAAAAGAGTATTTATCAGAATTAGGTGTTGAAGACAGCGGCATTAACCGCATGATTAAATCCGTTTATAAACTATTGAATTTAAGAACATTTATTACGGCAGGCGAAAAAGAAGTCCATGCCTGGACAATTCCTGCAGGGGCAAAAGCTCCGCAAGCAGCCGGTGTAATTCATACGGATTTTGAAAAAGGCTTTATCAGAGCTGAAATAACTCCTTACAAAGATTTTGTAGAATTGGGCTCATACGTTGCCTGCAAAGAAAAAGGCGTTACTCGTCTTGAAGGAAAAGATTACGTGGTTCAAGACGGAGATTTAGTCCATTTCAGATTCAGCGTATAAACAATTTATACAACTGATGCATAGGCTTTAGCCACATCATTTAATGAAGGCTTATAAGAAACTTTGCCTGTAAATGCGACCTGAGATTTTTCAGGAACATGGTACAAAATCATTGTGCTGCCACTAATACAAATCGGATTTTTTTTATCTCCTGGTTCAAGCACATAGTTATCGCCGTCTTTATGAACATAATAGACCTCATCTTTATTATTTGCATTGACAAATTTAGTACCCTCTTTCAAACCTGCTTTAATACCGAGTAATTTATTATCTGTTGCGGCATCTGAAAGATATATTTTCCCATCAGTCAAATAAACAGGCGCAGGTCTATATTCATCTTTAGGATTATGATTTATGCCTCTGGTATTAAATAATGATATTGCCATTTTTCCGTCCGTATTTTCTCTGAAAATTGCAGATACTGTTGAATTGTAGTTGTCACCAGTATTATTTACAGGCTGCAACGGTAACAATATGGGTGCGCCATTATTTAATGCATCAAGTTCCGGTCTTGAACGAAGCGCCATAATGTCTTTTAATTTATCATGATATTCTTTAACAAAAGTTTTGTTATCATCTGATAACCATTCATTATGAATATATCCGCGGTTTTGCAGATAAATATTCTTTGTTTTGGATTCAAAACCGGTAGCTCCAAGATCATCACCGGCATATAATGTCGGCTTACCGGGAAGTGCCACTAAATATTCCATCATGCCGGTAAGTTTTGAAAATGCGGGCTTAACAAGTTTTTCAAATGCTTTATTTTTCAACAACCTGCAATCTTCTTCACCTAATGGGTTCATATAATCTTCTTTAAAACGAGATTGTCTTATCAGCGCATCAAGCGTGATATCAAACGGTTTTACCCCGAACGAGTCAGCTTCAAAATTTTTCCCTAGATATTCACCATTTACCATATCAGTTACTGCATGGCTTAGAGAGATAAATATTTTTTCGTGATTTTCTCTGAATGCTTCATTATTTTGACTTAATTCATTCAAAGATTCAATTAATGCTGTTCTCATAGCCTCACCCATGGCAACAGCTTTAGAGCTTACATTTGAAAAATCAAACTTGTTAACTTCGTCTTCGCTTGGCGGATTTTTCTCGTCAAATCTGTCATTTACAAGCTTGTATGCACGCATACGGTAGTCTTTGTTACTTTTATCAGTCAGATCAGCAAAAAACATACCCATATCCAACGCTAAACCATGTAAAATTCTTGGTTTATCATGGTTGCCTATAAATGTATATGAATACAGGATTGAATTTAGGTTCTCTGCAGATAAAAAACTCTTATCAGGATCTTTTCCTTCTACAAATTTTTTATAAAGCATTTTATTATAAATCTTTGCCGGTAGTTTATCAAAGGACATTTCCATATTGCCATTTTCATATTCTAATTTTTGACCAAATAACATAATTATATCATTAAAATAATGTGAATAATTTGCTAATGATGTAATACCGGTCTCATCCAAAAATTTCTTTCTGATCATAAGTTCATCTTTGTATTTAGAAGATGCAGCTCCATTACCGACATGATGCAGATCATACTCATCAGTCAATTCCGCCACAATATAAGAATTAGGATTTATTTCTAAAATCTTATCATTGAACAATTTCCAGAAATCTGTTACCTTTTTCCAGGTATAATCAAAATCAGTATTTTGATTTCTTAAAGATTCCATATTACCTATGTCTTTTGCAGCATCAATTCTCCAGTCTAAACCTGTTTCGGATCTATCAACAATCATATCTGCAAGAGCAAAACTTTCTGCGCTTGTTCCCTCTATAGATTTAGAAAGCGCATCTGCAAGAAGTTCTTTATCCTTGTTACTAATTTTTGTAATGCCATTTCTGATTTTTGAAATAAGACTCATTGCTTCATCTTCAGGAGATGCACCATAAATGCCCAATGTCTGAAGTGATACTTCTTTTAAAGCCTCATAATCATATCCGATTTCGCCGGTTTTATTGTTTACATAAACCTTTACCTCAGGATCTACAGCCTTAATTACTGCAAATTTAGCTATTTCTTGTGTTAACAAAGGCAGTACATATTTGCCGTATAGGGTTGTCTCTTTGCCATCCGCAAATTTTTGAGGAGAATCTTTTTGGATTTTTTCAAGAATTTCAAGCGCGAAATTGGACATTTCCTGATCATACATCTTTTGCGTATAATCATAACCGCGTTTATATTCTTCTGTGACCTGCGGGTTGCCTTTTTTATACAAATCGTATTTTGAAACACCAATTTCATCTTCGTGTGTTGCACGTTTTGAAATATAAGGCGTTGCAAAAACGCTTGCAATATTATCGCCCAACTCTATTGAATCTAAAGGAAGGTTCATTAATCCCATTTTCACCTGATCCTGATAGGAGTCGGAAGAAAATTTGCGATTATTAACATATTTGCCATCCAAAATATTTTGAATAACATTTTTATTCAAATTCTTAATTTTTGAAGGGAAAATATTTCCTTCAATATTCTCATTTATTTTTCCCAGAATTTCATCAGCATTTTTACCCTGAATATCTTTTAGGTTCTGGGCAGCATACAGAGTTAAGATATCTTTTGTTTTTTGTGTCCAGTATATACCTGATGTAATCGCGTAATCCTGAACTTCTATATTATTTCTTTCCAATAATTTAATAAGTTCTTCTCTTTCTTGAACCGGAAGATTTTTCATTTGTTCTGTAATTGCGTGTGAATTAACATAATTCAATTTTAAAATATCAGTATTAGCATCCCAGGTTTCAATATTACTTTCGATTTTATCTTCAAGTTCAAAATATTCATTTTTGCTCAAAAATCTTGTTCCGTTAATATCATTAATTTTTATCTTTTGTCTGTGTGAAGCATTGTAATCACTCAAATTAAGCATATTTTTATGATAAACTTCCGGATCAATCTCAAAAGCAAAAGGAATTACCGTATCATTATGAGTATTAATTTCGTATGGATTATTTGTATTTAAAATATCATAAGATTTGATTAAATTTGTATTATCTTCTATCTGTTCTTTACTTGCAAGCCTATTATCAAAAATTTGTATATAAGTAGGTTTTTTAGGGTTATAATCCTCATTTCTGGACATGTGAATTTCGCCGTCAGGAGTTTGACTATAACTATAAGGACTGTTTACAATTTTATGCGAAATAAAATCCTGGTTTTTACCAAAAACACCAAGTGTTAGCGGGAAACCTGACACATTAAACCAGTGATAAAAAGGCGATTTTTCTCCCCACTTCAAAACGTTAGCTATATGGATACCTTCAAGCCCTTCATTAACAAATGCGCCGTCAGAAACAAATGTCATACCTTTAGCAAACATTTTTCTTTGTAAAGAAGCATAATTATTAATGTTGCCCAAAGACTGCGCCATCTGCATATTGTTTTTATTCCAATAAGCATGAGAGGACAAACTGTCATCTGTAAACAAAGGTAATGAAATTATACTTGAATAACCATCTAACACACCTTCATCAATAGATTTTTCAAGTCCTGCAAGAGTTCCGCCCATTTTATTTGAAAAATGTTTATAAGATCTCATAGCTTTTTGCAGGGCTGCATTATCTTTTAAAATATATTCTTTAGCGAACATATCTTTATTATAAATTTCACCAACTCTGTAATTATCAAGGACTATCAATTTCATTGAGCCGCCATGTGTCAAATTTGAGCCGGATTGAGTTACATAGTTATAGATTTCATGTGCGCCTTTTTCCTGGCGGTCAATAATATTACCTGCATCAACAGCATAAGAAGGCTCGCCTCCGGATTTTCTTACCAATTTATAATGATAGGCAAACGGAGTTCCATCAGTAATAAAATAATCAGCAGCCAAATCTATTACATTTTTGCCGCTATTAAGTTTACGTTCATCATTTCCGCTCTCAAAATCCGGTATAATATCAGTCACATGATAATTCCCGTTCTTATCTTTCTCCACATTAAACAGTTCAAGATAACAATCAAACTCATTTTCATCAAACGGATAATTAAATTCATATACTTTATAGCCATAATTATCTTTTACAGGTGCATAACCTTTGAAAGAAACTTTAGGCATATTTAAATTTATCGGGTTAACTTTCACACAATGCTCCTTACTACTCTGATTATAATAAATCTAAAGCTTTATTTTTGCCAAAATATTTTTCTATATTAAGAAATTTTTACATAGTTTAATATTATATGACTAATTAGTATTTCTGAATTATAATTTAAACGTGTACGAAATACAATTAATTTGTATTTAACCAGGAGAAATTTAATGCTAATGACAGAATTAAAATGTGATATTAAAGATATCAATCTTGCAGAACAAGGTAAAAATCAAATTGAATGGGCATTTAAAGATATGCCTGTATTATCTCAAATACAAAAAAGATTTATTGAAGAACAACCGTTTAAAGGCTTAAAATTATCAGCCTGTTCTCACGTAACAAAAGAAACTGCAGCATTGTGCATCGTAATGAAATCCGGAGGAGCAGATGCCGTTTTAGTAGCGTCAAACCCGTTATCAACACAGGATGATGTTGCAGCTGCACTTGTAAAATACTACGGAATTCCGGTATTTGCAGTAGCGGGTGAAAGTACCGAAACTTACAGAAAACATATTCAAGAAGCCATAAATCATGAACCTGATTTAATTATCGAGGACGGCTGTGATTTAGTATCAACATTACATCTTGAAAGACCTGATTTAGCAGACAAAATCATCGGTTCAACAGAAGAAACAACAACAGGTATCATAAGACTTCAGGCAATGGAAGCTGAAGGCAAATTAAGATTCCCTGCAGTCGGTGTAAACACAAGTTTAACAAAACACCTTTATGATAACCGTTACGGTACAGGACAAAGCTCAATGGACGGAATTATCCGCGCAACAAATATTTTGATTGCAGGAAAAACCGTTGTCATTTCAGGCTATGGCTGGTGCGGTAAGGGTTGTGCTTTAAGAGCAAAAGCACTTGGTGCAAACGTAATTGTATGCGAAGTTGACCCGTTAAAAGCACTTGAAGCGGCTATGGAAGGTTATCGTGTAATGCCTATTGCAAAAGCAGCTTTAGAAGGTGATATTTTCTTAACTGTAACAGGCGATAAACACGTTGTTGACGTAAAACATTTATTAACAATGAAAGACGGAGCCTTCGTTGCCAACGCAGGACATTTTGACTGGGAAGTTAACGTAAGCGGTCTTAAAGAATTTACAACTGAAATCAAACAAATCAGACCGGATTTGGAAGAATACAAATTAAATAACGGCAAATCAATTTACGTATTATCTCAAGGACGACTCGTAAACCTTGCAGCGGCTGAAGGTCATCCGGCAAGCGTTATGGATATGAGTTTTGCGAACCAGGCGCTCGGTATGGAATTTATTGTTAAAAATAAAGGTAAATTAGAAAACAAATTATACACACTTCCTCACGAAGTTGATGTTAAGATTGCAGAATTAAAACTCAAGTCAATGGGCATAGAAATTGATACCCTGACACCTGAGCAGGAAGAATATCTGCACAGCTGGAAGTTATAATTATATTAACAAAAGAGCCCTAAAGGGCTCTTTTTACATAAAAACTATTATCGGAATCTTTTGTTCACTCTTTCTTTTCTTGGTTGCTCGCATTAAACGGGACTGCAACGCCGTCGCCTACGCGCCGCCGTTTCGCCCTCTGCTCGCAATCCGCTTTATTGCGATGTAAAAAGAAAGAGTGAACCGAGAAAGAAAAACACGCTGTTATATTTGCAATCCTGCGGATTGCTCAAGCCCTGACGGGCGCACATCCGTGCCGTTGCAGAATTTTATCCCTCTCCACTTGGGGAGAGGGTGTCACGTAGTGACGGGAGAGGGGCTAAAATCCTGCAATCTTTTACCGCGCCTAAGGACAACGGCGCGGCTTAACAAAGGGTTCGACCTTAACGGAACGAGCAATCATTACATAACGAGTGGCAAAGCCACTATATTATGCTCACAATATTGGTAGGACTTATTTAGTCTTAACAAAATAACAAAGCGAGCGTTGTCTGAGCGGTTGTTTTTTAGATCCCGCAACACCTACCGGCTACGCCGACGGATGCAGGCTCACACAACTCGTTCCTCGTTGGTTCGCTTTGCAAAGTGCGGGATGACGTAAAAGCGAGTTTGCATCAATATATAGATAGAATATGCAAAACCAGAGTGTTGTCGTGCCTCAGGCACCTGAGTTATAGTAATGATTGGCGAGGGCCGGTCGAGAGTTTCTTTGGGTACTTTCTTGTCGGTACAAGAAAGTACCATGTACAAATAATAGTTTTTATGTATAGACAGCATGTTGTCCTGCCTCAGGCAGTAGTTTTTACGTAAATAAACTATTTATCGGCAATACGGTTTTCAAGTTTTTTATTGTAGCGTATAGAAGAAATAAATGCCGCAGCAATAAAACCAAAACCAATTAACCCGGTCACAACTTCCGGAACTTCTTTGACAGTTGAAATAAACATTATCGCCGCCAAAGCCCCGATTGCCCAATGTGCACCGTGTTCAAGATAAATAAACCGCGCCAGCGTTTTCTTTTCAACAAGCATTATTGTTAAAGATCTTACAAACATTGCGCCAATCGCAAGCCCGATTGTAATAATTATAATATCTTTACTCAAAGCAAATGCACCCAAAACGCCGTCTAAAGAAAATGAAGCATCAATTAATTCAAGATAAATAAAACTTACAAGCCCTGTACATTTTGCACCTTCTGCACATTTTGCAAGACGCATTTGCTCATGATGTTCAAGATAATGAGTAAGCCCGTCTATAATAAGATAAACCAAAATGCCGGACAAACCCGAAATAACAACGCTTAACTTTTGTTCTGCCGGCACAACATCATATAACACCAATAAAATCAGCATGGATAAAATAGTTTCGATACTTTTTACATGATCCAGATGTGCAAGAGGTTCTTCAATCTTTTTAATCCAGTGGACATCTTTTTCGTGGTTAAAAAAGTAATGTAAAAACAGCATCATCAAGAACATTCCACCGAAAGAAACAATCGGCGCATGTGTCTGATGCAGATAATAAGCATATTTATCAACATTTGTAAGCGCAATTTTTGTAACCTCAAGCATACTTAATTTAGCAAAAATAGCAACAACTAATATGGGGAATAAAAACCTCATACCAAAAACAGCAATTGCAATACCCCATGTTAAAAATCTATGACGCCAAACCGGAGTCATTTTTTCTAATTTCATTGCATTAACAACGGCGTTATCAAATGATAAACTAACCTCAAGTATTCCTAAAATAACTGCAATGAAAACGCAAAGCCAACCGGTTCCGGGATGAACATGCTCACCCCAAAAATACGCACCAATAAGACCCGCCGCAGTGACTATATATGATCCTGTAAAATAATTCATAAATTAATCTCCTCAAATCCATTTATAACATAAAAAATAACATTATGTCCAGTAAAATTCTCCTTGTAAAAATATTTTCACGTGACATAATATAATTATCGGAAGGGAAGACATGTCAAACACTCTTGCATACTTATTAGACGGCAAAATTTATATAAATTTAACCAACAGATGTACTAATTCATGCATTTTTTGTCTTAGAAACGACAAAGATGACGTTTGCGGGAAAAATATGTGGCTTGATAGCGAAACTTTTAGCGCACAGGATGTGATTAATCAGATTGAGCAACTGCCGTTATCACAAGAGATTACCTTCTGCGGTTACGGTGAACCGCTGTTAAAACTTGATATCTTAAAAGAAGTTGCAAAATATATTAAAGAAAAGCATCCGGAAATAAAACTTCGCATTAATACAAACGGACATGCAAATTTTGTTTATAAAAGAAACGTTTGCGAAGAGTTAAAGGGCTTGATTGATACAATTTCCGTAAGCTTAAACGGTTCAACGGAAGAAGAATATAATGAGCTTTCCCAGCCTTCATTTAAAGGTGCTTATGATGAGGTTAAAAAATTTATAAAAGCATCTTCTGATGCAGGAATTAAAACAATTGCAACAATAGTTGAGGGCTATAAAGGCAGACATCTCGATATTGAAGCCTGCCAAAAGATTGCACAGGATTTAGGCGCAACACTTCGGGTGCGCGAATGGATAGAAAACGGATATTAATAAGTTACTAAGTTGTTTAAATAAACGAAAGGAAGAAAAATGAACAGCAATTTAGACAAAATCATGAAACCGAAAGCAATAGCGGTAATCGGTGCGTCAACAAAAGAACACACAATCGGTTCAGATCTCATGAAAAGATTGCAGGAATACAAATTTAACGGAAAAATTTATCCGGTAAACCCAAAAGGCGGTATTATTGAAGGTATTCAAGCCTATACTTCCGTTTTGGAAATTCCGGGTGAAGTTGACTTGGCAATCATTGTAGTAAATGCAAAATTTGTACTTGATACAATTGACCAATGCCACCAAAAAGGTATTAAAGGCTTGTGCATAATCACAGCAGGCTTCAAAGAAACCGGTGCAGAAGGTGCGGAAGCTGAAAAACAATTATTGGCAAAAGTCAGAGAATACGGCATGAGATGTGTAGGTCCTAACTGCTTGGGTGTTGTAAACACTCACCCTGATATCAGAATGGATGGATGTTTTGCAGAATCCTTGCCTGAGAGAGGAAATATCGGTTTTGTATCTCAATCCGGTGCTTTAGGCGGCGGTATCTTGAATATACTAAAAGACTTAAACTTAGGTTTTGCACAATTCATATCAATCGGTAACCAGGCTGATGTTAATGCTGAAACAGCAATGGAATACTGGGAAAATGAAGATGACGTTGAACAAATTCTTCTTTATATGGAATCAATCCAAAATCCTGCTAACTTCAGAAACTTAGCATCAAGAATTTCAAAGAAGAAACCGATTTTAGCTTTAAAAGCCGGAAGATCCGCAGCCGGTGCTTCTGCTGCATCTTCACACACAGGCTCTTTAGCAGGTGCCGATAAAGCTGCAAATGCTCTTTTACAGCAATCAGGTGTTATTAGAGAATATTCTTTGAAAAACCTTTTTGCAACAGCAAAAGTATTTGCTAACTGCCCTATTCCTAAAGGCGACAGAGTAGCTATTATTACAAACTCAGGCGGCCCGGGAATTATGGCAACAGATGCGGTTTGTGAATACGGTATGCAAATGGCTAAAATTTCAGACTCTACAAAAGAAAAATTAAGAAGCTTCCTGCCATCTGCAGCATCTGTTAAAAACCCGATTGACATGATTGCATCAGCGCCTATTGAACACTACAAACAAACATTAGAAACAGTTATAGCTGATGAAAATGTTGATATGATTATGGTAATTTACTTACCGTTCTTAGGTTTGAAAGATATTGACGTTGCAAAAGCAGTTATGGAAATTAAGGCACAATATCCGCACAAACCTGTTATCGGTGTATTTATGACGAAAAATGAATTCTTCTCAAAACTTTCAGACATGAACGTAAATATGCCATTCTTTATGTACGCAGAAGAAGCTGCTGACGGCTTCAACAGATTAAATCAGCAAAGACTCTGGATGGAAAGACCTCAAGGGAAAGTTCCATGCTACGATGTTGACAGAGCTAAGGTTGAAAAAATCATTAAATCAGCACTTTCTGAAGGCAGAGATCAATTAACAACTTTGGAATCAATTGATGTTCTTCAAGCTTACGGTATCAGAGCTTGCAAATACGGCTTAGCTACAAATGAAGAAGAAGTTGTAACATTAGGAAATTCAATCGGATATCCGGTTGTTATGAAAATGACTTCTAAAACAACATCACACAAAACCGATGTTGGCGGCGTAAGAGTAAACATTCAGTCAGAAGAACAATTGAGAGAAGAATACAGAGACCTGATTGAAAAATTAACCGAAAAAGGACTTATCGAAGGACTTGAAGGTGTAATTATTCAGGAAATGGTAAAAGGCAACCGTGAAATGGTTTGCGGTATTGCAACAGATCCTCAATACGGTCCGATGATGATGTTTGGTCTTGGCGGTGTATTTGTTGAGGCTTTGAAAGATGTAACCTTCAGAATTGCACCTTTGACAGATCAGGATGCAAAAGAAATGGTTAAATCAGTTAAAGCATACAAATTACTCCAGGGTGCAAGAGGTACTAAACCTGCTGACATGGAACAGATTGAAGAAACACTTCTTCGTCTTTCACAATTGGTTAATGACTTCAAATTCATTGACGAACTTGATATTAACCCGTTGTTAATCAGCGAAAAAACAGGCGAAGGTATTGCAGTTGACGGCAGAATTAAGGTAAGAATTAATGAAGCTAAAGAAGCTCTCGGCTGCGAATGCGCTGCATGCTCTTGCTAAACCGGAATAAAATAATTAAAAGCTCTCCTTTTTAGGAGAGCTTTTTTTATAGCAAAATCTATTTTTAGAAGTTTTAATAAAATAAAACAAGGAACAAAAATGCAAATTCAACAACAAAATTCTTTTACCCCAAATTTTACGGCAATACATATTGCTAATTCAAAAAACATAATAAAAAATGTAGAAACAAAAATAAAAGTTTATGAATTAGATGCAAAAAATGATAGACCGTTTCTAATAAGGCTGCCCGATAAAATAAATATGCAAAACCTCATGCCTGATTTATCGCAACAGGAATATTCAAGATGGAATGAAATGCTTGAATACGCCGTAGATAATTCTTTAAAAAATGACCGAATCACCTTATTGGCAGCATCTGATAACAAGCCATGCGGCATAGCCGTATTTTTACCGGGGAAAAATAAATTTCACCTTGATTGTATTTGCACATGGCCTATAAAATTCGGTAAAAAAGTAACCCTTGCCGGCACAACTCTTTTTAAACATATGTTTGAAATCTTCCAAAATTCAAAAGCCGAGAAAATAAAGCTGGAGGCAATAACCAACGGGCCTTTTGATACAGTTTCAAAATACAAAAAACTTGGTTTTATAGAATTAGGCTGGAAAGATGACCATGAAATTTTGATGGAAACAAATAAACCTCGAGTACAAAACACATTAAAAAGACTTAATAACCTAATTTTTACCGAAGAAATCCCAAACAGCCATAAAGAAAATCTCTGTGAAACATTTGATATTACTTTATAACCAATATTTGTAACGAACAATTCACAATCTGCATTTAGCAAATTATTAAATGCTATAATCGACTTATGAATTACATATTTTATTTTCTGATTGTAATTTCAATAATATTTGGCGCAATAAACGGCAGGTTAACTAACGTTGTAAATTCAATATTAACCGGCGCAGAACTCTCTGTAAAAGTTGCGTTTTCCTTAATTGGGATAATGGCTTTCTGGCTTGGGATGATGAAAATAGCCGAAGAATGCGGACTGATAAAAATTATTGCTAAAATTATCAAACCTGTGACGAAAAGGTTATTCAATGAGATTCCGGAAGAAAGCCCGGCAATAGGCGACATTGCAATGAATTTTTCAGCAAACGCTTTTGGCTTAACCAACGCCGCAACGCCAATCGGCTTAAAAGCAATGGAGGAGTTGCAGAAAGAAAATATTGATAAAACATCGGCATCAAACGCCATGTGTATGCTTTTGGCAATGAATACGGCAGGATTTCAACTAATTCCGGCAACAGTACTCGCAGTTTTAATCGGAATAGGCTACAAAAATCCGACGGAAATCATTGCACCGACGCTTTTGGTTACAACAATTGCATTTGTATCCGCAATTATCTTAGCCAAAATTTTCCAGAAATTTTGGTCTGAACAAAACCCTCGCCCCTTGAGGGAGAGGGAGCAGTTGTGCGAGCATAGCGAGCTACAAATGCAGGAGAGGGGTGGTGAAACATGTTCCAACAAATAATGAACATAATATCCCTCTGGGCTTTACCTGCAATCCTTCTTTTGATTCTTACAATGGGTTTGATAAAAAGAGTTCCTATTTATGAAACATTTACTAACGGTGCAAAGGACGGATTTAAGGTTGCAGTAAACATTATTCCGTATCTTGTTGCAATAATAGTTGCAATATCAATGTTCAGAGCCTCCGGAATAATTGAAATGCTTGAACAGGCACTTTCCGGCATACTTGCACAAATTCATGTTCCGGCAGATGTAATTCCCATTATGATAGTAAGATCACTTTCCGGATCTGCGGCACTCGGGGTATTTTCAGATATCGCGAACACTCTTGGACCTGATGATTATGCAACAAAACTTTCCGCCATAATGGTCGGCTCAAGCGAAACCACATTTTATGTTTTGGCAGTATATTTCGGAGCTGTCGGAATTTCAAAATTACGTTATGCCTTGCTTGTAGGGCTTTTAGCTGATTTTATCGGAATTGTTGCAGCAGTTTGCGTGTGCAATTGGATGTTTCTCTAGACTCTGCCCAGCTCTGGGTAAATTCAAAATGCTCGCATGGAACTGTTGTTTTAACTAACACGGCATAATTTATATCAATAAAGTTAATTTTATTGACACGCTCCACAATAAAATTTTTACCGCCGCAATTATGGCAAAATTTTTCGACAGGAACAATTTGACCGTTTTTAATTATAGCTTTGTGCTTGACTCCGCAGCAGGCGCAGCGTACGATAAACCACCGATTTTCAATTAATTCACCGCAATCCGGACAATAGCCAGTGTCTTTATCAGGCGGGAAATTTTCATGCTTACATTGCCTGCTTTTTTTGAAAAACTCCATAATAATCATATAAGTTTTATAATAATTATTATAAAAAAGTCAAATTTCTCAAAACACTAAAATGCCTTTACGAGAAAAATCTGAATATCTTTGTTTAATCTTTCAACTCTTTTTACGTATCTCAAATCCGCCCAATTTTTCAAAATTAAAACAACCGCAGGCTTCTTATGCGTCAACTCTGCATAATAAAGCGACTGCCCGACACTTTCAGCCCATTTTTTTGCGAAATCAAACTCTATTGCATAATCTTTAGTAAGACAGTCGACCCGCGTCATATCCCACAACACAGCTTCTTTTCTGCCAAAATCCGTCTTGCACCATTGCGTAACATAAAAATCTTCCGTCTTATCAGCCGGCATCGTCTGGGTATCATACAATTCCAACGGGACATAATTTAACCCTAAATAATAAAACCCCGTAAACATTAACAAAAAAGTAATTACAAATGTAACAACTTTATTTTGATACTTATACTTCCTGCGCATGACATTATTATACAAAAATAAAAAGTAAAATCAAATTATTATTAAAAGGTTATTATTATTTTCTAAATAAAAACGGATTGAAAATATCAATCCGTTGTAAATTTGTCGTTCCCTTTTTTCCTTATATAAATAATAACGGCAAAAAAAATAAATTCTTCAATTTTGCATACGAATCCTATCCTATCCTATCCTATCCTATGAGGCATTATAACAGGATTTCAAGCTATCTTATATATTTATTTACATTTCGTTACATCTATATCTTTAGGAAATATTATTAATTATAAATTATTAAAATAAATACAAATATTGCATAATTTAATAATGATATGACGAAAATATTAATAATAAAAACATGAACAATTGCTGAACACTTTTCTTGCAGATACCGGACCATATTGCAATGCTGGGCACATAAGTATAGTATTTTCACTAAAATCATGCATCAATAAAATATTTGAAATTGACTCTTCTATCCAAACAAAAAGAGGAACAACTTTTGTCATTCCTCTTTTTAAAATATAGATGTCGGCAACGGGCTATCTTCCCAGGCGGTGGCCCGCCAAGTATTTTCGCTGAAATGAGTCTTTACGACCGTGTTCGGGATGGGAACGGGTGGTTTCCTCACTCTTGGTCACCGACAAACTTGGTAACCTGTGCTTGGTGCACTTTGAAAGTTGCATAATGATTATAAGGCACGCAATCATCCTTTTACCATATTTGGCAAATTAGGAAAAGCCCTCGTCCGATTAGTATCAGTCGACTGAAAATGTTGCCATTCTTACATCTCTGACCTATCAACCAAGTAATCTGCTTGGGGACTTACTAGCTTATGCTATGAGAGATCTCATCTTACGGTGGGCTTCGTACTTATATGCTTTCAGCACTTATCCGCTTGGAACACAGCTACCGGGCGTTTACCGCTGGCGCGATAACCCGTACACTGGAGGTTCCCTCTTCCCGGTCCTCTCGTACTAAGGAAGACTCCGTTCAAATCTCTTGCGCGTATACCGGATATGGACCGAACTGTCTCACGACGTTCTGAACCCAGCTCGCGTGCCGCTTTAATGGGCGAACAGCCCAACCCTTGGAACGTACTACCGCTCCAGGATGCGACGAGCCGACATCGAGGTGCCAAACCTCCCCGTCGATGTGGACTCTTGGGGGAGATAAGCCTGTTATCCCTATGGTAACTTTTATCCGATGAGCGATGGCCCTTCCATGCAGAACCACCGGATCACTATATCCTGCTTTCGCACCTGCTCGACTTGTAGGTCTCACAGTCAAGCTCCCTTTTGCTATTACACTCAATGGTTGATTTCCGACCAACCTGAGGGAACCTTTGAACGCCTCCGTTACATTTTAGGAGGCGACCGCCCCAGTCAAACTGCCTACCAGAAACTGTCCACTGCCCTGATGTTAGAGGGATCAGTGTTAGAATTCAAATTATCACAGAGTGGTATCTCAACGATGACTCCACAAAAGCTGACGCTTCTGCTTCAAAGTCTCCCACCTATACTGCACAATGAGAACCCGAATTCAATTTCAAGCTACAGTAAAGCTCAATAGGGTCTTTCTGTCCTGGTACACGTAATCCGTATCTTCACGGATAATCCAATTTCGCCGAGCCTCTCGCCGAGACAGCGCCCAAATCGTTACGCCATTCGTGCGGGTCAGAACTTACCTGACAAGGAATTTCGCTACCTTAGGACCGTTATAGTTACGGCCGCCGTTCATCGGGGCTTAGCTTCAGAGCTTCGACCAAGGTCTAACCCTTCCGCGTAACCTTCCGACACCGGGCAGGCGTCAGCCCCTATACATCGTCTTGATCGACTTAGCAGAGACCTGTGTTTTTGGTAAACAGTCGCATGGGCCTATTCACTGCGACCCTATCACGCTTCACGGGCAAGCCGCTACACGCTAGCAGGGTACCTCTTCTCCCGAAGTTACGAGGTGATTTTGCCGAGTTCCTTAGCGAGAGTTGTCTCGCGCACCTTGGTATTTTCTACCAACCTACCTGTGGCGGTTTCCGGTACGGATACCTGATATTCTCGATTGCGAAGATTTTCTTGGCAGTGTGGAGTCAACACCTTCGAGTCCGTAGACTCTCCTCATAACGCCTCACGTTAAAACGAACAAGCGGATTTTCCTACTTATTCTAGCTACACGCTTAAACAGCCACATCCGATCGGCTGCGTGCCTATCCTCCTGCGTCCCTCCGCATCTGATAACGACTACCAGATAGTTCAGGAATATCAACCTGATGTCCATCGCCTACGCCTTTCGGCCTGAGCTTAGGTTCCGACTAACCCCCCGCGGACGAGCCTGCCAGGGGAAACCTTAGGTTTACGGTGCATTGGATTCTCACCAATGTTTTCGCTACTCATGCCGACATTCTCACTTCTGCTTCGTCCATCAGTCCTTTCGATCTGACTTCAACCTACAACAGAACGCTCCCCTACCCATATAGTAAACTATATGACGCAGTTTCGGTTATATACTTGAGTCCCGGTGTATTTTCGGCGCGAAGTCGCTTGACCAGTGAGCTATTACGCACTCTTTCAAGGGATGGCTGCTTCTAAGCCAACCTCCTGGTTGTCACAGCAACTTTACCTCCTTAACCACTTAGTATATATTAGGGACCTTAACTGGCGTTCTGGGCTGTTTCCCTCTTGGCCACGGATCTTATCACTCGTAGCCTCACTGCTGGATAATAACATTACCGGCATTCGGAGTTTGACATTGTTTGGTACATCATTTCGACGCCCGCACAAAACCAGTGCTCTACCTCCGGTAAGATAAGTCCAACGCTGTGCCTAAACGCATTTCGGGGAGAACCAGCTAGCTCTTGGCTCGATTGGCATTTCACCCCTAACCACAACTCATCCGCTGATTTTTCAACATCAGTCGGTTCGGACCTCCACGTAGTGTTACCCACGCTTCATCCTGGTCATGGTTAGATCGCCAAGGTTCGGGTCTATCTCATGTTACTTAACGCTCTATTCAAACTCGCTTTCGCTGTGGCTCCGGATATTAACTCCTTAACCTTGCAACATAAGATAACTCGCCGGCTCATTCTTCAACAGGCACGCTATCACCCTATTAATAGGGCTCTAACTGATTGTATGCTAACGATTTCAGGGTCTATTTCACTCAGCTTCTCACTGTTCTTTTCGCCTTTCCATCACTGTACTCGTTCACTATCGGTCACTGACTAGTATTTAGCCTTACCGGATGGTCCCGGTGGATTCAGACAGGGTTTCACGTGCCCCGCCTTACTCGGGATACTTACAAGAGATTATTTATTGTCGATTAAGGGGCTGTCACCCGCTATGGCTCAACTTTCCAGTTGAATTCATCTAATAAATAACTTTGTAACTCTTTGAAATATCTGCAACTATTTCGGTAAGTCCCACAACTCCTAATGCACAACGATTGCAGTCTATCACGTACATAAGGTTTAGGCTCTTCCGATTTCGCTCGCCGCTACTTTCGGAATCATTAGTTTATTTTCTTTTCGTCCTGTTACTAAGATGTTTCAGTTCACAGGCTTTCCTCCTCGTAACCTATGTATTCAGTTACGGGTTCTAAGGTTTTAACCTTAGAGGGTTTCCCCATTCGGAATTCTGCGGATCAAGACCTTTTAGCAGTTCCCCGCAGCTTATCGCAGCTTTACACGTCCTTCTTCGGCTGTCAGTACCAAGGCATCCTTCATTAGCACTTAGTAGCTTTACCTAATATACTTTAATTAAGATTAAAGTACTTTAACATTGATGATTACGTTTTATCTTAATAAATAACATTTATCTCGATTTACGCTTATAATCTTATGCAATTTTCAATGTACAATCCAAACACTGGAGACAAAATAGTCTGAAAACATACTTATTAATTCGAGCCTCTTATATTAACCAAAAATATAAAATTAATATCGTCAATGGCTCTCGACCTTGGGATGGAGGCTAATTTTAAAACATCCTGTGATGTTACCTCAATCTCCCTAGAAAGGAGGTGATCCAGCCACACCTTCCGGTACGGCTACCTTGTTACGACTTCACCCCAGTCACCAACCCTGCCTTAGGACGCTGCTTCCGAATGGTTAGCTCACGTACTTCGGGCGTGGTCGACTTCCATGGTGTGACGGGCGGTGTGTACAAGACCCGGGAACGTATTCAACGCAGCGTGCTGATCTGCGTTTACTAGCGATTCCGACTTCATGCACTCGAGTTGCAGAGTGCAATCCGAACTGAGACCGGTTTTAAGAGATTTGCTCACTCTCGCGAGTTGGCGGCTCGTTGTACCGGCCATTGTAACACGTGTGTAGCCCAGAGCATAAGGGGCATGATGATTTGACGTCGTCCCCACCTTCCTCCGGTTTATCACCGGCAGTCTCGCTAGAGAGCACTATATCAGTATACCGATATATGCAACTAACGACGAGGGTTGCGCTCGTTGCGGGACTTAACCCAACATCTCACGACACGAGCTGACGACAACCGTGCACCACCTGTCTTGAGGCTCTCCGAAGAGCACTCCCGACTTTCATCAGGATTCCTCAGATGTCAAGCCCTGGTAAGGTTTTTCGCGTTGCTTCGAATTAAACCACATGTTCCACCGCTTGTGCGGGTCCCCGTCAATTCCTTTGAGTTTCACACTTGCGTGCGTACTCCCCAGGCGGGATACTTATCGCGTTAGCTACGGCACTGCAGGGGTCGATACCCGCAACACCTAGTATCCATCGTTTACGGCCGGGACTACTGGGGTATCTAATCCCATTTGCTACCCCGGCTTTCGTTCCTCAGCGTCAATCACGGCCCAGTAAAGCGCTTACGCCACCGATGTTCCTCCTGATATCTACGCATTTCACCGCTACACCAGGAATTCCCTTTACCTCTACCGCATTCTAGCTTGCAAGTATCCAGTGCCGAACTGAGGTTGAGCCTCAGGCTTTAACACCGGACTTTACATGCCGCCTACGAACTCTTTACGCCCAATGATTCCGGACAACGCTTGCACCCTCCGTATTACCGCGGCTGCTGGCACGGAGTTAGCCGGTGCTTCCTCTGTAGGTACCGTCAAGTTTCGTCCCTACTGACAGAACTTTACACCCCGAAGGGCTTAATCGTTCACGCGGCGTTGCTGCGTCAGGCTTTCGCCCATTGCGCAAAATTCCCTACTGCTGCCTCCCGTAGGAGTATGGGCCGTGTCTCAGTCCCATTGTGGCTGATCATCCTCTCAAACCAGCTACTGATCGTCGCCTTGGTGGTCCATTACACCGCCAACTAGCTAATCAGATGCAGGCTCATCCTAGAGCACCGGAGTTTTCAAGATTAGTATTTCAACTAAGCTCATATGGGGTATTAGCAGAAGTTTCCCTCTGTTGTCCCCCTCTCTAGGGCAGATTTCCTACATATTACTCACCCGTCCGCCACTTTCCACTGACCGAAGTCAGCTTCTCGTTCGACTTGCATGTATGAAGCACGCCGCCAGCGTTCGTCCTGAGCCAGGATCAAACTCTCCATTGTCAGAAAGTT
>CALUTI010000010.1 GCA_944323695.1 Candidatus Gastranaerophilales bacterium
CAAAGAGAAAGAAAACGCTTGCAAAAGAAAGAGAAACACGCGACCGAAATGAACGAGTGAGCAGGGGACACCCCTGCCACCCCGTTAAAGCCGGCTATGCCGGCTCCGCGCCGTGATTATAGGCGCGGTGAACGATTGCAAGCGTCAGCTTGCAACGGCACGGATGTGCGCCCGTCAGGGCTTGAGCAATCCGAAGGATTGCAAGTAAACACGCGTGTTTTTCTTTTTCGGTTCACTTTTTCTTTTTACATCGCAATAAAAAGAAAAAGTGAACAAAAGATTCCGATAATAGTTATTATTTAAAGCGATATTACTAATGATTGTATTATTTTACAAATAATCGTATAAAGCGCCTTTGCCAATGTTGGCACAATATGTTGTCCTGCCTCAGGCAGATAATAGTTATTATGTAAGATAATTATTGCAAAAGATGAATTTATGCATTACAATATACTTGTAGTAAGAAAGGAGAGTTTATTATGTGGGAAAAAGACATTAATATTAACGACATCCGCGAAATCAGAACACGTACTTCTGTATTTTTTGGTGTTGGTGCTATTAAAAAAATTGAAGATATCGCAAAAGATTTAAAAACAAAAGGAATTGATAAAGTTATCGTAATGTCAGGCAGAAATGCTTATAAAGCAACCGGTGCATGGGATTACGTTGAAAAAGCATTACAAAACAACGGCATAGGTTACGTAAATTATGATCAGGTAACTCCAAACCCGACAACACATCATGTTAATGAAGCAGCAAAACTTGCACACGACTTTGGCGCAAAAGCTGTTATTGCTATCGGCGGAGGTTCTCCGACAGATGCAGGCAAATCAGTTGCTATCTTAATAGAATATCCTGACAAAAATGCAAATGATATTTACGAATTCAAATTTACACCGGAAAAAGCTGCGCCGATTGTGTCAATTAACCTTACACACGGTACCGGTACAGAAACAAACAGATTTGCAGTTGTTACGGTTCCTGAAAAAGACTTCAAACCGGCAATTGCTTATGACTGCATCTATCCGATGTATGCAATAGATGACCCGCAATTAATGACTAAATTGTCACCGAAACAAACTCGTTTCGTATCAATTGATGCGGTAAACCATGTTGTTGAAGCTGCAACAAGCACCGTTACATCACCTTATGCCGTAACTTTGGCACGCGAAGTTATTGCAGATGTTGTAAAATATTTGCCAAAAGCTCTTGAAAATCCTGATGATTTGGAAGCAAGATATTATTTGGCTTATGCGGCTATGATGGGCGGTGTATGCTTTGATAACGGTATGTTACACTATACACATGCTCTTGAACACCCGTTGAGCGGCGTTAAACATGAACTTGCACACGGTCTTGGACTTGCAATGCTCTTACCGGCTGTTATAAAAGTAATTTACAAAGACAGAGCAAACACACTTGCAGACATTTTAGCACCGATTGTCCCTGGCTTAACAGGTAATCCTGCGGAAGCTGAAAAAGCGGCAAAAGGCGTTCAGGATTGGTTATTCTCAGTAGGTGTAACAGAAAAACTCATAGATGAAGGTTTCAGCGAAAATGATGTTGAAAGACTTGTAGATCTTGTTTACACAACACCTTCATTGAGCGGTCTTTTAGATATCGCGCCGTCAGGAAACGGACGTGAGGTGGTTGAAGAAATTTACAGAAATTCTTTAAGACCTCTATAATGTGATAAAAGCCCTCAATTATGAGGGCTTTTATTTTTTCATTTTTTTCAATAATTCTTTTTTCTCAGCTGAAATTCTATACGATTCACAGGCTTTTTGAATTGATTTATTGTAAACCCATTTTGAAATATTTGATTTTTCAAAATATTTTAGAGTTTTATCCCAATATTTTACAAAGCATATTGAAAATGCCCATGCAACAGCCATTTTTGCATAATAACCTTCGTGATCAATGCTATCCAAAATCCTTATAACTTCGTCTATATATTCATCATCCAAAAAATAGCTCAACAACATTACAACGCCGAAGCGTATTTCAAACTCCTTATCGGAATTCAAATAATCCTGCAAAAAATTCCAGACAAGCGCCTTATTTTTGGTGGTAAATTTCAGATTTGAACAAACCACATCGCATACACCCCAGCTTGTAATCTTTGGCACAAATTCTTTCAAAAGCTCAAGCCTTTTTCCAGCATCAAGTTTGGCATAGCCTATCAAAAGCCCCTGTATCATTAATTCTTCATAATACAAATCATCTTTATAATTCTGCCAGTCCGGATTTTTAGAAAGCTCCTTTGCAATTTTTCTGATATCAGGAACACGTATTCCCAAAACATTATTAACATTCGGTACTAATGCCGAATGAAATTTTTTATATTTTTCATCCTGAAGCTCTAAAAGTCTTTCTCTCACATTCATTGCCGGTAAACCAATTCCTTTATATATTTTTTTATTGATGGTGTAATAATCAAATCCGGTTCCGTCATACAAAATTCATCCAAAATTGTAATTGCTCTTTTTGTTTCACCCTTTTGTGCATATAAAACGCCAAGCATGACTTTATTTAACGGATTGGATTCATCGGAATATTTTATAATCTGCTCATCAACAGTTCCAAGAGCCTTAAATGTCTTAGCAAGATTTTGATAATACTTAAAATTAAGGCTGAACTGGGTTAAAGCCCTTTGAAAACAATCTAAAGCATAATCCGGATAACCTATTGTTAAATAAACCTCACCCAAATTATTGTAATAAACAGCCGTTGCCTGAGTATTCGGGTTGAGGCTTATTGCAATTTTATATTCCTGAATTGCCGCATAATAACATTTTTCATTTACATACATCAAGCCCAAATTATTGTGCATATAGGCGTTTTTTTCAGCATCAATGACATAAACATCAGGTTTTTTATACGCTGATGTCAAAAAGGACATGACTATTAATGCTGTTAAAAAAAACTTTTTCATTACCAAATTATTAATATTTTTCTATAAAATTTCAAGTTCCAGACCTTCATGTGCCATAACAACTCTGTCAGGGAATTTATTTGAATAGTGTTCTTTGATTCGGTTTAATTTTTCATCATCATATTCGGGATCAAAGTGGAAAAAGACAAGTTTGTCAGCATTAGTCTGTCTCTGGGCTTCAATTGCCATATCGAATGTAGAGTGCCCGTACCCTTGTTTTGGAACATGCTGATTCAGATAATCTTCAGTCGTATATTGCGCGTCATGAATAAGAACATTACAGCCCTTTGCAAAATCAACCAATCTTTTATCACCGCCAAGATAACCTTCCTTATCCGTTGCATAAACAATTGATTTATCCTTATATGCAATTTTATAAACCATTACACCATCTTGCGGATGGGCATAAGATTTATAACATGTAATAATAACATCATCATTTTGAGGCTGAATATTTGAAGAAACTTCAACAACTTCCGGCTCAACACCATGTCTTAAAATAATTGCCTGCTTTGAATTAATATTTCTAATATTAAGTTTTCCTGCAATATCACCCAAATCGAGCGGAAAAGTTTTGCCGAATAATATATTTGACAGTTCATCAGATAAATTTTCTTCTTCACAAACAGAGCCAAAAACCGCCAAACGTGTTGAATTCAGATGCAAAGGTCTGAAAAATGTGAACCCCTGGATGTGATCCTGATGAATATGAGATAAAAGCACAGTAGCTTTTACCGGCTGTCTTTCCTCAGGTGTCATGCCGGAAGTTATATATTTTTCCATTAATTCATTACCGACATCAATCAGCCCAGTTCCTGCATCAAGAATTATAAGGTGTCCGCCTGCATTAACTTCAACACATGCAGTATTGCCTCCATACTGCAAATAATCTTTATTAGCTATCGGATAACTTCCTCTGACACCTCTGAATTTTAAACTAAATTCACTCATTGATACCTCGCTGTTTTTTAATTACGAAAACTCCGTTTTGATCTTTTTCTTCACCGCTATATATAGAAGATGCAAATACCATAAGTTTTGCAAGCTTTTGAACATTTTTCAAGCGGGTTTCTTTAAACTGTATCTCAAAAATAACTTTATTTCTTTTATTGATAATATTAATAACCCTGAAGGCATTGGGATAAGATACAAGAGAAGGTGTGCTTACATATAAAACATTATTATTCTGTATAATTTTTGCGGCATGATAGTGACCGGTAAAAACACCTATAGGATTTTTATATTTTTCTATCACAGCTTTAACATCCTCAGCATTTTTCATTTTGTGGTTGGGACTTGGAAAAGGCTCAATCACAGGTACATGCATAAAAATAAGCACTACATCTTTTTGTGAATTTTTCAACTCTTCATCAAGCCATTTTAACTGTTCCGGATAAATATACCCGTTTGCAGTAATTTCTGTATCTATGATACTATCCAGTACTATAACCTTGTAACCTTTTTTAGGAACAAAAGAATAATATGGTTTTTCAAATGTAAAATTCGGATTATTTTCTCTCAAAATACTCAAATACATACTTTTTGTAAGATAGCCGCCAACACATATATCATGATTCCCAAAAGAAAAATACCAGGGAGCAGTCAAATTATTCAAATGCGGTAATACTGCATGCAGCTCTTTTTCAAAAGGCTTATCAATCAAGTCACCGGTAAACATTACAAAATTCACGTTTGGTATGGCATTTATCTGATCAATAGCATCATCCAAAAGTTTAGGCGATTCAGCAATCATTTTAAATGTAGTATTCGGGGAATCCTTTAAAAAGTGATCATCTGTTATTTGAACAAACTTCAAACCGGATGCGTTAGTATAACCCTGAACCCAAAATAGCATTAAACCAACAAGGATAAATGTAAATACCCAATTTTTTAATTTAGTTATAAACTTCTCTTTTCTGTGTCTCATCTACTTCCCAATCTTTGATTTTATCTCATTATACTTTGCATTAACTGTTTTGTCTTCATCAAAGAGTATGATTGATTTATCCAAATTGTTCAACGCTGCGGAATAATCTCCTAACTCTGCATAACAAAGCCCGATATATTTATATATTTCAGCTGTTTGAATTTCTCCGGTTAGTTTTTCAAGCTTATCTTTTGCCTGTTCATATCTTTTCATATTGTATAAGATTTTACCTTCCAAAAATCTGTTATCAATAGAATTTTCCAGAGCAATTGCCGTTAAAATATCGCTCAATGCTACATCATTATTGTTCATATTTGCTTCACACCTGGCTTTTAAAGCATAGGCAAAATCATCCTGAGGATTAACTTTTAAATACTGATTCAGATAAGTTAAAGCCTGTTGAAAATTGCCAAGCTCAAAATAACAAACTGCAATTTCAAGATAACACTGGTTAAAACTTGGTTTTGCATTAACGGATTTAATAAAATAGCTTATTGCCTGATTGTAATCCTTATTTTTGCGGTGGAATTGTCCTAAAAAATAGTATGCCCAGTAATCACTGCCTGCCGTGAGAGAGGTTAATTCTCCTTGTTTGTTACCTAATTTTTTATAATTTACGGCTTGTTTTACGGCATTACTTTTCGGAAGGACAAATGAGGTATTTTTACCTTGAATAATTTGTCTTAAACCGTTCCTCAAATCCTCTACGTTTTTATTATCAGGCTCAATCAACAAAATTTTATCCAGATAATTTGCCGCCTCATTGTAATTTCCTTCAATACAATAATTTGTTGCAATATCGAAATAGTCCTCTACAACTTCATTTGCAAATACAAACGGACAAAACAATGCTAAAAATAATCCTGTTAAAAACAGTTTGTTCATAACAGGATTATATCATAAAATTCACAAAAATTTCTAAATATTCATCACTTTAAGGATTTCAGACAAATCCGCCGGAGTTTTCTTAACATCCGCATTAGAATATTTTATGGCATTATCAGGATCCTTCAAGCCGTTTCCCGTAAGGATACAAACAACTTTTGAGCCAGGTTGAACTTTATCTTTAAACTTAATCAATCCTGCAACTGATGCTGCGCTTGCGGGTTCTGCAAGAACACCTTCCGTTGATGCAATAAGTTTGTAAGCTTTTACGATTTCTTCATCAGACACAAAATTAATCATGCCGTTACTTTCATCACGTGCGGCTTCCGCTTGTTTCCAGCTTGCGGGATTTCCGATTCTTATGGCTGTTGCAAGGGTTTCGGGATGCATAATTCTTTCACCTTTAACAATTGCGGCAGAACCTTCCGCTTCAAATCCCATCATTTTAGGTAATTTTTTAGACTTTCCAAGTGAATAAAATTCCTTGTAACCTTTCCAATATGCCGTAATATTTCCGGCATTTCCAACAGGAATAAAGTGATAATCCGGCGCATCTCCGAGTGCATTACAAATTTCAAACGCACCTGTTTTTTGACCTTCAATCCTGTATGGGTTAACTGAATTTACCAGAGTTATCGGATAATTATCGGAAATTTTTCTAACCATTTCCAATGCTTCGTCAAAATTTCCCTGAATAGCGATAATTTCCGCACCGTACATCATTGCCTGAGAAAGTTTTCCGAGCGCAATGTAACCGTCGGGGATAAGAACATAAGTTTTAAGTCCGCCGCGTGCGCCGTATGCTGCAGCAGAGGCGCTTGTATTGCCTGTAGAGGCACATATAATTGCTTCAGAGCCTTCTTCCTTTGCTTTGGAGACCGCCATTGTCATTCCGCGGTCTTTAAAACTTCCTGTCGGGTTTGAACCTTCGAACTTTAAATAAATTTCCGCATCCAATCCGATTTTACGTGCCAAATTGTCTGCTTTTATTAACGGTGTGTTGCCTTCATTTAAAGTAATCACCGGAGTTTTGTCACTGACAGGAAGATATTCCCTGAACGTATTTATTAAACCTTGATAATACATAATTTACACCTGCACTCTTATTAAACTGTTTACATTATTGATAAAACCGCTTTCTTCAAAGGCTTTTACTGCATTTTGCATATTTTTTTCTTTGCAAATCTCGGTAATCACCGTAATATCGGCAGTATTATTCTGCGAAACATTTTTCTGCACAATGCTTTCAACGCTAATATCGCATTCCGCACAAATGTTTCCGATATTGCCTATAACACCTTTGTTATTTTTTGCATTCAAAGAAAGATAATATTTATTTTCCGTATTCAAAATATTTATGCAATCCGCGAGTTCTTCGTGGTGGCAGCGCATCATAGGCAAAAGATAATCAGTCGTACCGATTTCAGCCGCGATAGCCAAAATATCACCGACAACAGAGCTTGCCGTGGGGAATTCTCCCGCACCGGGACCGGAAAGCGTAATATGACCTATCGGGTGCCCTGTGAGACTAACCGCATTTGTAACATAATCAATATGAGCCAGCGTAGAATCTTTGGAAACAAGCATCGGATGAACTCTCACATCAGCCTGACCATTTTCGTTCATTTTAGCAGATGCAATAAGTTTAATTTTATAACCCAAATCATTTGCGGCTTTCATATCTTCAACACGGACTTTTGTAATCCCTTCTCGATAAACATTTTCAAATTTAATCCTCTTTTTAAAAGCAAGAGTAGCAAGCGTTGTAATTTTATAAGCCGCATCAAAACCTTCAACGTCACCTGTAGGGTCGGTTTCAGCATAACCAAGCTCCTGTGCTTCTTTTAAAACATCATCATAAGAGGCGCCTTGAACATCCATTTTTGTCAAAATATAATTTGTTGTACCGTTTAGGATTGCCTCAATTTTATTAATTTTATTACCTGCAAGAATTGTTTTTATAGGCATAATAATCGGGATACCGCCCGCGATTGCGGCTTCGTAGAGAATAACTTTGTTATGCTCTTCCGCAAATTTAAAAATCTCCACCCCGCGTTTTGCAAGAAGCTCTTTATTTGCAGTAACAATATGTTTGCCGTTTTCAATTGCCTTTGTAATCAAATCATACGCCGGCTCCATACCGCCTATAAGTTCGCATACGATATCAATTTCAGGATTATTAACAACCTCGTACGGATCATCCGTGATTAAACTTTCGTCTAAATTTGGGATATCGCGTTTTTTATTTTTATTTTTAACCGCGATTTTAACCACTTCAATATTATCAAAAGCTCCGAGCGTCTTATAAACCCCTGAACCTACAGTACCTAAACCAATTAACCCTATTTTAATTTTCTTATTTTCCATATTTTAAGTATAGCATAAATAAATAATTAAATGAAATTTAGATCCTCACCCGAATTTTTAAATTCAGCCCCTTTCCCGTCCTTCGGACTCCCTCCCCCTCAAGGGGGGAGGGTGGCACGCAGTGCCGGGAGAGGGGCTTTCACATCGTACCGACAACAAGATACCGGAACAAGTCCGGTATGACGGATTCGCTATAGGTAGGGGACACAAAAAAAGGGCGCTTGCGCGCCCTTTTTATTATCTTTATTCAATAAATTACTTACCGAATAATACTGCTCTTGCTGAATCTGTTGCAGGCTCAACTGTTTGACCGTGGAAGATTACCGGATATAAATCAGTAATTTCTGCTGATGTACAAGTACCTTCTGCAGCATCTGCACAAGAAATAACAGTATTAGGACCCGTAGCACCGTTTACGTCGATAAAACCATAGCAACCCTTTTCTGCTGCTGCCGCATCAGTACAAGTTTCTGCATTTTTATAATACCAAAATGCTGTACCATCTGCAAAAGAATATTTATTATAATCACTTAACGTTGTTGACATCGTAATTGTAGCATCAATATTTCCATTCTCATCGCATGTTCCCGTTACAGGTTTTCCGTCAGGTCCATTAGGCTTTGTCCAGCTACCAGCACTGCCGCCACATTTTGTAGTATAAGTCAATTTAGGGGATGTAGCACTTTCACCTGTACCCTCTAATAAAGTAATACCTGTATCTGGATATGAATCAGAAATTTCTGTTGCTGATTGCATACGATCAGTTAAAATATCAGATAATTTAGTACCAGAATCTGCAGAATCTTTTACTATAGTTGAAAAATCAGTATCTTCCATTGCAATATTCATCAATACTGCCTGATTCAATGTTGATAATGCTTTTTTGTAAGCTGTTTTGAATTGTGCGCCATTTGTGTTTGAAATCAATGTCGGAATTGTCATGGCAGCTACAACGCCGATAATACCTAATGTAATCAATACTTCTGCCAAAGTAAAACCAAATCTTTTTGTCATAATCTTTTTTACCTTTCTTTTTTATACAACTATCTCTTGGTTATTCACGCATAACCATGCGTTGACATCATAGCCCCATTGCAGCCCAAGTTGTTACAATTATCGAAAGGTGAAATCAATATTGTATCAACATGACAAGTAAGACCCGTCATATTTCGTTTGTTCATAGCGATTACGGGCCGCAACAGGGTTGTGATATCAAATAAATTCTCTATTATACGGAAAAGTCTCTTAAATCCTAAAGAATGGTACCCCCCCCCCGACTTGTGAGCTAGTCATGGCAAGGGTTTTAGACATTTCTATATCTATATTAATCTTTTCCATATCTTTTTTAATCATGACAACATTATATTTGTTTTTCGGTTTTTGTCAAGATGTTCATAAGAAAATACAACAAATGTATAATTTATTGCAGAAATAAATTTAAAACTATATAATATAGTTGATGAATGAGCGATTAAAAGAAAGCTTAAAACTTTTGCCGTCATTACCCGGATGTTATATTTATTACAACAAGGATAATGAAATAATTTACGTGGGCAAAGCAAAAATTCTCAAGCGCCGTGTGAAAAGTTACTTTAACAAAAAACACGACAGCGTAAAAGTTCAGGTGCTTGTTTCCCAAATCGACCACCTTGAATACATAATTACAAATACGGAAGTCGAAGCCCTGATTTTGGAAAGCCACTTAATCAAAAAACACAAGCCCCGTTATAATATTCTTTTAAAAGACGACAAAAAATATCCGTATTTTCTTGTGACGGATGAAGATTTTCCAAGAATTTCAATAGTCCGCAAGAAAAACTTAAACCCTGAAAAAGGGCGCTATTACGGTCCATATACGGATGTTCGCGCAATGCATTCAACACTTGATTTTTTGAAAAAAATCTTTCCTTTAAAGCAATGCCGCACCCCGAAATTCAAAGACAGACCATGCCTTTACTATCAAATAGGGCGCTGTCTTGCGCCATGCCAGAACATGGTCACAAGCGACGAATACAAAGCCGTTGTTCATCAGGCTGAATTGTTCTTATCAGGCAAACAGTCAGAATTAATGAAACAGTTAATGGAACAAATCCAAAAATATTCTGACAGTCTTCAATTTGAAAAAGCCGCGCGGCTCCGCGACAGTTACCTTGATTTGAAAAAGACTCTGGAAAAACAAAAAGTAGTTTACGAAAACACCAGACTTAATGAAGATGTGATTTCGCTTGCAGCAGATGACGGAATTTTTGCAATTGTAATTTTAATGGTTCGGGAAGGCAGGCTGATAGACAAAAAAGACTTTGTTTATGACGTGGAAGAAGAAGACCGCACGGAATTTTTCGCAACATTTTTCAAGGAATACTACAGCACCCTTACTCTTGGCTACCCTGACAAAATTGTTTCAAATGAATTGGAAGCCGTTGGGGAAAAAGCACTTTATGAAGAATGGCTTGAAATTCTTGCACAAAAGAAGGTCAAAATAAGTTACGGAAAATCAGCGCAGGGCAAAGAGCTCCAGATGCTTGCAGACAAAAACGCAAATGTTGTTCTTCAAAACGCTAAAATAACCAAAATGGCAAAAATCAGAGATGATTTTAACGAAATCGGATCATATCTGGCTGAAAAATTACAGCTCAAAAACTTTCCGCACCGTATGGAATGCTACGATATATCTCATATTCAAGGCACAAACACCGTTGCATCAATGGTAACCTTTATCAACGGGGTTAAGAAAAAATCCGAATACAGAAAATTTAAAGTAAATTCAACCGAAGGCAAACCGGACGATTTTCTTTCAATGAAAGAAGTTCTCACCCGCAGACTGACACATCTTGGTGAAAAAAAATGGGAAAAACCCGATTTGATTATAATCGACGGCGGCAAGGGGCAGCTTTCAAGTGTTATGGAGATTATAAAAGAACTCGGCATCACGGGAATTGATGTGGTGAGTTTGGCAAAACGCAATGAAGAAGTATTTTTACCCGGCAAATCAAAACCCGTAATCTTACCCCGAAACTCGAGCGCATTATTCTTATTCCAAAGAATAAGAGATGAAGCACACAGATTTGCTATAACTTATCACAGACAATTACGGGCAAAATCAATGAAAAATCAATAATTATTCTGCGCCCTTAGCTTTACCTATTTGTTTTTCAGCACGTTTATATGCTTCAAGCAATTCTTGTTTATTTGACCCTCTATCAATCCAACGATAAACATATTTTTCATCAGGTCCCAATCCACCGGATAATTTTTCACCGGTAATCAAATTAAATGTAGCTTCAGACATACCTATTGTAACGATAAATTGGGGAATTTTAGTTGTTCTGGGATCCGGTACCTCAATTTTTAAATTGTTATATCTATATTGTTTAATACCCGCAGAATTGTGCGCATCTTGATTTTCTGTTATAAATTCCTTTAATGATGATGATAATTCATTTAATGTTTTTGCCATGCATTTTCCTTAATTGTTTAAACTGTGAATTGGCGCAGGAATTCTGCCTCCGCGGCATACAAATTTTTCAGAAGAAAGTCTATTAACAGGCATAATAGGTGCTTCTCCCAAAAGTCCGCCATATATAACCTTATCTCCTACACCTTTTCCGACAACCGGAATAATTCTGACAGCTGTCGTCTTTTTATTTATCATACCGATTGCCATTTCATCCGCAATAATACCTGCTATAGTAGATGTCGAAGTGTCACCCGGGATTGCTATCATATCAAGCCCGACTGAACAAACTGACGTCATTGCCTCTAATTTATCAAAAGTTAAATAACCGTTTGTTGCTGCCTCAATCATACCTGCGTCCTCTGATACAGGAATAAATGCGCCTGATAAGCCGCCAACATGAGAACTTGCCATAATTCCGCCTTTTTTCACGGCATCATTAAGCATAGCTAGCGCTGCCGTTGTTCCATGTGCTCCTGCATGCTCCAACCCCATTGCCTGAAATATCCCGGCAACACTGTCACCTTCCGCCGGTGTCGGTGCTAAGGATAAATCAATTACGCCAAAGGGAATATCAAGGCGTTTTGCAAGTTTACGCCCTACAAGTTCACCTGTTGTTGTAATTTTATATACAATCTGTTTAATTTTATTTGCCAATTCACTCATATCAGCGTTTTCAGGCATTGATTCTATTGCAGCTCTAACAACCCCCGGACCTGAAACCCCGACATTTAACGCGCATTCAGGTTCGCCAAATCCGCAATATGCCCCTGCCATAAATGGATTGTCATTTGCTGAATTACAGAAACAAACAAGTTTTGCAGCACCTATTCCGTCACGGTCTTTTGTAAGCTCCGCCGCTTTTTTTATGGTTTCTGCCATCTTTAAAACGGCATCCATATTAATTCCTGCCTTTGAAGATGCAAGGTTAATTGAAGAACAAAGTCTTGCCGTAACCGCCAATGCCTCCGGAATAGACTCCATCAACAGTTCATCACCCTTTGTAAACCCTTTTTCTACAAGTGCTGAAAACCCTCCGACAAAATTTACCCCGACATCATGTGCCGCTTTATCAAGAGTTTTGGCAATCTTTACATAATCCGGATTTTTGCAGGATTCCCCCAGTATAGATACCGGTGTAACTGCAATTCTTTTATTTATTATCGGTATTGAATAATCATTTTCCAAGTCGTTTGCATATTCTACAAGATTTTTTGCATATTTTGTAATTTTGTTATAGATTTTTTCACAAACAACATCTATATCTTCCGATATGCAGTCCCTCAGGCTTATCGCAAGCGTTACGGTCCGTATGTCCAGATTGTAAAGCTTTATCATATTTATTGTTTCAAGAATTAAGCTTTCATTTATCATGTTTATAACCCAAATGCCTGTGAGATATCCCAGCGTTTTACGGTAAGCTTAAGCTCTACACGTCTGCTTTTGTCAAAATCTTCCGTACCGTCGCTTTTTAAAATTGGTTCAGAAAAACTTTTACCTTCAACAATAAGTCTGTCCCTTAATTGTTCGCTGTATGTTTTATTATAGTTTGTTTGAAACATATATGCCGCAACCGAATTTGCACGTTTTAAACTCAATTCCATATTCTTTGCAAACTGTTCATCCTTTGTCTTTAACCCGGAAAAAGACTGAGAATCCGTGTGACCTTGAACAACTATATTGTTAATTCCGTCAACCAATTCAGGTTTCGAAAATATCGTATTTACATATATCGGAATAAGTTTATCAAGATATTGCTTACCTTTAGGTGAAAGATTCCAGCTGTTTACTTCAAATAATTCCAAATCAGAAATCTTAATATCACCGGTCATTTTATCAACTTCAGCCTGAATATTTTCTTTTTCAAGTTTTTCAATCAATTCTTCAGATGCCTTAATCTGTTCTTGTTTCTGCTGAATAGAATTTTGGGTAAAACCTGTCATGGCAAGTACAAATAATGTCATGAAGATAATTGCCAACCCTAACAAAAGGTCTGCCATCGTCGTCCAGAATATATTGTCGCCTGCTTCTTGAGCCTTACCTTTTTTTGCCAAAATCGCCATTTGTCACCTGCTAAAATAAATCGTCCACAGAATCGCCACCAGCCTTGGCATTCTCTTTCAATTGTTTATTCATTTGGTTGATACCGAAGATTAAGTTTTCCAGATACGGAACCAAATTACTTGCAATACCGGCATTCAAAGCTGTTTTAAAATGGTTAGGCATTGCAACAATTAAATTTGAGACTGAATTGTTTTGAATTTTTGTTTCTCTTAAAAGTTCAAACAAGAATTTTTCTGATGAAATATTATCAAACAAATGCGCTATAGTATCTTGGACTTTTCCAAGAGGCCTTGCACACATTTGACCATATAAAATTCTTTCTATAATAAGGAATATAAGTGATGAACCTACCGCAATAACTGATACTAATGCTGCGACCTGCATGCTGCTCATCAAACCTGCAACTGATGCAATTGTTCTTTCCTGCGTTGAAAAGTCGATTTTACCGAACGCTATTGCGATGTTCAAGAATGTAAATAACGGACCGAAACCTGTCAAAATTGTCGGAATTGTTTGTAACAATTTAAAATTAAATTTTGAAGTTACAAGGGTTTCTTCATTAAAAAAGTATAACGGATCCACGGTAGTTTGGATATTTTGAACGGTTGATGATACCTCCTGATATGTTAAATCATCATCTTCACCCTTTAAGGCTACGGATTCAGAGAATATCAAGGTGTTTTTAAATTCCAGCCAGCTTGCTGAAACATAAGGGTTTATACTCATCCATTCATCTATCTCTTTAAATCTGAAATTCAAATCACTCTTATTAAAATTCACCAAAAAGTTAAGGAAAAAAATAAGATTTTTGTGGACAAACAAATATTTCCTTATACAAAAAACAATTGATGATACAAAAGTGAATAAAACTATTAATATCGGAATATCCGTAAAAATATGCATTAAGTTCATAGAAAAAACTTCTCCTTTAGCAGGATTATACCATACAACATGTAATGTGGCAAATAATAACAAAATTAGCAAATACTACTATAATAACCTATACCTTTCGGGGATTATTTCCGTTACAAAGTTATTTAAAATTCAAATATAACAGGAGATGTATTATGCTTATGGAAAACAGTTGCGGCAAATACAACCGACTGGAGATGAAAAATGTTGATAAAAATATCATCGGTTGGCTAGAAGATATTATTGAAGAAAACAACAGCCGCATAGAAAGAAAAGAATGGAAAAGTAAATATAACAGTTATGTAGTATATGATTACGAGCCATTTTGTACTGACGGGTTTGAAATTAACCTTGTCATAACGTCATACGATGCAGCTTATTTAAATTTTATAAAATACCTTTATGACGAAAAAATAAACACTATAGAATACTTAAATAACTGTATAAATGTTTAGAGGGGTCTTATAAACCCCTCTAAAACTTTATTCTTGAGTATTTTCTTCTGAAAGTTTTGTAAAGCATTCTTTGCAATAAACTTCCCTGCCTTCAATAGGTCTAAAAGGAACCTGTGTTTGAGCACCGCATTTAGAGCAAACGGCGTCATACATTTTTCGGTTTCTTCTGTTGTTTTGTCTGCGTTTTTTCCTGCATTCAGGGCATCTTTTCGGCTTATTTACAAGACCTTTTTCTGCATAAAATTCCTGCTCGCCTGATGTGAAGATAAATTCAACTCCGCAATCTTCACAAACTAATTTTTCATCTTCGTACATGGTTTTTCTCCTGATTTGTTAATACTAAAAAGAAACCTTAATTCCTTTTATTCTTGAAATTATACACTATTTTTGAAAATCATGCAAGGGGTAAAAGCTAAAACCCTCACCCGGCACATGCTTGCCTAGTACGAGTCTAAAAAACCGGTCGGAATAAATATTCCGACCGGCTGATGAATATATAATCTTAACGATTATTTGCCAAATAATACTGCTCTTGCTGCATCTGATGCAGGTTCAACTGTTTGTCCATGGAAAAATACAGGGTAAATATCATATACGCCTGCGGAGTTAACTTCGCAAGCACCGCTTGTCGTACCATTTGCAGCACCTGTACCACCTTCTTTACCTGCTGTACATACGGTTGCGGAATTTGGTGCAGTTGAACCGTTTACATCAATAAAACCTACACAAGTAGCACTTTGTGATGTACAGTTTGTTGCAGCACCATTATAGGCAAATGCTGTACCATCCGCAAAAGAATATACTGCCCAGTTTGCATCTACAGTTACGTCTTCATCCACTGTTTTTTCATCATCCGTAGAGTTACAACCGGTTGTAGCTTTATTTGTCACATCATCATCAGTACATTGAGCTTTTAGGTAATAATGAATTGTTGGATATTCTGTATTACCATCAGTATTTTCACTAAAATAAGTATCTGTAATATTAGTTGCTGACTGCATTCTTTCTTTCAAAATCCAAGACATACTTTGTGGTTCAGAACCATCAGCGTCTACACCTTTTGGATCATCAGCCTTTAATGTTGACAAATCGCTATCTTCCATTGCAATATTCATCAAAATAGCCTGGTTTAAAGTTGACAATGCTTTTTTGTAAGCAGTCTTAAACTGTGCGCCTTGTGTGTTTGAAATCAATGTCGGAATTGTCATGGCAGCTACAACGCCGATAATACCTAATGTGATCAATACTTCTGCCAAAGTAAAACCAAATCTTTTTGTCATAATCTCTTACCTTTCTTTTTTGTAACAACTATCTTTTTGGTTAATTATTTTTTAACCTATCGCTATGTTTTTGCAGCCCTGTTGCAGCTCAAAATACGATTATCGAAAGGTGAAATCAATAATTCGCATTGACAAGTAAGACCCGTCATATATTGTTTGTTCATAGCAATAACGAACCACAACAGGGGTGTAAAAACATAATCTTCTATTATACGGAAAAGCCGCTTACAGCCTAAAAGATGGTACCCCCCCCCCAGCAACGACACTAGTCATAGCAAGGGTTTCAGCTACCTCATTGAAAAATTGATCTTTTCCATATATTTTTTTAATCATGACTTCATTATATTTGTTTTTAGCGTTTTGTCAATAGATTTACAAAAAAGTCCTACTTTTGTTGCAGTATTTTTAATAACCCTCGCCCGAATTTCTAAATTCACTTACGTTCATTAAGAAATTCTACCCTCTCCCGGGGGAGAGGGTAATTTTGCAGGTCATCCTGAGGCTTTAGCCGAAGGATCTCTGGGATTCTTCGCTCGCGCTCAGAATGACAGGAAAAAATAGGTTGGGCTTTCAGCCCAACAATAAATTCTTAGTGTCCTTCTATCTTAGTCACTTCACTTACACACTGGTAGAAAGAGACGGCGCAATAGATATAAAATGTCTGACCAAATCAGCATCCCATTGCGTGCCGGAGCCCATCTGTAAAATTTCGCATGCCTTTTCTACCGGCATACCTTTACGATAAGGTCTATCGCTAATCAATGCATGATAAGCATCCGCAACGGATACGATTCTTGCCGCAAGCGGAATTTTGTCACCCTTAAGCTGTTCCGGATAACCTTTTCCGTCAATACGTTCATGGTGATACTTAACAATCGGAATTAAATCTCTTAAAGCTTCATTTGGTTCAAGCACTTTTTCCGCACCGATTACAGGGTGCTGTTTCATGATTTCCCATTCATCGTCAAGCAATTTATCAGGTTTTTTCAAAACACTTTCAGGAATACCGATTTTACCAACGTCGTGCAATAAAGCACCTAATTTTATGCGCTCAACTTCTTCTTCCGGAAGATTAACCGCACGGGCAAGAGCTTCCGAATATCTGGAAACGGATGTTGAGTGATCCTTTGTATACGGATCTTTAGCATCAATTGCACCCGCTAAAGACGTTGCCATTTCCATCAAGTGATTGTGTGATTTTATTTGTTCATTATTGAATTTGTCAATTAATTCTTCTTCAAAATTAATACCGATTTGTGCATGACGCTTTGTTAAAATTTCGGCAAAAGAATTTAGCGCAACATCATCCCAGAAGTTATAATCAGAAGAGCTTATAATTGCTGACATGCCTTCTTTATAACCTTTTGCCTGTGAAATATACATAGCTTGTTCCGCCAGAATAAGAAGTTTTTCCTGATCTTTTGTACATTCAGGGAAGGTCGAAATTCCGACGGCAACTTTTACAGGGCCAACATCATCCACAAAACAACATGAAAGACAATACGTAATATATTCCGCCAGATATTTTGCCTCTTTTGTATCTGTATTCGGCATTATAATTGCGATTTCATCACCGCCGTATCTGCCGGCACTGTCTGACGGACGGATGTTTTGCTTTACTTTTTCAGCAACAAGTTTAATCACTTCATCGCCTTTTGCATGCCCGAGTTCACGGTTGATTTTTGAAATATTATTTACATCCAGCATTACAACTGAAAGTGAGGTCTTATTATCCTCAGCTTTTTGAAGTTCTGAAGATAATATTTCCTGGAATCCTCTATGGTTGTAAAGTGAAGTTAGGGTATCAGTGTTGGCGTATTTGTTTGTTTTTGCCATTAATTCGACATTGTGCATAAACATGGCAAGATAATTTGCAAAAAGCTCCAACAGATTAACATTAACGTTTGAGCTTTCTTTGCCCAAAATTAAAACACCTATACACTGGTTTACGGAAATCATAGGAAGAACTAATGCAGATGAGTTTTGCATATATGGAATGTTCAAAAATTTTATATCATCTCTGGAGACGGTCATTGAATTTTTAAAACATTTAATAACCGGGTTTGCATCATCTGACAATAATATTTTAGATGAGTAGGTTTCCCCGCGCTTTGTATATAATTTTAAATTAATACATTTAGATTTTTCATGGAACATGCCAAACGCCGTAAAATTACAGTCCATTTGTTCATGCAATGTAGTATTAATTGCATTAAACATCTCATTCAATGAAGAACTCTGTTTGAATTTCTCGCCTAATTCCTGTAATAAATCAGCATAATTTATAATCTTATTATTTGTGGCAACAGGATTTGTTATGCCGCCGGAATACAGACGGTTATTAGTTCTGTAGGTGTTAAAATTATTGATTTTGGCAACAATACTATTAGTCTTATCAGAAAACGGATTAGAAACTTTTTCAGAAATCTCTGTATCCTGTTTGGGCGTGACAGATTTAACAATCCTGTCAACAATAGGATTCGATGCCTTGCCTAAAAGAGGATTTGAGCTTAAAGACTTTTTTTCAGTCTGCTTTTTATTATTTTCTACCTTATTTTTTTCCAAAACTGAGTTCCACCTACTTATCATGCTAAACCGTCGAGCCGCATTTTTTTGTTAGCTTAACTTATAAATTTAACATTACTTAAAATAATTTTACACTATTTTTACTCTTATGCAATACGCTATTTAGATGGCAAAATACGACAATTATAATATTTCTTACTATAATTGCTGAGATTTATTTCATAAACACTTACCCTATTTTTGGTATAACTCTTTTTTTATATTTTTTCTAGTGATAATATTTTAAATTTTACAAAAATTAAGAATTATTCTCATAATTATATTCTTAATAGACATTTTATCAATTAATATGATATTATAAAACAATAAGGAGTTAATCATGTTTAATAATTTTATAACAACACATGCAATGGTAATTTCAGGCGCAATTCTTTTAATTGCATATATATTTATTGCAACGGAAAAAATCCAAAAATCCGTTGTGGCATTAGTCGGCGCAGGTTTAACACTTTTACTGGGCTTATTACCGTTTCACGCGCATTACGATGAGGCTGCCGGAGTTTATGTAAAATCTGTTTTTGAATACATATCCTTTGATGTCATATTTCTGCTTGTCGGTATGATGATTTTAGTTGAAATTGCAAGTAAAAGCGGAGTTTTTAAATGGATGGCACTGGAACTTTTAAAAATGACAAAAGGTCATCCAAAATGGGTTCTTTTCACTCTTGCGGCATTTACAGCGGTTGCATCCGCATTTTTGGACAACGTAACAACTGTTGTGTTAATGATGCCCGTGACTTTTGTAATCGCAAATGAGCTTGATATTGATCCTGTGCCGTTTTTAATAACGGAAGTTCTGGCATCAAATATAGGTGGAACCGCCACTCTTATCGGAGATCCACCAAATATTATCATTGGTGCAAAAGCAGGATTAAGCTTTATGGACTTTATATATGAGTTAACGGATATTGTAGCAATAATATTTTTGGTATCTACTTGTGTACTTATTTTTATGTTTAGAAAACAGCTTGTTTCAACACCTGAAAAAATGACGCATGTGGCAAACATAGACAATTCAAAAACAATTACCGACAAAAAATTAATGATACGTTCAATGGTTGTCCTATTCCTTGTTATTCTGGGTTTTGTAACCCATGATATGACAGGCATTCCGGCATATGTATTTGCTCTTGCAGGTGCTGCAATCCTCTTAATTTTTGAAAAACCAAAAGAAATTTACGAAAATGTGGAATGGATGACAATATTTTTCTTTATTGGTCTATTTATTATAATAGGTGGATTTGAGGCAAACGGAGGCATAAGCTTTTTGGCAGACAAATTAATTGAGCTTACGCAAGGTAGCCTTACTGCAGCAACAATGTTAATTCTTTGGGGCTCCGGTATTTTATCAGGGATAGTGGATAATATTCCATATACAGCTACAATGGCACCTTTGATTGCAGAAGTACAGCACACTATGCCATTTGCCGCACATATTCATGAACACCATCCATTATGGTGGTCTCTTTCTTTGGGTGCCTGTCTTGGCGGAAACCTCACAATTATCGGTGCCGCTGCAAATGTTATTGTGAGCGAAACTGCAGCATCTAAAAATTATCCTATAACATTTATGCGATTTATGAAATACGGTGCTTTAGTAACTTTCATTTCACTTACATTAAGCTCTATCTATCTTTATTTAAGATATTTACGCTAAAATTTTTATTTACCTTTTATAAGATGATAACGGCGGCCGGTTTTTATAATATCATACTGTTCGCCGTTCATAACTCTGTCGAGATCGCGCTTTAAGATTACTACGACTTTATTTTTATCTTTAAGCATCTCTTTTGATTCTTCATCTTCTCTGTAATCGACTTTCTTGCCGCCGTAATATAACAGAGAATATTTACGTTCAAGATTAACCGCGCCTATGTCATAGTTGTTTTCTTTTGCATATTGAGCAAATTGTATCAAATCATTTTGGCCGAATGCATAATCAACTTCAAAAAATTCTTCAGTCGCAAAAGCCGAAACAAAAAGAATAAACCCTGCTAAAACCGCAAAAAGCGCATAAGGTTTGTGTTTTTTCGTAAAATATATTGTCAATACACCTACAACAAATAATACAACTATACAGAACCACTTTATAGTCAAAATATCCTGATAAAGCTGTGACGGTAAATATAACGGGGTACATAATCCGGCAATAAATGCAACAAGAACAATTCCACCTAATATATAGGATGAAATATCAAGTTGTTTTTTAAAATTATCATAATGATTCCAGATATAACCACCTATAAATGCCGCGGATATATATATCGGAAGAAGATATGTTATAAGCTTTGTGCTTGAGATTGAAAAGAAAACCATAATCCACAAAAATGTTATGGAATTTAAATAAAGAAACTTTTGTTCATCTGTCAAAGTTTCATAATTATATATTTTAATTGACTTAAATTTTGCAACAATGGCTGCGATAAATGAAAAAATCCAAGGGAAAAAGCCCCACAATAAAGTTATAATAAAGAAATAAAACGGCTGTTCACGACCTATGTAATCAGAGGTGAAAAACCTTTCTATATGATGTTTTATAATATATTCTTTAAAAAACAGCGGGTCATGAATTTTAAACATCAAAGCATGCCAAGGTACAACTACCAGCAAAAATAAAATCATACCGGGGATCCAATATACAGGCTTAAAAAGCTCTTTAAAACGTTTCGTTGCAATAGCAGTAAAAAACATTGTCCCGAAAGGAACAACAAAACCCGGAATTCCTTTTGCCATTACCGCTAAACCTGAAAATATATAAAACAGCCACCAAAAATATTTTTTATTCTGCTCCTTACAAAAATAAGTTAATAATCCAAAACAAACTGAAAATGCCGTGCACATTGCAAGAACAATATCAAGAATTGCAAATTTTGCCAGAATTACAAATTCCAAACTTGTTGCAAGGATTAATGCTGACAATACACCGAATTTTCTTGATACAATTTTGCGTCCTGTAAAATACACAAGAAAACATGTTAATGTACCATACAAAGCTACCGGAAATCTTGCGGTGAATTCATTTATCTTTCCAAACAGCGCAAAAAATAAGCACTCACCCCAAAAATATAACGGAGGTTTTTCAAAGAAATATTCCCCATTCAAATAAAGTGTCATGAAATCTTTTGATTGAAACATATCACGTGCCATTGAAACATATCTTGTTTCATCAACATCCATCAATGCGTATGTTCCTATATCATTAAAAAATATATAATAAAAAGCAATTAATAACCCTATTATAGTAAACAATTCAGGATGAGCCGCAATAAAATTCCATAATTTGCTATTCTTAATTCCAATCAGTTTGTTATTTAAATTTTTTATAATTCCCATAATCAAAAATCCAATCTCTCTACTTTGTCGATTATATACCAGTCAATGTTTAGTTGCAATATATTGATAAGTATTATAAAATAAATTTATGATACCTGAAAAATCAAAAAAAGAACTGGAAAAACTTTTAAATGGCAATAAAAACTTTGTAAACGGCACACCAACCGCAAAAAACATGTGCCTTGAAACGTTAAAGAAATTTGCCTATCATCAAGAACCTTATGCGTGTGTATTAACATGCTCTGATTCAAGGGTAGTGCCGGAAATTATCTTTGACTGTGGAATTGGCGAGCTTTTTGTAGTAAGAGTTGCCGGTATGACAACAGGAGCTAATGTTGTTGAAAGTATAGAATATGCGGTAAAAAAATTACAAGTTCCGTTGTTAATTCTTCTCGGACATGACGACTGCGGGGTTATGAAGTATGCAAAAGAGCATTACCCTGAGCCTATGAATGACTTTTCATCAATATTAAAATGTGTTTATCCTGTATTGGATAAGAAAGAGGACATAACCTGCCACAACTTTTTTGCACAGGAGCACACAAAATGGGTTGAAGATTATTTAATGAAACATTCCGTTATCATTAATGACGCAGTAAAAAACAATGAGTTATATATTGCAAAATGTCATTTTAACCACGACAGCGGATATGTTGAATTATTAGAGGAGTAAAGTAATGAAAAATGCATTAATTATTCTTTTACTTTTAAGCATTTGTACAGGAGCAAGCTGGGCAGTAATGACAAGTTTTGATATTCTAAACCGCCGCGGCTGCTGTTCAAGTCATGGCGGGGTCTGCGGATGCTCAGGCGGAAGCGCAAAATGCTGCGACGGAACACTCAGCCCCACCTGCGGCTGCGACTAGAAAACATTATAGTATTGAACAAATATCCTGATACGTAGTTAATACTCTCAATATCCTTAAAATTTTGTCATCAATTATTCTATAAATTACTAAATAATTCTTTTTAACTATATAAAATTTTACATCCAAATATGTAAAATCTTCTCTTATTTTTCCAAGATTTGGATGTTTACATAAAGTTTCAAATGTTTTGTTAAATAATTTTACAAATTTTATTGCTGCATTTTTATTATCTTGAGCAATATAATCAGAAATTATTTCAATATCATTATATGCTTTACCTGTAATTTCAAGTTTCAAACTATTCATATTTTTTTATTAACTTTTCCATAGCGGAATGCCCGTCTAAAATTACAGTATCATTCCAACCTTCTTCAATTTCTTTGTTTAATTGCACAATTCTTTCCTGTGAAATTCTGTCTTTTGAAGCCATCATTCTTAATGCTTCTCTGATAACTTCGCTTACGGAATTGTATAAGCCTGATGCAACTTTGTCCTGCACAAATTTTTCTAATGTCGGAGTTAATGATATGTTCATACTATACCTCATTAATAACAAATTATATCTTAATTATAACAAAAATTGTTATAATTTTCAAGTATACATAATTAAAGGCTCTAAAAAGAGCCTTTAATTATTGCATATTTTCCATTCCATCTGCTCATAGAGTTTTTGGAGTTTATCATGTTTAGCGAGACGTTTTTCGGTAGCTGCAATTGCCTTGTTCATGTCGTGTGTAATCTTTTTAAACATGTCGATTGTATATTGACCCGTATGAAGTTTTGCTATACGGCGTTCTTTTTTCTTTTTGATTAGAAGCAATACCATAACCGCACCGGCTGTTACAGCCGCAGCGCCTAATATTATTCCTGTTACTTTGTTCATAATTTATTCCTCCTCAAAGTTATAAACTTCAACATCTGTCATGCGTTCATATTCAGCAACGGAAACAGTATCCGGTGCTTGAGCTTTTCTTTCCAAGCCTCTTTCAAGAAGCTCAGGCTGTTTTTTAACAAGCTTTTTATCCGCACAGACTATATCTCGATTAAGGGTTGATTTAATAAGCCGAATTGTTTTTTCAGTCGGAGCTCCCTTGCCGTTCATTGCTTTTTGAGCCTCGTAGCTTGCCCAGGTGTCAGGAAGCTTATCAATAGTTGTATAACCCAAATTTTCATCAAGACGTTTGCCGACTTCATTTTCCAGAATATTTGTTACATATTCTTTCTGGCTTTCAAAATGACATGGCAATATAATATCCGTGCCGATAATTTCTTCAGGATCACGGTTTTCGTGCTTTTTGAAAATCTCTGCAGCAGCTTGCAAATGACCGATTTCCATAGCAAGCATTTCTTCCCAAATGAGTTTAAGACGCTTGTCTATTTCATCAACATAGCAATTGTAATAGTTACAAACCTCCGTAAATTCATGGATGAGCCATTTTTCAAGCGGGGTTTCCGTAGGGTCAATTAAAGACTCATACATGGTGACGTGTTCTTCTTCAACGTCGCAAATTTCAGCGTAAGTTTTTTTCAAATCATCATTTCCGTACATAAAACCGTGTTCGGCGTAATAATTATGGGTTTGCTGCTCGCCTGATACCAGCGTTAAAATATTAACCTTTGTCTGCGGAGCGGCAGTATTTTTATCGTAGTGTTTTCTAAGCCTTACCGCGTTATCATTATGGTGGTTTTGGGTCGGTCTGCCGATTACAACATCCGTCATCCCCTGCAAAATATCATCCGGATTGTTCCCTTCATACATATAAGCCCACTGGGCATATCTATACAAGTGGTCGAAGTCTTCTAACAAACCAAAATCGTAAGTTTCTTTAACATATTCATCGGGTTCATTTTGAGCAAGCCATGCCGTTAAATCTACTGCAACCTGTTCATAACCTAAAGTTGTATCAAGCACGGTTTGATTTACAGGCGAAAGCCAGTTAACAGTCGTCTGCTGCATATCTTCAATACGGCGGATTTTTGCAAGCAAAACTTTCAAATCCTGATTTTCACATTTTCTTGCAAAACAATGTTTAAAGCCCCAGGCTTCCGTTTCTATACCGTTCATCAAAATTTGTCTTGTTCTTGTATAGCAGTCAACCTCCATCCTTTTATATGGTCTTTTAACAATATCATGCCAGGATTTTAACTGTTTTTCTATTGGAATTCCCTTTTCTTTTAATGCATTAAATGTCATAGTTCTCCTTTCTTATAAGCCTAATGCGTGGGCAAAAAGCTCACCTGCTTTGTGGTTATAAAATTTTCCGTCATCTTTAGCAAATAAATTTTCCCAATGGCTTTCGGGGGTGCCGTTTTCAGAATATGAAGGATTTGTCATCATTATATGATGTGTATTTGTGTCATATCTCAAAGGAAAAATATCACCAGTCTGCATAAAGCTCGGCAACTTATCGCTTGCAAGATAAAACCCGAAAAGCGCTGAATTAATCCTGTTAAGCCTTTGTTCATAAGACAAACCGCCTTCGTTGTTGTCATTTTCGACCTCAACGCCGGGTGCGTAATCCCTCATATATTTGCATTTTTCAGATAAATCTCTTACTGCAAAAAAATCATCCCCCGTAATATAGTCAGTCCCTGCGGTTAAACCCATATTTCTATATCGTTCAAAGTCATCGGAACTTTTTTCACCTACAAAACTGATATCCGTCTTCCCGGAACGTAAACGGATTTCGTTCAAAATATACTGCATCTGCGAATATTCAGGCAAAGCCCCTACACCTGTGTAATTCTCCATATCATACCCGCCAATGTGTTTTGCAGAATCAATAAACATAGCTTCAAATCCTAAGTTCATAAGTTTCACACATTCATTGATATAAATTTCAACATGCTCGGGGTTTTGCCAATCAAAAGTTACATCTTGCTTATCCGGATAGGAAACCTTCATCTGATCGGCAGAAATCACCATTCTAAAGCCTGATTTTATACCTCTAAAATGCACCAAATCGTTAAACGCTTTCAATTGTTCTTCCGGTGAAATTTTGTCTGAAATACCATACGAAATAACATTATCACTATATCCGGCATTGAGTTTTATGCCGTAAATTGAATTTTCTTCGTGTGGTCCTTTGTTGTAGCCGTCTCCGTAAATATTCGGAAAAATTTGCGAAATGATAACGCAATTTGCCCAACTTTTTGCAGAAGGCGGAATTGCCGGAAGAATTTTAATCATACTCAAAATCCCGCAGCAGTCTTTTTCCTTGTGCATTTCAGATATTGCGCGGTTATTTATCTCTATATAATTTGCAAGACGTCCCCACCTGTCGCCATAATTCGGGGTTTCTATAATGTCGGGGAATCTTTCAAAAAATATATTCCCTTCCGAAAGTGTAACAATTGACTCGACAGCTTTTTTTAAAGAACGTTTTAAAAGCTCGGCGGGTACTATATTTGCCACCCATTTTTTAGTGGTATTTATAGCATAATAAGTATGTATTTCTGTCCAGATATCTTTATTAAGCTTTGTCGTATGTCCTAAAGCTTTTAAAAGTTTATTAACACAATTCATAACAACCAATATATAAATAAAATTAACAATTATTTCATTACCCGAAATACTTACAACACAGGATAAACAGTTGACAAAGCCCAAAAACGAGTTATAATATAAATAGGGTGGCTGTCGCGCCCGACAGCCTTTACAGACCCTACAAGAAAAGAACAATAATTTGTAAAAATGCTATCAGTGCGTTGATAGCATTTTTTGCTATCTTTCTTTTCATTGTTACCACCTCCTTCCCACCTTTTTACAGTAAAGTTTGTTGTGCGATGGAGGTGATTTGGTCTACCCTGTTTAAATTATAACAACTTAATTTTTATTGGTCAACAAAAACAGGAAATATTATTAATAAATTAAATTTATTCCATTTTTATTTTTACGTGTTAAACTAAAATCGTAAAGATAAAAAGGAGAGAATTATGATTTCTGAAAAAATGGAAAAGGCTTTTAACGAACAAATTAACAAAGAATTATTCTCTGAATACCTGTATTTATCTATGCAGGCATATTTTGAAAGACAAAATCTAACAGGTTTTACCAACTGGATGACAGTTCAGGTACAAGAAGAACATGCACATGCTATGGGTATGTATAATTATTTACATGAAAGAGGCGGAAAAGTTGAACTTTTAGCAATAGAAAAACCTCAAACCGACTGGTCATCACCTTTGGATGTATTCAAAAGCGTTCTTGAGCACGAACAATATGTAACATCATGCATTAACAAATTAATGGATGTTGCAGAAGAAGAAAAAGACCGTGCAGCATTGTCATTCTTGGACTGGTACTTAAAAGAACAGGTTGAAGAAGAAAATAACGTAGGCGGAGTGCTTGCAAAACTGGAACTTATTGGCGAAGACAAACACGCATTGTTGCTGCTTGACAAAGATCTTGCAACAAGAACTTTTGTTGCTCCGGTTATTGGTTAAAAATAGGGTTGGAAAATTCCAACCCTATTTTATTAATGAAAAACATCCGCATACATCTGTTTAAACGAACGTCCGCCTTCTTCTGCTGATATGCAAATATCACCTTCATATCTAAATCTATTACCATCAGACTTGATTGATAATGAAAACAAATCGTAACCCCATTTATTCGGACCGTTCATTCCATTTATATCAAGCCCAATTATCAAACAACCAGTTTGGTCATAAAAAAATAATATTGTACCATCAGCCAAAACATAACTGGAATTTCTATTACGAATATTTGACGTACTAAATCCGCCGCAATTTCGAATTGCATAATCCTGCCAGTAATCTTCATCATAATCCTCATCATCCTTATGCTGTTCTTTTAAAATATCATCTACACCCCTATATTCTGGTATACAACCATTTTCAAAGGCATGATCTTTACAAGTTTTTACTATTTTTAAAGATGATAAAAAATTTTCAGTTAATTCTGTGCATCCGCTAACAGTATTTGGTGTGTTGGCATTATATTCATAATAGCATTTTGGTAGATAACCTAATTGACTTTGTGCACTCAACAATGCTTGATTAAGTACTGCATAACTTCTTTTAAACTGGTTTTCTAATGCTTTTTCTTTGTAATTCGCTATCAACGTCGGAATAGTCATTGCTGCCACTACGCCGATTATGCCAAGAGTAATTAAGACCTCGGCAAGCGTAAAACCCTTGTCCCAACTACTTAGAGGAGATGCCCCCCCCCGTTTCTTAGTTTTTTCATAATTTCCATAAGCTTTTCTCCTTCTTTTTGTTTTATTATAGCATTTTTTTCATATTTAGGCAAGAAAATTATAGACTTTACTAATTGCATTTATTCAAAAAATATTATAAAATTACATTATGATTAAAACACTTTCAAAAATATTTACGGTATTTATTTTATTATGCGGAACGGCTTTTGCCTATGATGAAGCAAAGCAGGTAAGAGCAAGCCATATTCTGGTAAAAACCCGCGCAGAAGCCATCCAGATTAAAAAAGACATTGATAACGGCGGCGATTTTGCATATTATGCAAAAACATATTCTCTTTGCCCTTCAGGTCAAAATGGCGGGGATCTTGGTTATTTTTCAAGAGGTCAAATGGTGCAGCCGTTTGAAGATGCTGCATTTGAACTTCCTGTCGGAGAAGTTTCAGACCCCGTTGGCACTGAATTTGGCTGGCATTTGATTAAAGTTACGGATAAAAAATAATGTTCTACTATGGGTACAACACAAAGTTCGGCAAAATTTACATTTCTGCCGACGAAAAGAATATTCTGGAAATATCTTTTAATAAACCAAATTACCGCACACAGGAAACGCCTTTAATTAAAAGGGCATTTTCAGAATTGGAAGAATATTTTAACGGTCAGAGGAAAACTTTTGACCTTCCTTTAAAGCTTGAAGGAACGGAATTTCAAAAAAAAGTCTGGCAAGAATTAATTAAAATTCCGTACGGTAAAACAATAAGCTACAAAGAACTTGCAACATCCGTTGGCAATGAAAAGGCCTGCCGGGCAGTCGGTCTGGCAAATAACAAAAATAAAATTATGATAGTAATTCCATGCCATCGTGTTATTGGCTCCAATGGTGATTTAACAGGTTATGCCGGCGGTTTAAATATCAAAAAACAACTGCTTGATTTGGAAGCACAAAAACGCTAAAATTGACAATATTCTTTAAATATGTTAGTATCTAAAATATACTAATGAGGTAAAAATGGAATTAAAAGAGCTTCCCAAATGTCCTGTTGAAACAACTTTGAAATTATTAAGCACTAAATGGAAATTTTTAATTATCCGCGATTTGTTAGGGGGAACAAAACGTTTTGGCGAATTAAAACAGTCACTCGGTACAATTACGCAAAAGGTTTTGACAACAAATTTACGCGATATGGAAGAATCCGGACTTGTGATGAGAAAAGTTTATAATCAAATCCCTCCAAAAGTAGAATATACCCTTACAGACATAGGTTACAGCCTTGGCGTAGTACTTGACGGCATGGCTGATTGGGGCAGCGGCTATAAAGAATATTTAAAACTTCTGGCAAAACAAAAATAAATTTACTCTTTTAAATGTTTAAAATGTTTGTAAACATATAAAATCCCTAACACGCCAAAGATAACTACAATTAAAATATCAAACTTGTGCCAGAGATGTTTGAACATTTCCATATTCTGCCCAAATTTTACACCCACATACACAAGCACATAACTCCAAACAAGAGAACCTAAAAAGGTTAAAGTAAAAAATACTCTTTTGCGAGCTTTTAAAATACCGGCAGGTAAAGAAATAAATGTTCTTATTACCGGCAGCATTCTGCAAATAAAAAATGCCCAGTCACCGTATTTTTCAACCCATTTGTCAGCATCTTCAAGATCTTTATGAGAAATTAAAAAATATTTTCCGTATTTTTCAATAAATTGGCGGCCGCCAAAATATCCGAGGTAATAAGAAGGAATTGAACCTAAAACACACCCGAAAGCACCTGCCCAAGCAGCAACATGAAAGTTCATTTCTCCTTTGCTCACAATATATCCCGCAAAAGGCAAAATAGCTTCACTCGGAAGCGGGATATTACAGGATTCTATTGCCATAAGCAAGCTTATGCCAAACGGCCCCATATATGTGATTACATGTTCTATAAAATTAACAAGATAAGATAAAATTAAATTAATAAATTCCATATAATTTTCCAGTTCTCTTATTTTGTATAATAACAAAAACAAATATAAATTTAAATCAAATTATATTAAAATAAATTTTCTTATTTGAAAAGCAATATATCTTTTAATATAATTTTCCAACAATTTATACAAACTTGACACAATCAAACGTTTGTTTTATAATCAGATTATTAAGTTGAAGTTTATAATGGAAAAAATGAAAGAGGATAATTCAAAAGCAAGGATTTTGGAGGCTGCAACACATCTTTTTGCTAAAAACGGATTTGACGGAACAAGCATTAGAGAAATCTGTAAAGCTGCTGAAGTCAACATTTGTATGATTTCATATTATTGGGGTGGGAAGCAGGAGTTATACAAGGGAATTATTGATAATCTTCTTGAAAAGCAGATTGAATATTCCAAGGGATTTCTTGATTTAGACAAAAATCCCAGGGATATGAGTATAGATGAATGTATAAAATTATTGATGATTATAGCGGAAAAATTCGTTGATTTTTTCTATACAAATGTTTCTTCAGATTTAATAGTATTACTTTTAAAAGAGCAGCAAAAACCTGACTTTATTGTAAAGTCTCAGGTTTTGGACTATATGCGAAGTGTAATTGCTAGAATTTTAAACAAAGATGTAAATGACAGGCTCGTAATATTCAAAACACTTTTTATGCTTTCGCAGGTAAATTCACCGAGAATTCTTCCTGCATTTTCACTTAGACTGCTCGGGCAGGAGAATTTTTCTCAGGAAGATATTAAAATCATAAAAGAAAATGTAAAACTATATATTAATGCTGTTATAAAGGAGGGGGTAAATGAAAATTAAAAAATTGCTCCTTGTATTAGTTTTGTTATTTACTGCGCAAAGCTGTTTCGCAGTTAATGTTCAGGAATTGAATATTGATTTTTTCAAAAGGTTTAATGATGAATATTTGAACTGTTATATTCAAGAGGCATTGAACAATAATCATGATCTTAAAAAAGCACAGCATGTTGTTGAGCAATACCGTCAGCAGACAAAATATTCGCTCGGAAAAGAGCTGCCCTCATTCAGTGTCAGCGCGAATTATCTTGGGATAAAAGTTCCGCGGTTAGACAATTTTCAACTAAAAGATAACGCTTTTATCCTTCCTTTTATGGCAAGTTACGAAGCGGATTTGCTTTTGAAAAACAGGGATAAAACAAAAGCTGTAAAGAAAACTTATGAGGCAGCACAATTTAATGAAAAAGCAATTTATTTAGCGCTTTTGAGTGATGTCGCGACTGTGTATACGAATATTCTGCAATATGATGATTTGATTGAAAAGCAGACGGAACAACTCCAAAATCATGAAGAAATTCTAAAAAGAAGCAATAAAAAATTCGAGCGAGGGGTTATAAACTCAAACGAATTGAATAATGCTAAAAAAAGTGTTGAAACAAGCAAAAGCAGCCTTGAAAAATTACAGAAAGAACGTGAAATTGCAATGATGCAATTGGCTGTTTTGACGGGTAATTCTTCATCAAATATATCAGACATGAAAGTGGGGAATCTGGATAATTTTGAATATTCAGGAGAAATTCCAACCGAAGTAAGCTCAGATGTAATTTTTAGCCGACCTGATGTAAAAATTGCAGAGGCAAATCTTGAAAAGGCAAAAATTGATGTCAGAGTTGCCAAAAAAGAATTCTTCCCGAGATTCAATATAGTTGGTGTCTGGGCATTTAATACAATTGCGCCCGGAACATTTTTCTCCTGGGAATCTTCTCTTGCCGCTATTTTAGCCGGTGCAACACAGGATATTTTTAGAGGCGGGATGAAGGTTGCAACTCTAAAAATTCAAAAAGCAAAATATGAAGAACTTTTTGAAAATTATAACCAAACAAACTTAGATGCTGTAAAAGAAGTTAATACTGCGCTTTGTATAATTAAGCATGATAAACAAATTGAAAATAATACAAAAACTGAATTAGCTCTTGAAACAGCAAATTTTAATAATGCTCAAAAGAAAATTCAAAGAGGTGTAATTTCCGAACCTGAATTTTTATTGGAAGAAAATAAATTTATAAATTCTCAAACAAGTTATACACAGGCAAAAACCCAAAGAATAGTAAATTATTTTACATTATATAAAGCCGTCGGAGGTCAGCTATGAAGAAAAAAGTAATTGTTTTAATCCTGTTAATACTGGTGATTGGCGGAACTTTAGCGTTTTTATATTTTAAAAACAGAAAAGTGGCCAATGAACTCACACTTTACGGTAACATTGAAATTCGTCAGGTAGATTTGAGCTTTCAAGTATCGGGCAAGATTGAAAAAATGCTGAAAGAAGAAGGTGATACCGTAAAAGCCGGAGAATTAATTGCCGTTATAGATGACAAAGATTATGTCTCAAATTTTGAAAAAGCCGAGGCCGACGTTGAAAAAACACTTGCCCTAAAAGACGATGCCGAATCAAAATTTGAACGTCAGGCACCTCTCGTTGAAGATAATACTATATCCAAACAGGATTATGATACTCTGTTAAATACGAAAAACAGATCAAAAGCTGATTATGATGCTGCGGTTGCACAGAAAAATTTTGCCAAAAACCAGCTTGACTATACAAAGGTTTATGCCCCGGAAGAAGGCATAATCATGGTAAGAGTTCAAGAACCGGGTGCTAATGTTTCTAAAGGTCAGCCCGTTTATACAATGGCAAAAACAAAACCCGTCTGGGTAAGAGCTTATGTAAACGAAACCGATTTGGGCAACATTAAATACGGTCAGGAGGTAAATGTATATACTGATACTGTTAACCCCAAAACCGGAGAAAAAAGAATGTATAAAGGTCAAATCGGATATATTTCGCCTGTTGCGGAATTTACGCCGAAAACCGTTCAATCAACCGATATAAGAACAAATTTGGTTTATCGCATCAGAGTTTATATTTATGATATAGATGAATACCTTCGTCAGGGCATGCCCGTAACAATTAAGGTTGATTTAGCAGGTGATAAAAAATAAAAATTTTCCCCTCTCCCCTTGAGGGAGAGGGCGCAGACGTACGAAACGACAGTGAATTACGTATGCGGGTTAGGGGTAAAAACAATGAACACCGTAGAAATTAAAAATTTAACAAAAACTTTCGGAAAAATAACAGCACTGAATGACCTTTCTCTAAATATTGAAAAAGGTAAAATCACAGGGCTAATCGGTGCTGACGGTGCAGGAAAAACAACTCTTTTAAGAACAATTATAGGGCTTTTAATTCCTGATAGCGGTGAAATTTCTACTCTCGGATTTGATCCCGTAACCCAAAAAGATGAATTAACCCCGCTTATAGGTTATATGCCTCAAAAATTCGGGCTTTATGAGGACTTGACTGTTATAGAAAACTTAACGCTGCATGCTGATTTAAAAGGGATTTCCCTCGCCCCTTGTGGGAGAGGGATTAAGGGTGAGGGGTCAATACTTAATAAAATGCTGGAATTTACAAAGCTTGCACCGTTTCAAGACAGGCTTGCAGGAGCATTATCAGGCGGTATGAAGCAAAAATTGGGATTGGCATGTACACTTCTCGGAAATCCTGAATTCTTACTCCTTGACGAGCCTTCCGTCGGGGTTGACCCGATTTCGCGCAGAGATTTAATGCAAATGGTAAGGGAGATGATAAACCCCGAGACAACAGTTTTGTGGTCAACAGCATATTTGGATGAGGCGCACAGTTTTGATACTGCTGTTGTGATTGACAAAGGTAAAGTAATTTATGAAGGAAATCCGCACGATTTAGGGGCGACGGCACAGGAATTTGAGAACAAAGTAATTGACCTTATGGGCGGCTACAAGCAAGAAGAATCTTTGATTGCGAAAAATTATGAATACACCCCTCACCCTAACCCTCTCTCACAAGGGGCGAGGGAAAATATTTGCACTGTTGAAGCTGATAATCTTGAAAAAAAATACGGAAATTTTTATGCGGTTAAAAACAATTCTTTCTGTATACAAAAGGGAGAAATCTTCGGACTTCTCGGTCCCAACGGAGCGGGAAAATCAACGTCATTCAAGATGATGTGCGGACTTGCAAAACCTACAAACGGCACCGCAAGGATTATGGGTATTGATATTACGCAAGATCCGGAAAAAGCACGTTCAAACCTGGGTTATATGGCACAAAAATTTTCACTTTACGGAAGCCTCACAGTAAGAGAAAACCTTGATTTTTTTGCATCAGCTTACGGTATAAAATTCAAAAACAGAGCCGCTAAAGTTCAGGAAATTATTGAAGTTTTTGGTCTAAAAGATTATGCGGAGCAAAAAAGTGAAGAACTGCCGTTAGGATTAAAACAAAGATTATCCATGGCATGTGCCTTAATCCATAACCCGCCGGTATTGTTTTTGGATGAGCCGACCTCCGGAGTAGATGTCATTACACGCCGGGATTTTTGGAACCATATCACTTCCCTCGCGAAAAAGGGGGTAACAATTCTTGTTACAACGCACTTTATGGATGAAGCAGAATACTGTGACAGAATAAGCCTTTTTTATCACGGTGAAACAATAGCCCTCGGCACCCCGCAAGAATTAAAACTAAAGGCATTGAGGTTAATTAACCCCTCACCCCTGCCCGCTAGCGGCGAGGGAGAACTTCCGACAATGGAAGAAACTTTCATAACCCTTATTAAAGAAAGCGAGGGAGAATGAAAATACTTTTAGCTCTTATAAAAAAAGAAATAAAACAAATTCTTCGTGATCCGAGCAGTATAATAATAGCTTTTGTTCTGCCGTTTATTTCTATTATGATTTATATGTACGGTATAAATTTGGATTCCGTAAAAGTCACAATGGGAATTAAAAACGACGATCCGACACCTGAAGTTGCAACACTTGTAAAATCTTTCGGGCACAGCAAGTATGTAAATTCAATCTATTTTGACAATATAAAAGATATAGAAACCGCGATTGTAAGATCAAAAATCAAAGGGGCGGTTATAATTCCGAACGACTTTTCAACAAAACTTGCAAAAGGACAAAATGCCGATTTGCTTGTAATAACTGACGGTTCTGAAGTTAATACAGCAAATTATGTTCAAAGTTATGCACTTGCTATTGCAAACAGTTGGCTTGCTACAAGTAAATATGCAGGTTCAATCAAACAGCCTTCAATAAATGCTGAAGTCCGAACCTGGTATAATCCTGACTTAAACAGCCATTATTTTATTGTACCCGGTTCAATTGCAATTACAATGACACTTATAGGAATTCTCTTAACCTCACTGGTTGTTGCACGGGAATGGGAACGCGGAACAATGGAGGCTATGCTTGCAACATCAGTAAAAACTATTCATATAGTTTTGGGAAAATATATTCCTTATTTTATTTTAGGAATGTTGTCGCTTACTTTTAATATTTTCCTGTGTATAGTTATTTTCCAAATACCGTTCAGGGGAAATTACCTTGTATTATTACTGGTAAGCAGCTTATTCCTTTTTACGTCTCTTGGAATAGGTTTGAATGTATCATCAGTATTAAAAAATCAATTTTTAGCAAGTATGGTGGCAATGAGTGTCGGATTTATGCCTGCTTTAATGCTTTCAGGTTTAATGTTCCCGATAAATTCAATGCCGGTATTTTTCCAGCATTTAACAAGAATTTTGCCGCCAAGGTATTATGTTTCGTTTATAGAAAGTGAATTTATGGCCGGTACGGTGCCTGAAATTGTTATTGCCAATGCAATATATTTGACAATTCTGGGTTTAATTTTGTTTGCAGCGGTTTATAAAAATACCCTAATGCGATTGGAAAACGCTAAAGCGCAGCATATTTCAAAAGAAAAGGCGGTGAAATCATGATAAGAGATTTTTTCCGCAGAGTTCTGGCGTTAATGAAAAAAGAATTCATAACAATCTGGAATGATCCTAAAACAAAAGGGATAATTATAGGGCTTCCTATAGTACAGCTTTTGATTTTTTCAAATGCAGCAACTATGGAAGTTCAAAATATTGATGTCGTTACGCTTGACCGTTCGCAAAGTGTTGAATCAAGAGAGCTGCTATCCGGATTTGAGAATTCTCCGAGGTTCAGAAATTTTTATTATGTTGATAATGAGGATGAATTTAAAAAGAAACTTGATACCCAAAAGGTACAAATAGGGTTAATGATAAATAATGATTTTTCACGCGATATTAAATCCGGAAAAATCGCTACAGTTCAGGTGATAGCAGATGGCAGGCAGACAAATTCCGCATCCATTGCATCAGGTTATGCCTCACAGATTATTTCCGGATACGGAGCAGAAGTTTCACCCCAAAAAAGCGGTGCAAGTATAAATCCTTCTGTGCGCAACTGGTTTAACCCGAACCTTGAATACAAATGGTATATTTTGACAGTAATCGTCGCAATGCTTTCACTTGTAACCACTTTAATATTAACGGCACTGTCAATTGCAAGAGAAAGAGAACTCGGAACCTTTGACCAGCTTATTGTAAGCCCGTTATCATCACTTGAAATTCTTTTGGGGAAATCCATTCCCCCGCTCATTATTGCAATGGCATTAACAATGGTAATGACGGCAATTGTAATAATATTTTTCCATATACCGTTTGCCGGTTCATTTATTTTGTTTATGATTGCGATTTTTATTTCATTGCTTGCAATAGTCGGTGTGGGGCTTTATGTTTCTGCAATATGTAACACGCAGCAGCAGGCTATTTTATCTGCCATGACATTTATGATGCCTGCGGTACTTTTATCGGGTTTTATTTCTCCGATTGAAGATATGCCGATTGCCCTGCAGTATTTGACCTGGCTAAATCCTGTAAGATTTTTTATGGTCTTAACCCGCGGAATATTTTTGAAAGGAATGGGAATAGCTGATGTCATAACTAATATTATTCCCCTGATTATAATTGCAACTATAACACTGACTCTTGCCGGAAGAACATTTAAAAGAAAGCTGGGCTAAAATGGGACTATATAAATTATAGCCCCGTTAACTTTTCTTATTCTTCAAGAGATTTTTCACCCATAACTTCTTTCAAGGTTCTGAGTGCTGCAAGTGTATTCGGAAATCCTACATAAGGCAGACATTGAATTATTGCTGCCGTTACGGTTTCTTTTGAATTTCCGGCTTTTATACTTCCCTTAATATGGCTTTTTAAAGTTATTGTATTTCCTGTTGTAACAAGTGCAGAAATAAACAGTAATTCTCTTGTTTTAACATCCAGCCCTTCTCGTGTATAAAAATCACCAAAGCAGACTTCTGTTAAAAATCTTGAAACATCAGCACCCATATCTTCAGGAAGTCCTTCCATTGACTGTTTTATTTCGTCGCCGTATAAAGGATTTTGTATTGCAAAACCTTTTTCATAGCGCTCATCTTCTTTAACTGTTGCAGTTGACTTAAGAGGTGTTTCAATTCCTCTTTCTTTAAATACTTCGTTTAGAACTCCAAGTGCATTCAACGTTTTCGGAAATCCTATAAACGGTGCAAGCTGGTAAATTGCTTCTCTTAATTCAATCGGAGTTGCCCCTGCATTTAAAGCTCCGTTAGTATGAGCCTTCAACTGCGGTAAGGTCTGCTGAACCGCAAGAGAAGTTACTGTTATTAATTCTCTAGTTTTAATATCAAGTTCGCCGACTGTAAAAACTTCACCGAAAATATATTTTTGCAAAATTGCCATCATCTCCGGATCATCGCCGGTAGGTGTAAGAGCTTCACCGCCAAAAAGTGTTTTATAATTCTTTTTACAAATATCTATTCTTGTCATGACTGTTCCCTCATTTTGTAATCCTTTCGCAACAATAAAGTTTTGCGAAAGGATTATAGCTAAAGATAATATCAATACCTTTTTTATCATAATGCACCTATTTTAAGTAAGTTGTAAAGAATTTTTCAATTTTATCAAACGGGATTTTTTCCAAATTATCATACAAATCAACATGATTTGCACCATCAATAATAAGGAGTTCTTTGTTATCGCCTTTGAGTTTTTTGAAAGCATCCTCGCTAAAGTATCTGCTATGTGCTTTTTCTCCGTGAATCATTAATACCGCGTTTTTAATTTCATTGCTGTAAGCTAAAATCGGCATATTAATCAATGAAAGAGAAGCTGTTGTATTCCAGTTTCCGTTAGAGTTTATTGAACGCTTGTGGAAGCCCCTTTCAGTTTTGTAATATCCGTAGTAATCTTTTACAAACTGCGGTTCTTCGCCTGTTAATTTTTCAGGAAGCCCCGCAGCTTTAGCATAAGTTCCGTTTTTAAAATCTTCAGTTCTTTGTTTGTTCAAGGATTCTTTTAATTCATAGCGTGCTTTTTCATCCATTGAATCAAAATAGCCATTTGCCGTAACTCTTGTCATATCGTACATTGTAACAGTAACAGTGCCTTTAATTCTTGTATCAATCGCAGCAGCATTCAAACCGAACCCGCCGAATCCGCAGATACCGATAATTCCTATTTTATCAGGGTTAACGTCTTTTTGATTGCTCAAAAAGTCAACGGCTGCGCTAAAATCTTCCGTATTGATTTCAGGGGAAGAAACATTCCTTGGCTCTCCGGAGCTTTCGCCGGTATAAGAAGGATCAAACGCTAATGTTACAAAACCCCTTTCTGCCATTGCTTGAGCATAAAGGCCTGATGCCTGTTCTTTTACTGCTCCGAAGGGGCCTGCAACTGCAATAGCAGCCATTTTTTCAGACGATTTACTTTTCGGGGTGTACAAATCTCCGACAAGGGTAATGCCGTACCTGTTTTTAAAACTTACTTTTTTAACTTCAACTTTGTCGCTTTTAGGGAAAGTTTTGTCCCAATTATTACTTTTTGCCATGCTTGTTCCTCCCATAATTAATATAAACATAACTATAAAAACTAAAACTTTTTTAAACATTTATTACCTCTTTAATATATTTTAAAAGATACCGACAAAATTTATTAAGAGTAAAAAACATACAAAATAACTTCTTATTTATTATTATTTACGCAATTTTAAAAAATAGCAAATACTTATGTTGTATTGGCTACTATACCCAATAAGCATAGTTTTAATGTAAAAGGACACATGGTTTGATTATTTGTTCCACATGGTTTGATTTTTTTTGCAAATTGTGGTTGTACCCAAATAAATTATTTTATTTTTTGCCATATTAAAGGGAGTTTTAAAGTGTTATTACCTAAGCTTGGAATCAAAAATTCAAATAGAGGTTTGAATCTGCCGTTTTTCTTTAATGCTTCAATAACCGGATGGGTTTTCATAAATCTGATATTTCTTGCATCATCGACTAATACGGTGTCTTCTAATGGAATAGTTCTATCTGCAATATAAAGATGTTCTTGTAAATGATTTCCAAGTATGAATATACCATTCATCTCTAGCTTGTTATATATTTTATCAATAAGTTCCTGTATTATTTTTCTTTTATTTGTTTCCAGGTTAGGGCTGTCTCCATGTTTAAATACTCCGCTTAAATTGTTATCTGTCAGCTGATAAATTGCATTTCTGAAAAATATTGCACCTGCTTTTTGATGATTATTAAATGCTTCTATATCTTTAATATCTTCCTTAATAAAGCTAACATTTTCCTTAAAAGATTCTTTGGGAATAAAATATCTTTGCGGATAAAGATCAATATTATCAAATCGTATTGTATAAATAGGATCAGAAACATTATTAACAGGGAATGAGGGTTTATCTGTTTCTATAAAATTTGTATGAAAAATTTTACTTAAGAATTGTTTATTATTTTCACTATTATGGTTTACTAAAAATCCGTCTTCTGCCAGAGGATGTATGGCATAAATACCTTTACGAGCAAAATCTATAGCTTTGCTGCTTTTATCTAAAGAATAAATATTATATTTGAAGCGCTTGTCAAATAGTGTGTTAATAGATAGAGCTTCTTCTCCGTTAGAACCCGCATACACTAAGATATTCGTTCCTTTCGGGAATTCATTCTCTATAATCTTAACAGCCTTTTGTAAGACTTCTGAATCATGATAAAAATTAGTACTGATTGAATTTCCTGTATTATTATCAATCATATTATAACTTTTAAAATTTATACTAGAATATGTATGTTTAACAGAATTAATTTTCATATTTATAAAAAAACAGAACAAAACTTTTTTTGCGTATAAATACTGTTAACACAATGTTTAATACAACCACTTTAGGCTTCGCCTTGGTGGGTTCTCATTGTAAAAGAACACATGGTTTGATTATTTGTTACACATGGTTTGATTATTTTGGGCAACATAAATTTGAAATATTAAATAAATGAGCAAATTTGCAATTTTAAGAATATAAAGTTACTGTCATAAAAACAAATTAAAATATATAAGTTAACTCTGCATTTTATCAAGCAGAGTTTTAATTTCCATAATTTTTTCTTTTGCAATTTCAGAATCAGAAAAAGACTTAGCAACACATTCTTCAAGATGTGTTTTCAATATATTGCTTTCAACATGTTTTATTGCTGAACGTACAGCCTTGAGCTGCACAATAATATCCGGACAATATCGTTGTTCTTCAATCATTTTCTTGATACCTTCCAACTGACCTATTGCCCTGTTTAGGCGAGGTATCTCATGTTTATGGCTCGGATTTTCTGATTTTTTTATGTTCATATCGTTTGTAAACTCTTTTTTCATTCTTTCATTATACACAAAAAGGAGCAGCAACGCCGATCCTTAATCCCAAAATAATATTCTATTTTTTAGGAAGTTCATTGCACTCAGGCGGGCAATTACATTTGTCTTCGGTGCAAGTACAGTTGTCTCCGCATTTGCAGTTAACGCATTTGCAATGTGGATTTGAACATTTAGCCATATTAGCCTCCTTTTTCTTTTATACCCACAGGGGGTATCTAACTACATGTACATAATACCCTATAGGGGTATATTTGTCAAGTGGTCTTTTTATGATAAATCGTGTATTAATCCATCTCACCCTTGTAGGCGCAGGGGATATTTTCTTCTTTTAAATAATTCATTCCCCACTTGTTTAACTCAATAATTGCAGGAATAAGTGTTTCACCTCTTTTAGTGAGAGAATATTCAGTTTTTGGCGGCACTACGGGATAAAGTTTTCGTTTGATTATTCCATCTGTTTCAAGTTCTTTTAACTGTTGTATAAGCATTTTGGGAGTTGCGTGTGAAATCAATTTTTGTAGTTCATTATATCTCAATGTTTTATTTATAAGGTGTCCGATTATAACTCCTTTGTATTTCCCACCGATTATCTCCATTGTTGCCTCAAGCGGACATTTATATTCATCTTTCTTATGCTTAGTCATAATTAAAGTCCCTAATTTACTTTTTGGTAAGTATTATACAAAAAAGTGCATTCTTGTCAAAATGATAATAAATGTATAAAATTGCTTTATTAAAGGAGGAAATCTAAATGAAAATTACACAGGTAAGAAGTGCAACAATTATAGTTGAATATAATAATACAAAATTTTTAATTGACCCATGGCTTATGCCCAAAGATTATATGCCCGGGTTTGATGTTGCAATAAATTCCGATGTCAGACAGCCAAGAGTGGAGCTGCCTTTTGGAATTGAAAAAATTGTTGATGTTGATGCTGTTATTATCACTCATATCCACCCTGACCACTGGGATGAATTTGCAGAAAAAGCTCTGGATAAAAATATAAAAGTTTTTGTTCAATCTTCTGTTGATAAAGACTACGTTATCTCAAAGGGTTTTACAAATGTTGAGATTATACAAGAATCCGGAATAGAATATAATGCCATAACCCTATACAAAACAGGAACTCAACATGGCAAAAGAGAGATAATAAAACCGTTATGTGATTCTGTTGGCTTGCCTTATGATGCAATGGGTGTTGTTTTTAAATCAAATAATGAAAAATCATTGTATATTGCAGGCGATACAATTTGGTGTGAGGAAGTAAAAGATGTCTTAGGCAAATACAAGCCTGAAGTTATAGTAGTAAATGCCTGTGCGGCAACTCTTTTGAACGGAGAACGCATAATTATGAATATTGAAGATGTAAAAAATGTTTTGGATGCTGCGCCTGACGCAAAAGTAATTGCAAGTCATTTAGATACAGTCAGCCATCTTTCTGTTACAAGAGAAGATTTAAAAGAATTTAAAACTAAAAATAATATTGGTAATCTGTTAATCCCTGATGATGGAGAAACGCTTGATTTTATAGGCAATAATTAAAATTTTATACTAATGAAGTTGCTCAACCCAAGGTCGGAAAAATTTTCCCGACCTTGTTTCAAATTCTCAAACCTTATGATATTTTTGTGAAAATTTGCGGAACTGGACTATTCCTAAATAATCAAATTATCCGTACAGTTCAAATTTGGTGCGTATCTCACTGATAATATACAAATCTCAATCTATCCGTACAGTCCAGAAAAAGTCCAGTTTTCCAGTTTGATTTTTTTGGAACACTTAATTTTTCCGACCCGAAAACGCCCACACAAAGCCTGCTTTACCAAAATAATCTATCTAGCCGTACAAATCAACCTGGACAAAAAACTACATTTAATCTATAACTTTTTAAAAAATAAAAAAGAGATAAGTTTAAACTTATCTCTTTTTTATTAGCAAGGGAGAGATTCGAACTCTCGACCTCACGGGTATGAGCCGTGCGCTCTCACCAACTGAGCTACCTTGCCACA
>CALUTI010000011.1 GCA_944323695.1 Candidatus Gastranaerophilales bacterium
TAAGCTGTTCTCCAACTCCATACATCCCAGAAGGGGAATATGTCTTTGAGACCATAGCGGAGCCGGAGGTGAGAGCGGGAGCGAGCAGAGGCTGAAGGGCTTTGCGCAGGCAAAGACCGTAACGCCGTTTCATGCGAGCGACCAAGACAGCGTCGTCGAAAAGACATATTCCCCTTGCGGCTTTCTCAAAACCCTTGCTATTTCTATTTAGAGGAGACGCCCCCCCCCCGGTTCTGAATTTTTTCATTTTTTCCATAAGCTTTTCTCCTTATTTTTTGTTTTATTTTAACAAATTTTTTTATTTTAGGCAACAACAACTAAAAACTATTATGAAATACTTACCAGCGTATTGCTGATTTCTGTCATAAGATTAATGTCATTAGTCCGGCGGGCTAATTTTTGAGCTTTTTCGAGCAGATTTTTTGCTTTACTTTCATTTTTATATTCAAGCATAATTTCTGCAGCATTCAAATAATTTTGAGCAGCTTTTTGAGGTGAATCAGCATCAAGATAATTTTTGACGGCTTTTGAATATGCTTTCAACGCTTCAGGAGAATCGCCGAATTTGTCATAAGCATCACCAATACTTGATGAAACATAGCCTTTTACTTTTGCGTTATCAGTTTCATCTGCAATTGTATCTGCTATTTCATAATAGTCAAACGCAGTCTGTTCATACATATCAGAATAAATGTTACCGATTTTTGCCATTGATTTTGACTGTGCTGAAAGATTTTCAACCTCTCCGGCGTATGATACCGTGCTGAAATAATGATCTATTGCCGGCTCAATCTGGTTTACATCATTGTAAATTTCCGCCATTGAATAGTGAGCGCGAGTTTTTACATTGCTGTCTTTTGTTCTTTGAACTGACTGATTGTAGCTTTTCAAGGCTTGCGCAAGGTAATCGTGATCGTCATAGATTTTTCCGACCTCTAAAAATATTTTTGACTGTGTTTCTTTGTCATCAACTTCATTTGCGCGTTCTAAAGCTGTTTGAAAAGCCGCTATAGCTTCTTTTGGCTTGTTGGCATAAGTCATCTTTTTAGCTTTTATAAATAATTTTTTTAATTCAGCATCCTGGGGTATAAAAGGGTTAACCTGTTCCTGCTGAACTTCTTCTGCTTGAGTTGTTCTGTTTGAAGTTTCTTCCGGAAATTTTACAAGAAAATCAGGATTTACGTCATTTTCATTGTATTTAAAATCAATTTGCTGTAAAAACAGCGCATCAACCCAATTTTCTACAACCTTTGAATCTTTATCAAGGGTCTTGGAAATATAAGTATCTAAAATTGAGGCTGCATTTTTAAGGTTTGATTTAATAAGCTTGCTGTTCGGAGTGTCTTTTGTTACCTGTTTTTCAATAAGCGAAAGGTATCCGTTGACTTCTTCTTTCAAATCGTCCGGAGTTCCTATTGCTAAGGCTGTATTTTTAAAATCTTTAAGGATTTGGGCAATATTTATATTAGGATTGCGCTGGGCAAGCGCCGTTGCAACTTCATTGGGGTATTGAATCTGTGGCTGGTTATTCGTCTGATATGAGGCATAATTATTGCGGTCAACGTATTGAAGTCCTTTGCTGCGGCTATTTTGGTTTGCCTGTTCCTCTCTTTGCGCATTAGAAGTTGAGCGCTCCTCGTCTTGTTTTTTTCTGACCTGATTGCGCCTGTCTTGTATAAAATATGGACGTTGATATACGCTGTTTAAATTCAACCCCATTTACATACCTCTGGTTTTACATACCTATCATACATGATGTGAGTTTTTTTTAACTCATACTTTTGTATTATATTTAAGGTTTTTTGAGGATATGTCAAGAATCAACCGCAAACAATCATTTCACAATTTTTACAATCAAACTTTAACGGATATTTTTTACCCTTTTCGTCAATCAAGAATAATTTTACGGGTGATTTACACATATTAAAAGCGAATTTGAGACAATGTTTTGTGCGCATTAATTCAACGTTTTGGGGTCTTGTGCTTTCGTAAGACATTTCGCAGGATTTGCAGCCGCAATTTTCATAAAAACTTTTTGCTTCGTGGTTGTGAATATTTGCCCTGTAGTCTAAATCTTTTACGGGGAATTCCGCATAATGCATAGGCTGTTGAACATCACGCTCATAGTTATTAAGTCGTTCTTCCATTAATTTATCAAGAATTTCTCGGCGTAGATTATTTATTTCCGAAACCGGCAAGAACGGTAATTCGTCATTTATCTTTATTTCCGTTATATAAAAATCACTTTCACCGCATTTTTTCAATTGGGATATGAAATTTTCCTGCATCTTGTCAGGATTTTTCGGTTTTTCATTGGCAAGAACTTCCATTGCAACTTCATTTCCGTCCTCATCAATTGCATGCAGGACACCTTCATTATATAAAAATTTTGCTGAAATTCTGCGTTTTATTTTGGAATTTGAGAGCTGTTTTTCAAATTTGGCGTCAAAATTTCTGTATATTGTCATCCCTTTTTTAAAGTTATCAATTTTGTTCGGATAAACTTTAATTCCCTCAACCTTATTCACAAGGCAGCCTTTAAGCTGACCTTCAATAAAGTAGCACAGACCGTCTTGAGGGTTTATTTGAGCATTTATTTCGAAATAATTTTTTCCAATAGCAGTAATTTTACCAAGTTTTTCACCCATAGATTTTGGCGTTGCAAAGTTAAAACATTCCTTTCTGCCATCCAGAAAATAATCCGTAAAGCCTCTGTTAAAACTTTTACTCACATCCGGTTCAAAATCAAGAAATACTGTGCCGGAAGAGGTTCTTTCAGAAATTTTATCAAGTTCATTTCGATAGTATGCAACAACATTTTTCACATAATTGGTATCTTTTAATCTGCCTTCTATTTTAAATGACTTAACACCGGCATTAACTAATGCTTTCAAATGTTTTGAAGCATTAAAATCTTTCAGACTCAAAAGATACATATCTTTTGCAATAATATTACCTTTTTCATCCGCAAGGGTATATTTTTTCCGGCAGCTTTGGGCACATTCACCTCTATTTGCCGAACGTCCGCCGTTTGCACAACTCATATAACACTGTCCGCTATATGATACGCATAAAGCTCCATGGATAAATGTTTCTATTTCCGTTTTTGTATTATTACAAATTTCTTTTATCTGCTCAATCGAAAGCTCTCTGGCCAGAATTACCCTTGAAACACCGACTTCATCAAAAAATTTCACTTTTTGCAATGTTCTGTTATCGCACTGCGTGCTCATATGAACAGGTATCGGGGGTAATTCGCCTCTTATTGCCAACTCTAAAAGCCCCATATCCTGAACAATAACGGCATCAATTCCCGTATCATAAAGATCTTGAATTAATTTTTTTGCCAGAATTAATTCATTATCATCCAAAATTGTATTTATGGTCACATGAACTTTTACATTAAACTTATGTGCATATTGGACAACTTCTCTAATATCTTCTATTAAATTTCCGGCGTTTTGTCTTGCCCCGAAATTCTTTGCCCCGATATATAAAGCATCACAGCCGCTGTTTATTGCGGCAATTGCTGTTTCTTTGTCTTTTGCAGGTGCTAAAAGTTCAACTTTTTCCATAAACTTATTTTATTACAACGAATATGACTTGACAATCATGCTTTTTTATGATATAAAAAGTGTGGGGTAAATGTATATTTATAAGTCTTGTCTTTCGACGAGACTTTCTTTTTCGGGTCAGGTTATAAGATTGTTTTCATACGCCAAATACAGCAAATGGCGGCGGTTTTGGGCTCTTAAACCAGTCATTACTCTATGTAATTCCGATAAAAATTTATTCAAATCACGATAATAATACTTATTTGCAATTTCTCTATAGGTCATGCCGCTTGATAAATATTTATAAATTCTCTCTCCTAAATAATTATATAATTTGTTCTCCATTATTTTTTCCTTTAATATCAAAAATGCTTATATTAATATTATAAAACATTTTTTAATATTAAAATTAATGATATTTCCTGAAAAATCTACACTTAAATATTTGGGAATGCAAGTTATACATTCCCAATAAAAACATTATTCAGAAAAATTATTTTTTCTTTGATTTATCGGCAAGTTCGCTGTCAACCCGCAAAAATACCGGTTTTATATCCTCTTTTGATATAAACTTGCCGACTTTTATGTTATCACAGGTTAAATCATCCAATTTAATACCCAAATCAAAGGACAATTGTTTTGCCATTTCACGGGCAATATTCGGACAATAAGGATAAATAAGCGCCGTTACTATACACATAATTTCTAAAACAGTTGTAAGAACCTGTCCGCACTCAGTCCATTTTTCTTCCTTAGCCAAAGTCCAGGGGGCATTATCGGTTACAAATTTATTTGTCATATCAACAAGCCCGATAATTTCCTGTGCAGCTTCCGCTATTTCAAAATGGTTAAAATGGTTTTCTACAATTTTGATAGTTCCAAGCGCCTTTTTAAATAAATCGGATTGAACTTTAAATTCAGGCTTAACCTCACCGTCAAAGTATTTTACAAGCATTGAAAGAGTTCTGTTTAAAAGATTTCCCATACTGTTTGCAAGGTGAGCATTAACTTTTTCCTTAAAATCTTCATCGGAATAATTTCCGTCACGGCCGCAAGGTGCTGATGTTGCCATGTAATATCTAAAGGCATCCGGATATTCAAGTTCAAAGTTTTCCAAAACAGCTGTCGGAGAAATTACATTACCCAAAGATTTTGACATTTTGGATTCATCAATAGTAATCCAGCCGTGTGCAAAAATGTGTTTTGGCAAAGGTAAATCCAACGCCAGCAAAAATGCCGGCCAATAAATACTATGGAATTTCAAAATATCTTTTCCGATTACATGAACATCAACAGGCCAGAGCTTTTTGTATAATTCTGACGGATTTTCGGTATCATAGCCGATTGCCGTAATGTAATTTGAAAGAGCATCTATCCAAACATATATTACCTGATCCGGATCATCTAATACATCAATTCCCCACTGTACGTTTGTTTTTGCACGGGAAACAGAAATGTCCTGAATATCTTCAAGCTGGTTCAAAACCTCATTTGCCCTGAATGACGGAACTATAAAATCCGGATTTTCTTTAATATGCTTGATGATTGCATCTTTATATTTTGAAAGTTTAAAGAAATAATTTTCTTCTTTTACCAATTCAGGTTTTTTCAAGTGATCAGGACATAGACCGTCTTCCGTTAAGTCTTTTTCGTTTAGAAAGCATTCGCATCCGGAGCAGTATAATCCTTCATAAGAGTGTTTATAAATATCTCCTTTTTCAACAAGCTTTTTGAATATTTTTTGAACGGTTTTTTCATGGTATTCATCTGTTGTTCTAATAAATTTTGTATAATCAACATCCAGTGCTTTCCAGGCATCTTGAAACTTTTTTGCATTCATATCGCAAAGTTCTTTTGGAGTAATTCCCTGTTCTTTTGCTGTTTTTTGAATTTTAATACCATGTTCATCAGTACCTGTCAAAAAGAAGACCTCTGTTCTTTGAGAATAGTGTCTTGCAATAATATCTGTTAAAATCTTTTCATAGGCATGACCGATATGGGGTGCGCCGTTTACATAATCAATTGCCGTTGTTAAGTAATATTTATCCATTTATATTTCCCTCTTGAAAAAATTATATCACAAAAAAGTTACAAAACTTGAAGAAACAGGCAATTTTTACATTTAAAATAACTTTATATACATGTAAAGGAGTAGGTATGTCCTGGATAAACGATTTAGATGCTCTTTCATCAGCAGGTGTATTGGGTTTTGACGCACCCGCGTATGTAATGGGAACACAACCCAGATACTACGGTCACCCGGCACTGGAAACACTTCCTGATACATTGCCAAAAATGAATAATCAACCTCAAAAAGATGAATTCAAGCCAAGCAATTCAAGTGTAAATAACCCGAAATGGAAAAAATGGCTGTTTGGTCTTCTGGCAACTGCCGGTCTGATTTTTGGCGCATCTAAATTAAAGTTTACTAAAAATTTGATTAGCAAAATTAATTTGACAAATATAAAAGCTTTACCGCAAAAGGCTTGGAACGGTATCAAAGCAGGATGGAGCCGACTTGTTGGACTTTTTAAACCTAAAACGGGAACTCCGTAAATTTTAAGACTTTTTATCTTTTCTTTCTCTGACAGATATTCTTATCGGCGTTCCGAAAAACCCGAAGGCTTCGCGTAGTTTATTTTCCAGATATCGTTTATAATGATCTTTTAACAAATCCGCATTATTTGCAAAAATAATAAATGTCGGAGGCTGAACATTAATCTGTGTAGAATATAAAATCTTAAGCCTTTTATTTTTAACACTTTGCGGCGGGTTAAGCGTATAGGCTTCATTTATAATTTTATTTAAAAGACCTGTCGAAACTCGTTTTGTGCTCTGCTCGTAAACATCAACAGCTTTTTCAAAAATCTGGTTTAATCTTTGTTTGGTTACAGCACTTATATAAATTTTCGGCGCAAAGTCCAAAAAAGGAATATCCTTTGCAAGTTTTTTATCAAATTGGTTAATTGTGTTTGATTTTTTGTCTTCTATCAAGTCCCATTTGTTTATTGCTACAATTAAACCCTTTCCTGCTTCTGTTATAATTGATGAAATCTTTTTATCCTGATCTGAAATACCTTCCGTTGCATCTATTACAAGAACAGCAACATCACAGTCGCGGATTGATCTGATGGCTCTGTCTACGGCAAATTTTTCAACACCCCAGTCAACTTTTGACTTTTTGCGGATGCCTGCTGTATCAACTATTACAAACTCTTTGTCTTTATAGTTTATTCTTGAATCTATACTGTCTCTTGTTGTTCCTGATATGTCGGAAACTATTACTCTGTCTTCATTTAACAGAGCATTTACTATAGATGATTTTCCGGCATTTGGTCTGCCGACTATTGCTATTTTTATGGTTTCATCTTTTTCCGGATTTTCATCAACTTCAAAATCTTTTGTTATAAGTTCCAACAAATCGCCTACACCGCCTGAACCATGCAAGGCAGAAATTCCTATAGGCTCCCCGATTGCAAGAGAATAAAAATCACTCGTCATATATTGGGAATTTGGATTGTCCAGCTTATTTACAGCAAGAAAAACAGGTTTATCTGTTTGGCGGAGTATATTTGCAATATCGTAATCAACCGGATTAACGCCCTCTTTTCCGTCAACAAGAAAAATTATTTTATCTGCCTCATCACAAGCAATCTTTGCCTGATCAAAAATAGACAGCATAATCTCATCCTCGTCTCCCGGAATAATGCCGCCTGTGTCTATGCAGGTGAAAATTTTATTTTGCCATTCAACATCAAAATAAATTCTGTCGCGGGTAACCCCCGGTAAATCATCTACAATTGAATTTCTTGAACCTATAAGACGATTTACAAAAGTGGATTTCCCGACATTTGGTCTGCCGACTATTGCAACTATTGGTTTTCTTTTCATAAAAACAGTATAACATGAACAAATGTTTATATTTTATGTTAAAATTACAACATGAAGAGTTTAATTGTTTTAGCGGGAATGATGGGCTGCGGCAAAAGTACTGCCGGTGAGCTTTTGAGCAAAAAAATCGGATATGAATTTATTGATATAGATAAAGAGCTTGAAAAATCCGAAAATATGTCTGTTACAAATATTTTTAATGAATATGGAGAAAAATATTTCCGCAAAATTGAAAAACTGAAAATTTTTGAATATGTAAATCGCAAAAATATTGTTATGGCTCTTGGCGGCGGGGCGTTTGAAGATGAAGAAACAAGAAAAATTCTAAAGCAGCACGGCGTTGTTATTTATCTAAAGGCAACTCCTGAATGTATTTTTCAAAGAATTAAATCTGAAATCCACAGGCCTCTTTTGAGAAAAAATTTTTCTGTTGATTCCATTGCTTTTATACTGAAAAAAAGAGTTAATAACTATGAAAAAGCTCATTATACCGTAGATACCTGCGGAAAAACTCCGGATGATGTTGTTGATAAAATTATGAGGATAATAAAATGATTAATTTAAACGTTAACATTAAAGAAAATAACAAAACTTATCCAATTATTATAGATAACAACGATATAAAACTTTTAAAGACAGAAATTTTAAAACACTTAAAAGGAAAAAAATTTGTTGTTGTATTTTCACAAAAGGTCGATAAATTATACGGCAGTCTGCTGGGTTTTGAAAAAAATGACAAATTTATCTTAAAAGACGGTGAAAATCAAAAAAATCTAAAAAATTACGAAAAAATTCTTGCATTCTGTCTCAATAAAAAATTAACAAGAGACGATGCTATTATTGCAATAGGCGGAGGAGTTGCAGGAGATATTGCAGGTTTTGCTGCATCTTCTTATATGAGAGGAATTGATTTTATACAGGTGCCGACAACTCTTTTGGCATGTGTCGACAGCTCTGTCGGAGGGAAAACTGCTGTTAATACTTCTTTCGGAAAAAATCTTATCGGCTCTTTTTACCAGCCAAAAGCCGTTATTATTAACACAAACTTTCTGAAAACTCTTGATGAAAGAAATTTCAAAACCGGTCTTGGAGAAGTTGTAAAATATGCTTTTATTGAAAAAAGCTGCAAGTGCAAAGAAGAGCTTAATCTTATTAACTTTTTGGAAGAAAATTATAAAAAAATACTGGATTATGATTCACAAATTCTCACTGAATTAATAAAAATTTGTCTTTTATTAAAAATTTCCGTTGTAGAAAACGATGAAAAAGAATCCGGGTTGAGAAGAATTTTAAATTTTGGTCATACATACGGTCATGCAATAGAAAAGCTTACAAAATACAAAAAATATACCCACGGGGAATGCGTTGTAGAGGGAATTAAATTTGCTTTTAATTTAGCTTTGAACAATAATCTTATTGATAAAAATTATTTGTATTTTATGCAGGATGTAATTAAAAAATTTAGCTTTAAAGAAATCCCGCCGTTTGAATTAAAAAAAGTTATACCGGTTATGAAAACAGACAAAAAATCTTCAACGGATTTTATAAGATTTATTTTGCCTGTTGATTATTCAACAGTGAAAGAATTTGAGTTTAACGAGCTGCTTACCATTTCTTAAAAATAAAAAATACGGCAAGTATAATAAACAAAAATCCTACAAGATAATTCCATCTGAATTGTTCTTTCAAATACCAGACGGAAAAACCGCTAAATACAAGAAGGGTTATTACTTCCTGAATGGTTTTTAATTGAGCTGCGTTATATACATCATAACCAATTCTGTTTGCCGGGACCTGAAAACAGTATTCAAAAAATGCTATACCCCAGCTTATTAAAATAACACTTATCAACGCTGTATTTCTAAATCTTAAATGCCCGTACCAGGCAAATGTCATAAAAACATTTGATATTGTTAACAAAGCAATTGGTGCTATATATTTAATCATTTTTACTTAACCAGTCCTTCTGTCTCATTATACATAACCATATAGAAATCAGGACTTGTCATATTCGGATTTTTCTTCAAAAATTTTTTAACATCAAATTTTTCGAGATATTTATCTAGTTTATTAATAATTTTCGGATTATCTTCGTGTTCTGTTTTAAGATTATTTATATAAGATTTTGTCATCATTAAGACTTCATCTTCCGTCAAAAGAGGAAGCCCGCCTATTTTAACTTCGTCCTGTTCTTCCTGTTCGAGGTATTTTTTTTCTTCCTGTTTTTGTTCTCTCGGCTGTTGATGTTTATTGCTGTCAGACGAGGTTGATGATTCTATTTTTTTATTAAAGGGATTGTTTACGGAATTAAACATAAATACCTCCTTTTTAGATTTATAACGGTTATTTTAATGATTTTCTTAAAAAAATCATCCGATTGATGTATTGCTGTAGAAAAACATGTTAATTCTGGTAGAAAACTCATGAGTTTTCTACATTGTTTTTTATTATTAATAGTTTTCTACTATTTAATATTTTTATTTACTATTTTTTCTACAATACTTTCTACGATTATTATCACGGAATAATCATATTTTCAGGTATTTTTCTACAAATAATTGGTGTTTATTATTACTGTTATATTTAAATATTATTATTTTAATTAATATAATATTTAATATAAAAATTTTGAACAAAAAGGCGAACTATAGTTTTTTAAACTTCTTTACATTAGTTTGTTTTGCTATATTTTTATTATAGAATTTATATAAAGAGATTTATATGAAGGAGTAATAAATGAAGTTTGTTGTAAAAAAAGAGGATTTGTTTGACGGGATAAAGATAGTTGAGCGTGCTACAAGCATGAAAGCTCTGCAGCCTGTATTTTTAAATATATTAATAGAAACAGTAGATAAAGGTACCATCAGACTTGTTGCAACAGATTTGGATTTAACTGTAACAGCATTAGTTGATGCTCAGGTTGAAGAAGCCGGAAAAATTACTCTACCTTCTAAAACTCTTAATGAAATAGTCTCTAAATTGGGCAATAAATTAATAACTTTTGAAATGCCAGAAGGTGAAACAACAGTAAATATAACATGCCAAAATTCAAAATTTGATATTATAGGTATTTCAGCAAACGAATTTCCTCCTGAAGTTTATCAGGTTGAATTGAATGACGAAGAAAGCTTTGAAATTGAATTAAAACCTTTTTCAAAAGCAGTCAGACAAGCAGGTTTTGCTGCAGCAAGCTATGAAACCAGCAATCTTTTGTCTGGTATAGTTTGTGATATATCAGGTCAGGTTTTGGAAATAGCATCAACTGACGGAAACAGACTTGCACGCGTAAGAGAACACATTGATAACAAAGATAATAAGACAAAACAACTTATTATTCCTGCCAAAACGCTTAATGAATTCATAAAAATGAGTGCATATATTGATGAAGATTCAGTAAGAATTTACACTGAAAAAACAAAATTAATAATTAAATCCGAAAGAACCATGACAATTTCAAGACTTTTAGACGGTCAATTCCCGAAATACAATCAGTTAATTCCGTCAGAAAGTCCGAAAGAAGCAATTGTTTCTGTTTCACAATTAATATCAGCATTGGAACGTGTATCAATTATGGTTAATGAAAAAACAAGCATAGTAAAAATGAACTTTGCTGATAATGAGTTAACCCTTAATGCTGATACACCGGATTCAGGTAAATCAGAAGAAAAAATTGATATTCAATACACATCAGAACCTTTGCTTATCGCATTCAATTATAAATATGTTCTTGAAGCATTAAAAAATATAGATGCGGAAGAAGTAAAAATAGGATTAAACACAGGATTATCTGCAACAGTCTTAAGACCAAACAGCGAAGAAGATTTCGTATGTTTGATTATGCCTGTCCAGATAAGATAAAATTAACTTGCACAAAGGTGCATGTTTTTATATCCAATTATTTGAGCCTTTTTTAAAAGGCTCTTTTCTTTATTATAATGATGTTTTAAGATAGGAAAGAATAAGGCAAAATAAATCTATAAGAGTACTAGCAGATGAATACGACTTGCAGAAATATCTAATCGGCCGTCTGGAAAACTGCGTAAATGAGCCGAAATTAATATCTTTGAGGTCTTTGTGTGAAGCGTTAGGTATAAAGCCTTCAGAGCTTTTAAAAAGAATAGAAAATAAATTACCAAAAGATTTTTTTTCTTATTGAAAAATGAAAGATTTTAAAATAAAATAATAATATGAAAGAAAAAGCAATAGATTATTACGTAAATAAAGGTTATTCTTGTTCTGAGAGTATTGTTCGGGCGGCTATAGATGAGGGAATGTGCCCAAAAGATTTGTTACCGTGTGCGACAACATTTTCAGGTGGTATGTCATCAGGATGTTTGTGTGGTGTAATTGCAGGGTCTCAGATAGTTTTGGGATACAATTTCGGCAGAGAAAACGTTAATGGCAATGAAGTTTTAGCACGCCAAAAAGCAGCAGAATTTATTGAAGAATTTAAAAAGCGTAATAAATTTACATGCTGTAGGATTTTGTCAAAAGATGTTCCGCCGGAAAATAAAAAAGCCCATTGTTCAAAATTTGTAGGAGATGGCGCCGAAATTCTTGAAGCTATGATTAAGGTTAAGGTTTAATGAATAAAAAAACGGATAAACTAAATTTTTTGACAGCCGGAATGCCCTTGGCAACAGGAAAAGGAAGTTATCCGGAAGCTTTTTCCATACTTGATGACTTAAATCTTGACGGAATGGAAATGGAATTTGTCCATGGGGTCAGGATTACCGACAAGTCAAAAGATTTTATAAAAAACAATTCTGAAAATAAAGTTATAACCGCTCATGGTCCGTTTTATATAAATCTTAATTCAAAAGAAGAAGAAAAAATCGACGCAAGTGTTCAAAGAATTCTTGACACAGCACAAGTTGCAAATGATGTCGGGGCATACAGTATAACATATCATGCAGCTTTTTATATGGGAAAAGATAAAGAAACTGTATATGAACAGGTTAAAACCCAGACAAAACGAATTATGGATGTTATAGAAAAAGAAAAAATTAATGTCTGGATTCGTCCTGAAACAACAGGCAAGCCTACACAGTGGGGTGATTTTGAAGAAATAATCAGACTTTCAAAAGAATTTGAACAAGTTCTTCCTTGTATTGATTTTTCACATATCCACGCAAGAACTGCCGGAAAATACAATACCTATGATGAATTTGCGCATATTTTAGATAGAATTGGAAAAGAGCTAGGAACATTTGCACTTGAAAATTTCCATGCACACCTTGCAGGAATTGAATATACAGCAAAAGGCGAACGTCAGCACCTTATATTGGAAGAATCCGATATGAATTATAAGGATTTATTAAAAGCATTGAAAGATTTCGGAGTAAAAGGCGCGCTTGTTTGTGAAAGTCCGAATATTGAAGGTGATGCTCAGATTTTGAAAGAATATTATTCTTCTTTATAATGTCTTTTCATTTCTTCAATGCTGTCACCGCCGAACTTTTGCATTAATTCATCAACCAGAACGCATGCAATCCTTGCTTCTGCAACAACAGAACATGCTTCAACAGCACATGTGTCAGAACGTTCAAAATGTGCTTCGCATTCTGTCAAAGTTTCTTTATCAACGGTTCTTAAAGGTTTTACCATAGTAGGAATAGGTTTCATCACAGCTTTGACAACCAAATTTTCGCCGTTTGTCATTCCGCCTTCAATTCCTCCGGCGTTATTTGTTTTGCGAATAATTTTACCGTCTTTTAAAAACATTTCATCATGGTATTCGGAACCTTTTTTCCCAAGCGGATTTTCGCCAATTTCAACAGCTTTTATGGCACCTATACTCATAACAGCCTGAGCAATTTTGCCATCTAAGCCTCTATCCCACTGAACATAAGACCCCAAACCTATCGGAAGATTTTTGAACATAACCTCAAATTTTCCGCCGAGAGAATCTCCTTGTTCTTTTGCTACGTCGATTTCCTGTTCAAAATTTTCTATTGTCGTACCAATTTGCAAAATTCTTGAAGAACAAGTGATGTCAAATTCTTTTAAAATAATTTTTGCAACAGCACCAACAGCAACTTCTATTGAAGTTTTTCTGGCGCTTGAGCGTTCAAGAACATCTCGAAGATCAGAAAGGTTATACTTTACACTTCCCGCATAATCTGCATGACCGGGTCTGTATTTTGTAAAAGCCGGTTTTTCATTAAAATCTTTATTGTTAATTACAAGACACAAAGGAGCGCCGGTTGTTTTACCGTTATGAATACCGGAAGTTATTTCAACAGTGTCTGTTTCCAACTGCATTCTTGAGCTTCTGCCGTAACCTTGCTGACGGCGTTTTAATTCATTGTTAATAAAATCTGTATCAACAAATAAATTTGACGGGATGCCGTCTATTATTGCCGTCAGGCATTTTCCATGGCTTTCGCCTGCTGTTAAAAATCTGAAATTATTTAGCATATCTTAAGAAAATTTGTTCCTTTGTCTGCATTAATTCTTCTATAACTTTCCACTGTCCGTCAGGTTGTTTTTGGACAATCTGATAAGTTTTAAGCCAGTAGGTTTCGCCTGTCGGTTGTCTTTCAGCACTTACTTTATAGCCGTTTGCAACTTTTGTAACAGTTATATTTCTGTAATTATTTTTGTATTTTCGGATTTTTGCTGTTGCCTGACCGAGTTTAAGCTGTTTCATATAAGTTGCGGTATCAGTATTAACATTTACAAGACCGCCGTCAGGTTTTACAACCTGTCTTATAATTTTAGCCTTTGGTGAATAAAAATTCGGAATAGTTGTGCTGTAAGTATTCGCGGCATTTACATATTTATTGAAAAACTCTTTTGCTTCCGCAGCATCATCAGCAAAGGCTTGTAAGCCTGAAAATATAAAAATTCCTAATATACAAATAATTGATAAAAATTTTTTCATAACTTTCTCCTACACAAATATAACGATAAAAATATTTTATTTGTTCATTTTTAGTATAGCATAATGCTGTGTATTTATACAAGCTCTAAAGTGGTTAAGTCGTTTTCCAGAAGATTTTTTTGGAATTTTTCGCATTCTTCAACTAAAGTTTTAACTTCTTGATATTTTGTATTGTGTAAAACAGGTGACAAATCTTTTATTTCATTAAGTTGTATTTTGTAAAAATTGTGATTTCTCTCCAAAACCTTAATAAAATCAACATCTTCAAATAAATCCAATAAGGTTAACACGGTTTCTACAGATTTTCCAAGAGCACTTGAACAGCGGAGAAAATCCACTTTTCCTTCATTGTTGTGTTCTGCATACCTTAGCATTTTTATAAAAGTTGTCAAAAATTCTTTATCATCAAAATATTTAATGCTGTAATTCATAAAATGAATTGCGGAAGGATGCGCTTCTTCAATTATATAATCAAAAGTTTCTTTATCCGCCGGATAATCAAAAAACATCAACGCATCACATGACGGAATGTTTTCTCTCGTAAAGGTTTTATTTATTAAACTAGAAAAAGGAGTCAATAAATCTTTAACGGCTTTACTTTCCGCAAAAATCATAATATTTTGTTTTGAGTTTTTCACATAATCATTAACAAGCGGCAAAATATTTGTTTTTTTACGGTGATCGTATAGTTTCAGACCTATTTCTTCGGGTTCATCATCTTTCAAATATTCTGAATGTATATCGTCAACAATTAATTGAACGGAAACATTTCCGTTATATTCATTAATCTGCGGATGAAACGCAATATCTATCATATCCCCCGGAACCAGAGAAATATCACCCTGCTGCCAGCGGACACATGTAAATTCGCAAGCCCCAGTTTGAACGGTAAGCCTCAGGTGGTCTTTATTTTCGCCCATCAAGCGTTTTTCTTTAATTTTTAAATTTTTCATTGCAAAAACAGGACTTGGATTAGATGCCCCAAAAGGTTCAAGTTTTGAAATTTCTTCAACCAGTTCGACATTTATATCTGTCGGAAAAACTTCCATATCAACATCAATGAACGGTTTTAATTCATGTCCGTTAAGCATTTCTTTTATAGTTTTGTTTAAAGCTGATTTAACCTGTTCAAAAGAAGTTTTTTCCTTTGAAAAATATAATCCTGCAGCAAGTTTATGCCCGCCAAATCCGTCCAGAAGCTCTGAATTTGCGTTTATAATATCATACAGCGAAAGCCCGTCCACTCCGCGCGCGGAGCATCTGAATTGTTTTGTTTCTTCTGAATATGTCATCAAAAAGGTCGGCTTATAGTACTTTTCAACTATTTTTGAGGCTACAATACCGATAATTCCAATATGCCATTCGGGTTTATAAAGAATGATTGCCGGATTTTTATTTCCTTCTTTTTTAAGCATTTCTTCCGCTTCTAAAAACATATTCTGGCAAAGTTCCTGGCGGACTTTATTGAAATTGTTTAAAGATATTACGGCTGTTTCTATTTCCTGTTTGTTATCTGATATCAGAATTTTTACGGCATCCTCAACGGTATCAAGTCTGCCGGAGGCGTTAATTCTAGGCGAAACGCCAAAAGCAATGTTTTCGGAAGTTATGCCTTTTTCAACATTATATCCGGCACTTTCCAAAAGTCTTTTTATTCCGTAATGTTTTCCTTGAGAAATTAATTGCAACCCTTTTGTCACAAGATATCTGTTTTCACCGATTAAAGGCACAATATCAGATATTGTACCGACAGCAACAAAAGGCAGAATTTCATATACAAATTCGGTTTTGTTGTAGTGTTTTAAAAGCCCCTGAGCTACTTTAAAAGCTACACCAACACCTGCAAGGGATGTCAGACTTTCAATTTCTTTTGCAGAAAGCGTTTCATCTAAAGCGTTCGGAGCTTTTGGATTTATTATTGCAAAGGCTTTCGGAAGTTCTTCCGGAGCTTCGTGGTGGTCGGTAATAATTACGTCAATTTTAAAACTGTTAATGAAATTTACAGCCTCAACATCACTTATGCCGCAGTCAACGGAAATAATAACTTTTGGTTTGACTGTTGTCATAAGTTTTACCAGAGCTTTTGTGTCAAATCCGTGGCCTTGTTTATCTCTGTCCGGAATAAAATAATTTACATCCGCTCCGAGATATTTAAAAGTTTTATATAAAAGTGAAGTTGAAGTTACCCCGTCTGCGTCAAAATCACCGTAGATTACGATTTTTTCGTTGTTATCAATGGCCTTTGAAAGTCTTTCAATTGTTTTTTCCATATCAACAAAGACTTTCGGATCAAAAGGTTTCATCTCAAGCGGGTTAAGAAACTCGTGCATTTCTTCATCTGTTTTTATTCCGCGTGAAAATAAAAGTCTTTTGATTAAAGACTTTTCCCCGCTTTTATCTTCTTTTAACCTCCACTCTTTTTGCATAGTAATATAATATCATAAATAATATGTCGTGTTAAATATTTTTATAATAATCACTTGTTTTTGAATTTGACGTATGTTATATATTAGACAAAGGATATGATAATGCGAATTAATAATATTACATATACTCCATTGGCAGTTAATTTTACTGCCAAAAAACGTGAGGGAAAAAATAATCACTATGTGTCGCCTGTTCGTGCAGGCTTAACAGCAGCTGCAATTTGGGGCGGTTTTGGTGTTGTTTTTGAAAAGGTTTCAAAAGCACTTACAAAAACTTTAAAATCCGATAAAAAATCTTCTCTTGTTTTAAATGGCGGTTGTGCGCTTGTTTTTGGTTCTATTGATGCCTTCAAAACTGCTGTAAGAAACAAAAAAGCGGCTGATTAACAACCGCTTTCTATAAATTTATGTATTTTTATATTACTTGTCATCAAGTGCTGCAACGCCCGGAAGAACTTTACCTTCGATAAATTCCAAAGAAGCTCCGCCACCTGTTGATACGTGTGTGAAATCTTCAGCATTGCAGAATTTTTTAGCTGCAGAAACTGAATCACCGCCGCCGATAACAGAAGTTGCGCCATTTTTGGTTGCTTCAACAATTGCTTTTAATACAGCTTTTGTACCTTCTGCAAATGCAGGGTTTTCAAATGCGCCTACAGGGCCGTTCATCAATATAGTTTTTGATTCTTTAATTACATCTGCAAAAGCTTTTTGAGATTCAGGACCTGCATCAACACCTTCAAATCCGTCAGGAATATTGTTGATGTCAACAACTTTATTTGTACCGTTGCCTGAAAAATCATCCGTTACAAGTACATCAGTTGCCATAACAAGTTTAACACCTTTATCGTGTGCTTTCTTTTCAATTGCTTTTGCAACTTCCAACTGATCGTCTTCACAAATTGAATTACCGATTTTTCCGCCGTTAGCTTTTACGAATGTATAAGCCATACCGCCGCCGATAATTAAGTTATCAACTTTGTCGATTAAGTTTTCCAAAACACCGATTTTTGATGAAACTTTAGCACCGCCAACAACTGCCGTAAAAGGTCTTGTAGGATTATCAAGAGCTTGTGACAGGCATCTTAATTCTTTTTCCATCAAAAGACCTGAAACTGCCGGTTTTAAAACCTTTGCCAATTTAGCTGTTGATGTGTGGTTTCTGTGTGCAGCGCCAAATGCATCATTTACATAAAAGTCGCCAAGTTTTGCAAGTTCGTTTGCAAAAGTCATATCGTCATCTTTTGCTTCTTCTGCTTTGTAGTAACGAATGTTTTCCAACAACGCTACCTGACCGTCTTTTAAGCCTTCTAATTCTTTTTCTGCACCTTCTCCTACAGGTGTTGAAACAAATAATACTTCTTCACCCAAAACTTTTGATAAATATTTTGCAACAGGTGCAAGTGAAAATTCAGGATTTACTTCACCTTTTGGTCTGCCTAAGTGTGCCATAAGAATAATTTTTGCCCCTTTTTCTTTAAGGTAATTTACTGTCGGCAAAATAGCCTGAATTCTTGTGTCATCTGTTACGTTTTTGTCCGCATCCAAAGGAACATTGATGTCAACTCTTATTAGAGCTCTTTTTCCTTTGATGTCGCCTAAATCTTTAATTGATTTTTTCATAAAATTCTCCTTCTTTTATACAATTATTTTACCTAAAACATGAAATTTTCGCAAAATCAAATTTATGCCCGACTGTCGAATTTCAAAAAGTTACAAATGCCGGATAACATGTACGTGTTACAGAAAGGATTTATATTATGAAAAAACATTTAGGGTTTATTGCAATTTGTTTAATTGCCTTTGTTGCCGGTTATTCCATAAATAGTAAGGCGATTTCCGATACCGGTTACAGGGTTGCGGTTGTTGATGTTCAGTCTTTAATATCAAAATCATCTCAGGTTACGGCATTAAAAGCAGATCAGCAGAAAAAATTGGATGCGATGAAAGCTACTGTTGATAAGGCAAGACAGGAAATGGCAAATGAAACCGATCCGGCTAAGATTTCCCAATTAGAGGAAAAATACAGAAATGAAATTAATAATCAAAAAGTTGCTCTCGATAATGAATATAATACAAAGTTAATGCAAATTGACAGCAACATAAAATCAATTGTTGTTGAAAAAGCCAAAGGAATGAACTACAATCTTGTTTTACCAAAAAATATTGTACTATACGGCGGTGATGATATAACTGCAGAAGTCGCAAAATCTGTTAAATAATATATAAAAAATCCGGAGATTTCTCCGGATTTTTCTAGTTATGTACATAAATGGTCAACATATCTTCTTTATCGCCATAATGTGAAAAGGTTATTTTACCGCGTTTTTTTAATGTGATTAAACCTGTGACATATGGATTTTTAATAATGTTATCAGGGGAGTATGAATATTTATAAAAAGTTAAATCCGTATCATTGTATAATAATAGTGTTTTCTGTTTAAACCACCCCTTTTTAATTTTTATTTTGCCGTCTTTAAATTGTGAGATTTTTACAATTTCTGCATCAGGAAATATTTTTTGAACATCTTCTACAGATAGCGGTTTTTCCATAAAGATTCCATGACTATATGCTATTTCATTAAATTCAAGGTCAGCATTGTTTACAGTAATCAGACGTCCGTTATATAAAAATTCAAAATTAGAAGACAATGGTACTGCAATTTTTCCGTCACTGTAATAATATTGAGAATATCCGCCTGTGCCGGAGGATGTTTTTTTGGTTAGAATAATACTGTCATCTGCTTTTCCGTCTCTATTCCAGATTTTTTGTTCTGTGTGGTAAACAGCTTGTTCTTTATCTTTTATGCTGTCAAATTCATAGGCTTGTGCCATCTGCAAACCTATAAAAAAAGCAAAGCATACCGCAATTAATCTCTTTTTCATAAACCACTCCTTTTTATATGACTTCCATATCAAAGTTAGCATAAAAGAGAATTATTTTAAATAATAAAAAACGACCGCATTTCAACGGTCGATTTCCTTTTTCTGTATAAACCTATAGAAGGTTTATGGTTTTGTTACTAAGTTTTTAATCGTTGTTATAGTTTTTGTATCTGTAGCTTAACATGCTGTAAGAATCAGTGCTTGATGAAGAAGAATCATCACTGTAGAAAGTTGACATATTAGTTGCACGCCGGTGATTAAACTCATCAATTTTTTCCTGACGGGAAGCATCTACACTGTAAGCTGAAATTTCTGCACTTGTAATTTTTCCGTCATGGTTTGTATCCATTTCATCAAAATGTTCAAGAATATTGTTGATGGTATCTGATGAAAGTCCTGATGCACCGGATGCTGCAAGTTGTGTTAATTGTGCTCTTGTTAAGCCTTGAGAAGATAAAAGGTTCGTGTAGTTGGTTATTTCATCAGAACCTATAATGCCGTCGCCGTCTTTATCAATAGCGTTAAAGTTTGTTTGCAGATATGATGCAAAGCTCTGGTTAAGGTTTAAATAATTTTTTGAATCTGTTCTTGCATTTGAAATACTGTCTAGTGTTACTCCATCAGGATTTAGCTGTGCAAGATAAGAATATGTGTTTGTTAAACCGGCATAGATACCTGTTAATAAAGAATTTCCGGTATAATTTGACATGATTTTGCCCTCGTATTTATACTACCTCAACTTTATATTAATGATTTTTGAAAAAAAATCAACCATTCATATAAATGAAATTTTTATTGACTAATGATATTTCCCCAATTGGTGAATGTTTGAAGTTTATTATTGTTTTTATAATTTGAATTATGGATATAATAATTTCTTCAAACAACAATGAGCGGATTTTTTCCGGAAAAAATGTAATCACCATCGGCACAAATGCGGGCTGTAATTTTCAATTGGATTTGGATTATGAGGTTTTGATTACTATCCAATTCGATTTTTCTATTCATAATTATATTATTCTAAATACTTTTGGTAATAAAAATGTTTTATTCAGAAGTGAACCGTTAAGACGACTTGAACTCGGTACACTTAACAGAATTTCTTTTAAAAATTCTAATGAAATGCTGAATATTAAACTTTTACAAAGAATTCCCGCTTAATAAAAAAAAGCCGGCAGTCTTGCCGGCAGGTTTCACTTTTAAAGTAAAGAGGTGATGATTTAGATTTTATAATTTGCTTCCGACTGCTTTGTAGAGACCGATGTAATCTACTAAGCAATCAATTTTATTTTGTGCTACAAGCTTATCCATTGTAAGAAGGTTTTCTTTAAACTGGATTAAATCGAGTTTTGAAATTGTTCCTTCATTATATCTGTGTTCGTTATAACCAAAATCCACACGTTCAAGTTTGGCTTGTTTTTCGGTTTCGCTCATTTTTTCTCTGTCCATTTTTATGCTTACAAGCGAATCATTAACTTCTTGAATTGCTGTTAAATTGGTTTTGTAATAGTTTTGCAAAATCCTTTCGTATTCTGCTTTTCTTAATCTTAAATTGGCAAATCTTGAACCGCCTGTGAAAAACGGATACATAATTGACCCGCCGAGCATTGCAAGCATTCCTTTGGTTGAGAATATACTACCAATGTCACTTGCATTAAATAATGCTAGTCCGGTTATATTTAAGGAAGGCAAGAATTCTTTTTTTGCAACGCGTACATCAATTCCTGCTTTTTCTACCATTTTTTCGGCTTTCATATAGTCAGGTCTTTGAATTATTACTTCTGATGCGATTTCTACAGGTATAACTCCCGTAAAATCAAGGTCATCAAGGTATGTTCTTTCCAGTGAATTTGCATTTTCAGGACTTTCACCTATCAAAACACACATCTGGTGAAGCATTGTTTCACGTTGTTTTTTAAGTTCAATCAAATCAGTATTTCCGCTGATATAAGATTTATTGGCCCTTACGGTGTCTGCGGTTGATGCTAAACCTTCTCTGTGGCTTAATACCATCAAATCATAAATTTCTTTACGATCCTTTACAATTTCTTCCTGTATATCAATAATTTTGTCAAGCATTACAATATTTAGATATGTTGTGCCGACAGCAGAAGCTACTGATATATAAGCGCTTCTTTCATCAAGTTGTGAACCTTCCCACAATTTTTTGACGGATTTGGTTTTATCTCTGTTTTTCAAAAACAAATCTATTTCATATTGTGCTATTGCAGGAACAGCAAACGCACCTGTTGTATTTGTTGCTCCGGGCATTTTTAACAGGTTTGGTGCAAATCCGGCGGTTACGCTCGGAAGTTCATTTGCAAATTGTGCTCTTGTTTGTTGATAGTATTCCTCAACAGCCAATGTTGCCATTTTTAAATCATAGTTATTTTCTATTGCTTTTATAATATAGCTGTTTAAATAGTCATCATTAAAGTTTTTCCACCAATCCATATTTACATATGCGTATTTGTAATCATTGTTAACTTTTTTATTTTTTTTGACCATGCTTTTAAATTGTTTTGGGGTAGCTGTAGATTTTTTTACATCATCAATGGCAAAAATAGGGGTCGCATTCATTGATAATATTCCCGCTATAAGTGTTGTTGCTATTACCTTTCTCAATTGTTCTTCCTCTTTATAAAATTAATACTTGCATTTTCAATAATCATATGTTAGCATACTATTGTTGTAAATGCAACATATTTTTTTTACAACATAATATTAAGATTTGAAAAGGAAGTTGAATGTACAAAAAAATTAAACATTATACTGATACTTTAAATTATGAACTTGAAAAAACGGCAAAAGTTATGAGAATACTTGGTATGCAGGTAATGGTTAAGCTTAATATAAATTTATTATTGGATGAATATGTTGCTTTGGATATAATATCATGTCATCAGGGAATTTGTCAGAGAGATCTTGCAAAACTTATTATAAAAGATAGAGCAAATACCGGTCGGATTTTGAATGCTTTAGAAGAAAAAGGTTTTATAACACGTTTTGTGGATACAAAGAATAATAGACTTGTTCGAAAAATGGCGATAACTGAAAAAGGTTATAAAATGTTAATAAATATTAATAAAAAAATTGAGAGTTACATAGCAGAAACTAAGAAGGTTGTCTCTGAAGAAGAACTTGATGGGCTGTATAATTCTTTAAAAAAAGTTAGAGAAAGATTTGAAGAACTGATAGAATTGAAAATATAAGAGGTCAAAATGGAAGAAAAGGAAATGCAAGCAGAAGAAAAACAAGAAATACAACAAAAGGAAAATAAATTATTTAAAAAACCGGTTATTATTACAATTGCAATAATTGGTTTAGCACTATTGGCATATTTTATAGTTGATGTATTAACTTATCAATCAACCGATGATGCTTATGTTGAAACAACAACAGTTTCTGTAGCCCCAAAAGTAAGCGGTCAGATTGTTGAAGTTTTAATAAAAGATAACCAGAGAGTTAACGAAGGTGATTTGGTTGCACGAATTGATGATACTGATTATAAAATAAAAGTCGACCAAATGACCGCTCAATATGAACGAGCTCTGTTGAACCAGCAGAATGCAAAAGCAAATTTGAATGCTGCAAATACAAATATAGAAGTTGCCAAAAAGGATTTGGAAAGATATCAAAATTTATATGAGGCCGGTGCGGTTTCAAAACAAACACTTGATGCTGCGCAGGCAAAATATGACAGTTCAAGAGCACAACAGGTAACAGCTGAACAGTCAATATTTTCAAAAGATGACAGCAAGGTTGCCGATGCAGATTTAAAAGTTTTAAAAGCGCAAAAAGATCAGGCAGAAGTTAATCTTTCTTATACAAATATTTATGCACCCCAATCCGGAACAGTAGCCTCAAGAAGAGTTGAAAAAGGTATGTATGTTCAAATAGGTACACCATTATTTACTATTGTTCCTGATGATATATGGGTTGTTGCAAACTTTAAAGAAAATCAACTTCGTCACATGAAGCCGGGACAACCGGTTGATATCAAGGTAGACACCTATCCGAATAAAGTATTTAAAGGGAAAGTTGACAGTATCCAAAGAAGTTCAGGTGCAAAAGCAAGTTTATTCCCGCCTGAAAATGCTGTAGGGTCTTTCGTTAAGATTGTTCAAAGGGTTCCTGTGAAAATTATTTTTACTGAAGAAATTGATCCTGAACAATATAATGTAGTTCCCGGTATGTCAGTTGTTCCTAAAGTAAAAATAAGATAAGAGTAGTTTTGCAATAAGCCGGCTTTAGCCGGCTTAAGGGGAGAAAATGTCAGAAGCAGTTACCCAGGAAACAGAATGGAAACCATCGAGAAGTCCTTGGTTTATAATAATGCCGGTTATGCTTGCAACGTTTATGTATGCACTTGATGAAACCGTTGCAAACGTAGCGTTGCCTCATATTGCGGGAAGTTATTCGGTCAGTAATCAGGAATCAATATGGGTTTTGACAAGCTACTTAATGGCAAGCAGTATTGTAATTCCTATGGTAGATTTCTTCTGCAAATTTTTAGGAAGAAAAAATTTCTTTATGCTCGGCGTTTTTATTTTCACCGTTGCTTCATTTTTATGCGGAGTTTCAAACTCAATAGGAATGATAGTAATATCTCGTGCATTGCAAGGGATTGGCGGCGGATGTTTAATGCCTATGGCTCAGGCAATAACGATGGAAAGCTTTACAGGTGAAGCAAGAAACAAAGCTATGTCTGTTTTCGGTTTGGTTGTTGTTGTGGCACCTATTTTGGGTCCGGTTATGGGCGGCTGGATTACGGAAAATTGGTCCTGGCCGTATATTTTCTTTATAAACGTACCATTTGGCTTTTTATGTATTGCGTTAGCAAAAAAATATCTTGAAGATCCTCCGTATGCGAGACGTCAAAAAAATACCCACCTTGATAAATTTGGATTTTTATGGCTTTGCGTATGGCTTATACCATTGCAGATAGTATTTGATAAAGGTAATGATGCGGATTGGTTTAATGCGCCATGGGTTTGCTGGTTTAGTGCAGTTGCTTTAATCGGGGCTATTTTATTCTTTGTTTCTCAGGTAAAAGGTAAAAAGCCAATGGTTAAACTGGATGTGCTTAAGGATTCAAATTATCTTTGCGGTACCATAATGTTAATATTGTTAAATGCTGTTTTATTGGCATCACTTGCTATATTGCCTCAAATGCTTCAGAATATGCTGGGTTATGATGCATTTACAAGCGGTGTTGCAATTATGCCGCGAGGTGTCGGGGCATTTACGGCTTTAATAATCTTTGGAACATTAGGTGGCAGGTTTACTTATAGAACGTATGGTCTGGTAGGTTTATTCTGTTTAGGTCTTGGCGGATGGATGCTTGGTAATTTGAATTTACAAATTAGTATGATGAATATTGTAATTCCGAATATCGTTTTTGGGTTTGGTCTTGTATTTACAATGATGCCTATTACAACGTTATCTTGTATTACATTACGAAATGATCAGATGACAAACGCATCCGGTCTTCAAAATCTTTTAAAAACAATAGGGGGTGCAATCGGTACATCACTTGTTGCAACAATGCTTTCAAGATTTTCACAAGTCCATCAGAACGGTTTAGTAAAATCTTTAATAGATACAAATTCGGTTTTTGTTGAAAGAATTAACAGCTATGCAGGTTCATTTATCTCAATGGCAGGTGATAGCATGAATGCAACTTATATGGCAGGTAAAATGCTTTATAATCAGTTAATTCAACAGTCAACTTTGTGTGCTTATATGACGACTTTTAAAGTTTTCGCAATCGCATGTTTTATTTTAATTCCGTTTATGTTTATATTAAAAAGTGAAAAACATGCAGCCGTGAAGGTAGAAAATAATGCCGATTGAAGAAACACAAGAAGAAGCTCAATATTATCCTAAAAACCCCTGGCTGACAGCATCGGCTGTTTTGCTGGCAGTCTTTATATTTGTTCTTGACGGGACAATTGCAAACGTGGCATTACCGCATATGGCAGGGAGTTTTTCAGTTACGCGTGATGAATCAATTTGGATTTTGACAAGTTATTTGATTGCAAGCGGTATTGTAATTCCGGCAGTTGATTGGTTCAGTAAAGTTTTTGGACGCAAAAACTTTTTTATAATAAGTATTCTCTTATTTACCATTGCTTCTTTATTATGCGGGCTTGCAAATTCATTGCTTACAATGGTTTTGGCAAGAGTTTTGCAAGGTTTTGGCGGCGGTGGAATTGTACCTATTTCTCAAGCCATAATGCTTGAAAGCTTTCCGAAGAAAGAACGTCCGAAAGCAATGGCTGTTTTTGGTATGGGGATAATTATTGCACCTATCATAGGTCCTGTTCTTGGCGGTTGGATTACTGATAACTGGACATGGCCGTGGATTTACTTTATAAATGTACCTTTTGGCTGTGTCGCGGCAATTATGTGTAAAAAAATACTTGTTGACCCGCCTTATGCCAGACGGCAAAAGGGTGTAAAAATTGACGCTCTCGGTTTTTTCCTTTTAACTATTTGGATAATGTGTTTGCAGATAGTTCTTGATAAAGGTAACAATGCGGACTGGTTTAATGCGCCATGGGTTTGCTGGATGTTTTCAATATCCTGTATTGCCGGAATAGGATTTTTCATATCACAAATTGTTCGTAAAGAAACTTTAATAGATTTGAGTGTGTTTAAGGATATGAATTTTCTTGCGGGAACGGCAATTCAGGTTGTAATTCAAGCGGTTTTATATGCATCAATTGCCATTTTGCCGCAGTTTTTGCAAAGTATGATGGGCTACACTGCATTTTTGAGCGGATATTCAATGATGCCGCGAGGTTTGGGAAGTTTACTATCTATGGTAATTGTCGCAAATATTTCCAATAAAATCAGCAACCGGTTGATGGTTGTAATCGGGTTATCTTTGATTGGTACCGGCGGTCTTGTTTTGGGATTTTTGAATTTACAGATTGCAAGTATTAATATTATGATACCGAACTTTATGATGGGTATGGGTATGGGACTTGCCATGATTCCTATTATTAACCTTTCTGTAGATACCTTGAGAAATGATCAGATGACAAACGCATCAGGTATTCAAAACCTTTTAAAAACAATCGGCGGCGCAATCGGTACATCACTTGTTGCAACAATGCTTTCAAGGTTTGCACAAATTCACCAGTATATGCTGGTAGGAAAACTTTCTGAGTTAAATGGTGTTTATATGGAAAGATTACAAACCATGGCGGCAACATTTTCTCAGTATACGGAATTGTCGGTCGGAACATATATGGCGCAAACTAATTTATACCGGCAATTAGTCCAACAATCAACGCTCTGGGCATTTATTGATTCTTTCAGAATTTTTGGTTTGCTTTGTTTTATAATTATTCCGCTTTTGTTATTTATTAAATCAAATAAATCTCTATATGACAAAAATGACAAGCCGTCTATGCCAATGCATTAAAAATTTCTTGTCAAAAATAAAAAAATTTGTTAAAATAAAACAAAAAATAAGGAGAAAAGCTTATGGAAAAAATGAAAAAATTCAGAAACGGGGGGGGGCGTCTCCTCTAAATAGAAATAGCAAGGGTTTTGAGAAAGCCGCAAGGGGAATATGTCTTTTCGACGACGCTCTCACCTCCGGCTCCGCTATGGTCTCAAAGACATATTCCCCTTCTGGGATGTATGGAGTTGGAGAACAGCTTATTAAATGTCAAAAAGGTATTTGTCATCCTGAACTTGTTTCAGGATCTCATAAAGAGATTACGAACCGAGTTCGGAATGACAAAAAAGTTAAAGCTGCATTTACTTTAGCAGAGGTATTGATAACGTTAGGAATAATCGGAGTTGTGGCGGCAATGACTATTCCTACATTAATAAGTAATTATCAAAAAAAGATTACTGTTACAAAATTAAAGCAAACTTATTCAATTTTGTCACAGGCTTTGAAAATGGCTCAGGCTGAACATGGCGATCCAAATACATGGAGTATTGCAGGTGTAAAGGGTTCCTCTGCTTTGGATGAAGGTAAGCGTGAAGAAATTGTTACTAACTTTATGGCTACATATATTCATCCTTATATTAAAGTGGTAAAAGATTACGGGTATAAGTCATATCCGGAGCATGGTTATGACGGTCCTAATTTTCCTGATGGAGGTTTAGTGAGCTCAGAGCAAAATACTAAAGGTGATGCATTTGTTCTTCAAAACGGTGTGTGGGTTATGGGTTTAATTAGTACTACGGGTTGTTTAAGACCTGCCCCTGATAATCCGGATGTGTGTTTGGAGCGTAATTTTGACAATGTTTTATTTGTAACTGATGTAAATGGAGCGGATACACCGCCGAATGCTTTTGGCAAAGATTTATTTTATATATTTTTCGACAATTCAAAACCCTCTGTAACAATGGTATCCGGAACAGGTTTAACCAGAGATGATTATATGGAAAGATGTGAGCAGGGTGGCTCATCAGTTAGTTCAGTCCATTGTGGTGCTGTGATATTTTTGGACGGTTTTGAAATCAAAGACGATTACCCATGGCTTTAAGCTCTCGGGTGGGCTTCGTTATAGACTTCCTTCATGTGCTGCATAGAAACATGTGTATAAATTTGTGTGTTGGAAATGCTGGCATGACCGAGAAGTTCTTGTACAACACGTAAATCTGCACCGTTTTCTATCAGGTGTGTTGCAAAGCTATGCCTGAAAACGTGTGGAGTAACCTTTTTGGGCAGCTCGATTTTTTCAACAATTTCATTGATAACATTACGGATTGTTCGGGGCTGAAGTCTGTAACCTGTATTGTTTATGAATACAGGCGAACTTTCCGTTGGTTCTTCCACCCTGTAACCTTTTGGAATAAGCATACGGGCAGATGTTATGTATCTTTCAAGATAAGTTTTTGCACGGTCTGTTACAAGAATAATCCTTTCTTTGGCACCTTTTCCGAAAACTCTTATTTCATTGTTTTCCAGATTTAAATCCCCAAAATTCAATCCGCTGAGTTCTGATACACGCATGCCGGTTGCCCATAAAAGTTCTAAAATCGCACGATTTCTGAAGCCGGAAGGGGTATCAATTTTTACGTTATTAATAATTTTTTCGATTTCGTCAGGTGTGAGAAATTTTGGTAAAGATTTGGGACGCTTTGGGGAGTTCAAATTCATTGCCGGATTTGAATTAACTTTTCTTTCTCTGTATAAGAATTTGTAAAATGTTCTGATTGATGCAATCTTTCGGGCGATAGTTGTTTTTTTGTAATTGAATTTTTGAATAAAATGCAGGTAATCCCGAACCTTGGAAAAGTTTACATCTTCGCATGAAGTGTCATCCATCCAGACAAGAAAACTTAAAACATCGGAACAGTAAGCTTTTGCCGTATGCTCGGAAAAGTTTTTTTCAACTAAAATATATGATTTGAAATCTTCTAAATCCTGCTTTGAATTTGCGTTTAAACCCATCCATTCACCGTATTGCTTTTTTATAATATATATTATACAATATATTTAGAATATTTAGAATAGTTAAAAATCAGGAGATAATATGAGTTGTAAAAAGTTATTAGTATCAGCAATGGTTCTTACAGGTATTATGTGTGCTTCTACTGCGTTTGCTGCTAATTTGGAAGCTAAAGTTGAAAAAAATAAGGTTTCCCAAAAATATCCGGAAATCAGTAAAATGATTGAATATAACAATTATTCACAGGCTGATGCGGCTTTGAACAACCTTTTAAAACAAAATCCTAATAATATTGATGCTCAAGCTCTGCAAATTATTTCTATGGCAAAACAATATAAACTTGCTCCGGCTCAGGCTGAGCTTGATAAACTAATGAAAAACAACTCTAAAAATGCAGATCTTCATTATGCTCAGGGTTTAATTTATATGCTCAGACAAACTTCTTCTGATGTTGAATATATTAGAAATGCAAGAAACCTTACAACAAACGCAATTAAAGAATTTGTTAATGCTGTTAACTTAAACAACAATCATTTTGAAGCATATAATGCAATGGGTGTTGCCACATTAAAACTCGGCAATAAAAAAGACGCCGAAGAATTATTCAAAGTAGCTTTACAAATCAAACCGGATTTTGCACCTGCTTATGATAACCTTGGTACACTTGCAATGATGGATAACAGACTTGATGATGCTGAAAAATATTTTCAACAATCATTAAAATATAACTCTCATAACCCGACATCAATGTATCATATGGCACAGGTTGAAGCAAGAAGAAAAAATTATTCTTCTGCATTAACATGGATTAACCACTCAATCCATATTAATCCAAATTCTTCACCTGCATTGAATTTACAGGGTGAATTGTATTTAAGACAGGGTAATCAGGCTGCTGCTATCAATTCGTTTAAAAAAGCAGTTGCCGTAAAACCTGAAAACTCACGTCCTTATATCAACCTTGCAGGTGTTTATGAACGCAGAGCGGATTCAGAATTTGCTATGGAGCAGTTAAAGACCGCAATTGTAATTAATCCGAATTATAAAGACGGTATTTATAGAGTTGCTAATATGTCTTTGGAAACAAAGAAATATGATCAGGCACTTGAATATTATGCAAAATTGTTAGGTGATGAAACTTATAACGATGACGCAATAATCGGACTTGCCAATACATATTATGAAATGGCAAAAGATACTGCTGACAGCGAATCTTATACAACAAACAAAGATGTTTATTTGGCTTATGATTACGTAAACAAAGCTATTGAAAAAACACCGGATGATTTGAAATTGCATCTTGCAAAAATTAAACTTGCAAGAATTACACATCAGGTTCCGATGTCAACAGAAAGCTTGAACTATATTATTCAATCTGCAAGTAACAGTTTGATGGATACTGTAATCAAAGGTGAAGCATATTTGGCTCTTGGCAGAGAAAAAGACGCTGTTTATACTTTTGAAAATGCAATTAATTTCTCAAAAACTACAGATGATTATTTGTATTTGTCAGAAATTCTTTTGCATAACAAACAATTCAGAACTGCAAGAACTGCATTGGAAAAGGTTTTGCAGCAGGATCCGGATAACGTTGTTGCTAAAAATGGTATAGATTATATTAATCTTTGCGAAATTAAATCAAATGAATTTTTGGATGTTGCAAGAAGACAATTTAAAGAAGAAAATTACGCGTCAACAATTGAATATTGCAACCGCGCAATTGACTTCTTCCACAATTCTGCAGAGATTGCAAAATTAAAAGCAATGGCTTATGAAGCTGAAAAGAATTATCAGGGTGCTGTTAAATATTATAACCAGTACTTATCTTATAACCCAAATGCAGCGGATAAAGGTACTGTAACCAGAAAAATTAACAAATACAAGAAAAAAATTAAATAACTGAATGCAAAAATTTGATATACGAAAAACATTTGAAATATTTTTGAGAGAGCCTCTAAGTGTCCTAACTGAGGGGCTTTTTCAGATTGTAAATATTAAGACAAATATTTTTAGCAATAAACCCTCTGTAAATATTGATATTGTAAATAAAAAGACACAGATTACAGTTGTAGACAGTGATAATATGTACAATTTATTTCAAACGGTTTTGTATAAACGCAGATTAAAAGAACAAAAGGAAAAAGCACTCAAATGAGACCTTTTATGCAGGCAAATTTTATAGTCAGTGCTGAAAAGTTAAGTCAGTGTCCGGATTTTCAGCTTAATGAATATCCGCTTTTGGGTCGTTCAAATGTCGGTAAATCCTCATTTATTAACGCATTGGCTAACAATAAAAAACTTGCAAAAACCTCTAATACCCCGGGGAAAACAAGATTAATAAACTTTTTTAATTTTTCCGACAAATTTATAATAGCAGATTTGCCGGGTTATGGTTATGCAAAAGTTTCAAAAGAAGCCCAAAACCGCTGGCAAAAATATCTGGAAGAATATTTATTGAAGCGGACACAGATTAAATCTTTAATCCAGCTTATAGACGGCAGGCATGAAATTCAAAAAAATGATTTTCAGATGCGTGAATGGGTTGAGGCGTATAACCTTCCTATATTTACCATTGTTACTAAAATAGATTACGTGCCAAAACCAAAAATTCAAAATGTAATAAAAAAAGTTGAAAAAGAGTTTGGCGGGGAAGTTTATCCGTTTAGCTCTGTTGACAACAGATATAATGAAAAGATTTTAGAAAAACTGCTCGGATAATTAATTTCCATAAAAACTATTATAGGCACCTATCAGCATTTTCTTTCTCTTTGTTGCGAAGCAAAGAGAAAGAAAACGCTGGCAAAAGAAAGAGAAACACGCGATTGAAATGACCGAGTAAGCAGGGGACACCCCTGCCACCCCGTTAAAGCCGGCTGTGCCGGCTCCGCGCCTAAGGACAACGGCGCGGCTTGACAAAGTGTTCGACCTTAACGGAACGAGCAATCATTACATAACGAAGCAGCAACAAAGCGAGCGTTGTTTGAGCGGTTGATTTTTAGATCCCGCAACAGGTGCGGGATGACGTAAAAGCGAGTTTGCGAGCTCGGGTTGAGTTATAGTAATGATTAGCGAGTGCAGTTCCGGTCGAGAGCTTCTTTGGGTACTTTCTTGTCGGTACAAGAAAGTACCATGTATAAATAACAGTTTTTTATGTAAAGCGATATTACTAATGATTGTATTATTTTACAAATAGTCGCATAAAGCGCCTTTATCAATGTTGACACAATACGTTGTCCTGCCTCAGGCAGATAATAGTTTTTGTGGAAAATTTTTCAAATAAAAATCCATTAAACAGAGGATTAAATAAAAAGTTTGATCTGATAAAATGAACATGGGTAGGTAATCTGTGGGGTTAGTAATGAGAGAGTATCCTGAGGTTGAAGAAGATTTTTATCCCCAGACAAAGGGAGAGATTTCGGAATCTATTACGCAAAACTGGACAGAGCAGGCACTTGAATGCTACAGAATTCATTGTGACTGCAAAAAATGTTCTTTAGCAAATGGTAATTACTCTTTTGTCTGTCAAATGCCAAAAGTGATAGACGCATTAATAAATCTTACAGGCAAACCCCGTTTGGCTTAATACTCCTTTTTTCCATTTTTCTGACAAAGTAATTGTTGCACTTCTCCAAAAGAAGTGCTTTTTATTGTAAAAAAAAGCACCGCATGTGCGGTGCTTTTCAGTCTGGTAGCCTATTGCGGGGCTAACCCTTCTTTGTGGAATTTCATCAGTTTTGCCAGATGCCATTCCTTGGCTTTTATCTCCTCGATATTGTTCTTTATCACTTCCAATTCTGCAAGCAGCGTGTCTAAACTTTTGTGCTGTCTTACATATGGCTGTTGTTTGGGTTCTGCTTCACCAATACATGGCAGAAAACAGTTTTCCGCAAACAAATCGTCAAAATTATCCATACACATAACTCCTTAATTCAACGAGCTGTTACATCTCTTTTTGTGCAACAAATGATTTGAACAAATCTGCCAAATCAAATTTGCCGAATTTGAACGCATAAGGCTTTTCAGCATATTCGCTGTCTGTAATCTTATGTAAATCCTGCATTTGCTGATAATCCAAAGAATTAAAGTCGAAACTTGTCATTTCGGCAAAATCAACCATTAAATCTTCTTCGCTCATAATTTTCTTCTCGTCCATAATACACTTCTCCTTAAAGATCTTACAAAAAATTTATCGGATATTTATGTAATCTTCTTTAAGAATTTTATAAGCATTGTTACATATTTTTACATTAATTATAATGAACAATCGCAAGAACAGTCATTGTCAAATTTTTGACCTTTAAAAGCTTTAAGTCCCAAATATTTGGCAGCTGAGCCCAAATCTTGCTCAATACGTATAAGCTGGTTATATTTCGCGATTCTGTCAGAGCGTGAGAGTGAACCGGTTTTTATCTGTCCGCAATTTGTTGCAACAGCAAGATCTGCAATAAAAGTATCTTCGGTTTCACCTGAACGGTGTGATACAATTGCACTGTAGCCTGAATGTTGGGCAAGTCTTATTGTTTCAAGAGTTTCGGAAAGCGTTCCGATTTGGTTTAATTTTATAAGAATTGAATTTGCAACGCATTTTTTAATTCCTTCTTTTAATCTTTTTGGACTTGTTACAAAAAGGTCATCGCCTACAAGCTGGCATTTGTCACCAAGTTTTTGGGTTAAAAGTTTCCATCCGTCCCAGTCTTCTTCTGCCATGCCGTCTTCTATTGAAATAATCGGATATTTTTGTGTCCAATCAAATAACATATCAGCGAGTTCTGCGGATGACAGTTGGCGGTTTTCAACAATATATTTGCCGTTTTTGAAAAATTCCGATGATGCGGCATCAAGACATATTTTTACCTGATTTGTTGTGTAATTTGCCTGTTGTATCGCATCTATAATAAGTTCTATTGCATGTGAATTTGATTCAAGTTTTGGTGCAAATCCGCCTTCGTCTCCGACAGAGGTTGCCAAACTTTTTTGATTAAGGATTTCTTTCAGTTTGTGAAAAATTTCCGCACCGATTTGAATTGCATGTTCAAAATTTTCAGCACCGACGGGTGTTATCATAAATTCTTGAAAATCAAGGTTATTATCTGCATGCACTCCGCCGTTTAATATATTCATCATAGGCACCGGAAGCGTTACGGCATTTATTCCGCCAAGATAGCGGTATAAGGGCATTTCCAAATAGTTTGCACAGGCTTTTGCAGCAGCAAGAGAAACTCCTAAAATTGCGTTTGCGCCCAATTTGGATTTATTTTCCGTCTTATCAAGTTCAATCATTGTCTTATCAATTAAATTTTGGTAGAGGGCATCTTTACCGATAAGTTCAGGTGCTATTTTTTCATTTACATTTTTAACTGCATTTAAAACACCTTTGCCGTTAAATTTTGATTTATTGCCGTCACGCAATTCAAGTGCTTCATGAATACCTGTAGAGGCACCTGACGGGACTGCCGCGCGGCCTTTTATCTCAAACGGTAATTCAACTTCGACTTCAATTGTCGGGTTCCCGCGGGAATCCAGAATCTGTTTCGCTTTTATATTTTCAATAATTGCTGTCATAATTTTCTCCTTTTTTATAAAATATAATTTATTTGTTCGGTATATTAAATTAATAGATTGTATAGTATTTTATAACCGTTTTTTCCAATGTATAAGAATTAAATTTTGTTTATTTTCATTGTGGGAGGAAATTATGACAAGAAATATATTAATGACGGTTACAAATGTAGATTATTTTGGGGACGGAAAAACCCGAACGGGGCTCTGGTTTGAAGAATTTGCGGTGCCTTATATTACTTTTATGGAGAAAGATTATCATGTAAGTATTGCAAGTTTAAATGGCGGAGAGGTTCTTTTAGACCCTCAAAGTGAAAATTTTATTAAAGATATTAAATGGCATGAGGCAAAAAAAGTTTTGGAAAATACGGAAAAATTGGAGAATTTCGATTGCAGTATGTATGATGCAATAGTTTTTCCGGGCGGGCATGGACCTATGTTTGATATTGCAGAAAGTGAAATTGTCGGAAGATTCGTATCCGAGTTTTATAAAAATAACAAACTTATTGCGGCTATATGTCATGGTCCGGCAGGTCTTTTGATGGCGAGAAAAGAGGACGGTGATTATATAGTTTCCGGAAAACGTGTTACATGTTTTACCGATAAAGAGGAAGAATTTTATCATAAAGAGGGGCTTTTGCCGTTTAGTCTTGAAGAGGCACTGAAAGCCCGCGGTGCAATTTTTGAAGAGCGTGGCGTGGGTGAAATTAATGTTATTGTTGACGGGAATATAATTACAGGACAGAATTATCAATCTTCTCAAACTTTTGCTGATACTATTGTAGAATATTTCAGTAAATAAAAAAGCGGGTTTTAAACCCGCTTTTTTATTTATTTTATATTACTCAATTTTAACTTTGCCGGTTCTTTTATTACGACTTTATCACTAAAATTATCGGCTTTTGCCGGAGCTTTACCCAAAGCCCATCTGAAGCCAAAACCAAGTGCAATACCGTTTCTGCCTCCATTTCTTAACATTGCTTGTCCATAACCTGTGAATCTTTCACCCCAGCGTTTTTGGACACCGACACCATATTCAAAATATGGTTTTACGGATAAATCCGGAATTGAAGTATTTGCAGCCATAAAGTCGGTATTATCCATAATATTCCAAACCATTCTCAGATTGATATATGGTTGCCAGCCGTTTTTCAGGTTTCCTATGAATTTTACGCCCGGCGCAATTTGAATTGCGTTCAGCGGATCGGATTTCATTCTTACACCTGCAGCATTTGTATAATCAAAAGTATTTACAAATGAATAAGACATCAAGTAGTTTGGCTGGATGATGAATTTTCCTTTTGCAAGCTCCCAATTATAACCGGTTTTTGATGCAATACCTGCCATTAACATTGGGAAGTCCTCACCGCCATACATTGTTGTTGCGTCAACAACACTTGCACCTGCGTTTGCGGTTAATGCAGTAAAGAAATTATTTTTGTAAATAACACCTGTTAAGCCAAGTGTACCGCCATTTTGCCACATGCTGTTACCGCTGAATGCTTGATGAGAACCATTATATCCGGCATATACGCTGAATTGTGCTTCAGCACCGTTTTTCAGTTCATACATTTCGCTGTCAGCACCAAAGAAGGTTCCATACATTACATTTGATACTTTTGGACCACCGTCAAGCTTTACGTTTTCAAATGTTGCATATGGTCTTACCCATCCTGCGGATTTTTCTTCAGGCAGATATGTCGGAGAAAATACCATTGGTGTATTTGAGCCTCCGGCAGCTGCATAACTGTTTTTCATTCTTAATGCTTTACGTTCTTCTTGTGTCATAAGCATTTTCATATCTATGTTCATAAATGCCTGATCGTATGAATTCAATTGAACAAGGTATCCGCCCAATTGTGCGGCAACAGGTGCAGCTAATACTGAAGGGTTGAAGTCTCTCCAGCCGTTGCCTCTGCCACCGTATGTTACAATACCGTTTTGGTCAATTGAACCTTTTAACCATCTTATCGGTGATAATGTATCCATAGCGACGAAATCTTCATCTATAGATGCTTTTGTCGGGTCAATGCCGGTTGCTTCATATATATTAAATGAGAAATTATCTTTAGTTGAAGTTGTAGTTGTTGGGTTAACGCCTTCGATTACGATTTTTCCGTCCTGACCGTAGTTTATTCCTTGGAAATAGTCAGCTTTTCCTGATGCCAAATCAGCGTCAACGCCGAGAGAAACTTCACCGTTTACATTAAACAAACCGTCTTCAAAATTATCAAGCTGATTGTTTATTGTAAGTAATTCAGTTCCTTTATTCAAGGTAATTGTGTTATTGTTTCCGGCAACTTGTGAACCGTTGTTCAACCATAATGTAGACATACCGTTAACAGTCATATCAGCATTTTTAATATAAGACTGTAAATTCAATGTACCGGTACCGTCAACATTCATATTGTATTTATTAGTACCGGAAATACCGCTTGAAATAACAACGGATTTGTCATCACCGATATTCATGCTAAGTTCTTTACCTGCGTCGCCGGCCATGAAAATGTCGCCGCCGTCAGAGGCACTGTTGCCGGAGAATACGACATCATTTTTGTCGGCCGTAATTGACAGATTTTCTTTTGCATAAATAGCTCCGCCGTTTCCGCCTGATGTATTGTTAACAAAGCTTGTATCTTTTACTGCTGCATCAATGAATGCAGCAATCGCACCGCCGTCGGCGTTTGCTGAGTTGCCTGTAAAGCTTGAATTTTCAACGGACAAAGATGAATTATTGCTTGAAGCATCAATTCTTGTACCTATTGCACCGCCGTAAGTTCCTGATGAGTTATTGTCAAAGTTTGAATTTGAAATTGTAACTTTGCCTTCGTCATACAAGAATATTGCACCGCCGCCTCCGTTTGAATTCAAAGGAGTGTCAGGGTCAATATTTGTTCCGGTGGTTTTGTTGCCTGAGAAAGTTGAATTTGTTACATTTAAAATACTGTCTGAAACAAGCGCGCCGCCTTCGGCTCCTGTTTCGTTATTTGTGAATATAGTGTTATCAATATTGATTGTTGATGTTGAGCCGTTTGCCTGTAATATTGCGCCGCCTGCGGCATCGGATTTGTTACCGTCGAATATTGAGTTTGTAATATTTACATCTTGAGTATTTTTTTCTGATATAAATATAGCACCGCCTGCGGAAGATGTTTCCTTTCCGGTTGCGATGTTTTGAGCAAATGTTGCATTATTCAAACTTAACTTGCCGTCAACGCCCTGGAATAACGCACCGCCTTGAACTGCTTTATTTGAAATGAAAGAAGCATTATCGCCGATAGTCATTGCACTGCCGATATTATAAATAGCGCCGCCTTTAGAGGCTGTTCCGTTTGCCGAGTTGTTGGCAAATACTGAACTGCTGCCGATTTCCAAAGTTGTGTTTGTGCCGTTGTAAATAGCTCCGCCTTCTTTATTCAAAGTTGAGTTGTTTGAAAATTCAGCGTTATTACCGATTTTAACGGTATTTGAATTTGTTTTGCTATTGTATGAATAAATTGCACCGCCATTTCCGAGAGTGCCGTTTGCGGTATTATGGATAAATTTTGCATTGTCACCGACCGTCAAGTCATGGCCGTTTGTCAGATATACCGCACCGCCGTGTGAATTTGATGTGTTATTGGTAAATTCGGCATTTGCACCAAGTGTTACGGAACCTTCTTTGTTACCGTAGACTGCACCGCCTAAATTTGCTGTGTTGGTGTCAAATTTGGTATTATCACCCAGGTTTATGTTTGCTCCCGTGTCATTATAAATAGCTCCGCCGTATTTACTGGCCGTATTATTCATAAATGTAGCGTCTGACAAGGCTATATCTGATTTATTATAAATCGCACCGCCGTGATTGGACGCGGTATTGGTGTTGAAAGTAGCTCCCTGTCCGATTGCAGTGTCTATGGCTTCATTTATAAATATTGCACCGCCTTGATATGCTGAGTTGCCTTCAAAATACGAATTTGTGCCTAAAGTAAAACTTGTGGTATCCTTTTCGTCGTTTTCAAGGTAAATAGCACCACCGTAGGATTTTGAATCAGTCAGAGTATTGTTTTTGAAAACAGCGTTGTTACCGATGGTTGTTGATGAACCCTGTCCGTCTCTTGAACCGCCGTAAACAGCAGCACCGCCCCATGCGGCTGTGTTGTTTTCAAATGTGGTATTATCGCCGATAGTTAAGTCGCCCATGTTTTGAACAGCACCGCCGGCTGCTTCAACAGCTTGATTGTCTGAAAAAGAAGCATTATCGCCGATAGTCATTGTAGCGCCGGTGTAGTTATAAACGCCGCCGCCGTTTTTCTGGGCTGTATTGTTTGTAAAGCTTATATTATCTTTAAAGTTAGCTGTAGCGCCTGTTTGGTTAAAGAAACCACCGCCATATTGTGCGGAGTTGTTATCAAATGTCGTGTTATCGACGGTCAGTGTACCTTTATTATATACAGCGCCGCCTTCCGTGCCTGCCGTATTGTTTTTAAACGTTGAGCCTGTAATTAAGCTCTGGTTTCCTGTCGCATCGTTTGTGAATTTTGAGAAAATAGCGCCGCCCTGTAAAGTAGCATTGTTATTATCAAAAGTGGTATTGCTTATATTGAAATAATGTGTTGTTCCTATTCCGGCATCAGTTGTACCTATTGCACCGCCTCTATTTGAGGAATTGTCTGTAAATTCGGAATTGTTAAGGGTTAACTGCCCCCAGCCGCCTAAATAAATGGCACCGCCGCCGTCGGTAGAATCAGCAGGATTATGACCGCCTGCGTTGTTATTTATAAATTTGGTATTATTTATTTCAGCTTCGGAATAAAGTCCTATAGCACCGCCTGAATATACAGTTGCTTCATTGTTTTCAAAAGATGAATTATTTATGACAAGTTTAGGGCCTGCATTTGCCGGAATTTTGTCGGGGAATGATGTTGATATAGCGCCGCCATCCCAGCTTGCAATGTTGTTTTGGAAAGTACTGTTATCAATGTTCACGGTACCGTCTTGAATAAAAATACTGCCGCCATACCCACTTCCCGTTGCGTTGTTATTTTCAAATACTGTATTTGAAATTGCCACATTTAGCGGACTTCTGACAGACGGATCGGATTTATTATCTATGAATTGATATGCACCGCCAAAGCCGCTTCCTGTTTGGGAGCTTACTGTTGTGTCAGCTATTGAATATGATGTATTGGAATCAATAACTTGACGTGCTTCAGTCATGTTCATTGCAAAAGCCGATAATATTATCGCAGTTGCAAGTAATTTTCTTTTTTTTGTCATAATTTATTCCTCTTTTTAAAAGTTATTTAATAATTAATATTATTTCCTGGCGTTATTATAATTCATATTTTTATTTTATTGTATAGTATTAAATTTAATATGTCAACCAGTTTAATACAATTATTTATCCCAAGATATTAAAGTAAAATATTTTATATAATGAATATGACTTTGGAAGTATGCAAAAATTTTGGAAATAATGTAAAAAAATACAGAAAAGCCGCCGGCTACAGTCAGGAAACTTTTGCCGAAGCTATTGAAATCGGGACAACATCTTTGAGTCTGATTGAAACTGGGAAAGGCTTTGTCACAGCAAGAACTCTTGCAAAAATAGCAGAGGTTCTTAATGTGGATGTGTTTAAATTGTTTATTGCAAAAAATGATGAAAATTTGGATTTATTTTATCAAAATATATTAAGAAAAGTTGAAAAATATAAAAATGATAACGAAAAATTGTTACTTTTAGAGGCATTTTTGAATGTTTTATGAAGCTATGTGGCGGTTGATTTTTTCTTTAAAGATCAATTTCTTAATATTGATAAAATAACCAATAGAAACAACAACGGATGCTGTAACCCATGCAATCGGACCTGCATAGAAAATTCCGTAATATCCGAATTTTACGGCTAAATAAACTGCTGCAAAGGATCTTATCATAAGTTCGGCAAATGAAGATGTTAAAGGTATTATAGTTCGTCCCATGCCTTGAAGTGCATTTCTGAAAATAAAAATCTGTCCTAAGAAGAAATAAAATAATGTGCTTATCCATAAATATTCATGTGCCAGATTAATTACGGCAGTTTTTTCTTTGCCTATGAATATTCCAACGATATTTGTTCCCCAATGCCGCATTATAACTGCCATTAATATACTTAGGATTAAATTTATTAATGAAGTTCTCAAAACTCCGTAACGAATACGATTTATATTTTTAGCACCAAAATTTTGTGCCACAAAAACAGAAACTGCAACGCCAAAAGAAAGCATTGGCATGGTCGCAATTTGCTCTATTCTTAACGCTGCCGTCATAGCGGCAATTACATTAGGACCAAAGGTGTTGCATACACTTTGAATAATCAATATTCCTATACCAAGAACGGAAAATTGCATTGCCATAGGAAAGCCTACCCTCAAGTGTTCCATGATAAATTCATAATCTTGTTTTCTATTTTCTTTTTTAAATATCCAATCAGATTTTTTAAAATGAAGTATGGGGAATCGTTTTTTCACAAACAAAAGACATAAAATAACCGAAAAAGTTTGTGATAATACAAGGGCAACGGCAGAACCCGGAACACCCCAATGGAATTGGAGGATAAAAATTAATGCTAAAATAACATTCAAAACAGATGCGAGCATTAAAAAGTACAAAGGCGTTTTGCTGTCCCCAAGAGCTCTGACGACACTTGCCAAAAGGTTATAATAGTTTGCCGTAATAAGTCCGAACACACAAATTTGAATATACCAGTAGGCATCGTGAAAAATTTCCTGAGGAACATTCATGAATAGCAAAACAGGTTTCATAAGTATCATAAAGATTACAGAGAAAAATAACGTAAATATTGTACTTAAAACAGTTGATACAACAACGGAACGTCGAACTCCATGTTCATCACCTGCACCGAATTTTTGCCCTGTAATAATTGCAAAACCGTTTGTCATGCCTGTAACGGCAAACATAATCAAGAAGAACAGCGGTGCAACAGCTCCGACAGATGCAAGGGCGTTAACGCCGAGAGTCCTTCCTACAATTACAATATCTGCAAGATTATATAACTGCTGAAAAATATTTCCGATTAAAAGGGGTATGGAAAACAGCAGTATAAGCTTTAATGGAGCACCTTTTGTTAAATCTTTAATCATAATAATTTAATTATTGTTCACACTAAGCAAAAAAATTATATAACTAAATACTTGAAAATTCAAATTTTTTGTGTGAGAATAAAACTTGTCAATAAAAAGAATAGTTTGTGGCAAGGTAGCTCAGTTGGTGAGAGCGCACGGCTCATACCCGTGAGGTCGAGAGTTCGAATCTCTCCCTTGCTA
>CALUTI010000012.1 GCA_944323695.1 Candidatus Gastranaerophilales bacterium
GGATAGTGATACGGATACTGATAGCGATGCTGACTCAGACAGTGACTCTGATGCGGATAGTGATACGGATACTGATAACGATGCTGACTCAGACAGTGACTCTGATGCGGATAGTGATACGGATACTGATAGCGATGCTGACTCAGACAGTGACTCTGATGCGGATAGTGATACGGATACTGATAGCGACGCTGATTCCGACAGCGATTCTGATACAGACACCGATACGGATACTGATAGCGACGCTGACTCAGATAGCGACTCTGATGCGGATAGTGATACGGATACCGATAGCGACGCTGATTCCGACAGCGATTCTGATACAGACACCGATACGGATACTGATAGCGACGCTGACTCAGACAGTGACTCTGATGCGGATAGTGATACGGATACCGATAGCGACGCTGACTCAGATAGCGATACTGACACCGATACCGATACTGATACTGATGCTGATTCAGATACTGACTCAGATACCGATACTGATACGGATACCGACAGTGACACGGATACTGATAGCGACGCTGACTCAGATAGCGACTCTGATGCGGATAGTGATACGGATACCGATAGCGACGCTGACTCAGATAGTGACTCAGATTCAGACAGTGACACAGATACTGATAGCGACGCTGACTCAGATAGTGACTCAGATTCAGACAGTGACACAGATACTGATAGTGACGCTGACTCAGATAGCGACTCTGATGCGGATAGTGATACGGATACCGATAGCGACGCTGACTCCGATTCCGACAGCGATGCTGACTCAGACAGTGATACAGATTCTGATACAGATACCGATAGTGATATGGATTCAGACTCAGATACTGATACAGACACAGACACTGATACTGATAATGACAGCGATTCTGATATCGATACTGACACTGATGATGACCCGTCTTATGATAGAGATTCAGGTAAGGAAACATATATTCAACGTAACGTACTTAGTGAAGATCTTCCTTCAATAGATAAACGTCAATATATGAGATTTGATGTCGCCGGTAATCGTAACCCTGTAGAATTACAGCAAAACTCACAGATAGATTCTCTATTAGATATCTCAAGAGGCGGTATAGCTGTAAAACATCACAATCAACTCAAAGTTGGCGATGTAATTCCGGTTCAAATTTCTTACGGTGATTTAGATATCAATGCTGATGTAAAAATTGTAACAGCAACAGATGTCAGAGCAGGTGCAGAATTTGTCAACCTGGATAGAGCAACGGCAAATAAACTACTCTATATGAATATATTATTAGAAGAAGCTAATAATAATATAACTATGAAGTAGTAAGATTATAAATAACTAAAAGACCAATCTTTGATGATTGGTCTTTTTTTATATTTATAAAATTTATTATGCCGCATATCTTCCCATAATCTTTTTGTTTGAATAAATTCTGTCGAGTCTGTCCCAATTTTGATAAGGATGTGGTGCGGATGAAGTATCATTCAAGGCTTGTGACTGCTGGAATTGTGCAATCATAGAACCTGCCATTTGTAAGCTGCTTGCTGCTTTTTGTGCATATGCCATAAGTTTACCGTCTTTGGCTTTTTCTGCAGCTTTAGAGGCATCCATTGTAACTCCGCTGTTCAGACCTTGGGCTGAATTTGCAACTTCAATTTTTGCTGCCTGTTTTCCTGCTTGTTTGACGGCTTTTGAACCACCTTCTGCTGCAGCGGCTTTAGCATTTGCGATATTTGCCTGACTTGTTGCAACACCGCTTGATGCACTGTTCTGTGCGCTACTCATAATATTTTGGCCTGTTTCGGTGTTGTTTTTAACCGCATTACCAATTTGTTTATAATCCATGCCGGCTGTAGTTTCCTGTACTGATTGCAGAGAATTATTATATGCTATATCTTTCATTTGACCTTTGGACATACCAAATTCTGCTTTAATTTCTTTATTTGTCATGCCTTCTGTCATACTCTTCACTTCCGCATTGGCGGCAGCTTTCGCTGTACCTTGCTGCATAGCTTGTGTGGCTTGTTCTTTAATTCCTTCAAATCCGGACATCATTTCTTTAGTACCTTGTGCGGCAGATACTCCCGTCATAACGGCCGCTGCAACATTGGTAAATGCGCCTGCAATATCTCCGTTAGCAGCTGAACATGCCGCTTTTGTAACTGATGCGGCAGTTGAACCGTAGTTACCTACTGTTTCAACTGTTTTACCTGTGGCTTCAACAGGAACGCTGGCACTTACAAGTGCGGCACCGGCTGCTGCTCCGTAGACTGTACCCATAAGCGCCTGTCCAAGTGCTCTCATGCCTTTACCGACAAGTTGAACACCTTGACCTGTCAATGTGGTATATTGTGAAATCTCGCCGACTTTGTTGGCTACATTCATTACTTTATCGGTTGTAGACTGATTGTTTTCAATTTTTGCCTGGGTATTGGCAACAGTTTTCTGGTAATTTCTACTTACCCTATTCATTGTTTTAATTGCTTTACTGTTTGCTGTCTGTAATTTGGTAATTTTGCCTGTATATTTTGTAATATTAGAGGCTTTGGAATTCATTTGTGAGCCAAGGCTTGCAAGCTGTTGTCCTATTTCGTCACTTGAGCTTGATTGTGAACTTTCTCCTGCAAGGTCAAGTGAATATGAACTATATTGTTTTGCTTCCTGTTCGGCTGTCAGTGTTTCCATTTCTGAAGCTATTGCATCCATTGAAGTGCTTTCGGCTTCAATGTTTTCTGCCATTTTTTGGATTTCTTTGTTATTTTGTTCTACCTCACGCTGGTTATTTCTCAGCGTTTTTTGCATGTCTTTTTCATCGCTCTTTGTCGATTTAGAGAGTTTTTTGGTTTCACTGGTAAGAGATTTTATTTGTTTTGTATTAGCTTCAGTTGTCACAGTACCGGATTTTGCATCCATTGCATCTGCTTCAGCGCTTTGCGCAGCTGATTGCCCCGAAGAAACTGAATATTCCTCATTTCCCTGATTATTATTTACGGAGCTATTATTATTTGTAGTTGTTGAAAAATGATTTGTTCTTTGAGAAGCTACTGTATTATTTGTCTGGTCCGGACGTTGCATATTAAATATTGAGCCGTTACGGGTCATATTGATATTTTGTGATGCAGTTTGAACTCTGGCACTGCCGTTACGCGATGCCAGTATTTTCTGCAAATCGGTTTTATTCAGTTGTCCTAAACCGTTTATGCCCATAGCTCTCCGTTATATATACTCTCTTAAATATATAAAAACGCCCGCAAAACCCCGATTTCAGCATGTTTGCATGTTGTTACAATAGTTTACATTGTTATAAATTTGATTTAAATTTTTATTTTTGGTAAAATTTATATATTAAAAATATTTGTATCTAAGAAGGAGAATGATTTATGAAATTAATGGAAGGCAAAAAAGGTCTTATTTTTGGAGTTTCAAACACACATGGTATAGCTTACGCTATTGCACGCCAGCTATTTGAAGCAGGTGCTGATATTGCATTTACATATGCAGGCGAAGTTATGGAAAAACGTGTAAGACCGCTTGCGGAAGAAATGAATGCAAAAGTTATTATGAGCTGTGATGTTACAAAAGAAGATGAAATCAAAGCTGTTGTTGCTGAATGTGAAAGAGTTTACGGCAAATTAGACTTTGTTGTTCATGCTGTTGCATTCGCTGCAAAAGAAGATTTGCAGGGCAGATTTATTGATACATCACATGACGGTTGGAATTTAGCAATGGGTGTAAGTGCTTATTCATTAGTTTCAATTTGCAGAAATGTTGAAAATATTATGAACGAAGGCGGTTCAATATTCGCATTAACTTATTTGGGTTCTGAATATGTTGTTGCAAACTACAACGTAATGGGTGTTGCAAAAGCTGCTCTTGAATCATCAATGAGATATTTGGCTGCTGATTTGGGTAAAAAAGGTGTCAGAGTTAACTGTATTTCTGCAGGCGCTGTTAAAACTCTTGCTGCAAAAGGTATTTCAGGCTTTGACAAAATGCTTAAAGCAGCTGTTGCAAAATCTCCGCTTAACCGTAACGTTGCTTTGGAAGATGTTGGTAAAGCAGGTTTATATTTAGCATCTGACCTTTCAACAGGTACAACAGGTCAAATCCTTTATGTTGACTGCGGCTGCCATGCTGTTTACGCATCATTAGAGGAAATGGAGATTATCGCTAATTCTTTAGCTAATGCTTAAAAATTTTAAATGAATATAAAAAGCCCGCTACCGCGGGCTTTTTATTTATAAATATAATACCGTTTTACATAAAGAATAATGCCAAGGATAACATTTTATGCATAAATTTGTTGTGTCATCCTGAATTTATTTCATCATAACCTCTAAGCTTAGAAAATACACGCCTATGGAGTTTTAAATCGGCTGACATTTATTCCGTAAATGTAAAATTTCTGCCCAAAATATCTTCAAGCTCTTTTAAAATTTCGGAAATATTTAACTCCAATCCTTCGCAAATTCTCCACAAGGTGCTTAATTGCGGATCCTTAATTCCCTTTTCCAAATCCGCCCACATAGATTTTGTCATTCCGATTTCAGCCGAAAGCAGGCTGATTGATTTCCCGGTTTTTAACCTGTGTTTTTTTACGATTTGCCCGATTTCTTTTTGAAAAATTTTTTTGTTCTTTAAATATATTTCTTGCATTTTAAATATTTTAGTGCTAATATGAGAACAGATTGTGCTAATATTAGGACAGAAGGAGATTTTATATGAAAATAAGGGCGTTCACATTAGCTGAAGTACTTATAACATTAGCTATAATCGGGGTAGTGGCGGCAATGACAATTCCGACGTTGATAGCAAATTACAAAGAAAAAGCATTAGAAAACCAGTTTAAAAGAAGTTATGCAGTACTTAATCAGGCATTGTTGAGTGCACAGAGTCAGTTTGGTTATTTGCCGAGATGCTATTATAAATCTAATGCCTATTCGTCTGCTATATCTGATGAGTGTGCAGAGTTAACTGAAAAATTTTTGTCAAACCTTAAAATAACAAAGACTTGCAAAGATAATGCATATAAAAATGGTTGTATACCAGAATATAAGGGATATGATGATGTTTTAAAAGAACAGCATAAGGATGATGAGGATTACGATGAAGATTTCTGGCAGGATTATGCAAATCGAAATTGCGGTGGATTTAATACGTCAGAGATATTAAATAACAAGACAGTATATGTACTTGCAGATGGTACTATAATATTTTTTTATACGAATATGAGTTCTTTAATTGTTGCGTTTGATGTAAATGGGAATTCCGGTCCGAATAAATGGGGTTATGATTTATTTAATGTGGGAATTTTTTCGGATGGAAATCGTTACAGATATGAAAGTAACATATGCATGCCTGTTGAAGACAACGGCAGACTTTTTTCAGAGATGTATGCAGATGTTTTTCATTAATAATCTGTAAAAACGATATTTTAGCTGAACGGAAATAATTTGTTCATATCTTTTTTTATGTTATTCTATTGTAAGAGAGACATAAATAAAAGGGATTAAAAATGACAAAAACCGCAATAAAAATAGAAGATTTACCTACAGTTTATGATGCAAAATCCACAGAAGAAGAAATCTACAAATTCTGGGAAGATAACGAAATGTTTAAGGCAGATGCAAAAAGCAAAAAGCCGCCTTATTCAATAGTAATTCCTCCTCCGAATGTAACCGGTGTTCTTCACATGGGGCACGCATTAGATGAAACCTTACAGGACATTTTAATCCGTTACCACAGAATGAGCGGTTATGAAGCCTTATGGCTTCCGGGTACCGATCATGCAGGGATTGCAACCCAAAACGTGGTAGAAAAAAAATTACGCGAAAAAGGTTTGACCCGTCAGGATTTGGGCAGAGAAAAATTTCTGAAAGAAACCTGGGACTGGGCGAACAAACATAAATCCGCTATTCTCGACCAGTGCAAACGCCTCGGCGCTTCATTTGACCGTTCAAGAGAAAGATTTACATTTGATAAAGGCTGTTCTGATGCCGTAAAAGAAGTATTTGTAAAATTATACGAAAAAGGCTTAATCTATAAAGGCGCATATATTGTAAACTGGTGCCCGCGCTGTCAGTCAGCGATTTCTGATGTCGAAACCGAATACGAAACTGAACAGGGACATTTGTGGGAAATTTCTTATCCTTTTAAGGGCGAATCCGGTGCGATAATTGTTGCAACAACCCGTCCGGAAACCATGTTCGGCGACGTTGCAATTGCTGTTCACCCGACTGATCATAAATATTCCGAACTTATCGGCAAGACAGTTGTTATTCCGCTTTCCGGAAGAGAAATTCCTATTATTGCAGATGAATATGTTGACAAAAACTTTGGTACAGGTGCCGTTAAAATTACACCGGCGCACGATCCTAATGACTTTGAAGTTGGTAAACGCCACGGCTTCCAGCCTATTTGGGTTATCGACGGCGAAGGCAAAATGAAGGCTTGCGGCGAAGTTCCTCCGGAATTCCACGGACTTGACAGATATGAAGCACGTGAAAAAATTGTCGGTATGCTTTCTTATAAAAATTTCTTGCTGAGAACAAGAGACCACGAGCACAACGTTGGTAAATGCCAGCGCTGTAATACGACAATTGAACCGCTTTTGTCAGAACAGTGGTTTGTAAAAATGGAACCTCTGGCAAAAGAAGCTATAGCAGCTGTTAAAGACGGCAGAATTAAATTTATACCTGAACGCTGGGAGAAAAATTACCTCGGTTGGATGGAAAATATCCGCGACTGGTGTATTTCCCGTCAATTATGGTGGGGACATCAAATTCCGGCTTATTATCATAATGAAACAGGCGAAATGGTTGTTGCTAAAGAAAATCCTGATCCTGAACATTATACACAGGACAGCGACGTTCTGGATACATGGTTTTCATCAGGTTTATGGCCGTTTTCAACTATGGGCTGGCCTAATACAGAATCTGAAGATTTTAAAAAATTCTACCCGACAAGCGTTCTTGTAACAGGATTTGATATTATTTTCTTCTGGGTTGCAAGAATGATTACCATGGGGCTTGAATTCACTAAAAAAGCACCGTTTTCAACTGTTTATATCCACGGGCTTATCCGCGACGAAAAAGGTCAAAAAATGTCAAAATCTAAAGGCAACACAATCGATCCGGTTGTTATTATTGACAAATACGGTTCTGATGCCCTGAGATTCACTATGACATCCCTTTGCACTTACGGCGGCCAGGATATTAAAATAAGCGACGAAAGATTTGAATACGGCAGAAATTTTGCCAATAAAATCTGGAATGCTTCAAGATTTGTTCTTATGAATCTGGACGGCGTAGATAATAACGACATTGATTTTTCAAAATTAACCATTGCTGACAAATGGATTTTGAATGAATTGAATAATACTGCCAAAGAATTTAACGAAAATATGTCAAATTACAGAATTGGCGAAAATGCTCATATTTTGTATGATTTCTTCTGGAATAAATATTGTGACTGGTATGTTGAAATTGCCAAAATTCAGCTTCAGGACAGCGCCTTGAAAATGAATACCCAGAGAGTCTTGAGGTATGTTCTGGATATGGCATTGAGACTTCTTCATCCGATAATGCCGCATATTACGGAAAAAGTTTGGCAGCTTATTCCGCAGGACAAGCATTTTAAAGCAATTATGCTTGCTGATTTCCCTGTTTATGAAGAAAAATTTGCCTTCAATAAAGAAGCTGAGGAAATGGAGCTTGTGTTTGAAACTATTAAATCCTTGAGAAATGTCCGCCAAAGCTTTAATATCCCGACTTCTTTGAAGTTTGATATCGAAATAAGAGCTGAAAAATCAGAAAAAACAACTTTTGAAGCAATAGAATCTTATATTAAGCGTCTTGCAAAAGTTGAAAATATTTCTTACGCGGATGATACTTCAGAAATGCCGAAAAAATCAGCAACAGCGGTTGTTTCTGCTTCAAAAATTATTATTCCGCTTGAAAACCTCATTGACTTTAATGAAGAAATTAAGCGTCAACAGAAAAAATTGGATAAACTTCTGGCAGAAAAAAATTCATTGTCAGGCCGAATGAATAATGAAAAATTCGTGTCAAATGCCCCGAAAGAACTGATTGAACAGACAAAAGCAAGGATTGACGAGATTACTGTTCAGGAAAATACAATAAATAAGTTGATAGAATCTTTGAAAGCATAATATAAACGCTCCTTTTAAGATTTATTAAGAGGAGCGCTTTTTTATGACAAAAAAAAATTTCTCCAGGTTTAATACATCCAAAGGAGAAAATTTTATGTTGAAAATTGAACGTATTAATGGTGCTTTGAGAGATATGACCAGACTCAATAAAGAGGATGTTAAGGGTATGCATCTTGTATCTGACGCCTGTATTAATCTTCCGGAGCCGATGAGACGGTATAATATTCGTACTAAGAACGGTACTATACAAAAATATACTTTAGGTGATGATTTTGTTTCTGTTTCTTATATAAGAAAGATTGGCAACAGATATGTTGAAAATCTTAAACGTTTTATCGGTCGAAAATCGTTTTGAATTGTTAAACAATATTAAGAAAACTTTACAGATTGACAAAAATTTGTTACAATTATTAATGTAAAGTAGGTTAATGTGGGGTAAACATGGTATCAAAGAGTAAAAATAGTGATTTAGATTTTGAAGAATTATTGAAAAAATATGACTATAATTTTCAAAAAGGTGATTTAGTAAAAGGTATTGTATGTGGTTTTGACAGCCAGGGTGTGATGGTAGATATCGGCGCAAAAACGATTGCCATTGTCCCTACACGTGAAGCTGTTGACAAAGACGAAAATATTGAAGAAAAATTTGAAAAAGGCAAAGAATATGAGTTCCTTATAATTCGTGAAGAAGACGAAGACGGAAAATTTTTACTTTCTAAAAAGAAAGTTGATTTTGCATATTCCTGGAAAGAACTTGAAAAAGCAAAAGCAGCTGATGAAATAATACTCGGTACAGTTGTCAGTGTGGTTAAAGGCGGAGTTCTTGTTGAAATTTCAGGCGTAAGAGGATTTGTGCCTTCTTCACAATTACGTACTAAAGAAACTGATTTGGAAGTCGGAAGTAAAATTGAATTAAAGATTTTGACACTCGACAGTCAGCAAAACAACTTTATTTTGTCAAATAAAAAAGTTTATGATGATAGTGCAGTAGAAGCAAGAAAAAATGTATTTTCACAAATTGAACCGGGTCAAATTGTAAAAGGTGATGTTGTGAGAATTACGGATTTTGGCGCGTTTATTGACCTTGGCGGAATTGATGGCTTATTGCCGCTTTCACAATTGTCATGGCGATGGATTGATCACCCGACAGATATTTTGAAAGTCGGCGATAAAATTGACGTTGAAGTTATTGCGGTTGACCATGACAAACAGCGTGTTTCTTTGAGTTTGAAAAATCTTGAGCCGGATCCATGGCTTGAGGCTGAAAAACAAATTAAAGAAGGCGATAAGGTTGAAGGTACTATTACAAGAATTAAACACTTCGGTGCTTTTGTTGAAGTATTCCCGGGTGTTGAAGCATTATTGCCTCATGCAGAGCTTGCTGAGCTTCAAAATGAAACTAAAACGATTTTTAATGTAGGTGATAAAATTCAGACATACATTTTGAAATTTAACCCGACGGATAAACGAATTGCCCTGACGGTTAAAGAACCAAAAGAGGAAGCTGCTTCAGAAGAATAAAGTTAGGAAGCACTCCATACGGAGTGCTTTTTACTATATTTATATTAATTTTATTAAATTAAGTCCTCCTTTGGGAGGATTTTTACTGATTTCAGGTATATATCTTTTAATATATGCCGTATAATTTTTATAGATTATATTGACTTTTGCAAAATAATCATTATGAGTATAAATGTAGTAAGTAGATATAGGAGGCCAATCTATGGGTATGGCAGCATCACAAGCCAGATATTTGGGCTTGACAGCTAGAAAAACAAACGTTGAATATGAAGGACAACAGGTTAACCAGGCACGTACTGCTCTTGCTAACCAGAGTGCGAATACTTTTAATGAACTTTTAGCATTGGAGGTTCCGACGGCGCCAAGTACACAAGATTATACAACTCTTCAGTATTCTTATGAAGACGGTGCATATTCTGAAGTTATTACTGATATGTCTGAATTGGTTAATGATCCTGACGGCTACAATTATCTTGTTACACATTATCACTATGCTGATGTATTTACCGGTGTTCAAAATACACGACCGAATCCGCAGGTAAGTATGACAACTGACGGTGTCAGAAACACGGTTACAAGAACAGATGTAACTTATGATGCTGCAAGTAATACATATACGATTAACGGATATCAGGCTTCTCAATATGATCCTTTAGATGCTTTACAAAGTGATAATTTTGACAGAATTTGTCAGGAATATCCGGATTTGGCAAATGAAGATCCTAACAATATATTTACTTATACGGATGATGATAATATAATTCATTTCGCAACAAAATCCGATCTGGATGCGGCTGTTGCAGGTACTGCTGATGCAAATGAATATCATATTGAAACTGATGTACCAAAATACGTCGGCAACTGCGAATTGACTGAATATGATGCAAATGATCCTGTGCTGAAAGCGGCTTATGATGAAATTTGCAGACAATTCCCTGATTCAGCTTTTGCAAATGCTGCTGAGGATGAAATTTATACTTATGAATATCAGGGCAGAACTTATTTTGCCTGCACAGAAGATTTACGAAATGCGGCAATCAGTGCTCCTGATATGACAAGACCTACTGAAAATCAAAATCCTTTGACTCAGTATTATGCGGAAGATATCAGTACAAAAATTGAACGTCAGGAAAAAGCGTTTATTGATGTTGATGAAAATGGACGTCCGTATAGCATTAGATTTGAAAATTCAACAGCGGTGCTTCCTTTGAATACAGAAACTATTACTGATGAAGATGCTTATAATGATGCAATGAACCAGTATAATTATGATATGCAGGTTTATGAAAAAGCAATTGCCGATATTAATGCTAAAACCGAAAAAATTCAACAACAGGATAGAACCCTTGAATTGAGGCTGCGCCAGCTTGATACAGAACAGGAAGCATTGCAGACTGAAATGGAAGCTGTTAAAAAGGTAATTGAAAAGAATATTGAATCTACATTTAAAACATTTGAATAATAATAATTAAGAGGTTAAAGATGTCATACAAAAATGATAGTTATTTGGTAATAGCAAATAAATTCAGTTCAGCAAACAGTGAGGCAAAGGCTCAATTGTTTGAAACATACGACAAATTACGCGATCTTACAGTTTCAGGAAGCGGTATGGGAACAGGGTTTGGTGCAACCGGCGGGCTTTTGTATAATTTGGCCAGCCTTTTTGCTCCGTCATCATTTGCTACTGTTTTTGGGGCATCTGAATCTATGAGCATTCCCGGAACATCTTATTATTCTAATATGGTAAGCGGATCCTCTTATGGTTTAAATTCATTGTATAATTATTCGGGTTTTCCAAGCGGTGCGGCTCCGATATCCTGGGGGTTAAGCGGATATTCAACCGGCGGAGCTGCAGGACTTACCGGTTGGGGCTCTCAAAGCGGTACGGCAACGGGTTTCGCCTCAAGCCTGGGCGGTTTGGCTGATGTGGCCAGTGCGGCAGCTTACGGTATAGGCGGCGCAAGCGGTTTTGGTATCGGAAGAAGTATTGTTCTGCCTCTTGCAAGCTGTATTTCCGGTTGGGGCGGAATTATGCAGGCTGCAGCTCCTTATTTGGGTGAGTATGGTCTGCCGGCACTTGTTATGGGTAACCTGATGCAGGGTACAACGTCCGCGGCTCTTGCGGCTTATCAGAATATTTCGGGCAATATTACGGCAAACGCCGATACAATTCTCTCCAATAAAGTCAGAAATATCGAAACTGTTTGTAAAATGCTTGATACCCAGGGTGATGTCGTTAAAAAGATGCTTAAAGAATCCATCGAAGGCGACAGTAAAGCTATTCAAAACTTATAATTAAAGTTTTTCGCTTTTTTGCCGTATAATATCATAAGAAGGTTTTGCCTTCTGTCTGGTACTTTTTAGATTTACAATGTTTAAGACATGTTACAAAGATTTACAAATCATGGCAATTATTTTATGTAACAAGTTTTTATATATTTGTAGGTCTAAAGTGTAAAGGAGTAATATGCTTCGAGAAACTTTAGAGATGAATATAAAAAGATTAGTAGATTTCTTGATATATTCAAAAAACTTCCTGATAAGAAAAAATCCTTTAAAATCTCTCTCTAATTCAATAGTGGAAGGATTAAAAGATTTTCTGACAATGAAAAAAAAGCTTAAAATGGCACAATACAGACTTAATTATCACCGCCATCAGCTTCATAAAATGGAACAATTAATTGCAGAAAATAACGAACACAATTTCTTAAAAGGAAAAAATCTCAACGAAACCAGATAGAAGGAAATAAAATGGGATTAATTAATTCAACAATCAGATTGACAATGCTGTGGTCGCAGAAACTGGATTTGGAATACAAAATCCAATTGATAACCACTGCTCAAATGAATTTATCCCAATCAGTAAGTGATTTGATGCAGGTTGGAACTGATTACACAGATCCGGATTCTCCAATGGCCAAAATGCTGCAGCAGCGGCAGGCAAAACTACAGGTGCTGGAAAAACGGTTAGTTCAGCAAATGAACCAGTATAAAGCAAGACTGGATATGGTAACAACCGAAATTGAATCCTGCACGGCAATGCGTGATAAAAACATCCAGCTGGCGTTTAAATATTAGTTTGAACAAACAGGCTGATAATGTCATTTAAGGCAGCGTATTGTCTTTGATATTTTTGTGCCTGTTTTTCCAGAATTCCTATTTGTTTTTTATATTCCATAATAGATGCCTGGCATTCGCGTGAAGAATTGTTTAATCCTTCCTGAACCTGCTGGGCTTCCTGAAGTACGCTTTTCATAGAAATCCCAAGTGCTTCCATTGTTTGTTTGATGATTAAAGCACCTGTTTGCTTGGTAACTCCAGTCGGGAGTTTTGTGATAAGTTGTTTTAGAACAGCTACATTTGAAGGTATTTCAAAATCATCAAGGTCAGGATTTATAAAGGTTTGCTGCTGAGGAATATTTATCTGTGAAATCGTCTGCTGTTGAGTCGGTTGCGGCTGAATAACAGGCTGTTCGTCGAATGAAGGAAAATCATCTTCTTTGAAAGTATCTTCATCAAAGTGGAACTCCTCATGAACAGGTTCTTCTTCTACAATAGTCGGTGTTACCGCTTTGGCATTATTTAAAGCCTGTTCCGTATCAAAATTGGGCACGGCAGTTTCATGCACAGGTGTAATTTCAATATCAGACTGCATTTTTAATGCTTCAACTATTTTTTTGCCGACACCTTCTGTCATTCTGTTATTAACCATAATTTCCTCTTTTCCTTGTGAACACCGTTAATTGTAATTAAAACATAAAAATAATTCAAGAATATTAGATATACGGCTTAATAATACGAAATGTAATTGATAAGATTAGGATTTTATGTTATTATCACTATGAGGGCTGAGATGAAAGAGTTTAAATTTGACAAGATAAAAGAATTAAAATACGGCGAAAATCCGCATCAGGCAGCGGGATTGTATTCATGTGAAGAAATGGCTGATTACGAGGTATTTTTCGGCAAAGAATTAAGCTATGATAATATTCTTAATTTATACGAGATAGCAGCTATTTTAAGTGAATTTTTTGATGTAAATGCGGTAGCCATAATGAAACATGCTTCATGCTGCGGTGTTGCATTGGGCAGAACTATAGAAGAAGCTTATAACAAGGCGTTTGACTGTGATCCTGTCAGCGCATTTTACGGTACGATAGGCTTCTCAAAGCCTGTTGATTATGAAACAGCTAAACACCTTAATTCAATGGGTGTAAAAGTTGTCATGGCTCCTGATTTTCATCCAAAAGCAATAAATCTGATGAAAGAAAATCCCGGATTAAAGGTTGTGAAGCTAAATACACCTTTAAAAAATTTCAGAAATATGTGTATGGAAGAAATAAAGCTTACACCGTTCGGTGTTTTAATTCAAGAAAGAAATAACAGCGAACTGGATAAGGATTTATTCAAAGTCGTTACAAAAACAAAGCCGACGACGGAACAAATTGAAGATGCAATCTTTGCCTGGAAAGTAATCAAACATACAAGTACTGATTCCGCATTGGTAGCAAGAGATTTTGCAACGCTCGGAATAGCGAAAAATGAAACAAATTCAGCTGCAGCAATAGAAACGGCCTTAAAAATAGCCTGTGACGGCTCAAAAGATGCAGTAATTGCGACTGATGGAATTATTTATTCACAGGATGCAATTTACGCTGCAGTTCAGGGCAGAGTCGGCTTAATTATCCAGCCGGGAGGCTCAAATAAAGATAAAGATATAATTGATCTTGCTGATAGATATGGCGTTGCAATGATTATGACAGGAATTAGAAATCACAAATATTAGAGGGATTATGGAAATAAAAGCTTGGGACGATTATTTTTTGGATTTAGCAAAGACGTGTGCCAGCAGATCTAACTGCATAAGAGCGCAGGTCGGTGCTGTTATTGTCGGTGAAGACAAAAAGATTAAGGCAACCGGCTACAACGGGACCCCTTCAAAGGTCGAATCCTGCTATGAACGCGGGGAATGCTACAGAATTAAAAATAATATTCCGTCAGGCACCAGATATGAAACCTGCCGTTCAATCCATGCGGAACAAAATGCCATAATTCAGGCGGGACAAGACAGGTGCAAAGACGCCACAATGTATATCTGGGGGCATAATTTTATCTGTATTTTGTGCAAAAGGTTTATCGTGCAATCCGGAATTAAAAATTGCGTTTTGAAAAAGGATGAAAATTCACCTATAGTACGAGTTTCGGTAGAAGATATAAGACGGGAATTGAACGCGCAGTAAGGAGTAAAAGCATGAGTAATAATGAATCTTTAAAAATCGGGGGGGGGGCTACTCTCCTAAGTAGACAGGACAAGGGTTTTGACGGTATTAGTTTAGTAAAGATACTAAGATACTATGGCAGTAAGGCACTAAGAAGTAACATTCGTCATAGTAAGGCGAACCAATATAGTTGTGTTCGCAGGGAACATGTCATCCTGAAGTGCCTGAGGCACGACAATACACTTGGCTTTGGTCAACCTATAAACGTCATCCCGCATTTATTGCGGGATCCCAAGAAAAATTTCAAGAGATTCTTCGCTAGCGCTCAGAATGACAAGAGTATTTTCCCTCGCCCCTTGTGGGAGAGGGAAAGTTATCGACAAAAAGCCGCCTTCACTCTGGCAGAGGTTTTGATAACCCTCGCCATCATCGGCATTGTGGCAGCAATGACAATACCGACTTTGATTAGTAATTATCAAAAAAAAACATTAAAAACGCAATTTACGCAGACTTATTCTCTGATATCACAAGCAGTAGGTTTAATGAAAGCAAATTTGCCTGTTTCAAGCTTGTATGATTATTATATAGTATATGATCCAGAGCGCGGATATTACAAAGCGGAAGAATTTAAAAAAGAGTTTTTAAAATATATAAAAGTGCAAAAAACTATGGACGCGTCAAGTGTTGAGATGCCTACATATTATACATATGACGGTTCCAGAGAATACACATCCGACAGCCCGAGTTATGCTATTTCCAAACCTGATTTGATTCTTGCAAACGGGGCATATTTAAGAAATCATATAAGCGGAAGTCTTGACGGTCGTTTAATATTTTTTCAGGTTGATATAAACGGAACAAAAGGTCCGAATAGACTGGGACATGATCTTTTTACATTTATGATAAAAGATTCAAACGATGTGTTAGTAGGAAGGAAGATGCTTCATCTTTATACGGAAGACGAGTGGAAAGATAATCAGTATGCCGGTGCTGCGGGTCTGCCGTGTTCTGTAAAATCAACACAGTCGGCGAACGGGGTAGGCTGTGCGTGGTATGCGTTAAAAGATGTTTGTCCTGACGATGAGACAAAAGGTTACTGGGAGTGTCTGCCCCGATAAAAATACATTTGCCATGACTTTTTAATAAAAATCATTAAATATTTTGTATGAAATCAGCTGATTTTTCTACATAAAACGGATGATTTATCAGCGGTATGTTAAACATCTTTGCAAAATTTACGGTAGAATATATAATGAAAGGCAGGGCAAATGTATAATAGTTTTTATCCTAATTATGACTTGGCAGGGAGAATACAGCATACAAAACTGGATACAGGAATGACAGGTATCCCGCCTGCCCGTATGAACAGGGTTGAATCCAACGGCTCACCTGATTTCAAACAGGTGATGTCAGGTTTGATGGAAAATTTCAACGCTGAACTTAACGCACCTGATAATTTGTTAAAAGATGCAATGTCAGGGAATAATAACGTCGATATTCATGACGTAATGACCGCAATGGCAAAATCCGAAATCAGTGTTAACGTTGCAACACAATTGGTCGGAAAAGTCATTCAGGCGTATGACAAAGTTATGCAGATTCAGGTGTAAAATATTGTTAGTAAATTAGTGGGACGGAAATGGATTTTCAAAAACTTCTTCAGAACAAACCTTTATTATACGGGATTATAGGCGGTGTTGTATTACTGTTGGCGTTGTTTGTAACAGTAGGGATAGTCAGTTCATCAAAATCAGGCAACGGTGCCGCAAGAGTTGTGAGCGAAAAAGTAATTAAAGAAGAACTCGATCTTTTGACAACCGATAATTTGGGAAAAGCCATAGAAATTCAGGCACTTTTGGCAAGAGAAGGCATTAACGCAAGCCGTAAGCTTGACGGTACCAAGTCAACAATTTTCTTAAAAGAATATACCCAGAGCCAAAAAGATGCCGCGCTTCTTGCAATTGTAAAAAGCGGGCTTATGGATCAAAACGTGGGGCTGGAAATCTTTGACAAAGGCGACTTTACGTCAACTAAAGAAGATAAAAGAATACGTCTTGCAAGAGCAATTAACGGTGAACTTTCAAGATTAATCCGTAAAATTCCTCCGATTGAAAATGCTTCCGTATTCATATCAATTCCGGAACAAACAATGTTTACCTCTATGCAAAAACCGGTAACAGCAACAGTTCAGATTACAATTCCTGCAGGAGATAAACTTGATCAATTAAAAGTAAAAGCTATAACAAACCTTTTATTGGGCAGTGTAACCGGTTTAACTGCGGAAAATATAGCGATAACTGATACAAACGGTAATGTTTACACAAGCATTATTGATGCTGAAGATGAAATGCTTGAAAGGCTTCAGGAAAACGATAAATACATGCAGCAAAAGGTTGCAACACAATTGGACAGACTTATCGGAAAAGGTAATTATGTTGTGACTGTAAGTACATTTTTAAGACAGGCTCCTGTAGAAAGGTACACTATTGAATATGACCCTACAAGAAAAACAGCAGTGAGTGAGCAGAATTTTACTGAAGGTTTGGGCGATCAGACACAGGATTCCAACAGAAACGTCAGTGCCGTAAGTGTATATCTTCCAAACGGCTTACCGCAGGGCGGTTCTGATTCTACACAAAACAGAAACTATTCAAGATCCGCCACGGAAACCCAATACGGTGTTACAAAAACTCAGACAAATGAATACATAAAACCGGGTGTTGTTGAAGAAATTTCAGTTGCAGTAACGCTTGAAAAATCAGCAATTCCGGCGAATACAACTCTGGAAGAATTAAAAGAATTGATAGCACATGCGGCAAGTCCGAAAGTTGATCCGCAAAATGTATCAATTGCATTTTCTGATTCAACGGATCCGTATCTTGCATCCGACAGACCGGTTAACCTTCCGAAACCTGATGAAACAGGTAATCCATGGTGGCTTACAATCGCCCTCAGCGGTGCAGGTTTGTTAATCTTGTTTAAAGTTGTATCTGATAAAGTTAAGCAGGTACAGGAAGCCAACAGACGCGAAGTAGAACAATTAAGACAAAAGACGGCAGAACAAGACAGACAGTTAAGCGATATTAATACACGTGCCGCTCAATTGACAGAAAGACAATCCGAGCTTGCTCAAAATCTTCTAGAACAGCAGCAAAGAGAATATATTCCTCAACAGGATGAAGGACAATTGCTTGAGCAGCTCGCGAATGTTTCCGCGGAAATGTCTGATGTTGACAGTGAAGAAGCCGGAGAAAAAATTAAAAGCTGGATAGAACAAGGATAATTTATGGCAATAAAAGGGTTTAATTATCAGGAATTTGCGCAGAATTTAACACAACAGGCAGCGGAACTTGTGCCTCAGGACTTTACCGATCCGGAAAAACAGTATGTTGTAAATACTCTGCTTAATTTTTCTGCCCTTGCCGGAGAAGCTTTATACAACGATACAGAATCGAATTTTAATGCCGATCAGGCAATGATGATTACACAAATCATTGCCGAATGGGCTTTCCATAAATCTGTTGACTTAATAAGATCCAAGCTCCCTCAGGAATTTTGGGATTCTATAATGCAAAAGATTGCATTTACTATTTTTGAAATTGCAAAACAAACTTTCAGGCAGGGTTTGCCGCAGGATCAGATTTTACAGTTAATTGAACACCATGTTAAAAAAACATATCTTGACGCAATTGTAGAGTTGAAAGATAAAGGTTTTATTGATCAGGGTTTGATGGAGCAGGCGTCAAAGCAGTCCAATATAGATGCGATGATGCAGCAGATGAGTGATGAGCAGGCAGCTGCCGAACAACAGGCGCAGGCCCAGCAACAACAAGGCACCACGCAAACTCCGTCACAAGGACAGACTTCTGCCGCAACTTCACCCGTACAGGGCGGTTCAAGTCCTAAGATTATGAAGCTTGCCACTGTAGCCTTGCTTTTCCAAAAAATGAAACAGGAAAAAGTTCAGACTATCCTGAACAAATTTAATCCTGATGACGCCCAAACCGTAATAAAATATATGGGTATGCAGGATTTGGAAAGCCGTGTAAGTGTTTCTACCACCTTGAAATGCTTAAACGAAATAAGGACAAATTTACCAAAGCCTCAGGAGTTAAGCCCGAGCAAAATTGTATTAAAATTACAAAAAGTTACAGAAGGGATAGAACGACCGCAATTGGAACAAATGTTAAAGCAGGAAAGAATGAAGGTAAAACGCCTTGTATTCAACGCTTTAGAGGGTGAGTATTATGAAGTTGCCCCAAAAGTTGCTAACATTATTGCCACCCATATACAAGATAGTGTATAATAATATTAAATCATGATTATTAAAAAGAAAAAAATTCAACCGGAGGAGCTTAATCAGCAGGGAGTTGCTCAGGATGCTTCTGCACAGGAAAAAGTCGATGATGATGCAATCGACTTATTTAACCTTGACAATATTGACTTTAAGCAGCGTAACGAACGCCGCCGCGGCGACAGGCGCAGAGGATTCAGAAGAATTGATGACAGGAATTTAATTTCCCGAGCCAGAGAAGAAGCTGATGCAATACGCGAAGCAGCTGCAAAAGAAGGTTATCAGGCAGGTTTAAGTCAGGCAAAAGATGATATTGCGATTTTGCGTGATTCAATAAAAGAATTTATGAACGCAAAGCAGGAAGTTTTTGACAAAATCGCACCTGAAATTCTTTCAATAAGCGTTGATATTGCGAAAAAAATTATTAAAAAAGAAATAACACAAACTCCTGAGCTTTTGCTTGAAAGCGTAAACGAAATCCTCAAAGGTTTATCTAAAGAGGAAGCAAAAATCACCTTGCATACTAATCCTTCACAGGTCAGTATGCTAAAAAGCGAGGTTCCGCAGATGGCACAGCAGCTGGGTTTAGAAGCTAAAATAATGGTTATACCGGATGAATCTGTTATGGAAGGCGGATGTGTGGTTACAACGACAAACGGCGTGGTAGATGCAACAATTGATACTCAATTGGCAATAATAAGTGAGGCTTTGAAAGAAATTTAATGGCACAGGGTAATTCAGGCAGCAATCCTATAAGTGAAATTTTCTTGGCAATTTTTGTATTGACGTTGCTGTTAATTTTGCTTGTTGAAATGCCGACATGGGTTATCAATTTTTCAATAAGTTTGAATATAGCGCTTGGAATTGTGCTTTTGATGATAGCCTTGTATGTTCAAAAAACGCTTGAATTGGCGGCGTTTCCGTCCATTATTCTTTTGGGTACGATGTTCCGGCTTGTATTGTCAATTGCATCAACAAGGTTAATTCTTGCAAAAGGCGAGGCGGGAGAAGTTATCCATGCGTTCGGGACTTTCGTAACCGGCGGAAACATGGTTGTCGGTGGTGTAATCTTCCTGATTATCACGGTAGTCCAATTTATGGTAATCACAAAAGGTGCGGAACGTATCGCAGAAGTTGCGGCAAGGTTCGCATTGGATGCTATGCCCGGTAAACAAATGACGATTGACGCGGATTTTAACGCGGGTTTAATTTCACCTGAAGAAGCTACCAAAAAGCGTGAGGATTTACAAAGAGAGTCAAACCTTTTCGGTTCCATGGACGGTGCCATGAAGTTTGTAAAGGGTGATACTATTGCGGGTATTATTATTGTAATCATAAACATTGTAGGCGGATTATGCGTCGGATGTTTGATGAACCAGATGGCAATTGAAGATGCAGTTGCCAAATACACGGTATTAACAATCGGTGACGGTTTGGCGTCACAGGTTCCGTCATTGCTGATGTCAATTGCAGCCGGTGTATTTATGACAAGATCTTCTGCCGCAAGCTCCTCATTAGGTGCCGATGTTGCGGGTGAAATCTTAAGCAAACCTTATTCACTGTTCTTTGCATCCGGATTTTTGATGTTATTGGCGGTTACAGGACCTATTACGGGGTTGCCGTGGTTCCCGTTTTTGATGTTTTCTGTCGGATTAGGCATTGCAGGATTTTCAGTATTGATTAACGCTGATGTTCAGTCTCAATTGGGTCAATTGGAAAATGTCCGTCAGAACATGCAGGATCTTGTTAACCCGAACAGGATGTACGAACGTCTGGGTGTTGACGTCTTGAGTTTGCAGGTCGGATCAAATCTGCTTGTAATTGCAGACCCTGATCAGGAAGGACAGTTACTTGCAAAAATCGCTGCATTGCGTCAAAGGGTTACGGATGAACTCGGATATATTATCCCTAACATAAGAATTATGGACTCATCAGCTCTGGATGCTAATGAATATATGATATCAATCCGCGGGAACACGGTTGCAACGGGTTACGTATATCCGGGAAGATTAATGGTAATTGCTGATCAATGGGATTCTATGAGAAAAGAAGTTCCTGATGATGCGATTATCGGTATTGACCCTACATATCAAACTCAGGCCTATTGGATTACTGCAGAGGATGCAAAATCCGCAAGATCAGTTACGGCAGTTGACTCAACAGACGTTATTGTTACACATCTTCAGGAATGTGTACGTAAACACGTTGATGATGTTATGACAAAAACAGATGTTCTCAAACTTATGGAACTTGTTCGTTCTCAAGACCCGACACTTGTTAACGACCTTGTTCCGACAATTATTTCTACAAGTGACCTGCGGAAGATTTTTGTCAACTTAATTCGTGAAAAAGTTTCCATAAAAGATATTATCTTTGTGTTTGAAAGACTTTGCGATTATGCAAGATTTTCAAAAGAGCCGGATATTTTGTCCGAACGTTTGAGAGCTGCGTTAGGACGCCAGATTTGTCTTTCAAATGTTCAGGATGACAGAGTGTTGTATGCTTTGACACTGTCTCCGGAATGGGAAAAAGTTCTTGACGACAGCTGCCAGAGAACGGAATTGGGCACAATGTTTTTATTAAATCCGATGCAGGTTCAGGAGCTTATTGAAACAACCGCAACAACCCTGATGCGTGCACACCAGACCTGCGGCAAACAGCCCGTAATCTTGTGTTCTCCCAGAATCAGGCTGCCGTTATATCAATTGCTGGAGCGTCATATCCCGACAATTGTCGTAATATCATATTCCGAATTAATTACGGATATTAAAGTTGAAGCTATTGACACAATCGGCGAAGCTTATGCTATGGAATAAAAAATGATTAAGAAATTTTTTACGTTTTTAATAACAGTTTATCAGAAAATTTCAAGCCTGACTCCCCCTGTGTGCAGGTTTTATCCGACATGTTCTGAGTATATGAAGCAGGCAATCCAAAAATACGGAATAATAAAAGGCGGTTGGCTGGGGATTAAGCGTATTTGCCGCTGCCACCCCGGAAATCCCGGCGGCTATGATCCGGTGCCGTAAACTGTTTTGAATTTTTTTTTGTTCCTGTTATAATTGAATTATGAAAGATATGTTGGACAAAATTCTTCAAATAGAGAAGAAATATAAGGAACTTGGAGAAACTTTATCAGATCCTGCCGTAATTCAGGATTATAACAGATTCAGAGATTTATCAAAGCAGCGTAAATCAATGGAAGAAACCGTCGAACTTTATTATGAATGGAAAAAGGCCGTCGACGCCATTGAAGAAGCAAAAGAAATGATTCACGCTGAATCCGATCAGGAAATGAAAGCATTTTTAAAGTCTGAAATGGAAGCAAATGAGGCAAAACTTCCGGAATATGAAGAACGTATGAAAATTCTTCTTCTTCCCCGCGACCCGATGGATGACAAAGATATTATGCTTGAAATTAGAGGCGGCGCAGGCGGCGATGAGGCAAACATTTTTGCAGGAGATCTGGCAAGAATGTATATGCGCTATGCGGATAAACAGGGCTGGCAGACTCAGGTCTTGAGCAAAACCGAGTGTGAAGCAGGCGGTGTGTCTGAAATTATTATTTCAATGAAGGGCGACAGTATCTATTCAAAACTTAAATATGAATCAGGCGTCCACCGCGTTCAAAGAGTTCCTGCAACCGAATCTCAGGGCAGAGTTCACACCTCAACCGCAACTGTTGCCGTTATGCCCGAAGTTGATGACGTTGAAGTTGAATTGAATATGAATGATGTCGAAATTACAACAGCACGTTCAGGCGGCGCAGGCGGACAAAACGTAAACAAGGTTGAAACTGCTGCTCGCGTTTTCCACAAACCCACCGGGATTATGATTTTCTGTACGGAGGAACGCTCACAATTGCAGAATAAAGAACGTGCATTGCAGATTTTGAAAGCAAAACTTTATGATATGGAAGTCCAAAAACAGATGAAAGAAATTACGGATCTTCGCCGCTCTCAAGTCGGTACAGGCGACAGAAGCGAACGTATCAGAACTTATAATTTCCCTCAGGGAAGATTAACCGATCACAGAATTAACCATAACCTTAACGTATGGACGGTTATTGACGGTGATTTGGATGAGTTGATTAATCTTTTGATGGAATATGACCAAAAGCTTAAGCTCGAAAAGCTTGCACAAGTAAATTAAGGCGGTGTGTGTGGCGGATAGAAAATGTGTAGGTTGCGGAATTATTAAAGACAGAAAAGATTTAATTAAAATTACCGCACAATTTCCGCTCAAAAACATTGTTGTAAACGGCGGACCAAAAATATTTGGCAGATCAGCATATCTTTGCTATAATAATACTTGTATAGAGAATGCTTTTAAAAAAGACCGCTTGAAAAAGGTTCTGAAAGCCCCTGTACCGCAAGAATTGAAAGGGAAATTATTAAATGAGTTATGAAACAGTCAGGATAAATGAGTTAGCAAAAGAATTAAACCTTCAGAGCAAAGATGTTGTTGAAAAATTTGCTCAAATAGGTGTGACCGGCAAAACTCATTCCAGCACTGTCACTATGGATCAGGTAAAAAGATTGAAAGACTTTTTGGCATCAGGCGGAGTTAAAGAAGTTAAAAAGCCTAAAGCATTTGTTGTAAAAAAAGCAAAAACACCTGAGCCGGAACCTCCAAAAGAAGAACCTAAAAAAGAAGTAGAAGAACCAAAAACTAAAATCCAGCGTGTTGAAGTTGTAAAACCGCAAAGCAGACTTGAAATTGTAAGACGTGCTCCGCAAAAAGTTGAAAAACCGGCACCAAAAGCTTTGCCTGCCGATGCAGAACGCAAATCTCCGCGTGCGGATAAAACGGCAAAACCTTTTGATAAAGCGAAAAAAGCTTTCCCTAAAGAAGGAAAGCCTGCTTCTGACAATTCTGAGAAAAAACCAATTCAACGCCATATTATTTCACAGGATATTTACGAAAATAAAGGCGGTTCCAGAAAACGCAACGACAACAGAAAAAAAGACAAAGATTTTAATTCCAAAAAAGAAGAACAGGAAAGAATTTCTTTAGAAAAAGCAGCTGCCCAAAAACATAAAAAGAAAGTTCATAAAGATGAGGCTGTTGAAGAAGTTAAACAAATTGTTGTTAATCATGCAATGACAATTTCCGAGCTTTCCGAAAAAATCCAGAAAACTCCGGCTGAAATTGTTAAATTCCTAATGCTTAACGGCATTATGGCAACAGTAAACCAGCTTATAGATATTGATGTAATTAAAAAAGTCTGTGCCGAGTACAATCTGGAAGTTCTTGATGAAGATTTGGATGCCTTTATAGAAGAAGAATTGGAAAAAGAAGAACAGAAAAAAGCGCTCACCGAAGTAGATAAAAAATTACTGAAAAAACGTGCGCCTGTTGTAAGTATTATGGGGCACGTAGACCACGGTAAAACAACACTTTTGGACAGTATCAGAGCATCAAAACACAAAATTGTATCAACCGAAGTCGGCGGAATTACCCAATCTATCGGTGCTTATACGGTTTATCTTGATAATAATCAGGAAAAGAAAATCGTATTTGTTGACACCCCGGGGCACGAAGCATTTACGGAAATGCGTGCAAGAGGTGCAAAAGCAACTGATATTGCAATTCTTGTCGTTGCGGCAGATGACGGTATAATGCCTCAGACAATTGAAGCTATCAACCACGCAAAAGCAGCTGATGTGCCTATTATCGTTGCAGTAAACAAAATTGATAAACCGGGTGCAAATCCTGATAAAATTTTACAGCAATTAACAGAACACGGTCTTGTTCCGGAAGAATGGGGCGGTGATACAATTACCGTAAAAGTTTCCGCTTTGCAGGGAACAGGTATTGATGAATTGCTGGAATATATTCTGCTTGTTGCGGAAGTTCAAGATCTAAAAGCTAACCCGAAAGCCGAAGCGTCAGGCGTTGTTATTGAGGCAAACCTTGATAAAGGTAAGGGTCCTGTTGCAACACTTCTCGTTCAAAACGGTACCTTGCGTGTCGGCAACTGCATAGTTGTAGGAACCGCTTGCGGCAGAGTAAGAGCATTGTTATCCGATAGCGGTGAAAAAATTCAAAAAGCAGAACCGTCAACACCTGTTGAAATTTTGGGCTTGACCGAAGTTCCGCAGGCCGGCGATCATTTTGAAGTTGTTAAAAACGAAAAAGAAATGAAAGCAATTATTGACAAGCGTAAGGAAAAAGCCCGTGATAAACGATTAGAGGCAATGCTCCCTGCTCACATAAGACGTGAGGCTGTTGCAGGCGAAGATGATATTCCTCAATTGAATTTGATTATCAAAGCCAATACTCACGGCTCTGCAGAAGCCGTATCTCAGGCAATTGCCCAGCTTGATTCAAAAGAAATCAAAACAAAAATCATCCACGTCGGCGTCGGTGATATTTCAGAAGCTGATGTTATGCTGGCATCCGCATCAGGTGCGTTGATTTTGGGCTTTACGGTAAAAGAAGATTCCAATGCTCTTGCGGCCGCCGAAAGGGAAGGCGTTACAATTAAAAAATACGATATTATCTATCAAATCCTTGAAGATATTGAACAGACAATGCTTTCACTTCTGGAACCCGAAGTTAAAGAGGTTGAACTCGGTAAAGCGGAAGTCCGCCAGATATTTACAATCGGTAAAACAACTAAAATTGCCGGCTGCTATGTAACTGAAGGCAAAATCGTAAGAGGTCAAAACGCTAAAATTATTCGCAATGGCGAAGAAATATTTACGGGCGTAATTGATCAGTTGAAACGATTTAAAGATGACGTAAAAGAAGTTGCGCAAGGGTTTGAATGCGGTATTTCTTTTGCAAAATGGAATGACCTTCAAGAAGGCGATATCATAGAAGTTTCCACAACTCAGGAAGTTGAAAGAAAATCCTTATAAGTAACCGGCTGCGGGATTTTTTTGTCCCGAATATACGGTATAGTTTTTCAAAAGGAGAAAGTTATGACATTAAGAAACGAACGCGTCAGAAAAGAACTTATGAGAGATATCTCTGAAATTTTAAGAAAAGAAATCAGAGGTTTGGAAGGTGTTGTATCTATTGTTGATGTGGAAGTCTCTCATGATAACTCCTTTGCAAAGGTTATATACAGCGTTTTAGGCTCTCCCGAACAGATTGAAAAATCAAAAGAGGTTATTGAAAAAAGCACCCCGAAAATCAGATACGAAGTTGGCAGACGCATAAGATTACGCTTAACTCCTGAATTGAAGTTTATTTACAGTGATTCATTTGAAAAAGGTTCCAGAGTAACCGAAATTATTGATAAGATTTCCAGAGGAGAACTGTAATTGGATAAAATTTTTGAGCACGATAAATTGAGATCCTTCGCTAACGCTCAGGATGACCGGTTTGTTTTGTTCGGTTTTTTGAATGTTTACAAGCCAAAAGGCATAACCTCTCATGATGTTGTTGCAAAACTTCGGCGTGTTACAAAAATTAAGCAGATAGGGCATACCGGAACTTTAGACCCTTTTGCGGAAGGTGTTTTACCTGTTTGTATCGGAAAAGCCACAAGGCTGATTGAATATCTTGACGATGACAAGGAATATATTGCAACAGTCCGGTTTGGCAAAAATACTGATACTTATGATATAGAAGGTAATATTACGGCTGAATTTGATACAAAAGTTACCCGTGAGGAGATTTTGGCAGCGCTCAAAACTTTTGAGGGCGAAATTTCACAGATGCCGCCTCTGTATTCCGCGATAAAGGTTAACGGTAAAAAGCTTTACGACTACGCGCGCGAAGGCAAAGACGTTGAGGTTAAGCCGCGTAATGTTAAAATTAATAAAATTGAGCTTTTGGATTTCGATGGAATAAAAAGTCAGGCAAAAATTCTTGTTGCGTGCTCAAAGGGTACATATATCCGATCTATTGCGTATGATTTGGGTGCAAAACTCAAATGCGGCGGATTTCTTACGGACCTTGTCAGAACAAAAGCCGGCATGTTTAATATTGAAAACGCTGTTCCGCTTGAGGATTTGGCATCAATTGAAACGGTTCAAACGAATTTGATTGAGCCTTTGGAGGTGCTTAATTTACCAAAGCTTGTAATTGATGATTTTGAGCATAAAAAAGTTATTCAGGGGCAGGTTTTGGAAAACAGAACAAAATTATGTAACGATTTTTTGATTTTGATTTATAATAATAGAATAGATGCCGTGGCGTTTGCGGACGGCAGCAAAATTAAGGTCAAAAAGGTATTTGTATGAAAAAGTTTTTGTTGGTTTTAGGAATAATATTTTTGAGTTTCGGTCATGCTTTTGCAGCAAATAATCCTCAAATGGTTTGCGTTCCGGCTTATGACTTAAGCAGCGGCGCATCAAGGTTTATGAGTGTTGCAACCGGCTCGAATTTTATAGGTTCACGCGTTGCGGAGGCTTTGCTTAAAAAAGAGCTTAAAAAAACTATTCAGGGAAGTGTAAGTGTCGGCATTTCTTCCTATAGCGTAAAAGATTTGAAAAAAGGTATTTTTAAATCCATGTCTTTTAAAGGCAAAAATATTAATATGGAAGGCGTTTATTTCTCTGCGTTAAACATGAATACCCTGTGCGATTTTAATTATATATCTTTTGCTGACCCGAAAGATCCTGTAATAAAAGAGACTATTCCGATTTCGTTTTCCGCTGTAATGTCACAGGATGACATTAACAACACAATGCAAAGTGCCGGATATAAAAAAGTCCTGGATGATTTGAATATGCTCGGAAGCAGCCTCGGAATTTTTAAAATTTCCGAAAGCCGTGTTAAAATAAAAGATAACAAATTTTACTATATCTTAAAAGTTAATATACCTTTTATAAGAAATACCCAAAACCTCGTTATGATGTCTGATTTGAAGGTTTCCCGCGGTCAGATTGATTTAACTGATACAAAATTGGTTAATGAAAATCTCTTGATTGACTTAAGACAGCTCGATCATGTTATAAATTATATTAACCCACTTGATTTTTCTTTAAATATACTGGAAAATAAACATGCGAACCTTACGGTTCAAAATATACAAATTCAGGATAATAAAATTTATGCAAACGGTATAATAGTTGTACCAAAGGATGGTTATTAATATGGACGGTAAACAAAAATTATTTTTAGTTATTCTTGGCATGGTTTTAGTCGTTGCTGCTGTGCTTTATGGTCTTAATATTATGAATCCCGGTGAAATTTCGCCGGATGATGTTACTGTAAATGAACGAACTACGGAAGAAGAAATTCAAAAACCTGAAAATATTGAAAAAGAATACGTAAATGTATTTTTTATAGGTCAAAATGAAAACAGAGAAGAAGTTTATAAGGCTGTAAAACGTGAATACGACCCTGATATTGACGGCACAAAGCTTAAATTTGCCATCGATTCACTTATAGCAGGTCCAAAACCCAATGAACGCGATAAAGGCGTTTATACTGAAATTCCTGCAGGAACAAACGTTATAGCAGTCAGAGAATTACCTGACAAAGCAATTATAGATTTGTCAATGGATTTTGAAACCGGCGGCGGCACCGACAGTCTTTATAAAAGATTATATCAGGTGATTAAAACCGCTAACCGCAATACTAATTTGCCTGTTTATCTTTATATAGACGGTCAAAAAGCTGAAGTTATCGGCGGTGAAGGAATAATGATTACACAACCCCTGAATGACAGGTCGCTGGATGGATAACAAAGATTTAGATTACTATTTGAATTTGGATTGGACACTGATTGAGGGAGAAGATTTGGATTTTGACGGAAATCCTTATCATTACATTGAAATAAAGGAAATCCCGAGTTTTGTGTTCTGCGCAAAAACAATTGAAAAAGCCCGCGAAAATTACAAACGCCAGCTAAAACTGACACTTATGGTAATGCTGGAAAACGGCGACCATATCACGGAACCCGGCGAAGAAGAGGATGAACCGGATTGGGAAAGCCTTTGTCCGTAGTTAATTCTTATAAGCTTCTGCATATTTCGGGTTAACCGCAAGCCATTTGAAGGCTTGTTCTTCCGTTTCCGGAATATCTATTACAAATGTGCCGCCGTAACGCCCGCGTGAAAATACCAGAAAGCCTTCTTTTGCAAGGTTATGAAAAGCCTTTCTGATTGTGTTGGGGCTTAAGTCCATTTGCTTTGACAATTCCATAATTGAAGGCAGCTTCATACCCACGGAATAATTCTCCGCAATCATTTTTTTAATATTGTGCTGCGTTTTTTCATAATAGTAGAATGCTGTATCCTGCGCGGATGCAAAAATTGAGGTTTCGCGTCTTTGTTCAACCGCCATTTCATCCGGCATTTTTATAACAGTTGTGCCGTAACGTCCGCGGCGTGCAAGCAAAATCCCTTCATCTATAAGAATTTTCAAGGCATCGTGGATTGTTTTAATGCTTACTTTTAATTCTTTTGAAAATTCCGAATGCGCGGGAATTTTATCTCCTACACGCAGATTTTTTGAGATGTATTCTTTTATTTCGTTTTGAACTTTTGCAACAAGGGTTTCGTTCAGACTTGTATCATTTGCGGAAAATTCATTATTTTTTAATAGCCAGCCGGTTTCTTTTGAGTTTTTGAATTTATGTGTTAAAATCCCGATTGAGCATAAGTATTCAAGTGCAAGCCTTGTGGTATTTGCGGAACAGCCGATATGTTCTGCAATTATTCTTGAAGACGGCAGGTTTTTGCCGATTTGAATATTATTGGATTTTATATATTTTTTAATTTCTTCAATAGCATTTTCGCGTTTTGAAGTCAGTTTTCGCATTGAGGGCGTGGTATCAGCGGATTTTATCAGTGTGCCGATACATTGTTTTGATTCAACACATCCGGTATCTTCAAGGTATCTTAGAGCATTTTGCATTGTCCCTATGCTTACGCCAAGCATGTATGCGAATTCTGCCTTTGACGGCAAAAGATTATTAACCTGAATTTTGCCCGACGCTAAATCTTCTTTTATCCATTCGCCAAGCCATTTACCGATTGTAATCGCTTTCGACTCGGTTATATTTTTTAAATCAGGTAAATCCTTTGTAATTGTGTTTATCTCAATTTTTCTTAAATCGTTTTTCTTAATGTAAGCTTGCATACACACCACCCGCTTTTTAATAATACACTATGTATAAAAAAACATCAAGATATTTTTTGTTAGTGTATTAAAAATAATTTACATAACTGTCTGAGGCGGTTGCCTATACATAAAAACTATTATAGGCATCTATCAGCATTTTCTTTCTCTTTGTTGCGAAGCAAAGAGAAAGAAAACTCTGGCAAAAGAAAGAGAAACACGCGACC
>CALUTI010000013.1 GCA_944323695.1 Candidatus Gastranaerophilales bacterium
AGCGTTTTCTTTCTCTTTGCTTCGCAACAAAGAGAAAGAAAATGCTTGATGGGCGTATAATATTTATTATGTAAAAAAAAATTGCAAAAAAAAGACTTCTTTTGAAGAAGCCCTTGGAATTCTGTGTCAATTCCTCGTGTAAAAGGTTAGTAGGTAGAAGGTAGTGTGTATAAAATCTTTTAATTATATATTTCTTATATATTATTAAAATATAATAGATATAACAAATTGCAAGGAAAAATAGTTATTTTAACAAAAATTAACAAAAGTTACCTCTTTTTGGGTTATAATGATTAAGCGGAAAGGACAATATAATGAAAATAGCAATCTATCCGGGGAGTTTTGACCCTATAACAAAAGGACATCTGGACGTGTTGAAAACAAGTGCCGGAATTTTCGACAAGGTTATTATTGCGGTTGCGCGAAATTCCGAAAAAAATGCGTTTTTAACTGTAGATGAAAGGGTTAAGCTTATAAAAGAAAGCGTAGAACATATTGAAAATGTAGAAGTTGATTCGTTCGACGGTTTGACTATTGAATATGCAAGGAAAAAAGGTGCTCAGATTCTTATAAGAGGTTTGCGTGCGGTATCTGATTTTGAATACGAAATGCAGCTTTCGCAAACTAATAGCGCCCTTGCACATGATATTCAGACAGTGTTTTTGATCACAAAACCTGAATACAACTTTATTTCGTCAAGCACTGTCCGCGAAATTTTGCAGAATAACGGCGATATTTCAAAGTTTGTTCCAAAACCGGTATTTGAATATTTGACGGATCGTTAAATATGTTAAAATATGTGTTTTAAACTTTCTTGAATTATTTGACAACGGCTATCCTCTCGGGGTAGAATGCATGTTATAGAAAGATGGGGAGATCATGCAGCAAAACGGAGTATATGATTTACTGAAAATGTTAGAAATTTCTCTGGAAGAAGGTTTTCCGATAATCCCGAGAAAATATACAATAGTAAAAACACGCGAAATTGAAACTTTGATAGATAGAATTTATGCGTCACTTCCTGTAGAAGTTCAAGAAGCAAGAGCATTTTTGCGCCGCAGAGATGAACTTCAAATAGAAGCCCAGCAAAAGGCTGAAAAAATTATAAGTGATGCGCAAAAAGAAGCTGACAGAAAGTTGTCAGAGGCTGACTTTATTAAAGCCCTTGAAAGAGAAGGCAACAGAATCAGAGCTCAGGTTCAGGAAGAATGCGAAGAAATTAAACGCAAAGCATTTGAAGAAGCTGAAAGCGTTCGTCATCAGGCAAGAGAAGAAGCAATGAAAACACGCGAAGGTGCCGAACTTTACGCGGAACAAGTTCTGACAAGCCTTGAAGGTAATCTTTCACAGCTTCAACAGGTCGTTAAAAACGGACAGGTTTATATGGAAAAACTCAGAACAGATTCACTTGGTTCTTATGATGTTCCTCCTTCTAAGATGTCTGGAGACAGACGACCAATTGAATTTTAAGAGTTTTATAACCGGCATCAGCCGGTATTTTTTTATGAATTGTTACAATTTGTTTGCTTTTTATTTTGTTTGCGTTATTATAAAACCATAAGCCGAAAAATAGAATGTGGATTTCTCTCACATTCTATTTTTAAAAGGTCAAAAATCAGATAACAAAAAGGAATATAAAAAATGGGTATCAAAGGAAAAAACGACAGAATGGTAGTTCTTGCATGTGAAGATTGCAAAGAAAGAAACTACACAACAGTAAAAAACAAAAAAAATACTAAAGACAGATTGGAACTTTCAAAATATTGTCCGACTTGCAAAAAACACACCACACACAAAGAAACAAAATAGTTCGGACTACAGGGCGCTTGCATAAGCAAGACCCGGGGGATTTAATTCCCCGATAAGCGTCCTTAGTTCAGTTGGTAGAACGTCGGTCTCCAAAACCGGATGTCGAGGGTTCGAGTCCTTCAGGGCGCGATTTAATAAAAAGGAAATACAAAATGGATAAATTTATTAACTCAGTACAAACATATTTTAGAGGTGTTAGAACCGAATGGGGCAAAATAAGCTGGCCCGAAAAACGTCAGGTTGTTACTGAAACCGTATTTGTAATTATTATTGTATTTGTATTTACTGTTGCAATTTATTTAATGGATATTATTTTCAAAGGACTGTTTAGTCTGTTAAAATAAAGGTGGCTTATGACTAAAAAAGAAAAATCAATGGAAGAACAATTAAACGAAGATTTGCAGGCTGAAAAAGCAGAAGCCGAAGCACAAGCAGAAGCTGAAAATGCAGAAAAGCAGGCAAAGAAAAACCAGAAACGCTGGTATATCGTCCACACATATTCAGGTCACGAAAACAAGGTTAAAGTAAATCTTGAAAAACGTATTGAATACATGAATATGGGTGAAAAAATCTTCAGGGTAGAAGTTCCGCAAAAAACCGTTACCCAGATGAAGGCAGGCAAAAAACAAGAGCGCGAAGAAAAAATCTTCCCGGGATATGTTTTAGTCGAAATGATAATGGATGAAGACAGCTGGTATGTTGTAAGACACACTGCAGGGGTTACAAAATTTGTAGGCTCTGCCAAAAAACCGATTCCGGCACGCGACAGCGAAATCAAAAAGATTATTCACCGCTCATCTTCTCAAACCGAAAAAATTGAATTGGATGTTAAAGCAGGTGATAAAGTCAGAATTATTTCAGGACCGTTTGCAGACTTTATTGCAGATATTATTGAAGTATATCCTGACAAATCAAAACTTCGTGCAAATGTTTCAATCTTCGGACGTGAAACACCTGTGGAATTGGAATACAAGCAAATTAATAAACTTTAATAAATTCCGTATGGAAATGTAGTACAAAAATGTGGAAGGATCCTTCGGCGGGCGCAACAGCTCCCGAAACCGTTTGAACCACAAAAGGAGAAAAAAATGGCAAAAAAAGTAGTAGGAAAAATCAAGCTTCAAATCGAAGCCGGAAAAGCAAATCCGTCACCTCCGGTTGGTCCTGCTTTGGGTCAGCACGGTGTGAACATTATGGACTTCTGTAAGCAATTTAACGCTAAAACAGAATCTCAGGCAGGATATATTATTCCTGTAGTTATTGATGTATATGAAGACAGAAGTTTTTCATTCATCGTAAAATCACCTCCGGCACCGGTTTTAATCAAGAAAGCTCTTAACCTTTCAAAAGGTTCAGCAGCTCCTAACAAAGACAAAGTTGCTGAAATCACAAGAGAACAGCTTGAAGAAATCGCTAAAATAAAAATGAATGACTTAAACGCAACAACTATGGACGCTGCAGTGGAAATGATTAAAGGTTCATGCAGAGCTATGGGCGTTACTGTAAAAGAGTAAGGATGGAAGGATAATTATTGTCAGTGTCATCCTGAATTTATTTCAGGATCTCTATAAAGTTTTATCACGTAGATGATGCAGATGATAATTTCCGCTAATACCACGAAAGGAAAACAAAATGTCAAAATTAACTAAAAAACAGAAAAAAATGCAGGAAATGCTTGAAGGTTTTGTACAGCCTTCAACAGCAGTTGATGCAGTTAAAAAATTACAAGAAATTTCAAAAGAAGTTTCAAAATTTAACGAAACAGTTGAATGCCATATGAGATTAGGTATCGACGTAAGACAGGCTGATCAGCAAATCAGATCTACCGTAGTTTTGCCGGCAGGTTTGGGTAAAGAAGTAAAAGTCTGCGTTGTAGCAAAAGGTGCAAAGGCAACCGAAGCAAAAGAAGCAGGAGCTGATTTTGCAGGCGCTGAAGAAATTATCGAAAAAATTGAAGGCGGGTGGTTTGACTTTGATACATTAATTGCAACCCCTGATTGCATGGGTATGCTCGGTAAATTAGGCCGTGTTTTAGGTCCTAAAGGCTTGATGCCGAACCCTAAAACAGGTACAGTTACAATGGATATAGCAGGCGCTGTAAAAGACGCTAAAGCAGGTAAAGTTGAATACAGAGCCGATAAACAAGGTATGATTCACTGCCCTATCGGTAAAATTCAATTCAAAGAAGAAGATTTGATTAAAAACTATGCAACTTTGGCTGACGCTATATTAAGAGCAAAACCGTCATCCGCAAAAGGTACTTATGTAAAATCAGTTTACTTATCTACCACAATGGGACCCGGAATTAAAATCGATCCTAAAAACTTTGCAGCTGAAGTTAAAGAACTTATTGCTTAGTAAGTTAATAAAAAATAAAAGCACTTCCTTTTTGGAAGTGCTTTTTTGTTATTCAACACAAATAGTTGTTTGAGCATAACCGTTCCAATCGTCTTTGTATTCTATTGTTTGATAAGATCCAAAATATCTATAATAGGAATATGAAGCATCACTGCTGTATCCCCATATACTGCCGCTTATGTTATAAGAGGTATCGAGTGTTAAACCAGACCATACACTACCAGAAATATTGGTACCGTAGATTTTTGACGCGATTGCATTTAGATCTGCTACTGTTGGTAAATTATTGACTCCACCACAGTATTTTACTGCTGATGCCCAAGGCTCGGTGCTGTAGTCACCGTTGCAATCAGTTATACCATATTCTCCGGATGCAAGCATTTCTCTGCATTCGCTAACAGTTACTTCTGGTGCAATTGCAGGAGCACTAAAGCATTTCCCATTAATCTCCATAAAACAATTAGAATTATTAAGTGCTAATACATTTATTCCTCTTAAGTCTTTATTGCTTTGGTTAGGTTTTTTATTACCTGTTGTATCATAAAGCATAGCTAGACAATTTGTGCCTAATCTTATATTATTTTTATCTCCCTCAATTTTAATGGTATTGTTGTCATAAGGGTTCTGTTTGCAATCGGGATTGTATGCTACCAGGGCACTCACGCCGTTGGCAAAATGTAAACCTACAATATCACTATTCCAATCGGCTTGTCCAAAGCTATTTGCCGTTTTAATATTAGTCATATCAACTTCTTCTTCTCCCCAGATAACAGTATCTGAAAAACAAGCTTGTAAGTTATCATTCTTGCACACATCCAATATTTTAAAATATTGACCCAAGGTGTTAACAAAATCTTCTGTGGTTTCATATCCTGCTAGTAGGGATTGTGTGTTCATTGCTTTCAAGGCTTCGCCTAATTTTCTTTCAAATACTGATGCTGATGTGGCCCATCCCTTTTCTTGATTTTGTACGATTAAAGTTGGTATTGTAACAGCTGCAACTATTCCGACAATACCAAGAGTGATTAAGACTTCTGCTAATGTGAAAGCTTTTTTCATGTGATTCTCCTTATTAGATGTTCAGTTGTAAATTGTAAGATATTATCCATGTTAACATTGGCTTATAGCCAATGTTAACATGGATAATATTAGCATAATATTAAAAAATGGCAAGAGATTTCTACAAAAAATTGGGAATAAAAATAAGGCAAATAAGAAATGAGCAAAATTTATCAAGAGAAACATTGGCTGAATTGGCAGATATAAACACCTACTATCTTGGTGAAATAGAACGAGGGGAAAAGAGACCGTCTTTAGATTTTTTAATGAAAATTTGTGGTGTTTTAAAAATAAAGTTACATGAGCTTGTTAATCTGGACTAGCTTATTGTATAATTATAGTTATGAAAAGAGGTTTATTTATTACATTCGAAGGCGCTGACGGTTGTGGAAAATCTACACAATTGAATATGCTTGCTGAATATTTAACTAAAAAGGGTTTTGAGGTTGTTGTCACAAGAGAACCCGGAGCTAAGGGGCTTGGGGAGAAAATACGAGAAATCCTTTTGAATTATGAGGGCGACGTTTCTGATCGTTGTGAATCATTTTTGTTTTTGGCAGATCGAGCCCAACATATTGATATGATTGTAAATCCTGCAGTTGAAGCGGGGAAAATTGTGCTTTGTGACAGACATACGGACAGTTCCGTTGCTTATCAGGGGTATGGCAGACAGCTTCCGGTGGAAAGAATTAAAAGGCTCAATGAAATTGCGGTTAACGGCAGACATCCGGATTTGACGCTTATTTTTGATATTGATGTGGAAACTTCCATGCGCCGTGTGGGTCAGGAAAAAGACAGGATGGAGTCAGCCGGAACGGAATTTTTCAACCGTGTCCGCGAGGGTTATCTTGAAATAGCAAAACAAGAGCCTAAAAGGGTTAAGGTTCTTGATGCTTCAAAATCTATTGACGAAATTCATGCTGATGTAATTAAACTTTTTGAAGAACTTTTGAAGAAATAACATCAATAACGTTCAGACCGCGGAATTCTGCAATTTTCTTAATATTGTCGGGATTTTTAGCTGTTTCTTTTGCTAAAATAGCCCCCACAATAGCTTCCAATTGTGACATTGGCATCATATTAGATGGCAGGTCATCAAATCCCCATTCGTATTTTAAAGTCTGCTGCAAGAATTTGCAATCAGCCGGTGAACGTTCTTTATAACATGAATTAAGGTGCAGGCTCTGTCTGGTTAAATACAGTTCAAAACGGCTTACGGGAATTCCCTTTTCATTTAATTCTCTGAAAAAATCAGACCCGCGGGTTGCATATCTTTGCGTCCAGTTGTCCTGATTCGGCATATGCGGGTTTGTTGCAACCAGCTGGTATGGTTTTGATAAAATCCGCCATTTACCTTCCAGCATTGTTCTGTCCCATGCCATTGAAACACAGATTTTTGACTGCTTTAAAGATGAATAATTCTCAAAAAAGAAAATTATATCATTCATCTTGTAATATTTATCAACAAGAATGAGTTTATTAAATTCATCTATAATCGCTATTCCAGAATCCAGTGTTGAACCGGATGATAATGACAAGCCTATATAGTAATTCATTTTTTCTCCTACGGCATCAATTGAGTTAAAATCAACGGACCGTCATCGGTTACCATAACAGAATGTTCAAAATGCGCGGAGGGCTTTTTGTCGGCTGTGCTTACTGTCCAGCCGTCAAGCTCGTTTACTGTTACCTCATCAACGCCTAAGTTTAGCATCGGCTCAATCGCAATTGCCATACCTGTTTTTAAATGGGTTTTGTCACCCACGCTGTAATTGAATAAAAAAGGATCCTCGTGCATGCTGTGACCGACACCGTGTCCGCCGTATTGTCGAACTATCCCGAAATTTTCACGATTTGCAACGCGCTCAATTGCAGCTGAAACATCATCAAGAACATTGCCTTCTCTCATCTGCTCAATCCCTGCAAAAAGTGCTTCTTCGGTTGTTGCAAGAAGTCTTTGAACCTCTGCGGAAATCTTTCCGACAGGATATGTCCAGGCCCCGTCGCCGACCAGACCGCCGTATGTGGCGCCAACGTCAATGCTTATGATGTCGCCTTCTTTTAAAATTCTTTTATCGGAAGGTATTCCGTGTACAACTTCTTCGTTAATTGATGCGCAAATTGATGCAGGAAATCCCTGATAGCCCAAAAATGTCGGAATCGCACGATTCTCGCGGATAATTTTTTCAGCGATTGCGTCCAATTCTTTTGTGGAAATCCCGGGTTCAATCACTTCGCGCATTTTTTGGTGAACAAGCGCAACAATGTGTCCCGCATGGCGCATTCTTTTTGTTTCTTCTTTTGATTTTCTGTTAATCATTTATAACTTTCAATAACCTTTCCCAAACTTCTTCTATGCTTCCGTTTGCATCTATTGATTTTAGTACGCCTTTTTTAGTATAGTATTCAATCAAAGGTGCGGTTTCTTTGTTATATGTATCAAATCTTGACTGTGCAACCTCTCTTGTGTCATCTTTTCTCTGGGTAAGTTCTGCACCGTCTTTGTCGCAGTGCCCTTCAACTTTCGGAGGTTTTGATTGAAGGTTATAAATCTCTCCGCAAACAGGGCATGAGCGGCGGTTTACAATTCTTTCGACAAGAAGGTTTGTGTCTATGTCAAAATATATTGCGGAAAATTTTGTCTCAATGCCTTTGTCAATTTCCTCGTTCATTAGCGTAAGTTGTTCGGCTTGCTCCGTGCTTCTTGGAAATCCGTCTAAAATATAGCCGTTTTTGCAGTCATCCTGAGATAATCTGTTTTTGATAATCCTTGTTACAAGTTCAACAGGAACTAATTGTCCCTTATCAATATAAGATTTTGCTTCTTTGCCGGCTTCTGTTTCGTTTTTAATTTCCGCTCTTAATAAAGATCCTGTATCAACGTGCGGAAGTTTTAAATATTCTGATAAAGTGTTTGTCTGTGTACCTTTTCCGCATGCAGGCGGCCCCAAAAAAATAAATTCTCGTTTCATAATCTCTCCTTATATAAATTAAGGGCATTACAGCCCTTAATCCTTATGTATCAATGTTAGTTGCATAAACAGCGTTTGCTTCAATAAAGTCGCGGCGCGGTTCTACTTTGTCGCCCATAAGTATGTCGAACAATTGATCGCAAAGCATTGCATCTTCTATATTTACCTTCAAAAGGGTTCTTGTTGCAGGATCCATTGTTGTTTCCCACAATTGCTGCGGCATCATCTCTCCTAACCCTTTGAATCGTTGGATTGTCAAGCCTCGCTGTCCTCTGTCATCAATTATTTTTTGAAGTTTTTCAAAAGATGTGATTTCATATTGTTCTGTATCAGTTTCCAAAATCAGGCTCTGTTCTTCTTCAATTAAGTAATCTCTGATTAGAGGGTAAGCTGTTTTTAATCGTTTGTATTCTGAACTTTTTATGATGCTTTGATTTATCATAACATGTTCTTCTTCATTCAAATTCAACTGAATTGCATATTTTGCGTTTTCAGGATTGTATTTCAATGAACAAACGTAATTTTCAGCTTCTTTAATATTATAATTTTGAGCGTGATCTTTTAAATAATGGTTAAGGTATTCAATAACCTCATTCATTTTTGACTGGTTTTCAAAATCTTCCGGCTCAATGTTTGAGCGGACAAGACCTCTTAACACAACAGCCGGATATAAATTCAAAATAGGGTTGTTGTATGAATTATAGAATGCTGCCATGTTTTTGATTAATTCTAAAAGGTCATCGCCGGTTTTGACTTTTGATTTTGTTTTATCAGAAAGTGAAAGGTTTTTGATACCTCTTTCTTTAAGCATTTTATCAAGTGCGTGTTCATTAAACAGGTACTCGGAATTTTTGCCCTGAGTAACCTTAAATAAAGGCGGCTGGGCAATATATACAAAACCGTTTTCAATCAAAGGTCTTGCATAGCGGAAGAAGAAGGTCAGCATTAATGTTCTGATGTGCGCTCCGTCAACATCAGCATCTGTCATGATGATTATTTTGTGATAACGGAGTTTTTCAAGGTTAACTTCTTCCTCGTTTTTGCTTATGTTTATGCCGAAAGCCTGTACCATTGATTGAATTTCGTTATTGCCGTAAATTCTGTCTAATCTTGCTTTTTCAACATTTAAAATTTTACCTCTCAAAGGCAGAATTGCCTGAAACATTCTGTTTCTGCCCTGTTTTGCGGAGCCGCCTGCTGAATCTCCCTCAACGATGAAGATTTCGCATTTTTCGGGTTCTCTGTTTGAACAGTCTGCAAGTTTGCCGGGAAGAGTTGAATTTTCAAGAACGGTTTTTCTTCTTGTTAATTCTCTTGCTTTTCTTGCGGCTTCTCTTGCACGTTGTGCCTGAAGGGTTTTTTCCAAGATTACTTTTGCAATCTTCGGGTTGAATTCGAGCCATTCCTGAAGCTTGTCTCTTACGGCATCTTGAACGGCACCCATTGCTTCTTGAGAACCTAATTTTTCTTTTGTCTGACCTTCAAATTCAGGGTTTGGAAGTTTTACGCTGACAATTGCCGTCAAACCTTCACGAACATCTTCACCTGACAAGTTCTGGTCAGAATCTTTTAAAATGTTATTTTTTCTTGCGTAATCATTCAAAACACGGGTGATTGAGTTTCTGAACCCTGTCAAATGAGTACCGCCGGAATGCGTGTTAATATTGTTTGCAAAAGACAATACGCTTTCGTTATAAGCGTCAGTGTATTGCATTGCAACTTCTACCTGCATATTATCTACAACTTTATCAATATAAATCGGTTTTTCATGGAGTACGTTTTTGTTTTTGTTTAAAAATTCAACATAACTTCCGATACCGCCGGCATAGTGGAAGACTTCTTCTTTATTTGTGTGACCGTCAACAAAGATTATTTTTAAGCCTTTGTTCAAAAATGCCATTTCGCGAAGTCTGTTAGCGATAACGTCGCGGTCAATTTCGGTTGTCTCCGTGAAAATTTCAGGGTCAGGCCAGAAGGTTGTTTTTGTACCGGTTTTATCTGTCGGTTCGCATTTTTCAACCGGTGCAACAGGCTCCCCTCTCATATATTCCTGACGCCAAACATAACCCTGTCTTGAAACTTCTACTATATATTTTTCGGAAAGTGCGTTTACAACTGATGCACCAACGCCGTGCAGACCGCCTGAAACTTTGTAACCGCCGTCACCGAATTTGCCGCCTGCGTGAAGCACTGTGTGAACAATTTCCAATGCGGATTTACCTGTTCCGGGCTTTATATCAACCGGAATTCCGCGGCCGTTGTCTTCTACTGTTACGCTGTTGTCAATATTTACAGTAACTTTAATATCCGTACAAAAGCCCGCAAGAGATTCGTCAATTGAGTTATCAACGATTTCGTATATACAGTGGTGCAAACCTCTTTGTGACGTTGAACCGATATACATACCGGGTCTCATACGAACAGCTTCCAATCCTTCCAAAACCCTGATGTTGCTTGCATCATAATCGCTGGAAGTTTTGGTTTCTATTTCTTCTATCTGTTCGTTAATCCGGGTTTGTTCAACCTGTTTTAACGCTTCTATCCCCTTATCAATATCTTGTGTGCTTTCAGCCATGCTTTCCCCCATATCGTCTGTTTATACCAATATCATAACACAAACACACCGGTTTTGCCAAAATGTTTACCTTATGTAAAGCACACTGTATAAAAAAATATCATTTTTCTGCAAGCTTTTGACCTATCATTTCGTTAAGAATTGATTTGGCTGTTGTAAGCTGGACGTCGTTTTGTTTTTTAACGTCTTCCATTGTGAAGTTCACTTCGATATCGGGTGTTATACCTTTTTTGTTAATATCTGTGCCGTTTGGTGTCAGATATTTGGCAATTGTGAGATTTAAGCCTGTTTCGTTCGGCAGCGGTATAATCTTTTGAACCATGCCTTTGCCGTAGGTTTGTGAACCCAGAAGTTTTGCTTTTTTGTAATCTTTTAGCGCGCCTGAAAGAATTTCGCTTGCGCTTGCACTCGCACCGTCAACCAGCACAATCATGGGTTTATTTACGTTGAATTCCGTGTCCTGTGCGTAAATATCGTATTTATAACCGTTTCTGCCGACAATACTTACGATGTTACCCTCAGGGATAAACAGGTTTGCGATAAATATTGCGTTTGGCAGCAGCCCCCCTGTATTACCCCGTAAATCCAAGATTAAACCGTCGGCTTTTTTTGTTTTTTCCAGAGCTTCCAAAAACTCATTAGGCGTTGTTGAACCTATAAATGTCATAATCTGTATATAACCGATGTTTTTGTCTACTGAGCTTCTTACGGTTTTTATTTTTATTTCTTTTCGTATAACTTTTTTGGTGAATTTGTCTTTTCCTCTTAAAATTGTGAGATCAACAAAGGTATTTTCAGGTCCCCTGACCATATTTGCAACATCGGAAAGCGGGAGTCCGTTTACATCTTTGCCGTTTATTGCGGTAATTATGTCACCGTTTTGAAGATTTGCGTATTGCGCGGGAGTCCCTTCCATTACGCTTATTATCTGAACTTTTCCGGATGTTGTTGCTATATTTACACCTATTCCGGTTATTTTGGAGTTTATCGAAGAATTTTGGTCAGCGTATTCGGATTTGCTCATGTAGCGTGAATACGGATCGTCAAGACTTTCGAGCATGGTTTGTACAGCAACTTTTGCATCTTCATCGGTTTTAATTTTACCTCTGTAGTGTTCTTTCCAGCGGCTCCATACCTGATGATTCATTGTAGCATCATAATAGTTTTCTCTTACGGTCTCCCATGTGCTGTCAAAGAGTTTTTGTGAAGAAACATGCTCATGGTTAATCATTTCTTCACTGTTATCGCTGAATATAGGGCTATGTACACTCAAAAATAATCCGTTGAGTGCAAATAACGCTACTACAATAATCAGGAATAATATTAACTGCTTTTTCTTCATACGATATATTTAACATCAAGGAATTTTTATAATCAATATACTTTTTTAGTAACCCGGTTTATCAGGGTGCAAAATTTACAGATCTTCAAATCCCGGTGATGTTGACGGAAGATTTTCGTAGCCTTTATTCTGAATTACTGTTTTTTTAATGTATTTATTTGTATAGTTGCCTTTTTCAAAGAGTTTTTTGAGGGTATTTTCTCTGTCGACGAGCGGATGAAGGTTATCGTCGCCGCTTTCCGGGAATTCTTTTAAGATTTCGCACCAGACAGAGGCTTCCATCGTCCAGGCATAAGTTTCTTCCGCAAGTGAATTGTATTCGTCCTGATGCAGAGCTTCATGAGACAAAAGTGCTGCTAAAGCGCCAGGGGGTGCGTCTTTGTGGCGCGGGTTGATGAATATATAAAGACGTTTGCCTTTTTTCCAGCCAAGAGCGTCAAATGATGCGTAATCTTTATTTATGGTGCCAAGGTCTTTGAATTCTATTTTTACCGGACGTTCGGTTAAATTGTTGCCTAAAATCGCTTTTCTTGAAAAATCGCCCGTTGTGTTTTTGAGCATATCAAGTGCAACATAGAAAATTTCATCTTTCCCCACGGATTTGTATTGGGGTTTAATCTGTTCAATGTATTCACGGGTGTATTTTTGCGGGAAATTCGCGGGGACGATGTTATCTTCATCTTCTGCCGCAAATACCGGAGTGAACCCTATTGCCATTACTAAAATCAATGCCAGTCGTTTTTTCATATATCCGCTAATCTCTCCAATTTTTGTGTATATTCTATATTATACTTATATATTTTTTTTAGGCAAATCGATTTTTTTAGCCCCGCCCCTGCAGTTGTAACTCGCTTTGCTCGAACAACTGCTTCCCCGCCCTCAAGGGGTGGGGATAGAACATTTTATCCCTTTTTTCTGTTCAAGGCGGCGAGTTCCTGATACATAAGTTTGTATTCTGTTGAATTGTCAATACTTTCCGCTTCTGAGATGTATTCAAGTGCGGTTTTTATGTCGTTTTTGGCTTTATATATTTTGCTCATCTCGGCGTAATATTTGGGGTTTGTTACGTCATAAGTTATTGCGCGTTTCATGCATTCAATTGCTTCTTCAAAATCTTCTTCCCCGATTCTTACAAGTGCAAGATAATAGTAGCCTTCAGAACAGTTCATATCCAGCGAAATAGCTTGCTGAGCATAGCTTTTGCAGGTTTCTGAATCGCCTTTTAAATAAGCTGTTTTTGCTCCCAAAACATAGCCGTATACGTAATTCGGATTGAGTGTCAGTGTTTTTTCGACAAGTTCAAGTGCTTCGTCAAATTTTTTCTCTTTTATATATATATCTGCTAAATCCGTTATGTAATTTAAATTTTCCGGATTCCGTTCAATTACTTTTAAAATCGTATGCTCAGCTTTTTCAAACATATCAAGGTCGCTGTAAGTTTTTCCGAGCGAAATTAGTGTGAAATTGTCTTCCACGCCGTCTTTCAGGTTATCTTCAAGAATATTTTTTGCTTGCATGAATTCTTTATCATTATTGAGCAATAATGCTCTCAAAACCCTTGTTGAGTAATGCTTCGGGCATGTGGAAAGTATTGCGTCAACTTCTTTTTTGCATTTGTCAAAGTTTTTTGTTTCATAATACAGGTATGCAAGCGAATATCTGTAATCCATGTTGTCAGGCGCAAGATAGATGGCTTTTGAATAAGCGGTTTGGGCTTCTTCCATCCAGCCGTTGAAAAAGTATGCGTTCCCTAAGTTGTAGAAATACACAGGGTTGTTTTTGTTTATTGAAGCTGCTTTTGAAAAACATTTCACTGCTTCCGTAAAATTCATATCTTCAAGCGCAAAAAGCCCTTGATAATTCAAAACCTCCGGATTATCCGTGTTCTTGCCAAACCTGTTAAATATTTCCCGTGCTTTTCCTAAATCATTTTCGTCAAAATAAATTTTGCCAAGTAATATTCTTATGTCTTCGCTGTCATCGTTTTCGTGTTCGGTTAAAAGTTTTTTTGCTTTTTCAGTTTCTCCGTTATTATATAAGGCGTTTGCTATTTCATATATTACGTCAGGGTTTGTGTATTCAGATGTTTCATAGATTTTTAGTTTGTCTGTGAGGTTAAGTTTGCCGGAAAGTATGATTATTTCCCTCAGGTTCTCAGGAGTTTTGTTTAATTCAAATAATCTTTCCGCAAAAGAAAGTGATTTTTCAAGATCTTTTTGGTTTTCGGAAATTTTTTGGTAAAGCTTTAGGCTTTCAAGGTGTTTAGGATTTTTGGCAATAACCTGATCCAGATATCCGGCAGCTCTTGTGTAATTGTGCATCAGCGCGTAAAGTTCTCCGAGCTGGTAGAGAACCTCAATATTATCGTTATCAAGCGCAAGTGCTTTATAAAGCATTTCGACCGCAGGTTTGTATAACTCTCTTGACCTGAGCGAAAAAGCTTCTTTTATATATTCAAGAACTTCTTTTTCTTCACTGAGCATTCTTTTCCTCTGATTTTTTGTTGTGTTTTTTGTTTGTTTTGGTTTCTTGATTTGTATTGTTTATTATTATTAAAACTTCATCTTCCCCTGCCATTTTAAGAGTATTTCTGGCTATACCTTCAAGGTTCTGGGTTGTTGAAAACATTTTTATTTCTTCTTTAAGGTTTTTGTTATGTTCTTCCGCATCAGTAAGTGTTTTTTTCAGCGTTATGATTTTTGCCTTGTATGCAACAAGCTTGGATATATTTAGAATTGCGCTAAAACCTACCTGTATAAGGCAAAACAACAGTACAATCGTTAAAAAAGAATAGTAAAATCCTGTTTTTCGCAATTCTTTTCGTGATTTTTTTACGGAAGCACTTTGCTGAGGTGCCGGTTCTGATTTTTTATTTTTACCTTTTGTTCGTTTTGCCATCTTCTTAATTATAACCGAAATTAATTTTGCATACAAATAATGTTACAAATTAAATTTAGTGTTAAATTTAATTTGTTTTCGGATTAAAGCGTTAGTTGCATCATAAGTCTGGCTTGCACCGACTTCCAGATTGAGACGGTCTCCCTGTTTTTTTGCAAGCGGGCTTACTGACAGAACAACCTCATTTTTTTTGCGATCACGCGTAATATCTGCTGTTAATACATTTTTTATTGAAAGATATTTATTTAACTTTATCTCAGGTGCCACATAAAGATTATCATAATAATTATTATAAGTGCTGCCGATAGTGCGTTCATAGGCAGTATTTATGGCAAATCTGCCTTTGTCATAGCGTGTGAAAAAAGTCGCAACGTGTTCAAGTTGTCCGTAATCAACGTCACGTCCCATATTGGTTCCGAATGAAAGCTGCCCCTGAGTTACTACACTTCTGCCTTCCTTTGGTATAACCTGAAATTCTTCGGCTTCGTATTTTGAATATCTTACAGGTTTTTGTACAAACATTTTTTCGTTTTCTGCCGATAAGGTGGATGATGAAATTTTTTGCGGTATCTTTAAATTCAAGACAAACTGATTGCCGTAATCCATAAGGTAAATGGCTTCATTATCCTCAATATATTGCGCATAACCTTTTAACGGTATATTTTCAGGTTCAATATAGTCTTCTGCCTCTGATGTGTCGGTCAAAAATATACGCTGAAATTTTACTTCCGGAACTTCGTCTTTTTTTGCGTAACAAGGCGAAGTCAACAAGAATATTAAAATTAATGCCGGCAAAAACTTCTTCATATTAATATTTTACACTTTGTTTTTGGTCTTGTAAAGTTATTGCAAAATGAAAAAAAATTTGCTACTATTATTAAAAAAGGAGAAAGCTTATGAATTTAAGAAGAATTTTCAGAAACGGGGGGGGGCGTCTCCTCTAAATAGCCAGCGTGCCGCTGGACCCGACACACAGATCGTTAGTGAAAATACGCCGGAAGTTGGTGAAGAAGAAAGCAAGTGTTATGCGGATATTTGTCATCCTGAGGCGAAGCCGAAGGATCTTTTGAGATTCTTCGCCGGCGCTCAGGATGACGTAAAACTTTTTCCTCGCCCCTTGTGGGAGAGGAAAGAATTTCTTAATGAACGCAGTGAATTTAGAAATTCAGGTGAGGGGTCAAATGAACTGAACAACCGTAAACCCCTCATCCGCATTTGTAGCTCACTATGTTCGCACAACTGCGTCCTCTCCCACAAGGGGCGAGGAAAAGATACTGACAGAAAAGCCGCTTTCACCCTGGCGGAAGTATTAATTACCCTTGGAATAATCGGTGTGGTTGCCGCAATGACTATACCGACGTTGATAAGCAATTATCAGCGTAAAGTACTTGCGGCACAATTTAAGAAGTCATATGCGGTTGCTTCTCAAATAGTGTTACGGTCAAAATTTGAGCTTGGAACAGGCACATTTGGGCAATATTGTACAAATTATACATCTGGGAAGTATCTTAATAAAGATATTTGTTTGCAAACTATTTATAAAGTTATGTTTCCCAAAAAGTCAAGTACAAATTATAATAATGTTGATTTGGTAAGGAGTGATATATCATCGTTTAATAATAAACAAACGGGACTTTCGTCAGATGATCTTGGCGGAATGGGATATCCGGTATTATATACAAATATTATGCCTGACGGGACTTATATGAATGTAAATATTAATGAATTTTATATTAATTTTGGAATTGATATTAATGGGGCAAAAGGTCCCAATAAATTGGGATGGGATGTATTTTTATTTAGGGTAGATAATAAAAATGATTCTTTGGCCGGTATTAAACAAACTCGTGAATATACCGATGAAGAGCTTGAAGAAATAGATTTTTCCGAGAATCCAATTAATAAAAACAGATATGGATATCCTTGTAATTTAAATACAAGTATGCGCGGGAATGGACTTGGATGCAGCTGGTATGCGTTAAATAATATATGTCCTTGGGATGAAACAAAAACTTACTGGGAATGCTTGCCTTAATAATAATAGACTTGATTAATTGAGATTAATGAATTATTTGTGCTACAATCATTAAAGAGGTGTGATAATGAAAATAGCGCTTATAAATCATGGTTGTGCAAAAAATTTGGTAGACAGTGAGCTTATGCTCGGATTACTTGCTGCAAAAGGTCATGAGGTTACTCTTGATGAAGATGAAGCACAGATTGTAATTGTTAATACATGTTCATTTATTCACGATGCGGAAAAAGAATCCGTGCAGTCCATTTTGCAGCTTGTTGAAAAAGGCAAAAAGGTTATTGTAACGGGATGTCTGCCTCAAAAGTATAATGATGAATTAAAAGACGCAATTCCCGAAATTTGCGCTATGGTCGGCACCTCAAACCTTCGCGAAATTGTCGGTGTGGTAGATAAGGTTGCAGATGAAGCGAATGAAGAATATATCTCCTGCGTTTCAGAAAAACCGGAATATGTTTATCCTGAAAACGTAGAGCGCCAGCAAATTACCATGGGCGCCAGCTCTTACGTGAAAATTGCCGACGGCTGCAATTACCATTGCGGTTATTGTATTATTCCGAATCTTCGCGGAAATTACCACTCCCGCCCTATTGAGAATATTGTCGAAGAAGTTAAATCACTTGTAGATAAAGGTGTTACGGAAATTGTTTTAATCGCTCAGGATACTACAAGTTACGGGATTGATTTGTATAAAAAACAAATGCTTCCGAAATTGCTGAAAGAGCTTAACAAAATCGAAGGCCTTGCCTGGATTAGAATAATGTATGCTTATCCTTCTCAGATGTCGGATGAACTTATTGAAACAATTGCAAAATGCGATAAGGTGGTTAACTACATTGATCTTCCCCTTCAGCATTCGGATAAAACAATTCTAGAAAATATGAGGCGTCCGGCGTTTGATTATGAAGAACTTATTAATAAAATAAGGGCTAAAATTCCTCATGTTGCAATCAGAACCGCTTTTATAGTCGGGTATCCCGGAGAAACCGACGAACAGTTTGAACATTTGTATGAATTTGTGAAAAAAATGCGGTTTGATAAAATGGGCGTTTTTGAATACTCCCGCGAAAAAAATACGGCATCTTATTCCATGAGTGATCAGGTTCCCGCAAAAATTAAGCATGAACGTTACAAAAAGTTAATGGCGCTTCAGCAGGAAATTTCCTACGAGATTAACAAGTCTTATATCGGTAAAACTATTCCCTGTATTGTTGAAAGCTTTACTGATGACGGCATTGTCATTCTTCGCTCAGAGCATGACGCCCCGGAAATCGACGGACTTGTTTATGTTAAATCCGACAGAGCTGTCGTTCCCGGCGATATCGAAAATGTGAAAATTGAAAAAGCCGATGAATATGACCTTTTTGGAAAATTTGTTGTATAATAGTTTCGGGGTTTAGAATATTTTAGGAATTATTTATGGAATATATAGAAAATAGGGAAGTGGAAGAAGAACAAATTCGCGGTATTTTTAAGGACATGGCAAAATATGCTCCGTCAAAAATCGTGGGCATGCTCGGTAATGCATTAATCGTACCGGTTTACACAAGTCTTTTGCCGCCGGAGCAATACGGTTTATACTCAATATCCATAGCACTTTTGTCATTTTTATGTATATTGTTTTCCGATTGGGTAGGTCTTTCCGGTTTAAGATTTTTCAGGCACCACCAGATTATGCAGGATATGCCTAAATATCTTACAACTCTTGTTTCTATATTAACCTTTAATATCGCATTGATGTTTTTGGTTTCGTATATTTTCAGGGAAAGTTTTTACTCGTTTTTCCATATTCCGGTTAAGTATTTCTTTGCAATTTTATTATTGATAATCCCTGTTGCAATAAGAGCATTATTATTCCAGCTTATCAGGGCACAATTGAAGTCTATGTCATTTACATTCTCAACTATTTTAAATCAGTTTTTGACAATAGGACTTTCCGTGTTTTTTGTGAAATTTTTCCACCTCGGAGCAATGGGCATGCTTTTAGGCATGGGGGTTTCAATATCTTTAATTGATTTGTTATTAATATATCAAAGTAATATTGTTAAATGGTTTAAGATTCAAAAGGTTGAATGGACATTTTTAATCCCTATTTTTAAATACGGGGTGCCTATTGCCGCAACATCTATGAGTGCATGGATAATTAACCAGAGCAACAAATTTATTATGAACAGTATAAAAGGTTTTTCCGAAGCCGGTATTGTCGGCGTGGGATATGGCTTAACCCTGCCTTTATTGCTTACTATATTTGCAATAATTACGGTCGCTGCTATTCCGAGAATTATTAATATGTATGAAGAAAAAATTGATGTAAGACCGATTATATCACGTTTTTGCGGATATTATCTTTTAATATCGCTGCCTATAATCACTTTGATGTCATTGTATGCGGTTGAATATGTTGATATTTTTGCTAATGACCAATTCCAGGCCGCATTTAAGCTTATACCGTATTTTGCGTTTGGCACTTTCTTTTTAGCTCTAACAGATTACACTACATTGCAGTACCATCTGGCTAATAAAACTTATATAGAATTTATAATTAAATTGATTTCGGGTATCGTCGGCGTAGTATTAAATATCTGGCTTATACCTGCGCATGGGCTTGTTGGTGTGGGAATTGCAACTTTAGCTGCGAACTTTTTGTATTTCCTCTTGTCAATAATTATTGTTTTGCCGAATCTTGAATTAAAATTGCCGCTCAAAACAATTGCTAAAATGGTTTTGGCTGCTTTACCGACATTCGCGGTTTATTATGTATTTATAACTTTTAGTGTTAATAATGCAATACTTGAAATGAGTGTCCTTCTTGTACTATTTTATTGTTTTTACTGGTGTTTTGCACAGTTGTTTTCAAAAAACAAAAAATTAAGTTAAGAAGTGTTAATATTTTGTAATAAATACGCAATATTTTTTTTATTTTACCGTTAATGAATATATGAAGTATATTAATGTGACATGATGTGCGAATTTAACTTAAAGAAACGTAATATTATGCGACTTTAAGTCATACTCTTGGTAAAATGAAGTGTATGAATAGCAAAAATTGAAAGGACAAGCTGATATGAAACTTGACACGATGAAAAGACAAAGAAGAGTAATTGCGTCCTTGCTGACAACGTTTTTCCTGATGCAGCAGTCAATGGTAATCCCTGCGATGGCAACGGAAATTACGGGTATTACCGGTAATAACGGTATCTATAATATTGACCCGGGCAGTATTAGTGGAAATACCGGTTTCAGACAGTATGATAAATTTAATTTGAGTGCCGGCGATATCGCAAACCTGATTTTTAAATACGGTAATAGAAATATTGAAACATTTGTCAACCTTGTTCAGGATCAGATTAATATTAACGGTATTGTCAATTCAATGCGTGATAACGCTTTCTATAACGGTAAAGCTGTATTTATTTCACCAAACGGTATGGTTGTTGGTGCAAGCGGTGTATTGAATGTCGGATCATTATCTGTTTTGACTCCTACTCAGGCAGATTTTGATAAATTAAGAGCTAGACCAAATATAGGTAACTTAAATGCCCTTGAAAACAGCCAAGGTACAGGTACTGTAACTATAAATGGTAAAGTATTTACGCAAGAGGGCGCAGATATTAAGGCTGCTTCTATAGCCGTAGGTCCGAATGCAGGAATTATGACAGGTGTCAATAATTTAACACAATTGACTTCCGAACAGCAGGCCGCTACATTATTTAATCAGCTTGTAAATACTAATAATATAACATCAGGCTCCTCACTTGCTAACGAAAACGGCAGAATTGTAATTAAAGCATACGGCGGAAATGATTCAGGCGTTGAAATTGCAGGTAATGTTAAAAACTTTGGCTCCGGAGAAGTCTCAATAGAAAACTCCGGTGTTGACGGCGTAAAAATAGCAAGTGCCGGAAATGTTTCCGGTAACGGTCTGGTTAATATAACAAACACCGGTGCGGGCGGTATTAATGTCGAAGGTACTGTTGCAGGCCGCGGTGTTAATATTAATAGCAGCAATTCCGATATAAGAATTGGCGATAACACAAATGATGATTACATAACTTCATACGGTGATTTGAATATCAACCTTGAAAATGGTGATCTTATAAATAACGGAACAAATAAAACTCACCTTGTTACAAATAACGGCGGAAACTTAACAATCAATGTTAAAAACGGCGGTATAGGTGACGGTGAGGTCGGATTGGCTTGTGAAGGCGGAGAATGCGTAGGGGTAGGATCTAACGCAAGAGACCTTACTAAATCTATTAATACGAGAGTTTCAGGTAAGATTGACGCCCAAGCCTCATCAGATATTAACCTTGCAAGTATAGACACAGATATGAGAGTCGGCCAGATTAAATCAACTGATGGTAGAGTTATATTACTTGCTGATTCATCAGTAAAAGGCCAAACCCCTTATTCCATAGTTAATGCAAACGGAAATCAAAATCAGGCAAATGTTTCCGGTAAAGGCGTTTCTTTAATTGCAAGCGGCGGAATTGGTGAAGGTGATAACAGATTAGTAATAGAACAAACCGACCCTGACAATTATGGCGTTGATATGCTGGCATACAAAGGTGATATTAACGTTCATACTCTGGGTAATGAAACAAAAATTTGCACAATTATTTCCAAAGAAGGAAGCGTGGATATTCACTTCACCGGAAATGTTGATATTAATGAAGTTACAGCTGCAAAAACAATTAAGCTTGTAACTGAAGGTAAAACGTTAACAATTCATAATCTCGGTACAGTACCTAATACTCCGCAGGATTATTATGGCGCTAATAAAAATATTGCACCGGAAAATGTTGTATTGAAAGCTTTGGATATCAACCCTGAAACAAGAGTTGATCAGGATAGAGCTCAAAGTGTTGTAACAGTTATTAACGGCAGAGTTCAGGGTGATAATAATCCTAATACTGAAGAAATAACAATTGTTGCAGATGATATCTTTATTGATGGAAAACACTTCCGTAATGATGACGATGCCGCAAATAAAGTTATTGTTGACGGCAAAGAATATATTCAATTTACCGTAGAAGATGATGACACAACTAATCCGGTTCAAGGCACTGATGATAATGAAGTTACAATCGGTACAAGACCGGTAAGACCGGAAGATGTTCTTGAAATAGATCATGAAGAAGATGAAAGAAATTACTATTATGAAGATGAACTTCCGTTAGATACGGATTCAGACAGTGATTCTGACTCAGACAGCGATTCAGATTCTGACAGTGACTCAGATTCAGATAGTGATTCAGACAGCGATTCAGATTCCGACAGTGACTCAGATTCTGACAGTGATTCTGATTCCGACAGTGATTCTGATTCCGACAGTGATTCCGACAGCGACGCTGACTCAGACAGTGACTCTGATGCGGATAGTGATACGGATACCGATAGCGATGCTGACTCAGACAGTGACTCTGATGCGGATAGTGATACGGATACTGATAGCGACGCTGACTCAGACAGTGACTCTGATGCGGATAGTGATACGGATACTGATAGCGATGCTGACTCAGACAGTGACTCTGA
>CALUTI010000014.1 GCA_944323695.1 Candidatus Gastranaerophilales bacterium
TATTATGCATGGAAAAATATCAATCCGGATGCGCCTGATGATGCATCTCAAACATATTGGGATGATTTTTTGAAATAATAAATAGACTTTTTGTAAAAAATCATTTAAAATAAGTGTATGAACAACTTTGATTTAGGACGTATGCTGATGAAGTTTACAAACACCCAGATGTTTGTAAATCGTCAGACGTCCGCCAATCCTCAGCATATTGCAGAGAATTTTTCACAAAATATTCAGCAGAATGTTGCCTCTCAAACAACTGCAAATACGGCAAATCTTCAGATGAATACATTACAGAGTATGGATATGGCAGTTTATGCAAAAGAGGTTATGCAGCTTCCAAAAAATTTGAATGAATTTATTTTTATGCTGCAAAAGGGGATGACGCAGTTGCAGTTTAACCAAATGTTTTCACAGCAGATTGCGGCACAGAGGAATGCCTTATCTCAAATGCAGGCACAAATTCTTGCACAGCTTCAAGGTCTTACAACACCTGGTCAAATTCAAACAATTATTCAAACTCAATTGGCTACACAGCTTCAATCTTCAATAAAAAATCTTACATTGTCTCCGAACGGGATGATAGATTTGTCTCAAATCGCCCAGTTAATTCAATCTAACGGAAAAGAGGCGGTTACAAAGTTAATAACCGCAATGGCCGCGGCTTCCAAGCAAGGGGTTACGGATTTAAGTCAAATTAAAGAAATGGCACGGCTTATAAATAACAGTATGGCAGCCGCCGCGCAAAACGATCCTGCACAAACTTTAAAAGTTCTATTGCTTTTGTATTTGCCATGGCTTCCGCTGGAAGATGGTGTCGGGTTTGATTTGGATATAGAAACTACCGACGATACCGAAGAATCAGACAGCATTTTGACAATTACTATTTCTACCGTAAATTATGGTACTGTTGTGGCAACTCTTGTTTTGGAAACTTCAAATTCTGTTCATGTTTCTATTGAATGTTCAAAGGAATTTCCGAAAGAAGAACTTTTGATGCGAATTCAGGGAGACGAAAAGCATTATTCTATGAATTCGGTTATAACTTTTAGTGACAGGGAGGCAAAATCCGAAGAAGACGTTGCAAAAGCTAAAATTAACATGTCACAGACAACAGAAATTAATCCGTTTATGCTTTTGATGGCACATACTGTAATCCGCCACACAATTGAAATTGATAATAATAAATCAATAGGCGTCACAAGCCATATTGATGGATAATAAGCTGTCAAGAATTATGTAAAATTGAATATTTTTTATTTTTAGAGTAGAATTTGGTTGTAAATGTTACGAAAAAAGGAGAGATATTATGTCAAGAAAACCAATTATTGCAGGAAACTGGAAAATGAACTTGCTTCAATCAGAAGCTAAAGAACTTTTTGAAGGTATTAAATCTTTCGTAAAAGATTATACAGCAGTACAATTGCCTACAGTTGTAATTGCACCGACTTTCACATCTTTATGTGCAGTAAGTTCGGTAGGTTGTGACTGCGGTTGCGGCGGAAATAAAATTTCTGTTGCCGCTCAAAACTGCCACTGGGAAAATTCAGGTGCATATACAGGAGAAATTTCTGTTGCAATGGCAAAAGATGCAGGCTGTGATTATATTATTATCGGTCACTCAGAAAGAAGACAATATTTTTCTGAAACTGATGAAATGATTAACAAAAAAGCAAAAGCAATTCTTGCAGGCGGCTTAATTCCTATTATCTGCTGCGGCGAAACTCTTGAACAACGTGAAGCAGGTATTACTGATGAACACATCGCAACTCAAATCAGAGCCGCTTTATCCGGTATTTCATCAGAAGACGTTGCAAAATCTGTTATTGCTTATGAACCTATCTGGGCAATCGGTACAGGTAAAACTTGTGATTCTGTTGAAGCTAACAGAGTTATCAAAATGATTAGAAATGTAGTTAGTGAAGTTGCAGGCGCTTCTGCTGCTGATTCTATCAGAATTCTTTACGGCGGTTCAGTTAAACCTTCAACAATAGAAGAACAAATGTCACAATCAGATATTGACGGAGCTTTGGTTGGCGGTGCTTCATTAAAAGCTGACAGCTTTAATGAAATTATTGCAAATACAATGAAAGTCGCTGTTTAATATTATAAAATAGTAAAAAGCACCCCGCTAAGGGGTGCTTTTTTGTATGAACATCTTGCACAAAACTGTTTTTTCTTTTATAATTAAATTTACAAAAAGGAGAGAAAAAATGGCACAACAATTTAATCCGCAAAACGTTAAGACAAGAACATCAGTTCTGGTTTTTATTAAAGGTTCAACGGCACCTTTAGTTTTGTATGTTGAAAATCCGCAGGATTTATACACAGAATTGACTCAGGCTATGAAATCATCAACAGCAACATTTATTGAAAAAGAAACAACCGGTCCTTTGAAAAAAGTTTGTTTTGTTTCTAATCAGATTGCGGCACTTGCAATGCAAGAGGAGCAGTACGTTTAATGCATAAAACTTTATCAATAGAAGAACTTGAAGGCGCAAAGAACAAAACGCTTCATTGTAAAGTCGAAGAAGAAATTGACGGTATTAATGCCGTTACTCCTATTCAAGCAGATTTAACTTTTACATCTTTAGGAGATTTTATAGAAGTTAAAGGAAATGTTAAGGGAATTGTTAAGCTTGAATGTGATTTGTGCCTTAAAGAATTTGAATATAATCTGGATTTTGATATTGATGAACTTTTTGCAAAACACGCACTATTAGAGATTCCTGACGAATCGGGCCAGGAATTTGAAATAAAAGACGGACAATTTGTTACTGATTTGAACGGACAAGATGAGATTGATATTTATGACTTATTGTATCAATCTGTAATATTAAATTTACCAAATAAGAAAGTTTGTGGTATAAATTGTAATGGAGAGGATAAATTTTTGAAAGAAGAAGAAATGTCCGATCCGAGAATGGATGTCTTTAAAAACATCAAAATAGAAGAAATATAAGTAGTAGAAATAAAAAGGAAAAAGAAAAATGGCAGTACCAAAGAAAAGAACAGGACATTCCGCACAGGGACACAGAAGAAGCAATTGGAAGGCAACAAAACCTGAAACAACAAAGTGCCCGAATTGCGGTGAAACAAAGTTAACTCATACAGTATGCACAGCATGCGGTTACTACAAAGGTAAAGCAGTAAGCATTAAATCACCTGATTATGTAGAAACTGTTGCAGAAAAGAAAAAACCTGCAAAAAAATCAGCTTCAAAAGCTAAAAAAGAAGAAAAAGCTGAAAAGGTTGAAGAAGTTGTTGAAGAAGTAAAAGCAGAAAAAACTTTGGAAGCTGAAGAAGCTAAAGCAGAAATCGTCGATGAAGAAAAAGTAATCGAAGAAAAAGAAGCTGAATAGTTTATATAGCCCGAAACGTCTCCCCTTAAATAAAGGGGAAGGACGTAAAGGGGGTTGGCTTAGGAGAGGGAAAATGACAAGAATAGCAATAGATGCAATGGGCGGTGATCATGCTCCACACGAAATCGTAGCCGGTGCGGTCTGGGCGGCACAGGAATACGGCGTGGCACTTGAGCTGGTCGGAAAACAAGATCGTATTGAGCAGGAATTGGACAGAATTTCTCATGAAGGCTTTTATTCAGACTGTGGAAAAGCCGGGAAGCAGCATCGTATAAAAATTGACACTTCTAAGCTGGATATAAAAATTACCCATGCCTCTGAAATTATTGAAATGGGTGAGGCTCCCGGTCAAGCTATAAGAAAAAAGAAAAAATCATCAATAGTTTTGGCAGTTGAGGCTGTTGCAACAGGAAGTTCTGATGCGGTAGTCGCTGCAGGTTCCACAGGTGCAGCTATGGCGTCAAGCTTGTTCGGTTTAGGCAGAATTCCGGGAATTGACAGACCTGCAATCGCAGTAACTTTGCCGACAATCAAAAGACCTATTGTTGTTATTGATGCCGGTGCAAACAGTAATTGCAGTCCTGAGATGTTATATCAGTTTGCTGTTATGGGTACTACTTTTTCTAAAAACGTTTTGGGAATTGAACATCCTCGTGTAGGCGTTTTGAATATCGGTGAAGAAGCCGGCAAAGGTAATGAACTTGCCCAGCATACTTACAAATTGTTAGAAGAACATCAGGAAAGAATTAACTTTGTCGGTAATATTGAAGGTAAAGAAATTTTCCTGAGCGTTTGTGATGTTGTTGTTTGCGACGGTTTTGTAGGAAACGTTGCATTGAAAGTTACCGAAGGTACATCACAAATGTTATTCAGAATGTTGAAACAGGAATTCAAAGCTGATTTGCTTGGCAAAGTTATCGGGCTTTTAGCAAAACCGTTTATGAAAAGAATTTATACAAAAATTAACTACGAAGAATTTGGCGGCGCGCTTCTTTTGGGCGTAAAAGGGATTACGGTAATATCACATGGCAGAAGTAAAGCCTATGCGATTAAAAATGCCGTAAGAGTGGCAAAAGAAGCTGTAGAAACCGGCGTCAACGAGAAAATAGCTAAGTTTTATGAGGAATAATAATATGACAGATAAATATATCCCTGTAAAAATTGCAGGTGTAGGTTACAGTTTACCGGAAGCGATTGTCACAAATGATGATTTGACAAAATTATACGAAACATCTGACGAATGGATTTATACACGTACAGGGATTAAGGAAAGACGTCTGGTTTCAGGCGACGAGGACGCAATTGATCTTGGTTTCGACGCTGCAAAAAAAGCGCTTGAAAAATCCGGCATTAAACCTGAAGAATTGGATTTGATTATTGCTGCATCATCTGCTCCTCCGCAGTTATATCCGGCAATTGCATGTCATATTCAATCAAGATTGGGTATAGAAACCGATATTCCTGCATTTGATATTACAGCTGCATGCTCAGGTTTAATCTATGGTATGCAGGTCGCAAAAGGATTTATCAACTCAGGAATTTACAAAAATGTTTTGATTGTTGCAACTGACAACAATTCAAGATATTTGGACTGGTCTGACAGAGGAACATCAATTTTGTTCGGTGACGGCGCAGGTGCTATGGTTATGACAGCATCTGATGACGGTCTGGATGATATTTTGTCAATTGATATTAAGGCTAAAGGCTCAATCGGCGAATTGATTTACAAAGACAATGTCGGTAAAAATTGTCCGCTTGTTGCTCCTTGCACTGAAAAAGACGGCTTTATCCACATGAACGGAAAAGAAGTTTACAAGTTTGTTGTAAGAATTCTTCCGCCTTATATTGAAGAAGTTATTGAAAAATCAGGCTTAAAAGCAGAAGATATTGATTATCTGATTCCGCACCAGGCAAACTTGAGAATTATTCAGGCTGTTCAGGAAAGACTTCAATACTCTGATGAAAAAGTAATAACAAATATTAAATACTACGGAAACACATCAGCCGCATCAGTTCCTATTGCTCTGGCAGAAGGGGTTGAAAAAGGTACTGTTAAATTAGGCAGAGATAAAACTGCAATCCTTTGCGGTTTTGGTGCAGGCATGACATGGGGTGCTGCAATCGTAAGACTCCGTGAAGGTATTTGCTAATCGTTCAGATTTGTAAAAAGTGCCCAATCAATGGGCACTTTTATTGTATTTATTATTATTCGTATAACACCGAGTTTAAGAATAAAATAAAAAGGAGAATATATGGGCATTATGAAAAAAAGCAGAAACGGGGGGGGACATCCTATTTAAGTAGAAAAGACAATAGTTTTGGGGGTATCGAGCTAGGCAGAAATTATTTTCTCGACGACGTTCTTACCTCCGGTTCCGCTATTGTCTCGAAAACAAATTCTGCCCTGCACATTAAAGTAAATAAGGCTTTTACATTAGCAGAGGTGTTAATTACTCTTGGCATAATAGGCATAGTTGCTGCATTAACGATACCGACGTTAATAGCAAAGTATCAGGAGAAGCAGACAGTCACACGTTTCAAGTGGATATATTCAACATTAGCGAATGCATATACGATGGCGATTGCGGAGAATGGTGAACCACGGGCATGGAAATTGGATAGGCCTGAGGATTTAGCAGAAATTTTGTCAAAACATATGAGAATTGCTGAGAAATGTTACTATAAGGAAGGATGTCTGCCAAGTGATATAGAGGATGTTGCTTTAACCGGCGAAGCTCGATATGGACATATGGGTGATTATAGAACTATTGTAAAATCTAAATTTAATAATGGCATTAGCTTAATGTGGGTAAGTGCCTATAATGGATGCACCTATTCTTATACTGATAACGATGGAAATGAAATAGTGCAAAATGACTATTGCGGAGCAATTTACGCATTTATATCAATGAATAAGTTTAACAGACTTGGCTTGGATCATTTTTTGTTTGAAGTTACATCAAAAGGAATATTCCCAAGTCGATATGATTATAATGATAACTATATAAAACGCAATTGCACAAAGACGTGGTCTTCAAGCTCCAATACCAATGGGCAAACTTGCGGGGAATGGATAAGACGCTGGAATAATGCGGATTATTGGTATGGTGAAGAATAAAAAAGTCTTTAAAGACTTCAAATTGTTTTACATGAGGTCTGTAGGTTGGGCATACCTGCCCAACTATTGCTGTCATTGCGAGGTGCCCACGATACATGATCTTTGTACGTATGACCAATACCTAATGTGTTGTCCTGTCTCAGGCAGTGCGATTACTACGTCGTGTGCTACGCACACTCCTCGTAATGACATGATAAATTACACGAATATTGTGCCTTACATAAATCAATAATGAGATCCTGCAACGAGTTCAGGATGACATATTTTATTAACTTTTTTCCTTATCATCTTAACGTCTTTTAAAATAAAGGTTTACATTTAGCGTGTTTTCTGTATAATTAGTATAGTGGAAGTGAGAGGGATATGATTATGACCAAAAAGATAGCATTTTTATTTCCGGGACAGGGTTCTCAATCTGTCGGCATGGGAAAAGATTTGTATGAAAATTATGAAAGTGCAAAGTCTGTTTTTGAAACTGCGGACAATGTTTTAAACAAAAGCATTTCAACAATTTGTTTTGAAGGTCCGGAAGAAGATTTGAAACAAACCGTAAACACCCAGCCATGTATTGTAACGATGTCAATTGCTGCTATGAAAGCTTTAACTTCTCAAATTGATATCAAGCCGGATTACGTTGCAGGTCACAGTTTGGGTGAATATTGTGCAATATATACAGCAGGCGTTATGTCTTTGGAAAATACTTTAAAAGCTATCCAAAAAAGAGCTGACTTAATGGGTGCAGCAAAAGGCGGAAACATGGCAGCTGTTTTAAATGCATCTGAAGAACAATTGAAGGCTGGCTTAAAAGAAGGTTCAAAAGTCGGCTATGTTGACGTTGCAAATTACAACTCACCTGCGCAGGTGGTTATTACGGGTGACGAAAATGCTGTTAAAGCCGCAAGCGATTATATGCTTGCAAACGGCGTAAGACGTGTTGTTCCTCTTGCAGTTTCCGGCGCTTTCCATTCAAAATTTATGGAAAATGCAGGTCATGAATTTGCCTCATTTATTTCTGATGTTGAATTAAATGACGCTTCAATCCCTGTTGTTACAAATGTTGATGCGGAACCTACAACAAACAGCAGTGATTTCAGAGAAAAAATGCCGAAACAGATTTATTCATCAGTCCATTGGACACAAACTATTGAAAAAATGGTGTCTGATGGAGTTGAAATCTTTATAGAAATCGGACCCGGCAAAGTTCTTGCAGGTTTGAATAAAAAAATCGCACCTGATGCGGTTGTTTATAATGTTTATGACAAAGCATCTTTGGATGCAACGGTTTCTGCCCTTAGTGAAATGATGGCAGGTGTATAGGTTGGGGTTTCCCATTAAATAAGGAGAAAAGATAATGACAGAAAGAAAAATTGCATTGGTAACAGGCGGATCCCGCGGTATTGGTTTGGCTTGTGCTATTGAACTTGCAAAAGCAGGCTGCGACATTATTATCAATGATATTTGTGATGCTGAAAAAGCTAAACCGGCTTTGGATGAGATTAAAGCATGCGGTGTGAACGCATATTTCTATAGCTTTGACGTTTCAAATGATGAAGCTGTTCAGGAAAATGTTGATAAAATGATTGCTGAACACGGCAAAATTGATATCTTGTTGAACAACGCAGGTATTACAAAAGACGGTTTGTTCATAAGAATGGATATGGAACAGTGGGAAAGAGTTATTAAAATTAACCTTACAAGTGCATATTGCGTAACCCATGCCGTAATTAAACACATGATGAAAGCACGTCAGGGTTCAATTATTAATATGTCAAGTATTGTAGGTCGTCACGGTAATGCAGGTCAGGCAAACTATTCAGCTTCAAAAGCCGGTCTTATCGGTTTGACACAAACTCTTGCTAAAGAATTCGGTTCAAGAAACATCAGAGTTAATGCTGTATGCCCCGGATTTATCCAAACAGCTATGACTCACGATTTGGCTAATATTGATGAGTATTTGAAAGCTATTCCTATGAAAAGACTCGGTACTCCGGAAGATATTGCTAAAGTTGTTAAATTCCTTGCACTTGATACTGATTACGTTACAGGTCAGGCAATCGAAGTTGCAGGCGGTTTGATGCTATAATAAAAATTTAAAAGGCGGAGTTCACATCCGCCTTTTGTTATACATTAATAGATAATATTGATTTGCCTGTAATAGTGAATGTAACAATTCTTTAAATCAGTTGCAAATTTATCTTTAAATAGTATAATGGTTATGACATATAGTGATACACTAATTTATGAGGAAGAAGAAATGAGTACATTTGAAAAAGTTAAAAAAGTAGTAGTAGATCAGTTAAGCGTTGATGAAGCTTTGGTTACTCCACAAGCTAGCTTCACAGCTGATTTGGGCGCTGATTCATTAGATACAGTTGAATTGGTTATGGCTTTCGAAGAAGAATTCGGTTGCGAAATCCCTGATGAAGAAGCTGAAAAAATCCAAACAGTTCAAGACGCTGTAAACTATATTGATTCACATTCATAAATAATATTATTTATTTGTTGAAAAAAAAGTTTGCGAGAGTGAGAAATATTCTCTCATTCTCGCATATTTATTGTAAAGGAATAGGAGATGACGACAAAAAGAAGAGTAGTAATCACAGGGCTGGGAGCGGTTTCACCATTTGGTGTCGGAGTTGACAAGTTATGGAACAGCCTTGTAGAAGGTAAAAGCGGAATAAGCACTTCCGAATCCATTGATATATCCAAGCACGTTGTAAAGATTTCAGGTGAAGTTAAAGATTTTGATCCTGAACAGTATTTGGATCCGAAAGAAGCCAAAAGAATGGACAGATTTATTCAATTTGCAATGGTCGCTGCTGATGAAGCTATTGCTGATGCAAAATTGGAAGAAGTACATGACGTAGATCCTTACAGAATCGGTGTTATGGTTAGTTCAGCCGCAGGCGGTTTCAGAACTTTTGAAGAAAACCACAAACGTATTTTGGAAAAAGGACCGAACAAATGTTCACCGTTTACTATTCCGATGATGATTGTAAACATGCCGTCCGGAAGAATTTCTATTAAATACGGATACAAAGGCGTAAATAAGGTTGTGGTATCTGCATGTGCGACTGGAACCCATACAATCGGTGATGCATTTAGAACAATTCAATACGGCGATGCCGATATAGTTGTTGCAGGCGGTACAGAAGCTACAATTTGCGATGTTGGTATCGGTGCGTTTGCTAGTGCAAGAACACTTTCACACAGAAATGATGAGCCGGAAAAAGCTTCACGTCCGTTTGACAAAGACAGAGACGGATTTGTAATGTCAGAAGGCGCAGGCGTTTTAGTTTTGGAAGAATATGAGCATGCCAAAAAACGCGGTGCAAAAATTTACGCTGAAATCGTAGGTTACGGTCAGACAGCAGACGCTTATGACGTTGTTGCTCCATGCCCTGACGGAAAAGGCGCAACTAAATCTATGGAATTTGCTTTGCAGGATGCAGGTTTGAAAACCGATGATATCCAGTATATTAACGCACACGGAACAAGCACGGGGCTTGGTGATGTTGCTGAATCTAATGCTATTGAAAGATTATTCGGCGACAAGCAGAAAAACCCGAATTTACGCGTAAGTTCAACCAAATCAATGCATGGCCATGTTTTGGGTGCAACAGGTGCAATTGAGGCTATTGCCTGCATTAAAACAATTAATGAAAATATTGTACCTCCGACAATTAACCTTGATAATCAGGACGAAAATGTCGGTGACTTGAATTATGTTCCTCACAAAGCTCAAAAGGCTGAGGTGCATGCCGCCCTTTCAAATTCATTCGGATTTGGCGGTCAAAATGCTTCTTTGATATTTAAAGAAGTTTAGATTAATGTTTGAAAAGCCCCCTTGCTGGGGGCTTTTTTGGAGTTAAGGGTGATGAAAAAGATTTTTGCTGCATTGGTTTTACTGTTTATAATATCTTTTATATCGGGGATAGAAGTTTTTGCCGATAACATTGGTCTAAAAGATGCTCAAAATAAACCGGTTTTTCCCGGAGAATCTTTGGTTAAGGATGGTGCTAAAGATACGCAAATTTATGATGAACCCGGTATCTTTCTTGATATAGCGACCCAATATTATCGCGACTTAGGTGAATTTGATACTGCGCCTGATGATTTTAAAAATATAGTAGCAGATACGGATTTTACTCCCTTCGTACTTAATTTTCGGAATGTAGTAAGAAAAAATTGGACGCCGGTTGATTGCGCTAATTCTTGTGAAGTTATGCTGCTTATGAATATAGATAATTCAGGGAAATTGGTTTCCAATGAGATTTTTCGTTCATCCGGCAATGAAGTCTTTGACAAATCAGTTCTTGATGCCGTCCAAAAATCCGCGCCTTTCAATTTTCTGCCGGTAGAATATAAATTTAATAATCTGACTGTATGGTTTGGGTTTAAGTCAGAACTGTCAAAAAACGCCTCCGATCAGGATGTAAACAAACAAGCTGACTTCAAATTTTATATAAAAAATATGCAAAAGAGAATTAAGAAAAACTGGAAGCCTCCGAAACATTTGGATCAAAACAGCAGAACGGTTTTATTTTTTACAGTTAATAAACAAGGTGAAGTAACATTTTGTAAAGTGTTAATCTCATCAAAAGATGAGGCCTCAGATAAGTCTGCAATTGATGCCGTAAAAGCTGCAGCACCTTTTGAGACTTTGCCGAAAGCATATAAAGGTGAAACCATAGACGTTATGTTTACATTTGATTATAAAGTAGTATTGGGCCATTCCCAGAGGGAGCGACCTTTAAAAAACACATTAAATTGCAGTTTGACCGACAATTCTCCGTCAAAGAGTATATTGAACAGATACAAAAACAAGGAACAGAAAAAGATTTTTAAAGGATATCTGGAGCATATTAGTCAAACGCTCGGCAAAATTAAGATTCCGCATACAAAGGAGTCTATTTTAAGGGTAAAATTTTCTATTGATAAAACAGGTGCTGTTCAAAATGCTAAAATAACTGCGTCTAACGGTAATAACGAATTTAATCAGGCGGTTTTGTCACAAATAAAAAATATAAAATTTAATAGCATTCCGAAAGATTTGGGTATTTCCATGCTTTCTGTGGAATATCAGTTTGATAACCTATACAGAAGACCTGATACAAAACAGAGTATAAAGACATTAGGGGCTACTGCAGGAGCCACGGGATTATTAATTTTACTATTTGGGGGATTGTAAATTGGTAAAGAAATTCTATATATTTTTATTATTATTTTTAATTGCAAGCTCTGTTTTTGCAGATGAGAATAATTCTGTGACAACATCTGCGCCGCAGCAAGATAAACAATCTGTGTTTCTTCCGATGATTGATAATTCCGGTTCCGTATCTGTTGAGAATTCAACAGCAAATAAAGACTCATATTTGTTACCGAGCGGTAAACGTGTTACATCCTCGGAAGCAGCTGTTCTTAAAGATTATGAAAATTATTTTGATAATTATATAAAAACGCATTGGAGTCCCCCGCCGCCGACAAAGTCTTATCATTTAATATTATTTATTAAATTAAATAAAGATGGTTCTGTAAAGAGTGTATCAATAATTCAGAGTTCAGGTGATGCGGAAACTGATAATTATACAGTCAATTTGGTCAAATCTTTAGCACCATATAAACCTCTGCCTGTAGTATCAGAATCAAAATCTATTGATATTGCGATCCATTTTGAAGCTAATGTCTTTGCAGCACCAAGTTTTTTGAATGATGTAAAAGCCTCAATTACAAGAAAGTCACCGTCGAATGTTTTATTAAAAAATTTGGAAACATCTGAACAGAAAAATATTTTGAAAAAATATCTCAAAAACGCAAAAGAAAAAGTTTCAAATCCTGAAATATTCATGCAAAGCTCACAAATTTACCGCACTAGTACAGTAAAAATAAGGTTTGATATTAATAAAAACGGTTTTGTTTCGTCTGCTGAAATTACTGACTCCAGCGGAAATGTGGATTTTGGTAAGGCTTTGTTAAATCATATTTGGAAAACTCGTTTTGACAGGATTCCTTCGGAGTTAAACTTAAACAGCCTGCCTGTAGAAATGGAGTTTACGCTTAATCGGTTTTAGAAAATTATTCATCAATCAAAACTCTGTCGAGGCAGATTTTCGGTGAATATGTCCATTCGCGGTATGTGATACGTTTAACCTTAAATCCGCAACGTTCCAGAATTGCTTGTTTTTTCATGTTCGAAACGGTTTGTTTTACGTTGTCTTCAACGCCGTCAACTTCAACGATGAATTTTTTATCAACAAGCAAATCTGCCTTCAAGCCGGCAATTTCACTTCCGGCAAGAACTTCATGACCCAGCTCGCGCATTTGGGCTGCAATCTCGCGCTCAAGATTATTTTTATATTCGTTTTCGTCGATTTGCAAGCTTTCAAGCGCCTGTTGTTTATTTTGATATTCTTTAATATATGAAATGTAATTTCTGAAGTGACCTTCCGGAAGGTTTGTAATATCGCGTGAAACAAAGTTTACAACCTTATATCTTGCACGGGTGATTGCAACGTTAAACAGGTTTGGTTTTTGCAAAAACGTTGCGCTTTGTGCATGACTGTTATTTGCAAATGCCCATGACATAAGGATTATATCGCGTTCATCACCCTGGAATGTATGCGCAGTACCGATTTCTACCTGATGTTTTCTTAACATGTGGTCTGATAAAACCTTTGAAACAGATGTTTTCAACTGTTCCACCTGTGCTCTGAAAGGTGAAATTATACCGATAGACACAGGGTTATCAGGATTTTTGCGTTCATCTTCTATAATTATTTCATGTAATTTTTTAATTACGGCTTCTACTTCCGGAAGGTTGCGTGTTGCATCGTAATCAACTTTGCCCTCCGGAACTTCCACAAGCTCAAGAACCTTTTGACCGCCAAAGTCTTTTCTCATAACTCTTATTCTGTCACCGTAAAATTCGTGGTTTGAAAATTCTATAATCGGCGGCAGGCTTCTGAAATGTTCATCAAGCATTACGGAATTCATTGAATAGTAATCTGCAAGGTCGAACATGGAATTTGTTCTGAAACGCCACATTAATTGATATTTATCCGGTATTCCGTATTGGTTTAAGAAGGACTGTTCTTTTGCTTTTTCTAAGAATGACAAATGCGGTAATTGCTTGTCATCCCCTACAATTACGGCGCGTTTTGCGCGGAACATTACAGGGAAACAGCTTGCAATATCGCATTGTGACGCTTCATCAATAATTGCAACGTCAAACATACCGGGTTTCATAGGTAATGAGCCTGATATTGCATAAGTTGTTACACACCAGCATGGGAAGGCTTCCAAAAGAGGTTTGAAGTCTTCTTCTTCAAGAATTCTGTTTTGAAGATTTTTTTTGCGTTCAACAAGTGATTTTGCATGAACTTTTAATCTCTGGCATTTTATCTGGTCGCGTAAAAGTCCTTTTAAAGCTTCACGGCGTTTGTTTTTTAATATGTTCACCGCAAGATTTTTTTGTTTTTTCTTCATCTGGCGGATTTGTTCCATAAGCACATGCAGGTTGCCTGTTTTTTGAATATCAGCTTCAATTTTTCTTAAACGACAGTTCATTAAGGCAACTTCAAGCTCTGCGTCCAGTCGTGCAAGATTTTCATATGTTACTTCAAATTCGTTTAATTTTAGAACTTTTTTAAGGTGTCTGAGGCTTGTAAAGTTTGCAATATTTGCAAAAAAGCCGGCCTTTTCCATGTTGTTTCGAAGAATTTTTATAATCCCTGACACCATATCAATTTCGCTTTTTTTAAGCTGTGTTGTGATAAATTGCATTTGTCCGACAGCTTTTTCCTGTTCTGTTGTTTCCAAAGACAGGTCGTGCCATTCGCGTTCGAGCTTGATAATCTGTTCGCATTTTTTCTCGGTTTCCTGCAAAAGATTCAAATGCTCTTTCATATCCTTTGTATCTACAAGCAGGCTGTCCTCGTAATCGCTGTCTATATCAACTTTTCCGGATAACAAATCCTGCAATTGGTAGCTCAATTGTTTTTGATAATTCAAACGACCGGCACGCAATGCCAAAAAGGGTGCGCCAAGTTCATTTAAACGTTCTGCAACAACATCAACTGCTTTATCCATGCGGGAAGCAACAAGAACGGTTTTTCCGTTTGCAATCAGGTGCGCCACAAGGTTTACAATTGTCTGGGATTTACCTGTTCCCGGAGGGCCCTGAACGGCTATGAATTTACTGTTGTCAATATTTTTAATAACCTTTTCCTGCGAATCACTCAAAGATAGCGGGGTTATCGGATAAAAATCAGTAATTTCATTCAAATCTTTTATAGGAACTGATTTTTCTTTTGCATGAACGTATTCATCATTAATAATGCTCAAAGCTGTTTCGCGGTAAATTCCGCTTGGTTTTTCTGCAATTTGGGTTAATTCATGCAACACCCCTGCGGTTACTGAAGGTCTTTTGGTTAAAATTATTGCACTTTGGTATGTTACAACAACTTTGTCAACTTTTATGGAGGATTTTTGGGCAGTTTCGCGTTCTTCTTCCTCAATTATTTCGTCAAGATTTTCTGCATCAATTTTTTCTTTGTAAAAATCTTTTGCTTCATCTTTTGAAATATTATCTTCGGTTTCGTTGTCTTTTGAGGTTTGGCTTATTTCAATTTCAGGGACAACAGATTGCAGAGTTGTAAGAAAAATATCCAACTTTTCCTTTGTAATCGGCAAATCAGGTACTACATCCAAAATACCTTCCAAAAGCAAATCGACTTCGTCTTCATCATCATTTTTTTTCATTAAAGCGGCAAGTGCGCCTGTGTTTAGAGAAAGCATTTCATCCTGCGGAATGCAGTTTATGTTTATGCCGTTTCTCTCAAGTCTGCAGGGAACGTATAAAAGCGGAGTCAAAAATTCGTTTTGTTTTTTGGATTTATTGTTTTTTCCGACCAGAAAAAGATAACCGTAGATTAGGTATTTGTCTTTTGTGCTTAATTCGCTTTGAATCATAAGCTCTGTCAATTTGCTGTCAGAGCCGTCAAGTTTCAGATATTCTTCTCCGGTTGTAAATAATTGTTCTTCGCCCGGCAGAAATATCCATTTGTTATCTTTATCAGCCTTAAGATTGCGGAATGTGGAGCTTTTAACTTCTTCTCGCACGCAATCGTGAAGATACTGGCTTAATTTCTTGATAAAACTGTTATTGAATGCCGAATTAATGGCTTTTGTCGCTTCCTGTAACATACTTTCTCCTGCTTGTCTATTATAACATTTTACGCTAAAATATGGAAGATGGACATCATCAATATATATGATAATTCAGATAAATTGTACTATATCGGGGGCGTTGTCCGCGATAAGCTTCTCGGCGTCAAAAGTTTTGACGTTGATATAACTTATGTCGGCAATGCTATTGAATATTGCTCTAAATTTGGCGAAGTTATTCAGGAAAATCCGGATTTTGGCACAGTTAGAGTTAATGTCGGCGGACGTGAGGTTGATTTTGCGTCTACCCGCTCGGAAATTTATGAAAAGAAGGGACATCTGCCTGTTGTGACTAAAATCGGATGTTCTCTAAAAGAAGATGTTATGCGGCGTGATTTTACCGTGAATGCTCTTGCAATGAGTGTTTCTACCGGTGAAATAGTAGATTATACGGGCGGACAAAAAGATTTAAAAGATAAGATTTTACGGGTTTTGCATGACGAAAGTTTTATAGACGATCCGACAAGAATTATCCGCGCTCTTAAGTTCCGTGTGCGTTTCGGGTTTGATTTGGAAGAACATACAAGATATCTGCAGGAAAAATATCTCTCAGATATAAACTATGATATGTCTTATAAAAGGGTTAAAAAAGAACTTATGGAAACTTTTAACCTCAATTCACAGCGCGCATTTGAAATTTTTATACAGGAAGGAATTTATAAACTGGTTTCTCCTGAAAAATTTGAACTGCCAAAGGTGAATATTGAGGAGCTGATAAAAAAATATCCTGTTGAGCATACGTGGCTTGTTTATATCGGGCTTTTACCGGATTTGTTACGCTTGGAATTCACAAAAGAAGAAAGAAAAATTGTTGAAGATTTCCGTGCAATAGGTGACTTGAAAACAGATTTTGAAATATACAAAGCTTTTGACGGGCTTGCTGTGGAAAGTATTTTACTTTACGGCATTTCAAAAGATATGAATGCTGCTATACGGTATCTGGATATTTTGCGTTATATAAAGATTTCCGTCACAGGTGAAGATTTGAAAGCACTTGGTCTGAAGCCTTCCCCCAAATATCAGGAAATTTTTGATTATATTTTGCAGGCAAAATTGCAAAATCCTCAAATGACTTATGAAGATGAAATCTCGCTTGTCAAAAATTATAAAAACTGATATAATAAACCCAAAAGAAGGAGAAAAGCTTATGAAAATTATGAAAAAATTTAGAAACGGGGGGGGGCGTCTCCTCTAAATAGTGATAGCAAGGGTTTTGGGAAAGCCGGAAGGGAAATATGTCTTTTCGACGACGCTGTTTTGGTCGCTCGCATGAAACGGCGTTACGGTCTTTGCCTGCGCAAAGCCCTTCAGCCTCTGCTCGCTCCCGCTCTCAC
>CALUTI010000015.1 GCA_944323695.1 Candidatus Gastranaerophilales bacterium
CGATATATTACGTACTTTCTCTAAATCTGGAAATACAGTCTACGAATTAAAAAGTCCTACTGCTAGTCCAAATTTTAGCAACGATATATTACGTACTTTCTCTAAATCTGGAAATACAGTCTACGAATTAAAAAGTCCTACTGCTAGTCCAAATTTTAACAACGATATATTGCGTACTTTTTTCTACAAAAGTTAAAACAAAATCACACATCTTGTCCTTGTATATTAAGTTTAGGTAGGTTTAAGGCTTGTTTTACCGCCTCCAACATCGCACTATCTTCTATTGTAACTTCTTCAACTTTGCCTTCTCCTATATATTCTTCCGTTGATAGCATATTCGCGACTTCTTGATTCACTCCAGCATTTATTATGTGATAGCCCAGTGTATTGTATCTACTCTCACGGCCCAAATAATTATTATAAGTTAAATCTAGTTCAAAATATATATCATATATATTATTTATAGTTGGATCATAGCGTGTTATTATCACATTTTCATAAATTGTTTTTCCTATCCTGAATATTATTGGCTTTTTTAAAGCAAATGCATCATTGATTTTATTAGAAAAATCTCCTATGCTCCATATCTCTGCCGCACTGTTATATACATGAGCTTTAATTTTTAAAATCACTTCTCCCAAACTTCTAATATAATCTCGTATATATGAACCTTCGCTATATGGATGAACAGCGACCTCATTTTTGTATTCAGATTTAAATTCCGCAATGACATCAATAGGGATTTCTTCGCCATATTTTTCCATATTTGAGTCGTTCAAAAATGTTTCAGTTACTACTGACAGGCTTTTACTAAATCCATCAAGAAAATTCGCAACATTTATCGTTCCGGCACTTGCTGCATTCTTCATTTGCATTATATTATTATAACCCATTTGCTCCAACATTCCGTTAAATGCCGGAGCATACGTATTAAATAATGTATCCAATACTGTTTGACTTGTTATTGCTTCTCCGCTTATTATTTTACTCACTGCAGATGCTACATATCTCTGCGTCATCTCTGTTCCTGCCATTATTACCATATTCTTGGATAAATCTGTTAGGTTATAATTCTTGGTTGTAACGTTTGCTTTTTTTAATGCACCCTCCAATGAACTCTTTATACGCGCACTTCCGGCATTATCAACAGGTATAGACTTTATTTCTTCTTGAGGTATATATAATGCTGAATAATAATTCATTTTATCTCCTTTCATTACTTATAATTTATATCCATATAAAGCTCTTTGCCCGGTTCAGGAATGTATTCCTTAATATCCTCAAATTCAAAGACAATACATATCTCTTTTCTGAACAATTGATTAGTTTCCGCAAAAGAGCTTAAGTCCCTAACCGGACCCGCAAGAAGTTCATTCACTACTATGCCTTCTTCCGCAAGCAATGCATGCACAGTATCAGTTTCCAGAAAAAGCTGTTCCGTATAATCTATAATCTCATCCGATTCTTCTTCTGCATCACAAGGGTTCTCGTAAAGCGAATACACACTAAATAAAACCTCTATCCTGTATTGCGCGCTAATATATGTTTTTCCGTCCTCGTTAAAACTCTCAAATCGCTTATTAATCCGCTCTCTGTCGCCGGTTTTCAATACCATATACGGATATGCCGGCACATCCGCACGCAGCCTCTCCCTGAATATTTTCCCTTCCAGTGCAGGAAATTTCTCCGTCATACGGCTGTTAAAAAAGCTGAATAGCTTTGTCTTAAATTCATAAGTTTTCATCTGTCTTCACCAAATATCCTTTGTAATAACTTAATCCCCTCAGCTGCCAAAATTCAACCTCGCGGACTTCCAATAAATTACCGCCTATATCTATCCTGTCTGCAGTCACAAGTTTTTCCGCACAGTAAAAAACTCCCGTTATGCCGTATTTATTCCCTGCTTCTGTCCCGACAAGACTTTCCGAGGGCTCATAATATCCTAATACTTCTTTTTCCGGCGTCCATTTCGCAATACTTGCACCGCTGGTTTCATCTATTCGGACACTCCTTTTTAGTAACGTATATTTCTTATTTGAAAAAAAATTTATTATAGACACTTGTACTATTCCTTTTTTTATAATTTTATGTTATAATTTAAAAATGCGGGAAATATTATTAATATTCTTTTTGATAAGCTGCTGGATATTCGCGGTAGAGCCCAATATGCTCTGCACAAAGAAATACGAAGTCGAGTTTGAAGAACTTGCCGGTAAAAAAGCCGTACTTGCCGGAGATTTTCATTTCAAAAGCAAACACCGCGTGCAAAGCGTGATTAAGAAAATCAACGGGCAAAACGCCGATTACATCTTCTATATAGGCGACTACACAGAAAAAGTTCCGGCAAATTACGTAATTGAAGAGCTTTCAAAAGTAAACGCACCTGTTTTTTCTGTCTTGGGGAACCATGACATGCCGGAAGAAGAATTCAAAACTCTTCCGAACCTCTTGAATAATCGTAATATTCAAAGGGACGGAATTACCATTGCCGGCGTGGATTACTACACCCCTGATATTCAAAAGGCACTGGAAAATGCTAACGCTCCGGTAATACTTTTAAGCCATAATCCTGATATTTACCCGAAAGTGCCGGAAAGAGTCAGACTTATTCTGTCAGGCCACACACACGGCGGTCAGGTAACACTTTTCGGAAAAACGCTCGTAACCCCTTCTAAATACGGGTTTGGCAAAGGGTTAATCAATAACAGGCTGATAATAACGGGGGGAACCGGAACAAGCATTATTCCGGCAAGACTTTTTAACCCGCCCGAGATTACCGTTATAGAGTTTACTTCTAAATCGAAATAAACTACATGCCTATTTTCTTAATTCTGTCAGCCTTATTTTGGGCATGATCTTGAAAAAGCATCCTCAACAAATCAGCACGGCTTGCCAAAGGATACTTTAGACCGTATTCGATTCCGATATTGTTGTTGAAAAGATCAATATTTTTGTCATCGTGACCGGATAAAAAACCATAAATTTCATTTGCCCTGCCAAGACGCCGCGTCAACTTTTCCCCGCGCATTTGCGTAAAAACAGCCGCCGCATATTGGTGTCGCAAATCATTTGAATAGAATTTGGGAGCATTTGTAACTTCACTCAGATAGGCTCCTACTTCTTGATCAAGAAGCTTTGCAAATTCTATATCTGATAAAAGCTCTTTTAATCCGTACAATTTTAATAAGTCTCCTCAAAGTAAGCGTTTTCAATATCAAAACCTTTCTTCAAAAGTCCTGACAAAAGTAATTTAGCTTCCGGATAAAGTTCAAAGTCGGCATTATCGCGGAAGGTTATACTGGCAGAGCCTAAAGAAACAGATTTTACGTTCGGATTTTTTTCGTAATCATCTGAAAATAACCCGAAAACCTGCTCGCACACTGCAGCTTTAACCCTGTATAACACTTCGTATTTTTTACCGCGGATAATTCTGGGAAAAGACATCTCCTGTTTAGGATCTGCCTTTATTCCCAGAAAGGGCTGTATATCTATTTGTCTTGACGCTGTTATCAGAGCTTTTTCCTGAGCGGCTTCATCCAATTCCGCCCAGAAATCCGCCCCGAGTTTTTCTTCAAAATACTTATCCGCTTCTTCTAAAGTTACGTATGAATTTTTATATATTTCAAGCATTTTTACACCTCAAAAAAATGGCAGGGATAATCCCTGCCTCAATCCCAAAAGGGGGTTTATATGGAGTTATTATGATTCTAAGTCATCACTTGCAGCCGGCGCCAAAATAGCAAACGGATAACCGTTTTTACCGTTTCTGCGTGTAACAGGATTTGCAATTTGTACCCCTAATCTCATTACAACACGCAATGCCACCATATCTTGCTGTGCAAGGTTATAGGCAATTGTGCCGTCTGTGTTTTGGATAATTGCTTCTGTTAAAAGCTTATATGTCACATCCTGTCTGATTGAGTAAACAGCTTTTGAAAAGTCGCCGCATACCATTAAGGCTTTTGTTGTATCGAATACGCCGTTATTGTCGTATGCAATCGGTCTGCCTACAAGGCTTGAGGCTGTATTTGTGATTAAAGATGAGTTGTATAAAAGATTATTGTTCTTGTCTCTTAAATCTCTCAAATAAGCTTCAAATGTAGCGTCTGCATAAAAACCGTTCACAACAAATCCTGATTTTTCAACCAGCGACATCATACCGTCAACACCGATAATATCCGCTGCAACATCGGAATTTGTGCCGAGAGTAATAATTTGTGACTTTGCAGATGCACCGTCATAAATTGATGTGGGCCAGCTTGAGGGTTTATTTGTACCGAAAAGAATTGCTTTATCAATAGCAATCCCCATTGCTTCAACGATTTGCGGTTTAATTTCTTCCCAGATATCAAAAGATGAATCATCCAGAACAGCTTCCGGAATAGGTACGATTACCGCAAGTTCTTCAGCTGTGAGGGTTAATTTATCCCATTCGGCTTTGGTTGTTTTTTTCTGGGCTGTGTCGCCTGACAAGAAATAAGCATCCGGCAAAGCATTTTGCACGGGCAAAGTTTTTTGTTTTGAAGGCATATTAGGCAGTCTTCTCATTAAGGGTAAAAGTTTTGAAGCCTGCGGGGTTTCTTTAATAATGTCTTTGGAAATCTCCAAAGGAATAAGGGCGTCTGCGCCTGTTCTGTCAATTGAATTTACATCTGTAGTCATATTTTTTTCCTTTCATATTTAAAATCGTTAGCATTATAGCTTTACATACTAACTGTACTACCTTCCTGCCGCCTGACGAATAAATGTATTCATCAACTCGGACGGGCTAAGGTTATTAATCAACGACGGTTTAAAGGCTCCGCCGTGGTTTTCTGTTTCCTGTTTGAACAATATACCGTTTTCACGCTTGTATTCTTCAATCCAGCTTTCAATATCTTCACAGTCATCCGGAATAATATTTGCCACCAGATCTGATTTAACACAGCCTGCTTTATCCAAAAGCAGTTGGCGTTTTACGAGCATATTTTCTTTTTTGGTAAGTGCAAGTTCTTCCTGCAGTGATTTAAGCTGATCTTCTGCTGTTTGCTTTTCTGCGGAAAAATTTTTCGCATTAATTCTGTACTTTGCAGCCTCTTTTCTTAAATCGGCAATTTGATTTTTTAGAGCTTCAAGCTCTGAATCAGCTCCCGGCTGATTAAATTCTTTTTCCATTTTTATTCTCCCCATACAATTTCTACATTTACATTTTTATGTCCGGCAAAGGCGAGTGCGCATTTTACGGTTTTTTGGATAGCGTTATTCAAAGAAACCGTTCTGATATCCGTAACTTTTGCAATAGCAGAAGAAAAAATCTGTTTTAAGCTTTCCCCTGACATATTTGAATCAATATTTAAACCGTAAGCCTGCGGAGGGGTTTTGGAAAGCATATAAAACATCTGCATCAAAGTATCTATATGAGATTTTATGGCATCCGCCTGCAAATCTGCCGTGATATATTCAGGCTTGGCACCGTCTCTGCCTATTGTTATAAAATCAGAATTCGGGAAATGTCTTTCGCCCGTCAGGGGGTTCATCTCGGTGTTTTCAATACTGCCTGCGAGTTTCGGGTTAGCATGACGGTTTATAATCTTGGAATTTTGCGAAACCGTAAGCATAATTTCTTCAATAATACTTTCGCACGATTTGTAATCGCTTTCGCCGTAATAGGTATCACTTTCCGTTGTGTTTTTAATATGGAATAACACAAAATCATTCCATTTGTCTGAAAAATTGTCAACGGGTTTTACGTTAAAAGCATCCAAATCATTTACGGGACGCGAAAGTCTGCCGTTTGAGGTTTCCCAAATTTCATTTTCCACAAAACCTTTATGAATTTTTTCAATATGTTTATAGATTTTTCCGTCTTTTACAATATCGTAAAACAAAATGTGGCCGGCAAGATCGTTTAAGTTTCCGTTATTAAACACAGGAAACCAGCAATCAGGGCATACGGAAAATATTTTTACTTGGTTATCAACAAAAGCCACCTTTAAAAGCGCATCACCAAACCTTGAGTTATCAATTGCAACCTCTTTTATAACAGAGATAAAATTGTTATTTAAATTAATTTTTTCCCAATCTTCAGAAGATGATTGATCAACTTTGATTTCAAATTTTTCGTTTGTAATCAAGAATTTGTAAAAATCCGTGAGCGCCTTAAAAAGATTCACCTCAATAAGACTTTGCGCTGTAGTATTACTCATTGGATAGCGCTGCCTTATTTTTCTTAAAACATTAGCAAACGGTCTTGCGAAATTACTTCTGTATAAATCTCTATACCTTGCATAATTGCGCAGACGTTCAATATCATCCGCACTCCACTTTAGATTTCTGAAATTTTCGTTTATTTCAAATGTTGTAAGCATAATTTTCCTCTCATTTAGTTTTCCGTAAGGTATTTGTAAAGCCCGTATCTTAATGCATCCATACAATCGTCATTTATCTTTAAAGGGACATCCTCATTATTTCCGCCGTAACTGTACAGCCCGAATTCTTCAAGGGTTCGGACGCATTTTTCCGACACAATAAGTTTGTCATAGTTAATCAATGAGCGAACAAGGGCAATACTGTCATCAACTTTTGGTTTTTCTTCATAAATAACGAGATTTGTATAGCGCCTTAATTTTTCGTTCTGTTCCGGACGTGCGTTATCGCAGTTTGCGTAGCTGAAAAACTTTCCGTATTCACTTTGTTTTTGGTTAATCCATCGGATAACGCCTTCGAAATCAAGCTTTGCGGAATAAAGTTCATCAATAACGTAACATGTTCCGTCTATGCTGTTACCTAAAAGCAAACAGGCTGTCGGGTGGTTCCAGCCCCAGTCAATGCCCAGAAAAAATTCAATAATTTCGTACTTTTTAATTTTTTCAAGAAGCCTTGCCTGAGTTATGGAATGCTTACCGCGGTTGAATGTATCATAGACAAGTCCGTCTGCAATCACCCAGAGCCCGTCGATTTTTCGTTTTTTAAAGGCGCCTTTGTAAAGCTTCTCCTGATTTTTTATAAAAACCTCGGATAAGTTTGCATTGTCATACATTGTAAAATGCCAGTATTCAAATACATCTTTACCCTCGCCTTCAAGATACGGTTTTATTTTTTCCTGATAAAGCCAGTGGTTGGAACTTTCCGGATTGCTGTCTGCAAACGCCCTTGCATTTTCCGGAGTTAAACGGCTTAGCGCCATATTATAAAACCCGTAGTTATGTCTCGGAAGTTCATTCGCATACCAGAAATCCCAGGTTCCGCCCTGAATTGAATTCAGACTGTCGGATTTGCCGCCGCCCGTGACATAACAGTTGTATTCTTTTCCGAAAAGCTTTATATCCAGCTCACCCGTTGAATTATTATACCGTACTTTCCCGCCAAGATAGTTTTCTATAAACGGTTTTAACTCCATTATGACGTTATTTTTCACGGAGTTTCTGGAGTACCCTGAAAAAACCTTCAGATATTCATTTCCGACAAATTCAAAAATCTGCGGAATTTTTTGGATTATATTCGAGGTTTTTCCGCTGCGTACGGCACCATCAAGGAGTGTAAACAACGGAAAATCCTCAGGAGGTTTGCTTAAAAATCTTCTGGCCTTTTCACTGTATTTACTGTTTTCCCATCTTATCATTTGTTAATTCTGACATTGCCTTAAGATAAGCATCCCTGAGTTCGTTATTTGAATTTGTTAAAGATTCTTTGCACATATCGGTCAGGTTCTTTGCCGCAAAAGCCGTGTATGTAGCATTATAAAATCCGCGAAGCGCCAGATCGTTCAGCATATCTTTTTGTAAAGCCTGGCATTTTTTATATGTTTCTAAAAATTCCGTATGCTCCCTGCACCATTTTATTAAAGTTTCCGTACAAACCCCGATATTTACCGCAAATTTTTCAAAAGTCGGCAATATATTCGGGATTTCTACTGATTTTTCAAGATTATTCTTATCCGCAACACGCTTCTCAAATGTGTGCGGAATATTGAAAAATTCAAACATCTCTTTGCAATATATTTTTTTATACCTTTTTGACATAATAATAAAACAGGACCCTTAACGGGTCCCTTTTTATAAAAGTTTACATTTTAACTTTAAACCATAACTCAACTTTAAACAAGTGTGACAAGGTGTTATTTGGTGTGAGTTGGTTTAATAAGGTTTAAACAAGCCCAAAATATCCATGTGGGTGATAGACAATGGTATATTAGCATATTATCCTATTTTTATAGAGAGCTTTAATAAGCAGGGAAAAAGTGCACTTAGCCTTGTTTAATGAATTTTTTTAAGGAATAAAGATGGAAGAAAAAATAATCATTAAACTTAAAGATAAAGAGTTGATTGAGAAAGTAAAACTTATTCGCAAGGCAAAAATAAATATAACAGAGTTGATTTGCGGTTGGATATTAGAATATGAGATTAACGTAAAATAGTTGCCCTGAATGATTTTTGCAGTTAATATAATAAGTATGATAAAGCAGTTGCGATTAAAAGATTATATTTTAATTGACGAATTAACGGCAAACTTTGACGGCGGCTTGAACATCATAACCGGTGAAACAGGTGCCGGAAAAAGCATACTAATCAATGCAATCGACCTTGTTTTTGCACCTCGCGTTTCAAAAGAGGTGATAAAAACCGGTTCCGAAAAAGCCGTTATAGAACTTGTTATCGAAAATAAAAAGCATGATTTAACAAACTTTTTTGCAGAAAACGGCATTGATAATTTGGGTACTGAAATCATCATATCAAAAGAAATTACACAAGCCGGAGTGCGTTCAAGGATTAATGGAACCCTTGTAAATACCGAGATTTTAAGAAATCTAAGGGCGCTTTTTGTCGATATTCATTCCCAGCACCAGACATATTCCTTTATGCAGCCAAAATACCACATAACCCTTTTGGATTCATACGGAAAAGATTCATACGGCAGTAAACTTGAAGAATATACAAAACTTTTTGAATATTACAAAAATCTTAAATCACAGCTTGAAAAAGCTAAAAATTCCGCTGATATGACAGAATCCCAGCTTGAATTTTTGAAATTCCAGATAAATGAAATTGAAACCGCTGAAATCAAATCCGACTTGGAAGATGAAGATTTAACCCGTGAGCTTGAGGTGCTTGAAAATGCGGAAAAGCTGAAGGAATTAACCGGAACTTCATACTGGGCGCTTAACGGGGATGAGGGCTCTATTCTTGAAGGTTTGAATAAAATCAAAGCAAATATCGCAAAAGCCGCCTCATTTGACCAGAAACTATCGGATATTGAGCAATGTATTATTGAAGCATCCGAAGCTCTCAAAGAGGCAGGAAGCGATCTTAACCGCTACAGCCAGAACCTTGAAAATGATACCGAAAGATTAGACCAAATTCAGGAGCGTCTGTTTTTGCTGGACAAATTAAAACGCAAATACGGCGGGAACTTAGAGGAAGTTTTAAAAACTTACGAAAACTTGAGTAAAGAGCTTGCATCTATTGAGTTTTCAACACAAAATATAGAAGAATTAGAACAAAAAATTAACCATACAGAGCTGGAACTTATGCAAAAAGCACAAGTCATAAGCAATTTCAGAAAAGATTTTGCAAAAGTTCTATCCGTGCAAATTCAAGACAAACTCGCACTTTTAGAGCTTCCGAAATCACGCTTTGAAATCGCTGTCAGAGAAAAGGAGCTTTCCCCTGACGGTATTGATGATGTGGAGTTTTTAATTTCGACAAACGTATCAGAGGACTTGAAACCTCTTGCAAAAGTCGCATCAGGCGGTGAGATTTCCCGTGTAATGCTTGCCATAAAAACCATTTTTGCGCAAAATGATGACATTGATACCGTTATTTTTGACGAAATTGACACAGGAATTTCCGGCCGCGCATCGCAAAGTGTTGCGGATGAAATTGTGGCGCTTTCAAAATTCCACCAGATAATTTTGATTACCCATCAGGCAATTATTGCCTCTAAATCCGATAAACACTTCTACGTCAGAAAATCACAAACCGATGAAACTAAAGTCGAAGTCTATGTCCTTACCGGAGAAAATAAAATTAAAGCGCTTGCGGAGCTTGCAGGCGGCGAGATTAACCAGATGTCAATCGACTTTGCCCGCTCTCTCGTTAATTCGTAGTGGTGCATAAAATGTAAACATGTCATTACGAGGAGAATGCCCTCGGCGTAGTAATCGCATTAGAATTTGCAATAAAAAAATAATCCACTTTCCAAAAAGGATTGTGGATACTATCTTTTAAATGGTGGGCGTTGAGGGACTTGAACCCCCGACCCTCTCCTTGTAAGGGAGACGCTCTACCAACTGAGCTAAACGCCCACGCTTTTTTTGTAAAAAAAGCTTAGCAAAAAAACTTTATCATATTGAATTTTCATCCATTTTGCGACTTCAGTGCTTTTTGTTTGTAAAAAAGCTTTGCAAAAACTTTATCATATTGAATTTTCAATAATCTACAGGCACAGCCCGCAAAATTTATGTTACCAACAACAAAATCGTTTGTCAATATTTTTTTGAAACATTTTTCAAATATTTTCGTCGTTGAAATTGAGGAGAGGATCTATGAACGACACTTTATTTAAAGATTTGCAGTATACAATTGAAGAAGAGCTGGAAGAACAGGTCGAAACAGAAGAATTAATTGAACAGGAGCCGAAAACTTTCAACTCGATTTCGCATGATGATGACATTCTTCAAATGTACCTGAAAGATATTGGCAAAATTAAACTGCTATCTACAAAAGAAGAACAACTTCTGGGTAAACAAATTAAGGAAAACAAATCCGAAATCGCCAAACGAAAACTTATTCAGGCGAATTTGAGGCTTGTTGTAAGCATTGCTAAAAAATACATCGGGCAGGGAGTTCTGTTTATGGATTTAGTGCAGGAAGGCTCTTTGGGCTTAATCAAGGCGGCTGAAAAATTTGATTACTCTAAAAATTTTAAATTTTCCACATATGCAACATGGTGGATTAAGCAAACAATTATACGGGCAATTTCCAACAATTCGCGAACTATAAGAATTCCTGTGCACATGGCAGATAAAATAAGAAAATACAAAAGATTATATACACAATTGTCTTTTACGCTTGGCAGGGAACCGACTGATGCAGAAATTGCCGAAAAAATGAAAATTCCGGTAAAAAAACTTACTGCAATAAAAAAAGCAATAATAAAAGAACCGATAAGTCTTGAAACACCTGTGACAGATGACTTAAACGTAGGCGACTACGTTGAGGATAAGAGTTACAATTCACCTGAAGTACAAACCAGAAACAACATGGTAAAAGGAAGTATCGAGCATCTTCTTGCGAGTCTCAACGAGCGTGAACGCAAGATAATAACATGCCGTTTCGGGATTAACGGAGAAACGCCTAAAACACTTGAGCAGCTCGGAGAAATTATGGGCTATTCAAAAGAACGCATAAGACAGCTTGAAGACGGTGCACTGCGCAAAATCCGCGAAAGAGAAGAATTCAGACACTTCCGTGATTTTATAGAAGAATAAATCATAGACGGCAGGTCTATATAATAGTTTTTATGTAAAAAAATAACCCCGGGAAAACCCGGAGTTATTTTTCAAATTGTTCTTATTCAATAAATTATTTACCGAATAATACAGCTCTTGCTGCATCAGAAGCCGGTTCAACTGTTTGACCATGGAATACTACAGGATAAATATCTGTAACACCTGAAGAATCTACCTGGCAAGCACCATTTGTAGCATCAGTTCCTGTACCGCCTTCTCTACCTGAAGTACAAGTAATAACTGTGTTAGGAGCAGTTGAGCCATTAACGTCGATGAAACCTACACAAGAGTTATCAGCGGTACCTTCAGTTGAATCAGTACAATTAGCAGCAGTAATATCAAATCCAAATGCAGTACCATCAGCGAATGAAAATACTTTTGCAGTTGTAGCTGAAGGTGTGAATGTGGTGTTAGCAGCGATATCAACCGTGTCACCTACAGCCTCGCCTTCACATGGGCTACCTGAATCCGCAGCTGTGTTGGTAGCATCACAAGTTAAAACGCCTGCGCCGTATGAAATAGCACCGATAGTTGTTGCTTCTGTGAAATAGCTATCTGTAATATCAGTAGCAGATTGCATTCTTGCAATAAGCATATCTGATAAAGAACCATTCGGAACAGTCTGTCCTGTTACAGCATCTGCGTTTAATGTTGAGAAATCTGTGTCTTCCATTGCAACGTTCATCAATACTGCCTGATTCAATGTTGACAATGCTTTTTTGTAAGCTGTTTTGAACTGTGCGCCATTAGTGTTTGAAATCAATGTCGGAATAGTCATGGCAGCAACTACACCGATGATACCCAAAGTGATTAACACTTCGGCTAAAGTAAAACCGAATCTTTTTGTCATAATCTTTTCACCTTTCTTTTTTTGTACTAATAAAGCTATGAACAATTTTTATCTTTACTAATGCGATTATAATATCAATTTTTTCAAAAGGTGTCAAGCATATGTATGATTTTTAACAAAAATCTTTTTAAGATTTCAAAAGTTCAAACACTCTGAATTCGCCATTTTTAAGTTCTTTCAGCACTAAATCATTTCCGCATTGCTCGCAAATAATTTTTTTGAACATACCTTTATTTAAAACATGCTCTCCAACTATAGTATAATCCACCGGCAAATGCACAGTTTTATCAAATACAGTATTTCCTTCAACCCATTCCTGATAGCACTCACCATTTTCATCTGTTTTGGAAACCTTTTCTACCGGATATTTATAATTAGCTGTTACTAAAAAAGCTGTTTTCATAGGCTCTTTTGTAATAATCCATGAGACAAATCCATCCTCATCCTGCTCAATAATCTGGGCTTCACCGTCAGTGATTACCGGCTGGGATTTTACGAATACGTCTATTGCGTTAAATTTTTCGTAAAATTCCTGATTAGTTTCGCGCGGCATGGAAACTTCTTCACCTATGGCATGTTCTATTCCCCTTTGGGTAAAGCTTTCATCGCCGTCTATATATAACATGGGACGCTGAGCAAATTTACCGCCGGGCAAAAATTTATACTTAAACCACTTAAACAATGCACCGTCCTCTCCAAGCTGCCCCGGATACTGGTCTATGCAGCGGAATTCTCCGTCTTGGTTGTTATATGTTTTCAAAATAGATAAATAAGCACCCTGTTTGAATTTTGTATTATAGTTTGTTAAATACCGGTTATCTTCGGTAATTTGTTCCGGCGTTTTGGAAGATTGTGAAACAATGTCATTTCCCCACAAAATATCAAATGCCATATCTTCATGGTATTCTTTATAAAAATTATCCCAGAGCATGTATTCCGCAAGTGTAGCAAAATACGGAATTTTTTCTTTCATTGCTCTGTTAAGTTTTCCCAGAACAACTCTCGGCGCGCGATAGCTTATAGGAGTTCCGTTAAGCTCCGATACATTATCGACAACATGGTCGATATGATCAACCCTGAACCCGTCAAAATTATATTCAGATTGAAGATTTTTCATATAATTTATAAAATACTCAACTACAGGCTCATTAAAGTTTCCGTTTTCCAGAAAAGCAAAATAATAAGGCGTCTGGCAATCTAAGTTAGCGAAACAAGTTACATCTTCACCTTTATAATCATAGTGTTTAAATGTAGGATATCCGCCGCACTCGCTCATTTTGTCATACACAGGTACGCCTGAGGAGCACCATGCGCCACCGGGAGCCGGCCACAAACCTTCTTTTATAAGTGCTTGAATAATATCAAGCTGTTTTGTAATATCTTCCTCTGTTAATTTTTTATCAACTTTAACATTTTCAAGTTTTGCTACAATTTCTTTTACACGCTTATGAATTTTAGATTGCGGAAGCTTTTCAAGCATTTTGTTTGAATATTCTTTTTTAAATTCATCCATTTTGGTTTCAAACTGGTTTAAAATATTTTGATAATATTCGCTCAAATCGCCGGATGTCCCGCCCTGCTTATAAATTCCTTTAACAACTTCAATATCTTCAGTATCAAAAACATCAGTCATTAATTTTGCGACTTCTTCAACTTTTAAATCAAGTTCCTTCTGCAGAAAAGTTATATCAAACCAGCGTGCGATATAAGGATTTGCCAATACAGCTTTTGAAAATCTTCCTGTCTGCGGCAGCACATCATAAATCACCGGATGGCCGGCAAGCTGCGCCATCTGTATAAATATTTTAACCTGACCTTTGGCATCAAGCCCCGTAAGTCTTTCTATTTCTTTATCCAAAAGATTTTCACTAACCTCAGAGCTTTTCGGCAGATATGCACATCCGAATTCCCTCGGGTGAAACGGTATCAGATAAATAGTTGTATTGTATATATTATTAGCCTGATTTCCTGAAGGCAAAATCAAAAGCTGTTTAAGCCAGTCAATAAATTTACCGGCCTCGCCTTTTTTATTTCCCAACCCCGCAAGATTGATTAATTTTATATCATGACCTTCTTTTTGTATCCAGTCGGCATTTTTTTCATTATTGCGTGCAAGTACGCTTGATTTTTCAAAGCTGAATTTGCCGCCGGAAAAAACACCTTCATTTATCCATTTTTGCTGCAATGCAAAAAGAGTCTCCGCAGCCGTTAACTCCTCAAGAGCCTTGAAATAAGGATACGGCAGGTATCCGTTATTTTTCACAATATTTTTTAAATATTCCTTTCTGTCTGACGGAATATTTTCAACCTTAAATGCTTCACACAATTTTGCATAAGTTTCGTTCAATTTTTCGTATGCCGGCTCTGCTTTTTTAGCAAATAAAAAATCAAAAATCATGATACTTTCTCCCTGGTAAAAAAAATTATATCATGAAATTTATTTTTTCATATCGACTGTTTTTTAAAACAATATTGTCCGGGTGGGTAATAGAATTAACATTGCGGGTATTCTTAAATTGACATATCGAAGAAAAGAGGTATTACAAATGACAAATTCTAAAGAAGTAAAAAAAGCTGACACCACTATCAAATTGGTTATCGTGGAAGATTTCAAACTCACAAGAGTCGGCCTCAGATGCGCACTCAATGCAAACCCTGACCTTGATGTTGTTGCGGAATCCGAAGATGCAATCGAAGGGCTTAAACTTATTGAAAGAACAAAACCCGATGTTGTACTTATGGACTTAGGACTTCCCGGCATGAACGGTATAGAAGCCATGCAAAAAATCAGAGAATTTTCCAATGATATAAAAATAATTGCACTGACATCACACGACAGAGAAGAAGAAGTAATTGCCGCATTAAGTTCAGGTGCAAATGCATATTGTCTTAAAGATATTGACCCGCAAAAACTCGCTGATGTCGTCAGAGATGTCTCTGAAGGCGTCTGCTGGATTGACCCCGTTGTTGCGCAAATGGCATTGAATTCTTTACCCAAAATCGATAATATAGGATTTTTGCCAAACAAAGCCCAGGGTGAAGGCAGAGTACCTCTTACAGAAAGAGAATATGAAGTTTTAAAACACCTCGTTACAGGTAAAAGTAATACGGAAATTGCTAAAGAATTAATTGTAAGCGTTCATACGGCAAAAGCACATGTCTGCTCAATTTTACAAAAAATGTGTGTTAATGACCGTGTTCAAGCTGCTGTCAAAGCCGTTAAAGAAGGCATGGTATAAACACTTGACACACAACTATAATTTCAAAAATAGTGCGCAAATGTGCACTATTTTTTTGGAGCGTAGGGGATTCGAACCCCTGACCCCGACACTGCCAGTGTCGTGCGCTACCAACTGCGCTAACGCCCCT
>CALUTI010000016.1 GCA_944323695.1 Candidatus Gastranaerophilales bacterium
AGGATTTTAGCCCCTCTCCCGTCACTACGTGACACCCTCTCCCCAAGTGGAGAGGGATAAAATTCTGCAACGGCACGGATGTGCGCCCGTTAGGGCTTGAGCAATCCGTAGGATTGCAAGTAAACACGCGTGTTTTTCTTTTTCGGTTCACTTTTTCTTTTTGCATCGCAACAAAAAGAAAAAGTGAACATAAGTACCTATAATAGTTTTTATGTAAAGACAACAAAAAAAAGGCTCCTCATATCGAGGAGCCTTTTTCTGAGAATATAACCTATCTCATCAATTCGCCGACTGCTTTGTAAACAGCCATACGTTTTGCCGCATCTTCTTCAGCCTGAGTATAAAGCGCTTCAGCTGCTTCAGGGTTGGTTTTCATCAAGGATTTATAACGTCCTTCACTTCTGATGAATTCCTGATAGCTGCCTTTCGGGTCTTTAGCATCCCAGGTGAACGGAACTTCGTTATCAGGGTTGTATCTGTATAACGGGAAGTATCCGGCTTCAACCGCACGTTTTTGTTCGGTTTGAGTTTTAGACATATCAATACCGTGTGCGATACAAGGTGCGTAAGCGAATATGATTGACGGACCTTTGTAAGCTTCAGCTTCCTGGAATGCTTTAAGAGTTTGAGCTCTGTCAGCACCGAGGGCAACTGATGCTACATATACATAGCCGTAAGACATACTCATCAATCCCATATTTTTCTTATAGGTTTTCTTACCGCCTGTAGCGAATTTGGCAACCGCGCCGGTCGGAGTTGATTTAGAAGCTTGACCGCCGGTATTTGAGTAAACTTCCGTATCAAGTACAAGAATGTTTACATCCTGGTTTTGAGCCAATACGTGGTCAATACCGCCGTATCCGATATCGTTTGCCCATCCGTCACCACCGATAATCCATACTGATTTGTCGGTGAAGTAGTCTTGAAGTTCTCTAACTTTTGCCAAATCAGGACAAGTTACGTCTTTGTATTTAGCAAGAACTTCTTTTGCTTTGTCTTGAGCTTTGTGAGCTTCTTCGGTTTTTGAATTTTCAAAGTGAGACATAGCTTCTTCCAAGGCTGCCTTCAAATCAGCCGGAGTTTTTTCGTTAGAAAGAACTTTTTCAACGTAAGTTTTCAAAGTGCTTCTGTTTTGATCAACAGCAAGTCTCATACCAAAACCGAATTCAGCGTTGTCTTCAAACAATGAGTTAGCCCAGGCAGGTCCGCGGCCTTCTTTATTAGTTGTGTAAGGAATAGTCGGGAATGTACCTGAGTAGATTGAAGAGCAGCCTGTTGCGTTTGCGATAATCATGTTTTCGCCGAACAATTGTGAAACAAGTTTTACATAAGGTGTTTCACCGCAGCCTGCGCATGCGCCTGAGAATTCAAACAACGGTTTTCTGAGCATTGCACCTTTAATTGTTTTGGTTGTGTTTCTGCCCATTACGTTATCCGGCAATTCATCAAAGAATTTTTCGTTTACAACTTCACAAGCAGCTTCTTCTTTTTCGATAGAAGACCATGTGAGAGCCGGTTTTTCAGGATTTTTGTTTGCAGGACACTGGTCAACGCAAACTCCGCAACCTGTACAATCTTTGCAGTAAACCTGAACTTTGAATTCTTCATCCGCAAGAGCAGGTTTTGCAGGAATTGTATTGAATGATGCGGGAGCATCTTTTAAGTTTTCTTTTTCAATCAACTTGGTTCTGATTGCAGCGTGCGGACAAGCAGATGCACAGATACCGCATTGAATACAGTTTTCGGAATTCCAGTGAGGAACTCTCGGTGCGATACCGCGTTTTTCAAGACAAGCTGTGCCTGTCGGGATTACACCGTCATTTGACATTGCTGATACAGGAATATCATCGCCTTTTTGTCTCATTGAAGGTTCAATGATTTTCTTAGCAAAGTCAGATGCATCATCCGGAATTAATTTAACTTCGTCAACGCATCCTACGCCGTCAAGAGTTGCAGGAACAGGTACTTCCTGACAAGCATCAACTGCTGCGTCAATAAGTGCCAGGTTCATATTTACAACGTCATCGCCTTTTTTCTTGAAGGTTTTCTTAGTCATTTCTCTCATACCTTCAAGAGCTTGTTCAAACGGAATAATTCCTGAAACTTTGAAGTATGCAACCATCATAACCGTGTTTGCACCTTTTCCTCTCAAGCCCGGCTGCTGTTCGATAAGTTTTTCGGCATCTACGTTGTAGAATTTGATTTTCTTATCCATAATTGTTTTTTGCATATCGCGTGTAAGGTGTGCGAATGCTTCTTCTTTTGTATAAGGGCTGTTGAGCAGGAATGTTCCGCCTTCTTTAATACCTTTCAACAAATCATATCTGCCGATGTAAGCATGAGCTGAGCATGATACAAAGTCAGGAGCTGTGATAAGGTAAGTTGATTTAATCGGTTTGTCGCCGAATCTTAAGTGAGAAACGGTTACGCCGAATGATTTTTTAGAGTCATAAGCAAAGTATGCCTGAGCATCTTTGTTTGTATATTGACCGATAATTTTAATTGAGTTTTTGTTAGCACCAACGGTACCGTCAGAACCCAAGCCCCAGAACATGCAGTTTGTAGTGCCTTCCGGTTCTGTTACGATGTGTTCGGTTACTTTTAGTGATTTATTGGTTACATCGTCTTCAATACCAACGGTAAATCCGTGGAAGCCGTTGTTTTCAGCGTGTTTGTAAACAGCAAGAACCATTGACGGAGTGAATTCTTTTGATGACAATCCGTAACGTCCGCCGATTACTCTGATATCTTTGTTTTCAAGAGCTGCCACAACATCTAAGTATAAAGGTTCACCGATAGCACCGGGTTCTTTAGTTCTGTCAAGAACAGTAATACGTTTAACTGTTTTCGGCAAAGCTTCGTTGAAGCGTTTAACGTCGAACGGTCTATACAGTCTTACTTTAACCAAACCGTATTTAGTGCCGCGTTTTGCGTTCAGGTATTCAATAGTTTCTTCTATTGTTTCGCAGCCTGAACCCATTGCAACGATTACATCAGTTGCATCAGGAGCACCTACGTAATCGAACGGATGATATTGTCTGCCTGTTACTGCTGCAACTTTATCCATGTATTCCTGAACAATGTCAGGTACCATTTCATAGTATTTGTTAACAGTTTCACGCCCCTGGAAGTAGACGTCTGTGTTTTGTGCACCGACTTTGCATACGGGAGCTTCCGGTCTCATTGCTCTGTTTTTGAATTCTTCAATGTATTTTGGTTCAACAAGTTTTGCAATATCTTCGTAAGAGATTTCTTCGATTTTGTGAACTTCGTGTGATGTTCTGAAACCATCGAAGAATTGCAAGAACGGAACTTTTGCTTTGTAAGTCGCCAAGTGTGCAACTAAAGCCAAATCCATTTCTTCTTGAACTGAATTTGCAGCGAGCATTGCATAACCTGTGTTACGGCATCCCATAACGTCAGAATGATCGCCGAAAATTGATAATGATTGTTCTGCTATTGCACGAGCGGCAACGTGGATTACAGACGGAAGCATTTCGCCTGCGATTTTGTGCATTACAGGAATCATCAACAACAAACCTTGTGAAGCTGTGTATGTTGATGTTAAAGAACCTGCTGCCAATGCGCCGTGTACTGCACCTGCTGCACCCGCTTCTGATTGCATTTCAGCAACTCTCACTTCTTTGCCCCAGATGTTTTGTTTGTGCTGGGACGCCCATTCATCTATCCATTCACCCATTGTTGAAGAAGGAGTGATAGGATAAATTGCTGATACTTCGCTCAACGCATATGCAATATGCGCCGCAGCGTAGTTACCGTCAACTGTTATAGTTTTTCCCGGCATAATTAAATATCCTCCTTATTTGCTATACTTAATAATTACCTACGTCCAATATCATAATACAAACATGATTTGTTGACAAAATTTATAGCAAATTTTATTTTTACGTGTTTTAATAATAAAACACCAAGGAGAAAATCATGATTTTAAAAATTTGCCCGTTTAATGTTTCTAAGACAAATTACGTAAACAATTCCGCACAAAATCCTGCAAGTTTTATAAAAACAAAACCTATGCCGTTTGATTCCGTGTCTTTTAAGAGCGGTGAAAAACACATGGACTCCCGCGCCAATGCTGTAAACCATAAGCTTGCGCAGGCGGTTTACAATGAAGCAGAGCCCGTTGCTCAGGATTTTCAATGTAAATTGTTAAAATATTTTGGTCCGCTTATCTCTGATGAAGGACATCCTGACAGAGCGCTTGCGCCTATGCCCAAAGGGCTGTCCATAAGAGTTAAAAAACCGCCTTCAATATGCGAAAAAACAGCGTCCTTAGGTGTTGCAAACAAAAATGAAATAAAAGATGAAATGGGTGATATTATAGGCGCAAGACTTGTTATAAGAGATGCGTCAAAAGCTGATGAAGTCCTTAAAAAACTCATTGAAGGCGTTAAAAGTAATGACATCAAAATTTTTGAAATAGAAAACTACCGTCCTGAGGCTAAATATTCTTATTTTAGCAAAAAACAGCTTGACAGCCTTGAAAAAATTTGCAACAAAATGAGAACAAACGGAGTTACACGTACTGAAAAAAGCCTTCCGTCAGGCTATACGGCATTGCATCTTTCCGTATATCTTCCCAACGACTTTAAAGGTGAAATCCAAATCCTCGGGATAGACGTGGAAAGAGTTAAAGAAATCGAAGATCTCTTATATAAACTCAAAAATAACAAAAGTCTTGACCCTAAATATAAAACTATTGAAGAACAATTTAAAGAATTAAAAGAAAATAAGCCGCTTCAGCGTGCAATAACATCTTATTCAAAAGAACAATATATCACAGCAAGAGAAAAAGAACCATACCCGTCAAAATCAAAAAGACCTAAGAAATTTTTACCGGCTCCTAATTACGTCCCGCCGGAATATGACTTTAACAATATATGGAAAATGAAAACTAATTGTGACTATAAAACATCAAAAGCCAATATTAGTTTAGACTGATAACAACAGCATTTTCAATATGATAAGTATGGCAGAACATATCAAAGGGCTGAATACTTTCAACAATGGCACCTTTTTCGGTTAAGTATTTCAAATCACGCGCTAAAGTTGCAGGGTTGCAGCTTACGTAAATTATTTTGCCTTTTGAAAGTCTGATTGCGTTATCCAAAGATTCCGTTGTACAGCCCTTTCGCGGCGGATCAAGTATTATTACGTCAAATTTTCTTTTTTCTCTCGCAAAAAACTCTCCCGCATCACAATTATTTATTTCGACATTTTTTATATTATTTAATTCAATTGACTTTTCAGCTAATGTGCAGGAATCTGTGTTTTCTTCAACGCTAACCACTTTTTCACAAACATCTGAAACACAAATTCCAAATGCCGTAATCCCTGCATAAGCATCCAGAACCGTCGGATTGTCAAAGTTTTCCGCAATGTAATTTTTTACATATCTGAAAATGTTTTCGGCACTTTTCGGATTGACTTGAAAAAATGTATTTGCACCGATTATAAAAGTTTTGTCCAGAATTTTTTCTTCTATAAAATCCTCTCCTGCAGCAAGTTTTGAAATCTCTCCCTGAATTACGTTTGTCCTTTTAGTGTTAAAATTTACGCAAACCCCTGAAACTGCTTCAAATTCATTATAAATTGCCTGCGCAAGATTTTGAATTTCCAAAGAGGTTTTGTCGGAATTTATTACAAGAACAACAAGATTTTTGCCGTTTGATACGGAATTTCTTATTATAACGTGCCTTAACAATCCTTTATGAGTTTTTTCATCATAAGCGGAAATATTAAATTCAGGAGCTTTTTCCCTTATAAAATCAATAATTTTATCACAGATTTCAGGCTGAATCGGGCAGTGTTTAATATTCACGATTTCGTGCGTTCCGATTTTATAGTAACCTGCAAGAAACCGCTTTGACACCTTTGTCTGCGCGACAGGGTATTGAATTTTATGCCTGTATTCTCTCACATCAGGGCTTGAAATCACATTATTAATTTTAATATCAAGTCCCGCAATCTTTTTCATTGCATCTTCTACAATGTGCTTTTTTAATTCAAGCTGATAATTGTAATCTATAAACTGGAGCTGGCAGGCGCCGCACACCTTTTGCATTGCACAAAAAGGTTTGACACGGTGAGGCGAAGGTTCAATAACCTCAATGACTTTTGCATTACAAAACGACTTATTGCGCTTGGTAATTTTTATACGCGCAATATCTTCCGGACAGGCATTTTCCACAAAAATAACAAGCCCGTTGTCCCTCGCAATTCCGTATCCGAGGTTCGATAAACTTTCTATTTTTACGGTTAATTCGTCCTGCATATTAGTTATTATATTATGAATTGTTTAAATTGTTAAATTTTGGTTAAAAAGATAACGTTTTTTGCAAAACGGAGTTATAACGTAAGTGTAGAGAGTAAAAAGAAGTTTGAAAGGAGTGTTGAATATGAAATTTTTAGTTAGAAAAGCACCGGAAAATTTTATAAGAACTGTAAATGATGAAATCAGCTCTTTGTTAAACAGACATTTTGACAGCTACTTCCCGGAAGCAGCATACTGGGAAGATATGGATAAATACTCCATGCCGGTTGAAATGACCGATAAAGGCAAAGAATTCATAGTAAGAGCCGAATTGCCGGGAGTTAAAAAAGAAGATTTGGATATCGACATCGATAAAAAATACATTACAATTAATGCTAAAAAAGAAGAAGAAACCGAAGTTGATGAAAATTCATACAAAAAATCAGAATTCAGATACGGTGAATTTTCAAGAACTGTTTACTTCCCTGAAGAAATCGACGTTGAAAAAACCGAAGCTAAACTTGAACATGGTGTCTTAAAAATTAATGCACCTAAAGTTCACATGGAAAAAGACTCCAAAAAGAAATTAACTGTTAAATAATTTTCATTAGCAACCCTTCGGGCGGACGGTAAATTTACCGCCCGCTTTTTGTATGTAAATGTGCCACTATAAAATTTTTAGGCACAAAAAAAGCCCCTGCAAAAAGCAGGGGGTCGAAGGATTCAAAGATTATGCCGGGTAATTGTCAACAGCCTGATGCCTGTTGTGCCCGTTTTGACAAAAAGATACGTGTATCCATTTTTGTTTTTTATCAGACTCAAAAAGCAGCTGATCGTAAGAAAGGAACGATTTTATATATAGATAAACATCTTTTAAGTTTTTTTGCGGCACAACAAAATCTGCAGCCTGACCTTTAAGATGTTGTGAATTTGGCTTTCCGCCTATTTTCTTATTTAATTGAGGACACCTGTAGCCGCTTGTAATTATAATAGGACAGCCTAAATGATTTCTTAATGGCTGCAAAACATTTTCGCAAAGCGCCTTTAAATTTGCTATAACCTCCACCGACGGCCGGTTATCAATATTGTTGGCCTCAGCTGTCACAGAATATGTAAGTTCATTTATTGTAAAATTTTCAGTAAGTTTCATGTTTCTCCTTTGCCTTTAATGCCGCCACTTCAAGCCTGATTTCAATTTGCTCCTGACGGATTTTTTGGGTATTTTCAATTACATCGGCAAGCGTTGTACTTGTAACGGAAAGCGTATGAATTCCCATCCCCAAACTCACAAGTCCTGTCACAATAAGCCCGCCGAAAATACTTAAAAATGTATTGTAAAATCTGCGTGTATTCTGCTGGGATTCATAGAGACTGTTTACCTTATCCACAAAGGAAATATGCCCGTCAAGCTGGTTTATCCCGCCAAAGAAAAAACAATGCATATCCCTGCAGCTTTGAGTTAAATCATCAAATTCTTTTTTAAAAGTTTCCAATTCCTTTTTAAGCATCATGTGATGCTCGAAGCATTTATCGGGTTGTTCAGCCATGTTTAATCTTTCCTGTTAAATTTTTTGCGCAATTTGTCGTATTTTTCCTTATCTTCAGCCATAAAAAAATCTTTGTATTTATCAGTAATTACAAAGATTTCTTCCGCTACATTTGTTGCGTCTTTAAGCCGTTTTTTGTCTTTAATTATTTGTGTTTCGGATTGTTCTTCCTTATTCGTCCTTAACCAGTTAAAGAGGCTTGTAAAAGCCTCCCCGACTGATTGAATTGCGTCATCTAACGGCATTATCCTGCTACCCCGTCGATTTTATCTATCTGACTTTTTAGGTAGTCGTCCAATACCTCAAATCCCATATTAATGATAGGCACAAACATATCATCAACTTTGTTTTCGGATGTTTCTATTGCAGTGTTTGTTAAGTCCTTCATAAATGCCACTACATCAGGGCTTAGTACTTCGCAATTTCTTTCACAGCATTCCAACAATGCCTGTTTCATTTCTTCGTTCATTTTTTCATTCTCCTTTAATTTTTTATTGCCGACACTTGACAAACAGGAGAAAATCGTTAATAATATTAGTACAGGGTGGCAGTTTACCGGACTGCCGGATGCCCTCAGAGACTTAAACGGTTCTTATCTGTTCAGGTAAGAGCCGTTTTTTAATATGTACAAAATCAAAAAGATTAGTAATAAACTAATATTGAATTTATCCATATCAGCCCCCTTTCTAGTCGGGAACCAACCCGAGACTTAAACTATTGTGTTGGCGATTCCGTTTCAAAAAGAGCATCTGTTACCCTGCAGAACTATATTACCACAATTCTGCCTGAGTTGTCTATTTCTATGTTATTCTTCCGGGGTATCAATACTATCCAAATCCGTATCTGTATCGCTGTCACTATCAGCGTCGCTGTCTGCGTCACTGTCAGTATCAGAGTCAGTATCACTGTCATCATCCGTATCCGAAGGTTCCTCCGGCGGGAATTCTTTATTCTCAAACAAATAATCCATTTCTTCCGTCGTATAACCTAACGCAAGTCCCAGCGCATTCACTACCTCATCCCCGCGGTAATATGAGCTTGCATAGTCAAACTTTATCAATGCAGGCACGTTATCTTTTAGCATTGTTTTTATATCCTCAGGCGTTATCCCTTTATCCTCATACAAGGCTAAAAGTACATCCGCCTTCGTTAAATTAAGCATATCTAAACGCGCTCGCTCTTTTTGGGCCTGCTCAGTCTCATATTCTTCCGTATCCGCAAATTGGAAATTTTCTATCGGTCTTGATGTTTCCTTGATTTCCAATCCTGCATATTGCGGCATCAATTTTATTGTATTCTTTAATTTTTGTATATTTTCCTCAAATAAAATTATCTGATTATCTTTCTCTAAATAATACATTAGTTCATATCCTCCCCTTGCTTATATATAAATCTAAAATAGTGTGTTTCTCCGCCAAGCGTGTATTGGACAACAAACTTGTCACCTTTTTTTACATCTAAATATGTCTCTGTCCAATAGCCATTTCCAATAGCAGATGTAAAAGTACCTATCTTTTTACTAGCTACAGGAAGGCTCTCATCTGATGTATATGAAAACAGATATATATATTGATTTTGAGCTGTTGCCTCCTTAGCAAGATAAATATAACCGTTTGCAGGCGCTATGTAAGTTGTATTTGTGGCCGCTAAGGTTAAATCAATATAATTTTCAGATGGAGCACTTGCGGATGTCGCAAAATCTTTTGTTGCAAAAGTTTCTGCAATTCTGCCAGCATTTATAAGGTTTGAGTTTTGGACTGTTTCACCTACATAAAAATAGAGATTTTGTTCAGGAATATTTGCATAACCTGTTGTATGCCACGTAAATACTTCGTTGCTTTGTACATCATAGAAACGGTCTGCAATCCAGTAACCAAGTTTTGAAGCTGTTCTTGTTTCAAAATCAATTATATCTCCACCATATACGCAAGTGCCTAATGCTACATAATCTGTCGACGCATACGGCTTCAATAAATTTATTTCACCATGTATCGGTTCTATATTTGTTATGCTTGTTGATATTACTCCACCCTGTTCCAGCCAGCCGTCGCTGTATAAGTTATACCATTGTAAATTACCAATCTCTTTGTCTACTAATGAACGGTTTTTAGTTGTAAGAGGCAGTCTGAAACTCTCATTTGACGTATTTATTACAAAGTCATAGTCTGTTATATCTTCTGCTGTAGAAAGTTTAACTTGCAGCCCGCGTTTTGTATAGGTTGTACCGGACGGTAGTTGAACACTTGTACCTGCTTCAATTTCTGTATTGTATTCTGCCATTAGCGCTTCGTATACAGTTACATATACTGATTTTGAATGATATGTTCCGTCTGATTTCAGCCAGCTTGCATTAAACAATGGAGCATCTGTATACTTGCTATCAAATAGTGTATATGGATTATTTAACTCTATTTCGTTTACTACATTAACTTCCGTCTCCTGACCTGTTGCTATCTGAATGAAATAAGGATATTGAACTTGCTCTTGCTGGACAGTTGTTGAATTTCCATAAATATCATTTGATGATGACGCATCAAGCTCTATGCCACCTTTATGACCGGCTGTCTTGTCTGATACGGAACCACCACCATGTAAACCAATTAGATTTTCTTTCTCTTTTAAGGCTCCTTGCCCATTAAATAGCGCCTGCTGAGCTTCTGTGAAACCTACATTAATCAATCCGGTAATATTCGGTAAGCCGGCTTCGACAAGTTCACCTAATTTTGTAAGGTTTGTTAAACCTTGTATCGGCATAATGATTTTGGGCAAGCGTACTGAGATTACCGTTGTGTCGTCATCATCATAGTTTATTACAAATTTCCCGCACTGTCCGCCTACTGAACCCGCAGAAATAGACTGCCATTGAGATTCCGTACACACTAATGAGGGGTAGAGGGCCGCTGCTGTTTTTAGCTTGTTTACAAATGCTGTTGTATTCGCATTAACCGTTAATATTGTTCCGTTTAAGTATCGGCGTAATCCTTTGCTCTCATCTATACCTAACGCTGCTATTCCGATGTCGCCTACTTCTAATCCGCTCCCGCCAAGAGATACCTTTTTCCATTTGGTTGTGTCCGTGAGGGAATTTCCCTTATTTTCGTTTATTAGCGATAGATATATTGCGACTTCGCCTGATTCATTTATGCTGAAAACTATTGACTTATTGTTATAAGTCTCATTTTCATCGTAAAGTACAACGCCTTTGTAAAGGTCACTTACTCCGTCTATTGTGTAATGCAGACCTTTGTATGTATCATCTATGAGCTTGTTCAGGTTGTCACCCGCCAAGACATCCGGATCAACCGGATCAAACCCGGTTTCAATCTTTTCCTCTAAAAAATCAGTTTTTTGCCCGTTTATTGCAAAAGCTGATGGTATTGTAATATTTGGATTTGTTGGTTTAGTCATTTTTTCCACCTTTCAATTAATTATCCTGATCTAAAGTAATTCGTTCCAAAGCAAAAACAGGGACTTCCTCCCTGCTAAGCGAAACACTGTCGGCGAAATCCGATTCGGAAGTCTTTTTAACCTGAACACCGGTAACAGCTTCAACCCCGTCGACTTCCAGCATAGGAATGATGAATTCTGTTGCGTAAATTATTGATTCTAGACCGTAGACACGTTTTTCAATATAAGCCAGGATATTTTGCTTGACGTTTGCCATAACAGTGTTAGGATAATATCCGTCACGGATTTTTAGAGTACCTGTAATATCCATAGATACTTCATCCGCGTTTTTCCAGGTTATAGTGACGTCCTGACCTTCGCTATCTTTTACAAGTACTGATGTGTCACCTAACAAATCAAGTCCGTCTACAACTGTATCAAAAATTGCCTGTGCAAAAATTTCATCAGTAGTATTATGTTTTGCAATAATCAACAATGTACCGGCAGCCATAGTGTTATCAGTTTTTTTATCATAAATTTTCAAAAATGCCTGATTATCAACATACTGCAAAAGATTCGCAATATTTGCATTACGTGTAGCTTTTGCGTTCTGAGCTTTTGAGTTACGGAATCGTACACGGAAATCACTATCAGATTCCCGTTCTCTACCGATGGCAATTTGAGTTGCATCCTCTTCTGAGATTTCCGTAATCTCATTTGGGGCATCAACTATTGTAAAAGTTTCACCGGAATTCACATTAACCGCCCCAAGCACAACACATTCAAACTCTAAATCAACAGTGCCGTCATCTTCGACCAAAAAATCGGAAGTATTAACAAACTCATCATTAGATATCGTCGAGCGGATAGTTATACTTTGTGCGCTGCCTGAATAACCTGCCAGCCCCTTAAGTTTTTTTGTAAACACAGTTGCGCTCGGGGCTATTCTTTTTACCGCAACACGTTCATATAATGCATCTTGCCAGTTGTCTTCCGCGGTTTCTGGGTCAAATTGTTTTGCAAGGAAAGCGATTTGCTCTTGCAGCGCCATTTCCATTAACGCAGAAGAATTTACAATGTTATCAATTACACCTTCGGGCTTGATATAGAAATCCGAACCATACTTGCTTTGTAAATTTGTCTCATAAGTTTTAAAAATTTCATCCAGTGAGGATAGGGTATAACCTTCCTTATCAATCTTCATATTTTTTCCTTTCTTTCTTTAGGTAATATTTTGAACTTTTTATTTTTGTTTGCGTTATAATTACATGCAGGAGTTGAATTTATGTTTAAAAAAATCTTATTTCTATTTATTATATTTTTTGCATTTACATCTTTTGCTTTTGCAAAAGATGTCGATACGGATTCCGATATCATCCCCGTTGTAGCACTTTTTGCTAAAAACAATATGATTAAAAATCAATCTTTCTCTGATGCTTTTAAAAATGCATCGCAGATAGTTGAATACAATAGCAGCTTTACAAGGACTACCAAATATTTTACTATTGAAGATAACATCGTTTCTGAATACAATAGCAGCTTTACAAGGACTACCAAATATTTTACTATTGAAGATAACATC
>CALUTI010000017.1 GCA_944323695.1 Candidatus Gastranaerophilales bacterium
GCAACGGCACGAATGTGCGCCCGTTAGGGCTTGGGCAATCCGTAGGATTGCAAGTATTATAGCGTGTTTTTCTTTTTGCCTTCTTTTCTTGGCGAAGTATGAGCCATAGAAAATGGCCTCACGTTTAGTGAGCTGGTTCACTTTTTCTTTTTGCATCGCAACAAAGCGGATTGCGAGCAGAGGGCGAAACGGCGGCGCGCAGGCGACGGCGTTGCAGTCCCGTTTAACGCGAGCAACCAAGAAAAGAAAAGTGAACAAAATATACCTATAAATAGTTTTTATGTAAAAAATAGAAGCCCCTCAAACGAGGGGCTTCTATTATGTTTCCCATAAATCCTTCCAACGACCCTTATTGCAGTAAAGCTTCCAAAAGTTCGGCATTTTTGCCTGCTGTGGTTGATTCACGTACTTTTTGTTTGTAAATATACGTGCGCAGAGCTTCTCTGATTAGTTCGCTTCTTGAACGGTTTTCTCCGTCAGCGACCTGATCAATTTTGTTCAAAAATTCTTCGGGCATTGAAATTAATACTCGTGCCATATATTCTCCTTTTTCTTTCAAATATTGCTCTGATATATTATTAAAAACATTTTTGATAAAAAAAGTGCTATTTTTTATATAGAAAATATATACAAATTTTTAAAACCCTTGCAGGAAGGCGCATTACGGCAGAATATATTTTGTAACATTACTTAACTTTTTGCAAAAAGCCTTTGTTGAAATGAGATTATGTCTGTGGTATTCTTTTGTGTGCTATAAAAGAAAGAAGGAAATATGACAGAAGTTAGAGTAAGAATTGCGCCTTCTCCGAGCGGAAATCTTCATATCGGAACCGCAAGAACCGCGCTGTTTAACTATTTATTTGCAAAGAAAAATAACGGAAAGTTCGTTTTAAGAATTGAAGATACAGACGCAGAGCGTACAAGTCAGGAATATATAGATAATATTTTTGACAGCTTGAAGGCTTTGGGCTTAAATTGGGATGAAGGTCCTGATGTGGGCGGTCCTTATGGTCCTTATACCCAGTCAGAAAGATTTGATATTTACCCGAAATATGCTCAAATTCTTTTGGAAAAAGGTTTTGCATATGAATGTTTTTGCACGCCTGAAGAGTTGGATGCTGAAAAACAACTTGCAACACAGAATAAAAAACCTTATGTTTATTCCAAAAAGTGTGAAAATTTAACTGAAGAAGAAAAAGAAAAATTAAGAGCCGAAGGCAGAAAACCTGCAATTCGTTTTAATATTGCAAAAGCTCAAAAGGCTTTTCACGACAGCTCAATTTTGAAATTTGATGACCTTGTAAAAGGTGAACTTCATATGGATACGGATTTGCTGGGCGACTTTGTTATTATGAAATCAAACGGAACCCCGACTTACAACTTTGCGGTTGTAATTGATGATATGCTGATGAAGATTTCGCATGTAATCCGCGGGGAAGACCATATTTCAAATACGTTTAAACAAATTCTTATTTTTGAAGCTTTGGGTGCAGAAGTGCCGAGATTTGGACATTTAGGAATGATTTTGGCACCTGATAGAAGCAAACTTTCAAAAAGACACGGCGCAACCGCTGTTTCCGAATTCGTCGAAAAAGGTTATTTAACCGAAGCTTTGATTAACTTTGTTGCGCTTTTGGGCTGGTCACCTTCCGACGGTCAGGAAATTAAATCAATAGATGAAATCGCGCAAGATTTCAGAATCGGCGACCTTTCTTCATCTAACTCAATTTTTGAATACGATAAATTGAACTGGATGAACAGCCATTATATAAAAATGCTGAGTATTGACGAGCTGAAAGAAAGATTGAAACCGTATTTGACAAAATACGATTTGACCGAGCTTACGGACGAACAATATACCAGAATGGTTGAAATTACCTATGAACCTTTGACATTATTGTCGGATATTACGGACGCTGTGCCGTATTTCTTCGGCGAAGATGTTGAAATCGACCCGAAAGCTCAGGCTGATGTCCTTGATACGGACGTTGCTCAGGATGTTTTGAAAGAATTTTTAAGACAGGCTGAGGCCTGGGAATTTACGGAAGAAAATCTTCATGAAAAGCTTGAAGCTTTCCGTGCAGAATACAAGGAAAAAGGTATTAAGCCGAAAGTTACAATGTGGGCGATAAGAGCAGCCGTTACAGGAAGAACATGCGGTGCCGATATGACGGCAATCCTTGCAATTCTCGGCAAAGACAAAGTCTTCCGCAGAGTTAAAAAAGCTATTAAGTAGTTTGTAACTTTTTGTAAAAAATCCCGGATTGCGTTAAAGTTTTTCGGGATTTTTCCGTATTTAATATTAAATAAAGAATCGGAGGTTTATATGGCTTTGGAAAACAAAATCTCAAAAACTGCATCATACGAAGAAGTAATGGATTTTTTGAATTCATTTGAAGATGTTGACAGCATGCTGCTGGATTTTTTGGAAGACTCAAAACCGGATATCAAAGTTATAAGCGGGAATGATGAAACTTCGTATAATTATGACGATTTTTTGAAAATTTTTGACGAGGACGGTCTGGAAGCTCTGTAATCAAAAATATAAAGAAATGTAAAGAAACTGCCGCGGATTATAAAAGATTTGCGGCAGTTTTTCCGTATATATAAACGGGACTCAGGGATAGAAAGAGAAAATGGAATTTAGGAAGAACATACTTATCATGCTTATGAATTGTATTGACCGTCCGGCAAGGGAGGATCTCAATGTTGATGAGGATATGGCGGATATTCTCGCGAGGCTTCAAAACAAGCGTATGGCCGAGATAAAGCAGCTTATAGAAATCATAGATGCCGGCGACAATAACAAAAGAACGAGTTATTCTTATGACAAATTCATAGAAATATACGACCATTACGGGCTTGGCGGTTTTATTTTTTAATGCTAAAATCTTTTTATGGAAGAATTTAAGCATTATACGGTGATGAAAAATGAAGCTGTTGACGCACTGGAGTGCAAAAACGGTCTTGTTTATGTGGATTGCACCCTTGGCGGCGGCGGGCACAGCGAACTTATTTTGCAAAGAATTTCACCTGACGGCAGGCTTGTGGCGTTTGACATTGATGATGACGCTATACAGGCTGCATCTGAGCGTTTAAAAGGCTACAAGAATTTAACTATAGTAAAAGATTCCTATACTAATATCAAAAATGTCCTTAAAAATCTGGGAATTGAGAAGATAACCGGAGGGGTGCTGTTTGATTTGGGAGCGTCTTATCATCAATTAACCAAGGCCGAAAGAGGATTTTCTTTTTCCAAAGATGCACCTTTGGATATGCGATTTGATAAAAGTTCAGATTTGACAGCTTTTGATGTTGTGAATTCATATCCTGAAGATGAACTTGTCAGGATTTTTTCGGAGTACGGGGAAGAAAGATTTTCAAAACGGATTGCAAAAGCGATTGTTGAAGCAAGAAAAAAGAAAAAAATAGAAACAACTCTTGAATTATCCGATCTGATTATAAAATCAACTCCTAAAATAAAATCGTCCGTACACCCAGCGACACGTGTGTTTCAGGCCATCAGGATTGAAGTAAACCATGAGTTACAAAATGTTAAAAATACATTAAATGATGTGTTGGATTTATTGGAGTTTGGTGCTATAATAAGTGTAATAAGTTTTCATTCTCTGGAAGACAGAATAGTGAAACACTTATTCAAATACCACTCACAGCGCTGTCATTGCGATAAAAATCAGATGATTTGCAATTGTCCGCCTCCGATATTGGAGCTTGTGAACAAAAAACCGATAATGGCAAGTGATGAGGAGATTAAAGAAAATCCACCTTCAAGGAGCGCAAAGTTAAGAATCGCAAGATGCATTAGAAGGTAAAGAGTTTTTAGTTGGGGAAAGAAAAAGTTGAATACGGCAAGAGCACATAAATTAGATTATTCTTATCAGCTGGGGCAGGGGAGCTACACAGAAGGAAACAGCACCTTATATACGGAAGTAACAGAAGAAGATTACAGCAAGTATGTCCAAAACCCTATAGAAGAAACACCGGTTATAGAAGGTTATTTTTATAAAGAAAGCACGGTGAAAGATATGGCGATAAGAAAAGTTAATAAATCATTATGCGGGCTTTTGATGATGGCAATTTTGACCACTTTTGTAAGCTATTATTTTGTTATGTGCAATGAATTAACCCTGAATACTCTTAACCGTCAAATTATATCTTTGAATGATGAAAATACTGAATTGCAGAATAATTTGGACAGGTTAAAATCATTCAATAACGTTGATAATAAAATGATGCAATATAATTTGCTTCAAAAGGCCGAAAAAGTAATAGAAGTTCCGGCAGTAGTACCGACTGCAACAGTCGATAAAACAAGAATTTCTTCTGCACCGTTTAAGTGGGCTATCGGATATTAATTAAGCTTGAACTTTAGTCCTAATATTGAAACAAATTTTTTGCCGTTTTGTTTTTCTATGGCAAAGATAAAATGCAGCAATTTTTCAATTAAAAATATCGGAAAGTTCGCAAGGAGTTTGAGCCTGTAAAGTATTTCATAGTCCTTCCAGTCGGTCAAACGCAAATATTTAAAATATTCTTCTTTTGCGAGTTGTTTAAAATCCGGATGCCACGGCTTATGTTTTCCTATGTAATGAATAATTTTGGCTTGCGGCAGCAGGTCAACAAATTCCTTTGAGCCTGAATATTTAGAAATTTGTGCATTCCAAATCTTGTCAAGTTTTAGTATGCCGTCTTGTAAAACACAATTGATTACATCTTGATCGTGAAGAACAATTTTATCTTCATTTTGTTGCATCCAGTTGAAGAATTCTTTTGTAATGTTATCTTCACGCCATTTATTCAGGTTCAAAAGAAGCACACCGGAGTTGCAGTATTGTTTTATCCCTAATCTTTTGGTGTTCATAGCCTCATCACAATCTGAAACCCCTGCAAAATATTTGTCAGTAATATCAGTATCAAATAATTCTTTTAAAGAAGATTTGACGATGGTATCCACATCAAGATATAACAATTTGTCTTTATCTGGGCATAATTCGGCTAAAAGGAGTCTGTAGTATGCGGCTGAGGTTATGTGGTTTTTCTTGCCTTGAGGGAATTTTTTGTGCAAATTCTTATCTATTGGCAAAAATTTTATATCAAAATCATATTTATGTTTTAAATTTAGAATCTTATTTTTATTTTCCCCTGATATCCCGCCATCCAAAACATACACGTATATTTCATCTTCCGGAAGTTTATTATCCAAAACGGAAGCTAAAGTTACACCAAGGTGCTGTGCATAATTATTATCAGATGAGAAACAGATTGTAATTCTAGACATTATTCAACTCCCATAACGGTATAACCCCAAATAACGCAAGACGTTTTGACTTTATACTTTCTTGTATTGTGAAAATCGTAAATCCGGCAATATTAAACTTCTTTTGAACCGCCCAATAGGTTTTGTCTTCAATATTAATGTTTCCGGATTTAATAAAATCAAGAATTTCGCGTTTGCTTTTTTCTTTATCCAATCTTTTTTGTTTGTCCATAGTTTTTACGGTAGAAGACGGGTTTTGGAAGTAATAATAGTAAGTTTTTGGAACTGTGACCAATTTATTTGCTGCATATAAGGCTTTAATTGTAAAGGGTCCGTCCTCAAAAAACATGCCTTCCGTAAATCGTATACCGTTTAAAATTTCTTTTTTATAAATTTTATTCCAGATGCAGCCTTCTTTAAGCGCGTTTGCAATTTTTATTTTATTTTCGATTTTTTCGTAAACCTTTTCTTCTGCTATATTAAGCCTTATAGTATGCTTTTGGGGACCTTTACGGATAAAATCTGCCATGGCAATATCAGCATCATATTTTTTCGCAGTATTGTATAATCTTTCAAAGTAATCCTCATCAACCCAGTCATCACTGTCAACAAAGCCGATATATTCCCCTTGTGCCACATCAAGACCAATGTTTCTGGCTGATGATTGTCCGCCGTTTTTCTTATCCAGAATCTTAATTCCGGAATCCGTAAAGCTTTCAATAATTTTTCTTGAATTATCCGTTGAACCGTCATTAACAAGAATAATTTCAATATCTTTTAAAGTCTGGTTCACAAGGCTGTTAAGACACTTTTCAATATATTTTTCGCAATTGTAAACCGGTATGATAATACTAATTTTAGCCATAAATTCTCCTGGTTTTAATTATACCATACTAAAGTAGGAAATTTTGAAAAAAGTATTAAAGTTTTAATAACTTCATGCCGTATATAAAAATAAAGGCATGTATAGAAGGAAATTTTAATGAAAAATGATGAAGTAAAAAACGGTGTGTCACTATTTTCCCAGTCAGAATATCTGATGGAGGGCGATCCGTTAGAGGAGATTTTTGCACTTAATTTAGGTGATTTTATATCAGAACATCTTATATCAAAAGATCTTGCCGAAAAAATCAGCTCAAGCTCAAAAGATAAAGCAAAAAGATTAAAAGACCAGTTAAAAGAGCTGATTTCAATATATTCTTCTAAAAATACTTTGTGTGTGTTGAGTTTTAATGAAACTGAAGAGCATGCCATCTATACATCTATTGCAAAAACAGTTAAACAAATGGTAGAAGTCGAATGCTGCCGGATTTATATGCAAAAAGACAATCAGATGATGCTTGTTGGTGCATCTGATGAAAATTTGGGGCATGAATTATCCGTTGATTTTTCAGGCAAAGACTACGTATATGAAGACTGCGTAACTTATGTTCCAATGCGCGCAGCATCTCACATATACGGTATTATTGCGCTTCAAACAGTTGATAATAATCCTTTAAACGAAGAATATTTAACACTTGTTTTAAGTATTGCAAGACTTTTTGCAACATCAATAAAAATTCAGGCTCAAGTGGATGAAGTGAATAGATTAACGGAAGATGAAAATGCAAATGTCGCTGATATGCAGCATTTGAGAGCCGAATTGACCGCATTAATCGGTGATTTGTGCGATTATCAGCAGAATTTTGTGGAAGAACTTGCAAAAGCTGTTGATATGAAAGGTCAATACAAGGTTTCGCATTCACAAAATACTGCAAATCTTGCACGACAGATTTGCAAACAATTAGGCTTGAATGAAAAAACAACTGATTTAATTTACTATGCAGGCATGCTGCAAAATATCGGCAAAATCACGCTTCCTGAAAGAATTTTTGCGACAAGCGGAAAACTTTCACCTGATGAGCTGAAAAAAGTTCAGGAGCATATAAACACAGGTGTAAACCTGTTGATGAATATAAATTTCTTATCAGAAGTTGTTCCATATATAAACTATCAGACAGAACGTTATGACGGCTCAGGAAAACCTGAAGGTTTGAAGGGTCAGTCAATCCCGTTAGGTTCAAGAATTATTGCTGCTGCTGATGCATTCAGTGCAATGACATCCGACAGACCTTACAGAAAGGCTATGGAAGTTTCACAAGCCCTTGAAATTATGCAATCTGACAGTAAATGGGATCCTGTTGTTATTGAAGCGTTAAGACAGGTTACAGCTAAATAACAATGCTGAACGCGACAACTTCCGCGATATTTATATTCAGCCAATCATATTTAAAGCAGATGTAATCGTTGCACCGGCAGTCGTCGTGATTGCAGGTGCAGTAGTCTTCCAACCTGCAGACAGTAACATCTTTCAGTGCAATTACACAGTTGTGGCAGTCTGCGCATTTACCTTTAAATTCATGAATTGTGCCGTCGATTTTCAAATGATTTGTGAAAATAACTATATTTTCTGCGGCATTTTCCTGCATAATATTTTGTATTGCATCGCTAAGATTTTTTGACATAATTTTTATCTCCGAGATGAAGTATAAAATATTATGTTAAAATTTTAATTCCCATTTTGGCCTAACCGCAATAGAGCGGACTTGTTACCCGATAAATTGTTGGATTTATTAATGTCTGGTTTTCCCATAAAAACTACTGCCAAAGGCAGTACACCATATTGTATCAATATTGGTAAAGACGCTTTACATAAAAACTATTATAGGTATCTTTTTGTTCACTTTTTCTTTTCTTGGTTGCTCGCGTTAAACGGGACTGCAACGCCGTCGCCTGCGCGCCGCCGTTTCGCCCTCTGCTCGCAATCCGCTTTGTTGCGAAGCAAAGAGAAAGAAAACGCTTGCAAAAGAAAGAGAAACACGCGACCGAAATGAACGAGTGAGCAG
>CALUTI010000018.1 GCA_944323695.1 Candidatus Gastranaerophilales bacterium
TTTTCGGTTCACTTTTTCTTTTTGCATCGCAACAAAAAGAAAAAGTGAACATAAGTACCTATAATAGTTTTTATGTATAAATTGTTAGATTCTACGATTTGTTTAATCGTGCTTGCGGAAAAAGTTAATATCTTTCAAATCCTCCCGCTTAACCACAAGTCCGCAGTTGCGGCAGGAAAGAACTTCTCCCGTGCTGTCTATCGGCATGAAAACGTGCTCGCAGTTCTCTTCCTGTGAAGTGTCTTCATTCAATGGGTTGTATGAATCCTCATTATTTTTCTTTTTTTGAAATTTTTTGACCAAAAGCTCTATAAAATACATTACAGATTGAATCCTTCGGGCAGAAGTTCATCAATTGTGCGGATATTTAATTCCTCGCCCTGTTTTAAAATAACATCAATACCGTTATCGGATTTGAATTCGTGTAAAACCTGTCTGCAGGCTCCGCAAGGGTAACAATTGTCGGTATTTGGAGAATATATTGCGATTGCTTTAATCTTTCTTTCGCCGTCTGCAATGGCACTTCCGACAGCATTTCTTTCCGCACAGATTGAAAGCCCGAAGCTTGCGTTTTCAAAATTACAGCCCTTATATATTTTGTCATTTTCAGTTAAAACGCAGGCGCCTACCGCGAAATTCGAGTAGCGGTTATAAGCATTTTTAGAAGCTTCTATTGCCTTTTCCATTAATGTCTTGTAATCCATGATATTCTCCTTTTAATAATATTTTAGGCTATTATTTTAAAAATATAATCCATTACACGTAGGATTGTGCTATAATTTTGTTATGAAACTTTTGGCGAAAATAGTTGTATTATTATGTCTGTTGTTAGGAAATTGTGTGAGCGCGGAACCTTTTAAAGTGCTGGTTTTGCCTGTTGATTTATTTTCCGTGTGTGACAATTATTACTGTTTTCCTGAGGTTTCCGAGGTTATTGCGGTAGATGTCATAAATAATTTCAATAAACGCGGCAAAATTGTTTCGCCAAATCTTTATGACGTCAGAAAAAAACTTGCGGAAGATCCTAAATTAAAGGCGTCTGCCGTAAATACCCTGAACAGATTTAAAAATAAAAATTCAGTGGATTTTACATCCACAAAAGCTGTTGCAAAAGCCTTTGATGCAAAATCAGTGCTTTTAATCAGCAGTCTTGTAACCCAACAAACTTCAAAACGCAATGTATGGGAAGTAATGGAGGTTTCAAGCGCATTTGAAGCATATAACATCTATACCATGGAGACAAATGCAGTCTTAACGGATAATGTAAATGATGTTGTGATGTGGAGCGGAAAGTATAAAAGAAGCCTTGCTGATAACGAATCGCGCTTTTGGGCTGTCACAAGCTCTCAGGCTGCCTCTCAATTGGAAAAACTCAAATTCTACTCCCGAGATATTATTTCCAAAAATATTTCGGAAAACGTAACTTTGCGCTTTTATCCAAAAGTAACAAAACCTGTTTTGCCAAAGTCAACAGAAAAAACAGAGACAACGGATTTTCGTCCGAATCCTTTGGGCAGTACTAATGTAAGGCTTCAGGATGACAAGGATTACGGAGAAATCCACAGCGAAACAATTTTTGATTTTTAATTTTTAAACGGATCGGGCTGCCTTGTTTGAGGAAGGTTATTATTCTGTTGTTGTCTTAATCTTTCATTAAAAGAATTGTCAGGATTTTGATTCTGCGGCTTTTTGGGCATCATTGTATTCTTATCTGTATCTCTTTTCATTATATCATCTTTCATTTCGACCTGCGCAGGGGTTTTTATGGCAATTTCTTCAAGCTCGTTCATTCTTTCTTTTGCATCAATCCCTGCAAAAACTACTACCACTGCAATTGATAAAAATATAAGGAATTTTTTCATTGTTTTCTCCTTTTATATGCTATTTTAGCCCGAGTTTATTTTTTTTATATCGCCCTGATGTTTAATACTTGCACAAACTGACGTTCAATGCTAAAATGGAGTTATAAAAGAGAGGAAAATTATATGGCAAGATTAATCAGACCTTCATGGGCAATAAGATGCGTTCAATCAGGATGTAAAACTCTTTTTGAAGTCGCACAATTGGAAGACGGCAAGCAGCAGGAAGTTGTATGCCCGAATTGCGGTGAACATTACGTATATCCGATTTTGAACGATAACGACGATAACCGGTAAATTATGTTTAACAATACTGATAAACGCTATAATCAGTATAGTGCACATTTGAAAAACAAATTCGGCGCTAAGGTTTACAAAATAACTCTTGACGCCGGTTTTTCGTGTCCGAACAGAGACGGGGCAATATCAACAGGCGGGTGTATTTTTTGTGATGAGGGCGGAAGCTTTTCGCAGGCGCACTCCAATAAATTATCAATTCAGGAACAGGTTGAAACCGGTATAAAGACTTTGACTGAAAGATTTAAGGCTGAAAAGTTCATGTCGTATTTTCAGGCGTATTCAAATACATATAAGCCGGTTAATGAGCTTGAAAAAATATACAATTCTGCTTTGAATAACGACAAAATTGTCGGAATTTCAATCGGAACCCGTCCGGATTGCGTTGACGATGAAAAGCTCGATTTGATAGCTTCTTACAAGGACGACTACTACACATGGATTGAATACGGTCTGCAGTCAATTCACGACAAAACTTTGCGGCGGATAAATCGCGGGCATGACATGTATTGCTTTTTAAAAGCTTACGAAAAAACAAAAGAACGCGGAATTAATGTCTGCGTGCATGTGATTTTCGGACTTTGGGAATTGCATGATGAGATTATGCAGACTGCCCAAAAGCTTGCGGAATTAGGCGTTGACGGCGTCAAAATCCACATGCTCTGCGCTTTGAAAAATACAAAACTTGCGAAGATGTATGAAAACGGTGAGATTGACTTTATGAGCGAGGATGAGTATGTAAATTATGTCTGCGACTTTTTGGAATATCTGCCGAAAAAAACTACAATTCACCGCCTTGCGGGAAACGGTTTCAAGGATACTTTAATCGCCCCAAAATGGCTCGGAGCAAAGTTTGACTGCCTCAATAAGATTGACCGCGAATTTATTAAGAGAAATTCATATCAGGGGTTGAAATTTATTTACAATTAGGTGAAAATGTGTAATAATTATTGTGGTTAGTTTGTAAAATTTTGTTAAATATCAGGAAAATTTCTGGCAAAAAATATTATTTACGCATTTTAGTTTGATTGCAAAAGAACTGGAGATAATATGTTAAGTGTACAATCCGTAAATTTAATGAAACAACCTGCATTTTGTGGTTACCATTCTAAATATGGTGAAGTTAAAGATGTTGAATATGAAGCAGTAAATGATATGCCGTCTGATGAATATTATTCAAAAGTTGCGTATGAAAAAGATAAATCTGCTTTAGAAAAACAGCTTGATGATATTAATGAAGTTATTGAAAATACGGATGTGCCAAAACCTTTGCGAGCTATAGGTAAGCTTGCCACGATAGGTATCGGCGCCGCACTTGGATTTGTCAGTATGAAATACGGTGCCCAGGGTGTTGCTAAAATGCTTAAAAAAGGCGCAGGATGGGTTAAAACTCTCGGCGAGAAAAAATTTGTAAAAAATATTTCTGAAAAGATTCAAAACTTTTGGACAAATATAACAAAATCAAAGACTGCCCAAAAAATTTCATCTCCATTGAATGATATTTTGGAGCGACCTAAAGTCAAATCAATGGCAGAAAAATTAAGATTGGCGCAGATTAAAAATATGGCAACGGCAGAAAATATTGAAAAAGGCGCGGTAAATTTATTTGCGGTAAGCGGCGGCGTGACCGGCGGTGTAACTGCTTTACAGGAGGTTACAAAAGATTAGTATGTCATTAAGTGTTAACAGAATTTCATTTACCGGAAATAATAATGATGATGACAAACGCGTCAGAGCAACGGAAGTCGGTGTAGGCGCCGGTGCTACAGTCGGTGGTGCTAAATACGGTATTAATGCTTTTAAACGTTTCAAGCTTGGTAAAGTTCAAGATGTTGTCCAGTTATCCGGAGAAACAACACAGGCGATTAGAAATGCTGCAAAGGCCGGTAAGGAAGCAAAAACTCTCTGGGGTAAAATGTTTAAAAATGCAAAAGCCTATAAAGAAAGTATTATTAACTGGGGCAAAAATCTTAAAGTTGCAAAATGGATGAAGCCGATTTTTGAAAGCAAAGCATTTACAAAAGTTTCAGGCGCGTTGGGCGGAGTTACCGCAGCGTTTGTATTTATTTCCGGCATAGGCGAAATGGGACAAACTTTTGGCAAGCTTGCCAATAAAGAAGCTTAAATAATATTGTTAAAATAATAAAATCGTGCTAAACTTCGGTTATGCACGATTTTGTTTTAAAAGAAGTTATAACGGATGATTTGGCAAAGGAGCTTAGCGATGTGGGTTTTGATAAATCTTATATCCAAAAAGCCTGTGACAAATTCGTCTATAAAAACATAAAAATTTTCGACCTGACACCCGCTCAGGCAAATATTTTAAAGCAGACAGCGCTTTCAGTTGGTGCAGATTGCGCAACCCACAGGGAAACAATTACCGGTAAGGTAGAAAAAACAGATTGTATCCTCGGCGGAAGTCTTTCCCAGCTCGAAAAAATAGCAAAAAAGCTGGAGTGCCAGCCTTTTGGGCTTAAAAAATTAGGTGAAATGCTTTGCCGCAGGCCGCAAAGTGGCAGCGAAGAATGTAAAATAGCCGGTATTTTGAATCTTACAACAAATTCATTTTCTGATGGCGGGGATTTCTATGAATTTGACAAGGCAATTGAACATTTGAATGAGATGATAAATGACGGTGCAGATATTATTGATATCGGTGCGGAATCCACAAAGCCTTATTCAAAACCGGTATCCGACGACGAGCAACTGGCTAAACTTGTACCTGTTTTGGAATATATTAAAGAAAATAATATTAAAATCCCAATAAGTATTGATACCCGAAGCGCCAAAGTTGCGCAAAAGTGTTTGGAACTCGGCGCAGAGATAATTAATGATGTGTCCGGATTTGATTATGATGAAAAAATGCCGGATATTATTGCAAAATATAATGCAAAAGTTATAATCCAGCACTCAAAAGGTACACCTGAAAATATGCAGGACAAACCTGTTTACTCCAACCTTATGGATGAAATTTATCTTGGCTTGAAAAATAAAATTGATATCGCAGTCTCAAAAGGCATAAAACGCGAAAATATTATTGTAGACCCGGGAATAGGTTTTGGCAAAACACGTGAGGATAATTTTGAGATTATAGAACGCGTCGAAGAGTTTCATGGCTTGGGCTGTCCTGTAATGCTCGGTATCTCACGCAAAAGTCTATTGAATATGCCTGACGCGGATAACTTTACAAAGGATATATTCACTTTAGCATTAAATTCTATAGCTTTTAAAAAAAATGTTGACTATTTACGGGTTCATAATGTAAAATTGAATAAGAAACTGTTAAAACTGATAGGAGAAAGCTTATGAATTTAAGAAGAATTTTCAAGAACGGGGGGGGGCGTCTCCTCTAAGTAGCCAGCGTGCCGCTGGACCCGACACACAGATCGTTAGTGAGAATACACCGGAAGTTGGTGAAGAAGAAAGCAAGTGTTATGCGGATATTTGTCATCCTGAGGCGAAGCCGAAGGATCTTTTGAGATTCTTCGCCGGCGCTCAGGATGACGTAAAACTTTTTCCTCGCCCCTTGTGGGAGAGGAAAGAATTTCTTAATGAACGCAGTGAATTTAGAAATTCAGGTGAGGGGTCAAATGAACTGAACAACCGTAAACCCCTCATCCGCATTTGTAGCTCACTATGTTCGCACAACTGCGTCCTCTCCCACAAGGGGCGAGGAAAAGATACTGACAGAAAAGCCGCTTTCACCCTGGCGGAAGTATTAATTACCCTTGGAATAATCGGTGTGGTTGCCGCAATGACGATACCGACGTTGGTTGCGAATTATAAGACCAAAGCACTTGCAAGCGGATTTAAAAAGTCATATTCCATGTTAATGCAGGCAGTAATAAATGTTCAAAATGAATACTGGGGAGGCTTTGGCTCTGGTAACAATGCCTATCAAACAGAATTTTATAAAGCT
>CALUTI010000019.1 GCA_944323695.1 Candidatus Gastranaerophilales bacterium
AAAGAAATTCCTATGGTAATGATAGTAAGGCTTAAGAAGGTAAAACGTGATAGCTTAAAATAAATTCAAGTTTGTCTGGTAAATAGCAAAGCCAGCCGAGCCAGCGGGCGGTCAAGATGAACGGGCTTCGCCCACCGTTGACAGTCCCGCCCGGTTTTGCGGTTAGGCAGTCAAGGAGCGACAGCCTAAATTGCTGTCGCTCCTTACTATCATAAAAAGCAACTACCAACCAGCCACAGCCCTTTTGGGATGAACAGGGGATTTTCCATGACCTGTACAGAAGAATATCGGGAACATATCGAGTACACCTTCCATGCCTTTTGCAAAGTCGTTATCCAAAATGCAACGATCAACGCAGCGAGGACACGGAGCAGGAAGCACAAAAGAGAAATATCCCTTGAATACCTTACAGAAAAAAGTTTTACAGTATTACAAAAATAAAAGCCTATACCATTTGGGGAAGAAAAGACATATAATAGCCAAGACGACAACAATCAGAAGCTATGGAGGGTAATAATGGAATATACTAAGGAAGATTTAATTGAAGCAAAAAGGCAAATTGATTCAACATTGCATAAATTACGGGAAACAATAATAACCTTTGAAGCAAAAGAAAATCCGGAGAGATATAAGTCACAAATCACTTTGGGGAAAAGACGAATAAAGGCTTTTGAAATAGCAAATTACTTTATAGGAAACGAAATTGAAAACAGTTAGTAAATTCAAAACTCTGGTTTCGCGGCAAGTGAAATCGTTAGGCAGTATAAATTAAGTTTGAGAAAAGATAGGCGGCGCATCTTGCGCCCCTTGGCAGACTCGCATACCCACGTATAGCCTCGCCTGCCAAGGAACACAATCTGCTTGCCTCTCTTTCCTCAAACGGCTTTGGTGAAAGAATTTCACATTTATAAATTTGCAAAGTCAGCAGTGATAGTTAATAGCAAGATGAAAACCAATGGCATTTCTAATCAAAAAGGAGGATAACAATATATGCTAAGTCCGAAAGAAGTAGTGAATAAATGGGTAGACGCTTTTAATGACGGTGATGTGGACATGATTATTAGTTTGTATGATAATAATGCAACAAACCATCAAGTTGCAAATGAACCTGTTGTAGGAGTTGCGGCTATTAGAGAAATGTTTGCAAATGAGTTTGCAACTGCAAAAATGGTTTGTATTGTGGAAAATATTTTTGAAGATGGGCAATGGGCTATCTTAGAGTGGAAAGACCCGTTAGGATTGCGCGGATGCGGATTTTTCCATGTTGTAAATGAAAAGATATTATTCCAGCGTGGATATTGGGATAAACTTTCTTTTTTAAAGCAACATAATCTCCCTGTAAAAGAATAATGAGAAGAAAATTAAAGTATAAGAAAGGGTACAAACATTGATAAGTTGTTTAACAAGGGACGGCTGCAGGAATAATATTGCAGTTGCAAAGGAGTGACTGGCTATGAAATACAGCAAAATAATAACATTAAAGAATGGTATGGAATGTTGTTTGAGAAATGCAACTGAAAGTGATGGACAGCTTGTATTAGATAACTTCAATTTAACTCATACCCAAACCGACTATTTGCTTACATATCCCGATGAAAACACTTTTGATGCAGCACAAGAAAGCCGGATTCTAAAAGAGAAGGAAAATAGTGAAAATGAAATTGAGATTATTGCTATAATTGATGGCGCAGTTATAGGGACTGCTGGAATCGAGGCAGTAGGGGCGAAATACAAGGTACGGCATCGTGCTGAATTTGGTATTAGCGTTCTGAAAAAGTTTTGGGGACTTGGAATTGGACAAGCATTGATGGCTTCGTGTATTGAATGTGCTAAAACCGCGGGATATAGTCAGCTGGAATTGAGTGTAGTTGCTGAAAATGCAAGGGCATTTTCCATGTATAAAAAAGTTGGATTTATCGAATATGGCAGAAATCCGAAAGGTTTTAATTCTCGTAAGACAGGGTTTCAAGAAGTTATTTATATGAGGTTGGAATTGTAACGGTCATACCGATTCAAGCATTATTATAGGTATCTGAAAACTTAATAATCGCCATACACAAATGGAAAAATGCGAAAACAGGGAATCACAAAAAGGTTTCCTGTTTTTTTTGCACCTATTTTTGGCATTTTTGAAAACCGCCAGTATTATGCCGTACAAAAGAGATAGAAAGAAATTTCCGAAAATCTCCGCCTAATTCTCGAACATCTCGCTTGTAAAGGGTGAAAATCCGCCCATATTACCGCAAAACCTTAATGCAAGCGGAAAAGTCAAGATTATGCTTTGGGATATCTTAATGGGAATGAAACCGCTTTGTGCCGCAAACGGCAATTAAATAATAATATGTTTATGCAAATGGTACGGGTTTTGTCCGTACTATTTTTGCAATTGTGGACATTTAAAACGGTATTTTTGATACTATGAATATAAACATAAGGGGAACGCTGTTTTTGCGGCTTTTAGAGTCCGCAAACATAGTGTTTATGCACTCTGTAAAAGCCAAAACATTCCTATGCGTTTACCATACTATGACATAAAACATGTGTATCGTCAGATTGACGGTACGCCTTAAATTTTACGGTCTGTTTTCGATAATCAGTTGTCTTGCAACGGTGAACATTGCCGCGTCAACAACGGGAATGTTGTGGTAACAAATGTCAAGTAAAAATTGCTTGTCATAGTTAAATGACGGATTTACGGATTGATATATTTGCTCATATGCTGCTTTTCGTGCGTTTTCCAAATCTCTGCCATTTCTAACATCAGTTAAAATGTCTGCATGCAATACTTTCAAATATTCCTCATATTGTCTGTAAACTTCAGGACGGAGCATTTTATCGCACGTTATCCGAATTGCATTTTGCGATATTGCGGATAGTATTGTAACCGTAGTCGTCAGCTTGATTTGACATAACCGCTTTACGAATTGCGTTATTCGCTTTGCAGCTTGCCGAACCGTAGCTTTCGCCGTTTTGTACATTGTCCCAAATTCCGCTGATAGGATTTTCAGTGATTTGAATTTGATGTTTCGTTGCACTGTCTGGTGCTCTTTCTCTCGGAATTTTTGCCGCAAATGCTGTTGTGCTCGTTACTGCAATTATTGATAATATGATATAAATTTTTTCATTTTATTTTTATCCAATGCTTTTGCTCAAAAGTGGAACATAAAAGCCTGTTTTTGAGGGATTTAATATACTTTCATTACTTTGTTGTTTTTAACCGTCAAAATGCTTGATTTCAAGCCATTTCAGACGGTCAAAATTTCTACTGTTATATCATACAAATATCTCAAATCGCTGTTTTTTTATTCTTATTTCCCTATTCCACCGCAACAAACACATGAAGCAG